>NZ_SMFK01000009.1 GCF_004349355.1 Flavobacterium cellulosilyticum | reverse complement strand
ATTTTTTCTTTTTCTAGCATCTCAAGTAATAGCCTACCATCTCTTGCTGTATCGTGGTCAGCTAGAATTAATGTGGCACCTTTAATAAGTGGTAAATATAATTCTAAACCAGCTATATCGAAAGAAATAGTTGTAATAGACAGGAGTCTGTCTGTTTCTTTTATACCTGGTTCAATAGCAACTGTACTAAGGAGATTAACCAAGTTTTTGTGAGTAATAGGAACTCCTTTTGGTTTACCAGTAGAACCGGATGTGTACAATAGATATACGATACTTTCAGGATCGACTCTGTTTTGAAGCTTTGTTGCAGGATATTGATTTAATGCAGTGATAGCATCTTCTATTAAAATGCTATTAGACCATTTCGGCAAGGCATTTAACAGAGTATTACTAGTTAGCAAAAATTTAGCTTCTGAGTCTTCCAACATAAATTCTAATCGCGCTAAAGGATATTCATGATCTAAAGGAAGATATGCAGCACCACACTGCATAATTGCTAATAATGAAATCACTAGTTCTGGGCATCGTGGTATAGAAACAGCGATAAAATCACCCGGTAATACACCTTGAGCTTTCAAATAATGAGCCATTTGGTTAGTCTGCTCTTGAAGATCTTCATAAGAAATAACTTTGTCATTAAAACCCAAAGCTATATTCTTTGGGGTTTTCTGAGCTTGTAATGCGATTAAATCATGAAGAGCTACATTTGAATAGTTAGTTGAGGTTGCATTTAATTCATTGTATGCACTTGTATAATCCTGATATGAAATTTGTTCTATTGTTTTTGATGGGTCTTCAACAATCTTTTGCAATATTTGCTCAAAAGACAACATCATTTTCTTAATTGTATCAGGTTTGAATAGGGTAGTATTATAGGACCATTGAAATGATGGACCATTTTTGGTTCTAAAAGCATGAAGTTGAATTTCAAAGGTTGCGTATTCTCTAGGATTAATTTTAAATTCATGAGAAAGACCTGAAAATGAAAACTCGCTTTCTATATCCCGATTTAAATCAACTGTTAATATTACCGGAACCAAAGGAACTCTTGAAGGGTCACGAGCAATCGCAAACTTATGCAGTAGATGACCAAAGCTAACTTGCTGATGGTCATATGCATCAAATAATTGAGAGTTTCTTTGTTTTAAATAATCTATAAAGCTTATGTTTGAACTTATATTACTACGCAAAGGAAGTAGATTAACACAATCTCCAACCATTTGTCTCATATCATATAATATATTTCCTGATGACGGAAATCCTACTACTAAATCATTTTGACCTGTTTGTTTGCTTAAAAACAACTCAAATGCAGCAAGTAAAGTTGTAACTAAACTACAACCAGAGCTTATTCCTACTAGTTTTAGTGAATTTATAAGATTATCGTCTACAGGAAAATCAAGACGTTGACTATTATATGTCCGTAATGAAGGTCTTATGTTATCAATTGGTAAATTAACTAAGGGAACAGATTCTTCATAAATTTTAAGCCAAAAATCTTCTAAATGTTGATATTCATCACTTTCCATTAACGAATTTATTCTTTCAGCAAACTCACTGAATCGTTCTGGATTGGGAAGATTCGGAACTTTGTTTTCTACTTGAGCGGAATAAAGTGTACTAAGTTCTTCCAAAATGATATCAAAACTTAAACCATCACCAATAATGTGATGGTGAGTAATTACTAATATATGTTCAAATTCATCGGTTTTAATTAATTTAACTTTAAATAAAGGACCATTGACAAGGTCAAAAAGTGAATTTAACTCATCTTTTATAATGGTATCTTTGCTCTTTTCTTTATCTATCGTAGGTAGTTGAGAAATATCATTATGAGAAATATCGATAATAAAATCTCTAAAAATATTCATAAAACGTCCATTTGAACTAAAATTAGCTCGTAAACATTCATGACGATCTACCAGAGTCTTTACAGCATTTTCAAGTGCATCTATGACTAAATTACCTGTAAATTTAATGGAAACAGAAAGGTTATAAGCTTTGTTTGCATCGCTACCTCCAAAAACACAATCTGTCCATATTTCCAACTGTGAATTTGTTGTGTATATAACACGTTCAATTTCAGGTAAAAATGGATTAAATTGAATTTCAATTTGTGTTTGAGATTGGCTTTCCATTAGTTAGATATAATTCTGTTAAATTTAAAAGTTAGTTTTTGGGGGTAATTTTTAATATGGAGTAATAGTTATGAATTGGTTTTATTCCAAAAATTCAATATTTACAAATTTTCCTTTTTGATTAGGATCTTCTATAAACCACGCAGGGTTTCCGTTTTCATCGCGACCCAATTTTCCTCCTAGAACTGGAGGTTCATTTGCCATTATGGTATACTTTTTTTTAGCTGTATCATTTTCAGTGCTTTGCGTAACTTTTATTTTTGAAATAGTTTTATTTATTTCTTGGTTCGTAACTCCATTTGGACTAATTAAATTTTCATCTTTTAAATTAGTAAAAGAAGTAGTTCCAGATAGTGCACTGTTTTGATTATTTTGTAAAGAATCTAACTTCTTGTTCAAAAGTTGAATTTGTTGAACTATCTGCTCTAATGTAATTTGATTTTGATTTGACAATAATTGTTTGTCATTATATAAATTAAGTGGTACAGCAGTTTGGTTTGAAACCAATTCATTTTTTTCTTGTGTAATTTTAACTGGTTGTTCTTTTGGCAAATTAATATCTAAATAATCTGCTAAAAGCGACGGTGAGGGAATTTCTTCATTCAATTGTCTAAAAGTAATTGGCAAATTAAACTCTTTTTTTAATCTACCTGACAGCTGTGTTAGCGATAATGAATCTAATCCTAATTCTAAAAAGGTATTAGTTGCAGAATCCGATTCGTAAATTATTCCTGAGGCATTTTTTATGATTTCTGAAATCTTAATAAGTATTGAATCTATTCTAGAATCGTTAGTTTGGATGCTACTATTTTCAGTTGTTATTGAAACTAAAGGCGATTCATTAATAATAAGTGTTTGAATTACCTTAGTTTCAATAAAACTTAATGGTTCTATCCAACATGGTTTGCGATCAAATACATAACTAGGCAAATTTATTTTTTGTCTTTCATGTTGGGAATAGAAAGATTTCCAATCAGGGTTTAATCCTCTTGACCATAATTCGCCTAGAGCATTTAATAAAGTGGAATATTCATTTTCATGTTCGTCTTTTGGAAAGGTTAAACTTGGAAAAGCAGCAATGATTTTACCACTAGCTTGTTGGCGAGCTAAAGTAGTAAGGCTTTGACCTGGTCCTACTTCTAATAATATAAAATCATCTAATTCAAATGCAGTATCCATTGCATCTGCAAATCGAACTGTGTTTTTTAAATGGTTAACCCAATACATAGGGCTTGTGGCTTCTGTGTCAGTTAACCAAGTCCCTGAAGCTGTTGAAATAATAGGTAATCGAGAAATACTTAGTTTTATTTTTTCTAACTCTTTTTTGAATGAATCTAAAATAGGATCCATCATAGAAGAGTGAAATGCATGACTCGTACTAAGAATCTTATTTGGAATATGTTGAGAATCTAGTTTCTGATTAAATTCGGCTATCTCTTGCGTAGTACCTGACACAACACAAAACTGATTTGAATTTATAGCCGCAACGGAAAGAGTATCAGGAAGCAGTTTGCTTAATTTATCCACTGGAACACGTACTGCTAACATTGAACCATTTGGAAGTTGGCTTATCAAACGTCCTCTTACAGCAACTATATGTAAAGCATCTTTTAAATTGAAGATACCAGCTAAATGTGCTGCGGTATACTCTCCGATACTTTGTCCACAAAGGAAAGTGGGTTTTATACCCCAACTATTCCACAGCTGAGACAAAGCATATTCTGTAACGAATAAAGCGGGTTGAGTTAAGCGAGTATCTTTTAAAAGTTCTTCTGCTTTAGTAGAGTTAATTTCTGGATAGATTATATGACGAATATCCAATTTTAAATCTTCCATCAGTAACTCGGCACATTTATCTACAGCGTCACGAAACACTTTTTCGTTATCATAAAGTGTTTTGCCCATTTGTAAATACTGAGCGCCTTGTCCAGGAAATAGGAACCCCATTTCGCTAGGTATACTCTTTAATATTGAGGATTTAGTACTTATTGGTTTTAGAGAAATTAATTTTTCAGCTGCATTATTCGTAGAATCAGCTATCAAAAAACTTCGATGGTTAAAGTCATCTCGAGTTACATTCAATGAATAGGCTACATCTGCTAAAGGTATGTTTTTTGTGGTATCAAGAAAGTGACCCAAAGCATTTTCATAACCCAATAAACTGTTTTTATTTTTTGCAGACCAAGTTAGTAATTGTAATGGTCGTTCATTACAAGATGGTAAAGGATTCATTTCATATTCTTCGACAATAACGTGTACATTAGTACTACCGATTCCATATGAACTCACTCCAGCTCTTCTTGGTCCATCCACTTTCCAATCGATCAATTTGTTATTGATGTAGAAAGGGCTATTATCAAAATCTATATTTGGGTTTGGTTTATTGAATCCAACCATAGGTGGGATTTGCTTATGACGCATTGACAATATTGTTTTTATTAACCCAGCCACACCAGCTGCAGCAGTGGTATGTCCCATATTACTTTTGATAGAACCAAGGGCACAAAATCCATTTTTATCCTGTTTACCATAGGCAATTTTAAGTCCTTCAATTTCTATTGGGTCTCCAATTGGAGTCGCAGTTCCATGAGCTTCAACGTAACTAATTGATGAAGGTGCAATTTGAGCATCGTTAAACGCATTAATAATTGCTCCAGCTTGACCTTTAGCACTAGGAGCCATAAAACTGCCTTTGTCTCCTCCGTCATTATTTACACCTACACCTTTGATAAGTCCATATATAATGTCACCATCTTTTTGAGCTTCTTCTAATCTTTTTAGAAGCACCACACCAGCTCCATCACTAAATACGGTCCCTTTTCCAGAAGCGTCAAAAGGGCGAGTTCTACCATCAGGGCTTTTTATAAATCCATCATCATAAAGATGTCCACTATAAATTGGTGCTGTTACACTAGATCCTCCAGCAAGTGCAATATCGCACATACCAGTCCGTATTGCTTTCACAGCTTCAGCAACTGCTAATAATGAAGTAGAGCAGGCAGAATGGACACTAACCGATGGTCCTTTTAGGTTTAAATGATAGGATGTACGAGGTGCAATAAAATCCTTACCATTTACTGTATAAATTTGTAAATCACCTATTTGGCTCTTTAGCTCATTGTTGTTAAATATATTGTTTTCGTAATAGGTATTAATTTCACTACCTGAATATACTCCAATACTTCCTTTATAATGTTTAGGTAAATGTCCAGATTGCTCCAATGCTTCCCAAGCGATTTCTAAAAATATCCTAATTTGAGGGTCCATAGCTGCGGCAAGTTGTGGGTTTAATCCAAAGAAACCAGCATCAAATGTTTTAGCGGAAGGTAATAATCCTCTAGCTCCGATATAAAGTGGATCGTTTCGAAGACTTTCAGGTAAACTACTATCTAATTCTTCTTTAGAAAAGAATGAAATAGTTTCTTTTCCACCCTTTAGATTTTCCCATAATTCCTCTATTGAATCTGCACCTGGTAATCTTACAGCCATACCAATAATAGCTATATCAGCAGAAGTTGTTATATCATTAGTCTTTTTAAAAACAAATAAATCCTCATTTATTATATTCTCACGTAAAATCTTTGAAAGTTCACTAATTGTCGGATGAATATAGATTTTAGACACAGCAATATCCAAGAATAAACGTTGTCTCATCAATGAAGTTACTTTTTGTGCTAGAAGTGAAGTTCCACCCATATCAAAAAAATCGTCATCTACACCTATTCTTGGTATTTGTAATTGTTCACTCCAAATCTCTGCAATATCTTTTTCTAACTGAGTAATTGGTTTTTTGAAAAGAGGAGCAGAACTAGGTCTTTGATATTTCGGAATAGGTAAGTTTTTTTTGTCAATTTTTCCGTTTGGTGTAATTGGAAAATCATCTACCCAAATATATTTAGTGGGTAATAAAATTTCTGGTAAAATTTTTGAAAGAGCATCATGAATCATCTTTTCATCCTGCAATTGCTCACTAAATTTCAAATAAGCCACAAGTTTAGCTTCATTCCCAAATTGCTCACTTAGTATAACTGCAGATTGTTTTACTCCAGGAAGACTGTTTAATGTAGCTTCTATTTCACCTAATTCAATTCGATGTCCTCTGATTTTTACTTGATGATCCATTCGTCCTAAACATTGAAACTCCTCGTTTGGAAGTAATTTTCCAAGGTCCCCCGTGCGATACAGGATGGCGTTGTGTTCTTTCGAAAATGGATCTGAAATAAATTTTTCAGCTGTAAGTTCTGGGCGTTTCCAATAACCTTGTGCTACACCATCTCCTCCTATAACGATCTCTCCAATTGAGCCAGGTGCAACGGCTTGTCCATCTTCATTTAATAAATAAATTTGGGTGTTTGCAATAGGTCGTCCAATAGTAATTATAGTATCATCTGCATGAATTTGTTTTATGGCGGACCATATTGTAGTTTCTGTAGGGCCATACATATTCCAAAGCGAATCACATCTTGAAATTAGCTGACGTGCGAGATTTAAGGGCATAGCTTCGCCACCACAAAGGACTTTTAAAGCAAGCGGGTCTTCCCAGCCTGAATCAATTAACATTTGCCAAGTAGTTGGTGTGGCTTGTAGAATAGTAATTTCTTTGTTTTGTAAAAAATTAAGTAAAAGCTGACCATCACGAGTAGTCTCATAGTCAGCAAAAACTACTGTAGCACCATTGATTAGCGGCAGAAATAATTCTAAACCCGCAATATCAAAAGAAATTGTGGTTATGGACAATAACTTATCGTCTTCGTTAATCCCAGGTTCAAGTGCCATGCTGAAAAGGAAGTTAACTAAATTTTTATGAGTGACTGTTACTCCTTTTGGTTTTCCAGTAGATCCTGAAGTATAAATTATATAGGCAACAGCATCTTGTGAAATTGAAACAGTTAACGGTATGATGGGATATTTGTCCAGTAAAGTCAATATATCTTCTATTAAAATAGTTCTTTGGCAATGAACTAATGAAGTTGATAGTGTTTTAGTAGTTAACAAAAAACTAGCCTCCGAATCTTTAAGCATAAATTCAAGACGTGCAGTTGGAAATTTTGGGTCTAAAGGTAAATAAGCAGCACCACACTGCATAATTGCAAAAAGAGAAGCTATTAAATTAGAAGATCGCTCCATAGAAATAGCAACAATTTGTCCAGGTCGTAAGCCTTGAGACCAAAGGTAATTGGCTATTTGATTTGTCATTATATCTAGTTCACCATAAGTAACAATTTTATTCTCAAATTCAATTGCTACTGAATTAGAATACATTTCAGCTCGCTCTGCAAAAAGCGCATGCAATGTACTATCTGGATACATCATTTTATACCCATTTATTTCGATTTCTAAATTATTGTTGTTAGATCTTTTCATTATAATTATGTTAAATTTAAATTTGGGTAAATTTTGATTTAAACTTTTAAAAATTTTATTTAAATGTTAGTTAACAGTTTATTAGTGCAAAATGGTTAAGTTTTTTTTATTTACAATAGCCTAATCAGATAATATTAAAATGTAAAATTATTATTAGCTTTAGTCTTTATATTATTTTTTATTTAATATAATTTAATAGATTGAAGAATACTTCTATTAGCATTTTAAAGATAAACAAAAAAAAGAAAAAGTTTTCACTATTACTAGTATTTATCTGTAGAAAGCCATTATCGTCGATGAATGACATTTTTTAGATTAATAGAATTAAATTTTTTGAGTTTAATTTTCATTCAAAAATACTTTATTAACTATTATTCGTTTAATATATAGAGTTTTAACTTACAAGACTATTTTTTAATAGGAATATTTAAGAACTTTATAATAGTTCAGAAAAGCTTATTTACGATATTTTAAATATTTTGAAAATTTTTAACGTTATTCTCAAAACTTTTTTCATCCTCATTTTAAAATATAGTATATTAAAATTTATTGAGTGTTTATTGCTGTAAAACATCATTATAGCAACTGATTATATGTAAATTAAACAGTAAATTACATCTAAATTAAATACATTGTTTTTACTTAAATTCACAAAAATAGGAATCAATTAAAATGGTTTGAATTAAGATGAATATAATATTAAAATATTTTTAGGTGCAATAATTATTTTAAATTACCTTCATTTTATGCAAATTAACGCACTTCATCGTTAATGTGATACAGTTCGTCTGTTTTATTTATAAATAAAGTAATATCTTACAAAGCTATATATGACAACCTAGTTTTTAACCGACTTTATTGGTTTGAAGGCATGTTTTCCTTAAATAATTATTGATACTAAATATACTTTAGAAAATTTCATTTCTTATAAATGGAGAGTTATGATATATATTGGGTCTATTAATAGAGTAAATTAAATTCCATACCAAAACTATAAATGCATTAACTATAGAGACCAATTATGGAATCAATTCTGCCAAAAATTTTGACTGGAATGTAACTTTTTTAAGCATTCAGGGACAGTTAAATTTAGACAAGGTTTTATTTTAAGGCCTTTATGTCTTTATAAGGATAAAGCAGTTGGAACGTATAATTATGATACTATTTCAATGAATTTTTAAAGTCAATTTATCATTTTTGATGTCGTATTATCTATGATAGACTCTAGACTAATTAAGTACTTAGATTGATTATTTAATGATGTTAAACAGCATTTTGATTGCATGGAAAACATTCAACAATAATTGCAATTTATGGATTTAGGTTTAAAATAAATGAAAGTGTCTTTTCAAGTTTAATAATCTTATTTCTACTATACCATTTGAATTAAAACTACAATAGATTGTTTATAAAGTTTCAGTTTTCATTTATCAATCATTGCCAATCCAATTCTGATTTTATCATACGCCATTTGTTCTTCAAAAAAGTCAAAGTAGGCCTTCAATGCAGTTGTATATTCTAGTTTAATCTTAGCTTCAGCAATTTTTGAAATTTCTTCTTTGGTAATATAGGTACTCAAATCGATTGGATGTCCATCTGTATATAGTTTGGCTAGATGAGAAGTTATAGTACTTGCACCCAAATTTCTTTTGCCAGCGATTTCGTCAACAGACATTCCGCTTTGGTACATTTCTAAAGTTACTTTATACGTGCTTCCTTCTTTTTTTGGTCGTACTGTTTTGTTTTTTTGAAATTCGATTATTGCTTTAATAAAAACATCTCCATATTTTTCTAATTTTGCTTTTCCAACTCCATCTATGTTTAGGAATTCAGCATCACTCATTGGTCGTTCGGATTCTAATTGTTTTAAAGTAGCATCGTTAAAAATGATGTAAGCGGGAACTTCTTCCTCTTTGGCGATTTCGGAACGCAATTTCCTAAGGGTTTCAAAAAGTGAATCGGTCGCTGTTCGGCTAGCTCGTTCTTTAATTGTTGGTTTGTCTTTGCTTACTTTCTGAACCGTAGTTAATTGTACTTTTTCGCCTTCAAATAATACTTTCTTAGCAAAAGGAGTTAACTTTATTTTGTTTTGTTGGTGAAAAGCAATTTCGCAATAGCCTAAATTTATAAGTTGGATGAGGTATTGATTCCAATCGTACCAAGAAATATCAGCACCAACGCTGTATGTTTTTAAATTTTGATAGCCTTTGTCGTAAATAGATGCGTTTTTTGAACCTCTCAAAAAGTCAACAATTACGGGTAATGCTTCCGTTTCTTGCAAGCGCATGATTGCCGACAATGCTTTTTGAGCAATAATGGTTCCATCAAAAAAGGCGGGTGGATTTTTGCAAATGTCGCAATTGCCGCAATTTTCGGTTACCAATTCACCAAAATAAGAAAGCAATATTTTTCGGCGACAGCTCAAAGCATCTGCATATTGCTTCATTCGTTCTAGTTTTGCCAATTGAACTTCGGCATTCAGTCCTTCGGAAGCAAATTTTTGCAACTGAATCATATCACCATAACTTTCGAACAAAACGGTTTCAGAAGGCAATCCGTCCCGACCTGCACGACCAATTTCTTGGTAATAGCCTTCAATATTTTTAGGTAAATTATAGTGAATCACCCAACGTACATTGGATTTGTCAATCCCCATCCCAAAAGCGATCGTGGCGCAAACCACCTGACATTCATCGTTTATAAATTCGTCTTGGGTTTTTGAACGCAGTCTAGAATCCAAACCAGCGTGATAGGCTTTGGCATTAATCCCTGTTTTTTGTAATTTTTCCGAAAGTTCTTCCGTAGTTTTTCGGCTCAAGCAATAAACAATTCCGCATTCGTTGGGCTTGTCTTTTATAAAATCTATAATTTGTTTGACTCTATCTAAAGCAGGACGCACTTCGAGACTCAAATTTTTTCTGTCGAAGGAAGCAACGAATATTTTTGGTTCAACCAAATTCAATTGTTCGCTAATATCGGTTCGGGTAGCTTTGTCGGCAGTTGCAGTCAATGCAAGGATTGGAGTAGAAGGGAAGCGGTTTTTCAAATAACCCAAATTAGTATAGGCGGGTCGAAAATCATGTCCCCAAGCCGAAATACAATGTGCTTCATCAATTGCAATTAGGCTAATCGTGATTTGACTGAAAGCATTTTCGAGGTAGGACAAACTTTCTGGAGCGACATAAACCAATTTGACTTTCTGGTCTACTAAATTCTGGATATGCATTTGCTGTTCCTCGCTCGATTGACTGCTATTTATAAAACAAGCGGCGATTCCATTTGCTTTCAAGCTATCTACTTGATCTTTCATCAAAGCGATAAGCGGCGAAATTATAATCGTTATTCCGGGTAAAACTAAGGCTGGAAGTTGAAAACAAATTGATTTCCCTCCACCTGTGGGCATAATCGCCAAAGTGTCTTTTCCTGAAAGTATACAATTGATAATTTCTTCCTGATTGGGTCTGAATTTTTCGAATCCGAAATTTTCTTTGAGTTTGGCATGTAAAATTTCTGTTGTCATTTTTGGCGGATATTTTTAAACGAATGTAATAAAAAAAGAAACTCGATTAGGTGATCCTTTTATTAAATTCTGATTGATTTTGAAATGATTTTTCTCATCCCCACAGTTGGATCTGCAGGTTTTGCTGTTTCTAAACTTCCTCTTTTCATTATAATAATCTATAAATGAATTAAACTATCGATTTTTTAAATGTAATTGAATTTAGTATTTTTATTAATTATTATCAGTTTTCCTTTTAGAAAATTATGGGATAATTTTCATTTTTTTTTTTCAGTCAAATAAATAGAAACAGCTGAAATAGTTTAGTTGATTATTATAAGCCAATAAAAATAACTTGTTTAATAAAATTACTAATGATGAATCTAATTAATGTTATAGGATTTACCGCCGGCATTTGTGTAACTCTTTCCGTTGAACCATAATTTGTAAAAGTATGGAAGACAAAAAAAGTGAAAGATATTTCATTTTTGACTTTTAGCGTTTTGACTTTTGGTATTGCTTTGTGGGTTATTTATGGAATTCTAAAAAAAGATATTCCGATAATTATGACCAATGCTATCACTTTTTTGCTGAATGCTATTATGATATATTTTATACTATATTGTGAACGGGAATAAGCAATTTATAGTTTTTTTTTAAAAATACAATGCATTCTGAATGCCTGCGATACTTGCCGTGTTGTTAAAATATACAAAAGCGTTATAACGGAAAATTTCTTTTTGAATATTTTTTAATTAGTTTACAATAATCCAAAATTAAGATGCTTATGTAAATAAGAATTATAATTTTTCAGCCTAATGTTTCATAATTTACATTTTTAGAATTTTCACTTTTTTTTTAAATAAAATACTGATAATTATACAATTAGAAATAGTAATTATATAATGTTTTAATGTCAAACTGGTTTAAATTTGTAAAGAATTAATTAAAATAAATAAATTATGAAAGCGCCAGATAAAAACGAAAAATTTGATGATAAAGAAGATAAAACTGACGAATCTAAATCCATAGATAGTAAATTTTTAAAACACGCTGATGAAATAGATTATTTTCCATCAGATAAATCACGTCAACAAACTAATGCAGAAATTGCTGAGCAAGGATTTACGGTTAGAAATGGTCACAATCCAGACGAACCTAATCCAAATGAAAATCCTAAAAAAGAAAAATCCAACTTGAATATAGAAGATATAAAAAATTTAGACGACGATTTTCATAACGATAAAGATTTAGAAGAAAATGAAATAGATTAAGAAGTGTAATAAAAGTAGTCAATAACAATTTATTTCTCCTTCTCCATAGGATGGTGGATTTGTAGATTTTGAAGAGAATTAGGTAAAAAGAAATAATTTATTTGCTAATTTCTGATTCTCTATTGGAAAAAGCAAAGTATTCCTTCGCACTAAGAGGGGGAATCTTATGAACCAATTAATGAAAAAGTAAAACTGTTCAGTCTAAAGCAAAAAAACGTCCCGATTTATCGGGACGTTTTTTAAAAAATAATATATTTTCAAATTACAATTTCTCAATCCACAACCTAGCATTCACAAAAGCTTCTAACCAAGGAGAAACTTCGTCGTTTCTGTCTTTTGGATAATTCGCCCAGTTCCATTGAAAAGTAGAACGCTCAATGTGTGGCATCATTACCAAGTGACGGCCTGTAGTATCACACAACATGGCCGTGTTGTAATCGGAGCCATTTGGATTGGCAGGATAGGAATCGTAACCGTACTTACCCACGATGTTGTAGTTTTCTTCGGCTAATGGCAAACTGAATTTTCCTTCACCGTGCGAAACCCAAACTCCTAAAGTGGCACCAGCTAATGTTGATAACATCACTGATTTATTCTCCTGAATCGATATCGAGGTGAAAATGCTTTCGTGTTTGTGACTGTCGTTATGCAACAATTTTCCATGTACTTCGTGCTCAGGATTTATTTTTTCCAATTCCATCAACAATTGGCAACCATTACAGATTCCAACTGATAAAGTATCTTCTCTTTTTAAGAAATTGTCTAAAGCATTTTTTGCTTTTTCATTGTATAAGAATGCTCCAGCCCAACCTTTGGCAGAACCCAAAACATCGGAATTCGAGAATCCTCCCACAGCTCCAATAAACTGAATGTCTTCCAGATTTTCACGACCCGAAATCAAATCAGTCATGTGAATGTCTTTTACATCAAAACCAGCTAAGTACATCGCGTTTGCCATTTCACGCTCGGAATTACTTCCTTTTTCACGGATAATGGCTGCTTTTGGTCTAGGTTTTGAATTGTCAATTGCAGGTTTTTTTCCAGTGAAATGTGCAGGGAAAGTATAGTTTAATGCTTGATTTTTGTAATTTTCGAAACGTGCTTTTGCTGTTCCGTTCTTCGCTTGTTTTTGGTCTAATAAATAAGAGGTTTTAAACCAAATGTCTCTGTATTTTTCAATGTCTAATCCGCAAGGACCAAAGTCTAAAATACCATTTGTAGTTGCAGTTCCTAATTTATAGAAAGAAACACCTTTGTTATTCAAGACACTTTCAACAGTAGCATCGTCTATTGCTTGGAAAACCAAAGCAATATTTTCAGAGAATAAATATTTGATAATGTCTTTTTCTTCAAAAACGGAGAAATCAATTTTTGCACCCAAATTTACATCAGCAAAACACATTTCTAATAAAGTAGTAATCAATCCACCGCTACCAATATCGTGACCCGCTAGAATTTGATTGTCGCCAATTAATTCTTGAATGGTATTAAATGCATTTTTAAAAAAAGCAGCGTCTTTGATTGTAGGTGCATCATTTCCAATACTGTTCAACGTTTGCGCCAATGAAGAGCCACCTAGTTTAAATTCGTCTTGCGATAAGTTAATGTAATAGATGGAACCTCCGTCTTTTTGCAAAACAGGCTCTACTACTTTTCTAATATCGGTACAATTTCCGCCGGCTGAGATAATTACCGTTCCTGGCGCAATCACTTCGTCGTTTGGATATTTTTGTTTCATCGAAAGCGAATCTTTTCCAGTAGGAATATTGATTCCCAATTCGATTGCAAATTCAGAACAAGCTTCAACGGCAGCGTACAAACGAGCGTCTTCACCTGGGTTTTTACAAGCCCACATCCAGTTGGCCGAAAGTGAAATTCCGTCCATTCCGTTTTTTATTGGAGCCCAAACGATATTTGATAAAGACTCTCCAATTGCAGTTCTTGTTCCTGCAACAGGATCAATTAAGGACGCGATAGGAGAGTGACCAATTGAAGTAGCAATTCCTTCTTTTCCTAAATAATCCAAAGCTACTACACCACAGTTATTCAACGGCAATTGCAATGGCCCCGTACATTGTTGTTTGGCCACTTTTCCGCCCACACAACGGTCTACTTTGTTTGTCAACCAGTCTTTACAAGCTACAGCTTCAAGCTGTAATACTTGTTCCAAATAAGTTGATATTTCACTTATTGTATATTCTATAGCTGGGTAGTTATAGTTAATAGTTTTATCGGTCATTACCGTTTTTGGCGAACTACCGAAGAAATCTTCCAAGGCATAATCCATCGGTTTTGCTCCTGTTGATTTTGATTCGAAAGTAAAACGGTGATCGGCTGTTACATCACCCACTTGATACATTGGCGAACGCTCACGATCTGCAATTCGTTGTAAAATGTCAATGTCTTTTTGACCAATAACCAATCCCATTCTTTCTTGAGATTCGTTGCCAATTATTTCTTTGGCCGATAGGGTAGGGTCGCCCACAGGTAATTTATCTAAATCAATCAATCCACCCGTTTCTTCTACCAATTCCGAAAGACAGTTTAGGTGTCCACCTGCTCCGTGATCGTGAATAGAAACAATAGGATTTAGGTCGCTTTCTACCAATCCACGAATGGCATTGGCAGTACGTTTTTGCATTTCAGGGTTAGAACGCTGTACGGCATTCAATTCAATACCAGAACTCATTGCACCTGTATCGGCAGAAGAAACCGCAGCGCCACCCATTCCAATTCTATAATTTTCACCACCAAGGATAACGATTTTATCGCCTTCTTGAGGTTTGTGTTTAATGGCTTGGTCCAATTTTCCGTAACCAATTCCACCCGCTTGCATAATTACTTTATCGTAACCTAGTTTGCGGTTATTTTCTTGGTGTTCGAAAGTTAAAAGAGAACCTGTAATCAAAGGTTGACCGAATTTATTTCCAAAATCAGACGCTCCGTTGGATGCTTTTATCAAAATATCTGTTGGCGTTTGATACAACCATTTTCTTTCAGCCATCCCGTTTTCCCATGGTCTGTCATCCTGAGTAGGGTCGAAGGATTTCAAACGAGAGTATGATGTCATATAAACCGCTGTTCCTGCCATTGGTAACGAACCTTGACCACCAGCTAAACGGTCACGAATTTCTCCACCAGCTCCTGTTGCAGCACCGTTGAAAGGCTCTACAGTTGTTGGGAAATTGTGTGTTTCTGCTTTTAATGAAATAACCGAATCAAATTCTTTTATCTCATAAAAATCAGCTTTGTCGGCAGTTTTTGGAGCGAATTGTTGCACTCTTGGTCCTTTTACAAAAGCTACATTGTCTTTGTAAGCCGAAACAATATCATTCGGGTTTTCCTGAGATGTTTTTTTTATTAATTTAAATAGAGAAGTTTCTTTTTCTATTCCATCAATTACAAAAGTTCCGTTGAAAATTTTGTGACGACAGTGTTCTGAATTGGCTTGAGAAAAAGCAAATATCTCTGAGTCGGTCAATTTTCTACCCAATTTAGTAGCTAGATTATCTAAATAGTCCACTTCTTCTGGGCTTAATGATAAACCTTCCGATTTGTTGTAGGCAGCAATATCATCAATATCCAAAATCGCTTCTGGTTGAATGTGAATCGTAAAAATGTCTTGATTCAATTCTCTGTATTTTTGAGAAAGCATCGGGTCGAAGTCGGTAAAATCTTCCGCTACTTTATAAAATTCTTCGATACGAATGATTCCAGAAACACCCATATTTTGAGTAATCTCAACAGCATTGGTACTCCAAGGCGTAATCATTGTGGCACGAGGACCAACAAAAAAATCCGCCAAAACGGATTTTTCAATTTTATTAGAGTCGGCAAAAAGCCAGTTTAATTTTGATGTGTCTTCAGCCGAAATTTCGTTTTGAGTGTGAACTGCAAAAACTGTCTTGCTTTGGTTTTCAAAGAAATGAATCATTGTTGTGTAGTTTGTTGTATTTAACGGTGCAAATTTAGTTTAAAAAGTTAGGAAGAGCAAAAAAACACTAACTAAAGACTTTGAAAATTTATTTTGGAAAAGCTTTATTTTGATACGCACCTAAATCTGGTGGTAAAGTCCTTACATTTCCTAAAATATCCATTGGTAATAGGTACGTCGCATTTCCTTTGGCGAAAGCCGCTGAAGTATCATCAATATTGAGTTTATTAAATTCAACTTTTAAGAACTTAGGATCTTTATTTCTAATTATAGCATTGTAATGAGTTGGATCTGTATCGAATTGGTACAAAGAATTGGATGAAAAGTCACTAAATTTTAACAAACAATTATTGAATTGGTATTCAAATAAAGAACCTGTTTTTTTGCTTAATAACATTTCGTTGGAATAAGAACCATATATAATACAATTATTAAATGTGGCTAAACTGAGGTCTTTGACTTCTGGTGTTGCTCCAATATAATAATTATTGACTATTACTGCCACTTGACTCGAACTAGACCAATTATTGTTGAAAGTGCAATGAGTGAATTTATAACTTCCCCCATAAGTACACGCTAAACCTGCTAAACCAGCATTATTAATCACTAAATTTTCTCCATTAATTTTAGCTGTTTGGGCAAGAATACCATAATTAGTACAGTCGTAAATTTGAGTGTTTTTAATTTGTACTGTTGAACCATTATTATTGTCAATTAATAAACCTATAGTAGCGTTTTTAATTGTTAAATGATCGATTTTGTGGTTGGTGCTGCCATCTGTTAACCAAATTGCTCCCCACTGTCCTGGTACATTAGAAAAATCGGGTTCTAATCGATCTCCTTCAAAAATAACTTCGTTTTCTAGTTTTTCCGTTGTTGAAGCTATCCCATTTATTTTTAATGTTGCATTCGACGATAGAAGAAGTCCAGATTCAGCATGAAAATGAACTCTTGAACCTGGATCAAAAGTTACGGTTTTACCAGAAGGAACAGCTGCATAGCCATAGATTACATACGGTTTTTGATTAGTAAAATGAAGCTCGTTGCCATTTACAGGATCATTTTCATCTAAAAAGAAGCCGTAAATTTTTTTATCTCCAACTGGAAGAGTTTCAGTTGTGCCATCAGTCTGCTTTTTAGGATATAGAAATACGGCATCTTGAATGAGTGTCACCAATTCCACTTTTTGTAGATTAGCTCCTCCGTCAAATAAAATTTGATCTGTGTATAGAAAGTCGGTCGGGTTTGCATCCGTACTTTCGGCCGTTGTTTCAATAAAGATGTAGATACTATCTTTGGCTAAAAGATTGACATTGTCAAATGATTTTCCGTGATTTCCTTGCATTCCATCAACAGTCATTCTATATTTAGAATTGAGACCTTTACCTAATTTTATACTGGGAATGTTAATGTCATTTTTGCTTTGATTATAAATTTTTAGCGTGTACGTACTAGAACTTATTGTAGAGAAAACGGTGTCTAAATAAATGGTGTCTTTTGAGAATTTTAATTTACCTGAACTTGGAATGGCTTCGAAATCTGTTCGACAAGAGCTAATAGAAATAATAATAATTCCGATAAAAAACAGAAAGGTAAACTGACGCATTTCGTTAGATTTTTTTGTAAAAATAGTAAAATTCCTGAAGGATTATGGAATCAATTTTAATTTTGAATCTTGATAACATTTGTTTTCAAAATCTTTATCTATAAATTTACATTTTTAAATACAAAATAATGACGTTCGACAAAGAAAAATTCCTTCACTTTTGCAACACTATTTCTAAAAACACATTGATGCAAACGTTAAATATAGTTTATGTTGATGCTGGTTCCGACTTCCTGACAGCAACTATGCCAGTGAATCCTTCAGTTCATCAACCTATGGGTTTATTGCATGGTGGAGCGTCTGTAGCTTTGGCTGAAAGTGTAGGAAGTGCTGCTTCTTTTTTGTTAGTCAATGCCGAGCAAAGTGAAATACGTGGAATTGAAATTTCGGCTAATCATGTCAAAGCAAAACGAAATGGAATAGTAACTGCAACAGCAAGGATAATTCACAAAGGAAGTAGTATTCATTTATGGGAAATTAGAATTACGGATGAAAACGAATCATTAATTTCGATTTGTAAATTGACTACTATGATCATACCAAAAAGGAAAAAGAAAGAAGAGTAATGGAAGTGATTTTAAAAAAAGCCCAAAAGCAATTTGCTCAAAATCTACCTTTTGTAATTTATAAAAAGCCAAATAAAAACACCTTAACAGCGCTGTTTCAAAAAAATGATACTTTAGTTGAAATTAATGATTTTACCGAAAAAGGTTTTGTTTTTGCTTCATTTGACGGAAGTCAAAAGGTGTTAATTCCTGAAAATCAGTCAGAAATAATTGAGTCTATAATTGATAAAAAAGAGTTGTTAGCTAAGGAAAGCAGTCTTGAAATACCAACTGAAATAGAAAAGAAGAATTTTATTGACCTCGTTGCAAAAGGCATTCAGGCTATTGAAAATAATGAATTTAAGAAAGTAGTTTTATCTCGAAAAGAAACCATTGCCTTAGCTGATTTTGATTTAATAGATGCTTTTGAAAAATTAGTTTATTTGTATCCCACCACTTTTGTTTATTGTTTTTATCATCCAAAAGTAGGTACTTGGTTAGGTGCAACACCAGAGCAATTATTACAATCGAATGATAAAATAGTTAAAACCATAGCCTTGGCCGGTACACAAAAAAATAATGATTCTGTTGAAGTAGTATGGCAAAACAAAGAAAAAGAAGAACAGCAATTTGTGACAGACTATATAGTTGATAATTTAAATAGTGTTGCTTCGGAAATTTTAGTTTCAAAACCTTATAGTATCAAAGCGGGAAGTATTTGGCATATAAAAACCGATATTTTGGCTACTATGAATTCAGAGTGTTATTTAAGAAACATTATTGAATTATTGCATCCAACGCCTGCAGTCTGTGGTTTACCAAAAGAAAAATCGAAAATATTTATTTTGGAAAACGAAAACTACCATCGAACATTTTACACAGGTTTTTTGGGCGAATTAAATAGAAGTAATGCAGATGATGCTATAAGTTCTGATTTGTTTGTAAATTTGCGTTGCATGGAAATAAGTGGTTCAATAGCGCATTTGTTTATGGGCTGTGGCATAACAAAAGATAGTATTCCTAGTAAAGAGTGGGAGGAAAGTGTGAATAAATCGGCAACGATGAAGAAGGTTTTAGATTACAGAAATTAGAATTCAGATTTCAGAAAACAGATTGTAGAAAACAGATTGCAGAAAACAGATTGCAGAATTAAGATTTTTTATTGAAATTGCGATTGCCATTGCCATTGTCATTGCCATTGCCATTGTCATTGCCATTGAAATTGCCATTGAAATTGCATTCTTATTGAATAAAAATTAAACATAAATTATGAAATTAGACATACTAGCATTTGGTGCGCATCCGGACGATGTTGAATTGGGTTGTGGTGGTACCATTGCAAAAGAAGTTTCTTTAGGGAAAAAAGTTGGAATCATCGACTTAACTCGTGGCGAAC
This sequence comes from Flavobacterium cellulosilyticum, assembly GCF_004349355.1. Taxonomy (GTDB): domain Bacteria; phylum Bacteroidota; class Bacteroidia; order Flavobacteriales; family Flavobacteriaceae; genus Flavobacterium; species Flavobacterium cellulosilyticum. The sequence goes on along the minus strand of NZ_SMFK01000009.1, from coordinate 135,955 downwards.
TGGGTACTCGTGGATCTGTCGCGATACGAAACAGTGAATCGGCTGCTGCAGCTAAAATATTGGGTATTGTTGCCAGAGAGAATTTGGATATGCGTGATGGGTTTTTCATTAATGACGAAGCGCATCAATTGAAAATCATCCAAATGATTCGAAAATACCAGCCAGAGATTGTGTTGTGTAATGCTATTGATGACCGACATATTGATCACGGAAAAGGAAGTAAATTGGTTTCGGATGCTTGTTTTTTATCTGGTTTGATGAAAATTGAAACCGAACTCAATGGCGAAAAGCAAGGAGCTTGGAGGCCTAAAGTAGTCTATCATTATTTGCAATGGAAAAATATTAATCCTGATTTTGTTGTTGACATTACAGGATTTAATGATAAAAGAATTGAAGCTATTTTAGCTTATAGTTCTCAATTTTATAATCCAGGATCAAATGAACCAGAAACACCAATAGCTTCAAAAAACTTTTTAGAAAGCCTTAATTATCGTGTTCAGGAGCTTGGAAGATTGATTGGAACCGATTTTGCGGAAGGTTTTACTGTTGAAAGATATTTGGCAGTCAATAGTTTAGAAAATTTGATGTAATTTTTTTAATTTTTTCTTTGCAAAAGAAAAGTTTAGTGCTATATTTGCACTCGTTAAAAATGGTGGTTGTAGCTCAGCTGGTTAGAGCGCTGGTTTGTGGTGCCGGAGGTCGCCGGTTCGAAACCGGTCATCCACCCAAAACGTAAAAGCTTCGAAGAAATTCGAGGCTTTTTTTGTGGAATAAACTGTAGATGAAAAATTTTGTAGAATTTTTAAAAAACAGGAAATTTAAATTTCATTTAATTCAAACTGCTAGTAGCTTTCGGTTGCGTTGCGTAAGGGATGAAGTGGAGCTCTTTTAGAATCCCGTTTTTTTACGGGATACTAAAAAGCGGGAACGAAAAGCCCGACCCGAAGGGATACGCCCAAATAACAGCAATTGGTATAGAATCAAAAAAGCTTCAAATTTCTTCGAAGCTCTTTAATTATAATTTATTAATTGAGGAAACTAAGTTCCACTTTTATCAACGACAGGTCGATTTTCTCTATTGGCTAATTCCCATGCAATTACAAAAGCGAGTTGTGTTCTTTTTGCCATAGCATCAAATTCAATTTTTTCAACGGTATCTGTTGCTTTGTGGTAGTCCGCATGAACACCGTTGAAAAGGAATACAGATGGGATTCCATTTTTGGCAAAATTGTAATGATCAGAACGGTAATAAAAACGGTTTGGATCTGTTCTATCATTAAATTTGTAATCTAAGGATATATTTACATAATTTTTATTGGCATCTTCACAAATGTTGTATAAATCGGTCGACAAATAATCGGAACCGATAATGTATACATAGTTGCTTGAATCATTATGAAATTCATCATGTCGACCAATCATATCAATATTGATGTCGGCTATTGTATTCGCTAAAGGAAATAAAGGATTTTCAGCATAATACCTTGAGCCTAACAAACCGTGTTCTTCGCCAGTAACATGTAAAAATAAGATAGATCGTTTAGGACCATTACCTTCTTTTTTTGCTTTTGCGAATGCTTGAGCAATTTCTAATAAAGCTACAGTTCCTGAACCATCATCATCGGCACCATTATAAATTGCACCATTTTTGATGCCAATATGATCATAGTGGGCAGAGACAACGATGATTTCATTAGGTTTTTCAGAACCTTCAATGAAAGCCCAAATATTTTCAGAATCAGCAAGGTTATCATTGCGTATGGCGTTCAAAAAAGAGGCAGGAATTCGTTGGTAAAAATCAGTTGCTCCTTTTGGAAATGAAATGTCGTTTGCTATATATTGATTGATAAGGTATTCCCCTGCTTTTTTTTGACCTAAAGAACCTGTTTCCCTGCCTTGCATTTCATCTGATGCTACGATATAAATATGTGTTTTTAGATCGGCAGCAGTAATTGTTTTTACATATTCTGATGGATTAGCATTTGAAAAGCTATTTTTTTGCGAGGTGCAGGAAATAGTTACTGATAATAAAAAAAGGATAAATAATTTTTTCATTTTTAGTTTATAGATTAGTCTTTGGTTTATTTTTCTAATACTTCATTTAAGAAAAGTTTCATATGTGCCCAAGATCTTTTTGCAGCTTTTTCATTGTAGGCCGCTCCTTTAGAATTGTCATTTCCTGCGTCTGGATTGGTAAAAGCATGTACAGCATTAGCATAATAAATCATTTGCCAATCGGCTTTAGCATCTCGCATTTCTTGTTGAAAAGCGGTGATTTCCTCTTTAGATTCATACGGATCATCGGCGCCGTGACAAACTAAAATTTTAGCTAGAATGGGTTCAATTGTTCTTTTTGAATCTCGGCCTAATCCACCATGAAAGGAAACGACTCCTTTTAAGTTTAAATGCGCTCGTGCTGCTTCAAGTGCTCCAGTTCCTCCAAAACAATAGCCAATAACAACTATGTTATTTGCATTTGCTCCAGCTTTAATTAATTGGGCTAGAGCCAAAGAAATCCTTTTTTGATATTCTAGGTAGTTGGTTTTAAAATGTCCAGCTTGTTTTCCAGCTTCAGCATAATTTGTTGGATAATTTCCTTCGCCATAAATATCAGCAACAAAGGCGTAATAACCCATTTTTGATAATTTTTGGGCAACATCTTTCGATTGCTTGTCAATTCCCATCCATGCCGGAAGAATTAGTACTCCAGGTTTTTGAGGCCTTTTAGTTTGTGGTTGAATACTAAAACCGTTCAAAACTTGAGTGTCATCGTTGTATTTTATTGGTTTTAATTGTGCAAAATTGGTATTTGAAACCAAAATTAGGGCTAATAATAAGTAGAGGTAGTTTTTCATAGCGATATTATTTTTAACAAATATCAGAAATAAATAGATGCGATTATCGAATAACATGCTGTTTTTAAGCATTTTTTAATAGTTGTCTTACAATAATTACAAACTTACATTTCTTTTGAAAGCGCAACCTAATTCCATTATAGAATCGGTTTTTGAAATACCAGGAATAGTATCTATTTTTTCATAAAGTACTTTTCGCATGTGTTCATGATTTTTGGCAATTATTTTTACATAAAGCGTGTACAAGCCTGAAATGTAGTAGCATTCCGTTATTTCAGGAATTTTTTTTAACTCCTCAATTATTCTGTTAGAATCTTGATCTTTATTGAGGGTAATTCCTGTGTAGGAACCCCAATCATAACCAATTTTTTTCTCATTTATAATTGGCTTTATTCCCATTACTATTCCTTGAGCTATTAATCTGTTTACGCGCTGGTGCACCATTGTATTCGAAATTTTCAAATTAGCGGCAATTGTCGAATAAGCCATTCTACCGTCTTTTTCTAATTCTTTAATAATAGCAACATCAAAATTATCTAATATTTCCATAAGGTTTTTGTATAAATTATTTTTATTATTATAAAATAAATGTAATTTGACTTATTTTAAACAAATATAAGTCAATAAGTCCTATTTGTTATCTAGATATAAAAATTTACAGTAATTTTGTGTTATTATAGTATAAAAAAGCAATCATTCATGGATCAATTACAACAATCACTTTCGTTAAAAGCAGTAGCATTAATAGAAAAAGAAAATAAATATGGTGCGAACAATTACCATCCATTACCCGTAGTTTTAGAAAAAGGAGAAGGAGTTTATGTTTGGGATATGGACGGGAAAAAATATTTTGATTTCTTATCCGCTTATTCCGCAGTCAATCAAGGGCATTGTCATCCAAAAATTGTGAATGCCATGATCACGCAAGCGCAGACATTAACGTTGACTTCACGTGCTTTTTATAATAATAAATTAGGAAACTTTGAAGAATACATCACTGACTATTTTGGTTTTGATAAAGTGTTGCCTATGAATACCGGTGCCGAGGCGGTGGAAACGGCGATTAAATTGTGTAGAAAATGGGCGTATGAAGTAAAAGGAATTCCAGAAAATCAGGCGCAAATTATTGTTTGTGAGAATAATTTTCATGGTAGAACTACAACCATAATTTCCTTTTCGAATGATGAAAATGCCCGTAAAAGTTTTGGTCCTTTCACTGACGGTTTTATTAAAATTCCTTACGATGATATTGAAGCTTTAGAAAAAGTATTGCAATCAACGCCCAATATTGCTGGTTTCTTAGTAGAACCTATTCAGGGAGAAGCTGGAGTTTATGTTCCTGCAGAAGGTTATTTGGCGAAAGCCAAAGCTCTTTGTGAACAGTATAATGCTCTATTTATTGCCGATGAAGTGCAAACCGGAATTGCAAGAACGGGAAAATTATTGGCGGTTCATCATGAAAATGTGCAACCCGATATTTTGATTTTAGGAAAAGCACTTTCTGGAGGTGTATATCCTGTTTCGGCAGTTTTGGCAAATGATGCTATAATGAATGTGATTAAACCAGGTCAACATGGTTCCACTTTTGGAGGAAATCCAATTGCTGCTGCTGTTGCTATTGCTGCTTTAGATGTTATTAAAGATGAAAAATTGGCCGAAAATGCTGAACGTTTGGGGATAATTTTAAGAAAAAGGTTGAATGAAATTGCCCAAAGAAATTCCTTGATAACCTTAGTTAGAGGAAAAGGATTATTAAACGCCATTGTAGTTGATTGTGATGAAGAATCTGATTTGGCTTGGGAGATTTGCATGAAATTTAGTGAAAATGGATTATTAGCAAAACCAACTCACGGTAACAAAATTCGTTTTGCGCCACCATTGGTCATTACTGAAAGTCAAATTGAGGAATGTTTAGCAATTATAGAAAAGTCATTGAATGATTTTAGATAAATAATAGGATAGACTTGATCATTTAAATAATATAGTAATAGTATAGGGCTGAAATTGATGGTAAAAAAAGAGTTGAAATACTGAAGTTGCAATCATTGAAATTGAGGTGATAAGCCATAAAGTGGAAAACCTGAATTCGGCAATAAATCTTTGCATCAATTAGTAAATAGTACATCTACAGCTTTTACAAATCTGCGGGTATAGCCCGCATTTTGTAGATTGGTAATAATCACTTTCATTTCTCTACCCGAAGTGGCATGGATAAAATCACTTTCTTTTCCTTTTGGATTTGTAACAATACCCACATGGCCTATACTGTTTCTGGTAGGACTTAAAAACACCAGTATATCACCCTTTCTTACGTTTTCAATAGGTATTTCTCTCCCAAAATCACTAAATTGGGAAGAACTTCTCGGTACCTGAATTTTATGATGCTGAAAAACATAGAAAACAAATCCAGAACAATCAAAACCATCCCTACTACAGGCAGCTTCAACATAAGGAGTTCCTAATAATTCCTTTCCAAAGAGAACAATATTGTCCCTTAAAGAAATAGTAGTTTTAATAGGAGCTATAGGAATGTTTTTGATATAAGTTTCTTCAATTTTAGGTAGTCTATTAACTCTTTTTAATGAACCGTAGGTGATGAAACACAAGAATAGCACTACTAACCCCATAAGTTTTGCAAATAGTACGGAACTTAATTTTTTAGAAATCATAAAAAAAGGAATTAGTAAGTAATAAGAGAAATCAAATTATTGTTAATCATTTAATTTTATTTTTGATTTTCAATAAGACTGAACACATTTATACCACTTAAAGAGGTCAGGAATTCCTCTAGATGCTTGTTGAATTCTTTAGGCTGTTCTAAGTTGGATACGTGGCCCGCATTTTCAATGACTTTGAGAATAGATCCTTTGATGTTTTTATTCATAAATTTAGATTGTTCCAATGGTGTTACTAAATCTCCCTTACCGCAAATAATCAATGTTGGAATTCGTATTTCGCTCAAGCAAGAACAAGTTTCTAATCGGCCGCCCAACGCTACTAATCCTTGACTGATAACATGTTGGGAATTGTAAAACACGACATCTCGCAATTGCTTCACTAAATCTGTTTTGTTTGCCAAGGAGTCTTTATGAAAAACAGTTTTTAGAAAACCTTCATTGTAATTTGATACTCCATTGGCTTCTATTTCTTGAATATTTTCATATCGTTTTACTTTGGTTTCAGGAGTGTCGGAAATACATTGTGTATCACATAAAATCATAGCCTCAAAACGATTTGGATATCTTTTCATTGCATTAAGTGTTATGAAGCCTCCCATTGACAAACCACAAAGAATGGCTTTGTCAATATTTAATGTATCCATAAACGTTATTAAATCATCCGCAAACATATCAATACTAAGAACTGATTCCTCGTCTGTTGATTTTCCAAACCCTCTGCTATCGTAAGCGATCAGTCGATAGGAAGATTTAAAAAAATCAAGTTGACCTTGCCACATTGTTTTATCGAAAGGAAAACCATGCAAGAAGATAATGGGAATACTTCCTTCGCCAACATCATCATAAGACAAATTAAAGTTGTTTACATTAATCGTTAAATTGTAACCTTTCGTTGCTGTTTCCATGATGATTTTGTTGTTTTTAGTTGATTTGAAATTATCAAAAGGGATAATATAAAATGTAAATAGCAAAATTAGGGATTGAATTAACGGAAAGTCTTACGAAATTTATCCTAAGAATTATATAATTCACTCTTTGGAAATAACACAGAAAAAAGCCCTTCAACTATCCTATAAAAAATGTTGATGGGCTTTTGTATTTAATCTGACAGTTTAAATTTTAACAATTCATTGGTTTTAAAAGTATTTAATCACCATTAAAGTTCACGAAATAATTGTTATAATTTCTCAAAATGCTTTCAGCGAGATAGCCTCTTAAATCGACCTGACAGTAAATATTATACTTCGTGTTCTTGTCAAATAAATCTAGGTATTATCTGAAAGTATCCCTATGCATGTTGATGGCATTAGGTATTGGACCGTTTCCGAATTCGAATTTGATTCTAAAATCTATTAAAGTTGTCTTTTCGATAGAAAGAAGGATGTCTAATTGATCCTATAAAAAATTTATTTCGAATTGTAATTTTGTCTCCTTTTATGAAAGGGTAGACCACAATATTCAAAACGAACCTGTTATCCTTTTTCAAAAATTATAATTTCATTTTCTTCGCTTCATCTTCTTAATCTTGTGGCGGCAGTTGCTTATCCAGCAACTCCGCCTACCATAAGTATTTTCATTAGTTGCTGATTTTTTTTATTTGAAGTGAAATTCAGAAAATGAATTAAATTGTTTTTCTATCATTTGTTATCCATGAGGTTAATTGTTTTAAAAACGATTTGTTTCTAAAGGTATTTTTAGTTGACCTTTTAATTTTTTTAGTAATTTATTTTAACGAAATTTACCATTAAAAAATGCCTCAATACTAATGAAAGATTCAATCAAACAGACTTACGGATACCTATTTGAAGATAAATTAATCGATGAAATTACAGAATCTTCTTTATTACGAGATTTTAAAGAAGGGGATGTTTTAATCGATTTTGGAGATCCAATCCGGAAAATGCCACTACTAATTTCAGGAGCTATAAAAATTTTACGAGAGGATTTTGATGAAGGCGAATTGTTATTGTATTTTATCGAAAAAGGAGATACCTGTGCCATGACAATGGCATGTTGTTTAGGAGAAACAAAAAGTGAAATTAGAGCTGTTGCTGAAACAAAAGGTACAGTTGTCATGATTCCAGTTGCTAAAATGGAAGAATGGTTAGGTAAATATAAAAGTTGGAGAAATTTTGTTTTTAATAGTTATAATAATCGTTTAAAAGAAATGCTATCAGCTATTGATAATCTGGCATTTATGAATATGGATGAGCGATTGTTAAAGTATTTATTTGAAAAGGTGAAAATCAATAATTCCAATGAAATTCTAAGTACACATCAGGAAATAGCCTATGACTTACATACTTCAAGAGTTGTAATTTCACGTTTGCTTAAAGCTTTAGAAAACAAGGGAAAAATTAAATTGAATAGATCCTCAATTGTATTATTGCGTTAAGGTAACATTTGTTACAAAAAAGAGAGTATAATACAGCTACTTTTGTATTCAAAGTTTATAATAAATGGAATTATCTCAAACTATTGGATATGTATTAGCAGTTTTTGTTGGAATAACATTGGGCATGATTGGAAGTGGTGGCTCCATACTTTCGGTTCCTATTTTAGTTTATGTAATGGGAATTGAGCCTACATTGGCCACAGCATATTCGTTATTTATTATTGGTACAACTTCATTGGTTGGTGGGATTCATAAGGCCCGACAAAAATTAGTTGATTTTAAAAAGGTAATTTTATTTGGGATTCCTTCTGTACTCACGGTGTTTGTAACTCGAAAAATACTTGTTCCTAATATCACGGAAGTTATCTTCACATCTGAAATTTTTACCATGCACAAATCAGTTTTGATAATGGTAGTTTTTGCATTTGTCATGATTTTTGCATCGGTTAGAATGATAAAACCTTTGAAAGAAATCATACATTCGGAAAGTGAAAAACTCAATTATATTAAAATTGTATTCTTAGGAATTTTAATTGGACTTGTTTCTGGATTTGTAGGAGCTGGAGGTGGATTTTTAATTGTTCCTACTTTACTTATATTCGCTAGAATACCCATGAAAATGGCTGTTGGAACCTCTCTTTTTATAGTATCATCACAATCATTAATTGGGTTTACGGGTGATCTTATGGGTAATGAAATGATAGACTGGAAATTATTGCAGCTATTTACGATCGCATCAATAGGTGGGATTCTAATAGGAAACGCTATATCCAAAAAAGTAGATGATGAAAAACTTAAAATAGGTTTTGGTTGGTTTGTACTTGCAATGGGAATTTACATCATCCTTAAAGAATTGTTTCTCTCATAATAATTTACTAAATTGTTGATTTAGTATAGAATTCGAATAAAAATTAAATAAATTTACATTATAAATACACTTTAAAAATGAAAATAAAACAAATATATACAGGTTGTTTAGCGCAAGGTGCATATTATATCGAAAGTAATGGTGAAGTGGCTATTATTGATCCATTAAGAGAAGTACAGCCTTATATTGATAGAGCCGATAAAGATAACGCAAAAATAAAATATATTTTTGAGACACATTTTCATGCAGACTTTGTTAGCGGACATGTCACTTTAGCCAAAAAAACGGGAGCTCCTATAATTTTTGGGCCAACAGCTAAGCCAAGTTTTAAATCCCATATTGCAAAAGACGGTGAAGTATTTCATCTAGGTGATATTACGCTAACCCTTATTCATACCCCAGGTCATACGCTGGAAAGTTCGTGTTATTTATTAAAGGATAAAAACGGAAAAGATCATGCTTTATTTAGTGGTGACACCTTGTTTTTAGGAGATGTAGGAAGACCTGATTTAGCTCAAAAAGCATCTAATATGACAAAAGAGCAACTAGCAGGAATCCTATTTGATAGTTTGAGAACAAAAGTAATGACATTGGCTGATGATGTGATTGTATATCCTGCTCACGGTGCTGGAAGTGCTTGTGGTAAAAATTTAAGTAAAGAAACAGTAGGGTCTATAGGGGAAGAAAAGAGTGTCAATTATGCGCTGCGTGCCGATATGACTAAGGAAGATTTTATAAAAGAAGTAACAGATGGTTTATTGCCTCCACCAGTATATTTTCCATTGAATGCAAAACTCAACAAAGAGGGGTATGGTAATGTCGAAAATATTATTAGAGATGCGGTTGCATATGATGTTGAAACATTTGAAAAAGTTGCCAATGAAATTGATACGGTAATTCTAGATGTTCGCCATCAAGACGATTATTCCAAAGGACATATTCCAAAATCTATTTTTATTGGAATTGACGGTGATTTTGCCCCTTGGGTTGGGACTTTAATTAAAGATATAAAACAACCCATCCTCTTAGTTACTCCAGTGGGAAGAGAAGAGGAAAGTATATTGAGACTAGCAAGAGTTGGTTATGATAACACTTTGGGTTATTTAAAAGGAGGGTTTGATACCTGGAAAAATGAAGGATTAGAGTATGACACCGTAAGTTCAGTTTCAGTACAAACCTTAGAAGATATGATGGAGGATAAAGTACCTGTTTTTGATGTTCGAAAAGAACCTGAATATGACTCAGAACATGTTATTGATGCTCCTTCAACACCCTTAGAATATATTAATGATCATTTAGCAGAATTTCCAAAAGAAGAAGAGTTCTTCATACATTGTACTGGGGGTTATCGTTCTGTAATTGCTGCTTCTATACTAAAAGCAAGAGGATATCATAATGTAGTTAATATTTTGGGTGGATTTTCGGCCATTAAAAAAACAGGAATAAAAACAACCAATTTTGTTTGTCCAACAACTTTGAAATAAGTGAAACACCTTGTGTAAATGAAACAATTAATTTTTACAAACTGGCATTTTATGCGTTGGCTTCGATTGGCTTTTGCACTGTTTTTGTTTTCTCAGGCCTATATCACTCATGATTGGTTTTTTATAGCTTTTGGATTATTTTTTTTATATCAAGGAATTTTCAATTTAGGTTGCGGTCCTAATGGTTGTGCATTACCAAATATTAAAAACATATAAATATGAGTACTAGCTTTAACACTATTATAAAATCAGAAAAACCAGTATTAATTGATTTTTTTGCTACTTGGTGCGGACCATGCAAAATGTTAGCTCCAATTTTGAAAGATGTAAAAGATAACTTAGGAGATCGAATTACAGTTATAAAAATAGATGTCGATAAAAACCAAGGCATAGCATCAAAATATCAGGTTCGTGGCGTACCTACAATGATTTTATTTCAAAATGGAAAACAATTATGGCGACAATCAGGTGTTTTAACCAAAGAAGAAATCATAAAAACGATTATTGAAAAAAGCAACTAATGACTAAAAAAGGGATTATCGTAACGGGAATTGGAATTATTGCGGGAGCAATTGGAGGCTATCTTTATTATCATTATGTGGGTTGTTTATCAGGAACTTGTGCGATAACTTCAAAACCATTAAATAGTACTTTATACGGTGCTTTGATGGGTGGATTGCTTTTTAATATGTTTGTAAAAGCACCAAAAAAATCTTAATTTTTAACCAATTTAATTCAAAATCATGAAAAAAAACATGGGTTCAGCAGATAGAATAAGTCGTGTAGTTTTTGCAATTGTAATTGGTGTTTTATATTTTACAAAAGCGATTGAAGGATCTGCAGCAATAGTTTTAGGAGCTTTAGCCATTATCTTTTTAGTGACTAGTTTTATAAGCTTTTGCCCATTATACTTCCCTTTTGGTTTTAATACCTGTAAAAAAACAAAATGATTCCAGAAAAAACAATTAATAAAGATCTCATTCTAAGGGAACGATTGGCTTTGCAAAGAACTAATTTGGCAAATCAAACAACTTATTTAGCATTTCTAAGAACTTCTTTGTATTTTTTTATTGCAGAGATTAGTGTCGAGAGCTTACTGAAAATTGATAACAGTTTTTACATAGAGATTATTTTTTTTATTATTTCAGCAGTGATTTTTATAATGGGAATAATTAATTTTTTCAAACAGAAAAAAATGATTGGAGAAAACGAAAAAAATATAGGGGATTATAAAATAGATTATTTTGAGTAGTTCCAAATCATTTTTGACCACGGATGGGAAAGTGTTGAACCAAGAGTTTTGGGATCATTTGTACAAAGTGCATGATACAGGTTGGGATGTGGGCAGAGTTTCTCCTCCACTAAAAGAATATATAGATACATTAATTAATAAAGACATAAGCATACTTATTCCAGGCTGTGGAAATTCATATGAAGCAGAGTATTTGATGCAACTCGGTTTTACAAATGTTACAATAATTGATATTGCTCCAACATTAGTGGAACATCTGCGGGAAAAATTCAAAGAAAACGCCAATGTTAAAATAATGGAAGGTGATTTTTTTGATCATGAAGGAAAATATGATTTAATTCTTGAGCAAACTTTTTTTTGTGCATTGCCACCTATAATGCGTATCCAATATGCTTTGAAAGTGCATCAGCTTTTGAAAGAAAACGGAATATTAGCAGGTTTGCTTTTTAATAAAATTTTCGAAGATTGCCCTCCATTTGGTGGGACTCAAAAAGAATATGAAATGCTATTTGGTGAAAATTTCCATATTTTAAAAATGGAATTATGTCAAAATTCAATTCCAAAAAGAGCTAATAATGAATTGTTTGTAGAATTATTGAAAAAGGAAAATTAAAGTAATAGTTATTAAAGTATTCTTATTGAATACTTTTTTTTAGTACATTTACTAACCAAATGGTTAAACCGTATAGTTAGTATAATGACAACAGAAGAAAAAATATTTAATGCTGCTCGAATTGTATTCCAAAAAAAAGGCTTTGCAGGTGCGAGGATGCAAGAAATTGCAGATGAAGCGGGAATCAACAAAGCAATGCTACATTATTGTTTTAAAAACAAACAATTGTTATTCGAAGCTGTTTTTATGAATGCATTCGGAGAATTGGCACCCCAAATCAATGATATATTTAATTCAGAGGAATGTGTTTTTGATAAAATTAAAAAATTCACCAAAAGTTATATTTCTTTTGTAATTCAAAATCCATTTCTACCTGCTTTTGTAATTCAAGAAATGAATAATAATCCGGAATTTGTCATGCAGTTTTTTAATAATGAAAAAAGACCCAATCCAGAATTGTTTCTTACTCAAATTAAAACCGAAATTCAAGCTGGAATTTTAAAACCCATTAATCCAAAACAACTTTTGCTCGATATATTTTCGATGACTGTTTTTCCTTTTGCAGCCCAAATAATGGTTAAAGGAATAATTCATATTTCAGATTCTGAATTCAATCAAATGATGGAAGAACGAAAAACATCAATCGCTGAACAAATTATTAATTCCATAAAAAAATGAAACTGATTATAAAGATAGCTTTGGCAGGATTGCTTTTGCCTTTGTTTGCAACGGCGCAAGAAAAACTAACTTTGGTGGATTGCTATACTTTGGCAAATGCAAATTACCCTTTGGCCAAACAAATTGATTTATTGCAACAAAAATCGATATTGGACATTGATGTTCTCAATTTAGGGAAATTGCCTAAAATCGATCTTAATGCGCAAGCAACCTATCAATCGGATGTTACGGGTTTGCCAATTCCGTTGCCTAATGTGGTTCCAATTAATAAAGACCAATATCGTGCAACTTTAGATGTAAATCAATTGTTGTATAATGGTGGATTAATCGATGCGAATGCAAAACTCAAAATGTTACAATCCAAAACCCAACAACAACAAGTTGAAGTGAATTTGTATCAAATCAAAACTCAAATTAATCAGTTGTATTTTTCGGTTTTGTTACTCCAAAATCAAAAATCTATTTTACTTTCGAAACAAGACCAATTAATTTCCAAGATTAACGAAGTGAAAACTGGAGTCAAATTTGGCGCCATTCTACCTTCATCAGAAAAAGTATTGGAAGCTGAAAAATTAAAAATTAATCAACAACTCGTCAGTATTCAATTTGATAAAAAAAGGTTGTTGGAAAATTTGTCTGCATTGACTTTTTCGACAATAGCCGAAAATGTAGTTTTGGTTCAATCCATAATCTCAGTAGATTTCAATTTAGAAAATAATCGTCCTGAATTGAAACTTTTTGATTTTCAAAACGAACAAATTGAGGATTCAAAAAATATAGTTTCAAAAAATAAATTGCCAAAAATTAATGCATTTGGACAGGCAGGTTACGGAAATCCTGGATTGAATATGTTAGATAATTCATTTCAAACATTTTATATCGTTGGATTAAAAGCCAATTGGAATGTTTTTGATTGGAATAAATCCAAAACTGAAAAACAAATGCTTTCGGTTTCGGCAGCCATTGTTTCAACTGAAAAAGAAACTTTTTTGCTTAACAACAAGCTGCAATTGCAAGTAATGGAAAACGAAATATATAAAACGGAAGGAATCATCAAATCAGATTCTGAAATAATTACTTTGCGAGAAGATGTGGTTAAATCAATGGATGCACAATTAAAAAATGGTGTCATTACGTCATCGGAATATTTGGTGGAATTCACCAATTTATTTGAAGCCAAGATAAATCAAAAAACGCATGAAATTCAGTTGGATTTGGCCAAAGCCAATTATCAAATTAGTAAAGGTATCCCTTTAATTCCCGAATTGGGAAATTAAATAGTTGAATCAAATTCAATCAAATTAAAAAATAAAAGAAATATATAATGATGAAAATAGTCACATTCTTAATCCTTACAAGTTTGATTTCTTGTACTAAAAACAACGACAAAGCAGATGGTTACGGCAATTTTGAAGCTACCGAAGTTACTATTTCTTCGGAAGCGAATGGAAATATTGAGTATTTAAAACTCGAAGAAGGTGTTATTCTACAGCCAGAAACACAAGTGGGATTGGTAGATACGACTCAGTTGTATTATAGCAAACAACAGTTAATCGCTTCAAAAGCGACGATTTATTCTAAATCTAGAAATGTATTGTCTCAAAGAAGTGTTTTGCAAGAACAACTCAAAACTACCTTAATCGAAAAAAAGAGAATCGAAAATATGTTTGCTGAAAATGCTGCTACAAAAAGGCAAGTAGACGAAATTGTAGGCAAAGTAAATGTATTGAATGAGCAAATAAAAAGTGTTGCAACTCAGAATGATCCTATCGTAAACGATGTAAGATCAATCGATGTACAAATAGAAAAAATCAATGACCAGATTGAAAAATGCAAAATAATCAATCCCATAAAGGGAACTGTTTTAGCAAAATATGCCGAACCAAACGAGGTTACTGCTTTTGGAAAACCATTATATAAAATTGCCGATATTACTGAAATGACTTTACGTGTTTATGTGGATGAAACGCAATTGCCAAAAATTAAGATTGGACAAATTGTAAGCGTGAAAATTGATTTTGGTAAAGAAATGAAATCCTATCAAGGAACAATTTCCTGGATTTCATCATCAGCTGAATTTACTCCGAAAATCATTCAAACCAAAGAAGAACGGGTTAATCTCGTTTATGCTGTAAAAGTGAAAGTAAAAAATGATGGTGTTTTAAAAATAGGAATGCCAGCCGAAATGTGGATTAAATAGGCAAAAGGCATTAGCCAATAGCCATAAGTTTAAATGTAAATGCTAATTTAACTATTGCCTTTTGCCTAATGGCTTTTGGCTAAAATGATATGAGTATAATAGTCCAAAATATTTCAAAATCGTACAACAAAATCAAAGCCATTGATGCCATTTCTTTTGAGGTAAAAGAAGGAGAATTATTTGGGTTAATTGGACCAGATGGAGCAGGGAAGACCACCATTTTTAGAACATTAACCACGCTTTTATTGGCCAACGAAGGATCGGCAACTGTTGCGGGTTTTGATGTTGTGAAGGATTATGTCGCCATTCGGAATTCAGTAGGTTATATGCCAGGAAAATTCTCTTTGTATCAAGATTTAACTGTCGAGGAAAATTTGAAGTTTTTTGCCACGATTTTCGGTACAACTATTGAAGAAAATTACGATTTAATCAAAGATATTTATATTCAAATTGAACCATTCAAAACCAGAAGGGCAGGAGCGCTTTCGGGTGGAATGAAACAAAAATTGGCCTTATGTTGTGCGTTAATTCACGCTCCAAAAGTTTTGTTTTTAGATGAACCTACAACAGGTGTGGATCCCGTTTCTCGAAAAGAATTTTGGGAAATGCTCAAAAGATTGCAAAAAAAAGGAATCACGATTTTAGTTTCTACACCTTACATGGATGAAGCTGTACTTTGTGATAGAATTGCCTTAATTCAAAAAGGCAGCATTTTAAAAATTGATTCGCCCGAAAATATCATCAAAAAATACGACAAAGTTATTTATAATATCAAAGCTAAAAACAGGCATCAATTGATTCTGGATTTGAAAAAATACCCAAGTCAATATAGTGTTTTTGCCTTTGGAGAGTTCATTCATTATATCGATAACAGTTCAACTTTTAATAGTATTGATTTACAACATTACCTTGAAAAACAAAACAATACTGAAATTGAAATTAAAATAGGAAATACAACAATTGAAGATGTTTTTATGGATTTGTAAAGAGTTAACACAGATTACACAGATTTTTTCTATTGAATTCGATTTTAATAATTATTCTATTTGAAAATCCGTGAAATCTGTGGCAATAAAAATTGTGATAATTAGTTCGATTTGTGGCAATAAAAAAATATGACAAAAGAAAAAATAATAGAAGTACACAATTTAACCAAACGATTTGGCGGCTTCACTGCGGTTAATAACATTTCGTTTGATGTGTTTGAAGGCGAGATTTTTGGTTTTCTTGGTGCCAATGGGGCTGGAAAAACTACCGCTATGAAAATGCTTATTGGTATTTCTAACCCTACTTCAGGAGAAGCGTTGGTTGCGGGATTTGATGTGAAAACGAAAACTGAAATGGTGAAGCGAAGCATTGGTTACATGAGTCAAAAATTTTCGATGTATGATGATTTAACGATCAAAGAGAATATTACTTTTTTTGGTGGAATTTATGGATTAAGCAGAATTCAAATAAAGGAAAAAACAAAAAAATTAGTCATTGAATTAGGTCTCGAAGATGTGATTGATAAATTAGTAGGTTCACTACCATTAGGATGGAAACAGAAATTATCGTTTTCGGTTGCATTATTACACGAACCGAAAATCGTATTTCTTGATGAACCAACAGGAGGAGTTGATCCAATTACCAGAAGACAATTTTGGGAAATGATTTATGCTGAAGCCAATAAAGGAACGACCATTTTCGTCACCACGCATTATATGGATGAAGCCGAATATTGTGATCGTGTTTCTATTATGGTCGAAGGAGTTATTGAAGCGCTTGACACGCCAAATAACTTGAAAACCAAATACAATGTTGCGTCAATGAACGATGTGTTTTTGAAATTAGCTAGAAATGTGGAGTAGTTATGCGGTATAAGGCATTTGCCAAAAGCCAAAATTTCTAATTAATGACTAATGCCCTTTAATTAATGCCTTATTGCTTTTTCCTAATGCCTGTATAAAAATGAAAAGATTCATCGGTTTTGTAACAAAAGAATTCTATCACATTTTTCGTGATAAACGGACTATGTTCATACTTTTCGGTATGCCAATTGCCCAAATAATGTTGTTTGGTTTTGCTATTACTAACGAAATTAATAACGTCAATATTGCCATTTTAGATAAATCAAAAGACGCTGAAACCCATAAAATAATTAATAAAATCAGTGCCTCAGCATATTTTAAAATAAATCAGGAAATTACCAACGAAAAACAAATTGAAAGTGTTTTCAAAAAAGGAAAAGTTAAAGCTGTATTAGTATTCGAAAAGAATTTTATTAAAAACCTGCAAACACTTAAACAAGCCAAAGTACAAGTGATTACGGATGCTACTGATCCAAATGTTGCCAATACAATATCTAATTATGTAAATGCCATTTTACAAAATTATACGCATGAAATCAATAAAAACAACAAACCAAACCATCAAATACAAACGCAAACCCGACTCTATTATAATCCTGAATTAAAGAGTGTTTTTACTTTTGTTCCTGGTGTTATGACTATTATATTAATGCTGGTGTCGGCAATGATGACCTCTATTTCCATTACCCGTGAAAAAGAATTGGGTACCATGGAAGTGCTACTGGTTTCGCCTTTAAAGCCATTTCAGGTTATTGTTGGGAAAGTTTTTCCGTATATTTTCTTGTCTATAATAAATGCAGCAATTATTCTGCTTTTAGGATTTTTTGTATTCGGAATGCCGATTGAAGGAAATATATTTTTATTGGCATTCGAAAGTGTTTTATTCATCACAACTGCACTTTCGTTAGGAATATTAATTTCGACCGTTTCACAAACCCAACAAACCGCAATGATGCTTTCGCTAATGGGGTTAATGCTACCTGTTATCATACTTTCAGGTTTTATATTCCCCATTTCAAGTATGCCATTGCTATTGCAAGTAATTAGTAATATAATACCCGCTAAATGGTTTATAATCATTATAAAAGCTGTTTTATTAAAAGGGGCAACACTAGATGTTATTTGGAAAGAAACTTTAATTCTTGTTGGAATGACAGTGTTTTTTATTGCGGTAAGTATCAAGAAATATAAAATTAGATTGGAATGACAATTTTAATAGTAATGACAATAACAATGACAATAGCATTGACAATTTCAATGACAATTTCAATGACAATTTCAATGGCAATTTCAATGGCAATTTCAATGGCAATTTGAATGGCAATTTGAATGGCAATTTCAATGGCAATATCAATGGCAATATCAATGGCAATATCAATGGCAATGACAATAGCAATGACAATAGCAATGGCAATTTAAAAAAATAGAAAATCCTTTTAAGTCAGTTAAATCTGCAGCATAAAAAACTGTGTGACTTAGTGTCTTCGTGGCAAAAAAAGCAATAAAAAATGAAAACAATATTATTCATCATTCAAAAGGAATTCCGACAAATATTTAGAAATAAAGGAATGCTTCCTATAATATTTGTTTTGCCATTGGTGCAATTGCTAATTTTATCGAATGCAGCCAGTTTCGAAATCAAAAACATCAAATTTTCGTATATCGATAACGATCATTCAGTAGCTTCAAGAGAATTGATTTCTAAATTTCAAGCTTCTAGTTATTTTAAAATTATTGATAGTTATTCTTCAAAAAAAGAAGCTGATTTTCAAATGGAAACTGGAAAGGTAAATGTCATTCTCGAAATACCAAATCATTTTGAACGGGATTTAATTAAGGAAAATGACGCCAATTTATCGGTAAGCATCAATGCCATAGATGGTGCAGCGGCGGGAGTGGAGAATGTTTATATTTCACAAATAATTACTGGATTCAATCAAAAAGTTCAAACACAATTGTATCAATACAATAAAGATAATTATGTTCAACCTATTAATATCGTGATGATTCCATCGTTTTGGTACAACAATACATTGAACTACAAAACTTTTATGGTTCCAGGGATTTTAGTATTGTTAGTGACAATGCTAACATTGTTTTTATCATCAATGAACATCGTGCGAGAAAAAGAAATGGGTACCTTAGAACAAATTAATGTTACTCCCATTCGAAAATACCAGTTCGTTATAGGTAAGTTATTTCCTTTTTGGGTTTTGGGTTTAGTAATTTTGACTGTTGGACTTACGATTGCCAGAGTTGTATTTAGCGTTCCTATTTTAGGAAGTGTTGCATTGATTTATTTCTTCACTTCCATTTATTTATTGGTGATTCTTGGCATTGGATTAATTATTTCTAATAATTCCGATACACAGCAACAAGCCATGTTTATTTCTTGGTTTTTCGCTGTCCTATTTATCTTAATGAGCGGATTATTTACCCCCATAGAAAGTATGCCTATCTGGGCGCAAAATATTACATTGCTGAATCCAATACGGTATTTTGTAGAGATTATTAGGATGGTAATGCTCAAAGGCGCCACGTTTTCGGATATTTCTGAACCCTTTTTTATGATTGTTTTCTATGCAATTGCCCTAAATGGCATCGCTGTTTGGACCTATAAAAAAGTGAATTAAAGAATGTCTAAATTGAGTTATGCTAAAATTTAAAGATACTTTCAAAAGTACAAAAGCATTCGCTTAAAAATAGCATTATAAAAAGCAAAGTTTGGAATAAAAGACCATTCCAAACTTCCTGACTAATTGCTAATACTAGGGTAATTTACTCCTACACGAGCTGTTATTTATTCAGAATAGAATGTAATCCTTGTTGTGATATTCAACTCAAATTTTCTATTTGTACGGTTCTAAGAGTTTTAAACCTATGTTTGAGGGTAAAAAGTAACCTCACCAGTTGCAATGTTGTGAGACCCACCAATAATATTAATTTCTCCGCTTTCAATCATTTCTTTTAAAATAGGACTGCGTTCTGAGATGGCTTTCACGGTACGTTTTACGTTGATAGCAGATACGTTTTCAACAAACTCTTCATTACTTGAATTTCGATTTTCTTTGGTGGTAGTTTCATCATCAACAGCGGGTCTGATCTTAGTAAGCAATGCAGTAAGGTTCCCCATTTCTACATGGTCACAAGCTCCTTTTATGGCGCCACATTTAGTGTGTCCTAAAACAACTATTATTTTTGAACCTGCTATTTTACAGCCAAATTCCATACTACCCAAAATATCTTCATTGATAATATTTCCTGCAATTCGAACACTGAACACATCACCTAAACCTTGGTCGAAAATTAGTTCAGCAGATGTTCTACTGTCAATACAACTCAGGATAACTGCAAATGGGTGTTGTCCGTCAGAGGTTTCATTGGCTTGTTGTAATAAATTTCTATTTGCTTTTAAATTGTTTACAAATCGTTTGTTGCCCTCTTTTAGTATTTCTAAAGCCATTAAAGGCGAAATACCATCTTGCATTTCTTTAGTTAATGTTTTCATTTTTATTTATTTTAATTATTATTGTTAAAAGGAATAGTGTTAAATATTGCTATTTGGAATTGATTTCTATTTGAATTTTCTACAGTTTGTGCCATAAAACCAGCTTCTATTTTGATGTTTTCATTGATGACATAACCCAAAGCTCCATAAAGCCGATTGCGATCAAATAGTGGATTTTCGGTATTAATAAATACCTCATTGTAAGCCGATAAGTAAAACGCATTCTTATCCATAGTTTCTTTATTTAAAGGAACATTTACGCCTAAAAAATAGCGAAATCGCATTTGAAAATCGTTTGGTAAAAATCGTTCTTCAATCCTATAGCGGTGTTGTATATAAAGTCTGTTAAATCTTTGACGATTAATAAATTGTTGAAAAATACGATGTTCATTAATTGCTAATTTATCATCCGAAATTGGTACATATTTTTGAGTGTTAATGAATCCGTAACCCAATAAAATAGTATTATTATTTTCAGTTAAATTATATCCAATTCCAGTTCTTAAAAGCAGTTGATTGGTATCATCTATTAAATTGTAGGAACGATATTGTATTTCATTATGAATGCTCCAATTTTTATTTATCTTTTGATTTCCAATGTAAATTAACCAATTACCAATGTCGCTTTTTTGAGCAAATCCCATGGTTGAAAGTAATATAAAAACAATACTAAAATTTCTTATTTCATTATGCTGCTGGTATAAATTTAATTTTTTCGACGATAATATTCATCGATTTGGCATGGATTTCAAAATCTTTTACAATTTCTAATACATCATAGGCAACTGATTTTGATTTAGAAAAATCAATAATCACTTTTGAATTGGCAGGAATTGCATCTAATGCTTTTATTACACTTGCTTTATTAAAAAACGAAACTTCTTGAGCCAATACAATATGGTGTATTTCTGAGCCATCTTCAGTAGTTACTTTATCTTTCAGGTGGTGTGAGTTTCTATAACTGTGACGTAAAGTATAGAAGATACCAAAAGCAATTCCTACTGAAATTCCTTTTAACAAATCGGATGCTAAAATAGCAATAACAGTTGCCGCAAAAGGGACAAATTGTTCCTGTCCTAATTTGTACATATCAACAAATAAGGAAGGTTTTGCTAATTTGTAACCCACCATTAGTAATATTGCGGCCAAACTTGCCAATGGAATCATATTCATTAATTTCACTAGTGTAATAGCACTAATCAATAAGAATAATCCGTGTAGAATTGCCGACATTTTTGTTTTTCCTCCAAAGGAAATATTGGCAGAACTACGCACAATAACCTGTGTAATTGGGATACCACCTATCAATCCTGAAACAATATTACCTAATCCTTGCGCTTTCAATTCACGATTGGTTGGTGTAATTCTTCTGTCTGGATCCAATTTATCTGTCGCTTCAACACATAATAAGGTTTCTAAACTTCCAACTATCGCAATTACAATAGCTACTGACCAAACTTGTGGATTAGTAATGGACGAAAAATCTGGAAAAGTAAATTGACCCAAAAAGTCAGTTACTGAACTTGGAACAGGTAATGAAACTAATTGCTTTTCATTTAATGAAAAACCTAAAATTCCGTTTTGATAAAAATAATTCATCAATATACCCAATGCAACCACAACAATTGGACCTTGAATAATTTGGAATATTTTATGTTTTTTCATTAATACTTTATCCCAAAAAATTAAAATAGCTAACGATAGTATTCCAATAACTACGGCACCAGGAGTAATAAAATTTAAGGCGCTTCCAATTTCGGATAACGTATTTTGTCCATCTACTTGCAAAAAAGAATCATCACCCATCGCATCATTGTCCCAACCAAGAGCATGTGGAATTTGTTTTAGGATTATTAAAAGTCCAATCCCAGTCAACATTCCTTTTATCACAGCTGAAGGAAAGAAATAAGCAATAAATCCTGCTTTTGCAAATCCTAATAGTAATTGAATTGCTCCTGATAATAACACAGCCATCAAAAACACTTCCCAGGAACCCAAAGTACCAATAGCTGTTAAAACAATTACTGCTAATCCTGCTGCTGGGCCACTTACTCCTAAAGTAGAACCACTTGCTATACCAACAACTATACCTCCAACAATGCCAGATATTATTCCTGCAAATAAGGGTGCTCCCGAAGCTAAAGCAATTCCTAAGCATAATGGTAATGCCACAAAGAATACTATTATACTTGCGGGTAAATCATTTTTAATTTCTTTAAACATGTTTTTCAAGTTTTTATTTATAAAAATTTTTCACAAAGATAGTAATGTTATTTATAATAATAGTAATGCTATTATAAATAATTGTTAAATATTTATTCTTACTTTTGCAAAAAGAAATAGTTTAACAAAACAACTTCAAATGAAATTACACGTACAAATAAAAATGAATGAGGAATTATATCTGCGTAATCCAGAGCGCTCAGAATTAGGAAAAAAAATAATTCAGTACAGTATTCAAATGATTTATAAGAATGGTTTTGAAGCTTTTACTTTTAAAAAACTGGCAGAAGAAATAAATTCGACAGAAGCAAGTGTTTATCGTTACTTTGAAAATAAGCATCGTTTATTGATATATATTGTAGCTTGGTATTGGAGTTGGTTAGAATTTCAAATTAGTTATGAGACCAATAACATTTTAGATCCTTCAATTAAATTAAAGAAAATAATAAAATTATTAGCTTCTACTGTAGAAGATGATGACATGACTATTTATATAAATGAAAGTTTATTGCATCAAATTGTAATATCAGAAGGGTCTAAAGTATATTTGACAAATCACGTTGGCGAAGATAATAAACACCATTTTTTTAAACCTTATAAGCAACTTTGTGCTGCAATTGGAACTGTGATTTCAGAATATAATTCCGATTATAAGTATCCGAAATCATTAGCGACCACTATAATTGAAATGGCACATTTTCAAAATTATTTTATGGTTCACCTTCCCTTGCTAACTGATTTTGGCGAAAATAAAAACGAAACTGATATAATTGCTTTTTTAGAAAATTTAGTATTTTCAAGTATTGATACTAAATTGTAATTGGAATTTTTTGAACTTTCGTGTAAATTTATTTAAATAATCGAACCTTGTTGGATTTAAATACATGTATTAATGTGTTATTAGATAATAACTAAGTCCAAAAATGGCACTTACTCCAATCCAAGTAATCATATTTACTTTGTAGCGAAACAGGGCAACAAAAGAAATAAATGTCCAAATAAGTGCGCTATAATCCAGTTCTAGAAAGGAAAACCTAGTTGGAAAAAGAACCGCTTTACCTAAATAAATAGTCAAGTTTAATATTACGCCAACAACTGCAGCTGTTACTAAAGCAAGGATTTCTTTTATTTTTTTGTTTTCCTGGGTTCTTTCGATAATAGGTGCTCCAATAAATATAAACAGGAAACAGGGAAGAAAAGTATAAAATGTAGTAGTTACTAGTCCTAGTGCTCCCATAGCTATTGAATTGCCAAAATGATTGTATCCTGCCATATAACCAACAAACACAAGAACCATAATCAGAGGCCCTGGAGTAGTTTCTCCCAGAGCAAGACCGTCAATCATTTGTAAATTCGTAAGCCAATGAAATTGATCCACACTAACCTGAGCCACATAAGGCAATACAGCATACGCACCACCAAAAGTTACAAATGCCGCTTTGGTAAAGAAAACGGATAGCTTTTTCCAAAATTCGAAATCAGCAGTTAGAAAATAAAAGGATATAAAAGGAATTGTCCAAAGTAAAACGCCAACAGCTATTTGCTTCCAAAAACGCAATGGTTTGAAGCCAATATCTGAGATAACTGTGTTTTTGTTGATGTAATATTCATTTTCATCAGTAGTCTCATGCGGTGTTAATTTTTTTGATATTGCAAAGAATTTTGGAAAAAATTGTCGTGTGAATCCTGCCATTAAGATGGAACCGATAATTATAAGTGGAAAAGGTATATTCAAAAAGAAAATACAAATAAAGGCCGCTATTGCTACTAAATAATGAAATGGACTTAATAGCGATTTCTTACTAATTTTGATTAATGCTAAAATTACAATTGCAATTACAGCGGGTTTTAATCCGCTAAACATAGCATAAATCCAAGGGATATTTCCGAATGTAACATAAATGGTGCTTAATCCAAAAAGAATAAACATGGATGGCAATACAAACAAAATTCCAGCGGTAAGACCTCCTAAAGTTCCGTGAAGCATCCATCCTATATACGTTGCGAGTTGCTGTGCTTCGGGACCAGGTAAAATCATACAATAGTTTAAAGCATGTAGAAATTTACTGTCGCTGACCCACTTTTTTTTGTCAACTAAATACTCGTGCATAATAGCAATTTGTCCTGCAGGTCCGCCAAAACTTATAAAACCAAGTTTAATCCAGAATTTTAATGCTTGTTGGAAAGTAGGTTTGTCCATTCGTTACTTCTGTTTAATGTCTCTTACTATTTAATTAGAATTGAATGTAAGGTTGGATTGAATTGCTTATTATTGTAATTTATTTTTTGATGGTTTTTAATAATACAATCTAAAATCAAGTAATTTACAAAGAGCATAATGTTTTTGATGCAATTCTTCTACAATTTCAACTACATCATCAATTTCTTGACACAAGCTAAAGAACGCTTTATCGATAGCAAAACTAGGTAATTTATAGGACACTTCTCCGTAGCCAGACAGGGCAGTAGCTCCAGTAATATCTAAAAAATATTGTGCCTCTTCAGGACTTAAATCTAATACTTTGGCATTAGAAAAATGAATGATTTTACCTTTCATTTTACCTTCAAATAGTTCGGCTATTTCTTCAAAACTATAATAGTAGTCATTTAGGCAGATGTTGTTTCGTTCACCTGGCATCACTAAATAAATAATCTCATAATCTTTAAAATTATGATCGTGATAAAGTAATGCACTTAAGCTATCTACTAATCCTTCAATAGTATCACAGGATTTATAAATACTCGGAATCCCTTGTTCTAGGGCCAATTGTTCTAAGTTTTTGACTACTAAAGTAGCTGTTGTAATTTCTACATCTCGAACTCCTTCGAGGCAGAAAATAAATTTATCCTGATCCATTGTTATTTTTTAGAGAGGTAGTTTATCTGATAGCAAAGATATGTTTTTAAGGAGAAAAAACAGAGTAGAAGTAAGGCTTAAGAAGTCTTTATCTTCTCTTTTAAAAAAGAATAATCCCAAGCACAATCAAAATAAAATGTTTGGGATTATTTATAAAAAAAGCATCGATATTATGCTTTCAATGAAGCCATATCAATTACAAAACGATAACGAACATCACTTTTTAGCATACGTTCATACGCTTCATTGATATCTTGCATTTTGATAATTTCGATTTCGGATACGATATTATGCTTTCCACAAAAATCTAACATTTCTTGTGTTTCGGCAATTCCACCTATCAATGAACCTGCAACTGATTTTCGCCCTAATATCAATGGAACAGTATTTAAAAAAGGATCTAATGGCCCTAAATAACCAACTAAAACCAAAGTCCCATTTGTATTTAAAGTGGAAATATAAGGGTTGATATCATGAATATACGGGACAGTATCAATAATCAAATCAAATTTTCCGCCAACAGCTATCATATGCTCTTCATCAGTTGAAATAACTACGGAATCAGCTCCTAATTCTAATGCATCTTTTTCTTTATCTGGACTTCTTGAAAACAAAGTCACATCTGCACCTAAACCTTTAGCTAATTTAATCGCCATATGCCCCAAACCACCTAAGCCAATAACAGCCACTTTACTGCCTTTTCCAACTTTCCAATGTTTTAATGGTGACCAAGTCGTTATTCCTGCACAAAGTAAAGGCGCAACGGCAGCCAAATTCAAGTTGGCAGGGACTTTTAATACAAAGTGTTCCTCCACAACCACTTTTTCGGAATAACCGCCAAAAGTGTGACCTCCTAAATGTTTGTCAGGACCGTTGTAAGTTCCAACCCAGCCATTAGAACAGTATTGCTCTAAATCATTTTTACAACTATCACAAGTGCTACATGAACCTACAAGGCAACCAACACCTGCTAAATCGCCTACTTTTAATTTAGTGACTTCACTACCTACTTTGGTAATTCTTCCAATTATTTCGTGACCAGGAACGGCAGGATATAGTGTTCCTCCCCAGTCATTACGAGCCGTATGCAAGTCGGAGTGACAAACCCCACAATATAAAATTTCTATTTCTATATCTTTTGCAGTAACATCTCTACGGTTAATGTTTAACTCTTTTAGGTCTGCATCTTTGTCAGCAGCACCGTAAGCTTTAATTTGTATTGTGTTCATATCTGTGTTTTTAATTAATTATATTATTTATGGGTACAATTTCATTCAAACAATTAATGGCATTTAAAGTACGTTGATAGCCCACATAGGGTAGTAATTGTGTCATTAAATTAATAAGGCTTTGTCTATCGTTCCCTACATTGATGTTGCCTTTAATATGACCTTTTATCTGGCTTTCTGTTCCACACATTGCAATTAGAAATGAAAGTGTTATCATCTCCCGAACTTGAACTTCCAATCCTTTTCGGGAAATATAATTACCAAAACAATTAGCAGATAAATAGTGTTGAATGTGTAATAAATCTTTGGGTGAATTTTTATACCTCTTATCTATCTGGTCGCCAAAAATTTCCTTTTGTCTGGCCAATCCTTTTTCCAGTCTATTTTCTGGAGGAGTGGTAGATTGATGTGTTAAAGGTAAAGAAATAATTTGGTCGGTAAAAATTTGATAAGTTAGATTTTTAAGAATTTTAACTACATTCTCTTTTTGTATTATTTGAATGGATTTGCTTAGTTCTTGATACTAACCTATTCCTTCAATTACTGTCAGGATTTGAAAGCTGGTTTTTATTAGTCCTGAGCAAGTTCTTAAAATCAATAATGAAGAGAATTATCAGCCTTCAGGTTTAGCACTACTTTTTCATCCTGATTTAATAAAAGGTACCTTACTTGGCATGCAAATGATTCAGTTTTCCTTTTTTTCTTATGATTCGAATGAATCTTTGCATTTGTCTTTGAAAGAACAACAAAATATTAAAGATTTATTGAGCAAACTGGAGTACGAATTGGATCAGTTATTGATAAACATAGTAAAAGTATTATTACCAATAATATCGAGTTACTATTAAACTATTGCATTCGATTTATGATAGGTAATTCATCACCAGAGAAAATATGAACACTGATATCTTATCAAAATTTGAAAACCTATTGAACGATTATTTCCAGTCAGAAACTACCCAAGATTTAGGGTTGCCTTCTGTTGGATATTTTGCAGATCGTTTGCATCTTTCTCCCAACTATTTTGGAGATTTAATTAAAAAAGAAACGGGAAAATCGGCGCAGGAACACATGCAACTAAAATTGATTGATGTGGCCAAGGAAAAGATTTTCGATACTGAAAAGTCAATTAGTAAAATCGCTTTTGAACTTGGTTTTAAATACACTCAGCATTTAAATCGTATGTTTAAAAAATGTACTGGCTTTACGCCAAATGAATATAGAATGATGAATTAGATAGTAGCTTGAAATCGTGCAGTTGCTAATTAGGTTTTTTACCAATAAACTGATTTATTCCTTTTTCAAACTATCAATTACTGCTGCTGGAACTTTAATAATAGTTCCGTGACGAGTACCCGATGGGAAACTAATTCCTTCTGAAATATCTTGCCAACCAGTTGCCGTTTCCTGAACAGCTCCATATTTATGATCTCTATATTTATCAAAATACACCGTCCAAGCACCATTAATTTGTATTGCTGTTGGTCCTTCAGCCCAATAATTTCCAGTAATTGGTGCACTTGCTTTGGTATAAGGTCCAGTTAATTTTTCGCTATAGGCCATTTTAATATTCTTCTGCACAGGATTTTTAGTTTCATCTTTTAGAAACATAACAAACCCTTTATCTTGTTTTAAAATAGTGGCATCTATTACATTAAAACCCGGTTCATAGAGTAGTTTGGTGCGCGAGAACTTTTTAAAATCTTTAGTTGTGGTGTAATATATTCTATGATTGTACCCTTTTTCTTCTTCTGATTTAGTTTCGGTAAATTTCCCTTCTACAGTTGAAGCCCAATAAATCATGTATTGATTGTTTTTTTCGTCGAAAGTGATTTCAGGAGCCCAAGTATTACGGGCATTTTTCTCATGAGCCATAACTGGAATAAATTCTTGCGTAGACCAATGAATCAAATCGGCTGAAGAGGCATATCCTATTCCTTTATCTGTCCAACTCACGGTCCAAACCATGTGATACAATCCATCACCTCCTTTTATAATACATGGATCACGCATCAATTTGTCTTTACCAACTTCTGGAGTTAAAAAAGAAGTGTCTTTTTTTAAAGAATCCCATTTATAGCCATCTTCACTGTAAGCCAAGTGCAAACCATCTTCGCCGTTTCCTTTAAAATAGGAAAAAACATAGCCATCAGCTTTGGGAATAAATGCATTGGCAATCAACCATTTTTCACAGGCTTTTGGCCAATTGACATTCGTTCCTTGAACACCAAGACCAAAACCGTGTCCGCCACTTTCATAAAGGTGCATTTCTGCAGCTACTTTATTTTTTTTCAATGCAAGATAATAATTGATGCTGTTTTCTACGGGAACTGCTCCATCATCAGTAGCATGCACTAGAAATGTTATGGGCGTATTAAAATCAACTTGTTTTTCATTCGAATATTTGGCAACCATTTCACTACTGGCATTTTTACCTAATAGATTCTCTTTTGAGCCCTTATGTGTAATTCCATCTTCCATAGAAATCACTGGGTAAATTAGAATGGAAAAATCAGGGCGAGCACTTCCATTATCCTTTGATTCATATATTTTATCATTATAATGTGTTGAAAGGGTGGATGCTAAATGTCCTCCTGCTGAAAATCCAATAATCCCAATTTTAGCTGGATCAAGGTTCCATTCTGCTGTATTTCTTCTCAATGTTCGAATGGCTTCTTGTGCGTCTTGAAGTGGACCAATTGTTTTGTCTTTCATAATGATATCACTAGGTAATCTGTATTTTAAAACAAAAGCTGAGACCCCAATAGAATTAAACCATTCCGCCACTTTATCCCCTTCTTTTTCGTGAGACAAAAGAGAATACGAACCACCAGGACAAATAATTACTGCCGTATTTTTAGTGTTTTTGTTATTGGCCAAAAAAACTTTCAAAGTAGGTTCAGTAACTTTCCTGATTCCTGTTATATTTCCTTTATCGTCAATTCTAGGTTCTTGCTTATAATCGACTGCATCAATAGATCCAGGTATTATTTGCCATAATGGAATTTCATTATTTTGAGAAAAAATCAAGGACGTAAAACCAAAACTAAAAATCAATGCTAATTTAAAACTACTATTCTTCATCTTGTTTTTTATAAAATTCTATTTCAACTATTCGCAGTTGCCCTTTAGCTTCTGCGGCCATTTTATCTTTGTACAAATCCAATTCTTTTGTAGGATCGACTTCAACGATCTTGTCAAAACCATCTTTCTCCGTATTAATTCCGGTTAACTCAATAGTTATTTCTTTGGCCAAAATTGGAATTAAATCAAGTGTAATATAACCCAAACTTTGACTGGTGTTTCCCTTGAAAACTTCTTTTCCATCGGCTAATATACGAATAGGATAACTTTTGGTTCTCCAGCCTGTAAATTTAACCACACATTGGTTTATTTGAGAAGGTGCAGATAAAGTATATACAATGCGACCCGTACTTACTTTTCCGTCATTGGTCCATTCGGTCAATTCATTGTCATCATAGCTTTTGTACGCATCATCATTATTGGCTAATGCTGTGGCATGCGAAATAAAAACTGGCGTTCTTTTAATCGAATAAGAAGCTGTTTCTGGAGTAGGTCCACGTTGTAAATTGGAGGGTAAATCCTTTCCTGGTAATTGCTTCGAAAGTCCATTTTCAACACTAACAGCACGTGTGTTAAATGTAATTGTAGCCAATTGCAAATCATTTGATTGAGCACTAATACTTATGGCACCAGATTGCGGTGTAGATTGAATCATAATGCGATTGACACCATTTTCGACAGGCAAATCTTTTGACAAAATATAATTATCTGGCCCTTGTGCAATGCCTCCCAACCATGTGGCGTTTCCTGTCAATGTAAAATGTATCATCGCATTATTGGTAGGACAACGTTGGCCGTTTTTATCTACCACTTCCACATCAACCAAAGCCACATCAGATCCATCTGCACCAAATCCATTTGGATTGGTATGCGGAGTTAATTTAATAGCAAAAGGAGTTCCTGCAGTAATCTTTTTATCTTCACTAAGATTTTTGCCTTGAGCATCATAACTCACGGCTTTTAATGTACCCGCTTCAAAAGGAATATTTTCGAAAGTGAATAAAAAAGTATTGCTGCGTTTACCAAACCCTTTCGATTTTCCATTTACAAAAAGCTCCACTTTTTCTCCTGAAGAAACCACATATTCGTTTTTTATCGTCGCATCAGAATAATTCCAATGTCCTAATATGTGAGTGCGCTGTTTTTCGATATCAACCCAACCATCCCACATTACTTGATGTGCAAAAAAGCCATCTTTAGGAATGCGCATTGGATCAACTTCTCCACTAGTTCTATAATTTGATTCGCCTCGATGATGCGTATTAGAATCCGAAAAAATAATATTTACTCCACCTGAATTCACTCTTTTACCTGTACCAGGACGCTCGACGAAATAATCATTCCAACGAATAACATCCTCGATTGCATGACGGTCTTGATTGTGATTGTAATCAGAAGCGTCTTTATCGCGATATAAAGGTCCATCTCCTTCTTTGTGGAATGGGGGTGAATATTCATCCCAATATTTACGCATTCCTTCATCTCGAGAATATTCAGTTGCCCACATGGGTTTTCGAGCGCTTTTATTAATGTACAGCATTTCGCCACCATATTCTGCCACATTACTATCGAGCATTTCACGTGATCCAATAGCTCTGCCACCATGAGGATCATAAGTATCTTTGAGATTTTTCATTTCCTGCATGTGGACTTCACTTATAGATTCATTTCCACATTCATAAAAGACAATACTCGGATTATTTCGATTGTAAATAATGGCATCTCTCATTAAATTCACCCGTTGAATCCATTGATTTCCTTTGGCATCTTTCTCGGCATCACCTGCAGGCATGGCTTGCATTAATCCCACTCTGTCACATGATTCTACATCTTGTTTCCAAGGTGTCACATGCATCCAACGGACCAAATTGGCATTACTTTCGACCATTAATTGATTACTAAAATCACTCATCCAAGCAGGGACTGACATTCCTAGTGCTGGCCATTCATTGCTCGTCCTTTGTGCATAGCCTTTCATCTGAATTACTCGGTCATTGAGAACAATTTCACCATTATTGAATTCGGTTTTACGGAAACCTGTTTTGGTTGCAACTGCATCAACCTCTTTTCCATCTACTATCAAAATTGTTTTCGCCGTATACAAATACCCATATCCCCAACTCCAAAAATGCAAATCATTGATAACTTGCGATGCTTTTACTGTTTTGGTTTCACCTGGTGCAATCGTCGTTTTGTTTCCTGAGAATTCGGCTATTTTTTTGTTGTCTAAATCGAATAGTTCTACTTGATAAGTAACTGTTTTAGAAACGGAAAATTCATTTTTCAGCTGCGATTCTGCATTAATTACCGCTGATTTATTGGCAATGTTTATTTGACTCGCATAAATATAAGTTCCGGTAGTTTCTAAATTAGAATAAAGAGGGAGCGTTTGGTATAATTTATCTGTGATATGAAGGAATACATTTTTGGGAATTCCACCATAATTCGCATTAAAATTTTTGTCATTCCATTGATAAGTAGCATTGGAACTTTGTTCTCTGTATTTCCAATCATTATCAATACGAAGTGCCACCACATTCTGAAATGGAAATGGTTTTACATAGTTTGAAATATCCAAACCAAAAGCCATGACACCGTTTTCATGCAAACCAATTTTGGCACCATTTATATAAATTTCGCCAGCATGTCGGATTCCTTCGAATTCTAAAAATACTTTTTTGTTGGAAATCCCTTGAGGCAATTTGAAATTCTTGCGGTACCAAACAATCCCTGTGGTTAGATTTTCGATATCTTTTTTAAAAGCCTCATTTTGGTTATAGGCATGAGGGAGCGTAATACGCTCCCATTTATTATCATTAAAATTATTTTTTTCAGCCCCTTTTAAGTCACCAGTTTTCAATTTCCAATCGGCATTGAAATTGTATTTTTCCCTCTTGAATTCTTGAGAAAAAGCGATGGAGACCGCACTCAGCAAACAGATAAAACAAAATGCTTTTATAAATTTAATCATTATTTCATTTTATAAATTTCTGAACCTGCCAACAAGAAGCAACCCAAACCATAATCTTCAAAATCGGGGATCTTATCATAAGTTAATGGTTGTCCGTCTTTCGGTTCTTTACCTGTTGATTGCAAATACCCTAAAAAACCATTTTCGTGTAAACTCTCTGTAGTTAGTGCTTTCCAAGCTTTTTGAACAACTGGCAAATACAGCTCTTTTTTTAAAATTCCACTGTTAATGCCGTATGCTATTCCGTACACAAAAAGTGCTGTTCCTGAAGCTTCTTTACTTCCGTAATTAGTAGCATCATGCAAACTCACATTCCAAAAACCATCAGTTCTTTGTATCGGTACCAAGGCAGCAGCCATAGCTTTTAAATCAGATACATATTGTTTTCTATGAGGAGCGTTTTCTGGAATTATAGTTAGGACTTTTGCCAAAGCAGCAATTACCCATCCGTTTCCACGACTCCAATAGCAATCTTCTCCGTTTGGTTCTTTATACGGCGGATCAAAATCGGCATCACGCCACCATAATCCATCCTTAGGATTGTATAAACCATGATCACCATGTTTGTTTCTAGAATACATGTACATGGCATACATTTTCTCGTAATAGCGATTGTCATTTTCTAAAACACCCATTTTGGCAAAAACTGGCATTCCCATTTGTATGGCATCAATCCAAGACCAATCATCGAGTTGAGCAGTGTTCAACAACATATTCATCGTTGCTCTCGTACTTTTTAATTTTTTAGAATCGGGTTCTAAATTGTACAAATCAATATACGTTTGTGCCGCACAATAATCATCGGCATTACGATTTGCACTCCCGTTTCTAAAGCTCCATTTGTGAAACTCCGACCAAGAATAGGCATAGTTATAATACGATTCTTTAGGATAGATTTCGTGCAATGCCATTAATCCTTCATAATACACCCCACGAGTCCAAATATTACTCGGACGTTCTTTATTGGTTATTATTGTTTTGCCAGTATCAGGCCATTTGTCCATAAAATAGCCATTGGCAGATTCCATTTGTTTCAATACCAATTTTTTATCGAAAGCCTTTTGTGCTACTAGAGTACTTGCACATACTAGGCTAACAGCGAAAAATAATAGTGTCTTTTTCATTTTAATACTACTTTGTTTTTATTAGTTTTTTTGTTCTAAAGGTGTAATGGTAATTGGCCCTAACAATCCTGAAGGTGTGGGGCTCCATTTGGTTGCATCAAATTTATTATAATCCTTATCCACCATATTTATTTCATAAAAGATTTTCCATTCTTGGCCTTTTAGTTCCATATCTCTCACTCTATTAGCTGCTAAATTGGTCACTTGAACCGTTACTACATTTTTACCTTCTTTCAGTTTTCCAATATTTAATTTAAAAGGAACAGACCAAGCCGCACCAATATACGTGCCATTCAACCATACTTTCGCACTTTCGCGAACATCACCAAGGCTCAAGTTCCAATTGTTGGCATCAATTCCTGGATTTTCAAATTCAAGTGTGTAGGTTGCTGTTCCAGAGAAAGCTTCTGCATCCTTGTTTAATTTTGTCCAAGATTCTAAGTTATTCATTTTGGCATTTGCAGGCAATAGAGGTCCCCCTTTATCAAATTTAATGTTCCATTCTCCATTTAAGACAATAGGATCTGCAGTTTTTTCGTAATATCGCCATGGTTGTTGAGATGTTTTTTTCTCTGTTTTCAGAATAAACGACTGTCCAGGCTCTATATGCAATTTCACAAAAGTAATATTTGAAGTTTTTTTCACTTCTGCATTTCCGTAATTTTTAGTCAATGGGTCAAATATAACCACCTCTTTATTTGCTATTTGCAAAGGAACAAAACCATCTATTGTTTTAGCAGTATGATTGACTATGAAATAAATTTTTTCTCCATCGACATCTCTTCTTATAAATTTTAAACCTGAAGTAACCAATGTTTCTGGGTAGACTTTGGCACCTTCTAAAGTTTTAAATAAATTGGAAACAGGAGAAATAATTGCAGCGTTTTTATTAATTAACTTTGCTAATTGTTGGTTTTGTTTTTTGTATTGATTAAAACCAGGAACTGATTTAGGTAGTCCTTCAAAAATAATAACGGCACCCGTTTTTTTCAAGTCGATTAATTTTTGTAAAGTAGCCAATGGCATTTGATTACAATTTGGAACAATCAATGATTTATAAGTTCCTCCTGGTAATACAATTTTTCCGTTTTCTACATGTGCTTGCAAAATAAAATTATCGGAAATATAATCGACACCATAACCATTCTTCGTTAGATTTTTAGTTGTTTCATAAAATGAAGTTCCATACAACCATTCTGACAAAGAATGAATTTTGAATTGGAAAAACAACGAACCATCATGATAGTCATTCCAAGTATCATAAATTGGCCAATAAAGTAAGTTCTCATTATCGGGCTTTCCTTGTTGAAGCATTGACTGGCAATTTGCGATATAAGAAAATAGGGCAGGAGCGTCCTCCCAAATCGTATTAGTAGCATTGAAATTTACTGAAGCATAAAATTTCCAACCTGGCCAAGCAGCTCTAGTAGGAGAATAAGTAGAACCATGAAGAAAGATATGATTGATTCCGTTTAGCATCAAATCTTCAGCTTCTGGTTTGCATTGCGATAAAGCCGTTTTAAAATGATCTCTCAACCATGTAAAAGTCTCTGATGAAACCAATGGTTTTCCAGCAATATGTCCCGCCGATGATGAAAATTTAAGCATTACAGGATCAGCATCGCCTTCTCTAATGTCTTCTTTTTCCCTTCTTAATCCAGGAATATCGAAAGGCATTGAACCAAAAGTTTCGCACTCCGGAATATCTGCAGAAGCATACAAATCGATCAAATTTCCTGGTGATCCATGTGCTTGTAATTTGGTTTTAAAATTTTTAGTATGAGCCCATTCGGTCCAAGATTTATCAAATTTGTTTAATAACAAATCCGAAAGTGTTTCTCTATAATCACTTTTTATCCTGTTTCCTACTTCGTTATTCGTTTTACTTACTAATTGTGGCATGTTTTTTTTCAAATCATAACCTCTTCTTTTTTGGAATTCTTCGAAAAAAGCAGGGGTAAAATCGGTACCATATACTTCATAACTATCATTAAAAATTGAACGTAATTTACCTTCATAACCATTTAAGGCTTTATCAAAAGGTTGTACATAGGCTTCGAGTGCTTCTTTTGAATAATGGTCTAAAGTATATCCTTTCCCACCTGGCGCAGCGCGTTTTACTTGTTGTCCCGTTTTTCCGCTAAAAATGGCATAAAGAGTATAATTTGTTTTTTTTGCTTTCCACTTCAAATGTGTTCCTTCTAATTGATTGGTTAAATCGACATAATTACCATTGTCGCCATAAGCCACAACATATAAAAGTTTGGCTGGAATACTTTCTTTGGGATCAACTACTTTTATTTCACGATTAATTTTATCATTTTTTTGAAGCTGAATTTTTTCCACAATTAATTTGGTTGCAGCATGATCTAAAGTCACCTGAGGTCCTCCATAAGGCCAACCCGTTCCTAAGACCATATCGACTTGCATATGAAGACTATCGGTAACTTTAATAGTATATGCCAACATGTCCATCCATTTTGGAGAGAGATAATCAATAAAATTATTTTCCTCACCTTTTACGCCATAAATTGGCGTTATTTCAACACCACCAATTCCAGCATTATGAAAATCTTCTAAACTTTTCTTTAAATTGGGTTTATCAACAGCACTTCCCATCCACCACCAGCGAGCCCATGGTTGATTTGTATTTACAATTTCTGGCCAGGGAGAAGTTGTGGTTTGATTTTGAGCCGAAACTGGCAAAGAGAATAGAATTCCTAATAGTATAAAAGCGTAAATGTTTTTAATTTTCATCGAAATAAATTATTGGTTTGATTTTTTAATTTCTACTGCATAGACTTGAGTAATTCCTTCAAAATTGGCCCTGAAAATGATCAATTTTCCGTCGGGTGAAAAATGCACATTGGGTTCTAATTTGTAATTATGATTTTTCATATTCACTAACTTTTCAGCAATCAGACTATCCCCTTTTGGAACAAAATGATACAACCACATCCCATCTTTGGCATGAGCCACCTGACCAGAATCGCCACCATCACCTGCAAAAGATTTCATATCTGGTGCTATGTTATAATGAATCGACCATTCGTCACGTTTTAGAGCATACCTTTTTTCTTTGTTAGTATCTAAATTTTTACCGGCTAAATAAAACGTTTCTCCTCTTGGTATTTGCAAATCAAACCAAATTGTTTTTCCGTCAGGGCTAAAAAATTCATGTCCTGCAATTTCTCTTTCAACAGTTCGTTTGTGGATAAGGGTTCTTTCTTTTGTATCAATATCAATATTCCAAATTCGATCTACTTTATGCCAAGGTCCTTCATGACAATACATAAATAATTTTGAATCCGTAGGGGAAAAGAGTTCATGATTCAACCAAGCATTTTCATCAAATAACCTTGTTAATTTTCCATTTACCACGTCTACTGTAATTAAAACACGATTCAGTTTGGCATCGTAAATTTTATCAAAATAGCTCGATTTTGATGGATTGTTTTTAAAAATTTCCTGCTCTTCTTTTGAGGATAAAACACCCCCAAGTAAAGTTTCATCTGCATTTAATGTTGCTACTGAACCTACTTCATCATCAGGAAATTTAAAAATAAAATTTGTCTCATGGGTATCAATATGTGTAGAAAAAATACTGTCTTTAATTCTATAGTACACCTTGCGGGTTTTTACCCCAACAATTTCACCACTTTTATTTCCACCTCTATTTGTAATCTGATCAATCTTTTTGGTTTTTAAATCAATCGAAAATAGTTGTTGCCCTTGAGCAGTACTTCCATAAAAAATCATCAACCAGCTCTTTTTGTCTTTGGTTGGCAAAAAAGGATTATTATTAAAGTAAAAACTACTGTTAGCCCCTTCCCTGTCTATTAATTTTTCGACTTTGTGTCCTGTTGTAGCATCTATCCAAACCTTAGCCAAAGAACTTTCTTTGGATGTTTCTAAAACTGGTGTTTTGGTTTGAGTATTATTATTATTATTAAAACTCGTGACTATTTTTTTTTCTTTACAGGAATAACAAAATAAAATAACAATTGCCAACACCGTTTTAATACTTTTCATTTACTAATTAATTAAAAGATTTTAAGTAAAAATAAAGTATCTCATTAGAATTGCTATCCTGTTGCATCCTGTTTTCAATTTATTCAGTATAATTTTTTTTTGCTTAGAAAATTTGTGGGAAAATAAAATCAATATTAGAATTAGTCGTTTCTAGTTACTCTACTGATTTAGCTAAAGAAATGAAGTCTTTACAATACTTTAGGGACCAAAAATTAGTTGGATTCAAATCATAATTTTAAAAAATTAATTGGAGATTTGAAAGTTAAGAAATAATTTTAACGGATTGTTTATTTAGTAAAAAAGTTGGAACCATTTAAAATTAGCTAAA
Source organism: Flavobacterium cellulosilyticum (assembly GCF_004349355.1). Lineage (GTDB taxonomy): Bacteria > Bacteroidota > Bacteroidia > Flavobacteriales > Flavobacteriaceae > Flavobacterium > Flavobacterium cellulosilyticum. The sequence goes on along the minus strand of NZ_SMFK01000009.1, from coordinate 97,726 downwards.
CTATAATTACTTCTTTTTTATTTTTTTTTAGAAAAAAAGTTATATAATCTCTAAAATAAAATCATCAATTTTTAGAAATAAACAAATAAAACGTACTTCGACTTTGATCAGTTCAAGCTCAAAACAAAGAAATCGGTAGCAATAAACCAATTCTTGGTTTCCTTTATTACTTAATGTTTTCCTAGATTGAGTGGTAGAACTAAAAGTAGTACAACTAATTTTCTTCAATAATAATTAAGTTTCTTTTTGTTTAAAATAAGTTAATATATACCCAACATTTTACAAAAATCAATCATTAAAATTATTAAAGTTCAAATTGCTTTTGCACAATAGTAAAGTAATTATTTTGAATGAAATTATTAAAACTAATTAATTGATATTTAGACGTTTGCAAAAATTAGTTTAATGCTAGTTTTTAGGATAAAATCTATTGAAGATATCAGGATAGAACAGGATAGATGGAATTATTAAAATACTAAATTTGATTCATTAATCAATTAAATTATTTATATGGGAAAACTAAACTATTAATGTGTTTGATACTGTGTGTTTCTTTATATACATCAGGATATGCTCCGAGAAAATAGATGTCTAAAATAATAACTGATGAATCAGGTATTATATACTAGGAGTGAGTGTTGTGACAAAAAGCACAAAAAAAGAAGTAACTACTTATTGTATTAGTTAAAAGGTTAAATTGAAATATACCATTAATTAGTTTTTTCGTATGTAAACAATTAACTACTAAATAAGGGTTATTTTATTGCATATGTAATTTAACATCAAAATTTTTTTTTATTTAATAATTTTTTTCCAAATTTAATGTTGGATAATTAAAAGATAATACATAGTTTTGCGTAATCGATTACATATTAGAAAATAATGATTTTTTTTATTGCTTTATTGTGTACTAGATTGACAATTTTTTAATATTAACTAAACAAAAAAAACTACATGAAAAACAAAATCACTCTTTTCTTGATTTTTGTAATGGGAGTGCTAACCTACACTTCTAGTTATGCGCAAGAAAAAAAAGTAACAGGAACTGTTACTGAACTGTCTAATTTGCCGCTGCCAGGGGTAAACGTTCTCATAAAAGGTACTCAAAAGGGTGTAAGTACTGATATGGATGGGAAATACAGTATAACTGTAGCTCCGGGAGAAACACTATCTTTTTCGTTTTTGGGATTTAAAACAAAAGAAATTAAAGTGGGAACGGCCAATTCTTATAATATTTCTTTGGAAGAAGAAGGATCTAAACTTGAAGAAGTTGTTGTGGTAGGATATGGTACAAAGAAGAAAAAAGATCTTACAGGTTCAATTGTAAGTGTAAGTTCTGAAGATATTGCGTCTAGACCTGTAGTAAATGCAGTTCAAGCCATGCAAGGAAAAGCTGCGGGTGTAGATATTTCTAGCAACGAGCGTCCTGGGACAGTTGGAAGTATTAGAATTCGTGGATCTCGTTCTATCTCAGCTACAAATTCGCCACTTTATGTTGTAGATGGAATTCCATTAAATTCAGGTGGAATTGATTTTATTAACCCAAATGATATTGAAGCAATAGATATTTTGAAAGACGCTTCTGCTACTGCTATTTACGGTTCTCGTGGAGCGAATGGGGTTATTATCGTTACTACTAAAAAAGGTAAAAACGGTAAGTTTACTTTAAATTACGATACAGCTGTTAGTACAGAAACAATTCATGAGCGTGCTCCTAACATGAATGCTGGCGATTATATTGAATTACGTCGTTGGGCCAGATATTATTCTAATCCAACTGCATTTGCAAAAGGAGATGCACCAACAATTGCCAATGATAGAACTATTTTCTTAGATACTGCTGATCCAACTGCATGGGCTAACATCGAAAAAGGATGGGCTACTGGAACTTGGGATGGCTCTAAAGTAGCGACTACTGACTGGACTAAGTTTGTTACTCAAACCGGAATTACACAGCAACATACTTTAAGTGTGAGTGGTGGTTCGGATAAAGTTAAAGCGTATGGTTCTTTTGGATATATGGAAAATACGGGGACATTAAAAGGTCAAAGTTACAATCGTTATAATGGTGTTGCAAATATAGATATTAAGCCTAAAGAATGGTTTTCTATGGGAGCTAATCTTAATACTAGTTATGGTATTCAAGAATTCGGTCAATCTACTGTAGGTAGATCTGCTGTTGCAACTTCTGGTGGAATTTATACCACTGCAAGACAAAATCTACCTTACGCAATGCCTTTTGATGCTAATGGTGTAAGAATTCAAAACCCAGGAGGGGATTCAACTATCAGAAACGTTTATGATGAAGACAAATATTCTCAGGATCAACGTATGACTTTACGTGCGTTCGGAAGTTTTTATTCTCAGATAGATTTTGGAGGTTTTTCTGAAAAACTTAGCGGCTTAAAATACCGTGTAAATTTTGGTCCAGATATTACTTCTTATCGCAATGGGGTGTTTTTAAATGGACTGTCATCTGCTCGTTCAGGAACAAGTTTTGCTTCATTACAAAAGCAACAAACCATATCCTATACTTTAGATCATTTGCTTTTCTACAATAAAACAATAGGAAACCACGATTTTGGAATGACATTATTACAGAGTCAAACAGAATATTCAATGGAAGAAAATGCTATGTCGGCCCAAAACGTTCTGAATGTAGCTAATAAGTGGAACGCTTTGACTCCTGCAAATGTAACTCTTGCTGGTTATTCATCAAACCTTACTAAAACTAGTTTATTGTCTTATATGGGTAGAATAAACTATGGCTATGATGATAAATATTTATTTACAGCATCAGGTCGTTATGATGGTGCGTCTCAATTAGCTCCTGGAAACAAATGGTCCTTTTTCCCAAGTGCTTCGTTAGCTTGGCGTTTGGATAAAGAAAGTTTTTTACAGGATGTCTCTTGGATAAATCAATTGAAATTGAGAGCAGGATATGGAATTACTGGTAATGCTGCGGTTGATGCTTATGCAACTCAACCTCCATTAGACCCAATTCTTTATGCTACTTCTTCAGGACTTGTAAATAATTCAAAATTAGGAAATATTAATCTGGGTTGGGAAAGAACAACACAATACAACTACGGAGTTGATTTTTCATTAATTAATAATAGAATATCAGGTAGTTTAGAATATTATACTAGTGGAACTGAAGACCTTTTATTCGATAGAGGTATTCCAACTATTACGGGTTTTTATACTACTTACCAAAATGTTGGTTCAACAAAAGGGAATGGAGTAGAACTTACTTTGAATACTGTAAACTTTAGAACAAATGATTTTGAATGGAGCTCTAGCTTAAGTTGTTCATGGCAAAAAAGCAAAATCGTTTCATTACAAAATGGAAAATTTAATGATATAAATAATAATCGTTTTATTGGGCAGCCACAAGGAGTAATCTATGGTTTTGAATCAAACGGAATATGGAAACCTGAGGATGCTGCAGAAATGGCAAAATTTAATGCTGCTGCGGGAAGTACCGTTTTCACATTTGGAAACGCAAGACCTGTGGATCAAAATGGAGATTATAAAATTGATGCTAACAATGACCGTGTGATAATTGGTAGTACTGAACCAAAATTCATTACTGGATTAACCAATACTTTTAATTACAAGAATTTTGAATTTTCTTTCTTTGTATTTGGTCGTATGGGGTATATATACAATGCTGGTGGTGAAAACTTAAGTGGAAAAACTAGCCAAAGACAAATTGACTATTATACTGATAACAACACGAATGCTGCATATCAAAAACCAATCTTTTCAGCAGGAACGGGAGATCTTTACAATACTATTTTAGGTTATAAAAATGGATCTTTCTTAAAAATACGTAACATTTCATTAGGATATACGATAAAAGACAAAATGGCTGATCTGATAGGTATTTCTAGAATGAGATTATTTGTTCAAGCAAGCAATCCAGGTATGATTTTCTCTAAACTAAAATGGACAGATTTAGATACTCAAACTACATCTTCAAATAGAGGATTTACTTTAGGCCTAAATGTAGAATTTTAAAATAAAATTTTTTAATACAAATAAAATATGAAAAATTATAAAACACTATACATCAGTTTGATGCTAGTAGCTGCAATAGGTCTAAGTACTTCTTGTAGTCAAGACTTCTTAGATGAAGAATTAACCACCGCTTTTAATAAAGAATATTTGAAGACAGAGGATGGAATTCAAGCATTGTCTGTTGGTACTTATTATCAGGTATTTGCTTTAGATATGAACCGTGAGGTGCCACTAACAGCAAATGAATCTGGAACAGATGAATTTCATATTGGTGGTGATCCATCAAATAACTTATGGAACTCCTATGCAAGTGGCTTTGGTTCTTTTGTAAATGTATCTAACGCTAATACTGTTGCTGCTAATACCAATTGGGACAATTTGTATGTAGGAATCGGTAACGCCAATCAATTGATTGAGTCTGCAACTGCAATTGTTTCAACAAATGATGCCATCAAAAAAGTTGCGTTAGGAGAAGGTTACTTCATGAGAGCCTATAACTATTTGAAATTGGTAAGACAATATGGTGGTGTTCCACTAAAATTAAATGTAAGTACCACAGTAGAATTAGAATTTACTAGAGCTACTTCAGAACAAATTTATACGCAAATAATCGCTGATTTTACACAAGCGTATAACTTGTTAGCTAATGTAGGTGCACCAAATAAAATTACAAAAGATGCTGCTGCTCATTATTTAGCAAAAGCATATTTATCACGTGCTAGCGAATTGAATGATTCTTGGAACTCAGCAACAAAACTTGCCGATTTGCAAAAAGTAGTAAGTTTTTCTGATGAGGTAATTTCACGCCATCCATTAGCGCCAAACTATGTCAATTTATGGGACTTTAAAGCGGCGAATGGTGCAAATGAAAAACTGTCTGAATTAATTCTTGCTGCAGATTTCAACTCCAATCAATTGACTACTGGAGGGAATCAACAACACCTGTATTTTATTTCTACTTATGATCAATTACCTCAAATGATTCGTAATACAGCAGGAGGAAGGCCATTTAGTCGTTTGGCACCTACTTATTTTACATTTGATGTATTTGATAAAGTAAATGATTCTCGTTTCTGGAAAAGTTTTCAAACAAAAGCATTAGTAAATAACAAATCTGGAACTTATTATGTAAATGGGGATTTAGGATTTATGTACATTATCAATGCTGCAACTGATACTCGTTTTGCAAAAACTAAAAATACAGATGTAATTACTTATTCAAAAACAGGAAAAACGATACCTTCTGTTTTTGTTGCTTATGCTGCGGATAAAGTTGGCTTAATGGCTGATGTAAGATTTCCATCTCTTAGTAAATATATGGACGGTTCTAGACTTGATTTTAATGCTATAAAAGGAAGTCGTGATATCATTTTAGCACGTTCAGCAGAAACTAGTTTATTTGCTGCAGAAGCAAAAGTGCGTTTGGCAAAATTAGGTACTGGTGCATTTTCAGATGCATTACCTTACGTCAATGCCGTACGTAATCGTGCTACTTATAAAGTAGGAGAAGATAGAGCGGCATACACTGATGGTTCAGCTGCTTGGTCTGTTGCTGTTCAAGGAGGTAGAGCGAGTTCATTTATGAGTGAAAACTCCTATTATGAATCTAATAATATTATACCTACAACTCTGGCAACGAGTTTAACAATTGCTAGTATTAGTGCTTTACCAGCAGAGGATCAAGCCGTAATTACAAAACTTGGTTACACTAGCGATTATGATCGTATGTTGTGTTTAATATTGAATGAGCGTACTAGAGAACTTTGCGGCGAATTTCATCGTTGGGAAGATTTGAGTAGAACTAAAACATTGGTAGCTAGAGCAAAAGCTTATAATCCAGAAGCTGCAGCAAATGTTAAAGATATTCATATGTTACGTCCAATACCTCAAGCTTTCTTAGATGCTGTTTATTCAAGCGGAAAACCATTGTCAGCTACTGAAAAACAAGCAATGCAAAATCCTGGGTATTAATTAATCACTCTAAAATCTTAGAATTTTAAGCGCTATAGTTCAGACTATAGCGCTTTTTTTTTTTCTCTTTGGTTAAAGAACAGTTGGTGATCCATTATGTTTATTAGATACCTAATCAAAACTAGGAGGGTTTGTTCTCTACTGAATAGCAACCAATTAGCAATAGGGTTGATTCATATTCGAAATAGGAGGGTAGTTCAATCTTATCTTTTATATAATATATTTTAGAATACTAATAGCTAAAATAACCATAGCTTTATTTTAGTTTTTATACTGTAAATCCTTGTTGTCTGATTAAATCTTTTCACAAGAGATAAAACGGAATAGATACAGTCGCTACGGGACATTAGGGTTAGATTGACTTGATTTATTTCTACCAATATTTTGCTCCTAACGGAGCTTACCTTGTAGAGGTTAAATATTGGCAGTAAGAAAGTTGTAATATGTGATTTGTCCCGTAGGGACCGTACTTTTATAAAGAATTAATTTTACCGGACAATAATGACTATAAATATTATTTCAAAAAGATTTTTCCATTTGCCAAGTTTAACTTCTATGAATATATAAGCTGGTTTTTAAATGCCCTAAAACCGTTTCTAATGAATATATTAAGTTCGGTTTTTATACTCTTTTATATAGGAAACATATTTGGTATTGCTTTTTTTAATTGTAATAAATGATTTTCTGACCATATTATGAATAGACCAAAATTTTACCGATTCAATAGTATATATTTTTGATTAGTAAAATATCAATATTCTATTACCAAATGAATAATTTCAATATGGCATAATTTCGTAAATATTTAAAATCAATAGGATCACCCAAGTGCTTTGCTCGAATTGGCAGAGTAATTTTAATGGTTTTTAATTAGAGTTCAAATCCAGATAGCTGTTTAGGATTTTGAGTAAGCAATATTCGGACATCCTTTATAGATGAACCACACATCTTTGTAAAGGCATTTTAAGACAAACTTTATTTAATGATTTTATAGCTGATTTATCGCCATCAGATGGGATGCTTTTTATTTTGATTCTCAGGTTGCTAAAGTCTGTAGTTCTTCTGTAATCTCTTTAAAACACCCTCCATTCCTCATTCTAGAAAGCTGTGTTAGTATTAAATGAAAGTTTAATCTAATAGTATTTGAAAAATAGCCCCTATCCAAGAATAAATAAATTTCATTAATAGCGCTAAATTCTAAAACAGCAGTTTTGCAAGCATTTTAGAAAACAGCGTTGTAATGTCCAGCTATTACAACCTTATTCAAATGCTATTTCATCAAAATATCATTGCCAATTATACAATTTTAAACCTGATGTCTCTATTCGAATCCGCAATAGATTTATTATTTGCTTACAATTATTGACCACAATTTTCACATTTAAATCGTTGTTTGTTTTTCCTTATTTCCCATTTAATTGTTTGAATATTTTTACACGTTAGGCAACGCTTTTTTGGAGTTTTTCATAAATAAAAAAAGTTTATTGAAACGAATTTCAATAAACTTATGGCAACATCTTATTTTATATTATTTCCAGCTTTTTACCAACCATTTTTGACCATTACATTTAAAAAAGTGTTATAGCAAATAACCAAAAAGGTCACTTTAGGATTTAAAATATTAAAACCTAAAGTGAACCTAATTTTATTAACCAAAATAAAAAACTGTTTGCTAAACTAAGAAATAATACAAATAATTATTGCCAAGTAAATGGTAAATACCAATTGTTTACATTCATTAGTTTAGTTCGAACGGAGCTTGCTTGAGAATTTCCTTCTTTATTAAGTTTATCATATACCTTATCTGCTAAAAAAGCAGGGTTTTTGCGGCGTAATGCAACACGTACAAGATCTTCCCAACGGTTTCCTTCATAAGCAAGTTCTAATGCATCTTCATTAATAATATTATTTTCAATTGATATTAAACTATCTCCTACTACTGGGGCTCTTTCTAAATAGGCACGTCCACGAATACCTGTACCACGGTACCAATTTCCTCTATAAAAAGGAAAGTCCCCTTGACGTGCATCAAAATCATAAGGGAAGGCATCTTTGGTTTTTTGAATATTTGTAACATCAATAGTACCTGGTACATCATATGCAGCTTTTATACCAAAGTTTAAAATGGCATCAGCAATTTTGTGTTTATTATCTCTATTTGCAGCTTCTGCATATCGTAAATGCAATTTTGCAGCACGATATAAAAACCAGTCTCCACCTGTTTGAAAAGCATCTGCTGGATTAAGAGTAACAGGGTTTAGGAATTTATAGAGGTATTTCATAATAACCTCGTCACCGTCAATTACAGTATAACTAAATTTTTGACCACGTGCATCATAAGGAAAGCCATTTCTTTGTTTATTATTATTCCATAAACTAATCGCTTGCTGAGAAGGTTTCGCTAAATACAACCCACTTCGATTTGAAAATATGTCGATGAATGGGTTTTTAGGTGAAAATTTACTGTCAAATGGTAAAGACCAAATCCATTCCGTATTCCACAATACATCTCTACTACGAGCAAACATAGATCTCCAACCTTGTGTATTGTTATTTATTAAAGATCTAGCATCTTGTTCAGAATATCTAACATAACCTACAGCAAAATCGTTATTGGTTGCTACTTCAGCATATTTTATACGATAGTTATCATAACGCTCTGTATCAGTACCACTATTAGTTGACGTTTCCATAACCGTTTTGTAATGTTTAGCTGCTTCATTATAATTCCCTTTCCATAGATTTAAATCTCCCAATAAACATTCTTTATTAACAAAGAATTTAGCGGTATTATAACCGTCTACATTAATATTTAGAGTGTTTGCTGAGTCATATGGGCTCGTATACGTTAAGGTCGTGGTAAACGTTAGCAGTTTGTCTAATAATTGATCAAATGGAATTCTAGGATATTTTGAACTGTTTTTTACATCATCTAAATTTTCGATTGGATCTGTAATATAAGGAACATTACCATATTGAATCCCTAATTGTAAGTATACCCATGAACGTAGAGCTCCGATATCAGCATAACGTTGATTGTATTGTGCTTGGGTAAATTTCTTATTAGCAAGCATAATATCGAAATTCTTAAGAACGTCATTACAATTTAGAATAACTTCATAATAATCTTTCGGGTTTGCATATGGATTATTTGCAGAAACATTATGTTCTGAAATCTCTTTTAAATAAGGACTTGAATTTCTTGTAGTAGTCATCAAATCTGCTCGCATTTCGTTAAGAATTACGTATTTTTCTGCAAGGCCCATGAATTTACCATAGATTCCTACTACCGCTGCATCTGCATCATAAATATTACGGTATACTTGATCGCCAGAAAGCTTGTCTTGAGGTTGTACATCAAGATAGTCCTGACAGGAGTGTAAGCTAACTACTATTGTCATCAACCATAATCCGACTACGGTACTGTTTTTTATTTTTGTTCTGATTGTTGTTATCATTTTTTTGTTCTCTATAGTGTGAAAAAAATTAAAGGCCTAAACGTAATCCCAATTGAAAGGTTTTGTACTGCGGTGCTAAACCGATATCAGCTCCTTGTCCAAATATGGATGAAGTAGCACTAAATTCAGGGTCATATCCTAAATAATTTGTTAGGGTAAACAAGTTACTAGCAGTAGCATATATTTTTATAGATTTTACATAATTCAATTCGTTAACCTTAAAATCATAACCTAATACTAATGTTTTTAGTCTTAAATAAGAACCATCTTCAATCCAACGACTTGAAAATTCTGAATTTCCTAAAGGATCACCCCATGTGGCTTTTGGAATATCACTTTGCTGACCTTCTGCTCTCCAACGATTTTCGACAGCAATACTTTGATTTTCATAACCACTCATTTTTTCTAGGTTATAACGTAGACCATTATAAATGTCGTTTCCTACTGAAAAATTAAATAAAGCTTGAAGGCTGATTCGTTTATAAGTAAAATTTGTTGAAAAACCACCTGTTAAGGTTGGATTTGGATTACCAATTATCATACGGTCTTTATCATCAATAACTTTGTCACCATTTGTATCTGTAAATCGGATATCTCCACCACCAAAAGGAATTAATTGCCCATTAGTTAATCGTCTTGACATACCATCTGCTTGAGCTTCTGTAGTAGTTTTATACACTCCATTGCTTTGTAAACCATAAAACAAATTAGCATCATTCCCTACAGATGTTATATAAGTAGCACCGCCAAAATGAGTTAGTATATTTCCGCTTGGAAGGCTTTGTATTTCGTTTTTATAATTAGCTAAATTAACGCTAACATCAAAAGTGATATCAGAAGTATTGATAATACGACTGCTTAAAGTCAACTCAGCACCTAATGTTTTCATCTTACCACTATTAGATACTATATAATCAAAACCACTTGTTTTAGCAATTGATTCATAAATGATCATGTTATCAGTTTTGTTAGAAAAAACATCAATAGTAGCATTTAAACGTTGATTAAATAAGCCTAAATCAAGACCTAAATTTAATTTTTTAACCGTTTCCCATTTCAAATCTGGATTTCCAATGTTACCACGTACTAAACCTTGTATACCCAATAAATTTTGAGAAACGTAATATTTTTGAGCTGTGAAATTACCAATATCATCATTGCCGCTTTCACTAACACTTCCTCTAATTTTTAAATAATCGATAGCTTTTAAATTTTTCATGAAATTTTCAGAAGAAATTAACCAAGCACCTGTCAAAGAAGTCATCAAAGAATATTGATTTGAGCCATTTTTATCACCAAAACGACTTGAACCGTCTACAGCATAACTTGTGGAAATGAAATATTTATCTCGATAATTGTATTTGGCATTTGCATAAATGTTTAACCAGTTCCATTCTCCTAAAGCTCCGCCAACGTGACGTAAAAGGTTAGAACCAGCACCTACACTTGTAAAGTCATCCGTTGCTGAGTTATAACCTAAACCCAAATCACTTTCAGACTTATTACTCTGAGATCTTACGCCAAAACGCATATCTAAGTTATGATTGTAATTGAATTTTTTAGCGTAATTAGCATAGGTGTCAGTATAAATACTAGACAAACTTTGTACTTCATTTCCAGAACGGTTTTTGCCAATTGCAGTAGGAAGAATAATGTCTGCAATTCCCTTGTCTGGAATAAAGAAAGACTCTCTCTCTTTGTTGAAAGTCAAACCAAAAAGAGTAGTAACATTCCAATAATTATTAATTACATACTTAAAATTCAAGTTTCCGAAGAAACGGTAGTTTTTATTAACTCCAATTCCGTTATTAAAAATTGCGTCTGGATTTCCTACATTAAAGTAATCTACGTCAGCTAAGTTAGGAGAAACTCCACCTAAATCATTTATGTCATTAACAGCTAAAAAAGGTGCTTTTGTCAGTGCTAAATACATAGGACTAGTTTTATAAGCTAAACCTTGATCCCATTGATTTTGTATATTATTGATAAAAGATAGGTTCGCATCTACTGTAAATCTTGACGTTAAACGCAAAGCTGCATTTAAACGAGTACTATAACGTTGAGATCCAGTATTTTGAATAATGCCTTTATTGTCAAGAAAACCTACAGATAAACCATATTTTGCGATGTCATCTCCACCACGAACTTTAAGAAAATAATTTTGGCTTTGGCTGGATTTAAAAACTTGATCTTGCCAATTAGTTTGATTGTGATATTTGTAATATCCAGAAACAAGGGGGTCATTATTCATAAAAGGCTGATTGGCAATTTGATCTTGTGTTAATCCACGAGAAATCCCTAATTGCGAAATATGTGTGCGGTATGCATCAGCTCCTAAAAGAGGTAATTGGTCTGGCGTCTGATTGGCACTGCCATACATGGTAAAATCAATTTTCGTTGACAAATCTACCGGTCGTGTTGTATTAATGATAATAGCTCCATTTGCTCCTTTGGTTCCATAAATAGAGGAAGCATCTTTTAGAACGGTTACGTTTTCAATATCTTTTACATCAACATTAGCTAGAGGAGAGGAACTGTTGTTCTGAATTATTCCAGAACCATAATCTTCATCATCATAGATCATTCCATCTACTATAATTAACGGTTTATTAGTAGCATATAATGAATTAAAACCACGTAAATTTAATTGTGCACCAGCTCCTGGAACACCTGATTTTCTTATACTATTAAGCCCAGCAACCTTTCCTTGAAGAAAATCTCCAACAGATTCTTTTACGGGATTGGCCCATTGATCTTTATTGAAATTGACTACGCTTACCGCTTTAGTATTAGAATACTGTAGCTCGTCACCCGAAGGTAAATTAGCTATTTCATTGGATTGCGCATAATTGGCTTCATATAGTACTATTTCTATACCCGATTCTTGATTTTTAAGAGCATAAACTTTAGTTTGAAAATCTTGACCACTAATAGTGATTAAAGACTCTAAATGAGGCACTCTAATTTTAAAGCTACCATCGTTATTTGTAATTGTGGCCGAATAGCCTTTTACAACGACATTTATACCTGACAGTCCTTCTTTTGTTTTTGCGTTTTTAATAACGCCTTGTACCGTGACTCCTTTTGCTTTGTTGAATTTTACGACAGTTGCAGTTGAATCTTGAGAAGTCTGAGCGTACAATTTAGCGTTAAGATTACCAGCAAAAAAGGTACTTATAAGGCAGGTTAGTTGAATTATTTTTAGCATAACTAATTTTTTATATAATATTATTTAATGACAGGAACAAATTTCAAATAATCAAGAGTAAGTGAGTTATTCCCGTTTGTGGTTGTATTTGCAGCTATTAGTGAAATCAAATCTATGTTACCTGCTTGCTCCAAAGTAAAATCTCCAAGATAAACTTCATTATACACTCCAACTGCTACATCAGTATAATCGAATAATTTAATAACATCTTTTATAGTTCCATCAGCTTGAACTACTCCTCCTATACGAAGACGTTGTTGAAATACATTAGTTTGTACATCATTAATCGCTCTCCAATATACTTTGTAAGTGGTGCTATATAAATTACCAGAATTATAGTTTAGTGTAAAAAGGGAAACACCCGGGTTTTGTACCATAATATCGTTATAATTAATTCCTAATGGATCTTGTTTGTCACGATAGAAAATCTTACTTCGTAGGTTTGTTGGTAAGAATGATGAATTTTTTTCCCCTTCTATTTTGGTTGTAACCAAACGATCTACTAACGGAACAATTACTTTTTTAATACGATATATAATACCATTACTTAAAATAATAGGCTCTCCAATAATTTGGGTTTTGTCAATGGTTACATTTACACCAAAACGTGAAGTCAATACACTTGGTATTTCATTTGGTAGATAGGCTTTAGGAAAAGCCATATCTCTAATTGTAAAATAACTAGTTAAAGTTGTAGTGAAATCTGCTTTTGGTGTAGTTAGATATGGTTTTAGTTTGTCAACTTCTGCGGTATAACCATCATTTTCCATCAAAAACAACGTATAAGAATTTTTCTCATTATTAAGGTTGTATACATTTCTTAAATAAGAGTTAGTTAATGAGTCAGACATTGCACCTGGTATTGCAGTACTTTTTGCAATACTATCAGCTTTATATATGTTTAATTCTTTTAAACTAATCAAATATTTACTCATTAAAGAGGAGTTAACCTGACTATTAATATACTGCCAGATATTCAGCTTTGGAGTCAATGCTTTGTTTATGATGTGATATACACCATTTTTAGCATATTGATCTGCTGTTACAATAGTTGCATCTGATATCAAAGTATTACCTTTAAATTCTAGATATTTACCACTCAACATTTTTATTTTTATGCTGGCTTGAGTTCTTATGGAGGAGTACGCAGTTAAAGCAATATGGTTTGCTACAAAAAGAGAAAGTGCCTCAGGAGTGCTTAATTTAGCAGGATCCACTTGGTCCATAGCTTCATTAGTTGGAGCGAAAACAGTATACGATTTAGATTCAGACAGAATTTTATCATATCCAGTTTGAACTACTAACGCACCAAACTTTGAAACCTCAGTCTTTTTAGTAATTACCTCACTGAGATTGACACTTAGATTTGCATCTCCATTATTTTGGCGATCTTCCCAAGGGTTAGAACACGAGACTAAAGCTATTGTCAGAACTCCAACAAATAGTTTCTTATATTTTGATTTTAATGAGATCATTTTTTAAGTGATTAAATTTGTATTTTGATTACTTTTTAAATTTAAAGGTGTGATTATTGGTAGATTATACCATCACCGCCTGATTGTAATTTTGGCCAAAGCTGATCCATATCTATAGGTCGAAACTCAACTACATCAATCCATGTTTGTGCACCTGTATTTGATGTAAGTGATTCAAATTTTATTACGTGTCTGCCAGTTGTTGGTACATCGATAACACCACAAAGCCTTGAATTTTGATTTCTGTCATAAGGAGTAACATGGTGTTTGTACCCTTGAGATTCTAGAACTCTTTCTTCTTGATCATTTGCCGTAGCAGTTGGGTATTCTAAAAAGTTAATCAATTTAGGAAGTTCAACACCATCAAAGTATACTTTAACAAGTGGTGTTTTAGTAGTTTGTGGTCTATAACCAACCCAAACTTTATATTTTCCTTTTATAATTACAGGAGTTTTAAACTGAACATTTTGAATATAACCTGTTCTAAAACGGAGTATTTCTAGGAAATCTCCGTGCCAACCCCCTCCAGTTGAGCTACCTGCTTTACCATCCAAGTAAGTAATCCGATTAGCTCCGTCCCAAGTTACCTCACTCATTTCAGCTTGAAAAAGACTAGCTGTTAATCCTAAATGCTGTCTAAAAATAGAAGTAAGTTTTCTAAACTCAGGCTGATCTGCAACATCAAAATATACTGGCGCAGGTAAGCGTTTTTTAATAAAGAAATTTTTATTTACGAAATGTAAAACACCGTTTGAAGCTGTACCATCACTTTTTTCCCTATTAACAACAACCCCTTTTTCCAAAATACCATTGTAAACCTCTTGGTTCAATAATAAAGTATCCTTACTCAATTTAACACTTATTACTTCAAGTGGCGCTTTTGTTTCAACAGCAGGAGTAACAGCTAAATCTGCTAGGTATAGCAATTTTGGTATGATACGGTAGCTTACAAAAAGATTTAAACTATCCTTAACGTTCAATGGATCGTTCAAATGGCTGTATTTTAATTTTAAATCGGCAATGTTATTAATTCCTGCCGCTTTAAATACTTCATCAGTTTGAGTTAACACAGTTAAATATTGGTTTAAATTTTTTGTATCAGCAACTGGTTGATTTAATTTGTCATACCATCCAGTAGCTTTTAATGCTTCTGTAAATATGGTAAGCGTTTTATCTGCTTCAATAGTTTTAGCCAAAGTTTTATTTGCTACTCTTAATACTTTATCTATTACATGAATAACTCCATTCCCAACTTCTATATTAGAAACAACAATGTTTGAAGTTCTATTTACAGTAATACTTGAAACGCCATTACTATTAGATGCTCCAGTAACTAAAAATTGACCATATTGGCTTGGAGCTGCAATTTTACCATCAGTAAATGAAGTTGTATTTACTTTTTGATCTAGTATATGAAGCTTTACTAAATTTTGCAAGTCTACTAAAGGAACATCTTTAATAGATGTAACACCTAAATCACTTAAATAGTTTTTGATAGCATCATTAGTAGGAAGAAACAAGGTGTAAGTACCATATGTATTCATAAATGAAGCATAGTTGGTAATTTCAAGAATTTCTAAAAACATTGAATAATCTTTATCCTGTCTAATGTAATCCGTAATATTTAGTGTTTCATCTGTTGATTCTTTGAACTTCTCTGATGTACAATTAAGAAAGGTTATCGTTAATAAAACCCCCAAAGTAAGTCTCATCAATCTGTTTAATGTTAAATATCTTTTCATGACTTCTTTATTTATTATTTATAAAATGGATTTTGTACAAGCGCTTTATTAGAATATAATTCATAATCATTGATAGGCAAATAATGACTATTTGAATCTTTTAATTTTGTAATGATTGTTTGTTGTTGATTTGCTGGTGCACTTGATAAAGCCATATTGATTAATAATTCAATTCGGCTATAATTATTTCTTTTAGCATTTCGTAAAACATCAAACCAACGTTTACCTTCAAAAGCAAATTCGCGGGAACGTTCTGCCAAAATATAATCAATTACATCAATTTTATTTTTCCCGTCCACATTTAAAGCTGTTGCACTAATAGCAGCACGTTTTTCTCTTAAGTTTTTAATAATAGCAACTGCTTCTTCACCTTGATTTAATTCGGCAAGAGCTTCTGCTTTCATAAGTAGCACATCTGCATAACGATATACAAACCAGTGCGTGTCAGATTCTTGTAAAGATTTACGTTCGTCTGAATTTAGACCTGTAAATTTGTATATTTCATTGGTTCCAGGAACAAGTGAAGCTCGTTCACCACGTATATCTTTATTTAATGCATTATTATAATCAATACCAAATACTTCTTCAAAAACTTTTTGAGATGCAATTATCTCAGGACGTTGTAAAAACATATTGTAAAAAGGATTTAAATTTTGAGTCGTATATTGAAATTCAAAGATACTTTCAGAAGAATTACCTACTGCATACACTCTATTAAACCAACTGTTTGATGCGGGAATTAATTGATAATTATTGGAATCAATTACCTTGTTGGCCGCAGTAAGTGCACCTTGATAATTTTCCATCCAAAGATAAACATCAGTTTGCATCGCATTTATTGCATAAACCGTGATTCTTCCTTTGTTTGAAGCGATACTTTTATAATCTTTAACACCATATTCTTCTGCTAAATTTAAGTCTTTTATAACCTGAGCAAAAATTTCATTTTGTGGTGTAACTGGTAATTGAAAATTATCCAAATCAGATAGTGTAGCATTAAGTTTTAAAGGAACATTTTTGAAAGTACGGGCCAGAGTAAAATATAAATACGCTCTAATAGCTAATGCTTCCGAAAGATAATTGTTCAATTGTGCTTGTGTTAATGTAGGATCTTTAGCAAGCACAGCTGGAGCAAGATCAATAACAGTATTACAATAATTGATTACACGGTAGAATGCGGCCCAACTTGTTAGTGCATTTGCAGATACAATGTTTGAATTCATTATATCTCTTTCGTCTGTAGTTACATAAACTCCTGGAGCTGTTAAATCGCCTCTAAGTTCGCCATACATAAATAAGTATTCGCTTACAGTGTCACCACCAATACCTGGAGGGTTACTTAATAGAGAAGAGTAGATGCCTATTACAGCCGCTTGGATATCTTCTTTAGTTTTCCAGAATTCTTGACGGATGATCCCATCTTGAGGACGTAAATCTAAATAGTTGTCACATGAAATTGAAGTGACAAAAATTAAAAGTATTGCTAGTATTGAATTTATTTTAGTTCGCATAAATTAAATATTTTTTTATTTAGAAACGAGTTGTTATACCTAGTGTAAATCGACGAGTAGGAGGGGTACGAGAATAATCAATCGCAATTCCAAATGGATCGCCACCTTTCATATTAACTTCGGGGTCTTGCCCTTTATAGTTAGTAAATGTAAGCAAGTTATCTCCAGTTATATAAAATCGTACATCATCCATTTTTATTTGTTTCAAAAACTTTTTGCTGAAATTGTAGCTAAAAGTTATAGAACGAAGACGAAGAAAAGAAGCATCTTCTACATAGCGGTCAGAACCCAACCAATTGTATCCAGTGCCATAAACTGCTCTAGGCATATTCGTTACATCACCAGGATTTCTCCATCTGGATAAAGTGGCTGTACTTTGATTATCCCAACCGTACATATTTGTTGCAAGCATATCTGATCCATTCACTATGTCATATTTTAATCTATAGGTGAAATAAAGCAAAAATTTAAATTGATTATTCAAAGTAACTGTTGGACCAAAACCACCTGTGAATTTAGGGTTACTATTCCCCAAATAAACCACATCACGGCTGTCTATATTACCATCTTTATTAATGTCTTCATAAATGGCATCTCCAGGTTGGAATACATAATCTGTTTTAGGGTAATTGAAACGCATAAAAACCGTTTGACCATTAGGTCCTGTTATAACATTACCACTCGCATCTCTAGCTAAAGTAGCATCTGTATCTGTGTAGACTCCTTTAAAACGATACCCATAGAAAGAACCAAAAGGGTTATCAGTTTGAAGAAAACGTTTGAATTGTCCATTAACATCCGTATTTCCACTTTCACTTGGAAAATATTCTGAAATCTTACGAATTACATTCTCATTTGAGGAGATGTTAAAATTAAATTCAACTCTTAATTTATCAGATTTAAACGGAATTGTATTAAGACCTATTTCCCAACCTTGATTGTCTAATGTACCCACATTTTGATCTAATTTACTGTATCCTGAAATGGTAGTTATATCAAGATTTTGAAAAATTAAATCATCTGTTCTGTTTTGGTAAATATCTACATCTAATGTTACGCGTTTATCAAATAGTTGAAGGTTAAATCCTAAGTTTTTACCAGTCAAAGTCTCCCATTTTAAATTGCTTAATTCAATATTTTGTGGATAAACTCCATTAAGACCTAAATATTCGGATCCAAAATTACCATAAACATTAAAATAGCGATAGTCATAACGAGGAGCATTACCTGATTTTCCATAACTGGCTCTAATACTTAAGTCATCTATAAAAGTAAGACCTTTCATGAATGATTCGCCTGAAACTCTCCAACGGGCAGATGCAGAAGGGAATAATCCATATCTATTTTCAGGGCCAAATTTAGAATTTCCATCTGCGCGTAAACCTACATTTAAGATATATCGATCTAATAGACCATACTGTGCATTAAGCAAACTCCCTACACTTCTTGATTGACTATTATTAGTATATAAGTTTAATTCTGAATTTTGTGTTCTAGAAGGCACTGAAGGATCTGTAAGCAAAGAAGATGCTGTGTTTGAAGTTAGCGCTTGATAAGACTCATATCTATAATCATTAGATTGTAAGGATAATATAGTTTGCAATGTTTGATTTTTACCAATATTCGGAGAATATATAAAATTGGTTTTTGTAACCACATTAGAAGCATCAACATCAGCATCTGAAGCACGATTAACAACTGTTTCTGTAATAGGTCGTCCTGTCGCATTTTGTGGTAAAAAAGATTTAGCTTTTGTATTGTTGAAATCAAATTGCAAATCAAATGTAGATATCAACACTTTAGGAATGATGTCTACCATCAAGTTAAAATGCGGTACAATTCGATCTTGACTTTGATCATTGGTTGCATATTCTGCCATAGCAGCAGGATTATAAGTACGTGAATAAGATCCTTGAATATTCTGTGCTGGAGAGAAATAGTTAGGGGTTAACACTCCCATTTCATCATATTCGAAAACACCCATGTTTGGCATTTTACTATAGGCTACACTTCGCAAACGATCTGCATCTGATCCTCCATATGTATTAACATAATTACGTTGTGTGTCTGAGTGAGTATACGAAATGTCTGTTTTAAAACGGATACGATCAGAAACAATATAATCTAAGTTCAATCTTGCATTTATTCTTTCAAATCCTGTCCCTTTTGTTACCCCTTTAGAATTATAATATCCAACAGAAGTGAAATATCGGGCTTTTTCCCCACCCCCTTGTAAAGAAAGATTGTGTTCGCCCGTTAGTCCTGTCTGTGTTATAGCATCTATCCAATTGGTGTTATTACTATAGTTTTTATAATTATAAACGTCTTGAGGGTCATATTGAAATTCTTTTACATTGAGTGTATTTAATGGAACTCCACTTCGATTCATGAATTCTTCTGGAATCAATTGTGAATATTGATCTCCACTTAGCATAGGTATGGTCTTAGGCAATTTAGAATAGGTTCCTGTATAAGTGTAGCCAATCTTAGGTGCACCAATAGATCCACGTTTTGTGTTGATTAATAAAACTCCACTTGCTGCACGGGAACCCCACATTGCTGTAGCAGCGGCATCTTTCAAGATAGTGATTGTCTCAATATCCGATGGAGCTACATTGATCAAAGCAGCATAGCCTTGTTCGTCTGCAGTACCAAAATTAAAATCTGCTGGTATTGAAGTTTCGTATGGCATTCCGTCTACTACTACTAATGGATTCGAAGATCCAGAAATAGAAGAAGTACCCCTAATACGGATTTGCATTCCAGCACCTGGATCTCCACTAGTGGCAGAAATGTCGACTCCCGCAACACGCCCTTGTAATGCTTCGTCAATAGATGCTGCTTGAGTGTTTTCTAAATCACTGGCTTTTATTGTAACTGAACTTGTAGTTCGGTCCCGATCTGCAATGTTAAGAAGTCCACTGTCGACCTTTTTTTGACTCTTAATGACTACTTCATTTAAAGATTCTACTGATGGAACTAGGCTGACTTTAATTGTCTCCCGACCATTAATTAGAACTGTTTTAGAAATAAATCCAATAGTTGAAATAAATAATTTGTTTTTTGGGTTTTTGATGTGTATCGCAAAATTCCCATCAATATCAGTTATAACGCCGGTTATAGTACGGTTTTCTGCATCTTGTTCTATAACAGTTGATCCCGGTATAGGTTGTTTGTCTTTTGCATCGATTACCTGACCACGCACTAGTGTTGTTTTAGACTCTTGAGCCAAACTAGGTAGTGCTGCCATTATAATCAAGGCAAATGAAAAAGTGTAAAGTAATTTTGTGATTTTATTTCTCATTTTATTGTGCATATAAAAGATAGTTGTCTACTAAATGAATTAATGATCGATCTGCTAAGTTGTTGCTCATACTTGGAATATAGTTCGTAATTCTGTTTGCAGAGTCTTTAAATGTTAAAATACCAGGAGCACTTGTAATTTGAATATAGGTTTTCTCTCCAAGATCATTTCTTCTTAAAGTTTCAAGTTGACCATATACATTCCCATCATCTGAAGCAGTTCGTGTTGCTAAAATATGATAGCGAATAAAATCTGCTACCATGTCTTTTTGCCCTTGAAGAGATGGATTAAAATTAGGAACGCCAGTTGTTGTGTTCCCAGGAAGTTTTCCATCACGTACGGCTTGTGTAATTGCTGCGTTATTAGGTATTACAAATGTATAAGAGGTTCCAAGTTCTACTCCTTGTATCTTACCTGTCGCGGCTTCATATATAGAAGAATTGGATAAGTAACTGTAAAAAGAAGCATATTCTGAACCAGGTACTGCAGCTAAACTTTTAATTTTAAGACCTTGAACTTGTTCACTAAATTCAAGTAACTTATCTACATAATATGTACGTCCATTTTGTTGGTCTTCAAATCCAATTATATTAACAGTATTCCCTGCGAATTCATTTCCAGCGGCAAAAACTTTATTGTTTTTCCATTTTATATATTCTCCCGGAAGAACATCATCACCAGAACGAATGATGCCTGAACCTGATAAATTATTTAATTCTCCATTTGGAGTAAGTATGATTCCATTATATAAAACTCGTAATAGACGAGAACGGGCAATACTTCCCGCTACTTTTACATTGTTAACTGGAGAGGTATAGTTCCATTCTGAACGATTAATATCATAGTCGTATCCAAGACCGCGAAGAACAGTGTCAGAAGGTAGAAATAAGGTAAATTTTTGGTTGATATTGCTAATCATTTCTCTATAACCAGAACCGTCATTTAAAATTCGAGTCGTTAAGGTAAATTTTGGATCTAAATAAGCTGAAGTATATACACTAAAAAATAAGTTGGATTTTTGTATTTTATTAGTCCCATAAAAGAAGCCATTACTCAATATTTTAGCGTCTGTTATATCCGTGTTAAAGTTAAACCTAATGTTTTCTTTTAATTCGTTGTTGTATGAACCAACTTTAGAAGGCCATACTGCATTAGGAACCATGTGTGCTTTTATTAAATCCACAAAAACATATTTTGGAAGTTTTTCAAGAGCCGTATAAT
Source organism: Flavobacterium cellulosilyticum (assembly GCF_004349355.1). Taxonomy (GTDB): domain Bacteria; phylum Bacteroidota; class Bacteroidia; order Flavobacteriales; family Flavobacteriaceae; genus Flavobacterium; species Flavobacterium cellulosilyticum. The sequence continues at coordinate 75,813 of NZ_SMFK01000009.1, read as the reverse complement.
TTTTTAGTAAGACAGTAGTAATAAATTGTTGTAAGACAGTATTCTCAGGTACAAATAGGGTATAAGCATCACTTTGACCGTCGTTATCAGATTGTTTTATAAAGTTCTCATTGTTTAGAGAAAATGATAATTCAGGATCATATACTTTTACATATACATTGTCCGATTTTTTAGAAAAATTATGGTATGTTGTTGTCGCATCTTGGTTGAAATAATAATTAACCAAATGATCTTCAAGTAAACTACGGAAGAGAGTATATTTGCTATTACTTTCAAGATATTGGTCTATATTCAATAAAGGAAGTGAAACTTTCTGTACTTCGTGTATAACCCCATTTTCTGCAATTATATCAGCCTCCTTTACACTACCATTTAATACATTAAAACCGGAGTAGTTTGCATTTGGATAGAAAAAATTATAGTCATGATTACTTAAATTTTGTGCTGCAAAATACTCATTAGTAAAGTAGGAAATATATTTGTTGTTATTATCCCCATTAATATAATAATTGGTACCATTGCGATTAGAGCCCACAATCACTTTTGAAACCCCATTTATGATTTTAGTTTGAAATCCATCATAAAAAGCAGTTCTTCTTCTAAAAGCATTATCAACTTCCCAACCTATTGGAGATTGATAGTCAGATAGACGTTCCAAGCGAAAAGCATTATATATAAGTGCATACCTTACAATTTTAGCAGCAGTTAGTGAATCAATATTGCTAACGTTTGTAATTCCTTTTTCTTGAAAGAAACTTGTAAAAGCTTCATCATTAGGAGCCATCATAGTCCAATATCCTGCTTTGCTTAGGATGTTTTTGTAACCCGCTTTGTCGATTAGATTGGTCAGGTTTTTAAAATTGCCACGTGCCTCGAGTTGTTGGTAAATAGGGTCTTCAAGGCCTTCTGGACGAGCATAATACTCATTAAATACGTCTTGACTACAACTAGACAGGAGCGCCAGAAAAAGCAGGACAAATAAATAGTAGTGGTTTTTTTTCATCATTATGGTTTAACTTATAAAATTGTGAACAAATATTTATGCAGTTTTTAACTGTAATTTATTAATATTTTAACATTTATCAAATTTAAAGGGTTATACAGCTACATGTATCCTGTCCTATCCTGTATTAGGTGTTTTTTTTGTTGAAAAAAAATAATGGATTAAAAAATAAATTATTAAAATATTAACTATTATTCTATTAATATACCTTCACTCTGATAAAATCACATAAATTTTTTCTTTATTATGTGTTTTAATGTTGATAATTAACAATTATTTTGTTTCAAAACAGTCATATGTAAATTCAAATTGATAGCTTATTTGGCTTTTTTAGAAAATAAAATAGTAAATAGTACTGTTTTGTTAAAGGAAACAACTCTATTTAAGTAGTTCAAAGGGACGTTCAACTCTAATCCAAATTATTTTACCGTTGTAGCTATAAGAATCAGCGGTTTTATTTTACAATACATTCAAAATCTTGAGTCTCGGATAGTACTTTAAGCAAACAAACTAGAATTGGTAAAGATTTACACGATAGAAAAGTTATTTGATAATATAAAGTTGAAAATGTTTTTGATTCTTAAAATATGTAATTCCACTTATAGTGTATTTTTTATTTGTACACACAAACACAGACCGTTGTTCAACAGTTTTAAGTAAGCCACATTAAAATTTGAACTTACTAAATAAAAAAACAGCAGAAAAATTTACTGCTGTTTACTATTTTATTTAATGTTATATCAGTTTTTCAAAATTAACTTTTCGATTAGTTGCTAACTTTTCTCAATGATATACATTTCTACACCATTTGATACGAGTTATCGACGGCCTTAAAAAAATAGATTATAGTTTAATAATCTTTTTAACATAGGTCCCTGTAGATGTTACGATTACGAAATAATAAGTACCGCTATCTAATTTCTCAAGTGATACTGTATTTTTAGATTCTTTAGCCATCAATTGCCCTAAATTATTGTACACCTCTATTTTCTGTAAAACTGAAGTTTCAGGTATAGTTAGCGTCACACTATTTTTTGTTGGATTTGGATACGCTTTTATAAAATTTAATTTTTCAAAGGAATCAACTGTCAATGTGGTTCCACTTGCTTCTAATCTAAGGTAGTCATACATAACTTCACCACTGCTTGCTCCACCAACTCTACGTATTGAAAAGCTAATTGTATTAGCTCCTAATTTCAAATTACTAGAAGGAAAGTTAAAACGAACTTCTGCGAAAGCACCATGAATACCTTTACGAATCATAGCATTAGTAGCATTACCAGGAATCATCCCTGTTGAAGGCGAAGTTACATTAACACCATTTACATTCAGGATCAATGCAGCACTGTTATTAGTAGCTAATGCAACATATACAGATGCAGTTGATCCTACTGTTGGAGCAGTATCTAAATTAAAGTTTACATTCCATGTTGGATTTGAAATAGGAACATTAGTACTGCTAGGTTGTACAAAATTCCAATCAGTGGCCAAATTACTTTGACCTATGGTAAAGTCTACATCATTTGGAAATTCACTGATATAATCCATGAATTTTGCCCAATTTGGATTGGGATAGGTATTACTGGTCCACCAATCGGTTCCATGTTTGAATTCTGAAGCAGTTCTATCGGGAGTTCCCATTTCCCAAACTGTTGGTGCAACTCGTGTTGGAGTCCAATTTACCATTCCTAAAGCGTTTGTGTTGCCAGCCGTTACCGTTGTATAATTTGACAAAGAAAGTTGTCCAATTGCTTCAGGACCAAAGGCAAATAAGCTATAAGTGCCTGGTAATACATGCGGAATGCTAAAGTTACCATTAGAATCTGTTTTTACCCAAAATTGATAATTTTTACTCCATGCTTGAAAATTAATAACATTACCACTTCCGGTTGGCGGTATAGCAAGTCCAACCCATGTATTAGCTGCCGATGCATTGGGATTACCAGTGTCATTGATTACTAATTTACCTGTAACTGTTCCACGTCCGCTTTCTTTTGTATAAGCCGAATTATTATGCCAGCTAAAAGGCCATGCTTCTTGTTCCGTTTTGGCTTTAGCTTTTGCGTCTTCCCACAAAGTGAGGGAGGCATTAGCTGTGCCTGCTGGTACTTTGTTACAATAAATCAAGAATGGACCATAGGTTTTTTGCCAATCTTCACCGGCAGCAACAGCAGTTTCAGTGCCCTGCCCATAATGAGTTCCTCCTAGCATATTCAACAAAACAGGGGTTGAATGGCACATGAGTTCACGCTTCATTGGACCACCTGGATAATATTCTTTACTTGGAGCCGTAACCCATAAGCCTACATTATCAGCAGTACTGCTCCATCCCCAAGTATCAATGGCTCCAAAATCAGCGCTATAGTCATATTTGCATTCATATTTATTTTTAAAAGGTCCCGATGTAATCAAATAATTTTCTGGAGGTGCACCAGCAACAGCAGCTGTTGAGGCTGAGCCAGATGGTATAATTAGATTACGCAATGAATCAACACTCAACCAATCAAATCTTGGATTGGGATAGCTAGACATACGCCATTCTCCACCAGGATTTGCTGGATAGGAGGTAGGGTGCGTCAGAGTAGCCGCTGCATACAATCCAGAAACATTACGCTGAAGCGAATAGTAAACATCTACATCCATAGCTGCTGTACTTGATGAACCATTCCAGGTCATATGCAGCTTTATTTCAGCAGAATCAAAATTGTTCCCAGAAGGATTTGTAATTAAAGAATAGGTACATCCTGATGGATTTTGATAACTAGACATATTCCAACTCCAATAAATCGAACCACCATTATAACCTCCTTTTATTAATTCAATGCCATTATAAATAAGACTGGTAACAGCTGCATTTGATTTAGTAATTGTAGCATTTACAATTCCGTTTTTCAAATTCACTGTGGTGCCATTATCAACAACAATAACGTCACTTGGATCTAAAACAACAGTTTTATTGTTTTTTGAAAAAGAGAGCTGTACTGTTAGCATGCAAAAAATAAGAAGAGTAGTAATTCTAAAAGAAATCTTTCTGGAAAGAAACTTTGTAAAATCAAAAAGTAATTGTTTTTTCATAATATGGTTATTATTTAAAAATTAAATTTTATGATGTCCTTTGTTTAAAATTAATTTTAAACAGCTAATATTTGGTGTACAATTGATAAAGTCTAAAGTTTATTTCTTAAAAAAATGAAGATTAATTTATAGATATCAAAATTATTTAAATACTTGTCAAAGAGTATCCTGTCTCATCCTGCTTTCTTTATGTATTTTGTCATAAAAAAAATATAAACATGTAATTATCAATATCTCATGCATTTAATCAATATTACTATCAATTTTCTTTGTTATTTGGGATTTTACCTCTAAGTAAATTAAAAACTTAGCCGATAAGTTGCGCTTGAAAGAGTAGCATTTATTTTGAAATTTTAATAAAAAAACAATTTTAAAAATTCAAAATGAATTGCTTTCAGAAGGTTTAAATTATCTTTTTTCAACTTTAATTCGTTGTCCAAAATTGATAAGTAAAGCAGTAATCGCTACTATTCCTATTATTAATGGAGCATATTGAGTGTTTTTTAATATAAAAACAGCGATCCAATTTGAATGTCCTGAAATCCGTTCACTAATCCAAGCTAGTGCTGCTATTCCTGCTAAAACTGCCAAAAGGTTGCGCACATATTGGTATATTGAAGATTGACTTAGCAAAATAATCCACGGAACAGTAATGCCAATAACAAAAAGTTGCATCAATTCGATTCCGATATTAAAACCTAATATGCTCAAAACCATAGCATTTATATCAAGATTGAGATTTACTAGAATACTTGCGAAAGCCAAGCCATGAACCAAGCCGAAACCAGCCGCAACATAAACTTCTTTCCCAGGAAAAAGAGGGTAAATGGCATGTATAGCCGAAATTAAGATAGAAAAGGCAATCAGCACTTCAACTAGTTGCGAAGGTAAATGCAACCAGCCCAATGCACCGATCAATAAAGTAAGCGAATGCCCAATTGTAAAAGCAGTCACTATTTTTAGCAAACCGACAATACTATATTTTACACCTCCAAAGCCACCCCATTTTTTATGGCGTACTACAAGTGTAGCTGGTAATAATAAAACAAGCAAAAACAGCAAATGATCTGTTCCTTCTTTAATATGTTGCATTCCTAATTGTACCATACTTTTAAAACCCGTAAACCAGGTTCCATGTCCCAATTGTATCTTTAAAGGAGGTATTATTCCCATTTGAGAATCGAACGCGATTACGCCTATTTGTTTGGAATTTTCGGGTGCAATTCCTTTTTGCCAATCTTGTTCTACGGAAAACAAAATAGACTGAGTTGGGATTTGATGAAGTATAATATCACAATAAAGATCAAAATTTCTCAGACTTTTACGATTACTTGGTTTAAGATATATCGAGGCAATAACTTGCTTGTATTTGCCCACAATAGGATCTTCGTTTTCATTAATTAATATTGAAGCTACACTTACGTCCCATGAACTACGTAAGGAATCGGTTACCAGAATATGTTTTAAATAATACTGTTTTAAATGGTTTAACTCCATTAGCGATTGAAGCGAAATAGATTTTTTATAAGCGGTCTCTATTATTTCTAATGGAGAGCTGAATTTAATTAAAATCTGATCTTTTTCAACGATAAGTTGTGCTTTACTATCGGGTAAAGCATGTGCTATTGCCGTACCTTGTCCTAAAAAAAATAGCAATACGAGTAAACCTATAATTTTATTTTTGTACATATAAACTTTAAGCGTCGTAATTAATTAATTGATGTAAATTTTAATAAAAATTGGAATTAGAAACATTTAGGCATTTTAATTCATTGCAGTTAAGCTGTATTTTTTTTCTAAATACGGCGTAAGGGACTTATAAGGAATAATTGCCCAATCAAGAATGCTGCAATTTCCAGAAGGAAAAAAACCTAATAGCAATCCTTTCTTCGTTACCGCATATGCAGGTATTGCCCATGTATCTACTTTATTTAAACCACATACCGTGTTTTTCATTTTATCTGGATAAAGAGTTTTCAACATCGAAAATATTTTAGACGCAAAAACATACTTTCTATACTCAAAGGTCTCTTGAACATCATTTGCAGAAGGTTTCTTAGCTGTCTTTTTTCCAAACCATACTAGACTTTCCAAATCAATCTGTTTTCCACTTTGAATATCCAGTGTAACCAATTGCTGTGACTTTGAAGGATTTTGTCCTTTAATAATACTATTCGAAATAATTTTAAAGCTAATTAAATCCTTTGTCAAATACAGAAGTTCAGTTGATACTATTAACTCTTTTCTATCGGGCTTCAGATGATAATAGTTTTGTAGAAGTGCTAAGTGCATCGTCTCAAGAGCAACATTTAAACTATCTACTTTTAAATTCTTATTCAAACTTCGCAATCTAAAAAAGGAAATTCCCGATTCTTTTTCCAAGAACCAATCAATTGAAACATTCTTTAACGTTTTAGCTGTTTTAGTTTTGGTCAGGTTAATTTTCGAAATCTTGTATGCCTCATACGAATCAAAATCATTCATCTGTGAAAAATAATTGTATTTAGAGGTGGGGATATTAAGTATCGGATTTAGATTAATATTTATTTTTTTACCTGAACTATCAAGCCAATACCCTTTCCAAAAGCCATTTTTGCTTTCAGCAATCAATAACTCTTCTTTATTTTCTAAAGCTTTGTTCGCCGCTACGGATTCTGGATAGAACCGCCAAGCATTACCCATAATCCTGCCTTTAAAAAAACAATCTTTTTTGGCATCATCAAAAAAATAAGTCATGTCTCTAATAGGAGATTCATCATAACACATCATTTTAATAACTAAAGTCCTTTCTCCAACTTTGCCCTGAAGATAAATTATCTTACTAATATGAGCGAGTATTTCCCCAGAATTCATGAATGATGGTGCAAAATAGGCCAATATTAAAACTAAAATATATCTCATTTTTTTTTATTAAAAAAGGCGGCTCGTTCCTTTGAAGAACAGGCCGCCTTGCTTATTATATAACTCTTATTTTTGTAATATGATTTTTTGAGTAGTTTCACCTTCTTTAGACGTAACTTTTAACAAATACACTCCAGATGCCTCAGCAGAAATATCAAACAAAACAGTTTGATTTTTCCCTGTTAGTAAAACATCACGTTGTTTAACAACTTGTCCATTCAAAGCAACAATCTTTATACTTGCTTTTCCAGATTCCAAACTATTCAATTGTAATGAAAACAAACCTGAAGTTGGATTCGGATACGCCTTAATTGCAGATGATGAGATCTCTCCATTGGTAGGCGATAAACCTAAACTATTAGTCTTTGCAACATAAATATTGGGTGTAGGTGTTATAACGTTTCCTGTTGTAGGATCAGTAGCCATATCATACCCAATATAATAACTAGGATAAGGCGGCTGATTGTAAGCAGAATTTTGCCAAGCTATAGCAGTACGATATTGTGTGTCATGCATCAATGTGGGAATACGGTAATTGGTAGATGTGTTTGTAGTAAAAATAACAAGTCCAGTATTATCAGATCTTCTATATATTACTTCTTCTCTCCAGTCTCCAAAGATATCAGCCATTAAACAAGGATTACTTTTAGTACTATTGTTAGATGAAATAGGAGCTGATTGATAAATAGTAAACAAACGTCCTGCACTTTTAGTGGTTGGATTCCATTTATCTATATACGTTCTGTCTAAAAGTTCACGTCCAAGATCGCCATCCCACCATATTCCAAAATTATAAGAAGGTACAGATGTGCTTATCGAATTTCCCTTTGAATCATAAACATTCCCTCCTGAAGAGCCCCACATTTCATATCCTTTATAGTTAGGATCGATATCTGCAGCCATAGAACGTCCTACATCATCAGTTCCTGTAGCAATTCCCCAATTAGTACGTCCTGTTTTGGCATCGTATTGTCTAAGCCCCAATGGTGTATAATTACTTGGAGATTCTAGATTAATCCAAATTTCCTGTCCTGGAAGATCTAAATCCATATCAGTCATGTGTAAGGCATCGCCATGTCCCATGCCATACGTCCAAAGACGCTTACCATTATCGTTTACAGCGCTAGAACCATTAATTACCTCATCTTTTCCATCTCCATCTACGTCGCCTATTTGCATTTGATGATTTCCTTGACTAGAAAAAGCTTCATTTCCAGGGTCGCTAGTATCTTTGCTATCAAATTTCCAACGCATCGTAAGTTGTCCATCACGCCAATCATAAGCTGCACGAGTTAATCTATTATAATACCCACGACCTACTATCAAACTAGGTCTTGCTCCATCGAGATAGGCTACTGCAGATACAAAACGATCTTGACGGTTACCATAATTATCCCCCCAGTCTGCTACATTATCTCGTGATGGTTGATAGGTAACAGTTGACATAGCAGCACCTGTTAATCCATTAAAAACAGTTAGAAATTCAGGTCCTTGTTGTACCCAACCTGAAGAATTGCGATAATCAACCGTTGAATTACCAATAACTACCCCTGTTCCATCTACTGTACCGTCTGCCGTTTTTAAAATAATCTCGGCTTTACCGTCACCATCAAAATCATACACCATAAACTGATTATAATGTGGTCCTGCGTTCATATTGATTCCCAAGTCAATTCTCCACAATAAAGTACCGTCAAGTTTATAACAATCAAAGATTTGTTTACCACTATATCCTCCTGCATTATCATTTACAATAGTAGGATTCCATTTTAATATAATTTCATAGATTCCATCTCCGTCTACATCACCCACAGAAGCATCATTAGCTTCATAGGTATACGAACGTCCATCGGGAACGGTACCGCCAACTGGTATCTGAATAGGAACTGTCATTTGGTTACTTGCCCACACAAATACAGGAATAGAAGGTGTGCTTTCGACTCCGTTAACAATCGATGTAACACTATAGTTATCATTTGAGGCAGTACTAGTATCTAAATAATTAGTAGAATTTGTGATTGGCGATGTCGTAATCTTTACCCCATTGCGATACACATTAAAAGTAACACTAGAAGGATCTGTTCCTAGCATTCGCCAGCTTAAATATACAGTAGTAGTAGATTTGCGAACCGCCACAAGGCCTCTCGTTAAAAACTCCACTTGTCTAGGTGTAGTAACTACAGCATCAGGCACAACAAGAGTGTTCAGCCTAACCACCTCTCCGTAAGAAGTACCAGCACTATTAATAGCATAAGCTCTCGTATAGTATAAAGTTGTAGGTGTGAGTCCTGAAAGTGTTACCGAAAAATTTCCTGTCCCAACTGAGCTTGCTGCAACTTTTGTGTTTGCTGTAGTAGGAGTTGTATTAGAAATGCTATAAACAACACCTCTTTCTGTTATTGCCTGTCCAGCATTGGAGGTGATGTTACCACCACATTCAGCAGTTGTGGTAGTAATATTAGTTATTGCGTTTGTAGTAAGGACCGCTGGAGGAGGAGCAGGAACAAACCCTCTCACAATAGGTGTCGTTACACTACTTGAATTTGTCTTAGTATAGACAACATAGGGATATGGTGCGCTTCCTATGGCAATGGAAACGTTTCCTGTTGGTTCATCAATGCCATGTGCGGCAGTGACATCGAACAATTCTGTCCAAGTGCTGCCTTCTTTCTCTAACTTGTGTACTCTGGCTACTTGTAAATAAGAAGATCCACTGTATTTGTCTATATAAGAACAATATACATTACCTACAGAATCATTGATTAGGCTGATATATTGTCCATCTCTTGAAGAAAGAATTGATTTGCTACTCCAAGTATTTGCTGTTTTATCATAATAAATAACAGTAGTTTTGTTCGAACTGTTGATATCAAACATTGCAAAATATAGTTTGTTAGTGCCATAATTAGCAATGCATACTTGGCGAATATTACTAATAGGAGTAGGGTTTATGGTTTCAGTCCATACAGTACCATTAAAACTAAAAAGGGCCAAAGTTCCAGTAGTGTCTCCTGTTCCAGTTACGCTAGAATAGACTAACCAAGGTTTGTCAGTAGAGTCAATTGCTAAGCTTGGTAATGCAGCAAGACCAGCAGTTGCAGGACCAGTACCTACAGTTACCCATGAAGTCCCGTTGAATTGCTTAACATAAGGGATCATACCAACATCAGAAAAAGCAACATAAGGCGTATTAAATGAATCAAATGCGATGGAGAAACGCTGTCCTGAAAACTTAGTACTTGCTTGATTTACGTTACCAGTTGAAACATAAAGTGAATTACTATCTGCAGGATTTAAGGCATCCCATGTCCCGGCAATATAATCATATTTTTTTATTGCTAATTTAGAACCAGCAGAGAGATCAATATAAGCAACATATAAATTACCAGTCGGATCGGCATAAATTTGTGAATAAGTAGCACTAGAGGCTAAATCTGTACTAAGCTGTGTCCAAGTACCATCGCTCAATCGTTTCTTCACTTTGAGTACTCCACTTTCCGTATAAACGACATAAGGTGTAAAATTAACTCCATTATTCACAACGGCAATAGAAGTGTTGGAAGTAGCTAAAGCTGACACGTCACTCTCTTGTCCTATCACATTCCATTGCTGAGCAAGTGTGAATTGTGTATTCATTAGAATTAGTACAGTTAAAGCAGCAATCCCAAAAGATGTTTTCTGGAAAATAAAATTAGAAAAATTAAAAAGGAGTTGTTTTTTCATAAAATGATTTATAGGTAACAATTAGAATAATTTAATTTTTGTGGGGAGATTCATTAAACTTATTTTATTTAAAATAAGTTTAAATTATATATTTCAAAATTATTAGGTTAATTTTCAAATAGTATCCTGTACAATCCTGTCCATCTTTTTAAAATTTCATAAGGATTAAGATAATATAAATTAACTGTTTATTTGAAATAATTGGTTAGACTTTTTGACGATTTAATAAGTATTAGGAATTTGAATTTAATATAAAAATGATACTGTTACGAAATTATATAAGGCAAATCTTAATGAAATACCCTCAAATTGGAACCCTATAATACTTTATAAGTGTTAAATTATCAATTTTAAGAAATTTTAATCATTAACAAACACTAGATAAATGGGAAGTATTGTACCTCTTATATTGTTTGATAATTAATTAATCAGGATAGTACAGGATACTAATAAAATAGCAATTAAATATTTTTGATATTGAAATTTTAACGAAATATTTATTGAATATGTTATTTTTTAAATCATTTCACGTCTATTTAAAACAGAATTAAAAAAAAACATCAATTATCTTAATCTATTTATCATCCTTAAAAAAAACAAAATGAAAAAAAACTACTCTTTTAAAATTAACCAATTAACAAAAAATAGGGCTTTACTGTTTTGTGCATTTGGATTTATGGCAACCATAAACATCAATGCTCAAACTTGGACAGGAACAACTGATACTGATTATGCTACTGCTACAAACTGGGATACTGGAGTTGTTCCATCTGCATCTGCGGTGGTTATTAATCCAGCTACCAATAATCCTATACTAAGTAGCGCAACAACTGCAACGTGTACTACACTAGCGATAAATGCAGGTGGTAGTATAAATATCAAAGGCACACTTACACCATCTGTGGCGAACTATACAGGTGGTACATTAATTGTCGATGGTGGTAATCTAAATGTTAGAAGCAATCTGAATCTAGGTGTATTAAGTAATCCTGCAACAGTAACTGTAAATAGTGGAAATCTAAATGCAAAAAATGCTTTAATTATTTCTGAAAAAGGCGACTGTGTGTTAAATATTAATGGTGGATTAGTATCTGTAGATCAAAGCTCTAACGGTGGTGCAATAATTATTGGAGGCTATTATGCCGTTGGAACTGTGAATCTTAATGGAGGTATCTTAAAAACAAGTTCTTCAAAACTAGGTGTCGCAGCATTAGCAATTCAAGAACAGCCTACACGTACTGGTACGGGTTCTATGACAATTAACGGAGGAACTTTAGTTTTTACTAATGATCAAAAAGCATTTGTAGACGGTTATGTTACTGCGGGTAAAATTATTCCTGGAGTTGGCAAACATATCGTTGTTACCGTAGTACCTGCTATTGCAGGAGATGCGACAGCTACTCCACCCATTGTAGCGGTACCAGCAATGACAAATGTTACTGCCGAAGCTAATCTAGGACTTGATGCTAATACTTTAGACAATACTATTTCAGTTTCTCCAAACCCAACTAGTGGTAAAATCAATGTTAATAGTCCTTCTGCTGTAAAATTGATTTCGGTTATTGATTCTAATGGAAAACAAGTAGTATCAGCTAGTCATACAAATTCTGTAGACTTATCGAATCAATCTTCTGGAATTTATATTGTAAAAGTACAAACTGAAAATGGAGCAACTACTAAAAAAGTGATAGTGAAATAAATTACTAAAAATTTAATTTTAAAAAGGGTTTCATTGTAAAATGAAACTCTTTTTTTGTTTTAAAACCAGATTGTTGAGCGAATCGGTACTTGGGAAAATCACTTATACCAAAAACATTTGATTAAAATTTAATGATTAATGACATCCTACGATACAGGAAAGCACAGGATACTTATTATCTTCAACTCATTTACATTTAAAAGTTTTATAACAATAAATAAACATATGAATGATAGACATAAAAAAAATCCTTTTAATTATTCTTGTTTTGGTTGTAAAACAAGCTGTAATCGCTCAAGTAAAGCTACCTTCGCTAGTAGGTGATAATATGGTTTTACAACAAAATGCAATGGTAAATTTATGGGGATGGGCATCGCCAAATGAAAAGATAAACATTCAACTGGGATGGCAAAATAGTCCTATTGAAATTACTGCAAATTCCGAAGGAACTTGGAAAGTAGCTGTAGATACTCCTCAAGGCAGCGAAAAAGCATACAACATCACCATCGAAGCAACAAATAAAATTATTTTACATAATGTTCTTATTGGCGAAGTTTGGATTTGCTCCGGTCAGTCCAATATGTTTTTCCCTGTTGGCAGAGTCGAAAATAATTGGAAAACTGGAGTGAAAAATTATGAAGAAGAGATTGATAACGCCAATTTTCCAAATATTAGATTATTTACAGTATTGACTACTGCTTCTCCAAAACCATTATATGATGTTACAGGAAACTGGCAAGAATGTTCACCAAACAGCATCAAATCCTTTTCGGCTGTAGCCTATTTTTTTGGAAGAGATTTATATCAAAAACTACATGTTCCTATCGGTCTAATTTCGACTTCATGGGGAGGGACGAAAGCGGAAGCATGGACTTCTCAAGAGGTTTTAGAAGGAAATCCAGATTTTTTACCCATTCTTGAAAACGATGCCAAGAATGAAAAAATATACCAAGAAAAGCTGGAAAACTATTATTTAAATTTGAAAAAAGAACGAATCGCCAACAACAATGATTTGTCTAAAAGTGATATAAAAAAACCTAGGAAAGAAGACAATAAAACTTCCTATGTGTTGTATAATGCGATGCTGCACCCTTTGATTAATTATACCATAAAAGGGGCAATTTGGTATCAAGGAGAAAGCAATGCCGATCAACCTTATCTCTACCGTAGCTTATTTCCAGCTATGATTAAAAATTGGAGAGCCGATTGGAAACAAGGTGATTTTCCGTTTTATTATGTTCAAATAGCGCCACATAGGAGTCAAAATCCTGACATAAGGGAAGCACAGCTTATGGCATTGAAAACCGTATCTAATTCGGGAATGGTAGTGACAACTGATGTAGGAGATGCCAAAAACATTCATCCAATCGATAAACAAACCGTGGGACATCGATTGGCTTTACTAGCTCGTGCTAAAAACTATAATGAGCCAAATTTAGTTTTTTCTGGGCCGATTTATAATCACATGAAAATAAATAAAGATCGCATTCAATTATTTTTTGATTATGCTGATTCTGGATTAGTAAAAACCGGAGACTTTTTGAAAGAATTTGAAATTGCAGGAGAAGACCAAATTTTTTATCCAGCTGATGCCAAAATTGATGGAAAAACGATTGTAGTTTCTTCTCCAAAAGTAAAAAATCCAATTGCAGTTCGTTTTGCCTGGAAAGCAGTCCCAGAACCCAATTTGTTCAATAAAGAAAACTTACCAGCTTCCCCTTTCCGAACAAATGATTGGGATCAATTATGAGGATAATAATTTTCAATATAATTATAAAAAATGAAAAACATATTAATCCTGATATTAGTTTAATAATTCAATAAAATTAACTTTGATAGACTTAAAATAATAGTAAAAATCAAAATAAAAAATAATAACGTCCAATGGGTTACTATTAAATTTAAGATTTTTCACAATCATTTCAAACAATTAGTTCTATTTTTTAAACCACTTGAGTATGTATAAGTTTTTTTTAGTATCACTGTTATTTTTATCGCTTCAAAACGTCAGTTCACAAATAATAAAACCCATTTATAATGTGTCTGATTTTGGTGCAAAAGGAGACGGAAAAACAAATGATCAAAAAGCCATTCAAAAAGCGATTGAAGCTTGTGGTAAAACAGGTGGAACAGTAGTTTTAAAAAATGGAGTGTTCCTTACGGGGCAACTGAGTTTAGTAAATAATATGACATTGAATATTGATGCGACAGCTACAATTCTTGGAATTAAGTCTGATGATGAAAAAGATTATCCCCATCATTTGATAAAAACCCAGTATCCAAATCGGATGCTACAAGATTGTCAAAGAAGATTAATTTATGGCAATAAAGTCGAAAATGTAACTATTACGGGCGGAGGAACAATTAATGGTCAAGGAGATTATGAACCTTGGATGCACGTAAAAGAAATTGGAACAGAAAAAGATCGCCCTTCTATTCTGGCTTTTGTTAGGGCTAAAAACATTACTGTTTCGAATATTACCCTTATAAAACCAGCTTGTTGGACACAAGTTTATATCGAATCGGATAATATCATTATTAAAAACCTAAAAGTAAACACGGGAAGTCTAACACCAAATCGCGACGGAATAGATATTGTTGACTGCCATAAAGTTTTGATTGAAGATTGCTATATCGAGTCGGAAGATGATGGAATTTGTTTCAAAAGTGGTAGCGAATATGGTTGTAAAGATATCGTTGTTCGAAGATGCATTATCGATAAATTAAATGTTAATGCAGGCAATTGTTTTAAATTAGGAACAGATGGTTTAGGTTCTTACATGAATTTTGATATCTCTGAATTGGTATTAAAAAATGCTTTTCAGAATTCGGCCATTGTGATTGAATCAATGGATGGAGCTGTGATCGACAATATCAATATTAGAGATTGTTCGATTACCAATTGTGGTCAAGCTTTCTTTATTTTATTGGCAGACAGAAAAAGAACAGTGCCTGAGAGAAATCCACGAATTGGAACAATATCAAATATTTATATTAAAAATATAAAGGGAGAAAAGTTTACTCAACAATATCCATCAATTATAACTGGAATTAAAGGTCATAATATTCAAAACGTTCTTTTTGAAAATGTGGATTTAAATGTAAAAGGAGGCATAACAGCAACAAACCAAAATGTCATGGAATACGATGGTAAATATCCCGAAGGCAGCAAGTTTGGAGAAACTAATGCGCATGGCTATTATGTAAGACACACGGATGAGGTATCCTTTATCAATTGTAAAACGACAACAGAATTAAACGACAATCGTCTGTGGTTAATTCAGGAAGAAGTCAATAAAGTAACTATTAAATAATTGATTTTCAATTCAATTTATATGCAAAAATATAGTATTTTACTATTGCTTTTATTCTCTTTTTCGGTAAAAAGCCAAGTTTGGATGCCCGATAATGGGGACGGAACGTATAAAAACCCAATACTTTACGCTGATTATTCGGATCCGGATGTTATTCGAGTAAACGACGATTATTATATGGTTGCTTCTAGTTTTAATTGTCAACCCGGTATTCCTGTATTGCATTCCAAAGACCTCGTAAACTGGACAATCATAAATTATGTGTATGATAATCTTCCGTTGCAACGCTACGAAAAAGTACAGCCGGGACAAGGTTCTTGGGCACCTTCAATTCGATACCATAAAGGCGTTTTTTATGTGTATTTCTGTACTCCCGAAGACGGTCTTTTTATGGCTACAACCAAAGATCCACGAACCAAATGGGAATTAAATACTGTTCAGAAAGTAACCAATTGGGAAGATGCTTGTCCGTTTTGGGATGAAGATGGGCAAGCCTATTTAATTCATGGAGTGGTAGGAGCAGGGCCAGCGATTTTGCATATGATGTCTGCTGACGGAAAAAAACTGCTCGATGATGGTGTCATAATTTATCAGGATCTAATTAAACAACCTGTGCTCGAAGGATTTAAATTTATGGACAAGCGAGACGGTTATTACTATTTTGCTGCTCCAGCCGGTGGAGTAGAGGAAGGTTGGCAATCTGTTTTTAGATCAAAAAATATTTATGGGCCTTATGAAGAAAAAATTGTTCTAAGTCAAGGAAAAACCGCAATCAATGGGCCTCATCAAGGAGGACTCGTAGAGACACAAACGGGAGAATGGTGGTTTATCCATTTTCAGTCCAAAGGAGCCTACGGAAGAATAGTACATCTACAACCAGCAATCTGGAAGAATGGATGGCCTGTTATAGGTGAAGATAAAGACGATGACGGCACCGGGCAACCCGTACTTGGATTCAAAAAACCAAATGTAGGTAAAAGTTATCCAAAAGTAGGGCCACAGACTTCGGATGATTTTTCTTCTCCTGTTTTAGGATTACAATGGCAATGGCAAGCTGCACCAGATAAAAAATGGTGTGATTTAGATATTAAAAAGGGATTTTTACGCTTGAATGCAGTACCAAATATAACGGATAGTGGAAGTCTTTTTCATGCGCCTAATGTGTTGCTTCAAAAGTTTTCGGCTCCTTCGTTTACTGCAATAACTAAACTGCAATTTAATCCTGAGAAAGAAGGGGAAAGTGCGGGACTTACCATAGCTGGTAACACCTATACTTATTTATGTCTAGAAAAAGGGGCAACAGCAAACCATCTTACTCTTTTTGAAGCCGTTAAACTTCGTTCGCGAACAGTCATTCCAACACGGGTTGTAAGTATACCAATGAACACCAATACCATTTGGTTAAAAGTCGAAGTAGACGATAAACTAAATCATCAGTATTTGTACAGCGTAGATGGTGAAAATTATAGTTCTATCGGAAAAAGTTATGTTTCGCAAGTGGGCACATGGATTGGAGCCAAAGTCGGAATCACGTATATTAGTCCAAGTTTACTTCCGTCTAAAGGGTATGCCGATTTTGATTTCTTTGATGTCAAATAGTTTATAAATTAAAGAATACCGTCATTAAAAATGAGGTTTGCAACCATGGAAATTATTATAAATATGAAAAAGGTTAGATATTAAATATGAAAAAAATAAATAAGAGAATTAAAATAGTAGGTGCTATTGTATTATTCCATCTTTTTTTACCTCTTTTTGGTCAAAACCAGCCAAAAAATATGGAGGAAAATAACGCCGATAAACCTTTATATCGTGATAAAATATACGATGGAGCTGCTGATCCAACTTTGATTTGGAATAAGAAAGAGAAGAAATGGTTTATGTTTTACACCAATCGAAGAGCCAATATCGGGGGAAATGGAGTAAGTTGGGTCCATGGAACTCCCATTGGCATTGCCGAATCAAAAGATGGGGCGCATTGGACGTATAAAACCGATTGTAAAATAAATTATACCCTAAAAGATGTGACTTATTGGGCGCCCGAAGTCATCGAGAACAATGGAAAATACCACATGTACTTGACTATTGTCCCAGGTATTTTTGAAGATTGGTATCATCCGCGTTACATTGTTCATTTGACCAGTGAAAATTTAATCGATTGGAAATTTGAATCTAGACTAAACTTGGCTTCTGATCGCTGCATTGACGCCTCCGTTTTTCGATTGCCAAATGGCACTTGGCGGATGTATTACAACAATGAAAATGAAGGAAAATCCATTTATTATGCAGACAGCGTAGACTTGTATACTTGGACAGATAGTGGAAAAAAAGTGGTAAAAGATCGTGGTGAAGGTCCAAAAGTATTTCGATGGAAAAATAATAATTGGATGATAATTGATTCTTGGAAAGGCTTAGGTGTTTTTTCATCGGAAGATTTCGTAAATTGGAAACGTCAAGAACATAATATTTTACAAATTCCCGGAACTGGTCTAGATGACAAAGTGATTGGCGGTCATTGTGATGTGATCGTTCAAGGGGATAAAGCCTATGTTTTTTACTTTACACATCCTGGGCGAACACCTGAGAACAAAGGAATTGACAGTTATGAAACCAGAAGAAGCTCTATTCAAGTAGCTGAGTTAGAATATAGCAATGGCGAAATAAGTTGTGATAGAAATAAACGAGTAACGATAAAATTAACACCAACTAAAAAACAAAGAATAAAATGATACGTAACGCATTTAAAATGAAATTGAAAGCCGGTTTTGAACTGGAATACAAAAAAAGACACGATGAAATTTGGCCAGAATTAGCTAGTTTACTTACTGAAACAGGCATTCAGGATTATAGCATTTTTCTAGACGAAGAAACGCTAATTCTATTTGCGGTTCAAAAAATTAGTGCCTATTTTGATATGGATGTTTTGCCAAATCATCCCATTGTAAAAAAATGGTGGGCTTATATGGGAGATATTATGGAAACCAATCCAGACAATTCTCCTGTTGCAAAAACTTTAATAGAAGTATTCCATTTAGATTAATCTTATTATAACTGTCCGTTATTAATACTAAAAAAATATTTCAATCACGACCCGAGCCTGAAAGTGCGAACAGGCGTAGCAATTACACGAATTGTCACTAATTTTTTAAAAATTAAAACAGGAATTCGTGACAATTCGTGTAATTCGCGGCAAATTTTTTATAAGACGTTGTGTGCTGAAAATTTAGTCTGCTTAGCGAATTATCATGAATTTTTATTTACTTTAAATTAAAAAAATAATCCTTAAAAAATAGAACCATGAGGAACTCCTTTTTTACAATAATTTTATTATTTGCTTTATCAATAAATGCTCAAGAAAGAGTTATTATTGAATTAAATAAAGGATGGAAATTCGAAAAGGGCAAAAACGAAAATGCTTTTGAAAATAATTTCAATGATTCGAAATGGGAATCCGTTACTGTGCCTCATGATTGGGCAATTTATGGACCTTTTGACAAGGAAATTGACAAACAAGTAACTGCCATTGTTCAAAACGGCGAAAAAAGTGCCACCGAAAAAACTGGTCGCACTGGTGCACTTCCCTACATAGGCGAGGCTTGGTATCGCAACCAATTTTCAGTACCCAATTTGGATAAAAGTAAAAAAGTAATTCTCCTTTTTGAAGGCGCTATGAGCGAACCAAAAGTATTTCTCAATGGAAAAAAAGTAGGCGAATGGAATTATGGCTACAATTATTTCTATTTTGATATTACCAATTTAATCAATGAAAATGGCAAAAATAACTTAGCCGTTCATTTATCCAATCTAGAATCATCGTCTCGATGGTATCCCGGTGCGGGTTTGTATCGGAAAGTAAAAGTGATAGTTAAAAACAAAGAGAGTATCGATCAATGGGGTACATTTATTACCACACCGATAGTCACTGCTGAATTAGCAAAAGTGAATATCAAAACAACCGTTACAGGAGAAAATCTTCAAATAAAAACCGTAATAAAAGATGCTTCTGGAAAGGAAGTGGCCATTAATGAAACGGCACTCATTTTCGGAAAGGAATTCGAACAAAATATTGCGGTCAGAAATCCACATTTATGGAGTCCTGAAAGCCCTTATCTCTACACTGCTGTTACTCAAATATATGTTGGCAATATGCTAAAGGACGTGTCTAACACCCGATTTGGTATTCGAGAAATTAAGTACGAAGCCAACAAAGGCTTCAGTTTGAATGGCAAAGTCCGAAAATTCAAAGGGGTTTGTTTGCATCATGATTTAGGTCCAATTGGAACTGCTATCAATAAAGCTGCTTTGCGCAGACAACTGACGATTTTGAAAGATATGGGATGCGATGCCATTCGTAGTTCACACAATATGCCTTCCTTAGAACAACTCGAATTGTGTGACGAAATGGGCTTTATGTTTTTAGCCGAAAGTTTTGACGAATGGGCTAAGCCAAAAGTAGAAAATGGATACCATCGTTTTTTTGATACCGATGTTGAAAAAGACTTGGTCAATTTGATTCATGCTACCCGCAACCACCCTTGCATCGTCATGTGGAGTTCCGGTAATGAAGTTCCAGACCAATGGGGTGCAGAGGGTGTAAAACGTGCCAAGAGATTACAAGATATTTTTCATCGTGAAGACCCAACGCGTCCTGTAACGGTAGGAATGGATCAGGTTAAAGCGACTATGGAATCTGGTTTTGGAGCGCTATTAGATATTCCGGGACTCAATTATCGCTTGCCTTTGTATGAAGAAGCTTTTAAAAAATTCCCACAAGGATTTATATTAGGTTCGGAAACGGCATCGACAGTGAGTTCCCGCGGGATTTATAAATTTCCAGTTGTAAAAGGGCCAAATAAACAATATCCAGATTTTCAATGTTCTTCGTATGATTTAGAATATTGTAGTTGGTCTAATGTTCCCGATGATGATTTTGTTTTGCAAGACGATAAACCATGGGTTATTGGAGAATTTGTTTGGACTGGTTTTGATTATTTGGGTGAACCAACACCTTATGACGAAAAATGGCCTTCTCGAAGTTCGTATTTTGGAATTAATGATTTAGCGGGTTTGCCAAAAGATCGATTTTATTTGTACCGAAGCCGATGGAAAACCAATGACAAGACTTTACATATTTTACCGCATTGGAATTGGGAAGGCAGAGAAGGAGAAACTACCCCAGTTTTTGTTTATACTAATTACAATAGTGCCGAACTTTTTGTCAATGGAAAAAGTATGGGAATTCAGAAAAAAAACAATACAACTCCTCAAAATCGATACCGATTGATGTGGATGGATGTCAAATACGAACCTGGAACTCTTAAAGTTGTGGCTTTGGATAACCAAGGAAAACCAGTTGCAGAAAAAGAAATTCATACAGCCGAAAAACCATATGAAATTAAACTCGAAGCAGATCGAAATACCCTTGAAGCCAATGGAGAAGATATAGCATTTGTAACCGTTTCTGTAGTAGACAAAAAGGGAAATCCTTGTCCAACAGCAACTAATCAATTGCAATTTGCGGTGTCAGGAAACGGAACTTTTCGCGCTGCTTGTAATGGAGATGCCACTTCTTTAGAACAATTTCATTTGCCTACTATGAAATTATTCAGCGGGAAATTAGTAGCCTTGGTACAATCCACTGCAACATCGGGAAAAATAGAATTAACAGTAACTGGCAAAGGACTGAAAAAGGGTAAAATTAATTTAAAATCAAACTAACTTCAAAAATAGTAAATGGGTTTCAATTCGCTGTTAATAATCAAAAAACGAAAAGTATATTTAAAAAAAATGATGCAGTATGCCACAGGATAGTATTACTGTTTTTATTAAATAAATTTGAAAACTTACTCAAGATTTTAATTTACTATTAATATGGCCTTCAAAAATATTTTTTTAGTTTTATTTATAATGAATTGCGGGGTGTTATCCGTAAAAGCCCAGAAAGCGATAACAATTGTTAATGTTATTAACTATGGTGCAAAAGGTGATGGAAAAACCTTGGATACAAAAGCCATGCAAAAAGCCATTGATGCAGCAGCAAAAATAGGAAATGGGACAAAAATTTTAGTCCCAACGGGGCATCAATATCTCATTAGCACCCTAGTTTTAAAAAGCAATATTGAATTCTTTTTAGAAGGTAACGCTCAACTTTTAGTCAGTGATAAAAAAGAAGATTATTCGGTAGAAGGAGCAATAGTAGCCAATGATGTTAAAAATTTAAAAATATCAGGCACAGGAAGTATCAATGGTCGCGCATTAGAATTTATGACCCATTATGATACAGTCAAGGAAATTTGGACGCCAAAAGAGTGGAGACCCAAATTATTTATTCTGACGAAATGCACCGATTTAGAAATTACCGACATTACCATTGAAAAAGCTCCTTCTTGGAGTTTGCATATGTTAGGTTGTGAAAATGTTTTAATAGATGGTGTCAAAATTAAGAATAATCTCGATGTTCCAAATTGCGATGGAATTGATCCCGATCATTGTCGAAATGTTGAAATACGCAACTGCGAAATAAGTTGTGGAGATGATGCGATAGTAGTAAAGGCAACACAACAAGATATAGATTATGGGCCATCTGCCAATATTTGGGTGCACGATTGCAAACTGGAAACTCAGGATTCAGGAGTGAAAATTGGAACAGAAACAACACAAGATATCTATAATATTGTTTTTGAACGTTGCGAAATTAAAACGAGTTGCCGCGGATTGACGATTCAACTACGCGATGAGGGCAATGTTTATAACATCGTTTTTAAAAATATAAATTTCACTTCTCGATATCATTCCAATCCCTGGTGGGGGCGAGGAGAGGCAATTTCGTTAACCGCAATACCCCGTAATCCTGATTCGAAAATTGGAATTATTCACAATGTTTTAATCGAAAATGTAAAAGGAATAAGCGAAAATAGTATTCGAATAAACGGAACAAAAGAAAGCAGAATTACGGATATTCGCCTTCAAAATGTAAATGTCACCCTAAACAGATGGACAAAATATCCTGGTAATCTATACGACAATCGTCCAACAAAAGCGTATCAAGGGATTGAAGTACATGATACTCCTGGAATCTCGATTCGATTCAGCGATCGTGTGGTGTTGGACGATTGTAGCATAGCTTGGGGAAATACAATTCCAGAATATTTTACTAATGCGATTCAAGCAACCGAATCCACCGGAATTGAGATAATAAATTTTAATGGAGAATCAGCCAATCCTGCGAAATATAAGGCAATAGATATTCTTAAATTGTAATTAACTTAATAGATGAAACTATACAAAAAAACATATTTACCTTTGATTGTTCTTCTGTTTTTTGGGATTCAGGCTTGGTCTCAAGATAATCGCAGTTTTAAAGTTTTTCAATTTCCAGCTAATAAAATCCCAACCATTGATGGCAATGCTGAGGATTGGAAAATTGTTCCTGATAGTTATGTTGTGGGCATGAATGAATTATGGGAAGACAGTGGCAAACAGACTAAAGCGGATTCTAAAAACTTAGATGTACGTGTAAAAGTAGCTTGGGTAAAAGGATTGAACCGGTTGTATTTTTTATATGAAGCTTATGATGATTATTGGGATTTTTCGTTGCCGGGTTTGCATAATGACACTTTTGAATTGATTGTAGATGCAGATCAATCTGGAGGACCACTTATTGAACGCTTTCATCCCAACAAATCTCTGGTAAATACCATGGATGGTTATTTTTCTTTTCAGGGCGTTCATGCTCAAAACTATCACATATTTACTCCTGCCGAGGGAAAAGATTGGACTTTAGTTTGGGGTAGTCAACCATGGATAAAAGAGTTGCCTTATGCCAATGCAGCTACCAATTATAATTTCAAACCGGGTGAATCTGGAAAAATGACCTTAGAATTTTGGATCACGCCTTTTGATTATGCCGGAAATACTCCAGATAGAGCCGTTGAATCCCTATTGGAAGAAAATAAAAATATCGGACTTTGTTGGGCTATTATCGATTATGATGATGTAAATAATGAAAAGAATAATGGTTTTTGGAATTTATCCAAGGAACATACCATGTACGGAAATGCAAGTTATAGTTTACCTTTTAAATTAATGCCATTAGAAGCTGAATTCAAAAAAGCAATCGATGCAAAATGGATATTTAATACGGTTGATATTAATCGCAGAATGGTAGCATTTATAGATAAATCAGTAGGCGAGATCCAATCATGGAACTGGGATTTTGGTGATGGAATTACTTCGTCAGAACAAAACCCAATACATCAATACAAAGAAGCAGGGAAATACATCGTTGTTTTAAATGTTGCAGGACCAAAAGGAACTTCTAGAATGTCAAAAATATGGGATGTTGCAATAAAATAAATAATCTTAATTTATAAAAAATGAGAACAAAAATTAAATTTCATGTTACACTAAGCTTAGTTGTACTGTTATTCGTGGGATGCAAAGTGCAACAAAAAGTAACTAGTGTTACAATCACTTTAGCAAACGATTCGGACATAGAATTATCAGAAAAAGCAGTGGCAGTTAATAGGAATCTTATAGACAGGAATGCTATGACAAAAGGTTTCCCACTTCTAATTTTTAAATCAGATACCATTCCATCTCAAGTCAATGATTTAGATGGAGATGGAAAATGGGATGAACTTTTTTTGGTTACCCATTTCTCGCCCAAAGAGCAGAAAACAATCCAGTTAAAATGGGTAAAAGAAATGCCTAAATTCCCAATTAGAACCAGTGTGAGATTCGGAAAAAGGGAAGCCAAAAATATTCCTGTACAACCTGCCACTGAAGAGGTTTTAATGGCGGATCAAGTACACGCAAAATTAGGTTTTCAAAAATACCAAACCGACGGTCCAACATGGGAAAATGATAAAGTAGGTTTTAGACATTATTTGGATGGACGCAATGCCAAAGATGTTTTTGGGAAACGTATTCCTGCTATTACACCTGAAAATGTTGGTATAAATAGTGCTGGAGCGGTGGAAGATAATTACCATCAAATGTACGATTGGGGAAGAGATATTTTTCCAGTGGGTAATTCAGCAGGACTTGGAGGTTATGCCTTATCCGTAAATAATGAAATTACACGACTTGGAATTATTACCACAGACAAACTCAATAATATTGAAAAAACAACATTTAAAATAGTTTCCGAAGGTCCTGAAAATTCGATTTTAAATTATAAATACTACAATTGGAAAGTTTCAGGAAACCAATATCAAGTTAATGAAACCACTTCGATTTGGCCTGGGATGTATGGGTATAAAAATACAGTTAGTATCAATGGAATTACTGGAAATGAAACATTTTTAATTGCTCTTTCAAACATCAACAATCAAAAAGGACTAAAAGTGATTGAGGTTGGAGATTGGGTTTGTTTGATCCAACATGATAATTTGACCTACAATCGCGAATGGATTTTGGGAACTGCAATTATAGTTCCTAAAAAAGACTACTTGGGTTACATAGAAGCTCCTAAAAC
Organism: Flavobacterium cellulosilyticum; assembly: GCF_004349355.1. Taxonomy (GTDB): domain Bacteria; phylum Bacteroidota; class Bacteroidia; order Flavobacteriales; family Flavobacteriaceae; genus Flavobacterium; species Flavobacterium cellulosilyticum. The sequence continues at coordinate 50,620 of NZ_SMFK01000009.1, read as the reverse complement.
AGGTCAATTAACAGATTCTTATTTGGCAAAATTTAAAATAGAAAATAACAAGCCAATTAGTTATTATGCTATAGCTGGATGGGAATTGAGTGCAGATAAAAATTTTAAAGATGCCAATTATTTCACAGAATATGTAACCAATTTAGCGAAACAGCTTGCTGTTGAAATTACTGTTGCAATAAAAAAATAAACTACTAAGACATTTGGGATTTAAAAAATTGTAAGTAAGATTTTCACGTATTTTTTTCCATATATAGCGTAAATAATTTTAATGAATCTAATTCAGATAAAATAATAAATAACAATAATTATAAATTAATCTAAGACTATGAATTATAAATCAACCACAATTGCCACATTATTAATTTTTGGTATTTGTACAACCGTAAATGCCCAAGCCAATGATGCCACAGCGCCATTGCACTTAATGAAACCTAACTATCCTACTCCTTACGAGGTTCCTCAAAAAGAAGCTATCAAAACAGTATTGGATAGAGTGTATACCTTTTTAGATAAAAACAGTGCTTCTAAAATTATAAATGCAACTACAAAAGCCGAGATTACAAATTATAAAAAAGGCAATGAAGATATCATCTTTGAGCCTGGTGCTTTTAGATTGACAAGTTACGAATGGGGAGTTACTTATGCAGGAATGCTTTTAGCTTCTAAAGCCACTGGTGAGAAATATTTTGCCGATTATTCGAATAAAAGAATACAACTAATTGCAGATATCGCCGAAAATTATAAAGAGAAAAACATCAAAGATAAAGACATGCTCAAAACGCTGCATCCTGAAGCTTTGGATTTTGCAGGAGCACTCTGTGCCGCATTTATAAAGGCAAAACAAGACGGTTTAAAAGCAAATGTTGACCCACTGATTAATAATTATATTGACTTTATTAGCAATAAACAATTTAGGCTACAAGACGGAACCTTGGCCAGAAACAGACCTCAAGACAACTCACTTTGGCTTGATGACATGTTCATGAGCGTTCCTGCATTGGCACAGATGGGTAATTATACCGGTAATGTTAAATATTTTGATGATGCCGTGAAACAAGTCAATCAGTTTTCTAAAAGAATGTTCAATTCGGAAAAAGGAATTTATATGCATGGTTGGGTACAATCTATGGAAGACCATCCACAATTTCACTGGGCTAGAGCCAATGGTTGGGCTGTGATGGCAATGGTAGAGTTATTAGATGTTTTACCCAAAGATCATCCTGGATATGCAGGCGTTTTAGCACAATTGCAAGCACATATCAAAGGATTGGTAAAATACCAAGATGGCACTGGTTTTTGGCATCAATTATTGGACAGAAATGACACCTATTTAGAAACTTCGGCAACAGCCATTTATACCTATTCTATTGCTAAAGCGATTAATAATGGATATATTAATAAAATGGCCTATGCTCCTGCAGTATTGTTGGGATGGAATGCAGTAGCATCAAAGGTAAATGATAAAGGTCAAGTTGAAGGGACTTGCGTAGGAACAGGAATGGGATTTGATCCCGCTTTTTATTATTATCGTCCAATAAATGTATTTGCAGCCCATGGTTACGGACCCGTTTTATTAGCTGGTGCAGAAGTAATTTTATTATTAAAAGACAATCAGTTTGAAATCAACGATAGCTCCATTCAATTAAAAATTCCAGGCAAAAACAACCAACACAAATGAAATTCAAAATCCTTTTAAGCACCTTTTTTATTTTTGCTACTGCCACTATTTTTGGTCAAATTGGAACTCGCTTTCCATCCGAAAAAAAGACAGTTAAAGATCCCGTTACGGGGCAAAAATTAACATTTCTAACCACTAAATCGGCAGGTGATTCTAAAACGTATCCCACACATCCACAATGGACATCCGATGGTGAATGGCTAATCTTTAGATCCAACCGTGTCAAAGGCGAAGCTATGGCCGTCAACGAAAAATCGGGGATTATCGTTCAGGTGACCGAAGGAGGGTATAACGGAACCTTGTGTATGGCGCAAAAGTCGATGAAGTTGTACTTTATGCGAAATGGACAAGACAACAAAATGCAAGTAATGGAAGTCAATTTGGCGAACGTATTTGCTGACAGTAAATCTGGAAAAATGAAATCCGTTTCGGAATACGAACGCGTTTGTGGAATTACAAATCCAGAAATGGGAGCTTCTGGCGATATGGCATTGGATGCAGATGAAGAAATCGTTTATTTTAGAGTCGGAAAAGAGGAAGCCGCCAAACATTTGGATAGTGAAGTAGTTATCGAGAAAAATTTTGGACCTCGAAATATGGGAGCTGGACCAGGAGGAATTGGTAGTATGAATTTGAAAACTGGAGAGTTCAAACACGTGATTTCAGTTCCGTTTCAAATTGGCCACATCCAATCGAATATATGGAATCCGGGCGAAATTGTTTTTTGTTGGGAAACTGGAGGGAAGTCGCCGCAACGTACTTGGACCGTTATGGCCGATGGTACAGGTTTGCGACCCTTATACCCAGAAGCCGATTATGAATGGGTTACTCATGAGGTCGTAATTTCAAAAGATGAGGTTGCCATGGCAATTATGGGACATCGGAAAATTGATATTGAGAAGGATGTTCCTGTAGAAGTATCTGAAAGTACTGGAATACGAAATCCTGTAAACCCTGGGCAAGAAAGTAATTGGGGAGCCACAGGAACTCGCGAAAAACCAACAGGTCTTGCTATTGTCAATCTAAGAACCAGAGAGATGATTATTGCAGGACAAACCAAAAGCGGTAGCGGTTTATGGCATGTTCATGGTTCAGCTGACGGTCGTTGGGCTGTAGGCGATGATTTTTCGAGGAGTTTGTATTTAATAGATCGGAAAACCAATGAAATGATGATGCTCACCACTGGGCATAAAGAGACCGCTTCCGACCACGTACATCCAACTTTTAATAGAGAGGGAACGAAAATTGAAATCCAGTCGGCAATGCTTTCCGAAGACAATCGCACTATGAATATTTGTATTGTAAATGTGCCAAAAGAATGGTTGAAACGTAAAACAAAATAATCATAATTGTTGCAAAAAACCCACAGTTATTTTAATCCAACGCGCTAAAAAGAACTTCAATAAAAATTATATGTCCATATCTTATAATTCTATTTTTAGAGACTTATTTAAAAAAATAATATGTGTTATTTTTTTGATCAACACGCCCATTTTATTTGCACAACTTTCTGGAAAAACGGATTCCATATATTCTGGAATACCTTGGTTCGATCAAAATGGAAATGTGGTAAGTGCCCACGGAGCCTGTATCATTAAGGAAACAGATAAATTTTATCTATTTGGCGAAGCCCATAGCGATACTAGCAATGCTTTTGCGGGATTCAACTGTTATTCCTCAAAAGATCTTTATAATTGGAAATTGGAACGAATTGCACTTCCAGTGCAAAAATTGGGAAAATTGGGGACTAACAGTGTTGGCGAAAGGGTCAAAGTGATGAAAAACCCTAAAACCAAAGAATATGTAATGTTTATGCATGCTGATTCGATTACATACAAAAGCCAGTTTGTGGGTTATGCCACTTCAAAAACGATTATAGGGCCTTATCAATTCAAAGGTGCTTTACTATTCAATGGCAAACCCATAAAAAAATGGGATATGGGTACTTTTCAAGATGATGATGGTTCGGGTTACATTCTCATTCACGGAGGTGAAATTTATAAATTAAGCGAAGATTATAAATCTGTTGTTGAACAAATAAACCCCAATATGACATCAGGATTTGAATCGCCCACGATGTTTAAGAAAGAAGGGCTTTATTATTTTATTGGCTCGCATCTCACCAGTTGGGAACGCAACGATAATTATTATTACACCTCGAATTCCATCAAAGGACCTTGGATATCAAGGGGACTTATTGCTCCAGAGGGGTCATTGACTTGGAATTCACAATGCACTTTCGTCTTGCCAATTGTTGGAACAAAAGACATCACCTATATGTTTATGGGTGATCGATGGTCTTTTCCCAAACAAGCCTCTTCGGCGACTTATGTTTGGCAACCTCTTTTGGTTTCAGGAACGTCACTTTCAATGCCAACCTATCAGGAAGGATGGCAAATTAATGTTGCAACTGGAATTGCATCGACACTGAAAACTGTCGATACAACTATTGAAAACACGGATAAACAAATTCAGTACACTGGAAATTGGAAACACATAAACAACGGAAATTCAGGTTCTGTAAGCAAATCTGACGAGAAAGACTCTTCGTTTTCCATCCAATTTAGCGGTCAGCAAATCGCTTTGTACAGTTATGTGGGTGTTGAAAATGGCTATGCAAAAATTGTGCTCTCCGACAAGAAACGAAAAGTAATGGTAACTTCCATTATTGACATGTATGGCAAATCTCCTTTGTCAACACCAGTATTCCGTTCGCCGCTTTTGAAAAAAGACGATTATAAATTAACCGTTTATGTGACCGGAGAAAGACCAAATTGGTCTGATAAAAGAAACACGATTTATGGCAGTACAGGAAATTTCGTTTCTATGGATAAACTAATAATAAACTAGATAGTTCAAATTATGTTCAAAAACAATTTCTTTAAATGCGTTAAAAAACTTTTAACTATCGTAATGCTTTTCATTTGTAGCTTCTCGAATGGACAAGATATTCCAAAAAATTTCCAAAACCCAATCCTGCCTGGATTTAATCCAGATCCTTCCATTTGTAGAGTTGGTGACGATTATTATTTGGTTACTTCTTCTTTTTCTTGGTATCCGGGCATCCCCATTTATCACAGCAAAGATTTGGTAAACTGGGAACTTATTGGGCATGGAATTACGCGTTCCGAACAGCTTAATTTCAATGGTATAAAAGACAAAAACGGAATTTGGGCGGTTACTATAAGGTATCATGATGGATTGTTTTACCTGATAACAACTTGCTCTGATTGTGGGGGTAATTTTTATATCACTGCTACAAATCCTGCAGGTGAATGGTCCGATCCTATTTGGTTGAAAGACGCAGCAGGAATCGACCCTTCCTTGATGTGGGACGACAACGGCAAATGTTATTATTCGGGAAACAGCTGGGATTTTAAGAAATCTTGGGCTGGTCAATGTGCTATTTGGGCACAAGAATTGGATTTGAAACAACAAAAATTAGTAGGCGAAAAAAAGATATTGACTTACGGATATGCCAATAATGCAGGGTATGCCGAATCCCCACATTTGTATAAAATAAATGGTGAGTATTTATTAATCGCTGCCGAAGGAGGAACTGATATGTATCATTCTATTACTGCACATCATAGTTCCTCGATATTAGAAACCTACAAGGCTGATAAAATAAATCCCGTCTTATCACATCGTCAATTAGGAAAAGATTACCCCATTCAGGCTGTAGGTCACGGTGATTTGGTACAAACCCAAAATGGCGATTGGTGGGCTGTTGTACTTGGCAAAAGACTGGTAAATGGACAAGTACCACTTTCTCGTGAGACCTTTCTTTGCAAAGTAAATTTTGAAAATGGTACACCAATTTTTAATCCGGGTTACGGAACAGTTTTAGCAGAACAGGAGCGTCCTAATCTTCCTTGGACGCCAGTAAAAAAAGAACCTTTTAGGGATGATTTCAATGATGGAAAATTGGCTTTAAAATGGCATACTACCCGCACACCTACAGAGAAATTTTACAATATTGATAAAGGTTTTTTAGCTATGAAATTGCGTCCGCAAATAGCGGATAGCTTGGTTCATTCATCGATGTTAATTCAGCGTACAGCACATCATCAATTTTCAACTTCAACCAAATTAAATTTCAAAACCTCAAAAGAAAACGAGCAAGCTGGTTTAATAATTTACAGAACCAATGAGAGTTATTATATGCTGATTAAAGAAAAGGCACGAATTGTCTTGATTAGAAAATTTGATGGTAAAAAAGAAATCATTGCCGAAGCTCCCTACACAAAATCCGAAGTGGTTTTTAATTTAAAAGCAGATCAATTAGACTTGCAATTTAGTTTTGGTGAAACTTTAGAAAACATGAATCTTATTGGAGGCTTACAAAGCTTAATAGTAATTTCAGAAAGCAACATCAATAAGTTTAACGGAACTGGTATTGGTATGTACGCATCCAGTAATGGTCAACAGAGTAAAACCAATGCTTTATTCGATTGGTTTGAATACAAATATTAAAAAATAACCCAATTTAAAATTTAAAAAATGAATTATTTCAAAACAAAACATTTACCCTTTAGTTTGTTATTGCTATTTTTAGCTTTAACAACCAACGCCTTTTCTCAAGCACGGAATACAACTAATTTTGATAGTGACTGGCAATTTTCAAAAGGAGATGTACTTGGGGCCGAAAAACCGCAATTTAATGCAAAACAATGGACCAAATTAAATGTTCCCCATGATTGGAGTATTGAAGGGCCTTATGATAGAGACAACACTTCAGGTCGTGGTGGGGGGTATTTACCAACAGGAATTGGATGGTATCGTAAAACATTTGAAATAAATAAAGAGGATGCGAAAAAAAGAACCTCCATTGAGTTTGACGGAATTATGGCCAATAGTGATGTGTGGATCAATGGCACCCATTTAGGGAAACGACCTTATGGTTATATCAGCTTTAGTTATGATCTTACACCGTATTTAAACTTTGACAAACCCAATGTTATTGCAGTGAGAGCCGATAATTCCACCCAGCCAGCTTCTCGTTGGTATACAGGTGCAGGTATTTATCGTCATGTTCGATTAGTGTCAGTGAACCCAACACATTTTACACATTGGGGAACATTTATTACAACACCAGTTGCCACAGCAACTAGAGGGGTTGTTAATTTAAAAGTTGAAATTGAAAATAAAGGAATTGCAGGCGATTACAATGTACAAATCGATATTATTGATAAAGCTGGAAAAATTGTAAAAACAGTAGAAAGCCAAAAAAATATTGCAGCCAACGCAACGGGATTAATTACCCAAGACATAGAAATTGCAAATCCAAAATTATGGAATATTGACCAACCCAATTTATATACTGCTACAACAAAATTATATTCAGGAAAAACACTTATCGACAATCAGACTATTTCTTTTGGAATTAAAAAATCTGAATTTATAGCCGAAACAGGTTATTGGTTGAATGGAAAAAATATAAAATTGTTTGGCGTTTGTTTGCATCATGATGGTGGTGCCGTTGGCGCTGCAGTTCCTCTTGGAGTTTGGAAAGAACGCTTCAAGAAATTAAAAGAAGTGGGTGTAAATGCCATCCGTACTTCTCACAATCCAGTTTCCCCAGAATTTCTTGATTTGTGCGACCAAATGGGATTCGTAGTGATGAATGAAACTTTTGATACTTGGACCGCTGCGAAGCATAACGGTGAAAAAGGGTATAATTTATATTTCAAAGAGTGGTGGGAACAAGATACCAAAGACATGATTTTGAGAGACAGAAATCATCCGTCTATTGTAATCTATAGCATCGGAAATGAGATACACGATGATTTGAGTTATCCAGAAGGGTATAAAACCTATAAAATGCAAGAGGATGTGGTTAAGAAATATGACAATACCAGACCAGTAACTATGGCGTTGTTTAGACCAGCCAATTCTAAAGTATATCTTAGTGGTTTTGCTGACCACATGGATGTTGTGGGACAAAATTACCGTGAAAATGAACTTATTGCTGCTCATGAAGCACATCCAAATTGGAAAGTTATTGGTACCGAAAATACACATGTTATCAGCCAATGGTTGGCTTTACGAGATAAACCGTACATGGCTGGACAGTTTTTATGGACAGGTTATGATTATCTGGGTGAAGCCGATTGGCCAGAAACAACCAACAATCAAGGACTTTTTGATAGAGCTGGAAACTGGAAACAACAAGGTTTGCAAAGAGATAGCTGGTGGTCTACAGAAGCTGTTGTACACATCGTGAGAAAATCGGATAATGCTGGTGCAGGTAGTTGGGTAGCCGATTGGACACCAACCGATTTTGATACCTATGATAATGCAAAAGTTCAAGTATACAGCAATTGTGATGAAGTGGAACTTTTTCTTAACGAAAAATCATTGGGTTCAATGAAAAAACCTGAGAATGATTCGCCAAGAGAATGGAATGTTACATTTGCAGAAGGGACTATTAAGGCAATTGGAAAAAATAATGGTAAAGTGGTAGCTCAAGAAGCTTTTACTTCTGCTGGCGAACCTGCAAAAATTATTATTACTAAAAGCAATCCAACCCTATCTAACAATTGGGATGATGTATCATTCATCACAGCAACCGTAGTTGATGAAAAAGGAATTCCATGTGTTAATGCTGATAATCTGATTAAATTTACTATTTCGGATTCTGGTAAAATTATCGGAGTTGATAATGGAAATGTAATGAGTCATGAATCCTATCAATCACCAGAAAGACATGCATACAACGGAAAAGCAATTGCGATCATTAAAGCATCACAAAATGGAGGTAAAATTGAAATAAAAGCAACTGCAGAGGGACTTGAATCAGGCGCAATCACTGTTGACATAGTTGCAGAGAAAAACTAATTCAATTACAATTTTAAGTTTTAAAAAATGCCTCGAAAGTAATTTTGAGGCATTTTTTTATGAGAAATTTTGATGTTTTTTACTGAATCGAAAAGGTGATTTTTTCTTTTATTTGAAGTTGAACCGATTTTAATCCTGCAGTATCTTTTCCAGAAATAGCTTCTCTGATTCCAGGTTCAAAATAAATTTGGCTTTCCGTGGAAAGGGGAACAATTTGCAACACTATTTGTTTTTCAGATTGCTTTTTATCGGATTGATTGAATCCAATAGTCCACCGTTTACCGATATAAAAATCATCAGCTATTAAACTGCCGTCGGCATAAACAGAAGCGGTATCACCAAAATAATCCAAAGTCATAAAAAAGGGATTTACTTTAAATTTCTTGCCTTTTGGAATGGATAACAAATAGTATTTTGAACCAGCAACAGGACTCAAATTTGTTTGATATTGTGGCCCAGGATTTGCCGCTGTAACGGTAGAAAGTCTATTGTCTGCGGGTAATTGATTTTTGGAATTTAAATCGGGAGTGATATCTACAATTTCTTTTGAAGCTACCTCCATTTCGAAACCTTTCAACTTTGCCGAATAAAAACTAAACAATGTAGCGGCTGATTTTTCCTTTTTTAGCTTTTTCGATGCTTCAATTTTTGAATTTTGAGGATACACCTGCACTTGAAACGATTCATTTCCAGAAGTAGTAATTTCATTTCCGGTAATTAATAAAGGCGCATTAGAAATGAGTAGTTTTTGTTGTCCTCCATTGTCCATTTTGTAAGCATTTCTAGCTTGGTTTGCAGAAAGCGTCAGTATTCGCACTATTTTACCGTTATTAGAAACAAGTTCTATTATGCAATTTAATCCAGCATGTAAGTTATTAAATTTATATTTTTCGGGAAAACCATTTATAGCTGCATCGGTTGTTTTTACCTCCTTTATTTTATTTTTATCGAATACAAATTCGGGAGCAATTCCATCTACTTCAAAAAACACATAAAGTGGTTCCGCTCCTTCAATCTTGCACAAAGGTTGCGCCGTGGCATATTGGAGATTGAGTCCTTCAATATTCATATTAAAAGGAAAAATTGCTTGCGTATTATTTTTTATGCTAATGAGTTTTTCTGGGAATACAATGCTTTTATTTTCGCTTAATTTCAATTGAAATTGTACATCCTTGATTTCCTTCATTTCCAATTTACGTTGAAAATGACTTATGAAAACAAATCCGCTACCTTCTTTGGCTCGAACTGCAAATCGTAAAGTTTCTGCATCCGAGGCTTCTTTGGGCATTTTATCTGGAAAATAAGCTTGATAGGTTACCAAATCATTCCCAAATTCATTCAAGAAAGTATGCAAGACTTTAAAATTATAAAAGGAAGGTTTTAGGATTCCAAATTCCCCAATTGGAGCTTGAAAATCATAATTGATAATGGCATAATCGTTAGGGTATTTAGTAGCCTTCGATTCCTGAAACGTGGATAGTTTACCAATTTTATTCGATCCGCCATGAAACATATAATACCCCATGAGATTGGCTCCTGAACCAATTTTTGTATAGGCCAAAGCCGTGACATCATCGGAATTTATGATAGGACGACGGTGGTAAGTTACTTGGTTTCCACCACCCATTTCGGCCGTTGCATAAGGATATCTGTAGCCCGAATAATTGGCTACATCTTCTTGTTTACCAAATAAATCACTTCCTATGGCTGGATCATTTCGCAAGGTTCCAAATAAATAATTTTTAGACAGTGGCAATTCTGTTGTTTTTTTATCCCATGGAGCTTCGGGATAAGCACCCCAAACAGGAACTAATTCGTCTTGTTTCAGATTGGAACCCGGCCAACCTGTCGCGGTGTAATAGGGGACATCAATGCCGGATGGAATAGCCATTTGCTTTAATCCTAAAATATGTTCTAAACCTTTTGGATTATTAAAACGGAATTCATTCTCTATTTGTACGCCAATAATTGGACCGCCATCTTTAAAATACAAACCTTTTAATTGTGCTCCAATTTCATCATAAAATTTTTGAACATTAGAAAGATAAGCAGCATCATTGGTTCTCATGTTTCCTCTTTTTACAATCCAATCCGGAAAACCACCGTTTCTGACTTCGCCATGACACCAAGGACCGATTCTTGGAAAAACAAAAATGCCATGTTTTTTACAAAGGGAAACAAATGTCTTTAAATCATTTTCGCCTTCCCAATTCCATTTTCCTTCTTCCTCTTCATGATAAATCCAGAAAACATAGGTAGCAATTACATCAATTCCTGCGGCTTTCATTTTTAGAATGGAATCTTCCCATTGACTTTTTGGAACTCTTGAAAAATGAAATTCTCCCATAACAGGATACCAAGGTTTTCCATTTTTTATAAAATAAAGACTGTTTAGTTCCATTTTATCACCATTTGGAGCCACATTACTGCCTTGCTTCAAATGTCCTGAAAGTATTACTGGAGTTTCTCCACTAATATCTACAGAATAAAGATTTTGTGCTTTTAAGCCGATCGAAAAAAGAAACAATAAACAGCATAGTTTTTTCATAATTTAGTTTATTTCACTCTGTTTTGAGCCGAATTTGGTTTCAATTCATCAGGGCTATCTTTGGTATAGGTATTGAAAACTTCTTTCGAAGGACTCACAAAAATATCTTTGATTACATCAAAAGACAATTCCTGTTTAGGATTAAAATCATTCGAATTCATGTATTGCTGTAGTGAATAAAACAATTGTTTTGAAGCTATTTTGCTTGAATCCTCTGGATCCAAATCGGCACTACTCACGATAATTTTTCCCTTTCCTACTTTCGCTTCAAAAACCAAAGCCAATCGGCGATTCATAAACCAAGTATCAATAGGTTGAATCAATGGACGGAAATCGGCAGGAAATTCTTCCAAGTTCATGACTTGTGCTCGGTTTTGAATATCCCACCATTGCAAATCACTATAATAATTGGTTGGAAAATTGGCAAAAGCAGGACTTTTATCTTGAATCAACATTCCGGTAACATGTGGCGGACGCATTTTGAACCAAGAGGTATTCCAGAAAACAGGAAGAAAATGCATCGCTACTTCTTTTCCTTTTACTACTTTTCCAGCGGCATTCAAAAATACTTTACCACCTTTATTCAAAATTTCTTTTGCTTTATCGTCTAAAACGGTTGTATAATAAATGTCCGGAATCAATTTGAATTTTGTATCAGGATAAACCCAAAAATCCCAATCATTTACAAATGCTGTATCATTCACTTGTACTTTCAAATTTAATTTGGATGCTTCTTGAATTGTACCCAAATCAAACTTTAAGTTCCCCACAAAAATCCCATTGCCATTTTCATAGGTTTTTGGATCAAAATTTCCTGAAGCGAGTGTAACTCCTTTTTCGTTTTTAATCGTCCAACTCAAGACTGCATTCTTTAACGGCGTTTTACCCGAGTGAAAAAGAATAATTTCAGCATTGAATACTTCATTGTTATTGTACACAAATTTCGCAATTTTTGCCAAAGGAACGGTTGAATTACAAAAACGTGAATATTCGGAAGCTTTTACATATCCTTTTTCTTCAAAGAAAGCATCCAAAACCCCAACCAAAGCTGTTCCTTGACCCGGAAAATCCTGTAATCCCAACATTTGAAAACCCGCATAATCTGGCGTTCTCAATATTTTTTCGATTTCATTTTTATAACATAAAACCTGTAATTTACCCGATGCATTCAAGAAATCCTTACTCTGATTTCCCATGTGATGATCTTCTAAATCTTCTTGAAACATCTCAAAGTTCTTAGCTCGGTACACACCTGTGTATTTTTTTATTTCTTCAAAATTCGGAAAAACACAATATTGACCTATTTCGTGAGCCACAAAAGGGACTTTGAAAGCAGCAATTCCAGCACTAAAATCAGAAACGGTTTCAGGTCTTTTATTCCAATCCAAACCTCTCACACCTCCACGCGCTTGGTATTCGGCATTAGGCACAACAGGCCAACTTCCGCCCACGGTCATTCCAGTGTACACGCGTCTGTTATCTTTTGCTTTCCAAAAATCAACAAAAGCATTCAAATATTTCACCTGATTTCCTGCTGGTTCATTTCCTGCTGATAACATGGTATATGAAGCATAGTTTCCATAATGCTTTGCCATACGCTGGGTTTCATCATACAAAAACTGATCTATGGGTTGCCCTAAACCTATTTTTGGTCCGTGATTAGGCCAACTAGGCCCTTCGGGTTGCAAATATAGTCCCACTATATCGGCAGCTTTGAAAGCCGCTTCTGGTGGACACCAAGAATGAAAACGAACATGATTTAATCCGTATGATTTTATTTTTTTGAATATTTTCTCCCAGGCTTCAACTGTAGTGGCGGGATAACCTGTAAGGGGAAATTCGCAATTGTGAACCGTTCCTCGCAGAAATACAGGATTATCATTAATCAAGAAATGATTACCAATAATTTTGAATTCGCGCATGCCAAATGAAACTGTTTTCTCTGTATTAATTTTATTAGAAACCAACTTAACTTGGAGATGATACAAAGCAGGATCAAATTCATCCCATGTCAGCATTCCTTTTCCAAAAGGAAGTTCGAGTTCGATAGTGTTATTGGTTAGTTTAGCAACTTGAAGTTTACTTGTTATTTCCTGAGTCTCATCTGATAATGCCGAATTAAAACTTTTGGCAGCAATCGAAATTTTTCCAATGAAATTCTTTTGGGTGCTATTATTCACGGTGATTTTTACTCGAGCTTTTCGGTTTTTTATATCAGGATAAATCTGAATATCATCAAAATACACCGGAGAACCCGACTCTAAATCAATTTTTCCGATAATTCCGTTCCAGTTTCCTTGCGTATGGTCGGTAACGCTATGGGAATCGGGACCTACATTAATTTTTTTGATACTATTATCAATTCGGATAGTAATGCGTTGTTTGCCTGTTACTAAATATGGGGTTAAATCATAATCGTGAGAAGCTACTAATGAGTTTTGCATACCTACTTCCTTGTCATTTACCCAAACCCTAGTTTCGATATGAGTTCTTTCCAAATGAAGGATGATTCGTTTCCCTTTCCAATCGGCAGGAATATTCACTTCTTTTTGATACCAAGCGGCTCCTACATAATGTTTGGCAGGAGTCAACCAAAACGGAATATGTATGTTGCCAGGTTGACGGTATTTTTCTAACCTTGGAACAAAATAAAAAGAACTGTCGTAAATTGAACCGGTCCACTTTGTCTTTAAAGTGATTTCGTCCCCTTTCAAGAATTCTGCCATAGATCCCGGTAAATCAATATTGTCCGAAAGCTTTTTATTGAACCATTTTTCAGCTACGCCTTCATCATTTCGATCCATTTGAAAAAGCCATGTTCCCTCCAAATTAATAACTTCATCTTTAAAACTACTCAAAGTGAACAAAATCATCAAAAGCAGGCAGATCGTACTGTGTTTTTTCATTATTCTTTATTTATTTTTAAAATTTAATTTGCAATGTGTTATAAGTTTTTTACCAACGAAACATCGTCGATTTGACATGTAGCATTAGCCATTCCATCAGTAAGAAAACCTATTTCAACCTTTCCTTCTGAAACCGAAATATTCTTTATAATTATAGTTTTCCAAGTAGGATTTTCATCCAAGATAGTTGAACTAAACTTTTCACCACCACTTAAAGCGTATATTTCTAGGTTATTAAATCCACCGCTATTTTTTATTTTCGCGGTCAATTGATACCATCCATCTTCCAGTTTTACATAAGGTGTTGAAGTTATGGATTGAAAAATTTTTCGTTTAAAATTTACTTTATCGCTTATATTCAAACTTTTTTCACCAACAACTGTTTTTCTATCCGTTTCTGAATTAAAATAATTTAAAACTGGTGAAATATCCGCACTAAGAGTAATAGTATTGCCTTGAATAACATCAGTAACCCAACCTGTCAATTCGAGTTGTACTGGTTTTACGGGACTTGGAATATGCCTACGATCGGCTTCAAAACTTCCGTTTTTTACAAAATCATTATCTTCCGCTACATTCCAAGATCCTTTTTTCGTATCTAAATTCCAAGAATGAAGTGAATTGAAATAAGGAGTGTCTCCATCAAATGACATGGGGCACCACTGGTTGTAACCCAAACCATTTCCAGCAAAATTAGCCCAGCGATCCCCACAATATACAATAGTTTCTTGTTGGGTTCCTTTTACTGAAACGAAAAAACCTGTTTGGGAGATATGCGCAAAATCATCGGAACTTCCTTTAGTAACGACCATTTCGTTTGTTGGCAAATAAGGGCCTCTAATAGCATCGGCTACCAGATAATAGGCGAGTGAGCCATCCCAACCATAAATATTTGAAGCATACATATAGTATTTATTGTTGTACTTGAACATACAATTTCCTTCCCGACTTTCTCCCTTGAAAACTTCTGTACAGTCCAACAAATTCACTTTTCCGTCTTTGACACCAATTTCAGAAACGTATATCTTGTTTCTTCCGTTTCCATAAGAATAAATTAAATAAGACTTCCCAGTATCATCATCTGTGAATACCGTTTGATCTCCGGTATTACTCGTCCCAATCATTTTTGTCATGTTTATGTGTTGGTGGACTTTAAACTCATCCGTTGGTGAATCTGAAGTAGCAATTAGCACTTCGCTTCCATGCTGAACAAATAGAGCATATTTATTTAGTTCTTTAATGTATGCTACTCCCAATCGTCCTACCCATGTTTTTCCTTTCTTATTCACCTCGTCCTTAGTCAAAACATCACCTTCAAAAGTCCAATTAACCAAATCAGTAGAGCTATAACAGGGTACCGATTCAAATGTGACTTTGTCATAAGTTACAGTTGGTGTATTGCGATAGCTATCAGCTTCAGCATAATGAACCCCATACCAATAATATTTTTTCACTCCTGTAACAGGATCTTTAAACTTAAAAATACCTCCACCTTGACTGTTGATTGGTTGGCCATCTTTGGTGTTCCAAAACACATCATTTTTGATATTAGCAGGCTGTGCAATTATATTCCCGGCCGAACAGATTGCTATAATGAAAGCGCACAATATTTTGTGGTTATAAAAAAAAGATTTTAACATGATTATCATACTATTTAATGATTTTAAAAATATTTTGCATTTCATGCCCAGTTTAATAATAATCCTTATTATTTATTTTAATGTTTATTATAAAAGACTGTACACCATAGTATTAAGTCGTTTAAATTAAGTGTACATTTTAATAAGATACTGCTTCTACTAGTCCATCTTAAGAGTTCAATCTACGAACTCTTTTTAGATTAAGTAAAAATAGATTTTAGCTTTGCAATTGCTATCCTGCAGCATCCTGTTTGTTATCCAATTAACATAACAGATAGTACAGGATACAGAAAAGAATCGTAAAGTATAAATTTGTTAAAGTGTGTGTTGTTTAAAATAGAAATAAATACAAATTATAAAATAAAGTAAAAAATGAAGAATGTTTTAAGATTGTTAATTTGCCTTATTGGATTTTCGCAAATAACATTTTCGCAAAATTATACTAATGATACTTTTCCTGATGGAACAGTGATTCCCAATTGGTTTACCGATTATTCGAAAATTGAATTGAAAAATTTAGGAAAAAAATACTGCATTACGGATTATGGTGTAAGTAAGGATAGTACAAAAATTCAAACTATCGCTATTCAAAAAGTAATCGATAAAGCGGCTGCCAATGGGGGTGGAGTTATTGTTATTCCGAAAGGGGTGTATTTGAGTGGGGCTTTGTTTTTTAAACCTAAAACTAGTTTGTATATTTCTGATAAAGCAACTTTGAAAGGATCCGATGATATTTCAAATTATCCTATTATGCCTTCAAGAATGGAAGGTCAAAATTTGGATTATTTCCCCGCTTTAGTAAATGCTTATGGAGTCGATAATTTCTCTATTTCTGGAAAAGGAACCATCAACGGAAATGGCAGAAAGTAT
This sequence comes from Flavobacterium cellulosilyticum, assembly GCF_004349355.1. Classification (GTDB taxonomy): domain Bacteria; phylum Bacteroidota; class Bacteroidia; order Flavobacteriales; family Flavobacteriaceae; genus Flavobacterium; species Flavobacterium cellulosilyticum. The sequence continues at coordinate 34,135 of NZ_SMFK01000009.1, read as the reverse complement.
TGGGATGCCTTTTGGGCAAGACGCAAGATAAATCCAAAATGCACCAATCTTGAAGTGTCAAGACCTCGATTAGTATTCGTTTGGAACTCGAATAATGTTCAATTTCAAGACGTAAAAATGATTAATTCTGGTTTTTGGACCAATCATTTTTACAAATGCAATAATTTGAAAATAATAGATGTTTATATCTACTCGCCACACCAAAAAGGCGATGCACCAAGTACGGATGCCATAGATCTTGATATTTGTACCAATGTACTTATAAAAGGTTGTACAATGTCCGTTAATGACGATGCTATTGCATTAAAAGGAGGCAAAGGGCCTTACGCCGATCAAGATATAAACAATGGTCCAAATGCTAATATTATTGTTGAAGATTGCCAATTTGGATTTTGTCATTCGGCATTGACAAACGGAAGCGAATCCATTCATAATCGAAACGTGATTATGAGAAATTGCAAAATAGATGGAGCTTCGATAGTATTACACCTTAAAATGAGACCCGATACACCACAACGATACGAATACATCCGTTTAGAAAATATTAAAGGAGAAGCTAAAACTTGTCTTCTTATTTTGGGATGGAAACAATTTTTCGATTTGAAAGGTAGACCAGACGTTCCATTATCCTATGGTGATCATATAACATTCAAGAATATCGATTTAAAATGCGAAACCTTTTTTGGTGTGGAGAAAGATCCAAATGTAATTTTATCCAATTTTACATTCGAAAATCTGAATATTGAAACAACTAATACAGCTATTGACAAAAGTATAATAAAAGGATTCAGTATTAAAAATGTTACTATCAATAAAGAACGAATAGATTAAATAGTTGTCTGCAAGTAATTTATTGTAATAAAAAAAAGGTTTGATGAATTTAATTTATCAAACCTTTTTTTATTCTTCAGCATTAAAAATGAGGTTGTTAATTGTAGTAATGCAAACCTTTACTTGTTGCATGTAAGCCATTAAAAACGAATTACACCCAAATTCTAATCTTATTCTTTTATGATTTTTAAAATCACAGAATTTGTTAATCCAACTTTTATAAAGTACACACCTTTAGCTTGATTTTCTATATTTAATTGAACTTTACCATTATTTACAGGATAAGATTTTTTAGAAATGGATTGCATTTGTACGCTGTATAATTCGATAGTTGTTTCTTGAATTGAAAGTGGAAGAGTAATTTCGAAAATTCCTTTTGTTGGATTTGGATATGCCCTGATAGCATCAGCAGTCAAAGTATTTGAAGCCACGCCTAATTGTGCACTTGAACAACCATTTAAACCAACTATTTCTCCTGCTGGAGTACTAGGACAAGTATCATTTGCATTTACAACACCATCGTTATCCAAATCATTTGCATTTGTAATAGCTTCAAAACTAATATAATCATACATCAAATGGCTTACATCTCCTGAATTGGAAGGCATCACCAGTTGGATATAATTGCTTCCTGCATGTAATTTGCTCATTGGAATATCGACAACTGTAGTGGCATATTTGGCATGATTGGATTGTCGTAAAAAGGCATTCCCGCCTCCAAGAGGAGGATAAAAGGCAATTGGAGTACCACTTTCAGTATTGATATAAATCCATTGTTGTGCATGGTCTGAACTGGCATACGCAATTGTTAGTTTTGCATTTCCAGTATTTGGCATTCCAACAGGCATATCAAAATTAATTTTCCATAACCAGTTTCCGTTAATTGTTCCATCTGCATTATAATATTTTGAGTGTACATAAGGTAAAGCAGTACTCCAGTTTTTATCGGCAACATTATAATTGATTGGATTAGGAAAGGTTGTGTCGAATTTTTTTTGAATAAAACCCTCACAATAATCAAAATCACCAAACTTATATTCGCCAGCGGTACGATCTGGAACTCCAATATCCCATACTAAACTTCCGTTAGTTCTTGGTTTAGACCAAACCACATTGCCTAAATTATTGGTTCCTCCCGCTGTTACAATAACATTGGTCATTGAAAATTCGTCGGTAACTCCATCGCTATAAGCAAATAAGGTGTAGCTACCTGGTCGTACATTTTTGATATCAAAATTTCCAGAAGCATCTGTTTTTACCCAATACTGATAATTTTCTTCCTCAAATTGCCATTGCCCCGTAGAATCATCACTTAATTGGGTTACTCCAATCCAAGCATTTTTACCTGTAACATTTGGTTTGAAATTGTCTTTTATTGAAAAATTACCTTTAATATTTCCACGTCCAGCTGCAAGTGGATATTCGGGTGTGTTGGTAAGCCATGAAAAAGGCCATTCTAATTCATCTTTAGCTGCTCTAGTCTTTGCATCATCCCAATTAGCGGTTGCAGTTGATTTTTGATTGCCATAGATTAAATAGGGTCCGTATATTTTCGACCATTCTTCATTTTGAAGAACTTGAAAGCCTTTTGAATTATAATGCACTCCATTCATACAAATATGAATTATACCTGCTGCTGCATTCAAATCGTGATGAGTTGGTCCGCTATTAAAATATTCGTGATTGGCAGTAACTGCCCAAATTCCTAATGAATTTTTATCCGATGTATGGCCATACGCTTTCAAACTAATTAAAGGTTCACTAAACTCGTATTTACCGTCATATTTACCAGCACGTACTCCTGAATCTATTTTGATGATTTCTGGAATTGATGTTGGTGACCAAGCATCAGTTGGTTGAGGCATTTGCCATGTTTTCAGATCATTTACACAAATTTTGTCCGTAATACTAGAATCTATCCATAACACTTGTCTCCAAGAGCCTAAGTCAAAATCAGGGTATGCTGCTTTATGCCTTAAAATAGAGTAGGTGTAGAGTCCTGTGTCTCCTTTTTTAAGCACATAGTGGATGTCTACATCGCAACGAGTTACATTTGTTCCAGGTGTATAGGGTCTAAATAATGAAACATCTATATAATCCGCAGTTTCTTCCTTTACTGAAAACGTAGCTCCGCTAATTTGTTCAAATCCTTGAGAAGTTACAAAATCATAATACCCTCCCGTTCTGGAAGTAGCGGTAGATTGATATAAGGTTTCTACACCATTGATTTTCATGGACATTAGGTTACTTGTATTTTTTTCTATTTTTGCTTCGATAATACCATTTTTAAGTAAAATATAAGTGGGGTATTCTGTAAGCATACTATTAGAATCTTGAGGGATGTTTACTGTGGTTTTGGCCCCATCATAACTAACTGCTAAGGTTTTTCCACTAGGACATTTAATTTTGCCGGTATTAATATAACCTTGTAAAACAGTTTGTTTATCACCATTTACAACTAGAAGACCAATCCCACTAATATATATTTGCCCATTAGTTCCAATATTTACTCCAGTTGGTACATTAACTGCTCCACCTGTGATATTTAAATTTGCTATTGGATTTCCTGTTCCTGTTCCAACTTCAAGATACGTTCCAACATATACGGCACCACCAGCAATATTTGCAGTTGCATTACCACCTGTTCCATAGCCAATATAAAAAGCATTTTTACTATAAATCGCTCCTCCATTTACATTTAAGGTTGCATTTGCTGATTTTCCTAAATAAACAATATTTCTAATATTAATATTTGCAGGTGATTCTAATGTGATGGTTCCATTTAAATTATCGCTATTCCAAGGTAAAAGATTTCCTTTTAATATGACATTTGCATTCGCAGAAGTGTTAAACCTTCCAGGTCTTTTTGTGATGTCAGAAGCACTACCACCAACATGTATTAGATTATTTGGCGTTCCAGCACCAATTTCAAATGTATACGACTGTATGTCTGTATAGCTAAGAGTCGTATTATCCCAGTTACTTGCATTATAAAAATCAGTACTTACACCTCCAACCCAAGTATAGGTTTGAGCAAATCCAGTATTTATGATACTTAAAAATAAAATGGTGATGATACTAAGCAAATTTTTTGTAGTTAGTAAAGTTTTATTCATGGTTAAATCAAGTTGTTGGTTTATATTGTTTTAGGCGTTAATACGTATTGTTTTTAATAATTTTTATGTTCTTGAATTATCCAACTAAAGTATCTTTTTAGGTTGTAGATAGTATCCTGCCGTATCCTGTTGTTTGGATTTATTTCCAAATCCAGTTATAAATCTTTTATTGTTGAAAAGTTTCCGACAAAATGGAATAGGGTACAGGGTTGTTTTTGTTCAAATTGATGTAAAAATAATCCAATGCGACTCCTGCATCAACCATATAGATTTTTAATTTATTGGTTCCCTTGATAATAGATTTAAGAGCAATTTTTTTAGACGCTTTATTCGATAATACATTTTGCTTCCATTCTTCACTTCTGCCAAAAGTTGTGAAATCAATTATTTGAATAGGTTCGTTATTCCATTGTACTCCAACACGAACTCCTTGTTTATTTGTTATGGGTAGAGTAGGTAGAGTGTACAAAAAACCTTGGAAAAAGTAAATAAATAATTTGGGAATCTACTGCCTTTGCTATTATTGAAACACAATCGAACAATCAGAAACGGTAAAGGGTAATAAATTTCACAAACCTGAATATCCTTTTAAGAAGGATATTTTTTTTTAATTTTTTAATCCATTCTCTTGCCAATAGGGTGTGGAAAGGTACTGTGGGATGAATGCCATCCCATATTCAATACCCTATAGGTCCTTTTTTTACGGTTTTTTCTAAAACCAGTGGCAAGTTGACCAAAACTGCATCATATTCCATTGCTAATTTTTGAATGATGTTAGCTTTTAGATTGTGGCTTGACTACAATTCTCAAAATTAATTTTTCTTTTTCCAACTTGAGATACAAAAGGCAGGAACAAAACCAGTATTACAGCAGAATTGGCATTCTTCGAATCTAAAATCAATTTACGATATTTGTTTTCGAATTCTGCACTACTAATAGCTGTTGGTTTTTTATCCATTTCGGAAATCACATCATTAATTCCAATTAAAATACTGATGATATGTGGATTTAAATCTAAGGCATCACTTTGACATTGTTTTTCTAAATCGGATATGGTATTTTCTGTTATTCCATTATTGATAAAATTATGGTTGTCTTTACAAAATTCTGCACCAATTTAGTTAGCAATTCTTTAGGCGTATCCATGACCCATAATATGATTTGGATCTGCATTTCTTCCTCGATTCCCATCGGTTATAGAATCTCCTTGAAATAAAAAAGTTAAACTCTTATTTACTTAACCGGAATCATAATAAATAGAAGCCCTCATTAATTCCAAAAAAATCATTGCCATTAAAGACACTAAAGCTGATTACGTCTCGTGTTCTCAACATTAATTCTTTAATTTATGGTTTAACCAATAGATAATATTGTTTCTTGTTTTTTCGGATACTGTAAGCCACAGGCTACTACCAATATTGTCTGGCACAATATTTATATGAAAAAGGGTATGCTGTTAAGTTAGTAACCTTTTATCAGTAAACCCTTTTATCCAGATGAAACTATTACAGGTAAAAACAGATAAAAGTGACTCGAAATCTATCTGTGAATATACTTGTAACAATGAAGTGCCAATTTATGCCGTAAAAGACAAAAGTTAAGACAAATGTTTGCAATTACTTCGTTTGATGGATACTTATGTAAAACATCGCGCCGCTATTTATAACCACATTACCTAATCTAAAAAGACTTGTTTTTTAGCTCAGTTCTTCTTAGTTATAGCTTCATAAATTTTTTTGTAATTAGTTGATTATTTTCATTTATTAAAATAAAGTATACACCTGTTTTTAACCTATTTAAATTGATACTGTTTTGGCCTTGATCAATAACGACTGTTTTAACTATACGACCAGTAATATCATAAATCGAAACAGTTTGTTTTGTTATAATACCATTAATACTTAATGTGTTTTTTACAGGATTAGGGTAAAGTAAGATTTTGTCTTTATAAAAGTCTATATCCGTTGTGCTTAGTTTTTCACAGTTATTAGCGTCTGCACCTTTTAAAGTAGGCGTTAATCGGGTATTAGTAATTAGAATTTTATCTAATTTTGCCCCATCTTCACGGTATCCAATTTTTAATGTATGAGTACCTATGCTTAGGGTATAATTATTAGCCTTACTCCATACCCAACTAGTGCTAGGTGCTATATTATTCCAAGAAAACCAAGTGCCATTATCAATACTAATCCAAAAAGAGTCATCAGAGGTATTAGGAGCAATTGTACGAGCCCATAAACCGTAGTCTCCTGCTTCTGTAACATTAAAGTTATAAATTATTTGACCATTAACATCTGGAGCTACAGTACCACTTGTATATCCAACTTTAATAGTTGTGTATTTTTCATTCGACGCATTGATGTCTGCTAATACATCCCACAAATTGCCAACGTTTCCACATTCAGATTCTAACCATATGGATGTTGTACCAATATTGTCTTCTGCTGTTGCACTGGTTGATGTACTTTTAGTGTTTCCGTTAATGTCGGTGGCTGTTACCCAATAATAATAAGTAGTTCCTTTAACAACATTTACATCTGTATATTGTGTTGTGCTATTAGAGAGAATTGCGAGTCGTGACCTACCTGTAGGATTACTATCGGTATCTCTAAATACTTGTACACTTGCTGTTATGTTTTTCAAAGTCCAATTTAATGTAATTGTACCTTTATCAGCATTGGCAGTTGCAGATAATAATATAGTACCATCTCCTCCAATTTTTCCATCTACAGTGGCGTTAAAAGATTTTTGTGTTACACATTTTGCTTCACTTGTATAGGTTGCGATGTAATCTCCAGCTTGACTTACTTGAATATTATTTAATGTGATTTCACGAGTAATAGCTGAAAAAGAATTTGGGCCAGTCCAACTCCAAGACCCACCAGATAGTGGAGTAGCAGAAAACACGACTTTGTTACCAGAATTAACAATTGCCTTATTCGTTTTTTCTACAAGTCCGTCATTAACTTGTGTATAAAGTACTATAGGTGGACAAATAGGGTCTTCTTCAAAAATACCAATAAAAGAAGCAGTTGTATTACCCGTTGTATATGAAAATAATGGATTTGTGCTTAAAGTAGTTCCATCAGTACTTTGCCATTCTTTAAATAGATATCCATCAAAAGGATATGCTTTTAAAGTAATATTTATTCCAGAAGTAAAACTTTGACTTCTAGTTACGAGTCCTGCGGCTACATTATTTTGAGATACGGTTATATCATAAACAGGTTTAATTGATGGGACTAATAGATTCATAGAAGGAAAAGAAGAAGCTTGTTCTTTAATTCCCTGAACTACGAGTCTGGCCATTTCTATTGCTCCCATTCTTTGAAAATGAACATTATCAGCTTGCCCATTAGAGTATGTTGGATATTCACCTATTTTAAGATTCATATACATAAAATCCCCTGTATATAAACTACCTAATGGTTCCAGTAAAGGAACAGTGGCTTTGTCTAAATCAATTAAAGGTGTATTAAGTTGAACGGCCAATTGTCTTGTTGCTATAGGGTAATCGTGATAAGCATCATAAAGTGTTTCAGGAGTTGTATTGTTCCAAGCATTTCTTCTTAATGTAGCTACTAATACACATGTAGCACCTTTAGCTTTGGTTTCATTTACAAACAAGGTAAGGTAATCTTGAAACCCTGTAAAAGGTGCAGAATATCTTGCTACATCGGTAGCAGCATCATTTATTCCAAACTGAACAAAAACATAATCCCCTGGTTGAACATTTTTTATTACATCTGCCCAATAGCTATTGTAAAAACTTTTTGCGCTTGTTCCTCCTATAGCTCTATTGTCTATTACAACACGTGTTTCATCAAAGTAAGATTGTAGTACTTGGCCCCAACCTGTTTTTGGGTAATAACCAGAAGTGTAATCGGATACTGTAGAGTCGCCAATAAGGTACACAACAGATATGATCCCTCCCTGGCCTAAATTAATCTTTATAGATTTTACTACTTCTTTTCCATTATTATCTTTGGTTTTTAAACTGTAAATACCAGCTTTTTTTATTTTAAGTACCTGTCCTTCGATTGGTAACTTTACGTTATTAAAATACCAACTATAATTTGAGGATTCTGGCGCTATAAGTGTGCGATTTTTTTTATCTAAACTAATCTTCGATAAGTTTGATGCACCAACATTAAAACAGATTAAAATCATAAAAACTATAGTTATGATTTGTTTGTTCTTTTTGATAATATTCATTGATTTATATGTTTTTAAATTTTGTTGTCTTATTACAATAGTAATATACAAATCTACTATCAGACATTTTTTTAATGAGAAATAAGTAAAAAAAATAAGGTAGAAACCAGTTTTTGTGTAAAAAAATGATTATTCCTTTCAAAATACATTTAATTTAAACTTATTTAATTATTTCAACCTATTCCTCTAATTTTTCTACATTTATTTTTTGTCTAATCGAAATAGGGATGCTATCGTAAATGTCTACCAAATCAAAAGCATTATTAAGTTTTGTTCTTAGTAAAGTTTTATTCATGGTTAAATCAAGTTGTTGGTTTATAATGTTTTAGGTGTTAATACGTTTTGTTTTTAATAATTTTTATGTGCTTGAATTATCCAACTAAAGTATCTTTTTAGGTTGTAGATAGTATCCTGCCGTATCCTGTTGTTTGGATTTATTTCCAAATCCAGTTATAAATCTTTTATTGTTGAAAAGTTTCCGACAAAATGGAATAGGGTACAGGGTTGTTTTTGTTCAAATTGATGTAAAAATAATCCAATGCAACTCCTGCATCAACCATATAGATTTTTAATTTATTGGTTCCCTTGAGAATGGATTTTAGAGCAATTTTTTTAGACGCTTTATTCGATAATACATTTTGCTTCCATTCTTCACTTCTGCCAAAAGTTGTGAAATCAATTATTTGGATAGGTTCGTCATTCCATTGTACTCCAACACGAACCCCTTGTTTATTTGTTATGGGTAGAGTAGGCAGGGCATATAAAATTAATTCTGGATCTAAAAAGGTATTCAAATTATCCAGTTCGATTTTGTATTCAACGTATGGAGCTTCTTGAGTTAAATTTTCCGTTTTTATAGATGGTAAATTGAAAGGTAATGCTTGCATCACAGCTTTGCTATATCCAAGACCATCAATTTTTTCCCATTTGAAGGGGGGATTATTTTGAATTGATGTAAAATTTTGAGCATAAACAACAACTTTATCTTCCATAGCCACGAAGGAATTTTTGGGAAGATTGGCAAAACTGTCATCAATAGTTATAGTGACAACCTTCTTTTTAATACCATAATTGATAGTGAACTGGGCATTTTTAGTTTGTTTTTTGTTCCATTTTTTCCAATCTATACTGATTTGAATTCGGTCATTATCACTAATTTTAGCATCTAAAATTCCTTCCGATTTTGAGGTGATCATCCAATCAGGTAATTGTTCTAATTTCCAGTTCTCTTTTACATTTTTTTTAAGAAAAATATCAATAAAATGAGACTGATTCGAATTTGGATAAAAGCTAGGTAATTTCAGTTCTGTTTCGTCCAGTTTTGTTGCATTTTCGACCATTAGTCCAATGGCTTCCGATTCAATTTTAATTGGGATTTCAACTTTTGGAAGATCAAATACAGGCAACTTTCTCGGTTTCATATCCATCATTAAGTTCCACTTTCCATTGGCTAATTGGGTATTGTAAAACTGAGTCAATTCGGCTATTTTATTATAAGCAGCTTCTGATTTTAGCGCATAATCATTAGCATTCCACCTACCTTGTTTTCCATAAATAATGGCTTTGTCGGCATATAAAAACTTTTTGTTCATCAACGAGGCTCCTTTTACAGGATAATAAACCAACTGAAAATAGGAATCTTGCAAGGATTTTGGAATGGTGGTTTTTAGAGTTTCGACCTGATTTTCTAAATTTTGATATTGGTTAATGCGGGTTTGGTTTTCGTCCCCAAAAAAGAACGGATTATACCCAGTTTGAGCAATTTTTGTAGTAGGTTCGGTTTGACTCCAGCCCATAAATTCAGGTTTTCTTTCAAAAGCTAAATCATAATATCTCCATTGAATATCAGCAATAGATTTTCCGTAGTTTTCTCCAAAAATAGAAGAGTAGAAGTGCATCATGTGTTTTTTAACATTTGATGCATCCTCAAATGGAGAGGCATCGTATCCCATATCCATAAAAAGTTGCATCGCATATTCGGCAGGTTTGATATCTCCAACATTCAAAATCCAAATGTCTTTGCAGTTCGCCTGATACGCCTTCATCATTTCTTCTCGAATCAATGCTGGATGTGTAGTACTCAGCCAAAGATAATCGTGAGGTCTTCCCCAATAGGAAGCGTGATAATATACACCGCCGCCGCCCGAACGTTTTTGTTCTTGTTCATTGCTCAACCTTCGGATGTATCCATAATTGTCATCTGTCCAGACTAAAGTGATGTCCTCTGGAACTTGTAAACCTTCCTCGTATAAATCCAAAACTTCCTTGTATACCGTGAAGGCTTGGGGAACTTTGGTTGCATCAGGATTGAGGTGTTTTTCAATTAAATTTCTTTGATCTTCAATTACTTGGGTCAATAGTTGAACGCCTTCTTTGTTGGTTTTGACTCCTTCCATTCCACTATCGTGTACTCCTCGCATTCCGATGGTGAAAATGGCATCTACATTTTTGCTTTCTTTTACGCGGTCTTCCCAGTATTTGAAAACATTTTCTTTATTAGTAACATAATTAAAATGCCCCAATTCTTTTTCGTTCCATTCATCGACATTGTTGCGCAACATAGGTTCTGCGTGCGATGAACCCACAACAATTTGATACGCCTCGGCTATTTTGGCATTGCCGGGAATTTTGAAAAAAGCCGTCGTTCCTTCGTGCATCGCTGGCCAAATTGAATTGGCTTTCAATCGCAATAATAATTCAAAAATTTTCGCATAGGTTTTAGGACCAATATTCCCAACTTCAGGTTCGAAGGTTTTGGAAGCCCAAGGTCGCAATCCCCAGTCTTCATCGTTTAAAAATATACCTCGGTATTTAACGGATGGAGCTTTTGAATAAAACAAATCCTGTTTAAGTACCAATTCATTTTGATGCGTAACAGGAACATCAGCCCACCAATACCAAGGTGAAACACCCATTTTTTGAGACAAATCATAAACACCATAAGCAGTTCCTCTTGGACTTGTTCCTGCAATGACAAATGCTTTTCTAATCTTGGAAGTTGGATTGTCAATAATCTGGAACAGGTAACTTTCCCATTGCTTTTCGAAACCTTTCCTATCTGTTTTTTTATCCAAAAATGACTGTACCAACTCCGATTGATAGTTTCCTATAACAATTACATTTCCCAATGCCGTTGCCTTATTTTTGGTAACTAATGGTTTAAAACCAGTAACTTTAAAAATATCTTCCGCTAAAGAATAGGCCAAAATAGAATCTAAAACTTTGGTATTATCATATAAAATAGTAGTCTTTTGGTCTTTGGTAAACACCTCAAATTTAGATGAAACCTCAGTTTGAGCTTCAATTTTTGGAATAAACAATAGAATTAACAAAATTGATAGCAGCGTATTTTTCATATTAAAATTTTAAATAAAAATGGATACAATTAATCAAATTTAATTATATCCAATAGTGTTATTTTAAAGAAATTAAAAACTTATTTTAAAGGCAGTAATGCTCTATTATTGAACCATAATTTTTTTACTAGTTTGTTCAAAGTCATGGCCTTGAATCACTAAAATATAATTCCCAGACGATAATCCATCTCTTTTTAATGTAATGGTGTTTTCTCCTTCTGAATAGGTTTTTTGAGGGATATCAAGTACTTTCATTCCAGCTAAATTATATAGAGTCATTCCTATTTTTGAAGTTGTAGTAAGATTAAAAATAACCTTCGTTTCTGTAGAAAACGGATTGGGGTAGTTATAAATTCCCTGATTTAGATTTAATTTTTGAAATCCTAAAGTACTATCATATTCAAAACAACCTAAATCTGGAGCAAGTCCTTTAAAAGAGAACCCAATGTCAGTTCCGGCATCAATTAATTTAGTTGTTGATTTTAATCTTAGCAAATTATTTACAGGCAGGCTGCCATCTTCTTGTCTTGGGGCTGTTAATAGTGATTCGTCTACACTTAAAAAATCCGAACTATTGATTGCGAAACTTAAATCAAAATAATTATTGTTTAATGTGCAGCTCGCTTTGTCTATGTCTGTCAATTCAGCATATTTTGCAGCATAACCTAAATTATTTGCCATTACATGACTCCATCCGGGTACATCAGTAAGATAGTCTGCTGCAGTTGCTGCTTTTCTATTGAGCATGTTGTAATTTCTATTATTGCGGTAGGCCGTATTGTTATACCAATTACTACCATTAAGATGGTGGTTGGAGTAAAATCCACTTTGCTTGTTTGCCACAGCCATACAAAATTGAATGGTGTTTCTAGGTACTGGATTAGGTATTTTATCTAGAGTAGTAGATCCATAACCACCAGCCTTAAACCCATTGCCGTCGCCACGACTAGTAACAACATTTGTAGTGGTATTAACGGAATAACCATTGTAAAAAGCCCAACAATTATCTATCAAAACGGGTTCTCCAGAGCTTATTAAATCAAAGCCATCATCGCTATTGTACCAGGCACGACATCCTCTAAAAATATTGTTTTTATTGCCCATAGGCGCGTGACATCCAAAACCATCGGTGTTTCCGCCAACACCTCCTTCAGATACCGAATCCCAATTTCTATAAGCATCACAATTTAATATTAAGTTATTCGAACCCTTCAGAATGTAAACGCCAATTGCCATGCCATCGTGCATTTTTATTTGTTCGAGCGTATTATTGCTTCCTTGAATCTCGAAGCATTCGGATTGGGTATGCGCTGTTATCGTGACTTGAACACCAGTTATTTCAATCCCTTTAATACGAATATTACTTCCATTAATATAAAATGCTGTAATTCGATAATCAGCAGGTTTAATATTTTTATAATCAAATATCGGGGTTTCGTTAGGATAGGCCAAGTAACTTATCCCGCTTTTGTCTAGCTTTGTTACATATACCCAAATACTATAATATTGGGCTATTTGGTCTACTCGCATCGTATAAAGTCCACCTCTAATATAAACAGTATCACCAGAACTAGCTAATTCCTGTGCTCTTTTTATGGTTTCAACTGGATTGTTTATATCTCCAACATTGGCATCGTTACCATTTGGCGCAACATAAAAATTAGCCGCAAAAGAGCACAAACTGCTTAAAAATAAGGTGATGGTTAAAATACTATTTTTCATATGTAGTAATTATATGCAATGTTGTTAAAATAATAGGGAGGAAATTATTTTTTTTAAAATTAAAAAAAAACTTACTCAAATTAAATTCTTGGAAATCTAGTTTTTACCATCAAATTCGAAGCAACCTAAATCGGGAGCTTTTCCTTTAAATGGGAATCCAATATCAGTTCCTGAATTTATCAGTTTACTTGAAGGAGCTAATTTTAAAAAGGTAATATTGGGAAGACTACCATCAGCTTGTCTTGGTGCTGTAAGAAAAGTTTCATCAAGGCTTACAAAATCAGATGCGGTGACGGCGGTATTGTTTGAATCAAAATAATTAGTTTTCAAGATGCAACGTGACTTATCAATATTTGCTAATTCCGCTACTTTAGCTGCAAAACCTAAGTTGTTGACCAGTTCGTGATTCCATCCAGGACCATCAGTTCCAAAGTCAGTTGGGTTCAACGCCAAACAGTTCAGCATATCATAGTTTACCCTGTTTTTGTAGGCCGTATTATTGTGCCAATAGTTTCCTTCTAAATGGTGATTAGCATAAAAACCAGCTTGCTTATTTCCAACTGCCAAACAAAAACGGATTGTGTTTTTTGGGATTGGTGAATAATTGGCAATGACATCGTCATAAGGTTTTCGTCCTTTGGCATAGCCACCCGTTTTAAATCCATTTCCATCACCACGACTTACAAAATCAGAAGTGTAACCATTATAAAAAGCCCAGCAATTTTCTATTACAACAGCTTCGGCATTATTGATTAAATCGAATCCATCGTCACTATTAAACCAAGCGCGGCAACCTCTAAAAATGGTATTGACACTCCCTTTTTTAAGATGCGCACCAAAACCATCTGTATTTCCTCCTTTTGCACCTTCTGAAACCGAATCCCAGTTATTGTAAGCATCACAATTTAAAATAAGATTATTGGAGCCAGACAACATATAAACGCCAATTGCCATACCATCGTGCATTTTTATTTGTTCCAATGTGTTATTATTTCCAAGAACCTCAAAGCATTCCGACTGGGTATGGGTTGTAATCGTAACCTGAACCCCGATTACTTCGATACCTTTGATGTGAATTTTATCTCCTTTGACCAAAAATGCGACAATGCGATAATTGGCAGGTTTGATGTTTTTATAATCAAATACTGGAGTTTCGTTTGGAAAAGCAAAATAGTTGATTCCGTTTTTATCCAATTCGGTTACATAAGCATAGGCACGTTGATAACTCGCTATTTGATTTTCCCTCATCGTATAAATACCGCCCCTGATGTAAACAGTATCTCCGGCGCTAGCCAATTCTTGTGCTCTTTTAACAGTTTCAAGTGGGTTGTCTTTAGTTCCAGTACTGGTGTCTTTTCCATTTGGAGCTACATAAAAATCAGTTCCATAGGAAGAAACACTAGTTAAAAACAGTGCAATGATGATGATTAAATTTTTCATTTATCGGTGATTTTATAGATCTGAAAAATAGTTAAAATTTGTCCTTTCGTGTATTTCGCTTTCTGATTCTAAAAATATTTACCGCAGATTAACAGATTAAAAATTTAGATTCTGTGAAAATAATTTGCGAATCTGCGGTTTAATTTTTTTTATTTAGACTTATAGTATGCTAAACCCAAATTTTGGACTTGAAGTCCATAACAGTGGTTTATTTTGATTCTTTCTTAAGATCATTCTTAGGAATTTCCATATAATCACTGAGTCCACAATCCCTCATTTTTTTCAAACTTTCAGCAACAGTCAGTGCATTCAGATTGGCTCCATCAACACCAGTGTGTGTATGATCTTTTGGGAAAAATTCTTTTACTTTTTCTTTACCTAAAGTTTCATATTTTGCAGCTACAAATTCATTCAAATCAATAAAGCACGCACCCGCTTTTTCTGCTGAAACTTTAGACCATCCGCCATAAGATTCATTGCGACGTTCTACTTTATCATGTGGCCATTCATTTCTTGGAGTCTGACTTAAAACAATCGGAATAGCTCCTTTTTCTTTAGCTTCACTGATAAACTTATCCATATACCAACCAAAGGTGTGTACTGTTTCCATCAAACTATCCGCGCGATTTACCATTTGGGTTTCGTCGCCGTTTCCTTTAAGAGATCCTCTAAATTTTTCTTTATCTATGGAGCCAGGATCATTATGTCCAAACTGAATCAGCACATAATTTCCAGGTTGCAATTGTTTTTTTACTTGATCCCACAATCCTTCAAAGGTGTAGGTGCGAGAGCTTCGGCCCCCTCTGGCTTTATTGATTACCTCAACTCTAGTAGTATCGCAGTATTTAGGGAATTCTACTCCCCAACCCACTGCATTAGGATTGTTGCCATTATTAGCCATAGTAGAATCGCCAATTAAGAAAATCTTTTTCTTTGCTGGAAGAACAATTTTGGGATTGTCTAAAATGTATTTTTTTAATGTATTGTCGCTCGCTTTCAATCCTTCAATGATAGCAGAAGAGGACATCACAGCACCTTTTGCAGAAGTATGGGTATGATCTCTCTGGTAGAAATAAGTTTCCGTAACGTTAGATTCTCCTAATTTTTCCATTTTAAGTGCCATTCTATCATTCAAATCGATAAAAGTCACGTTCTCTTTTTCGGCAATTTGCTTGGCCCATAATCCGTAGGATTTATTGTTGCGAGGCACTTTTCCTTCTTTCCAATCGTTTCTAGGTATAGGAGAACAAATTATCGGAATAGCTCCTTTTGATTTCGCTTCACGAACTACTTTCTGAATATACCAACCGTAAGAATGCACTATTTCGTGTTTCTTGGTCAACATATTATCTATTTCTTGGGTTTCGTCTCCAATCCCTTTGATCGTTCCTCTAGCTCTAGAATCATCATTTAATGGACCATCATCATTATGGCCAAATTGAATCAAAACATAATCTCCTTTTTTAAGTTTCTTACAAACAGCCAGCCATAATCCTTTATCTTGATATGTTCTGCTGCTGGTACCTCCCAAAGCATGGTTTTCAACCGTTACTTTAGAAGAATCTAAAAATTGTCCAATATAATCTCCCCAGCCCCAAAGTCCACCATCGCCCTTTCCACTACCATTTTTTACGGTAGAATCGCCAACCGTGTAAACCATTGTCTTTGTTTTTGGATTGCCTGTAAAATTCATAAAAAACACCGCCAAACCTAGTAATGGAAGTAATCGAAGTAATTTCATCTATGTGTAGTTTTTATTATTGTTGTTGTTCTTTTTCTATATTATTGAAATTTCAATTGCTATTGAAATTGCTATTAAAATTGAAATTGCTATTGAAATTGTTTATTGCTTTATCTAAAATCAAACCAAAGTTTCATCGTTATTCCTTCATCTCCACTTTTTATCCGAATACTTGTGGGTTGACTTTCGGGACCTTGTTGTTCTATGGGTTTAAAAGAGCGCATCGCCGGAATTTCATACATAAACGAAATGTCTCCTTCTGGAAAAGTAGGTTGCGGATCACTTCCAGGGAAACCATTTTTAGGCATTTCAGGAGTAAATAATCTGAAAAACACATTTTCGGATTCGCTGAATACTTTAAAGGAATTGGCTCCCGCTTTTAGGCTTGCGCCAAATAAATTCGCATGATAGCCTTTGAATTCAGGATAAATTAGGTTTTCAAAACTTTCTCCAGTTATGGTATTGTTGTATTCTTTTTCCCAAAGTCCGTAGGTAGTTCCTTTGATTCTGTTTTTCCAAACGTGGTATGGGCCTCTTCCAAACCATTTGAAACCCGTAACTCCTTTTTCTGGAAAACTAAAAGTAATTCCCCATTTATTGATTTTATCCTCAAAAAAAGCACCATCAAAACCACCATTATTTTCTCCATTTTTCAAGGCTAATAATTCCATTTTAAATCTACCATCAGGACACATCGTCCAGTTTATAGATTGCAAGCCTCCAATATAGTTTACGGTGCAAATGGCATTTTCTCCTTCTTGAGAAAGTTGTATGTCTTTTAGTTTAGCTTTCATCCCAATCGGTCTTGGACCATTAGAAAGCGGAATCAAATTAACATCATTATTTACCCTAACAATTTCACCAGTTGTAGCATCTAGTGTAACTTTGATTTCGCCACCTTTTAGTGTGATTTCATTCCCGTTTTGTACCGCAGTTGCTTTGGTCTTACTTTCTTTGACTAAAAGAAATTTTTCAGCAAAATATTTCGCTTTGTGAATAGGCCAAGACCATGTGTAAATTTCTTTATTATGATTGTCTAAAGCTGTAATTTCTACAAAATCTCCTTCATAGAAATTAGTAGGAACATCCATATGAATTTTTCGAGTTTCCCCTGGTTCAATACTAGGAATTTCTATTTTTCCTGAACTTATAGCAGTAGCAATACTATTCGAATAAAAAACATCCTTATCCGATTTCATGATTTTATAGCTCATTGTACAGGTGTTCAAATTACTAAAGATATAATCATTTGAAATCAGGAATGATCCATCAAAAGATGCGGTAATTTGCTTTGGTTCAAATTGTATCGGAGCCCAAACTTCTTTAACGGTGAAAAAACTGCCTTCTTTTTCTCTATGTGGCCCTAACATTCCGTCAGGTGCCAAAGATCCTTTCGAATCATATTTTAAATCGCCCGTCCAATCCGAACGTCTTACCGCTTCGTCAGAAAACACCCAAATAAATCCTCCTGCAAAAAGTGGACTTTGTTTATAGCGTTTCCAAAAATCTTCTAAACCTGCGCCAATTCCGTTATCATACGTTCCGTGCATAAATTCCGTGGGAAAAAATACATTTTCACCCGAATTAAAACGATGCATTCCTGTTAAATAAGTAGGGTAGTGGTGTGTATCCCAACCATTGAAATCAGACCAAGGATGAATTACGATTCGTTTTTGAGGGTCATATTGCGCAAAAACTTTATCCACTTCGTAATTCCAACCGCCTTCATTTCCATTATCCCAAATGATAACAGAGGGATGATTTACATCGCGCATTACCGTTTCTTTTACTAATTGGGTTCCTACTTTTGTATCATAGGCATTTTGCCAACCTGCTAATTCATTCAAAACAAATAACCCAAGAGAATCACAAACTTCCAGAAAATGTTCGTCAGGAGGATAGTGACTGCGCACGGCATTCATATTGGCACCTTTCAATATGGTACCATCCATTATACTGAGACGTTTACTCGTACTTCTCCCAGATTCTGGCCAAAAAGTATGACGATTGATTCCTTTCATCAAGATTTTTTTACCATTCACATAAATTCCGTCTTGTTTTTTGAATTCTAATGTTCTAAAACCAATTCTTTTTTCTAATTGATGTACCGTCTTTCCATCTTGTTTTAAAACCAATTGTAAAGTATATAAATTTGGAGTTTCAGGACTCCATGGTTTTACATTATCAAATTTGGCTGCAATTTGTTGTTGCGAGCTTCCTTTTTTTATGGGGAAACTAAAGGTTTTAAATTTTTCACCATCCAATCCTTTTAAAGTTGCATCTACAGTAGTATTTTTAGTAATGGCCGTTAAATCCATATCGATAGTAATGGCACCATCCATTTTAGGATCTACAGCAATATGAGTGATATGTGTTTTTGGAGAAACCTCTAACCAAACTGGACGGTAAATACCTCCAAACAGCCACCAATCGGCTTTTCTTTCGGCAGCATTTACTGAATTATTGCTTGAATGTTTCCACACGTGTACTTCCAAAAGGTTTTTAGCACCAATTTTCACCAATGAAGTGATATTATATTTGAATTCATAAAACCCTCCTTGATGAATAGGGCCTGCTAATTTTCCGTTTATTTTAACTTCGGTATCAGTCATTGCTCCACCAAAAGCAATCAGAACTTCTTGATCTTTATAATTGGCTGGTACTTCAAATTCATATTTGTACAAACCTTCTTCTTTACTAGGTTCTTTTTGGTTCAATTCTTTATACCATCTGCCATAGGTATATTCGCCAAAACCTTCTAATTCCCATTGGGATGGAACGTTTATTTTGGACCATGTTTTACTATTATTACCTCCGGTGCAATAAAAATCCCATTGTACAGGATGTTCAAAATCTTGACCGGATAGCAATACTTTTTCTGTTTGTTGGGCAAAACTATTAATTGTAGAAAAAAGAGTTAATACAATAATAGCAATAAAAAGATGTTTGTTTTTATGTAGCATACATAGTGGTTTCAATAACGATTAATTACCTTCTGGTTTCACAATTTCAAAGCGGGTACTCATAGGCAGTGTCCAGTTTGAAAAAGCATGTGGTTTTGCAGGATTATATGATGGTGTTTCTTTGATTAAACATTTTTTTAATGGAATATCTAGCTTTTTAATTCCTTCAACAACACCTAATGCAATTTCATTAGCACCAAAACTATTAAAATGCGTATTGTCTTCTAAAGCTTTGTCTTGTCCCGGGAAGGTATTTGCGGGATATTGTACAAATGCTTTTCGTGAAGGTTCATCACCCCAACTTTCGTACATTTGAGTAGTCATTTTTGTCACATCAATAAGTGGTACATTTAATTTTTTTGCAACGGCTCGAACTGCATCAGGAAAATCTCCATGTGTAGGTTTTAGTGTTCCATCTCCATTAAAAGCACGGCGTTGTGTGGGTGTATTCAAAATTGGAATAGCTCCTTTTTCTCTAGCCAATTGTACATATTCTGTTAATAAATCAGAATAAGAACCCCAAGCACCATTACCTTCTCCTTTTACTTTTTCATCATTATGAGCAAATTCAATAATCAAATAATCTCTTGGTTTGATGACGGATAATATTTTTTTTAATCGACGACCACCTTTAAAAGAATTCAGAGCTGAACCTGAAACAGCATAATTTGCAATTACTACTTTATCATCAAAATAGTTGGTAATAAATTGACCCCAGGAAGCCCATGGCTCAACATCTTGATCGGTAACAGTAGAATCTCCAGCTAAATAAACAACAGTTGCATTGTCGATTGGTGTGATTTTAATGCTTTGTACAGCAACTATTCCTAAAAATTCAAGCGTCAGTTTATCATCCCAATTCAAATCATCGTTTTCACTACTTCTAAGACTCATGCTGGTTGTCGCGTCTATTTTAGAATTTCGAACATTTACATTAAAAGTTTTAGTAAATTGTTTCCCTTTTTGAACAACTTGTTCTTGTAGCATCAATCTGCGTGATTCGGCTTTTATAGTAACATTTGAAGCCGCTTCATCACTTCCTAAAGTAACTTCAACTTGGTAATTTCCTTCTGGAAGTTTTACAGAAAAATAAGTTGGTTTTTTTGTTAAAAAATAAATAGCATTTATCGTTACATTCTCGGCAGTATCATAATCAAATCCATAACCTACATTAGAATTATAATTTACTGGAGAAGTAATTAAAACTCCTTTTGAGTTTCTATTTATAGTTCCAAATTTGAACAATTGAGCATTTTGCACTTCAGAGTGAACTAAATCTTTTTTGAATGTTCTCCCGTTATGCACGGCCAAAATTTTGCATGGCATACAATAAAAAATAAGAAGTACGAATAGTGTGCTGACTTTTTTCAATTTTATTAAATTTTAATATTTTAGATATTCAAAACTAGTAGTTCTATTTAAATATACTGTCCTGTACTATGGGTTGATATTAATAAAAATTAGGAACTCGTATTTAATAACCGATAAATCTGTCTGAAACAGGACACTAAAGGATAGATTAAATTATAATAAGAATTATATTGCTATCGTTAAATTATTTGAACATTTAAAAATTCACAAGTATTTACACTTCTTCAAATTATATGGTAACTAAAAAAATATTTTTATCAATTTTCATCTATCTATTCTTTCTATTTCCAATACTTTTAATAAGTCAAGAAAAAGAGTCTGCACCACTTCGAAAAATTCATTATTCACCCGAAGGAAATAGTTTTGTATTAAAAAATGGCAATCGAAAATTCAACCGAGCACTTTATGGAACCAATACCGCTTTTAGAGTAGAAGCTGGAGATTTGCCTGAGTTTGCAATGTATATGCCAGGAATGGGTGGGAATTTTAAACTAGGAATACAAAAAGGCGATAAAAGCAAATGGATTACCGAAGCCAAAACCATTGTTACTCGATATACTTTGGGAATTATGGACTATAAAATTAGTGATCCTCTTTTAGAAAAAGGAGAACTAAATATTGAAATAGTTGCCCTAAAAAACAGCGAAGGTTTTGCTTTAAAAGTCACTGCCACCAAAATCCCGAAAAATGTTTCCCTAATTTGGGCTTTTGGAGGTGCAAGTGGCAAGAAATTCAGTCGTGATGGAGACATTGGCGCCGATCCCGAATCGGTATTTTATATGCAGCCAGAATATTGCATTAATAATAAATACACATTTTTTAAAGAAGATTTTTTATTAGAATATGGTTCAGAAAATAATAAGCAAAAAACAGGAAATACCAAGACTTTGGTTGGTTATTTTCCCAATTCTGAAACGCATTTGGCAAATGCCAATCATCAAAAAACACCTCTTGAACTCTTCAATTCCACTCCTGATTCTTTGACTGTAATTTCTGGAAAAATAAATTCGATTCCGAAAACTGAATTATTTTGGATGATAGAAAACAACACCAACACGAGTCCAAAAAGCCAAAAAGAATTGGCCGAAATTTTCGAAAATTCAGTTCAAGAAACACAACTTTTGGCCAATCGAGTTAAAGTCATTACTCCCGATCCGTACATCAATACTTTAGGAAGCGCCTTGTCCATTGCCGCCGACGGGATTTGGGAAAGTCCTGCCTATTTGCACGGTGCCATTGCTTGGCGAATGTATCTAAATGCTTGGCGAGGTCCTTATGTTGCTGATCCTTTGGGCTGGCACGACCGAGCCAAAACCCATTTTACGAGTTACAGCCATTCCCAACTCAAAAGTCCCTTGACAGGTCCAATTGTTCCCGATGAAACCAAAAATTTAGCCCGTCAAAAAGAAAAAATTGGTACTTCGGTGTTCAGTAGTGGTTATATCAGTCGCAGTCCAAACGACACGACCAAAGCGCATCATTATGATATGAATTTGGTTTTCATAGACCAGATGTTGCGCCATTTCAAATGGACTGGCGATACAACTTTTATCAAAGAAATGTTTCCCGTAATTCAAAGACATTTAGCTTGGGAAAAAAGAAATTTCGACACCAACAACAACGGACTTTATGATGCTTATGCAGCCATTTGGGCAAGCGATGCCTTGCAATACAGTGGCGGGGCGGTAACCCATTCTTCGGCTTATAATTATTATGCGAACAAAGAAGTGGCGGCTGTTGCCAAAATATTAAATGAGGATACCACTCCGTTTTTAAACGAAGCCAAAACCATTTCTGATGGGGCGAATGCTCAACTTTGGATTCCCAAAAAAGGAATTTTTGCCGAATATAAAGATGCTATCGGAAATCAATTAGTACATGACTCACCGGGAATTTGGAGCATTTACCACACCATAGATTCGGAATTGGCGAATCCGTTTCAGGAATATCAAATGCTTCATTATGTGGATGCCAAAATTCCGCATATTCCAATTGCTGCCGAAGGATTGGACAAAAAAGATTTGTATGCCATAAGTACCACCAACTGGCAACCCTACGATTGGTCGATCAACAATGTGGCATTAGGGGAACAATTGCACACTTCATTGGCTTTTTGGCAAAACGGACAATCGGAAACGGCTTTCAAAATGTGGGAAAGTGCCTTGGTTGACAGCATGTATTTGGGTGCTTCTCCGGGCGGTTTTGAACAGCTTTCGTTTTATGATGCAATGCGTGGCGAACTCTACCGTGATTTTGCAGATCCAATTGGAATGACAGCGCGAACTTTGGTCGAAGGTCTTTTTGGTATTCAACCCAATGCTTTGGAAAATACTTTGACGATTCGTCCCGGACTTCCAGTAAAATGGGACAATGCGGCTCTAGAAATCCCCGATGTTTCTTTTTCTTTTAAAAGAAATAACAACACCGATTCCTATCAAATCAAAACTCATTTTACAACAAAAATGGCTTTGAAGTTGGTGGTAAAAATTCCTTTCGAAACGATTAAATCGGTAACTATCAACGGTGAAAATTCAAGTTGGAAAACCAATTCCAATGCAGTAGGAAATCCACAATTGATTATCGAAAGTCCTTTTAAAGAAAATTACAACATCGCTGTTTCTTGGGAAGGAGAAAAATTAGAACAACCTAAAATAGAAAAAAGTTATTGTATAGGAGAAAGCATTCACTTAGAAACTGCTAAATCAAAAATCCTTGAAATATACGATCCTCAAGCTGCTTTGAGTGAAATTTCGAATTCCAATTCAGAACTAAAAGCGAATTTGAAAACCAAAGAAAACGCCACTTTTTTTGTAAAACTGCAACAAGGAAATATGATTTGGTGGAGTCCCATCAACCTGATTGTAAAACCCGAAATCGAAGTATTTAACGATCAAATAAAAAACAACAACTTGCTTTTTACTATTAAAAACAATAGCCAAAAAACAATTGAAGGCAACTTAGTTTTTAATCCTTTTGGGGTTACAATTTCACAACTAGTAAGTTTACGAAAATACAGCGAAACCACGATTACTGTACCTTTAGAGAATTTTATTTCGGGCACCAATGCTTTCGTTTTAAAAACCAATGAAGGTAAAACAGTTCCTATTTCGTTCACCAATTGGGATATTTTATTACCTAAAGAAACTAAATTAGAAACGGTTTCACTGACCGAGAATTTCAATTCGAAAGTGACGGATATTTTCAATCAGGAATACCTTTCGCCAAGACCGACATCGCCTACTTTGCAATTGCCAAAACAAGGAATTGGTAATTGGTGTTATCCTAATTTAGATGTAAAAATTGATGATTCTGGCTTGCGCCAAAACGCCAAAATCAACAATCAAATAAGCAGTCCACAAGGAATTTCTTTCGAAACTCCTTCGGATTCTAGTTTTAAAAACATTGCTTTTACCTCGATGTGGGATAATTTCCCAAAAAGCATGAGTTTTCCATTGAATGGAAAAGCGTCACATATATATATGATGATGGCTGGAACCACCAATCCAATGCAAAGCCGATTCGTAAATGGCGAAATAGTAGTACATTATAGTGATGGGACTTCGGAAGTTTTACAACTTAAAAACCCAGAAAACTGGTGGCCGATAGAGCAAGATTATTTCACAAATGGATTGGCTTTTACCACCGATGCTCCAAAACCACCGAGAGTTTATCTGAAATCAGGAATTATTTCCCGAACTTTCGATGATTTCAAATCTATAAAAGGATTCAGCAAATATGGGGTCGATGGTGGAGCAGCTACGATTTTGGATTTACCTTTAAATAAAAATAAAACATTGAAAAATATCACTCTAAAAACCATTGCCAATGATGTGGTAATTGGATTAATGAGTGTAACATTGGTGAGATAAAATATTTCAATGGCCTTTTCAATAGCAATTCAAAAAAATAATAGTAATATAAACACAACCCTTTCTATAAATTAACAACCGATGAAAAAATACCTAATCATTACAGTTTTCCTATTTTCTATCGCAATGATTGCCCAATCAAAAATTGACCGAAAAGTGCTAGTAACTCGTCATAATGTGAAAATCACAGCTATCGACACCTTGGCCTCTTTGTCTGTTGGAAATGGCGCTTTTGCTTTTACTGTTGATGCAACAGGATTGCAATCTTTTCCGGAAAAATATCAAAATGGAGTTCCTTTGGGTACTGAATCAGAATGGGGTTGGGATAGTTATCCGAATACTAATAACTACAAATTTTCGGAAACTTTGAAAGACTACCATCAGTATGGAAGAACGATTACGTATAGTGTTCAAGAAAAAGCATCGCCACGCAAAAATGAAGCTGTAAATTGGTTCCGACAAAATCCGCATTTGTTGCAATTGGGAAATTTGGGTTTTGAAATTACCAAAAAAGACGGTAGTTTGGCAAAAGCGGAAGATATCGAAACTATTAATCAAACCTTGAATTTATGGACTGGGGAAATAGAAAGTTCATTTATAGTAGAAGGTGTTTCGGTAAAAGTTCATACCGTTTGTCATCAAGAAAAAGATGCTGTTGGAGTAAAAGTGGAATCCGATTTATTAGCGCAAGGACGCTTGAAAATTCGCTTACGAATTCCGTTTCCTACTGGCGAATGGGCTGATATGGGAACCCAATGGGAAGGAACTCAAAATTATAAAAGTGACATTACTAAAAGCACAAAAACATCGGCCGTTGTTACTCACGTAATGGACAGTCTTTCTTATAATATTCACTTGAAATGGAAAGGAAATGCCGAATTCAAAAAAACAGGAGCTCATTATTTTGTTATAACACCTACTAAAACAAAAACGATAGAATTGAGTTGTTTGTTTGCGCAAACTACCAAAAAAGTAGCAGCGATTCCAACATTTACAGCTATTGAAAATAGTAGTGTTTTAGGCCTGCAACACTTTTGGCAAAGTGGTGCGGCAGTTGATTTTTCGGATTGTACTGATTCTCGAGCAAACGAATTGGAACGAAGGGTTATTCTTTCGCAATACCTGACTAAAATTCAATGTACGGGTAAAAATCCACCACAAGAAACAGGTTTAACTTATAACAGTTGGTACGGAAAACCGCATTTGGAAATGCACTGGTGGCACGGCATTCATTTTCCGCTTTGGAACAGACCTGAGTTATTAGAAAAAAGTATGCCTTGGTATCAAAATGCATTCGATAAAGCAAAAAAACTAGCAGAACGACAAGGTTTTAAAGGTGCAAGATGGCAAAAAATGACGGATCCCGATGGAAACGAAAGTCCTTCTTCGATTGGTTCTTTTTTGATTTGGCAACAGCCACATTTCATCACTTATGCCGAATTATTGTATAGGGATACCCCAACTCCAGCAACATTAGAAAAATACAAAGAACGCGTTTTTGCCACTGCCGATTTTATGGCTTCGTTTGCACATTATGACGCTGAAAAAAAGGTCTATGTTTTAGGTCCAGGTGTAATTCCTGCACAAGAGCGTTTCAAAGCTATGGAAACTTTTAATCCAACTTATGAATTGGCGTATTGGAATTGGGCATTGAACACGGCATTGGCTTGGAAAAAAAGATTGAATGAACCTGCTCCAAAAGAATGGCAAGATGTTTTGGCTAAATTAGCACCATTGCCTGTTGCAGACAACGTTTATTTGGCTACCGAAAGCGCTAAAGATTCGTATACTAATCCGGAATTCAAAACCGATCATCCCTCTGTTTTAGGAACTTTTGGAATGTTGCCAGAAACGAGTCTTTTGGACAAGAAAATTATGAAAAATACCTTCGATTTGGTTTGGGACACTTGGTCTTGGGATAAAACTTGGGGATGGGATTTCCCAATGACAGCAATGAGTGCTGCGCGTTTGCAAATGCCAGAAAAAGCAATTGATGCGTTGTTTATGAATGTAATCACGAATACTTATTTGAAAAACGGACACAATTATCAATCGGAAAGATTGACGTTATACTTACCAGGAAATGGAGGATTATTGACCACAATTGCAATGATGTGCGCTGGTTGGGACGGAACAACAGAAAATAACCCAGGATTTCCAAAAGATGGAACTTGGAATGTAAAATGGGAAGGTTTAATGCCAATGCCATAATTTCAATTCAATGAATTTTAAACTATTCTAATACACAATTGACCTATTTGAATACCAATTGAATATGTCAATTTGGTTTTAGGATTAAACCATTTCTAGATTTTTAAGTCATAGAAAACCAACAATATTAACCAATCACTTTGCAGACAAAAACAACTATGAAACCACAAACAAAAAAACTCTTTTTACTCCTTATTTTAATTCATTTTTCAACTTCGTTAGTTTTTGGGCAACGCCAAATGGAAACTCTGGATCGAGGTATTATCGCAGTCAAAGAAAAAGGACATTTTTATATTGGTTGGCGCGTTTTAGGAACTGATCCTGATAACTTATTCTTTAATTTATATCGAAAAAGTGGTAATAATAAAGCCGTGCGCGTCAATGAAAATCAAATTTCTGGAGCTACAAATCTTATTGATACTGAAGCAAAAGAGCACGAATCAAATACTTGGTTTGTAAAAACAGTTGAAAACGGAGTCGAAAAAGAGGCACTTGGCAGTTTTACGATTCCTGCATTTAGTCCTGATAAAGATTATTTATCAATTCCATTAAAAGAAATTGCAGGTTATATTCCAAATGATGTTTCTGTAGGTGATTTAAATGGGGATGGGAAATATGATTTAATTGTTCATATGACAGGAAAAGGTGCGGATAATTCTTTTAAAGGAATTACCGATTCTCCAGTTTTTCAAGCCTATACTTTGGAAGGACAGTTTTTGTGGGAAATTAATTTAGGAAAAAATATTCGAGAAGGAGCACATTATACCCAATTTATGGTTTATGACCTTGATGGAGATGGTATTGCTGAATTTGTTTGTAAAACAGCTGATGGTACAATGGATAGCGCACATAATGTGGTAGGAGATGTTTCAAAAGATTGGAGAGATACCAATCCAGATTCCCCTACTTTCGGTAAAATAATAAGTGGTCCGGAATATCTTTCAGTATTTGATGGAAAGACCGGCAAACTTATCACAACTAGTGAATATATACCAGCTAGAGGTAATATTGGCGCGTGGGGTGGAAAAGGAGGAAATGGTAAAAATGATGCAACAGGAAATAGAGTAGATCGTTTTACGGCTTGTATTGCTTATTTAGATGGTGTTCATCCTAGCGTAGTTATGTGTAGAGGTTATTATGGAAGAACTGTTTTGGCCGCATGGGATTATAAGGATGATAAATTAACATCTAGATGGGTTTTTGATAGTCAAGATGGTAATAATCCATTTTCTGGAATGGGAAATCATGGTCTTTCAGTTGCGGACGTTGACAATGATGGAAAAGATGAAATTATTTTTGGGGCGATGTGTGTTGATGATGATGGAAAAGGAATGTACACTACTGGATTTAGACATGGTGACGCACTTCATGTCACTGATTTAGACCCAGAAACACCAGGTTTAGAGGTTTTTGGAGTACATGAAATTGAAGAAGGAACAAAGGGCCCTGGAGTTGCTTTATTTTCTGCTGCCACAGGAAAAGTTTTGTTTACAGCTTCTGAAAATGAAGATGTCGGACGGGGTGTTGCCGATAATATTGATTCTAGTCGGATTGGTGCGCAAATGTGGTGGTCGGGTTCCTCTAGTCTATTTGATATCAAAGGAAATGTAATTGGTTTAGCACCAAGGTCTGCTAATTTTTTAATTTATTGGGATGGAGATTCTTCAAGAGAATTACTGAACTCCAATTATATTGACAAATATGGCGTGGGTAGATTATTTACTGCAAATGGTGCATCGTCCAATAACGGTTCCAAATCAACTCCAGCTTTATCTGCTGATATTTTAGGAGATTGGAGAGAAGAATTAATTTTAAGAAGTACCGATAATAAAGAGTTAAGAATTTATTCTACGACAATTCCAACAGCGATCAAACAATATACTCTGATGCATGATCCACAATATCGATTGAGTATAGCATGGCAAAATGTAGGATATAATCAGCCGCCACACACGAGTTTTTACATGGGAACGGGAATGAAACCTGCTCCAAAACCAAATATAAAATTAGTTCCTTTTTCTAGAATCGCTACTGAAAAATTATAAGAAAAAAAAACAGGACACAACAGGATAGTACTGTGTTAAATAAGTGTTATTTTTAGATTCCAAATTGTTAATTATTCTTTAAATTAAAATTATGAGGAATTTTAAGTTCTTGATGGCATTTATTATTAGTTTAAATGCTTTTTGTGGTGTAAAGCAAGCATCAATAAAGGGAGTGAAAATGATATCCAATAGTGTTGGGGTTCCAATAAATAGGGATAGTGAGCTAAATTCCGTTTCAAAAGTTAAGACAAAAACACCTACGGGAAAATGGCAGCAACTTTTTAATGGGAAAGATTTGCAAGGTTGGAAACAATTGAATGGAAAAGCCAAATACGAAGCCAAAAATGGTGAAATTATCGGTACTACGGTAAGTAATGAACCCAATTCATTTTTGTCAACAGAAAAAAAATATGGTGATTTTATTCTTGAATTTGAGTTATTTGTGGCAAATGACATCAATTCGGGTGTCCAGATAAGGAGTTTAAGTAAAGCTGATTATAAAGAGGGAAGAGTGCATGGCTATCAGGTAGAGGTTGATCCGTCAGAAAGAGCTTATAGTGGCGGTATTTATGATGAAGCCAGAAGAGGTTGGTTGTATCCGATGGACATGAATCCAGAAGGCAAAAAAGCCTTTAAAAAAGATGCTTGGAATAGATATAGAGTAGAATGTATTGGAAACACAATAAGAACATGGATCAATGGAATTCCAACTGCACATGTGATTGATGATATGACGGCTGAAGGTTTTATTGCTCTGCAGGTTCATTCCATTGGGAAAAGTGACATGCCAGGAAAACAAATTAAATGGAGAAATATCAGAATCATGACGGACCATTTAAAAGCTTCTCCTTATGATGGTATCGCTGTTGCAAATTTTGTTACAAATACTATTTCTGAACAAGAAAAGAAGAATGGCTACACCCTTTTATGGGATGGAAAATCAACCAAAGGATGGAGAGGAGCGTATAAAACAGTGTTTCCCGAAAAAGGATGGGAGATAAAGGATGGTGTTTTAAGTGTTCAAAAATCTGGGGGCGCCGAATCTACAAATGGAGGAGATATTGTGACTGAAAAAGAATATGGTGCTTTTGAACTGAAGTTTGATTTTAAATTGACCGAAGGAGCCAATAGCGGAATAAAATATTTCGTGACAGAATCCGAAGGCAATAAAGGATCTGCAATTGGTTTAGAATATCAAATTTTAGATGACGCCAAACATCCGGACGCTAAATTAGGTAGAGACGGTAACCGCACGTTAGCTTCTTTATATGATTTAATTACTGCAAAAAAACCTGATAATAGTATTAAGCCTATTGGAGAATGGAATCAAGGAATAGTTCGAGTTCTACCAAATAATAAAGTGGAATATTTTTTAAATGGCTTTAAAGTTTTAGAGTTTACTAGAGGTTCTAAGGAGTTTTTAGATTTAGTAGCTGTTAGTAAATACGAAGATTGGCCCAACTTTGGAATGGCAAAAAAAGGAAGGATTCTTTTGCAAGACCACGGAGACCATGTTTCATTTAAGAGCATTAAAATTAAAGAGTTCAATTAAGTCTAACTATCACAATAGAATATTCGGGAATATTAATCAATTTTAACTTCACAATGGAAAATTCAAGAAGAAAATTTATTAAACACACTGCTATAGCGTCAGCAGGAGTTTATATGGGAGGATTTGGGCTTAGCGCCAAAAGTTATGGTAGAGTTATGGGTGCTAATGATCGGGTGAGAGTTGGAGTTGTTGGCTTTTCAGATAGGCACAAAAGTTCCCATGTTCCTTGTTTTATGAACCACTATAAGGAATTGAATTTTGACGTTGTCGCTGTATCTGATATTTGGAATAAAAGAAGGGAAGAAGGAGCTGCTTTATGGAAGGGAAAAATGGGCCATGATGTGATTGCATGTAGAAACAACGAAGAAATGTATGATAAAAAACTCGTTGATGCCGTATTTGTAAGCACAGCAGATTTTCAACATGCATTGCATGCAACAGAGGCTGTTAAAGCGGGCTGCGATGTGTATTGCGAAAAACCTTTTGCAGAAACAATGGAAGACAATCGGAACGCTTATAATACCATAAAAGCTTCTGATAGAATTGTTCAAATTGGTTCTCAAAGAAGAAGTGGAAATAATTATCAAGTAGCGGAACAGTATATTAAATCCGGAAAATTTGGCGCTTTAACTATGGTAGAATTAACCTGGAATGTAAACCAACCGATGCGTTGGAGAAGACCAGAAACAGTAACTCAGTTAATGGAATCGGATACCGACTGGAAAAGATTTATCATGAACCGCCCATATGAGGCTTTTGATGCAAGAAAATACTTGGAGTTCCGATTATTTTGGCCCTATTCCTCAGGCTTGCCAGGACAATGGATGAGTCACCAGATAGATACGGTGCATTGGTTTAGCGGATTGCAACATCCTAGAAGTGTTGTAGCCAATGGAGGAATTTACATGTGGAAAGATGGTAGAAAAAATTGGGATACCATTAATGCAACTTTTGATTATGGACCAAGCAATGATTCAACTTCGGGCTTTCAAGTTACATTTGGCTCTCGAATGCATAATGGAGACGAGAAACCTGCTGAAATATACTATTCTAATGGTGGACAATTAAATCTCAATACTAATACAGTTTCCTCAGCGGGAGGATTGACTGAAAAGTTTGCTGCTCCCGCCGGAATGAAGCCGTTTTTATTACCTGAATCAAGTTTATCAGCAGTAGAACCCTTGGTTGTTTCAGCAAATACAGGAGGGGATAAGTTAACTTCTAACCACATTCGAAATTGGATGGAATGTGTGCGAAGTCGCAAGCAGCCAAATGCTCCAGTAGAAGCGGGGTATAGCCATTCTATAGCAACAATTATGACCAATGCAGCTGTGCTTACCGGTCAAAAAGCAACTTTTGATGAAAAAACTCAGGAAATAATGGTTGGAGGTAAGCCTTTCGAACCATTTAAATCCTATTTAAAATAATTACTTTAATAAAGTACAAGATGAAATTTATAAAATATATTAGTATTTGCGCATCGTGTTTATTTTCATTTACCAATTTATCTGCTCAAAAAAAGGTTGCTTTTGTGCAAAACGAAAAAGAGCAAAAGATAGATGTTCTAATAGACGGTCAATTTTTCACTGCTTATCTCTATGGAACTAAAATTGACAAACCAGTTCTTTTTCCGCTTGTTACAGCTTCGGGTATAACCGTTACCAGAGGATTCCCATTGGCAACCAGAGCAAATGAAAGAACAGATCACCCGCACCATATTGGAATGTGGTTTAACTATGGAGATGTAAATGGTTTGGATTTTTGGAATAATTCGGATGCCATTAAAGCGGAAGACAAACCCAAATATGGCAGCATACGCCATCAAAAAATTGTGGCTGTAAAACCAGGACCACACAATGGCGAATTAGAAGTAAGCTCCAATTGGGTCGACATCAAAGGGAATATACTACTAAAGGAAAATACAATTTTGGTATTTAGCGGAGACATCAACAGCAGAACGATTGATCGTACTACGACACTTACAGCTCAGAATGAAAAAGTTACTTTTAAAGACAATAAAGAAGGTATTTTAGGAATTAGGGTAACGAGAGAATTGGAAATGCCTTCTCAAAAACCTGAAATTTTTACCGACGCACAAGGCATTGCTACCAAAGTGGCGGTATTAAATAATGAAGGTATCACGGGGAATTTTCTAAGTAGTGAAGGTGTCACCGGTAATGATGTATGGGGAACTCGTGGAAATTGGTGCATGATTTATGGACAAAAAAATGGTAAAGATATTGCAATCGCTATTATTGACCATCCTAAAAATCCTGGCTATCCTACGTATTGGCATGCCCGCGGATACGGATTATTTGCCGCAAATACACTTGGTCAAGAAGTTATGAGTGGTGGAAAAGAAAAATTAAACTTCTCTTTGGATGCAGGTAAATCAGTAACTTTTAAATACCGGATTATTGTAAAAGATGGAAACACGCCTAGTAAAGAAACTCTAAATAAAGAAGCTGAATCTTTTGCTAAAAAATAATCTTATATATATGAAAATAGATTCAATACAATGGTCCAATTGTAACGCCAATTTTGTAGGGTCAATTATACTTAGTAAAATTATTTTGCTTGCATTATTATTCTCAACTATTGTTTTGAGAGCACAAACTGAGAAATTGCAATCTGGTGTTTATCAATTAAATACTATTGATACACAAAACGGCTTAGATGTTAAAAAGAAAATTAAAGTTCTAGGAAATACAACCGATCTTGCCATGTTAAGTATGCATTCTTCTACGTTGGCACCAGGAAAAACGAATCATCCTCCTCGAGCTTTAATGGATCGTGAAGAGTTGATTATTGTTAAAGAGGGACCACTTACAATAATTATAAATGATACCGTAAAAATAGTATCTACTGGAAGTATTGCATTGATTGAAGCTGGTGATATACAAAATTTTCACAATGCATCTGATAAAGTTGTTAGTTATTATGTGCTTGGGTTTCAATCCACAAATCCAGTAGATATAAGCCGAGGTAAAGAAAATGGTGGTTCTGTAATGAAAGATTGGGATGAATTGGTTATAAAGAAAACGAATAAGGGAGAATCTAGATCCGTATTTGACAAGCCGACTTCTATGTTTAAGAGGCTAGAAGCACATTCAACGATGCTGAATCCTGGTGAAGATAGTCACCCATCTCATTCTCATCAGGCTGAAGAAATTATGTTGTTATTGAAAGGCTATATTACGATGCATATTGATAATAAAAACTATGTTGCTAGTGCAGGCAGCGTTATTTTAGTCCGACCAAATATTCCTCATAACTTATCTAATACAGGCAATGAACCCTGCTTATATTATGCAATTAAATGGTATAATAGTAATACAAATTAATTAATATTATTTCGTTTGGAAATGTTTTTTAGGACGACATATTACTTTCTAAATAGATTGTCTATCAATAAAATTAAAAGGGATTTTGACTTCTCCTTTTTCATTATTGAGTATCATGCTAGCAGCTGTAGCTCCCATTTTATTAAAGTCAGTTGATATAACAGTAATTCCCAGAAGTTCTTTTAGGGGTGTATCGTTGTAAGATATTATTCCGATGTCTTTACCTAAAACATATTCTTCATCTCTAATTTGTTTGACCAGATTAACCAAATCAGACTCTTCAATGGTGATAAATAAGTCTCCTTTTTTGATAATCATGTCATCGTAAACTTCATCTAGTATTTCAAAGTTGATTTTAT
>NZ_SMFK01000008.1 GCF_004349355.1 Flavobacterium cellulosilyticum | reverse complement strand
AATCATTGACACGACTTCAATTGCTTTAGCTTCCTTGTTAATTTTTCTTTTAATTCTTCGATAATAAACCTGTCTGTCTATCCCGAACAAATTACAGGCGAACATTATTGTTTGCTGTTCTTTGTCTTTAAAATGGTCGATTGTTCGGGTGGAGAGTTTTTTCGTATGTCAATTTTATATTCTTCTTCTGCGATATCAATCATCATATCAAAAATGATTGCTTTCTTATCTGCAACAAAGGCTTGTCTCTCCAAAAAGGACTTCTGCTTCTCTAGAAGTTTCACTTTGGCTTCAAGCTCMATGATCTTTTGTTCTGGTGACTTTGACATAGTAAATGGTGTTTGATTTTCCCAATCAAAGTTACCGAATTTTTTTAGCCAATTAACAACAGTTGTTCTATTTTGAATGCCATAAGTCTTCGCAGCTTCTGTAACTGTGAGCTGACCTCGCTCAATTTCTTGAACAATTTGTAATTTAAAAGACATTGAGTAATCTTTTTGTGTTCGCTTAACATAGCGTGTTTCTTCATGTTTTTCCATTAGGATACTTTTTGTGTATCGCTATTTCAGGACGGGACATTTTTTTATAAAAAAATGCTGACTTTTTACAAGTCAGCATTTTTTATTTTAAACTATTGATGATTATAAAACTTAGTCGTTATAAACATTGGTACCATGTTCGTGAATGTCTAAGCCATCTATTTCTTCTTCTTTAGTTACCCTTAGTCCAATTGTTTTTTTAAGGATAAATAAAACTACAAAAGAGGCTCCCATTGCCCAAGCTCCGATCGCTAATACCCCAATTGTTTGAACTCCTAGTTTTTCAAAACCACCACCGTAAAGTAAGCCACCATCTGTGGCAAAAACTCCAACTAATATAGTTCCTAATGCTCCGCAAACCCCGTGTACTGAAACAGCACCAACTGGATCGTCAATTTTTAATTTTTTGTCTATAAATTCAATAGAAAAAACAACTGTGATCCCGCAGATAAGTCCAATCATTAATGCGCCAATTGGGCTAACAGCGGCACAACCAGCTGTAACTCCAACTAATCCAGCCAAAACACCATTAAGAGTCATTGAGATATCTGGTTTTTTGTAAAATATCCAAGTAATAAACATGGCGGCTAAAGCACCAGCTGCACCAGCTAAATTTGTGGTAATAAATATTTTAGCAACTGCAAAAGCATTGTCTCCTGAAATTGCAAGCTGGGAACCAGGGTTGAAACCAAACCAACCTAGCCATAAAATAAATACTCCTAATGCGCCTATCATTAAATTATGACCAGGTATTGCATTTGATTTTCCGTCTGTGTATTTTCCAATTCTAGGTCCTACCAAAGCTGCAGCTACTAATGAAGCGCAACCACCAACTGCATGTACTACTGTTGATCCAGCAAAATCGGTGAAACCCATTTTTGCAAGCCATCCTCCAGCATTCCATACCCAGCTACCTGAAATTGGGTAGATGATTAAAGTCATTAATAAGGAAAAAATCAAATAAGTGGTGAATTTTGTTCTTTCGGCAATTGCTCCAGAAACTATTGTTGCAGCAGTAGCAGCAAATACAGTTTGAAAGAACAGGCTGTGCATATCTGCAGCGCTATCGAAAAATGAAAACTCACTCACGTCTCCAATTAAGCCTCCTATTGATTTACCATACATTAATGAATATCCTACTGCCCAGAAAGCGACACTTCCGATACAGAAATCCATTAAGTTTTTCATTATTATATTTCCAGTGTTTTTTGATCTGGTAAATCCAGTTTCAACAAGTGTAAATCCAGCTTGCATAAAAAACACTAAACTTCCGGCGATTAACACCCACATTAAGTCCATTGCAGTATTCG
The DNA here is from genome assembly GCF_004349355.1 of Flavobacterium cellulosilyticum. Classification (GTDB taxonomy): domain Bacteria; phylum Bacteroidota; class Bacteroidia; order Flavobacteriales; family Flavobacteriaceae; genus Flavobacterium; species Flavobacterium cellulosilyticum. The sequence continues at coordinate 171,014 of NZ_SMFK01000008.1, read as the reverse complement.
TATCCATAATATTTCTTTTATTTGTTTATTGTAATTAAGTTTGTTCGATTAGTTAACAGCATCTGTTCCGCTTTCTTTTGTTCGGATTCTATAGGTCTCTTGAATTTCAGAAACAAATATTTTTCCGTCACCTACCATGCCTGTGTAAGCAGTTTTTAAAATTGCTTCAACTGTTCTTTCTAAATAAGGATCTGATACCACAATTGATAAATAACGTCTTTGAATGTCGGATGTGCTATAAGTAACTCCTCTATATACATGACCTTCTTTTTCATTTCCTACACCTGTAACATCCCAATAGGTAAAAAAATTAACCTCAATTTGATGTAAAGCTGTTTTAACTTCATCAAATTTTGATTTTCGAATAATTGCTTCAATTTTTTTCATAAATGGTTTTTTTTTAATGAATTGAGTAATAATGTTTAATACTTTTTTAATATTTAATATAATTACAATTAAAAACTAGTTTAAACATTTTTTTTCGTTTTTAATTTCTATAAAAGTATATTAATATGTTAAACCCCAAAATTAATATGGGTATTTAGTGTCATTTTTATTGATTTGTTATTTTTTACCCCTTAATTTTGAGGGTATGTATTAAAAAATATCTTTATTTTTTCGATATAAAAATCAATTTATTTATGAATAGATTTAAATAAACACTTAAATTTTGTCTAAAGATTGAATTTTGAAATTCAAATGAGGTAATGATAAATGAATTACTTTTTAGAAAATAAAATATAAAATATTTTATATAGTAATAGATTTTTGGTAATTAAGAATTGAAATTAAAAAATCCTCGATTTACAAAAAAAAAGAATCAAAGACCATTAAAATTACATGAAGCAGTTGGGTGTAACTCAATTTGTGTTTTTTAAACGCATAGAGAAAAAGCTAATTATGAGATTAATTAGTCGTTTCGTTTAAAATTAAGTTATATGGTTAGGTCTCTATAAAATGGGATTTTAATGCTAATTTAATATTTTGAGACAACTGAATTTATAATGTTCAAAATATAATCATTATTTTAGTTTATAGGCTAATTGAATAGTTGGCCTACTCAAAAAGAAGAGAAGTTCCATTTTAATTAAATTTAGAAGATAAATAGTTTAATGTTTACCTTGAGCGTAAACAATTTTGTTATTCTCTTTAGGTATAGATATATAATTGTATGAAAAATATAAGTCCGTATAGTTATAGCTGTATTAAAAATACAGCTAACGTTTTTAATATGTTTTGGGATTAATTTAAAGCGTCTATTCCATGTTCTTTAGTTCTTATTCTATAAGTTTCCTGTATTTCAGAAACAAATATTTTTCCGTCGCCAACCATTCCAGAGTAAGCTGTATTTAATATTGTTTCAACAGTTCTTTCTAAAAAAGGGTCTGATACCACTATTGAAATATATCTTCTCTGAATATCAGCAGTACTATAAGTAACCCCACGGTATACATGACCCTCTTGTTCATTTCCAACTCCAGTTACATCCCAAAAGGTAAAAAAATTAACGTCAATTTTGTGTAAAGCCTCTTTTACTTTTTCAAATTTTGATTTTCGAATAATTGCTTCTATTTTTTTCATGTAGGATATTATTTTTATGGTCTTATATAATTTAGTTGTCTATTTGTCCCGAAAAGTAAAGCGATTTGGGGGGGTAAATTAACGAATTTTAGGATTTACAATTTATTTTATGCAAAAATAGAAATTGATTTGCAATTCCTATAGAAAAAGGAAGTTATTCTGCATCAAATACGGAATATATATCCACTCTTTTTTATTTTATAATTAGTAGTTTAAATTCCGTATCGAAATCTATTAATTTAAAAACAGTTTTTAAGTGTTTAATTGTGATATCAGGTGATCTAAATCTTGAAAAGTATGATTAGCAGTAATTACAATTCGATTCAGTTTTTCAGAACTATTTGTGTAGTTAAAAGAAGTAGTTATGATTCTGTTGTTCAATAATTTTTCGGTAACAGATGCATTTTCAAAGTAAATTACAGGATAGCTAGCATGGAATATAAATCCATTCCTATTAATAAAGTGAGTATCCAAATAATTTAAATTTTGTTGTAATTTTTGTTTTTGTTCTAGATATAGTTCTTGTGCATTGACAAAAGTATTCAAATAAGCAGGATTCATTCCAGAAGATCCTATAAAGGTCTTTTGATTTCTAATTTCTGAAATTATAGAATAATTACTCGCAATAACACCTCCTGAAAGTCCTAGTGCTTTTCCCATTGAGGCAATCTTTATTATTTTAATATTATCCTTTTCTAGATAATTTTGCCACTCATTACCATAAATTCCAAAACTATGGGTTTCGTCAATAACCAAAAACAGTTCCTTGTCATATGGAATTTCTAACAAAATTTTTAAATCAACAGGTTCAATTTTAAATCCAGGAATTGAATCTGCTAAAACTCCAATTTTAGAAATTGTGGAATCGAATATTTTAGTGTTCAGTTTTCCATTTATAATTATAGGAAGACTTGAAGAATCCATTAAAGCTGGATGTGTATCAGGAAAATGAAAAATTGCATTTGTAACTTTCGAAAGATATTCCAGTACAAATTTTCCTGCTATCATCCCTGAAGAAACTGCCAAAGCAGTATCTGTTCCCATATTTTTTGCTAATATTTTTTCGGCAATATCATAAACCGACAGTTTGATATTTGAATTTCTAGAACTGCCATATGCCGTTCCCCATTTCTTGATGCTTTCAAATAAAATATGCTGAAAATCAATATTGGTGGACATTGCAAGATAATTGGTTCCACCAAAATATAGATATTCGACATTGTCAATTATAATTATTCGATCAGGAAAATTTTCTACAGTCATTATTTAGGAGATTAATTGAACTCCAGTTCCATTCAATTCGGAGTAGTTTATAATTCCATTCGAAATTGTTATACCTGTTGCGATGTCTTCTGCTAGGAGTAAAGCACCATCCATATCAACATAATTTAGTTCTGGCAGTAAATGAGCAATTGCCGAAATACCAACCGAAGATTCTGTCATGCAGCCCACCATCGTTTTCATTCCCAATTTTTTTGCATGAGCAATCATTCTTCTAGCTGATGTGAGTCCACCACATTTTACCAGTTTTACATTTACACCATGAAAATGATGGTGACATTTGGCTACATCGTCTTCTATAATGCAGCTTTCATCTGCAATTACAGGGAGTACTGAATGTTTAAAAACTGCAGCATGTCCTTCCCAATTGTCTGCTTGTAATGGTTGTTCTAAAAATTCAACTCCCAATTTTTTTAATTCAACAGCATTATTAATAGTTTCATCAACGGTCCAACTACAATTGGCATCAATTCTAAAAATAGCATCTGTATGTGTCCTTAATTCAGTTACAATTGCGATATCTTCTTTTGTTCCTAATTTAATTTTATAAATTGGCCAAGGCATTTCCTTCATTTTTGACACCATCTTTTCTATGCGGTCAATACCAATAGTAAAATCGGTTTTTGGATTGTTATTTGTAGCATAGCCCCATAATTCATATAATTTTTTATCTTTTTTTCGAGCATACAAATCATTATACGCAATGTCTAAGGCACAAAGTGAAAACATATCATTTCCTAATAACCGATGTGCAATATCCCAAAATTCTTCAGGTGTCTCATCAGTTATTTTTTCAATAAATGGAATGATTTTCTCTAAATTATGCTGCATCGATGCGACAGTAATTTTATAATAGGGATTTGAAGTAGCTTCACCATATCCAGAAAAACCCTCACTTTGTAATTCGACTATTAAAGTTGGTTGGACATCATAAGATTCTCTTGAGATTGTAAAAGTATGTTTAAGTTTGAGGTCGAATGTTCGAAGGACTACTTTCATTTTTATGACTTATTATTGATTAAATGTTTAATTTATAACAAAGGAAATTAATATAAATTGTTTTACAAATTAAAATGTTAAGTAAATTTCATTTTGAAAGTAAATTTATATTAATTTCTGATGCATTTTTGAGAAGCTTGTTTAAATACTTAAATGTTTTTTTTGTATGATTTTACATGATTAGAATTTAAAATGCTGGATTTCAGTGGGTTTATTTCTATTTAATAGTTTTTTATTAGAATAAATAATTGAAAATATTATGTTAATTTATTATTATTTATAAAAAATAAATTTGGAAGATATTTTTAAAGTACTTAATTTTAGCTTGTTATGAAGTTTTAGATAAAATTTAGGAATTAGAAGACAACATTAAATACTCATTAGGGAATAATTAGTTTTGTAAGTTAGATTTCTAAATGTTCGGGCGATATTTGACTGAAAATCATATTGTGAACTATGAAAATTTCATAAATGGAATCTCGATACAATTTTTACCTCCCTAAATCTTTATTGGGAATAATACACAAAACTTTCGAATTGGCATTTAAATTATTACAACGGAATATTGACAATTAACAATTCATTTCTAAAAATGAATATTGACATTTTTATTATCTAAAGCTAAAATATTTAATAATAATAATAGTAATAATAACTGGAAAACTTAATCCAAGAATTTATTTGAATTGACAGAGAAATTAAAAAGTTTTATGAATTTCTGAAACTCAAATAAAAAAAATTACAAGAAAAAAAATTAGGTTAAAATTAATTAAATAGGGGTGACTAAACTCCTGTAAAGGTGGTTTTTTTAACAACATCATTATCAGGTTTATAGAGGTTTATTTGTAAGATAGTATTCTATATGATCAAAATCAAAATGATATGGACTTAAAAATTGTATTAGAAAATCTTAGTAAATTAGTTGATCCACTTGACGAAGTAATTGATATTACTAATATTGCTATGCTAAATGATGGCGATGATTTTTTAGCATCAAAAACCCCCATTGTATTATCAATTGTAAATATTGAGGAAGATAGGACACAAAAAAACCAGTCAGTTTATCTGAATGATACAAATGATAATACGAATATTTTAAGATACAAACAGCCAACTCAGCATTTAATTCTTTCACTATTGTTTAGTTCCTATAATAAAGATTTATCTAAATATTTAGATGGGATAGATAAATTGAAAACCATTATTAGTTATTTCCAGCAAAATAATTCTTTCTACTATAAAAATGATGATAGTGAAATGATTGAATACGCTACATTTTTAACAAAAACAGATATTGAACAAGCTAAATATATAAAAATCACTATGGAATTAGTGAGTTTAAGTATGGAACAATTAAACCAAATGTGGTCTTATTTGGGTTCTAAATACATGCCTTCAGTATTATACAAAATGAGATTATGCTCTATTCAAAGTACTACTACAATTCAAGAAAAAGTGATTCAAACAGTGAAAATTAATCTATGGGAAAATAACATGAAGAACCCCATTGGGCTAATAGAAACCCAAGAGTTTTAAAAATTTAATTAACAAAATAATATAAACTAAAAATAAAAATGTCATGAATGTAAGCTCAATTAAAACACCTGGAGTATATATCAATGAGATTGATGCATTTCCTCCTTCAGTAGCACAAGTAGCTACAGCCGTTCCAGCTTTTGTAGGTTTTACCCAAAAAGGACCAACAACTCCAACTCGAATTACTTCTTTTATGGAGTTTGAACAACTATTTGGTGGAGCACCCAATCCAACATCTCTTGAAGTTGTACTTGATGGAAATCTAATGCCTACAGACGATTGTAAAGTAACAGAAAGTAAATTTAAGTTATACAATAGTTTGCGTCTTTTTTATGGTAATGGAGGCGGTGTTTGCTATTTAGTTTCAATTGGTAATTATGCGGCAGCAATTACTAGCGTTTCTGACTTTACTGATGGTTTAGATTTATTAAGAAAATTTGATGAACCTACTTTATTGTTGTTTCCAGATGCTATCAATTTAAGCGCAACAAATTTAGGATTGGTACAACAACAAGCATTAAGACAATGCGCCGATTTAATGGATCGATTTACCATTATGGATGTAAAAAATGAATCGGGACTTATTACAGATAGTGCTAATTATAGAGATAGTGTTGGGAATCAAAACCTAAAATATGGTGCTACTTATTATCCGTATTTACAAAGCGCATTTCCATATAGCTATAGATTTAGCGATATAAATGGTACAGCTGCCGGAAAAGTCAATTTTAAAGGAATTTTTTCAACTAATACTACAACAAAAAACAATATTGAAGAATTTGAAAAAATAGTAACAGATTATAACACCTTAAGCACTGCTTGGACTCCTACAAATGTAGTGGTTCCTATAGATACCCACACTAAATTAAAAACAGCTACAGATTTATGTTGGACGCTTTTGAAAAACATTGGCAAACCGATTGCACCTTCAATAACGAGTACAAAAATGGCCCCATTTGCACAAGATTTAGTGACCAATTTTTTAAAAAAATATGCGCAAGACCTAGTGGATTTTAAAACGGCTTATGAAGTCCTTAAAAAAGCGGATGGTGTTACGGATGTTGATGATTTATCAGCATTAGATAACGACACTGCTTTTAAAAGTGTTTGGGGAAATATTTCTACCTACGTAGCTTCGGCTCCGAATCCTTATACAGGTTTAATTAGTATAAATGTTCCTGTTGCAGGGCCAATTCCAGCTCACGATGAACCTGATTTTGGAAAAATCCAATTGGTTGTTCAAAAATTAAATGCAGCAATTATTAATGCGACAAATAATGTACTGAAAAGCATGGAAACCTTTTTATTATTCGAAGAGAATAATTTAACGGCTCAAATTCCTTTTTACATTGCTATTGTTGCCAAATTATCACAATCGATGAATACTGTTCCACCATCTGGAGCAATAGCTGGGATTTATGCCCAAACAGATGCAACCAGAGGCGTTTGGAAATCTCCTGCGAATGTGAGTGTGAACGGAATTGTTGGTTTAACTGACGATATAAATGATGCTGAGCAAGAGGATATGAACATTCATGAAACTGGAAAGTCAATTAATGCTATTAGAAAATTTACTGGCAAAGGATTTTTAGTTTGGGGTGGTAGAACCTTAGCGGGAAATTCTAATGATTGGCGGTATATCAATGTTAGAAGATTAGCCAATATGATTGAAGAATCAGTTAAAAAAGCCTGCATGCAATTTGTCTTTGAACCCAATGTGGCTTTAACTTGGGTAAGTGTAAAAGGAATGATAGACAATTATTTAACCACCTTATGGAAAGATGGCGCTTTAGCTGGTGGAAAACCGGAACATGCATTTTTTGTATCGGTTGGATTAAATGAAACCATGTCTGCATTAGATATTTTAGAGGGAAGAATGATTGTGAAAATTGGTTATGCTCCTTCAAGACCTGCTGAATTTATTATTTTAGAATTCAAACAAATGCAACAAAAATCTTAATAATTAGTGTTTAACTTTTAAATTTAACGATTATGCCAAATACAAATTTTCCGCTACCAAAATTCCATTTTAGTGTGCAATGGGGAGGAAGTAAAATAGCTTTTACTGAAGTGTCAGGTTTGAACAAAGAAATCGATGTTATTGAGCACCGTGTGGGTTCAAGTCCTAATTACTTCAAAGAAAAAATGCCTGGTTTGAATAAATTAAGTAATATCACTTTAAAAAGAGGGGTGTTCTTAGGGGATAATGAGTTTTTTGAATGGTACAATACTGTGGCTCAAAATACAGTTGAAAAAAGAACCATTGTCATTTCACTATTAGATGAAAATCATGAACCAAGAGTGATTTGGACCGTTAATGATTGCTTTATCGTTTCGTTAAAATGTACCGATTTGAAATCTGATGCCAATGAAGCAGCAATTGAAACTGTTGAAGTAGCTAATCATGGTTTTAAAATTGAATATAAATCCTAATTACTATGCCAAGCAATGATCCCATAGTTGGTTTTCACTTTTCGGTCATCTTTGAACTAGTTCCTCAATTTTCTATTGATACTAAGTTTCAAAGTGTAAACGGTTTGAAAGTGACTATGGAAACAGAATCTTATACCGAAGGAGGACAAAACCGTTTTAAACATAATTTTCCACTTCGTTCGGGCTATCAAGATTTGGTGTTAAAAAGAGGGTTAACGTCTAATATATCGGGTTTGTCTATGTGGTGCAATCAAGCTTTAGAAAGTTTTGTTTTTTATCCAGCAAACTTAGTGGTTTCTCTTTTAAATGAAAATGGAAATCCTATAAAGGTTTGGTATGTATCCCATGCTATTCCATTGAGTTATGAGTTTAGCGACTTTAATGCAGAAGAAAATAAAATCGTTATTGAGACCATTACTTTACGATATAATTTTTTTAAAGAACTGCCTATTCCAGGTTTTTAATAAACAATTATGGCTATAGAAATTAAAGAATTACGGATAAAAGTAACTGTAATTGAACCTAGTGAAAATTCTCAATTTACTGATAAAATCACTTCGGTAAAATTGCAAGAGGTAAAGAATTCAATTGTCAATGAATGTATCTTGAAAGTATTAGAAAAAATTAAAGAAAAAGCCGAGAGATGATACAAGGATTATTTGGAATAATAGATAAAATGCGTATTGAGGTTTTTCCGACCAAAGAATATGTAGAACCACCTAAGAAAACCATTTTTGTTCAGTTGAATCCCGAAAAATATTCCATGAAACACACTGTTGAGTTTTGTGAGAATCAAGCATTGGGATCTTCTGGAACTGATTTGCGGTTTAATAGAATTGAAGGTGAGGAAGTCAGTTTTGAATTCTTTTTTGACAGTTCAGGTATTGTACCACCAGGAAAAATTAAAGAAGGTAAAGGAGAAGATACGCTTTTGGATCTTGTTGGAGATATTGCAAATACACTAAAACCAGCCATTGTAAATCCCTTTGCTGAAGTGGAAACAGTTGAAAAAGAAGTGGGAGAATTTAAAAATTTATTAATGGGTTATGATGGCGAAACTCATCAAACAGCTTATTTAAAATTACTTTGGGGTGGTTATAGTTTAAGTTGTAGGTTAAAAAGCATGGATATTGAATACACTCTTTTTCGAAAAGATGGAAGACCCATTCGAGCTAAAGTACGATGTGTTTTTAAAGGAACTATTGACTATAAATTAATGGTTGCCAAAGAAAATAAAAACTCGCCCGATTTAACACATGAAAGAACTTTTAAAATGAATGATACCTTAGCTCTTATGTCAGAAACGATATACCTCAACAATACTTTTTATATCGATGTTGCAAAAAACAATAAGTTATTGAGTTTTAGACATCTTAGTACGGGTCAAAAAATAAAATTCCCACCTATTAAATAAAAACAGAATGCCAACAGTACAACCTTTTTTTCCAACTGACACTTTATTAAAACTAGAGTTTACCATAAATGGTGTGATTACTGGTTTAGATTCTTTGTTAACAGAAGCGAAGGTGCACTTTGAATTGAATAAAATACCGTTTGCCAAATTCACTTTTACTTCTGTAGAAGAAGATTTTGAAGATAATGATACGTCGCCATTGCACAGTTTACATCATAATCCAACGGATCCGCCACTTGAAATTGAAGTAAAAATTGCTTTTGAAGGCAGTATGAAGACACTTTATAAAGGTGTTGTAAAATCGTTAGACCAACACAATGAAAATTGCCAGCTAGTGGCTAAAATTGAATGCAAAGATATTGCTTTACGTTTATCACAATCGGCTACTGAAGAAGAAAATAACAATCAAACGTTTGAAGAAAAGCTAACCAATTACACCACTAATTTAACATTAAGTGATAATTTAACTGGGCAAGGATGGGGTGAAGAACACATTACTCATAATAATACAACGGTACCTTGGGATTATTTGATTGGGTTTTTAGATTCTATCGGCATGATGGTCGCGTTACGAAACGGAGAATTTGTTGGAATCGATGTTTTAGATCCAGAAAGTGAGCCCATTTATGTTGCTGAAAATGGCATTAATGTTTTTGCTTTTAATGGACAAATAGACCCAGAAAGAAGAAAATCGGCTGTAACTATTGAGCGATGGGATATTGAAAATCAAGAAACAGTTACTGTAACCGCTTCTCAAAGTACGCCAGAAAATCCGCATACCGTTCGTTTAAGTGAAACGGTGTTGCAAGAAGCTACCCTGCAACGAGTAGCCGATACTATAATTGCAAAAAGCAATTTGGCTTCGGTTTCAGGAATGGTGACCACTTTTGGAAATTTACTAGCAAAATCTGGAGATTACATAAGTTTTAAAAAAGTCAATACACAAATTAATGATGCCATTTTATTAATTACTCAAGAAGAACACATTATTGAAAATGGCTGTTGGAAAACTGAATATAGGTATGGTTTAGAAAGTGAACGTTCTTTTACACAAAATACTAGTGCGGGCATCAATAATACACATGCAGAAATAGGTCAATCGAATACAATTAATGGCTTACTAATAGGAATTGTAACTCAAATTGTGGAGGACCCAAACAATCAGTTTCGCATAAAAGTGAGAATTCCTCAATTGTCTAGTAGTGGTGAGGGAGTATGGGCAAGATTAGCAACACTAAATGCTTCGAATGAAATGGGAAGCTATTTTATTCCCAGTATTGATGATGAAGTTATTGTGGGATGCTTGAATAATAACCCAGACACTCCCATTATTTTGGGAAGTTTATATAGTAGTAACAAAGCCATGCCTTTTCCTATTGCTGAAGAAAATTATTTAAAAGGATTTATAACTAAAGAAGGAACAAAAATTATCATAGATGATGAGAAAAAAAGTATCGAATTGAGCACTAAAAATGGCAATAGTCTAACGATAAGTGATGATTTAAAGGGCTTTGTTTTAGAAGATGAAAATAGTAATAAAATTACCATGAACGATCAAGGTATCACCATCGAAAGCAGCAAAGATTTGAATTTGAAAGCCGCTGGGAATATAAAGGTTGAAGGGGTTCAAATTAACATTGAAGCAAGTGGTAATATGACTTTGAAAGGATCATTAGTAAATATAAATTAAGATTAGCAATGGGAGCAGCAGCAAGAGCCACAGATATGCATACTTGTCCTATGGTTACAGGAACAGTTCCTCATGTAGGCGGCCCTTTATTACCCGGAAGTAACTCAACGGTTTTGATAGGCAATATTCCAGCATCAATAGTTGGAGATAGTTGTGTGTGTACTGGACCACCAGATACTTTGTCAGCGGGTTCTTCTTCTGTATTTATTGCGGGTAGTCCTGCAGTTAGAATGGGAGATTCAACTGCACATGGTGGAGTAGTCGTTTTAGGTTGCCCAACAGTTATTATTGGCGGATAAAAAAACTAAAATAATGGAAGATACATCATTTTTAGGAACGGGTTGGAGTTTTCCACCCACATTTAAGAATCAATTAGCTACAGTTGAGATGGTTTCAGGTGAAGAAGACATCTTTCAAAGTTTGCAAATTTTATTGACCACTCAATTGAATGAAAGAGTGATGCGATCTGATTTTGGTTGTGATTTAAGCGCCTTATTATATGAAAACATCACAATTACACTTTTGACAAAAATAAAAGGGATAATACAAAATGCCATACTAAAATATGAACCAAGAATAGATTTGCTGGATGTCGATTTTCAATCAGGAGAAACTGAAATCAATAATGGCATTATCAAAATTGAAATTGTGTATAAAATAAGAGCCACTAATTCTAGAAAGAATTATGTGTTCCCTTATTATTTAGAGGAAGGAACGTTTGTGAATAAATAATTAGATACAAATGAAAAATTGTAATTCAACTTTATCAATACATGAAGGCATGGGAACGACTCAAAAAGAGAGAGTTAGGCCTGCTTTGCAAACGGACTTCTTTTTGCTTGATGAAAGACGTGAAGAAGATTTTATTTTGTTTGTACAACGACTTTCGAAGTATGTAAAGTTCTATAATGAATTTGATATTAGTGATGGAGATTGGTCTAATTTTTTTCAAAAAGAATCTACTTCTATTTTAATTTATATTGCGAGTTGGAATATTGAATTGCTTCAGAATTCATTCGAAATTAAAAAAAATGAAATTCTAATAAATTCGGATTTTAATACACAAAAAAAAATATTGACAGATTTTTTTACACTATTGAAAGAGGAATTTGATGATCTTATAAAACGAGCTGAAGGATTAGATGATGAAATTATAGAAAAGGAAAATTTAATTTCTTCTAAGTTTTTAATAAATGCAAAGTTTAAATTAATTATTGATCAAATTGAAGCAATTAATGACATTGCGACAGATAAAATTCCTAGCATCAATTCGTTATTAAAAAATTATGTGTTTATAAATACGACCCAACAACTTTTTGGTTTGCTTTTATCCTGGAAAAATTTTACTCAAAAAGCCGTTGAATATCAATTAGAAAAGTATTCAAAACACTCCCCTCATTATGCTCTATTTCTAACTTTTTTGAAATTGTTGGCTATTGCCAAAGAAAAGTACAATGAATTTACAAAGAGGCATTTGGATTTTTATTACAAAGATGTTTTAAAAATTCAAAATAAAATAGCACAACCAGATTATGTCCATTTACTAGTAGAACCATTTAAAGTAAAACCCTTTTTGATTCCTAATAACACTGTTTTTTCTGCAGGTAAAAATGGTAATGGTAAAAATAAATTTTATGCTTCAACTGCAGATCATACGGTTAACCAAATTAAATTGAATTCATTATTGAGTCATCATAGAAATGGCAATCAATTTTTTAAAACAACCGATTTGTTTAATGTTAATGCAAAAGGCAACAGTTTTGATGTTTTTGCAAACAACAAACAAGAATTTAAAGAAGGAATAATGATTGCAAGTCCGTTATTGTTTTTGCAAAGTGGAGAAAGAAATATTCATTTAAAATTCAATCAAAAAACATTCAATCCAAATGATTTTAAATTTTACATAACAGGGGAAAAGAAAGGAATCGAAATTACGCAAAAAATTAATAGTGAGGGTTTTATTAAATTAACAATTCCCGCAACTGAAAAAGCGATTGTTCCTTTTGATGCAAAAATTCATAAAGACTTTTTAGTTCAGTCCGAATTTCCAGTTTTAAAAATTATACCCATAAATAAAGATATAATTACAACTGTAAACAAAATAGATTTAAAAGTAACCGTAAATCAGTTTAAATCATTTGTGCTACAATCCGATTTTGGAATTATCGATGTAAAAAAACCGTTTTATCCTTTTGGTGAATTTCCAAAAAATGGCAATGGAATAATTTTGAGTTCCAATGAGTTTTTTATGAAAAACAAAGCCATTGCTACGTTTGGAATAACAACATTATTAAATAGCCTTTTTGTGATTAATGACGCTGTTAACTTAATAGAAAATAAAGGAACTACTAATGATACAACTCAAAAAACAGAACAAGTTTTTCTTATGGAAAGCAGAAAAAAAAACTTTCTATCAGCAGGGAATTGGATCAATGAGAAAGTTACTATTTTACATTTGGTTGATGGACAATGGAAAGAATATTCGACTAGTTTAACACCCATTCCAAACAATTATCCTTTAAAAGAATATCATTTTGATGCCGTGGTTACTGATGCAATTGTTTCTAATGGAAAATTTAGAATTGAATTAAAAGATGCTGAATACAGCGGAGAAAAATACATGCAAGACTATATTATTGCTAGTCAAAATAAACCTGCAACTGAATTACCCTATAAACCTAGAATTAAAGAATTTGTTTTTAACTATTCGGTTTCAGAAACCATTAATTTGCAGACCAGAACAAATGAAAATAACACAATTGAACTATTTCATGTCTTGCCTTATGGGTTTATAAAAAGAAAAAAAGGGACTATTAATTTTTCTAATTTAAAGTCTAATGAAGGCGCCGTTTATTTAGGTTTTGATACTATTGAACCTCATGATAGTTTGAGTTTTTTAATCCAATTAGAAGAAGGAACTGCAAATCCATTATTGGAACCAGCCAAAATTACTTGGCATTATTTGAGTAATAATATTTGGAATGATTTTCCAGAAAATGAAATAGGGGATGAAACGTACTCTTTGACCCAATCGGGATTAGTCTCCATTACTGTTCCAGATTTTATAGCCAATACCAATACAGAATTAGCTAGTGATTTATTTTGGGTGCGACTATCTGTTTCAAACAATCAAGCTATTTGTAAATTTTTTGGAGTTCATACACAAGCATTTAAAGCAGTGTTGGTCGATTTTGAAAAGATAGGTACTGATTTCCTAGAAAACACTCCAAAAGAAACCATTAGCAAAGCGTACAAAGCCATAAACGGTGTAAAAAAGATTATTCAACCTTATAGTTCTTTTTTTGGTAGAATGGCAGAACAAGACACTACTTTATACACAAGAACAAGTGAAAGATTGCGACATAAAAACAGAGCCATCACTTCATGGGATTATGAAAGAATAATATTGGAAGAATTTCCAGAAGTGTATCGTTTAAAAACCTTGAATCATTATCGATATGATACTAAAATATCTAATGTTTCTGCAGGTTTTGTAGCGCTTATTCCTATCGCAAAAGCATCAACATCCGAAAATATTACTTGGAAACCGCTTTTAAGCCTTAATAAAATGCTATTGATTAAAGAACAGCTGCATAAAAAAGTATCACCACAAGTACGAATAAATGTAAAACCGCCGCGGTTAGAAAAAGTAGAAATTCAGTTTAAGGTAAAGTTTTATTTTGTCAAAGGCATGGATACCCGATTGTACATTGATCTATTGAAAGAAACGATTAATAGTTATTTAAGTCCTTGGGCTTTTGATAAAGAAGATTTCAATTTTGCTAGTGAAATCGAATTTTCATCAATTATTCAGCTCATTGACAATCAAAGTTATGTGGATTACATCACCGATTTTAAGGTGAACCAATACCTACTAGACGAAAACAATATTATTGTTGGAAGTGCTATTCAAAACTTAAATAAAATTGCTCCTCAATCTGATTTTACATTATTTATTCCAACCGATACTCATCTAATTACGGAAATTTAAAAGAATCAAAAATGCTAACGGAATACTACATAGATAGAAATAGAAAATTACTTCCTTCACAAGATTTTCAATTCTTGTTGAATGAAGGATTCAAATATATTGAGCGTTATGGTTCAAAATTCTGGACCGATTATAATGCTCATGACCCGGGTATAACCATGTTGGATGTCCTCTGTTATGCTATTACGGAGCTAGGGTATCGAGCCGATTTTGATATTAAAGATGTATTGACCAATAAAAAGGGTAAAATTGAAAACCATACTTTCTTTTCTGCTGCGACCATTTTTACAAATGCTCCTTTAACTTTAACTGATTATAGAAAATTACTCATCGATATTGAAGGGGTTTCAAACGCTTGGTTATTGCCAACAAAAACAAGTACTGATGCGGATGGTTATTTACTTCCAAATGATAGTGAAGCCACTATTTACATCAATAAAATAGAAGATAAGTTAAGCCTTAAAAATGTTGATAAAAATAATAAGGTTTTACAAAAATTACCATTAAGAGGATTAAATAAAGTAAAAATTGAACTCGAAGAAAATCCTATACTAGGAGATTTAAACACCTTATTGTTGGAGTTTGCTTTTTGGGAAAAAAATCGTTGGGTAAACCTTAAAATAGTTCCTCAATTTACTAATTGGAATCATCCTGATGCGCAGTTGTTCAAGAAAATGAACAAACCATCAAAAATAACAATAGATAGTGTTAAGAAAGTTCAGGGCATTGTTTATCTAATTGTAAATAGATATAGCAAGCCTACCGATTCATTGCATTTTAGAATTTTTCCAGGAGATATAGCCGAAGTAGATTTAATAGTACATCATTTTTCAAAAGAGAAAAATGTATGTGAAGTAATTTCGTTGTTCAAACAAAAGAAAGACAAAATACAAGAAGTATTTTCAACGATTGCCGTAAAGTTACACCAAAATAGAAATTTTACAGAAGATTATTTGTGTACTGAAATTGTTGAAAAAGTAGCTATTGGTATTTGTGCAGATATTGAATTGCAAGCTGGAGCCGATGCAGTGGAGGCAATGACTCAAATTCAAATTGCCATAGATAACATCATTAATCCCAAGATTGTATTTTACACTTTGGCTCAATTGGTCAACGAAGGCTACCATTCTGAGGATATTTTTTTAGGACCAAAATTGACTCACGGATTTCTAAAAGATATTGAAATTGAAAAAGCACAATTAGCAAGTGAAATTCATGCATCGGATATAATTGCCGTTTTAATGGAAATATCAGCAGTAAAATCAGTTAGAAACTTAATGATGACTGCTTATACTGAATTGGGTGCAC
The DNA here is from genome assembly GCF_004349355.1 of Flavobacterium cellulosilyticum. Classification (GTDB taxonomy): domain Bacteria; phylum Bacteroidota; class Bacteroidia; order Flavobacteriales; family Flavobacteriaceae; genus Flavobacterium; species Flavobacterium cellulosilyticum. Next base: position 154,781 of record NZ_SMFK01000008.1, on the reverse strand, counting down.
CTTATACTAATGCAAAAAATGAAAAATGGGTTTTGAAACTTTCTGGGGAAGTTAAACCGGTTTTCGATGCACAAAAGTCAAAATTATTATTGTTCCAAAAAAACATCCCTTTTTTACTTTCGGAAACCCAATTAATGTTGGTGGAACAAAAAGTAATTCTTTACAAATCGCAATTCAATCAACAGAAATTACAAAATACAAAAAACGATTTTGAAATCGAAAATGGAACCTATTTTGATTTGAATCAGTATTACAGCATTCAAGATGAGTTTCCAAGAAATTATGGTTTGGGCAAAAACTACATTTCAGAAAAAGACACTCCTTTGCGTAAAGCACAGGCCAAACAATTAAAGGGATACTTGTATTTCTACGAGCAAATTTTAGCTGATTTTTTCAGTCAGCTCTACAATGCTAAAGAGTTGTTTAATATCAATATTGACACCGATAAAGTTGTCGAAAATAAAACTTATTTCCCCGTATATCTAGAAAAAGACGATGAAACTGGAAATGATTTTTATTCGAAAGAATTATATACAGATACTCTTAAAAAAGCATTGTTGGAAGGCGAATCAGATGACGATTTTTCTTTATACGAATCCAAATCCCTTTTTTATGATCGAAAAAATAGAGTTTTAGACCATTTATTAGCCCGATTTTCCGAAAGTTTTAATGACTACGTGTTTATGATGTATCAATTGTCGCAAAAAACTGGTGGAATGGGTTCGCTTAGTTTTGACTATGAAGATTTAATTGCAGACAAACAAAAATTCATCTATAAGTACCCAGAAATAAGCAGTAATCGAGGTTTGGGAATTGATTATTTGAATGCTACGATAAACGAAACTACAAAAGCTTTAGAATTTCATCCTTTTTGGAATTCAGATCATCGTGCAGGATATGAAAAAAGAGTGGCCAAATTATTAGGTATAAACGAAATTCCGTTGCGAAATATAGTTGCCGAAGATAGCCCACAAACCCAATGGACAGTTGAAACGAAACCCACTCACTTTGTTTTTAAAATAATCACTCCTGCAACAAATTTGCAAGATAAATGGGATTGGGCACAACTGCATTTTTTAGATCAAAATTTGTATAAAATAGACAATTTAGGAGCTAATTTTTATTTGTATTTAGTAAATGGAACAAAAAAAATTGCCAAGCTTGATATGAAATTCATGTCGGAAAGTGAAGCTTATGACTATTTGGTGCACATGATAAAAACAATGAATATTTATTATGAAAATTTTTATTGTTTGGAACATATTTTACTTAGACCTTTTAACAATAATACTTTTTTAGATGACGATTTATTGACCGTTTGTTTGAATGACGATTGCGATGATGAAGCGAATAACGACCCTTATTCTTTTAAAGCAACCATAGTTTTACCAGGGTATATATCTCGGTTTAAGAATATAATTTTCAGAAAGTATGCTGAAAAAACATTTAGACAAGAAGCTCCAGCGCATACTTTATTGAAAATTTGTTGGGTAAATGCGGATGACATGCTTGGTTTTCAGAAAGCCTATAAACAGTGGATTAAAAATTACAGGTATTATAGAATCAATTATTCCCAAAATAAATTAACAAAAGTAAAGGAAGCTAAATATAGAAAAGCAGTACACGAACTCATTTTAGCCCTAAAAGAGCTCAATACATTATATCCAGAAGGGAATTTATATGATTGCCAATTGAGTGATTCAATCAATCCTATAATTCTTGGAAACACATCATTAGGAACATTATAAAAAACACATCATGGAAGCGTATAACACCTCTATTTATCCGGTTTTTGAAGCAGATCAAGTGCTAAGTCAAAAGGAATTAAATTTGTTAGTAAGTCATTTAGAAGAACAGGATCGCATTACGCGAAAAAATCTAATTGGTTTAGGAATCGTTTGCGGATTAGAACTTACTTTTTCAACTGCAAATAGTGTAAAAATAGGGTGTGGAACGGCAGTAACTTCTCTTGGTTTTCAAATCAATTGGAAAGAAACTACGTTTACTCAATACCATGATTTCGAAATTTCTGATCAATTTTTAAAACCAGATTACATAAGAGAACCTTATTTAGATGCTATTTTTAAATACGCCACAAAATATGCCTCCATAAAAAAATGTTCTGAATTACTTCCTACTGATGCTTCTGATGAAGGCAAAAAACCAATTCCTAATAATTTCTTCCAAGATAAATTAGTTATACTCTTATTAGAAATGACCCTTATTGATCAAAAAAATTGTGTAACTACTAATTGTGACGACAAAGGAAAACGCATCCAATTTAACATGCGACCACTTGTTATCCCTATTAGTCCGGCCACAAACGAATTAATTACAGCCTATCAATTACCAGAATTGTATTCTAAAATAGCATTTCCTAGATACAATGTTCCGTACAAAAACTTAATTACTGCAGCTAATGTTCTTGATGGATTTAGAAAAGTATATAATGATAGTTTTTTAACAGCGATTTCAACTTCAATTGCGAATGTTTTTCAAGATTTTAAAAATATTTTACCACAAGGAAGTAGTTTGACTATGCTTGAAAACAACAAAGGTAAAATCACAGAAACAGTAGATAAATATAAGAGTAGTTTAAATCTTCAGTACGTTTGGGATTGGATTTTTGATATTGTTTCCACCTATAACGAAATTATAGAGTTCAAGAAAATAAATCCTAGTTTGTGTTGTATTGATGAAAGTCTATTTCCTTTTCATGTAGTATTGGGAGGGAATTCAATTGATGATGCTGTATATAGAACACCATTTATTAAAACATTGAATGGAACAAATGATGAAAATGCTAAGCTTAAAGAACTGTCACTTTTATTTGAAAAATTGGTGCTTATCCTTTCTACATTTGAAGTGCCAAAAGGGAATGGAACAAAAATAACTCCATCCTCCTTAGGCAACTTTCCCATTAGTGATAAAGCAATTCCCTATTATTACAATACGATTTTAGAATTGAATACAAAATGGAATCCTCAATTGACATCAAAAAATCAAAATGATACGATTCTTTCCTATCATTCCACTATTCCTAACTATACCAATAAGCCTGAAGTTAAAGATCCTTTGTTATTTGATACCGAACCGTTTAATTTCTTTAGAATTGAGGGTCACATTGGGAAAAACTATCAAGAAGTTTTGACTGAATTATCGTCATTAAAAGAAATTTATAATTTGCCTTTTAAAGTAATAGCCCTTAACGCCATTGATTTTGTTGGAAAAGAGGTTGACATTAGCGAGCATCAAGGCGATTGGGGAGATTTAGAATTGGATTATGATATGGCTCGAACCAAAGTGTTCAATGTGACACAATTTGTGGTGAATTGGATAAATTCAAACAAGGTTAAAATTGTCGAAGAATCACTTATGACAGATGCTACGATAGCGTCACTTAAAAATATTTTGACCGAAGTAAAAACCTTGTTGACTGATGATTTGACTGATTTTTTGTCCAATTACAAAAGCTTTTACGAAATCTTTAAAAACCTTAATATTTTGTTCTTGTTTCACCGATTTTGTATGACTTTAAATAAATCAACTTTAACCGTAATAGCAGAGGATTTAATAGATCATCTTGATGAAATTAACGAAATGTTTCTTGAAGATGCATTTACAGTTATTTATGATGAATCGTATAAAAGATGGACTACTATCTATAAAGAAATGTTTCTTTCTACCTTTTTACAAAAAAACAAAGGAATAGAACACAAAGCGGGAGTAACCAAAGGAGGAACTTTTATACTTGTGTATACGGACAGCAGCATTTTTAAAAGAAAGTTAATACCTCCAAGATATTTAGGTTTATTAAACACAATTAGTAACTACAATAAATCAATTAATCTAGGTCCAGGATCGCAAGCGATTAAGGATGAAATTGTATCTACAGTTGTACTTACAAAAGTAAACTTCAGTCAGGCATTACCGTATGATCCAAATGCATTAATAGATTGTAAGGAACAAACAGAAAATATTAAAGACAACTTAATTAAGCTAGCGAGCTATAATCTTTCTCAAAATTACCCAACACATTTACAAGAATTCTTTATAGGAAATATTAGTTCGTTACTACAATTTCAACCAATATTCTCTGCAGTAGGTAGTACAATTACTGAAAAAGTAGTCTTAGCAGATTTTTATATTCCTTATTTATGTTGTTCAGAAGGGAGTACAATAAATATTATAATTGGAAAAGAGCAAACGACTATTGGCGATTTTAATCCTGAGGACTTCGATTCAGAAGATTTTAATACAAAATAAATAACATTAAATAAATAACATCATGGCAACGAGAACCACAGTAGAATCAAAAATTACAGCTATAAATGATAAGGGCAATAATACCGCTCTTGAAGTGAGAGATGTATTAACAGAACTGTTAGATTACACAGAAAATAAGCCAGGATTGGAGACTTTTCATATTTTTTCAGCAAATGCAATTATAAGTTCTGGAAAAAATGCAAAACTTTTCTTTTCGATAAAAGGAATAAAAGGCGAAACAGCTAATATGACGCTATTAGTAAAACCAATTCCTGTTGATGTTGCAACAGATACTAACACCGCTATTGCATTTGTAATCCCTTTTAATGAAACTCAAGGAATGTTTAGCGTTGAAAACTTCAATTTATTAGCTGGGCAAGATGGCAAGGGAATCCTTCCTTTAATAGATGACCGAAATTTTTTAACTTATCAAATTCCACTTTTTGGAAATGAATTAAATCAAGGGCAATTAGTGATCGCGCTTGCTAGAAAATTCAGTGATTTTAATAATGTATTAATCATTTCAGTACCAAATTTAAAAAGAGGTTTTATTTCAACTTCAATTGCTATGCATACTCAAAAATTTGAAGAATCAGCAATTGACCCAGTAACTAACAATTTAGGAAATGTTAATGTTGATTCAAGAATAAGAAATAGGAGTGCAAGACCAATAGATGTAAATGATATTTCGTTTGCGGAAGCAATATTTGGAGCAAAATTTAAATAATGCATCTTATTCAACAACATACATTTGATATTCAATGTTCGACTCAAGAATTTGGGAAAGAAATACACAGTCAATTGAGTTTGTTGTTAGAAAAAGAATTTTATCCAAAACTGGAAACATTATTTAATAAATACGATTCAAAAAATAAAACTTTAAGAGTTGAAGTTTTAAATATAGAAGTAGCATCTATTTCTAAAAAATATTGGAAGGAAGAATTGGTGCAAAAAAGTCTTACTCAAATAGAAGCCTTTTTAAATAGAAATCAGCTTTCATATCTTGACGAAAAAGGCCTAGTAAATATTGATTTTATTTCGAATAGTACACATGCAGAATATGTTTTTATTGAGTTTTTAAAGACTGGAAAAATAATTGAAAACGCAATTGTTAAAGATTTAGAAAAGCTTGTTTATGAAGTTGAGGTTTCAACAACTTTTATTCAAGAAGTGCTTTTAAATTTTGAAAAAAATAGTAGTTCATTATTACGTTGGATTTTCTCCGTGCCGGATTTTTTTAAAGAAATATTTATAAAAAAATTAGATGGATTTAGTACAGGAATAGAAGGAATCAAAATAAGTACAGACAAAATTAATAGTGATAGTGTTTTAAAAAAACAATGGATTGAATATGTACATTGGATCTGTTATTTTGAAAATAAAGAAGTTTCAAAAGATATTTTTTTAAATGAATTTGTACAATTTTCCGAAGATTTTTTCGAAATAAAATCTAAAGAATTAAGTTTAGTTTGCCAACATTTTATTGAAAACAACAATAGCATATCTGTAATTAATGATTTATTCGAAAAAATAAAAAAGAATATAGATAATGATTTCTCTGGAAGGGAGGTTGAGAATTTTGAAGATGGTTTTCAAGTTAATATTGCTAAAAAAGAAATTGGCTTGGGAAACAAACATTATATAAAGAATGCAGGAGTAATTATTTTGCATCCTTTTTTTAAAGCACTTTTTGAACAATTGAATTTGTGTGAAGCTGATGGTCTTTGGAAAAGCAAAAGGAGTCAACAAAAAGCCATTTTACTAACGCAATATTTAGTGAATAGTGATGAAAAAATACAAGAGAGCGATTTAATTCTGAATAAAGTACTCTGTGGACTTTCAATGGAAGAAGTGGTAAATGTAAAATTAAAAATTACAGGTATAGAAATAGATCAATGCAACAGCTTACTCGAAGCTGTAAAAGAGCATTGGAAAGTAATGTCAACTTCTTCAACTGAAGCTTTACAGCAAACTTTTCTACAAAGAGAAGCAAAATTTGAATTAGTAAGCGAAAATGAATATGAGTTGTGGGTAGAAGAAAAAGGAGTTGATATTTTATTAGAACAATTACCATGGGGAATAAGTATGATACAAACACCATGGATGGATAGCTACTTAAGCTGTCATTGGAGTTAAATTACAAATGGACATGATATGGAAAAAGCAGTTTTACAACCAGAAAATAAAACAACGACAATAAGAAGTTCGTTTTTTAAACCTGCTATTCAAAAAAAACTGAATATAGGCAGTGCAGATGATAGTTATGAAGTAGAAGCAGATAACATGGCAAATAATGTCATGCGAATTAATGAACCGTCACATCAAAATGTTACGCAGACAGGAGCTTTATTACAAAGAAAATGCGCACATTGCGAAGAAGAAGAAAAACTACAAAGAAAACCTTTAGCAGAATGCATAACGCCCTTAATTCAACGTTCTTCAAATTCTGAAAGTGAAGGTAATGCATCGAGTCATATAGAAAATCAAATCAACAATTCCAAAGGAGGAGGAAGCAACTTGGATAATGAAACTAAGAGCTTTATGGAAAATCGTTTTGGAACAGATTTTTCCGATGTAAAAATCCATACTGGAAGTCAAGCTGTGCAAATGAGTAGGGAACTGAATGCACAAGCTTTTACAGTAGGTAATGCTATTTATTTCAATGAAGGAAAATTTAATCCAAGTTCTGATGCAGGAAAACATTTGTTGGCGCATGAATTGACACATACGGTGCAGCAAAGTGGTGCTATTGGAAGGAAGATACAGAGAGATTGGGCTTTAGTACCCCCAAGACCAAATGCAATAGGTGCCGTTTTGAATCCTGCAAAAATTTTAGAAGCAATAGCATTTAATGAAAATATACTTAATAATATTCCTAATAGTGTTGAGATGATTGGTTTAATTAGAGATGTTTTAGGAATTAATAAGTTACCCTCAGTTATTGACGAAGATTTTGTGAATGCAGTTGTAAATTGGCAAGCTGTAAATCGAATGACTCAAGACGGTAAACTTGGCCCAGCAACTGCTAGACCTCTTTTTTTAGAAATTGGGGCAGAAGGGGCAGGTAGATGCGAAATAGATACCGGACCTAGCTATTCACCAAGAGGTACAATAAATGTTCCTGCTGGTTTAGGAGCAAGACAAGCCTTTTTCAGATTAGCATCTACATTTAAAAGTGATCCAGCTAATAAAATTTTACCTTCTTGTTGTGAAGTAAGACAATTTATAAGATGGAACGCGGCAGCTGCAGCAAGTTTTGCTCCAGGTGTAGTGCCTCATGCTGGTTTTCCAGCAGCTCATCCAGTAAATACATGGATAGAAGACAGAGATGACACAGTTAATAATCGTTATGGACACCGATCAGGTACATTTTCAGACCCGCAAAGTTTTGACCAATATTTAGACTCTAGTGGAAGAAGAAATCAAGCGTTTGGAAATGTATATGCTGGAAGTGACAGTCCTGGAGGAACTGGTATGGCTGGTCAATGGAGATTTATGATAAAAGTATTAGATGTTTGTAATGGAAATACAACCATTGGAAGTCAGGATTTTGTGAATGTTAATTGGTGATTTATTTTTTCAATTAGAAAACTTAACAATATGAAATTAGAATTAGTTTATAAAAATAATCTTTTATCGCACATTATTTATAATGAAAGCGATATGGAAGTTAAATTTTGGGATAATAACAATTCTTGGGGATGGGGAAATACTCAAATAATAGTAATTGTCAATAATGTGAAAACAAGATTTAATCAAAAACCGAAAACCTTTACTAGAAATGGCCCCTCATTTATAATTATACCCCCACATTCTTCATATGAATATGGCCTAGATTTACATAAAAATAATTGGGAGAGTAATTTAATTCCTAAATATTCTGATAAAGAAGAAATTGAAATTTATTCAAAAATAACAATACATGAATCCAAAGAATCTAATGAAGCAGGAGTGTTTATTGGACAATTAAAAAGCAATACAATTAAAATTCACTCATCTAATACCTCGTTGATTGAGTTTTTTTTTAGTGTATGAATAAACATTTTGTTGTCTTTCCTTTAATTAAATATTTTAATTAAAGCGCCTTTATATTTGGAAGAGTGCATCATATCTAAAAAATAATTATGCTTTTCAATAACCTAAAATCATTCCTATTTCAATCACTTCAATCCAATTCAGATTTAGAAGAAATATTTAATTTTCAAAATACCTTTTCGGAAATACTTGGAAAAGAAACCACACATGAAGAAGGTTTAATCCTTTCATTGGCATTGGTGCCACATGTAATACCCAATTTTTTAGACGAAATCATCAAAGAAGTCTATCCTGAAGGAGGGGAATTACCAGAACTTGGCGGCGTGAAGACCGAAAATCACAGAGGTTTAATTCCTACTGGCCAAACGGCTTTATATTTATTAGCTAAAAACGAGATTGTCTATCGGTTGCAAATTCAACAATTATTTTCACCGGAACATTGGTTTTTTAAGAAAAATATTCTTTTGATCGATGAGGTTAAAGAAGGGGAACCATTAATGTCGGGAAAATTAATGCTCTCAAAGGAAATGGTACATTTACTTTGTTATGGTGAAATCCTTAAACCCAAATTTGGCACAAACTTTCCCGCTCAAGAAGTTAGCACTTTAATGGAATGGAATGATTTGATTGTAAATGAAGCAGTGCACACCCAAATTAATCAGATTAAGTTATGGATTAAACATCAAAAAACATTATTGCATGATTGGGGAATGCAAAAGCATATTCTCCCAGGCTATAGAACATTGTTTTATGGCCCTTCAGGAACGGGAAAAACACTTACTGCAACCTTACTAGGAAAAGAGTTCAACCGCCCCGTTTATCGAATAGATTTATCGCAAGTGGTATCAAAATACATTGGCGAAACCGAGAAAAATTTAGAGAAAATATTTAATCTCGCTGAAAACAAAGATTGGATTTTATTATTTGACGAAGCCGATGCCCTTTTTGGGAAACGTACCAGTACTAAATCATCAAACGATAGATATGCCAATCAGGAAGTGAGTTATTTGTTGCAACGGGTCGAACGGTTTAATGGCTTGGTGATTTTGACTTCTAATTTCAAAAACAACATCGACGATGCGTTTTTAAGACGATTTAATTCCATTATTAAATTTACGAAACCGAATGCTGAGGAACGCATTAAACTTTGGACCAATTCAATTCCAAAAAATGTAAGTGTCCCCTCAGATTTAATTAACAAAATAGCAGATAAATATGAATTGACAGGAGCCCAAATTATTTCAGCGATTATGCACACTTCGCTTTTGGCAATTGAAGAAAAGTCAACTTCGTTGTCAACAGAACAACTTTTACTTGGAATCAAAGCTGAGTTTGATAAAGAAGAAAAGCAGTTCAAAACGTTGTAGCGGGATTCGATTTTTTTTAGGAGCACACTATTTTCGTTTCCTAATAACTTATTTCCCGCTATTCGCTGTAATCTCCCGATGAAAAATCGGGAGATTTCCACTTCTATCGGGGCTATTGTTCACTATTATCTATTCTTCAAAACATTAAAAAATAGAGGTCTATTCAAAACTAATACAAAATATTTAATTGGTCAAGAATAGGACATTATAGCTGTTTTTTGAAACCAAAAATAATTTTTGTTTTTGTAAGTAAATTTTCTACATTTATTCCAAACAAAAAGTAAATGCTAGTAAAAGTTTTTGGTAGTGCTGTTTTTGGTGTCGAAGCCACAACGATTACTGTAGAGGTAAATATAGACAAAGGAATTGGTTATCATTTAGTTGGGCTTCCAGATAACGCGATCAAAGAAAGTAGTTATCGAATTGCAGCAGCTCTCAAAAATAATGGCTATGTAATGCCGGGCAAAAAAATCACCATCAATATGGCACCTGCCGATTTGCGGAAAGAAGGTTCAGCTTATGATCTGACTTTGGCCATTGGAATTCTTGTTGGATCTTCTCAAATAAAAGCAGACGAAATCGACAAATACATCATCATGGGAGAACTTTCACTTGATGGAAGCTTGCAACCCATTCGTGGTGCTTTGCCAATTGCAATTAAAGCGAAAGAAGAAGGTTTTAAAGGGTTTTTCCTGCCAATCCAAAACGTAAAAGAAGCAGCTATTGTGGCAGGTTTAGACGTTTATGGTGTAACAAATATTCAGGAAGTAATTGATTTTCTAGAAGGAAAAGGGACTTTAGAACCAACAAAAATAGATACTAGAGCCGAATTTTATAAAGATTTAGATTTTCCTGAGTTTGATTTCTCAGATGTAAAAGGGCAGGAGTCTATAAAAAGATGCATGGAAATAGCTGCTGCAGGTGGGCACAATATTATTCTGATTGGCCCTCCCGGAGCAGGAAAGACAATGCTGGCCAAGCGATTGCCCAGTATTTTACCTCCAATGACTTTACGTGAAGCACTCGAAACAACTAAAATACACAGTGTTGCGGGGAAATTAAAAGAAGTGGGTCTAATGAATCAACGGCCGTTTCGAAGTCCTCATCACACCATTTCGAATGTGGCCCTTGTTGGGGGAGGAAGTTATCCACAGCCTGGTGAAATTTCCATGGCGCATAATGGAGTTTTATTTTTGGACGAATTACCAGAATTCAAAAGAGATGTTCTTGAAGTAATGCGTCAGCCGCTAGAAGATAGAGAAGTGACCATTTCGAGAGCCAAGTTTACAGTGACTTATCCATCATCCTTTATGTTGGTGGCAAGTATGAACCCGAGTCCAAGTGGATTTTTTAACGATCCCGATTCTCCACAAACATCTTCCCCACATGAAATGCAACGCTATTTGAGCAAGATTTCAGGACCTTTATTGGATCGAATCGACATTCATATCGAAGTAACACCCGTTCCTTTCGAAAAATTATCCGAAGACCAAAAAGCCGAAAGTAGTGTTGATATTCGGAAAAGAGTGACTGCTGCCCGAGAAATTCAGTCGGAGCGTTTTGTGCAAATGGAAAATATACATTACAATGCCCAGATGAATACCAAGCATATCCGCGAATATTGTGCCCTTGATGAGGTTTCGAAACAATTACTAAAAACTGCTATGGAACGATTGAATCTTTCAGCGCGTGCTTATGATAGGATTTTGAAAGTAGCCAGAACCATTGCCGATTTAGAAGCTGCTCCAAAAGTAATTTCCTCACATATAGCTGAAGCGATTCAGTATAGGAGTTTGGATCGTGATGGGTGGTTGGGGTAGTTTTATATTATATGCTCCGCAAAGTCTCCGACTTTGAGGAAGTGACTTTCGGTTTTTAACCGACCTTATTTTGGATTGTTTAATTTTATGTCAGTCATAGACTGACGAACACATCCTCAAAGTCGGAGACTTTGCGGAGCTCGAAACCTATAAATTTATGACAGGTTAATAAAAAATATAAATGAAAAAAATAATAATAGGTGTGGTGCTTTTCTTGGTTGTTTCGTTTATCTACAATCACTTTTTCTTAAAGTGTATGATAACTGGAGTTTACGTTAATACAAATTATAATAAAAACCACCCTATCGCAGAAGTGCCTGACCGTGCAGACACACTAGTGTTATTTGATAATAATACTTTATAAGAGCGGATATTATGGCAAAGGAAAAAATAAGTTAGATTATTCGTTTGGGGGTTCAGAAATTTCATTAATCCCTAAAGACCCTTCGGAAGGTGGTTTTAATTCGTCATTTACTAGATTATATTCATTTGGGAATATTAAGATAGACCTTTTTCAAAATCTTGATCAATATAATGGAAAAATAGATTAAAAATAACTTAAAACAAATACTTTGAGTACCCAGTTATATGAAGTGTACCTTAAAAAGAACATGTCAACAAAACTAGTTTCACTCTGCAAAGACTCCGACTTTGAGGTAGTGATTTTCAGTCTCTGACTGACCTTAAAAAAATACAAAATTAAAGAGAAAGAAGGATTCATAATTCGAGATCAATCCAAAGCGCATTTTATAACTGCCGCCGTTGTGGACTGGGTTGATGTTTTTTCTAGAAAAACCTATAAAGATTGCGTCATCGAAAGTCTGGATTTTTGTATAAAAAACAAAGGAATGATTTTGTATGGATTTGTAATTATGTCCAATCACATTCATTTAATCATTCAGTCAGAAAACAGTAAATTATCCGATTTGATTCGGGATTTCAAAAAGTTTACGGCAAAGACCATTTTGAATAAAATAGAAACTGAGCCAGAAAGTAGAGCTGATTGGATGCTGAAACGTTTTGAATTTGCTTGTAAAAGTCATACCCGAAATGAAAAATATCAGTTTTGGCAATATGGAAATCATCCCGAGGAAATTTTTTCAGAAAAGTTCTTTTGGTCGAAATTGGATTATATTCATTTGAATGCAGTTCGAGCAGGAATTGTTTCCAAAGCTTCTCATTATGTTTATTCCAGTGCTTCCAATTATGTTGAAGATAGTGGAATTATAGCAATTACAAAAGTTGATAATCCGGTAATAGATGTTTTGAAACCACAATCAATCAGCACTATTTATAATTGGTAATGAAGGTCGGAGACCTTTTATCACATCCTCAAAGTCGCAGACTTTGCGGAGCGTGGCGCAGTTTTGCAAACTTTGCCATAAACGAGAGCGACTTTGTTTTTCAAAGATTTGAATACAAAGGTTTTTAGAAAGAAAATCGCGAATTTTAGCCCCGATAGAAACGAAAATCCTCCCGATTTTTCATCGGGAGATTATAGTGGATAGCGGGAAATACGTTCTTATGAAACGAAATGATTCTGCTCCTAATAAAATAATAAAATTCAGGTGCTAAGATGAAATTATCTATTAGATCGTCTGTCGTTATTTTGACTAGGACGTCTTGGACCAAAGCTATTATTACTTCTAGTTGTATTTTCTGTTTTTGGTTTTTTTGGGGTAGAATTGCGTTGTACTCTTCCTTGTCCTTGCTTAATAGGCTCTGTTGAGGCGTTTGGATCGGGTTCAAAACCTGCAATATTTTCTTTAGGCAATTTCAAGCCTACTAATTTTTCTATATCGCGTAAAAACACAGTTTCGTCTGGACTAAACAAAGAAATGGCTTCTCCGCTTGCTCCAGCACGTCCTGTACGACCAATGCGGTGTACGTAATCTTCCGGAATATTAGGTAATTCAAAATTGACAACATGTGGTAATAATGGGATATCTAAACCACGAGCGGCAATATCAGTAGCAACCAAAGCGGTTAGACTTCCGTTTTTGAAACCGGCTAAGGCTTTGGTTCTGGCACCTTGACCTTTGTTTCCGTGAATGGCAGCTGCTTTAATTCCAGCACTAATCATGCTTTCAGTCAATTTATTGGCACCTTGTTTGGTACGAGTAAAAACCAAAATTTGTTTCCAGTTTCCTTCCGAAATCAATTTTATGATCAATTCTGTTTTTTTCTCTTTTGCACAAGGATATACTTTTTGAATAATGGCTTCAACAGTTGTATTTTCGGGCGTTGCTTCTACATGAACTGGTTTATGCAATATGCCCATTGCCAATTTCTTAATGTCTTTAGAAAAGGTTGCGGAAAATAGCAAGTTTTGTCTTTTTACAGGCAATACTTTCATAATACGCTCAATATCTCGCAAGAAACCCATGTCCAGCATACGATCTGCCTCATCCAAAACTAAGATTTCAACTTTTGAAAGTGAAATTAAACCTTGATTTTGTAAATCGATTAATCGGCCAGGAGTAGCTACCAAAATATCAATTCCTTGACGCAATTGAGTAACCTGTGGATTTTGGTTTACACCACCAAAAATTACTGTACTGCGCAGATCTAAAAATTCACTATACTCTTTTATATTCGCTAAAATTTGCGCGGCTAGTTCTCGAGTAGGTGTTAAAATTAGAGCACGTATAGGTCTGTGACTTAGGTGTTTTCCTTGGGATAATATTTGTAATATGGGTAATGTGAAACCCGCTGTTTTTCCTGTTCCAGTTTGTGCGGATGCTAATACATCTTGACCTTCTAAAATGGGTGGAATTGCTTTTTGTTGTATTGGTGAAGGAGTTGAATATCCTTTTTTGCTGATGGCTTTTAATATAGCATCAGATAATCCTAATGAGTTGAATGACATAAATAGTGTTTATGAAGTAAGCACTATTAAATGGTGTACTTCTTTAAGTTGGCGCGAAGATACTGCTAATTTTTCCGATTTGCTTTTGAATACATGAGTTTGTTGAAATATGCAGTTAATTTGTATGTTTTATTTACATTAAAAACTTCCTACGAAATGAAATCCTATCATAGAACTTGAAATTTGAGGAATCAATTGTTTGCTCATTCTAAATTTTCGAGGGTTATAAATTAAAGCTGTATTTTTATCTTTTTCTATTTGTTTTCTACTGCTTATTACAATTGATTTCCCAATAATAGTTCCCACCAAACCGCCTACTAATATATCTGAAACCCAATGGTTATGCCCTTTGATGTCAGATAGAAATACTCCGGTTGCGATTGTATAGGGTATCCAATAGTTATTGTATTCCATTTGAAAAACCTTAGCAACAGCATAATAAAAAGTTGCATGAAAAGAAGGGAAGGCAGTACCGTCAGATTTAGAATCTGTATACACTTTATGGAAGTTTCCAAAATCCCAATTGTTTTTTGTCCAAGGTTCAATAATGGGTTCGTTATCATTTATCCTTCTTTGAGGTCGGTTTCTACCGGTTATAGTTTTTAATACTAAATGCGAAATTACGTACGAATAGACTATGGATTTCATGGCATTTGTAGCCACGGTTTGTCCTTTTTTGTTGTTAATAGCAAATGAACCGACATATAATCCCATTATAGGGTAGAGAATGTAATTGTTATTGCCACCTATTCCTGTAATATTAGTATTTAAATAGTCTCTTTTTGGAAGTGAATAATTGATGGCAGGTTCAATATGGTCGTGTAAAAAACCTGTCGTTATTTTATCTGTAGCTATTAATCCAATTATTCCTGCGGTGTAATAAGCAGTTCTTTTCCAATCACTTGATATAGTATGTCCCATTTCAGAAAAATCACCTGGAACACTGAGGACAACATTTTTTAACACAGAACCAGCAACTTTAAATCGGTTTTCTCTGCTATAAAGACTGTCTATTTTATTTGAAAGAGTATCAATTTGTGCTAAGCAAGAATTTGTAATAATGATAAAAAATATCAGGGAGTATTTTTTCATTCGATAATTTATAGTCGTTTTATAGTATAGTAAATTTTAAAAAAGAAATTTTATTCCTAGTTATTGTAATTCTGCAAAAGTGTCTCCTTTTTTAATATCTCCAGATTTAAAACCGCGATTAAACCAATACTTTCTTTGTTCAGAAGTTCCATGAGTGAAAGAATCAGGAACCACTTGCCCTTGCATCTTTTTTTGAATGGCGTCATCACCTACAGCATTTGCAGCGCTCAAAGCTTCTTCAATGTCTCCTGGTTCGAGCATTGCATTTTGTTTTTCGTTATAGTGTGTCCAAAGTCCTGCATAGAAATCGGCTTGTAATTCTAAAGCTACAGAGAGTCTGTTTTTTACTTTTTCACTCTGACCTTCTTGCATTTCACGCATTTTAGATGACGTTCCAAGTAGGGTTTGAATGTGATGACCGAACTCATGTGCCAAAACATAGGCAACTGCAAAATCACCTCCTTTTGCACCAAACTTTGTTCTAAGTTCTTCGAAGAAATTCATATCCATATAAATGATTTTATCACTAGGACAATAAAAAGGACCTGAGGCTGAACTTGCACCACCACAAGCAGTTTGTACTTGACCACTAAATAATACTAATCTCGGAGATTCAAAAGTTAAATTGTTTTCTTTAAAAATTTGATTCCAAATATCTTCATTATCGGCTAGGAGTGTTTTAACAAATTCACCTTCTGTAACTTCTGCAGGAGTTAAAGCTCTTGATTCAGTTGGGGCTGATTGCTGTTGACTTAGCTGTTCTAAAATTGGGCTAAGCTGTTTTGCATTATCACCGCCAAATATATTGACTAATAAAATAATAATTCCAATTACTCCACCACCAATTACGGCTTTTCCTCCTGAGATTCCTCGTCTATCATCTACATTATCACTTTGTCTTCTGCCTTTCCATTTCATATATTTGCTTTTTATTGACTTAATTACGAATATACAAAATTACAATAATTATCAAAATTTAGTTTATCCATTTGTAAATAGATTTTTCTATTAATCCTTTTATAATAGGTTTTGAAATATAATCATTCATTCCTGCGCTAAGACAATTATCTTTTTCTTCTTTTTCAGTTCCTGCTGTAACTGCAATTATTGGGGTTTTTTTTCCTAAAATTGTATTTCGGATAGCTTTTGTAGCTTCATAACCATTCATTATCGGCATTTGGATATCCATAAAAATAATATCGGGATTTATAGATTCGAATTGATCAAATGCATCTTTACCATTAAAAACTTCAAAAATTATTGCATCACTAAATATGTTTTTTATGATGGTTTTCAATAATATCATATTGATTTTGTTATCCTCAGCAATTAAAACTCTCAAATTTTTATAGCGTTCAATCGGTCTAGTTTTATTTTCAATATTAATATCTAATGGAATTTCAAATTTTACCTTATCCTCATTTATTTGATTACTGTTTTGAAAATCCAAATCGAAATAAAATGAACTTCCAACGTCTATTTTGCTTTCTAGGCAAAGCCTACTATTCATTAATCCCAATAATTGATTTGAGATACTTAAACCTAAACCAGTACCTCCAAATTTTCGTGTCGTTGAATTGTCCTCTTGTGTAAAAGCATTAAAAATTTTATTTCGATTTTTCTCAAGTATTCCAATCCCAGAATCAATTACAGAAAAACGAATTTTGGCATTCGAATTAACGGTTTGTTCTGGGATAGAAACGATTAATTTGACGCTACCCTTGTAGGTAAATTTCACCGCATTTGATAGCAGATTTATCAGTATTTGTTTTAGGCGAACAATATCTACCCAAAGATATTTTGGAACATGGGATGTTACTTCAAGTTCTAAATTTAAGTTTTTCCGTTTGGATTCATAGGAGATTAAATCAATTGTTTGATTTAATAATTCGTTAATGTCACATTTTTCTATAAATAATTCAATTTTTCCAGCTTCAATTTTTGAAAAATCAAGGATGTTATTTATAATATCTAACAAGGTTAGCGCTGATTGATTTACAGTAATCATGTGTTTTTCTTGTACCTTGTCAAGATTGGTTTTCATCAGTAAGTCAGTAAAACCAATTATTCCATTTAATGGTGTTCTTATTTCATGGCTCATATTGGCAAGAAATTCTGATTTAGCTTTATTGGCGGCTTCGGCTATTTCTTTTGCGATTAATGCATATTCAGCTTCCTTTTTCTTTGTAATGTCAAAAAATATTCCGCCTACATAACTAATTATATTGTTTTTTTTGATACTGTCTCCATATTCTTCTACCCAAACGATATGACCATTTTTATGAATGATTCTGTAGGTGATTTGCATTTTAATATTTTCCTCAACTACCTTTTTACCAATGCTTTGAACGTATTCAAAATCTTCAGGATGTACTAAATCAATATAATTTATTCTGTTTTCTAAAAAATCAGATTTATTATACCCTGTAAGTTTTTCAATTTCATCATTAATATAAATCTTGCTCCAATTTGCGTCATTATTTGACAAATACACTGTGCCAGGTATGTTGTCTGTTAATAATCGAAATTTTTCTTGGCTTTCAAATAAAATAGATTCATTTCTATTTTTTTCCAAGGCCGAGGTAATATTATTGGCAAGCATTTGCAAAATGTAAATTTCATCTTTAGACCAAATTTTTTCTCTAAAGCAATCATCAAAACCAATAAAACCTGAAAATTTATTATTTACATAAATGGGTAAAATTAGGATAGATTGAATAGTATTGTCCAACAATAATTTTTTAAAATAAGAATCGTTTAGTTTTCGAGTAATGCCTTTGAAATACTTTTTGATTTCAGCATTGGATATTATTTCTTTAAGATTATCATAAGTAAAAGATTGTGTTTTTGTTGTTTGAATTGGAATCCCTTCTTTAGTCCATTTGAATTTTTGGCTGAATAATTTAGTTTCAAAATCTAATTCATAGTAAAAAAGGTGATCCGCCTTTGTTGCTTTACCCATTATTTCATAAGTAGCAACAAACATTTCTTCGATACTTTTACTCGACAGAAATTTTTCAGTACACTGCGCCATCGCAGATAAAAGTTCACTTTTATATTCGAGTTTTTTCTCAACTTCATTTCTTCGTTCAGATAAAATGGCTAATGAAATAATATCTGAAATGGTTCTTGCAAAAGTAATGTCTTCATTATCCCAATTTCTTTGAAACTTGGTTGATTCAAAACTTAACGTTCCAACTAAATTTCCATTTGTAAATATTGGTATATCTAGAATTGACTTTATGTCTTTATTACTAAAATATTTTTTGAATTCTGACACTTCCCATTTATCGAAAGCATCTATTGCACAAATTTGTGTTTTAGTCTTAATTGATTCAAAATATATTGGATATTTATCACTAGTTAAAACAACTTTTTTCCCATATTCATTTGTATCTAATTTATACAGTTTTTTGCGAGTGATTGCATCCTCTTTATATTTCCAATAACTAACCCTGTTGCATTCAGTAGTTATTGCAGCTGTTTTAATTATAATTTTTGATATCTCCCCAAAATTTTTATAATTACTGAAATTTGTAGTTGATAAAATTTTAATGGCTTGGTTGTATTTTTCTATTTTTTGCTGACGTTTTTGATTTTCGGATTCAATGTCTTTAAACTTAGTAATATCTCTTGCAATTCCAGAAAACCCTATTATTCTTCCCAATTCATTTCTCTGAATGATCACTTTTTGAGAAATCCAGATTTCCTCTCCATTTTTTTTAATTAGAGGAATTTCGATAGTCGAATAATCACAATTATTTTTTGGTAGATTATGAAAGAAATCCTTGATATTTTTTGTGTGATCTTTTCGTATAAAATCTAAATAATTACTATTGCAAGCTTCATCAAAAGAATAGCCTAGAGTCTTAATTGTAAATGCATTTATAAAAGTGAAATTTCCATATACATCAACTTCAAAAATAATATCAGTTGCATTTTGCACTAAATTCTGATATTGAAATTGATGGTTTATTTCTTTAGTAATATCATTTCCTATTGCAATTATTAGATTCTCATTATGTTTTTTATTTTTCCATTGTATGTATTTGAATTCGCCGTTTTTGCACTTCAATTTTCTAACGTATGGAATTTCATCTGTATAACATTCTTGGTATTTTTCGATATTAAATTGATCGTCGTCTGTTAGTTTCCAAAAATCCATTCCCATAATTTCTTCAGGAGAATATCCTAAAATTGAAGTTATTGTTTCACTACAAAAAGTAACTTCACCAATTGTATTTGTTGCAATTGTTAGTGTGCTTCCTTTGTTTATAATTACATTAGTAAATTTGAATTTTTCTTTAATGTTTAAAAGTGATTTATGACGGATATAATTGATTATTTGTATAATTAAAAAAAAATCTAATAAAGTAGTTGTTGATTTTAAAGGAATTATATCAAAAACAATTAGTATACTAATATAAATAGGGACCGAGGAAACGAAAAACCAATATAATTTTAAAGGTTTTAGGATGTCATAGGAAAAGAAAAACCAAATTAGGAATGCAATGATTGGAATTATATCAACAGGGGTGTAAATTATATTTCGACAAATTAAACAAAATGTAAGTATATAAATAAACTTAAAAATGTGCTGTAAATTCTGAAATACAAAAGATGATTTTTTACTTATAAAATACAAGATCAAGAAAAAAGCTCCTATACTAATATTGGGTATTATTAAACTTTTGGATCTCACTTTAAATAGTTCAAAGAAAAGCTCAAGTACTGGAATTAGTATTCCCAAGTACAATAGATAAAGCTGGTTTTCCTTGTTTCTTGAATCTTCTTTAGGAAGGTTCTCAATATATTTTTTATCGATATGAGCTTTAATTCCCAAAAACTTATATATTACTATAAAAGCCAAAAAAATTAAAATGGGTGAAATAACATCAAATAGATTAGTAGTTAAAAATAATTTAAATTTTGCAATAGAAATATTGTAAATCACATTATCATTAAAAAAACAGGAATTATTTGATATATAAATATAAGTTGATAATAAATTACAGGGCATTGAGAACGTTTTAGGTAAAGTTTAAGATTAGATTTGGGATCTTATCAGTTGGATGTAAAAATAGTAATTTTTTAGTGCGTTTTAGATAAAAACAAACTAATAAACTATTTGAAATCCTATAACTAAAAACGTTTCTTACATTTTAGCATCGTTTTCATTCCCAATTATTGAGAAATAAAGGGTATAACTCATTGAATATATAAAAGGGATTGTAAAAAAAATTCCGATACAAAGCCCTATTAAACCTACTATTGAAGCGAATCCTGCAACAATTATTAATCCTACAATTAGTAATGGCTGTTTTAAAACAATGATAACACTTGATTTTATTGCCTCAGTAGCATTCATTTTTCCAAATACAATTAATGGTATGGTGAAATATATTAAAAATGAAATTACTATTGAAAGTAGTGAACCTAATATTTCAAATCCTACATAATTGAAAAACAATGAAGAACCTGTACTGATGAAAGTGGTAAGTACAATTGCTACAAAAATACTTAAAAAATAGGGAGACCTATAGTAAGTAAACATTGTTGAAACATGAAATTCCTCGTCTTTTTGACCACAATCAGCCATTTTAAAAAAACCTGCCATAAATGGATTTATCAATCCTGAAAACAAAATTAAACCAATATGTAAAGGTAAGGCAATTTCTAATGGCAATATTTTAATTGTTGAATACCGTTTTAATGTTTCTCCAAAAGCTTCTAAGTTTTCAATTCCAATATATGCGATTACCCCCGTTAGTAGAATAATTGAAATTAAAAAGGTAGAAACCAAAAGCATTAAACCTGCATATAAGGCAATTTTTTTATAATTTTCGAATGCATTTTCGAAAACCGTTCCGAAATCCAGTTGGTATCCATTTTTTTGTATTTCTTCTATTCTGTCTTGTATTGATTTCATTTTATTGATTTGATGTTTTATAATTTTATTTTTTAAAATACACTTCTTCGAATGGTACTCTGAAACGTTTTCCATAAATGCCATTTTCTTCTCGAAGACCACAGGCGATTATCATATTTATTTCGGATGATCTTGGTAAATTCAGTACTTTTTTAACTCTTAGGGAATCAAAACCTTCCATTGGACAAGTATCATAATTTATGGCTGCCATACTCATCATGAAATTTTGTGCTGCCAATCCAGCACTTTTATGCGCTACAATTCGCATATCACTTTGTCTTGCTTCTCTATAAATAGGTCTGAATATTCCAACAATTTTTGAAGCTAGATATTTTATTCTACCTGCAATTCCCAAAAAATCTGCATAAATACTAGGAACAATATTTTGGTAATAATTCAAAGCGAATTTTTCCCTTTTCGAATAGTCCGTTTGTGGTTTTGTTCCATATTGGGATCTAAGAAAATCAATATTCGATTGGGCTCTTTTTTTCCATAAATCCTTTCTAGCGATAATAACAACCATTTGTTGTGCAGTTTTTGCTGCACCTTGATTAAAACTTGCATTCGTGAGTTGACTAAGCACTTCTGGTGAAACGATATGATAAAATTCCCAAAGTTGCATGTTGCTGCTACTTGCTGCTAAAGTAGCCAAGCGGATGCATTCTTTTACTTTTTGGTCCTCAATTGGTTCTGTGCTGAAAACTCTTACGGAACGGCGATACTCTATTGCTTCACTTACCGTTTTTTCATTGGTTAAAACCATTTCAATACTTTTTTAATAATTGGTAATTTGTCTTTATAAGGAGCATATCTGAAATGCAAATCTAGCCAATTTCCCTTTTTAACAATGCTTTTTTTGTGCGAAAATACATCAAAACTTAAACTACCATGATATGAACCAATTCCACTATGACCAACGCCTCCAAAGGGCAACCTTTTATTCGAAAATTGAACTAAGGTATCATTGATACAACCGCCACCAAACGAATATTTTTGAATTATCTTATTATAAAAATTATGGTTTTCTGTAAAGACATACAAAGCCAGCGGTTTTTCGTAATTAGATAGTATGACCTCTATTTCTGATTCGTTTTTATAGGTAATAATGGGTAACAATGGTCCAAAAATCTCCTCTTTCATAATTAAACTGTCAACCGAAGATTCTTCAATAAGGGTAGGGGATATGTAGCGTTTTTCCAGATCAGTTTGTCCGCCAAAAATCACTTTATTTGGATCCATCATATTGACCAATCGATTCCAGTTTTTAGGATTTACTATTCTTGCAAAATCAGGAGACTCACTGGGGTTTTCTCCATACGCCTTGGTAATTTCTTCTTTTAAATAGTTTACAAAATAGGGTTTCATATCCTGTTGAATCAAGATATAATCAGGAGCGATACAGGTTTGTCCAGCATTGATAAATTTTCCCCACACAATTCTTTTTGCAGCCAGTTTCAAATTAGCAGTTTCATCAATAATACATGGATTCTTCCCTCCAAGTTCGAGTGTAACTGGTGTCAAATTTTTGGCAGCAGCCATAGCTACTATTTTACCAACGGCGACACTTCCTGTGAAAAAGATGTAATCCCATCGTTCGGCAAGCAATTTTTGAGAAACGTCGATTCCTCCCTCAATTACATCAACATGTTCTTTATTGAAAACTTTACTGATAATTAAGGTAATAATTTCGGATGTTTTTGGGGTGAGTTCCGATGGTTTGAGTACAACTTGGTTTCCAGCCGCAACTGCTGATATTAATGGACAAAGTGCCAATTGAAATGGATAATTCCAAGGCGAAATAATCAAAACTTTACCGTAAGGTTCTTTAAAAATATAATCACTCGAAGGAAAATTCAATAAAGAAGGAAAAATTTTTCTCTCCTTGGACCAATTTTTCAAATTTTTGATGGTGTCTTTTAATTCAGAAATCACATAACTGGTTTCTGTAAGTATAGCTTCAAAAGCCGGTTTCTTGAAATCATCATATAAAGCTTGAATAATATCATTTTCATGTATTATTATAGCATTCAACAACTTTATTAGAGTTTCTTTTCGGTAATTAATATTCGATTTGAATTCCATAATTTAAAACTAAAATAAGTTCTAAAGATACATTTTTTTCAAATTAAACGGCATCCCAAATTACCTCATTTGGAACTGGAGCAACAATAATTAGGTTTTCTTTTGTAACTGGATGAGCAAAAACGAGCTTTCGAGCATGAAGATGAATGCCTCCATCAGGATTACTACGGTCAAAACCATATTTCAAATCCCCTTTTATGGGTGATCCAATTGCCGAAAGTTGTGCTCGAATTTGATGATGCCTTCCAGTGTGTAAATTAATTTCTAAAGCAAAATAATTGTTTAATTCTTTGATTATTTTATAATCTAAACTGGCTAGTTTGCTATCAGGCACTTCTTTTAAATGCGCTTTTGAAGAGTTGTTTTTTTCGTTTCTTTTCAGATAATGAACGAGTTTATCTTCTGCTTTTTCAGGTTTGTTTTTTACGACTGCCCAATAAGTTTTCTGCGTTTCACGATTACTAAACAATTCATTCATTCGTGTCAAAGCTTTGCTGGTTCTGGCAAAAACAACAATTCCAGTTGTAGGACGATCTAATCGATGGACGACTCCCAGAAATACTTCACCAGGTTTGTTGTACTTCTCTTTTATATATTCTTTTACAACTTCAGATAACGGCTTGTCGCCCGTTTTGTCACCTTGTACAATATCTCCAACACGTTTGTTAACCACAATAAGATGGTTGTCTTCGTGTAGAATTTGTAGGTTGTTTTTGTTAGATAGTATTTTCATTAATTGGGGAATATTCTTTATTTAGATTCGAAAATTGAAGTTTTATAATTGCTTTCGACTAATTTCATTTTTTCAAGATATTGGTTCGCAATTTCTGTTTGCTTTTTAGTTGGAATTACAAAAAATATTTTTTTGTTGGCATTCAAAATGGAATCTAATTCAGTTTCGTTTTTTATAATTTGCGCTTTGCCATAAGAATAAAATTGTCCTGAATAATTTTTCTCTTTCCAATAATACAAGGGAATTTCTTTATTGGCAGTAGTAACTTTTAAGTTTTCTAATAAATATTTGTCTGTATTCATTTTGTAATCCAATTTTCCTGTTGCAAACAAACCAAAATAGGCAAAGAATACAATAATAGGAAAAATTAATGCAATACGAATCAGTAATTTTTTTCGAGTGAAATCATCCCAGAAATACACCATCAAAAACATGATTGGCATTGTTGATGGAAGGATATAGGTATGTAATATATTGCTGGAAATAGTAAAAAAAAGTGGTGTCCAAAAAGCCCATAATACCAAGAAAGAAACCCAATCATTTTTAAGAATGGTTTTTTTGATTTTCCATAACTTATAAAGAACAACTTGAATCCAAGGTAATGCAAATGCAATCAAGAAAACCCAAATCATTCCTTTGGGTTGCGAGTGACCACTGCCATATAAATCCCCTTTCCATCCCGATTCCACAAAGCGTTTATAATGCTCTCCAACAATAAAATAATCTAAAAAACCGGGCGATTCTTTTTCAGCAAAATAATACCAAGGAATCGCAATTATAGCAGTTAAAATTAGTCCTGGAATAATGGAAAATTTAGAAAATACTTCTTTAAATCTTTTTAAATCCAAGCAACACCATAAAAATAATGGAGGAAAAGTCAATACGATTATCAACGGTCCTTTGGCAAGAAATCCAAGTCCCAATGCTATAAAAAAGAGATAATTCCAATACGTTTTTACGTCACTTTTTATAGTTTTCCAAAAGGAAATCATCATGATAACAACACAAAATTCAAGTGAAGTATCAGTTGAAACAACTCCTGTATGTATCAGAAATTCGGGCATAGTCAATAAAATAAAACCAGGTAAATAAAAGGGTACACCCTCTTTTTTAACTATTTTTCCAGCAATTATAATTAGTATAATACTGATCAGGAAAGAAGGGAATCTTGATGCAAATCCGTTTACGCCAAAGACTTCAAAACTAGATGCAGATAACCAAGTCGATAATGGCGGTTTTGCCCAAAAGGGAACACCATAATCAATTTGCAATACAATCCAATGATTCGTTTCCTGCATAATTCGAGCAATCTCGGCATAACGTGCTTCTGTTTTGTCTAATAAAGGAATTGTAATTGTCAATAATAATCTAAAGAGAACAAGTACGATTACAGATATTGATAGAATCTTGGAGTTGTTTTTGAGTTGATCTGAAATCATTTATTTTGATTTTGAGTTAGCACTATTTTTTGCAATTTTCTGTATTTTCTGCGGATTTTAAATAGATCAAACCAAAGTTTAAAACCGTAGGTAAATTTAACTTTAGAATCTCCCTTTTCGACCCATAATTTCAAGGGAACTTCATACATTTTTTTTATTGCTTTTTCTTTCCCAAAAAGATGAATCATTCGAAAGAAAATTTCTACATCAAACAACCATTTTGAAATGAATTCTTCATTAAATAATTTTTCAGAAATTTCTCTAGTAAAAAGTTTACTTCCACATTGGGTATCATATACCTTGATGTCAAGAATATTTGAAATAAGAGTAGCGACAACTCGACCTATTAAAAAGCGACTATTTTGGCGCTCTATAAGAGAGCCAATCTTTCTGATTCTGGAACCAAAACTAAAGACTATTCCATCATGCAAATAATTGCGAAGTTCAACAAATTCTTCAAGTGTAGTGGCTAAATCAGCATCTAAATATCCAATATATTGATGTTGTAAGTTTTGATTACAAAAGGTAATGCCAGTTCTAACTGCTTCGGCTTTACCTGAATTTTTTTCTAATGTAAGAATGTGAATTTGTGATACGTATTTTGACTTTAAAATAGAGAGTGCCTCCAGAGTTTTATCTGTGGATCCATCATTTACAAAACAAATAAAAACATCAGGTTTATTGTCAAGAAAAGTGGAATATTCACTATTTGATATGCCTTTTTCTTCATTATAACATGGAATGACAATACTTATATTGTTTTGTTTTGACATATAAACGATTTAAGTTTGGTCTAAAAGCATTTTTAAACTTAATTAATATTGTTCTTTTTCATTCGGAAAATCACTTGACTTTACATCATTAACGTATTGTCCGATAGCTGTGGTCATTTCTTCATATAAACTTAGGTACCTTCTTAAAAAACGGGGGCTAAATTCATTATTCATTCCTAGCATATCGTGAATAACCAATACTTGTCCGTCTACTCCGCCACCTGCTCCAATTCCTATGACAGGAATAGAAATGCTTTTTGCCACTTTCTCTGCTAAATGGGCTGGAACTTTTTCGATAACGATGGCAAAACAGCCCAGTTTTTCTAATAATTTAGCATCTTTCATTAATTTATCGGCTTCTTCTTCTTCTTTGGCACGAACAGTGTAAGTCCCAAATTTATATATAGATTGTGGTGTTAAACCTAAATGTCCCATAACCGGAATTCCAGCATTCAATATTTTTTTAATAGAGTCTTTAACTTCACTACCACCTTCCAATTTTACGGCATGTCCACCACTTTCTTTCATAATTCTTATGGCAGAACGTAAGGCTTCTTTAGCATCTGATTGGTAACTTCCAAAAGGCAAATCTACTACAACTAATGATCTTGAAATGGCACGAACTACACTTGATGCATGATATATCATTTGGTCTAAAGTAATTGGTAAAGTAGTTTCGTGACCAGCCATTACATTTGAAGCAGAATCACCTACTAAAATTACATCGACACCAGCAGCATCAACAATTTTGGCCATTGAGAAATCATAAGCAGTAAGCATAGAGATTTTTTCTCCGTCCGCTTTCATTTCAATTAATGACTTTGTGGTAACTCGTTTGTAATCTTTTTTAGATGCAGACATGTAATTTTGGATATTAAAATTTAGATTGTAAAAGTAGTAAAATCGATTTGTATAAAACACAAAAAAAAGGATTTGATATTAATATCAAATCCTTTATAATATATTTAATTAAAATAATTAATTTTCAAACACCTGCTTTTTTAAATTATTAGTTTATTTCAACCATTATTATAGTATTTATTCTTTAAAACTTCAAGAATTTTTCTTTTAGTATTTTTCTAATTGGAATATCATATAACTTTAAGCATGTATAAGCAAGAACTATCGTGGAAATCAAAACTAATATACTAAATGGATATGCTTCAATTAACGGAATTTTATTATCGATTACCCATCCTGTATAAATGTATATTATAGGATAGTGAGTTATATAAATTGGATATGAAATATCACCAAAAAATTTACATAATCTTGTAGAAAATTTGCCTGTGATTTCTCCACTTGCTGCCAAATAAATAATTAAAGGAAAAAACAGAATAACAATTAATGAATCATAAATTCCATTGATCCATAAATGTTCGCCTCCACCAAATCTTGGCATAGCCAATGCAATTATAACGAACAAACTGCACCATAAAAAAGCGTTTTTGATTTGTGTCAATTTCCCTAAACGGAAAAGCAAAACACCAGCAAAGAATGGGTACATCATTCGGGCAAATCCTATATGTGTATGTTCGAGATTTAATGACCAACCTCCAACAATATCTCCGTTAGGACTTGTAACCGCGAGATGAATTAAAGCACATCCAGAAAGAAACACGAGTATTGAAAGCCATTTTTTTGAAAATTTTCGAACAAAAAGAGCATACATTATATTGGCAATATACTCATAAAATAAAGACCAACCAGGTCCATTAAGTGGGTGCATTTCTTCCCAACCTCGAATATCCAAAGAAGAACTTACAGGAATTAATGTAAATCCAATAACCATTACCAGCAACATTTTCCAAACTGGAACATCATGTATAACTGGCCATAATGCGAAATCCTGAAAATAAAATAATAAGGCTCCGATAATCATACCCATAATTACCATGGGTTGGAGACGGATTAAACGTCGCTTAATAAAATTTCCAATCGACATTTTTTCCCATCGGTCATCATAAGCATATGCAATAACAAATCCTGACAATAAAAAGAAAAAATCCACAGCAAGATATCCATGGTTTATAATTTGGTCAAGATGGCTTGTTGCATGTGCTTCAAAAATGTGAAAAGCAACCACCATTATTGCTGCTACGCCGCGTAATCCATCTAAAATTGGATAATGGGGTTTTGTTTTAAGAATTCCGTTTTGCATATATTTCGTTTAGTACTTTACTCAAAAACAGGTTTTTACTCTTTAATTATATACAAATTAATAATTTAATAGCTACATTATTTAAAAATTGGAACTAGCGCATCTTCCTGTTTAGCGGCAGGACCAGCTTCACATAATAGTTTGAAGCTGATTCAATATTTTTAAGGCTACTATCTGCAAACTAAACAGGTTTTCCTGTTCCAACTCTTCTTGCAATAGCCTAACCAAAAGAACCAGCTCCAAATATATACAAATCACATATTACAACTTTCTTACTACCAATATTTAACCTCTACGAGGTAAGCTCTGTTAGGAACAAAATATTGGTAGAAATATATCCAGTCAATCTAATCCTAATGTCCCGTAGCGACTGTACCTATTCCGTTTTATCTATTCTGAAAAGATTTAATCGGACAACGATGATTAATATAGTATAATCAATTCTAATGTTTTAAATCTTTAAATTTCACGTCAGCAGCAAAAGATGGATTTGTATTTTCCACAACTAATTCCTTTGCTAAAGTAAAATTAACCTTTTGTTTGATATTTAAAGACGAAGTTCCAATGCCAACTTTATAATCACCCGCTTCAGCAATCCAAGCATTTTTTGAAGCTACAAATGAAGCTAAATCTTTAGGGTTTAAAGTTAAAGTAACCGTTTGGCTTTCTCCTGGTTGCAATAATTTTGTTTTAACAAAAGCTTTCAATTCTGAACTTGGTTTGTCTGTATTTTTAGATGGAGCCGAAAGGTATAATTCAACTACTTCTTTACCAGCGATTTTTCCTGTATTTTTCACAGTAACATTTGCAGTCATTGATTTGGAAAAAGAATTGGAACTTAGTTTCAACCCAGAAACATCAAAATTAGTATAGGATAATCCGTATCCAAACTCATATGCAGGTTTTACTCCAAAAGTATTGAAATAACGATAACCAACATAAATTCCTTCTTCATAAGTAACACTTGTTGGGTTTTCAGCAGGGGTGCCAATCCAAAATTTTGAGGCAGCTGCGTCTTCATATTTTACAGGAAAAGTCATTGTTAGTTTTCCAGATGGATTCGTTTTCCCCGAAAAAACATCGGCAACAGAATTTCCTCCTTCTTGACCTGGTTGCCAAGGTAAAAGAATAGCATCTACTTTATCTCTCCAACTAGCAGTTTCAATTACGCCACCAATATTCAATACGACAACTACTTTTTTTCCTTTAGCGTGAAATGCTTCCGAAACATTGTTTATTAATGTTACTTCGTCTGCAGCTAAATTAAAGTCGTCTTCTACTTTTCTATCATCTCCTTCACCAGCATTTCTTCCTATCGTAATCAAAGCAAGTTCGGATGAATTCGATTTGTTATCAATGATTGCTTTGTTTAACTCTAATTCTAAAAGTCGTTTTGGAGTGGCTAATAATCCACCGTTTTTTTCACGACGTTCCATTTCTTTTGCTTTCTGATCCACTACATAAGGTTTGTATAATCCTTCAAGATCTTTATCAATTGAAAACCCTGAATTGGTTAATCCGTCTATTAAAGAAATTGAATAGGCTTCATTTACGTCACCACTTCCAGTTCCGCCCGAAATGAAATCATAAGAAGTTATTCCAAAAATGGCTAATGGTGTTGATTTAGAAGTAAACGGTAAAGTGTTTTTATCATTTTTTAATAAAATTGTTCCCTCTGCAGCAGCTTGTCTAGTCACTTCGGCATTTGCTTTAAGGTTTGGTTTGTCTGAATACTTGTAATTACTCATTGAAGGCGATCTCATTACCAACTCTAGAATACGAGTTAAATCGGTATTAACAACTGCTGCAGATAATTTTCCGCTTTTCATATTGTCTAAAATGGCTTGTTTTTGTGAAGGCATTCCTGGCATTATTAGATCATTCCCAGCAGATAATTGTGCAGTTACGTCGCTAGTTGGAGCTTCTTTTAGAAATGGAACACTAAAACTTCTATATCCACCAAACCAATCGGTCATTACCATTCCTTTAAATCCCCATTCATTTCTTAAAATAGTTGTCAATAAATCTTTTCTTTGAGAGGTAAAAGTTCCATTAATGGAATTATAAGAAGACATTATTGTCCAAGGCTGTGCTTCTTTTACAGTAATTTCAAAACCTCTTAAATAAATTTCACGCATCGCTCTTTCGCTTATATGTGCGTTTATTCCCATTCGATTGCGCTCTTGATTGTTAGCTGCAAAATGTTTTGCCGAAGTTCCAACCCCATTAGACTGAATACCATTTATAATAGCCGCCGAAATTTTACCTGTTAGTAAAGGATCTTCAGAATAATATTCAAAGTTTCTTCCACATAATGGATTCCTGTGTATATTCATTCCTGGTCCTAATAAAACATCTACACCATATTCTTTCACTTCGTTACCAATTGCCTTTCCAACATTATTGATTAACTCAGTATTCCAAGTCGAAGCCAAAGATGTTCCTACTGGAAATGCTGTTGCGTAATACGTTTTAGAATCATTATTCCTTTTTGGATTAATTCTCAGTCCCGCAGGTCCATCGGATACAACTACAGTTGGGATTCCTAACCTTTTTAATTCATAAGTTCCCCCTGCTGCTCCTGGTACTTTTCCTTGAAAACCTTCAGTTGTAAATTTTGCTGAGACCATGTCAAAACCTGGCATTCCAATTCCAATAAGCATGCTTGCTTTTTCATCATCGGTCATTTTACTTATTAAATCTTGTATCCTATCACTTATAGGTAGACGAGTATCTTCATATTTATCTAATTTTCCATTTTGGTTTAAATCCGAAAAAGTAAATGCATTAATTGTTAGTAATGGAATTCCATTTGCATCTTTAATATCGTTTTTTTTATTCCAAGAAATTCCAGAAATAATTAGTGTAGAAAGCAATGATATTTTCACTGTTTTCAAAAATGATGAGTTTTTCATAAGGTTATTTTAGTTAATTATTACTTATTGCTTCAATATGAAGCAATAATAGATATTTTTTTTAGATATTCGTAAAAAAAAATAGATTATTTTTATATATGGTTCTCAAAAAGTTGAAGTCAACTTCCTTTTTGTACTTTAGCGATGAATTTTTAATTATGGAGTTTAAAAAAATTATTGAAGAAAAGTCAAAAGAATCTTGGGAAATTTATATCCCGAATTTGTCTATTGATTGTGTTGTTTTTGGGTATCATAATGCTAGTTTGAAAATTTTGACAGTGAAGATGAAAGAAAATAATCTTTGGGCACTTCCTGGAGGTTATGTTTTAAAAACAGAAAATATTAAAGAAGCTGCTAATAGAATACTTCAACAAAGAACAGGTGCAGAGAATATTTATTTACAACAATTCAGGGTTTTTAGCGATTTGAATCGTTCCGAAGGTTTTTTTAGTGAGTTTGATGATACAATTTGGAATAAACAGCGATTTCTATCCATTGGATTTTATGCTTTAGTTGATTATTCAAAGGTAAATTTAGTAGTTGATAGTTTTTCAGACGCATGTGAATGGAAGGATATTGAGGATTTGCCCCAACTAATGATGGATCATGGAATTATTTTTGAAAAAGGGTTAAGCACACTTAGAAAACAATTGAATTATAAACCAATAGGTTTGAATTTATTGCCAGAAAAATTCACAATGCCTGAACTTCAAAAATTATATGAAATTATTTTAGGGAAAAAACTCAACCGAGGTAATTTTTTTAGAAAAATGTTGCGATACGATATTTTAGTAAAACTAGACGAAAGCCGAAAAGGAGGTGCCCACAAATCACCGGATTTATATATGTATGATACCGAAAAATATCAAGCAGCATTAAGGAACGGATTGAATGAAGGTTGGTGATTTAGTTTTGAGTCTAACAATCCGCCATATTTACAGCGATTGCAAGACCACCTTCGGAGGTTTCTTTGTATTTATTGTTCATATCCTTGGCAGTTTGCCACATGGTATCAATCACTTTGTCCAAAGGTACTTTTGCGTTTTTTGGATTGGTTTCCAAGGCTAATTCAGCAGCGTTTATTGCTTTTAAGGCGCCCATTGTATTTCTTTCGATACAGGGTATTTGGACTAAACCACCAATCGGATCGCAAGTCAATCCTAAATGATGTTCCATTGCAATTTCGGCAGCTATTAAGACTTGAGCGGGAGAACCTCCCATTAATTCGCATAAAGCGGCGGCAGCCATTGCTGACGATACGCCTATTTCGGCCTGACAACCACCCATTGCTGCTGAAATTGTCGATCCTTTTTTGAAAATACTGCCTATTTCACTAGCAACCATCAGGAATTGTTTGATTTCTTTTTCTCCAGCATCGTGGTTTTCGATAACTAAATAGTACATTAAAACGGCTGGAATTACTCCAGCACTTCCATTTGTAGGTGCTGTAACTACGCGGCCTAAGGATGCATTTACTTCATTTGTTGCCAATGCAAAACAACTTACCCATTTTAATATTTGGCGAAACTTAACTTCTGTTAATCGTATTTGTTCTAGCCAGGTTTGAGGAGAATTGTAATTAGACAATCCTATGAGGTTCTGGTGGATGTCAAATGCTCTTCGATGCACATTTAATCCACCTGGAAGAACACCTTCAGTATGGCAACCAATGTACATACATTCCAGCATGGTGTTCCAAATGCGCATTAATTCGTAATGAATTTCGGCTTCTGGACGCATTGATTTTTCGTTTTCGTAGACAATTTCTGAAATTATTTTGTTTTCTTGAAGGGTATAATTCAACAATTCTTCGGCATTTTGTATAGGAAAAGGAAAAGCACATTTTATCTGGATTTTCATTTTGGCATTGAGACGCTCTTCCTTTATTACAAATCCACCTCCAATGGAGTAGAAGGTTGAAGTGTATGGGGTTCTATCATCAATAAAAGTCGTAAAAGTCAAGCCATTGGCATGAAAATCAAGAAAGTTTTTATTAAAAATAATGTCTTGCAAAAAATGGAAAGGGATAATGCTTTCATTTCCAAGATGGATTTCATTTTGGTCCTTAATATTTTTGATGATATCAGCAATGTTTAGGATAGGAATAGTTTCAGGATCTTGACCTGAAAGACCTAGCATTATTGCTAAATCAGTAGCGTGTCCTTTTCCCGTCAAGGAAAGGGAACCGTATAAATCTACTTTTATTCTGACAACAGCATGCAGTACATTTTCGTTTCGCAATTCTTCTAAGAATCGTTTGGCAGCTCGCCATGGACCAAGAGTATGGGAACTAGAAGGACCAATTCCAATTTTTAGCATGTCAAAAACCGAGATACATTCTTCCATAAAAGTGATTTTGAATAACAAATATAAAGCAAATGAATATCCCAAAATGATTTTTAAATCATAAAAATTGCGAATTTGCTAAGACTTCTCTTTTAAATTATAAATAGTTGATGAAATAAGTGTTTTTAAATGATTTTTTGAGTTAATTATTAAAAGCACAAAATGATTTTTAGAATTGAATTTCGATGTAATGTTTTTAGGAAAATTTGATTTGCGTTCAACGGCTCTTTTATATATTTACCAATTTATAAATTAAAATAGTGAAACTAATGGAATCATCAAATGATAACGCTACAGGATTCAACTTCAAAAATATAGTTGATGTTGTTATTCGCCTTGGAGTGTTATTATTGCTTCTTTTTTGGTGCTTTGATATTTTAAAACCTTTTATTTTAATTTTGATTTGGGCTGTTGTAATCGCAATTGCCATATTTCCAGTTTATGAAACTATTGTAAAGATTTTTAGAGGCAGGACTATTTTTGCTGCAATTGTTCTCACTTTATTCCTGGTGAGTGTTATAATAATTCCAAGTGGATTGATCGTCTATTCGCTTTACGAAGGAGTGAATCATTTTCGGGAATTATTTAGTTTAGGACAACCTTTAATTCCTGCACCTGGCGGAAGTACTGCGAATTGGCCCTCTATTGCCAAGCCTATTATTGAAATATGGCAATTAGCTTCAGAAAATTTGCATGAAGCGATTATGAGATATTCTGATGAAATAAAAGAATATGGTTCTTTGTTATTGCTGTCATTCGCTGGTGTTGGCAAGGGAATTGCTTCTTTTATAGTTTCAATAATAATCTCTGGGTTTTTGTTAATCTATTCGGATACTTCCATTATTATTTCAAAAAAAATATTTCAAAAATTAATTGGATCAAAGGGAGATCATTTTGCCGAAACAACCGTTCTCACTATCCGAAACGTAGTCAAAGGTGTTTTGGGCGTTGCTGTTATTCAGGCTTCGATGGCAGGTATTGGTTTTTTTGTTGCCGGAGTTCCTTATGCAGGTTTATGGGCCATGGCATGTCTTATTTTTGCAATTGTTCAAGTAGGAGTGGGGCCAATAGCGATTCCTATTTGCATCTATATGTTTTCTGTTTCTAGTACAGGTACAGCGGTTATGCTGTCTATTTGGATAGGAATTACTCTTATAACGGACAATATTTTAAAACCCATATTATTAGGTAGAAATGCCCCAGCTCCAATGATGGTCATCTTCTTGGGTTCTATTGGTGGATTTATTTACAATGGCTTTATTGGATTGTTCCTGGGTGCTATTGTGCTTACCATTGGGTATAAACTTTTTATGATGTGGTTGGATGGTGAAATAGAAGATTAGTTGTTCTAAAAATTAATCAAAATAATGATCTAATTCTATATCAATTTTTTTGTTTTTTGGGCGTGCCCCTCCGTAAAAACTTCGGGTCGGGCTTTCGTTCCCGCTTTTTTTATTTACATAACCAAGGGTTTAAACCCTTGGCTATGTAAATAAAAAAGAGCTCCACTACATCCCTCACGCGAGCAACTATTAAATAAAAACAACTTTCAAAACCAGAAGACGAAGAGAAATGGTTAGCGCACCAACCCATACAACAATTTGCTTTTCCTTACGAAGTAAATTTGGTCGCTAAAAACCAAACTCAAAATTCTCTTTTCTAGTAGGTAATTTAGTAGAAGAAGTCGCTAATGATTTAGTCGTAAAAAAGGCATTTTACTTTCCAATTGTTACTACACGTAATTTAATATTTTCTGGATTGTCAAATTAAATTTGAGCAATGATTTTTTATTTATCTACTGAAATACTTTACAATTAATTTTTTATTTCAAGTCTTTTGCATTCTAAATTAGGTGTTAATAAGTAATATTTTTAGTATGAAAAAAAATAATTAAAGTATTTTCTTGCATTAAACGTGTATTTTGTCGATTAATACGGTATTTGAACTGATTTTATTGTTTATTTAATTTATTTTTGAAAACGATTTAAAATGAAGCAATTTATAAATGTGCTTATGAAATTAATTATACCAAAAGAACTTATAATTATTGTTTTTATATTAAGATCGTTTGTGAGTTTTTCCCAAGCAAATCCAGCTTTATTTCTAAGTTATGGTAGTCCATCAGTAAATATTGTTAATGCTGGCAATGTAGACTATGGTCAATCTACAGAAATTGAGTATTCAATAATTAATATCCCTAACCAAGGGAACCCTACATTAGAAATTCAAAATATAACCTTAAGTAACAGTAATTTTGTTATTTCATCTGGTTTATCAAGTTCAAACATTAAAAAAGGGGAAGTTGGGAAATTTAAAATTCGCAAAAATAATTTTGCATGTAGTTCATCCCCACAATCAACAGTTGTAACTATATATTCGAATGCCTCAAATTATGCTACATTTAGTTTTGTAATAACCTATACTAATGCACCAGTGATTTCAGTGCTAGGAGGTTCGCCTACACAGCCTATTTCTAATGGACAAACTGCACCAATCTCAATAAATGGAACTCGTTTTGGAACAATTGATGTTTTGACATCTGTAACAAGAACCTATACAATTTCAAATACAGGAACCTGTCCTTTGACTCTTGGCGCATTAACGAGTTTGACGTACAACCCACAAACAGGGCTTCCTTCTCCCGATTTTTCAATAGTATCATTATCAACTTCAACTATAGAACCCGGCAGTACAGCTTCTTTGGTAATTCGATTTACTCCTCAATCTACAGGTACCAAATCAGCAATTATAACTATTCCGAGTAATGATGGAACAAAGAACCCTTATACTTTTGTTGTAAATGGTGAAGGTTATAATCCCAATGTAGTTGGTCCCGGAGGTATTAACGCCGATTTTAGACTTTGGTTAAAAGCAAATCGAGGAATGAATCTTGGTACTGGAAATAAAGTGCCACTGTGGAAAGATTTAGGTTCACACGGTAAAGATGCCAGTCAATCAGATATCACAAAACAACCTACTTTTATAAATAGTGCAAGTGGCAATATTAATTATAATCCAGTTGTTAAATTTGAAAATAACGGCAATACATTAAATCAGTTTTTATACAATACTGAAAACGGATATTATACACAGGAAACCTTCATTGTCATGGAATCGGATGCAACAAATGGAGCTGCAATGACAATAATTTCTGGTACATCTGAACCAAAACCAGCAACGGAAGGAGCGCCATATCCAATAGTTCCAAATGAAAATTCTGGAATTGGACTAGGAGATTTTACTAGTAGATTATCCAATGAAAAATTATGGTTTAATCAGTGGCAAACAACAACGGGTAATTATTTTACAGTTGCTGATGCTAGCGGAAGTTATACAAAAGCAGGCATAATAAATACTAGAAATAAAACTACAACTGCTTCAAATGGTGTAGATTTATTATTCAACTCAATAGATTCAGGAAATCAGACAAGTATCAATACAACCTATACTAATTTAGGTTATAATGACGCTGGGTTATGGAAAGGGACACCCTATAATTTAGGTAAAAATGTAAATGGAGGAACTTTTGGAAATTTGAATGGTAGGATTGCAGAGATTATTTCATTTGCTGCAAGAGTACCTGATAGTGATCGACCTAAAATAGAGACGTATTTAGCTATAAAATATGGAATCACATTAGGAGTTAATGGTACAAGTAAAAATTATATAAATTCTGTAGGAGCAATTATTTGGAATGCGACCTCAAATGTAGGATATAATTATAATATTGCCGGTATAGGTAACGATGTTGGTTCTGATTTAAATCAAAAACAATCTAAAAGTAGTAATGAAACTAATGTAGTAACTATTGGTTTGGGTGAAATATCGGCTACTAATAGTGCCAATATTAATGAATTTCCAATTGATAAAAACTTTTTGATATGGGGTTCTGATAATGGCACATATACTGCTGGTAGTTCAAATTCTTCTACTATTGCAGCTGGATTAACAACAAATACAATACGAATCAATAAAAAATGGAAAATTGTAGAAACTGGTGGTGATGTAGGGAATGTAATTGTGGGTATTCCAGCAACGGCATTCAGTTCGTTTTCAAAATTAGCAAATGAAGAGTATACTTTAATCGTAAGTGATGATGCTAGTTTTGGCGATGCTAATATTGTAGATATAGTTCCTTTAAAATCGGATGGTCAAGGCAATTTACAGACTTGGTATGATTTTGATGGAACGAAATATTTTACATTCGGAAAATCAACCAAAGTAGAAGGTAAATACCAAGTAAAAATTTCGGCAACTGACCCTGATTTTTTAGTAGGAGAATATAATTTAAATCTAAATAGTGGTTCATTTACTATTGGTTGTTGGATTAGAAATGATGGTTCAAGTGCAACTAATAAAACGATTATTGGCAAAGGGGTCAATTTTGGAATCCAATTAAACGCTGCAAATAAAATTGAAGTATTTTGGGATGGTCTTACTCAATTTACATCTAATACAATAATAGCAGATAACAAATGGCATAATATAGTAGCGGTTTATTATGAAGGAAGTGCTGATTTATATATTGATGGAATATTAGACACCTCTACGTTTAATCTAACTAATCCAACGCCTAATTTTTCAAGATTTTCAGTAGGAGCATTATATATAAATAAGAATTCAATTATTGCACCATTTAGAGGTGAAATTGATCAAATTCATATTTGGGATAAAGCATTAGTAGCAAAGCAGGTTAATTACTTAATGAATCAGGAAATCGTTAAGTATTCTCCAGATAATACTGTAGATGGCGCCATATTACCTTATTCTGTTATAAAAAATGAAGTGAATTCTATAGCTTGGAATCGATTGAAAACGTATTACGATTTTAATTCTTTTTATGGTACAACTGTTGAAGGCTTAACTGATGATCGTAATTTTTTAAGAATAAAATATTTGAATAAAAACAAACAAATTGTGGGGACACAAACAGCTCCATTACCTTATGAAACTATAGCTGATGGAATATGGAGTGATTCAGCAATTTGGAAAAATGGATCCATTCAAAAAATACCTAATGACATCTCTATTGTAAATAAAACTACAAAACCAATAGTAAATGGGTGTATTGTTAATATAAATCATAACATTGAATCAACAGGTAATATGACCCTACTAGGGCTAACTGTTTTAGGAACTGATTCGTCAAATTATAAAACATTAAAAGTAAGTAATGACAGTAAAATAGAAATTTCTCATTATTTAAAATTGGATGGAGTAATTGATTTGACTGGGCGTTCACAATTAATTCAAACATTAAATAGCGAATTAGATGTTAATAGCATGGGTTATATTAAAAGAACGCAACAAGGATCGGTTAACAAATACAATTATAACTATTGGAGTTCTCCTGTTGGGCCAACAAACTCAGTGGCAATAAATAATAATCTAACTGTTAATACTGTATTTAAAAGTGGCACAACAACTAATCCACAAAACATAAACTGGGTTAATGGATTGAATGGTAGTCAAAGTTCGTCAATAAGTTTAGCACGATATTGGTTATACAAATTCGAAAACGGATCAGAATATTCAAATTGGATTCATTTTAATGAAACAGATCCAATTAAACCATCACAAGGATTTACTCTGAAAGGTGTTGGTTCTGTTGACGCAACTAATTCTATAGCTCAAAATTACACCTTTATTGGAAAACCATTCAATGGTTTAATAAATTGTAATTCTGTTTTGCCAGACAATTTGTTTTTGGTTGGGAATCCTTATCCATCGGCTTTAGATGCTTATAAATTTATTTATGATAATATTTCAGTTGCTCATGGTGGAACCAATGCAGTAGATGTTATTGATGGGACACTTTATTTTTGGCAACATTCACCTACAAATGCTTCTCATGTGTTGTCAGAATATTCAGGTGGATATGCAGCATTAACATTAGTGGGGGGAACACCTCCAATTGCTCCATCACAAATTAGCGGTATCGGTACAAGTACTAAAAATCCATACCAATTTATACCCGTAGGACAGGGGTTCTTTGTTAATGGTGCAGTGACTTCTAGTGGTAATAAAGCAATACTATTTAATAATAATCAGCGTTTATTTATTAAAGAAAATGATGTAGATGATGTTTCTCATCCTGTTTCAAATACATTATTTAAAACCAAATCTAATACAGCAAAAACTACCACTATAAGTCGTTTCAATGATAATAGTAATGATGTTATTTATAATAATTTTGAAACCAAAATCAGACTTGGGTTTACCGCAAATGATTTTCATCGACAATTATTAATTGGATTCATGATTTCTGGAGCCACTGATGGATTAGATGTAGGCTATGATGGGTATCAAATAGAAACTCAAGAAAATGATTCCTATTTTATAATAAATAATTTAGAATATTCAATTCAAGGAGTTGGAGTATTCGATGTTTCAAAATCGTATCCTTTAGGAGTTAAGTCTAATGTATCAGGAGGAGATGTGAAATTTATGGTAGATGAAACAGAGCGGTTGAATGAAGAGGTTCGAATACTAATTCATGACAAAGAAGCGGATGTTTTTTATGATATAACGGAACATGAAGCTAATGTCACTTTAGAAAAAGGTACTTATAATTCTCGTTTTGAAATGACATTTAAAAATAAAGAAACACTTGCAATAAAAACAAATGAATTGCCTGAATCTATGGTGTTGATTTACAATAATGAAGCACAAAACAATTTGAAGATTATACAAAATTCAAATTGTACTATCAAAGATGTAACTATATACACGATTTTGGGTCAATCACTTATTAAAACTGAAAAAAAATCAAATTCAAATTCAATCGAAATTCCTTTTAATGTTCAACGAGGAACATATATTGTAAAAGTTACTACAGACAAAGGTACAATTACAAAAAAAATACTTAAAAAATAAGTATTTGTATATTTAGCTAAATAAAAATGAATATTTAAAATGGCACTTGAGAAAGTGCTGTTTTTTTTATTTAATAATTTTCGTATAAACTCTTCTTAATTTGTTATTTTTATAAAAAAATGAAATTTATGATTTTTCAATTTAAATCTTTAGTTATTATTGGGCTAATTTTCTGTTATATTTCCTGTAAATCACAAACTGTAATTCCTAAAAGCACTATTGAAAATCAAAATGAAGTAAAAGATACAGCATTCGTCAATCTAAAAGAGTACAGTAAAGATTTTATTTATGATATGAAATATGCCACTCCAGATAATTTTTTGAAAGCTAAAGTATATGATTGTGCCGAATGCTTATTGCGATTGAAAACCGTAAAAGCATTGGTAAAAGCAAATAATATCTTTGTGAAAATGGGTTTTAAAATCAAATTATATGATTGTTATAGACCATTGGATATACAAAAAAAAATGTGGGAATTGGTTCCAAATCCCACTTATGTTGCCGATCCAAATAAAGGATCGATACACAATAGAGGAGGAGCCATAGATATAACATTAGTTGATGCCAATGGGGTAGAGCTGGATATGGGTACTCCATTTGACTTTTTTGGAATAGAAGCCAGTCATAATTATACCAATTTTTCTGAAAAAATAAAAGAAAATAGATTATTATTGAAAATTATTATGACAGAAAATGGATTTAATTCCTTCGATTCAGAATGGTGGCATTATAATTTAAAATCGGCTCTAAATGATAAAGTTTCAAATGTAAAATGGAAATGCAATTAGTTATTCAATACACTGCAAATAATTGATAAAATAGGTTTCTGGATTGTAAATTTTATTGTCTAATTCCGATTGAAATTCTTTTTTAATGACATAATCTTCTACATCTGTCAAATATTTTATTCTCATCAAATTTACTGGAGAACTTTTTAAATCTTCTATAGAGCCTTTAATGAACATAAAGTTAGCTGTTAAAAGGCGATTATCAAAACCATTGTTATCACGAATCATTGAGCCGCAAACTTCTTGATCAATGTGAATAAGGGTAATGACTTTTCCATTATTTAATTGTAAGTATAATTTCGAATTTTTATCCAAGCAATTGGTTTTAATAAACTCTTTGCTTTTTTGAATAAAACTAATTTTTAATGTGGGCATACCGTCAGTCGATTCTAGAGAATAGAAAATATAATTAGTATTACCTGCAAAATTTTTCTCATAAATAATGTATTCTTTGGTAGATTTATAAATTCCAATAGAATCTTTAACGTTCTGACTGTATTCACATGGTTGTTGAGCAAATAGAGTACAGCTTATCAAGAATAATAGGGCGAATAGGAATTGTTTCATTATATTATATTTTTTTGCAAATTAAAACAATTTTATTGTCATTTACGTCTGTTGTAAAAAAACAATATTGATTTCCTCCTTCTTTTATTTTCCATTTTTTTCGAATGTTTTCAACAGAGTCAGGAAAATTGCGGGTAGTAATATTGATTTTTTTTCCTTCTAAAAACGCTTTCATATCTGTTTTGTTATAAGAGATTGACTTCTCTATTTCAAAAATTCTTCCAGGAAATGAAACTAAAGAAGAATTGGTATATAAATGAGAATGTTTATGTAGTTTATTCAAATCATAAAATAATCCCACTTCTTCGAAACCGCCCGATTTCATTATGGCACTATTGGGTTCGTATAAAAATTCTTGAGGTACAGTATAATTTGTGACACCTTCATTTTCGCCCAAAACAAATTCAAATTGTTCTGTTTTAGTTTTTAAAATATTGACAGTTTTCATGCTAATAGTGCCAGAATAATCCTTGTGTAATTCCCATAACAATTCTTTTACTTCATTTTCTAAAGCTACAATATGAATTGCCTTTACATGGCTTAATTCAGTTAAACCAGCCGAAATATCCAATAATGGTGCTGTTTTTAGTAAAATTGAATTGGAATAGTTGAAATAGATGTTAAGATTTTCAGGTACATTTGGCAAACAATCTTTCAACATAAAAACTTTGCCTTTTGAATCATTTCTCCTTGATGGATCAATATAAATCCAGTCCCATTTTTTGTTTAAACGGGTTATTATTTCTATGCTATCTCCTGTTTGACAATCAATGTTTATGCTATTTAACTGCACGTAATTGTGTTGTACAATAGCCGAAAGTGCCGGGTTTATTTCACAATGAACTACGGATTTTAAATTCTGAGCAAAATAGTAATCATCAATGCCAAAACCACCAGTCAAATCAATTAAGCTCTCGCCCGTAATTATTGAAGATTTGTAAAGAGCTGTTTTTTCTGATGAAGTTTGTTCGACTGATATTTTACTGGGGTAAATTATGTTTTTAGTTGCAAACCAAGTGGGTAATTTAGTTTTTGCTTTTGTCTTAGCTTCAATTTGATTCAATATTTGAATCCAATCTAATCCTGAAAATGGATTTTTTTGCAAAGCTAGATTTGAAACAGAAAAGCCGATATTTGAATTAATAAATTCTTGAATTTTAGGATTAAGAATGTTTAAATCCAAAATTAGATGTTTTTAGTTAATAGATGAATTATTTTATATTCTGGAAAGAATTCTTTTCCTATAACTTTTAGAATAGTATAAAAAGGAACTGCAATTATCATCCCTAAAATTCCCGAAAGAAATCCTGCGATTAGTATAACTAGAAATATCTCCAATGGATGAGAACTGACACTTTTTGAAAAAATAATAGGTTGTGAGAGGTTGTTATCAATGATTTGAACAATCCAAAAACCAATTAAGACAAAGATTGTTGTAGGTAATATTTCAGTTTGAAAATCATTTCCTAAATTACTCAACATTGTTAAAATTGCTGCTAAGGCAGAGGCAATTAATGGGCCAATGTAGGGGACAATATTTAAAACAGAACACAAAAATGCGATGATAAATGGATTGGGAATCCCAAAAATAAATAAGACAATTAGATATAATAGGAAGATAATAGATAATTGAAGTAATAAACCAATAAAATAACGGGAAAGCAAATGATCAAT
The DNA here is from genome assembly GCF_004349355.1 of Flavobacterium cellulosilyticum. GTDB lineage: Bacteria > Bacteroidota > Bacteroidia > Flavobacteriales > Flavobacteriaceae > Flavobacterium > Flavobacterium cellulosilyticum. The sequence continues at coordinate 111,049 of NZ_SMFK01000008.1, read as the reverse complement.
CTTATGTAATGAATGTATTATTTTGACTTCTTGACTATCTGGAATTAATTTTTTTAATCCTTTAACAAATAGCAATCTATCTTTTAGAAAGAAAAAAGTTATAAATAATACTGATGCTAAACCCATACCGAAACTGCTGATTGTCCCAATGATTGAATTTAAAAAATTTGGAATAAAATTGAAATTTATTTTAGAAGCAATATTGGCTTCTTTAATCATTTTTTCAGAATCTATATGATAACTTTCTAAAAAAGCAGAACTTTGATTCAATAATTGATTTAAGTTTTTCTCAATTTCTGATGTTTTTAAAAGTGACAAATTTTGACCTTGAGTAGAAATTAATGGAATAAACATCAATACAAAACAGCTAATAATCAGGATAAAAATAACTAATGTAACTATTGTGGACAAAGTTTGTTTGAATTTTAATCTCTTTTTAAAGAAATCAAGAATTGGATTTCCTATTAATGTAAGTATCAAAGCCACAACTAGATATATTAAAACGGACTGAATTTGATATAAAAAAAAGATAAATAGTGCAACTAAAACTATTATTGTTATAGCCCTTAAAATTCCGTTTGCTATTATTTTAGACGTAATCATTGCTTTTATTTATTTTGATAAAGATAAAAAAAACTCGCTAACAAGTAGCGAGTTTAGTAGCTAAATAAGTTTTAGATTAATTTCTAAAGCCAGATCTTACTCCACCAGAAACAAATAAAGCAGACATTCTGGATTTTTGACCATTAGTGAACATATACATTCCTCGGTCATCAGTATAATCCATATAGTTCATTGTCATTTCGGCATGATTATCTGTACCACAAGTACTTATATAAGGATAATTTGGAACGCCAAAATTCGCTGTTTTAGCAATAGGTGTATCTGCAACTAGATCATTACCGCAAGAAGCATCACCCCAAATATGGCGTAGATTCATCCAGTGACCTACTTCATGAGATGCAGTTCTGCCTAAATTATAAGGATAACTAGAAGTACTTGATAAACCAAAATAATCTGAATCAATAACTACTCCATCTGTTGCTGCAGCACCTCCAGGAAATTGAGCATATCCTAAAATTCCTCCACCAATATTACAAGACCAAAGATTAAGAGTGGTAGCCGGTGATGTAGGGTCGATTCCACCTTGTTTGGATTTTTTCATAGCATCTCTCGTTCCCCAAGATTTTTTGGAAGTAGATTTTCTAATAATATTTACCAATTCAAAAGTGATGTCAACATTTGCTGCTACTAGAGCAAATTCATCAGGAATTTTATTAAAATCTGAATTTGAAGCTGTAAAATCTTGATTTAAAACATCAATTTGAGATTGAATTTGTGTGTCCGAAATATTTTCGGCGTTAGTGTTATACAATACGTTTACTACTACAGGAATTACAATTTTTCCATTTACCAATCGGCTGCTATAAAATTGAGCTTTTTGAGTGAATGCTTCAATTTCGTTCATTCTTATGGCTAAAGTTGGATCAGACGCTAATTGTTCTGCCAATACTTCCTCAGTTGCACATCCACGATGCGCAATTGAATTAGTATCTGGTGAAATTAATTCTGTTGTTTCGTTTTGACATGAAAAAAGAACCAACACTAAAGTTGCGAATAGAATAGGTTTTTTCATAATTTTATAGTTATAATTAAGAATAGCAAGTTAATTCATTAACAATTTTATAACAAAAAAAATAAAAAACCTATTTTTATGAAGTTTTTCTGCAAACTATATGTTTTTGATGCCAATCCCATTTTTTTTTATTAAGAATTATTGTCGAAAATTATTTTTGTAAAGTCTAAATGGTTTTATTTGAAGTTGTTAATGGTTATTTTGCAAAAGAAACATTTTTTTTAATTGCCAAAAACATAATAAATTATATTGGCACCCATTTTTAGGGCTTTTTGACGAATTTCGAAAGGATCATTATGTACTTCTGCATCTTCCCATCCATCACCTAAATCACATTCGAATGTATAAAGTAATACTAATCTATTGTCTATAAATATTCCAAATGCTTGAGGGCGTTTTCCTTCGTGTTCGTGAATTTTGGGTAATCCAGTAGCGAAAATAGTTGGTTTTTGAAAAATAGAATGATTGGCAGGAATTTCAATTAAATTAGTAGTAGGAAATAATTTTTTTATTTCTTTTCTAATGTACTGGTCCATACCATAATTGTCATCGATATGAAGAAAACCGCCAGCGGTTAAATAATTTCGTAAATTAACAACATCCACATCACTAAAAACTACGTTACCATGACCAGTCATGTGTATAAAAGGATAGGAAAATAAATCAGGACTACTTGGTTCTACAGTTGCTGGCTTAAGGTTTATTTTTGTATTGATATTGGCATTGCAATATTTGATTAAATTAGGTAAGGAGGTGGGATTGGCATACCAATCGCCACCGCCACTATATTTTAATAAAGCAATTTCTTGTGAAAAGGAAGTAAAGGAAATTAGTAATAAAATGTAAAATACTCTTTTCATAAAAAGATAAATTATCTAGTTATAGTTGTCTAAATTATTCATTTACAAAAACCACACTATGGCAAGCGACTATAGCTGCAGTTTCTGTTCGTAATCTCGTATTTCCTAAAGAAACAGGAATGTATTTATTTTCAATTGCCAATTCGATTTCCTTTTCAGAGAAATCGCCTTCAGGACCAATTAAAATTGTTATATTTTCATTTGGATTTAAAACAGATTTCAATGACCTCTTGTGTGTTTCTTCACAATGTGCTATAAGTTGCATGCCTTCATTTTCGAGTTTTACGAACTCTTTAAAGGATAGTGCTGGATTTAATTTTGGAAGAAATAATACATTAGATTGTTTCATAGCCGTTAATAAAATTTTCTCAAATCGATCTAAATTAATCACCTTTCGTTCAGAGCGATCACAAATAATTGGTGTAATTTCATGAATGCCAATTTCAGTAGCTTTCTCTAAAAACCATTCGTAACGATCATTCATTTTAGTAGGTGCAACAGCCAAATGCAATCTGAATTTTGATGGTTCTGCCTTTTCGAAGGATAGAATTTTCACGGTGCACTTATTGTCCGAAGCTAATGTTATTTCTGTTTTCAATAACAAGCCCAAGCCATTGGTAACGTATAAGATATCGGTATCTTTTTTACGTAATACTTTAATGATGTGTTTGCTTTCTTCTTTGTCAAAAGAAAAGCTTTCAGTGGTTTCGTTGATAGTTGGATTGTAAAATAATTGCATAATTTAGAATTGTATTCTTGCTTTTGAAACAACGGCAGAAGTCTCGAAATTTTTAGATAAAAACTTTTGATAACCTACAATTCCTATCATTGCAGCATTATCTGTGGTGTATTCAAATTTTGGAATGTACGTTTTCCATCCGTATTTATTTTGGGCTTCTATTAAAGTATTTCTGATTCCCGAATTAGCTGAAACACCTCCGCCAATTGCAATTTGCTTGATTCCAGTTTCTTTAACTGCCAATTTTAATTTATCCATTAAAATTTCGATAATGGTATATTGAATAGAAGCGCAAATATCATTTAAATTTTCTTCAACAAAATTGGGGTTAATTACTTTATTTTTTTGGATAAAATATAAAATAGCGGTTTTTAATCCGGAAAAACTAAAGTTTAAACCTGGAACTCTAGGTTTAGTAAACGCAAAGGCTTTTGGATTTCCAAGTTTAGCATATTTATCAACTAATGGTCCTCCAGGATAGGGAAGTCCTAGTATTTTGGCACTTTTGTCAAAAGCTTCTCCAACAGCGTCATCTGTAGTTTCGCCGATTATTTTCATATCAAAAAAATCATTTACTTTAACAATTTGGGTATGACCACCAGAAATGGTTAAAGCAATAAAAGGAAAAGTTGGTTTTTGACAATCTTCTTCATCAATAAAATGAGCTAATATATGGGCTTGCATGTGATTAACAGCAATTAATGGAATTTGTAATGCTAATGACAAAGATTTAGCAAAAGAACTTCCTACTAAAAGGGATCCCATTAATCCGGGTCCTTGAGTAAAAGCAATGGCAGAAAGCTGCTCTTTCTTTATATTTGCTTTTTTAAGAGCTGCATCAATGACAGGTACAATATTTTGCTGGTGCGCTCTTGAAGCAAGTTCGGGAACAACACCTCCGTATAGATTGTGAATAAGTTGATTAGCTACAACATTAGATAGTACTTTGTCGTTATGTAAAACTGCTGCTGCCGTGTCATCACAAGAACTTTCGATGGCAAGAATAAAAACCTCGGAATTTTGCATAATTAAGGAAGAATTTTGAATTATATTTGACAAACTGTTTGATAGACTTACGGCGAGGCCAAAATTAAAGAATTTTTATTAAAGGGCTGCTGTTTCTACAGGCAATATAATAATTTTTAAAATTTTTAAAACATTTAATAAGTATCAAAAAACTTAAAAAAATAATATTTCGTTTTATACTTGGACTAATTCTGCTGTTATTGGTACTAGGCATTGCGCTTTCATTGCCATTTGTTCAAACTAAAATTGGAATTTATGCTACTAATAAAATTAACAAAGAATTTAAAACAAATATTAATGTTGAGCAAGTTTCAGTAACCATTTTTGGAGGAGTGAAACTTAAAAAAGTTCTGATCTTAGATCATCACAAAGACACATTGATTTTTGCTAATAGAATTAAAACCAATGTTTTAGATTGGAATAAATTATTTATTGCCGATTTGTACTTTGGTGAAATTCAATTAGATGGATTGATTTTTAATATGAAAACGTATAAAAAAGAGAAAGATTCCAATCTTGATCGTTTTATAGCTTCATTTGATACCGGAAAACCGCCTTCCGATAAAAAATTTATTTTGCAGGCATCTAATATATCTATAAGAAATGGACGTTATTTGTTAATAAACGAAAATAGACAAGATCCAAAAAATATTGATTTCACTAAAATTAACGCTACAATCAATGATTTTAAAATCACTGGACCTCAAGTTGATGCTGTAATTTATAAAATGGCATTTGTTGATCATAGGGGAATTGTAGTTAAGAAATTAAATACAAAATTCAGCTTTACTAGACAATACATAAAATTAGAGAGTCTTTATTTAGAAACTAAAGAATCTAATGTGACAGGGAGCGCAGTTTTGTATTACGATATTGACAATGGAGATTTCGCACATTTTACAGATAAAGTTGAGTTTGACGTGAAGTTAGACAAAGCATCGATAGGGTCAAATGATATTCGATTTTTTTACGATGAATTGGGAAGAAATCAGCGTTTTTATATAAAAGGTAGAATTAGAGGTCCTTTGAATAATCTGAGAATATCAAATTTAAATTTGAATGATTCTAAAAAATCACAAATAATTGGTTATATCAATTTCAAAAATCTTTTTCCAAATGAAGAACAGGAATTCTTTATGGATGGTAAATTCACAAAACTTACTACCAATTATAACAATCTAGTTGCAATATTGCCAAATGTTTTGGGTAAACGATTGCCAATTATTTTGAAAAAACTGGGCACTATCTCAATTGTTGGTAATACAAAAGTTACTACAACTTCAGTAGCTGCTCATGTTGCAATGACTACGCTTTTAGGAAAGGTAAATTCCGAATTGATAATTAAAAACATGAATTTATCCGATATAGCAGCTTATAAGGGTAATGTTGTTTTGGATGATTTTGATTTAGGTACTTTTTTAGAAAGAACGGATATTGGAAGAGTAAGTTTAAATGTAGATGTTGATGGTGTAGGATTTTCTGAAAAGTACTTAAACACAACCATAAAAGGGGATGTATCTAAAGTGAATTATAACGGTTATAGTTATAGTAATGTAGTTTTAAACGGGATTTTTAAAAAAGGATTATATAAAGGTCAGGCTACTGTAAATGATCCCAATTTAAACATGAATTTTGATGGCCTTGTTGATTTAAGTAAAAAAGAAAGTAAATATGATTTTCATATAAATGTAGTAAATGCAGATTTACATAAATTAAAATTCATTAAAGATTCAATTTCTATTTTTAAAGGAGATGTAATAGTTCAACTTTCGGGCAATTCTGTCGACAATCTTAATGGTGATGTTTTTATTAATCAAACGACTTATCAAAACGTCAAAGCGACTTATAATTTTGATGATTTTTATATCAATTCAACTTTTGATCAGGATCGGGTAAGGACAATTACGGTAAATTCTGTTGATATTGTAAAAGGTCAAATTGTTGGAAAGTACGAATTTAATCAGGTAAAAAACCTAGTAACTAATTCGTTAGGTAGTCTTTATACAAATTACAAGCCTTTGAAAGTTAAGAAAGGACAGTTTTTAAAATTTGATTTCACTATTTATAATAAAATTATAGAAATCTTTTACCCGGAAATTTCACTAGGAACAAATACAGTTGTTAAAGGTACTATAAATGGTGATGATCAGGAATTTAAACTAAATTTTAATTCTCCAAAAATAACAGCTTCGACAAATACATTTGATAATATCAAAATTAAAATAGACAATAAAAACCCACTTTATAATGCTTATATTGAAATAGATAGTATAAAGACTAAGTTTTATGATATTCGAGATTTTAGTTTGATTAATGTGACAATGAAAGATACTTTGTTTTTTAGATCCGAATTTAAAGGCGGTTCTAAAGGTCAGGATTATTTTAATTTGAATCTATATCATACCATTAACGCAGATAATAACAATGTAGTAGGATTGAATAAATCGGAGATAAAACTCAAAGATTATTTATGGTATTTAAATGAAAAGGAAACACCAAATAATCAAATTGTTTTTGATAAATTATTTAAGAATTTTAATTTCGACAACATAATTCTAACTCATGAAAATCAAGAAATAACCTTCATGGGAGATATAAAAGGTTCCAAATACAAAGATTTAAAAGCTACTTTAAAAAATGTAGATTTGAATCAAATTACTCCAACAGATCCACATTTCGTATTTAATGGAAATATGAATGCGACAGTAAATTACAAACAAAATAATGAAGTTTATAAGCCCACAGCATCTATTCAAATTGATAAATTGAATATAAATAAAATAGATTTAGGTGATTTAAATTTTAATATATCGGGAGATGAAAGCTTTAAAAAATTTACTGTAAGCTCAAGTATTGTCCATAATTTAGAGAAATCTTTTGATGTCAATGGTAGTTTTGAAATTATAGACAAAAAAACAATTTTAGATATAGATTTGCAATTAAATAAATTTAATTTAGGAATACTAGGAACGCTTGGAGGAGAAGTTTTATCAAATATAAGAGGGTTTGCTTCCGGAAATGCACGAATTGAAGGTAATCTAAAAAAACCAACAATTAACGGACGGTTATATGTTGATGAAGCTGGGTTGACAATTCCTTATTTAAATGTTGACTATGCTTTGAAAGAAAGTACTATTGTTGATCTTAGTGATGAAAAGTTTTTGTTTAGAAACACGATACTTACCGATACAAAATATGGTACAAAAGGGACTTTAAACGGAAGTATTGAGCATAATAATTTTTCAGATTGGAAGTTAGATTTGACTATCAATTCAAAAAGATTATTGGTGTTAGATACAAAAGATCATGAAGATTCTGCTTATTATGGAATTGCTTATATTAATGGTGTCGCCTCTATAAAAGGACCAACGGAAAGCTTGTTTATTAAAGTTGATGCAAAATCTGAAAAAGGTTCCTCTTTAAAAATTCCCATAAACGATGCTGATAATGTTAGCGAAAATAATTTCATCCATTTTTTATCAGCCAAAGAAAAATTCAATCTTAAAAAAGGAATTGTTGATAATACGCGACATTATAAAGGGCTTGAATTAGAGTTTGATCTTGATATAACTCCTGATGCCGAAGTCGAAGTTATATTAGATCGAAATTCAGGACATGGAATGAAAGGACGAGGAAATGGAACCCTTTTATTTAAAATAAATACACTAGGTAAATTTAATATGTGGGGTGATTTTCAAGCCTATGACGGAACCTATAATTTTAAATATGGAGGGATAATTGATAAGAAGTTTATAGTGAAAAAAGGAGGCTATATTTCATGGGAGGGAGATCCTATGAAAGCACGTTTGAATTTAGAAGCCATCTATAAAACATCAGCAAATCCAGCTTTATTATTAGAAAACTCTTCTTATAATAAGAAAGTTGATGTAAACGTCATAATTGGTGTTCGTGGAGATTTGGCCAGTCCTGAACCTGACTTTAATTTCGAATTCCCGACGGTTAGTAACGTGTTAAAATCAGAAATCGAATACAAGTTAAACGATAAAGATGTTCGACAAACCCAAGCGCTATATTTGTTATCTACAGGGAATTTTTTAAGTACTGCAGGTTTGAGTCAATCTGCGTTATCGTCTAATGTGTTTGAAACAGCTACAAATTTACTAACAGGAATGATTCGTTCAGAAAACGATAAATTTAAGTTAGATTTAAATATTATTTCTGCTGATAAAACCATTGGAAAAGAAGCAGATGGTCGATTTGTTGCCTCTATTTCTTCTAAAATAAATGATAGAATTACTATAAATGGTAAATTAGGTGTTCCATTTGGTGGTATTAATGAAACTGCAGTAGTTGGAAATGTGGAAATTTTATATAGGGTAAATGAAGACGGAACCTTAAATTTAAGGTTTTTTAATAGAGAAAATGATATAAATTATATTGGGGAAGGAATCGGGTATACTCAAGGTTTTGGAGTTTCTTATGAAGTGGATTTTGATACTTTCAAAGAATTGGCTAATAAGTTTTTTAAAAATAAAAAAATAGAAAGAGCTGAAAAATCATATGAAGTGGACCAAGATTCCAGACCATTTCCTGAAAATAGAAATACATCTCAACCAAAAAAATCAACTTCACAAGATTTTAAAATAAATCAAGAAGGAAAGCCATCAGAAGAAGAGTAGCGTAAGAAATCTATATTTTAAGAATTCTGAATTTTAATTTCTATCTTTTGAATATGTCTCATAAAACAGTTAAAATCAGTACGTGTAAATTCATTTTATTCAACAAACGTATCAACTTATTAACGAAAACGTTTGAATTTAGGGTGTAAATTTAATTTATTCGTAACATAGTTTTATAAGTGATGAATGTTTGTTAAATTTACACTTTAATACATTTAAAATGTCAAAAGAAATAAAAAAAATTGGAGTTCTTACCTCAGGTGGAGATTCACCAGGAATGAATGCCGCAATTAGATCTGTTGTTCGTACATGTTCTTATCATAAAATAGAATGTGTCGGAATTTATAGAGGTTACCAAGGAATGATTGAAGGTGATTTTATAGAAATGGGACCACGAAGTGTTCATAATATTATAAATAAAGGAGGAACGATTCTTAAATCGGCTCGATCTAAGGACTTTAGAACACCAGAAGGTCGTAAAAAAGCCTATGATGAACTTACTAAAGCAGGAGTAGATGCATTAGTAATAATTGGAGGAGATGGAAGTTTTACAGGAGCTGAAATTTTTAATCGCGAATATGGTTTTCCAGTAATGGGAATTCCGGGAACTATTGATAATGATATTTTTGGAACCAGCCATACTTTAGGATATGATACTGCTCTAAATACTGTAGTAGAATGTATCGATAAAATTCGTGATACTGCCAGTTCTCATAATAGATTATTCTTTGTGGAAGTTATGGGACGTGATGCAGGTCATATTGCATTAAATGCAGGAATCGGAGCAGGGGCCGAAGAAATTTTAATTCCTGAAGCCGATTTGGGTTTAGATCGATTGGTAGAATCACTTATGAAAAGCAAAGCTTCAGGAAAGTCATCTAGTATTGTTGTCATTGCAGAAGGGGATAAAATAGGTAAGAGTGTTTTTGAATTAAAAGATTATTTTGATTTAAATCTGCCAGAATATGATGTTCGTGTTTCTGTTTTAGGACACATGCAAAGAGGTGGGTCACCATCTTGTTTTGATAGAGTTTTAGCGAGTAGGCTTGGTGTAAAAGCTGTTGAATGTTTATTAGCAGGAAAATCTAACTTTATGGTAGGAATGCTTAATGATGCTGTAACACTTACCCCATTATTACACGCAATAAAAGGACATACAGAAATAGATAGAGAATTACTTCGAGTTTCTGAAATAATGTCTGTTTAAAAAAGTTAAACATAATAAATAAATATAGAATATTAATAAATTAAATATTAAATAGAATGTCAAAAGTAAAATTAGGAATAAACGGTTTTGGTAGAATTGGAAGAATAGTTTTTAGAGAATCTTTCAATAGAGACAATGTAGAAGTAGTTGCAATCAATGATTTATTAGATGTAGATCACTTAGCATATTTATTAAAGTACGATTCAGTTCACGGTCGTTTTAACGGTGTTGTTGAAGTTAAAGAAGGTAAATTATTCGTTAACGGAAAAAACATTCGTATTACTGCTGAAAGAAATCCAGCAGACTTGAAATGGAATGAAGTAGATGTTGATGTAGTTGCTGAATGTACAGGTTTCTTTACAACACTTGAAACTGCAAACGAGCACATAAAAGGTGGTGCTAAAAAAGTAATCATTTCTGCTCCTTCTGGGGATGCTCCAATGTTTGTAATGGGAGTAAATCATACTGAAGCTAAAGCTACTGACTTAGTAGTTTCAAATGCATCTTGTACTACTAACTGTTTAGCTCCATTGGCTAAAGTTATTAATGATAACTTTGGAATTGTTGAAGCTTTAATGACAACTGTTCATGCTACAACTTCAACTCAAATGACAACAGACGGTCCTTCTAGAAAAGACTGGAGAGGTGGACGTGCTGCATCTTGCAACATCATCCCATCTTCTACAGGAGCTGCAAAAGCTGTTGGTAAAGTAATTCCTGAATTGAATGGAAAATTAACAGGTATGTCTTTCCGTGTTCCTACAACAGATGTATCTGTAGTAGATTTAACTGTAAAAGTTGCTAAAGAAACTTCTTATGAAGAAATTATGGCGACTTTAAAATTAGCTTCTGAAACTACTATGAAAGGTGTTTTAGGATTTACTGAAGATTTAGTTGTTTCTCAAGATTTTGTTGGTGATGCTAGAACTTCTATCATTGATGCTAATGCAGGAATTGGTTTGAATTCTACTTTCTTCAAAATCATCTCTTGGTATGATAATGAATATGGATATTCAAGTAAATTAATTGATTTATCAATTTATATTTCTGGATTGAAATAATTCAAAACCATTTTTTTCAAAATCCCGTTATATAAATTAACGGGATTTTTTTATATTAGCTAAAACTAAATTATTATAAATTATGAGATTAATTGTAGATAGTGGCTCTACCAAAGCTGATTGGATTGCTATAGATGATGATGGAAAAATATTGTTCACTACTCAAACTTTAGGTTTAAATCCTGAAATTCTTGATGCTGAAGAAATTGTTTCACGCATAAATGATCGTTTTGATTTGCTTCAAAATAAAGACAAAGCGACACATTTATTCTTTTATGGTGCAGGATGTGGTACGGATAGAATGAAAATAAATCTTTCGCAAACCTTTCAAAAGTATTTTTCTAATGCCATCGTTGATGTACGTGAAGATACCTATGCGGCTGTATACGCTACAACTCCAAAAGGGGAACAGGCTATTGTAAGCATTTTGGGAACGGGATCAAACTGTAGTTATTATGATGGAAAAGTTTTACATCAAAAAGTGCAATCGCTTGGGTATATTATAATGGATGATTGTAGTGGCAATGTTTTTGGTAAAGAATTAATTCGAAAATATTATTTTAATAAAATGCCAAAGGAGTTAGCTGTTGAATTTGAGAAAGAATATAATTTAGATCCTGATTATATAAAAAGCAAATTATACAAAGAAGCAAATCCTAATGCTTATATGGCCACTTTTGCAAAGTTCCTTATTCAACATAAAGACGCAGAGTTTTGTAAAAAAATAATTTTTAAGGGGATGAAATCATTTGTAAAAAACTACATACGCCAATATGATAATTGCAAACAGGTGCCAGTACATTTTGTAGGTTCGATAGCTTTTTATTTGAAAGACGAACTTCAAATCACTTTTGATAAATACGAAATGAAATTAGGTAATGTTTTGAGAAGACCTATTGATGGACTTATTGCTTATCATATAACCAATAAATAATATTGTTATGGAAATTGCTATTATTGCACATGATGGTAAGAAAGCCGATATGGTTCAGTTTTTGAATAAAAATAAAGATATTTTAGACAAAGATTTTATCAAACTTATTGCAACTGGAACAACTGGTTATAAAGCTGAATTAGCAGGATTTAAAATAAAAAAAATGCTTTCAGGTCCTTTGGGAGGTGATGCTCAAATTGCTGCAAGAGTGGCAGAAGGAAAAACGAAGATGGTTTTGTTTTTTAAAGACCCTTTAGCAAGTCATGCACATGAAGTCGATATCAATATGTTGCTGCGCGTATGTGATGTACACAATGTGCCAATAGCAACTAATGAAGCTTCAGCACAATTATTATTGTATGCTATAGTACAGCAATCATAGATATTTCGACATTTACATTTTTAGGCAAACAAGCCACCTGAACCGTTTCACGTGCTGGAGCGGTTTTTTCGTTGAAATAAGCTCCGTATACTTTATTAATAGCCGCAAAATCATCCATATTAATTATGAAGATGCTTGTTTTTACTACGTTTTCAAATGTCATTCCAGCGGCTTCTAAAACAGCTTTCATATTTTCCATAACTTGATTCGTTTCATCTTCAATGTTTGCAATGATTAACTCACCACTTTTTGGGTTAATAGCAATTTGACCTGATGTATAAAGCGTATCTCCTTTTAAAACAGCTTGGTTGTATGGTCCTATAGGTGCAGGAGCATTTTCTGTGTAAATTATTTTTTTCATAAAATTTTATCTTTTATTAACACTACGTTTATCCCATTTTATATCGCTTAAAATTCCTGATTTTATTCCGATAAAGAAACTCCAATTTGAATTTGTTCCAAAAGGAGTCCAGTTAAATGACATTCTCCAACTTAATAAATCTCTTTCAAAACGAAATTGAGTATATGTAACTCCATTTTGTACAAAATCATATCCTGTCGAAATACCTGCTTTCCATTTTGGAGTCAAATCGGTATTGGCAGAAATCATTATTGAATTTCCGGTTATTTTATGTTCTCTGTTGTTGTTTCCGTAGGTTAATGAATAAGCAAAAGTCATATCCCAAGGTAATACGGATTTAAAAAACTCCGAAACTTTGTCTTCGCCACTTTCTTTATCATCAAATAGACTTTTTCCTCTTTCGCTATCAATAGTGTTTTTACCAAATAAATCATCATCACGACCACCGTTTCTTTGTGTTTGGTCGTTTTGACTTTTATCATCATCCTTATCTTTTTTGCTAGCTATAGAATAATTTAAGGTCATATTAGCACTTGTCATTCTAAATAAACTACCTCCATTATTAATATTATAAACATTCATTCTGTTTCCAGAATTATCAATTGCATAAGGGTCTAATGTTGTAGCGAAATTTACATTCATTTTATCTTTAAATAACTGTGTTCCTCCACTTAATCTTACTGGAGACCAAGCGAGTGAATTAATTCCATCAGCATTTAAATCATAACTTGTAGAAAGATTTAAATTGTTTAAAAGCATGATTTTTTTGAGTTCTGTTTTTGTACTGTCTTTATCAGCCACTTTTGCCTCAAAAGTATTACTCAAACTAAATCCAATATTATTGGATTTTGAATTTCCTGGCGCACCAAAAATACCATTTTCAAAACGAGAGTAATCTTTGTTAATTGTACCCGACCCATCGGTTGCATAAGTATCGTAATATTTGGAAAAACTGGGGGTATAACTATGGGATAAAGCGGGTCTCATGACGTGTCTGATGGATTTAATCTTTTTGTCTTCGCCAAAATTAAAAGTTCCATAAATTGTAGTACCTAAACTACTTGAAAAGTTATAAGTTCTATAGGAGTCGAATCCATTATTTATTTTATCAACAACTGTACTTAAATCCTTATCATAGTTCCGACTGATTGTTTTTATATACCAAACTTCATCATAGTTAACAGAAGTCGTGGCACTGAAATATTTGAACAATTTAAAATTTGTGCTTAAAGGTATGCTATGTTTCATACCCAATTTTGCATTTTCAAACATTTGAGATTTAAAAAACAAAGTATCGGTTGTTACGAAACTGTTTCTTCCACTCATATTATATTGCAAGTTGATGTTTTTGAAAAAACCTTTTTTTTCTCCACCTTTACCAGCAAACGGATAGATGCTTTCGATACTATATTGCATATCCGGCAATGTCATATTAATTACTGAAGTCTGAGTGTTTTGAGAGTGTGTTGCAGATAAGGACAGTCGTGATTTTAATTCACCATTAAAAGTTTTACTATAAGATACGGATGAACTAAGAGTATTGTTTAGAGTGGAACCTATATTTGCAGTATTGATAGACTGTTTAAAATATTTACTGCTACCAAGATTGACAGAGGCTGAAAAACTAGAGTTTGGGCTTCCTTTTGAATCTTTAGAATGCGACCACTGAATATTATATATATTTTGTTTTGAATAATCAGGATAGCCTCTTTCGCTATTTATTAAATTCTCAAATCGTATGTTTACATTTCCTCTATAACTATATCTTTTAGAATAATTAGACTCGAATCGCATGGCATAACTACCATTTGTATAATAATCACCTAAAACAGTTAAATCATATTTATCACTAAGTGCAAAATAATAACCTCCATTTTGTAACGAGAATCCTCGCGTATTTGAATCATTATAACTGGGTAATAAAATTCCTGACACACTAGTTTCTTTACTCATAGGGAAAAAAGCAAATGGTAAAGCTATAGGAGTGGGAACGTTTGCAATAACTAAATTTGTTAATCCAGTAACCACTTTTTTACCTGGTATAAATTTTACTTTATTGGTTTGAAAATAATATTCTGGATTATCTACATCTGTAGAAGTTGTAAAACGAGCCCCTTTTAAGAAATAAACAGAATCATTTTCTTTTTTGGTAATTGCCGCTTTAACCTTAAATTCCCCTTGTTCTGTTCTTGAATTCCAAATTATGGCTTTTTTTGATTTAAAATTAAAGCGAATTGAATCAGGTTCGATAAGGTTTTCTCCTTGTTTAAAATTTGGAAATTGAGTAAATTTTCCAACAGAATCTTTTATTCTTCCAGCATTTACTTCATTTAGTTTATAGTTCATGACTATAATTCCAGATTTTAACTCGATATCTTGATAGTACAACTCCGCTTTGTCGTATAAAGTAATCAGTTTTTTCTTTTGCTCAATTTTAACGAAATTCTCAGATTTGTATTTTATCTTTCCCTCAAGAAATGCTTTGGTTTTAATACTATCTTTTTTTATGGAATCTAATTGAGTTTTTGGAACAATAATTGATTTATCATTATTCTCACTAATTAAATTGCCACTAATTTTTTTGCCGTTAGTAGGTACCGCTGTGCTTTTTTTTGCTATATCTTGTGAATATAAATTACAATTTCCTATAGTTAGGAAGATTGAAAAAAAAACGATATTAAATAAGTTTGTATTCAAAGGTTTTAATGCTATTTTTGTAAAAATATGGCTTGTTTATTGATGTGTCAAACTTACATATAAAATTTTGTCAAAAATAATCAATTAATAAAATTTAAACCATAGTGTTTTAAATAAAATTAACTTTTAGATATATGAATATTATAAATAAAATTAAATTACAATTTGCTTTTTCATTAACTATCTTAACATTAGTTTCTTACGGTCAGTCTGGTAACTTTAGAGTAACATTGGACGCAGGACATGGTGCACATGATTTTGGCGCTACTTATAATGGTCACGTCGAAAAAAACATAAACTTAGCCATTGTATTAAAAGTAGGACGATTATTAGAGCAAAATCCTAAAATTGATGTAAATTATACTCGGAAAACGGATGTTTTTATCGATTTAATAGAAAGAGCTAATATTGCCAATAGGTTTGATGCCAATATATTTGTTTCGATACACTGCAACGCAAATAAAAATACATCAGCCGATGGTACCGAAACTTATGTTATGGGTATGAATAAGGTTTCTTCAAACCTAGCAGTTGCAAAAGCGGAAAACTCGGTAATTACTTTAGAAAAAGATTACAAACAAAAATACGAAGGATTTGACCCCAATTCTCCTGAAACAATGTTAGGAGTGACTATGATGCAAGAAGAATATTTAGATAATAGTATTTCTTTAGCAAGCAAAATAGAAGATCGATTTGCCGCTTTAGGTAAAAAAATAAGACAAGAAGGAGTGAAGCAGGCACCATTTATGGTACTTCACAAAGCCTATATGCCAAGAGTATTAATTGAGACTGGATTTATTTCAAATACTATCGAAGGAAATATATTGGATTCGGAAGAGGGACAAATGGATATTGCAAAAGCAATTACTAGTGCAATTTTAAGCTATAAAACTGAATATTTTGGAAATGGAAATTATGAAAGTGTTATAGACAGACCTTCTCAAAAAGTAGTCGAAAAATCAAATAAAGATTCATCATTTCCAGCAAAGGCAAAACAAATCATTGACACTCCCAAAACAAATCAAGATAAAAAAAATCTAGATTCATCTGATGTAATTTTTAAAGTGCAACTTATGGCTAGTGTTAGAAAAGTTGAATTATCACCAAATAATTTTAAAGGATTAAGGAATATATCAATGGAGTCTGGTAGTTCACTATACAAATACATGTATGGAGAAACTGATGATTACAATGAAGCCAAAAGATTAATGCAAGAAGCAAAAGCTAAAGGATATGAATCCGCTTATGTAATCGCTTTTAAAAACGGCATTAAGATTAATATACAAGACGTAATCAATAATTAATAACAAAAAGTTTAATTATTTTATATTAAATTTGTCCAAACACAAAAAATTTGAAATTGACACGAGAAATTAAAACCGCTATATTAGTCATTTCGGCTATTTTACTATTTATTTGGGGATATAGCTTTCTAAAGGGTAAAGACCTTTTTAATAATTATAAAACAGTTTATGTAGAATATGAAAATGTAGAAGGTGTTGCAAGATCTGCTGCTGTTACTCTAAATGGTTTTGTTGTAGGTAAAGTAAGTAATATCTCATTGAATTCGAATAGTGGAAAAATATTGGTTGAGTTACAATTAAAAACTGAATTCCCGATATCTAAATCTAGTATTGCTTCTATTTATGAACCTGGTTTTATAGCAGGTAAACAAATAGCAATTTATCCCAACCTTAATGATAAATCAATTTTGGAAGATGGCGATAGAATTCAAGGAGATGTAAAAGCAGGACTTACAGAAGCATTAAAATCAAAACTAGTACCCTTACAGGAAAAATTCGAAAAATTAATTCTTAATTCAGATAAATTAGTAATTGGCATTAATAATGTTTTTGATAAAAAAGGGCAACAAGATATGAAAAAAAGTCTTGCTGAATTAAGTAAAACCATGGAAGAATTTCATAAAGCATCAACAAGTATTAATTCGCTTTTAGATGATAATAAAGTAAAAATAAATGGTGTTGTAACTAACTTTAATAAAGTGTCTAGTGATTTTTCTAAAATTTCAGATTCATTAAACAAAGCTAATTTAGGTAAAACGGTCAAAAATTTACAAAAGACTTTGGCAAGTGTTGATAAAATAATAACAGATCTTAAAGCAGGAAAAGGATCTATGGGTAAAATGCTAAACGATGATGCTTTATATTCTAATTTAAACAATACTTCAAAAGAATTAGAATTACTTTTACAAGATGTAAGACTCCATCCAACAAGATATATAAATGTTTCCATTTTTGGAAAGAAAGACAAGCCTTATGTAGCTCCAGTAAAAGATACTGTTGCGAAAGTAATAAACTAGCAATTATGAGCTATTTAGATTCAATTTTATTTGCGGTACTGCTGGTTTTTGGATTTGGATATTTTTTTTCCAATATCATAAAAATTAGAAGAAACATCAATCTTGGGATTGATGTAAATCGAAAAGATAATCCTAAAGCTCGCTGGAAAAATATGGCAATGATTGCTCTTGGACAATCAAAAATGGTCAAGAGACCTGTTGCTGGAATTCTACATATTATTGTTTACGCTGGTTTTATAATTATCAATATCGAATTACTAGAGATAATCATTGATGGCTTATTTGGTACCCATCGTATTTTTGCATTTCTAGGAACTTTATACAATGTATTAATAGGTTCATTCGAAATATTGGCTCTCTTAGTTATAGTATCAGTAACACTTTTTTGGATACGCAGAAATGCAATTAAATTAAAAAGGTTAGCCAACAAAGATTTGGCTGGTTTCCCTAAAAATGATGCCAATTATATCTTGTATTTCGAACTAGTTTTGATGACTTTGTTTTTGTTTATGAATGCCACCGATTTGCATTTACAAAATATTCCTGGCGGTTTCTCTCATTTTATTACAGCAGGAAGTTATCCTGTAAGTCAATTTTTTGAACCATTATTTAATGGAGTTTCAAATGAATCAGTACTCCTTCTCAACGAGATTTTTTGGTGGTTGCATATTATTGGTATTTTCATATTTATGAACTACTTGTATTTTTCAAAACACCTTCATATTTTATTAGCATTCCCAAATACTTATTTCGCTGATTTGAATCCAAAAGGACAGTTAGACAATTTAGAATCGGTTACCAATGAAGTAAAAATGATGATGGATCCCACTGCCGATCCTTATGCCGCAGTGCCCGAAAATACCGTTCCATCTAAGTTTGGTGCTAGTGATGTACAGGATTTAAACTGGGTTCAATTATTGAACGCCTACACTTGTACAGAATGCGGTCGTTGTACGGCTGCATGTCCAGCAAATATTACTGGGAAAAAATTATCACCTCGTAAAATAATGATGGATACGAGAGATAGACTAGAGGAAGTTGGAAAAAATATTGATGCCAACAAAGGTGTTTTTGTACCAGATAACAAATCATTATTAAACGATTATATCACACCCGAAGAACTTTGGGCGTGTACCTCATGTAACGCTTGCGTCGAGGAATGTCCTGTAAACATAAGTCCACTTTCCATTATTATGGATATGAGACGTTATTTGGTAATGGAACAAAGCGCAGCGCCAACCCCTATAAATGCTATGATGACCAATATCGAAAATAACGGAGCACCTTGGCAATACAACCAGCAGGATCGATTAAACTGGAAAAACGAATAGAATAATTTGGGCGTGACCCTCCGTAAAAACTACGGGTCGGGCTATACGTTCCCGCTTTTTTTGATCGGCAAAAAAGCCTCACAAAAAAGAGCTCCACTTTTATCCCTCACGCGGACATAAGTGAATAAAAAATAAATAACACAAAACGGTTTCAGATTACAGTTTCTCCAAACTTTAAACCTTAAACCTTAAACTTTTTTTATATGTCAGAAGTTTTAATAGTTCCCACAATGGGCGAAATACTAGCTCAAGGAAAACAACCCGAAGTTTTATTTTGGGTTGGTTGCGCAGGAAGTTTTGACGATAGAGCAAAAAAAATAACAAAAGCATTCGTTCGAATATTAAATCGTGCCAATGTTACTTTTGCAGTTCTTGGCACCGAAGAAAGTTGTACAGGAGATCCAGCAAAAAGAGCCGGAAACGAATTTCTGTTTCAAATGCAAGCCATGACAAATATCGAAGTCTTGAATGGTTATGAAATAAAAAAAATAGTTACTGCGTGTCCCCATTGTTTTAATACATTAAAAAATGAATATCCTGAATTAGGCGGAAAATACGAAGTTTTACATCATACAGAGTTTCTTAAATCATTGCTTGACGATGGAAGATTAACCATCGAAGGCGGTCAATTCAAAGGAAAACGAATAACTTTTCATGATCCTTGTTATTTAGGAAGAGCCAATAACGTATACGAAGCGCCTCGTGATTTAATTCAAAAACTAGATGCCGAATTCGTCGAAATGAAACGCTCTCGAGCCAATGGATTGTGTTGTGGAGCGGGTGGAGCGCAAATGTTTAAAGATGCAGAACCAGGTACTAAAGAAGTTAATGTAGAAAGAACCGAAGATGCTTTAGAAACGCAACCTGATATTATAGCAGCGGGTTGTCCATTTTGCAATACTATGATGACTGATGGAATCAAAAACAAAGAAAAAGAAGGCACGGTAAAAGTTTTAGACATCGCCGAATTGATTGCCAATGCTCAAGATTTATAGCACTATTTTTTATAAAAGGAATATGTCTTTAAGAATGTTTATTTTATTTTTTTTAATAAATGGTTCGCTAATTGCTCAATCTTTAGATACAATCAAGACAAATGATTCATTAATCAACATAAAACTTTCCAATGACTTTAAATTCAAACCAAAACAACTAATAATTCCATCTGTGTTAATTGCTTACGGGTTTATTGGAATGGAATCGGATTGGGTAAAAAATATCAATAAAGAAATAAGTGAAGAAGTTACAGAAAATATTGATAGAAGATTGACTATAGATGATTTTTCGCAATATGCCCCTGCACTTTCCGTTTATGCATTAGGAGCCATAGGAATAAAAGGTAAAAATAATTTAAAAGACAAATCAATTATACTAGCTACTTCATTTATAATAATGAGTATAACGGTTACAGCATTAAAATCGATTGCAAAAATTGAAAGACCGGATGGTTACAGCAATAATTCGTTTCCTTCAGGGCATACAGCAAATGCATTCATGGGAGCCGAATTTCTTTATCAAGAGTACAAAGTTACTTCTGTTTGGTATGGTGTTTCAGGCTATGTAGTTGCAGCAGCCACAGGAGCATTTAGAATATACAATAATCGCCACTGGCTTACCGATGTTGTTTCTGGTGCAGGAATAGGAATAGTAAGTGCAAAAGCGGGATATTGGTTGTTGCCTGTTGTAAATAAATTATTTACTTCAAGTTCAAACCCTAATAAAAGATCAGCATTTATACCGTATTATAATGGAAATCAAGTTGGCTTTGGTTATGTCTCTTCTTTTTAAATTATAAAAAATAGAATTAGCAATATTTAATTACAAATCAAAAACGATCACCCTGAGCTTGTCTAAGGGAAAAATAATAAATAACATGTATATACCTTTCGAAAATTTACCAGGAGAATCTAAAATTTGGATCTATCAATCAAACAGAAAATTTTCTGATGCCGAATTTGCAGAAATTGAAACAGATTTACAATCCTTTCTTAATAAATGGGAAGCGCATGGAGTAAGTCTTGAATCGTCTTATGAATTAAAATACAATCGATTTATCATTATAGCTGTAAATCAAGAAATACAAGCAGCAACAGGTTGTTCAATAGATTCCTCAGTTGTATTTATTCAAAAATTAGAACAAAAGTACAAGGTTGATTTATTAGATAAAATGAATGTTACTTTCAAAAACGGAGAACATATTGCTCACAAATCATTGATAGATTTCAAAAAAATGGCCAAAGAAAAAGCCGTTACCGAAAACACGATCGTTTTTAATAATTTGGTCAATAACATCGAAGAATATAACGAATCTTGGGAAGTTCCAGCTATGGATAGCTGGCACAGTCGTTTCTTTTAAAAAAAATAAAACAATGACGCTTAGGCACAAAGTTTTTTATTGGAACTTTGTGCCTTTTTTTCTTTATTTTGTTCGTGCATATTCTTCAGATATGACGAATATAATACCAAACGAAAATACTTTTTAGACCAATTCTATTTTTGTCAAATCGAGCGCAGTCGAGATATATTAATGAATCTTGACTGCGCTCGATTTGACAAATTGGTCTTTCTTATAAATATTATAATTATAGGCTAGGAACCAGAATAACTAATTCATTTATATTAGAACTTTGCATCTTAGTGGCAAAAAAAAATTGTACATTTAGTGACTGCAATTTTATCAAAACTTTGAGCTTTTGTGGAAAAAAACTTCTTTTTAACGACTTCATTTATAATAAAATAGAATTGGAATAGATTTTCACTATATGTTTACAAGCATAATGAAAGTATCACTCATTGAGGAAGAATCAGAAAATAGCATTTTACTTTTACGACTATTTCTTATTCCACTTATCAAATTAAATTCAAGAATAATAGTGCAATTTAGGAGTTAAAATTTCTATGGAAATCTTGAAATTTACTAAATACATTATAATTCCGTTTGTTATAGTACCATATACAACAACCAAATTTATTTCGATAAAATATATTCTAAATCAAGTTTTATTTAGGAACATTAATTTTAAAATAAATTAAATGAAATTTAATATAATTTTAGTTTTGTTATCCGTTTTTAATATGCTAAATGCTAATTCACAAACAAAAACATTGCAATATAAGTTATTGGTAGCAGGAGAAAATATTGGAACGGTAACTGCAACCAAAAAAATTGAAGGAAATAAAACAACATATATGTCAAATGCGGATGCAAGTGCAAATTTTATTTTTAAAACCGAAATAAAAACGAGAATGTCAGTAGTTTATAAAAATGATATTCTTCAGGAAAGTAGTTTCAAACTTTTTAAAAACGGAAAACTTAAGGAAGAGTCAACTACTAATTTAAAAAATGGAGTTTATACCATTATTCACGATAATGAAACCAATTATTACAATAAAAACATCTTTAATAGTACTATAATCCTGCTTTTTGAACTTCCTAATACTAAAGAGAGCTATTTTGAAGAAGTTGAAGGAACTTTTAAAAATGTCACATTAATTAATGAGAATCTTTTCCAATTATTAGGTGAAAATAGTAGTCAAAAAGATGATTATAGATATAGAAATGGTATTTTATACTATTCGTTAGTTAGAAATACATTCGTTAATTTTGAAATGGTTTTAAAAGCTAACTATTAAAATGAAGTTTTTAATCCAATTCTAATACCAAATCCAGGATTTACGGGTCCATTAAAATTCTGAAAATTACTCCGCCAAATAAAATCCAATCTAAATGGTCTAACATTTCCATACCCAATGTTTTCAAATCCAAAACCGTATTCATAGTAAAGTTTTGTAGGCGCAACATAATGTATTGATGATTGATTGATGGCTATACTACCATTTGATATTGTCCCATATACGCCTCTAATAGTTAATAAACTTCTCCAATTTAATTTTTTGATTATTGGAATTCTATTTAAAAGAAGACCGTTAAAATGTTGTTCAAAATGCCCTTCAGCATAGGTATCCGCAACAAATTCATAATAATCTAACAATGCAAAAGTATTGGGTAATAAAAAATAGGTTTGATTGGCTGAAACCGTTGTTAATAAAGATAGAGGAGTTGCCTCAAAAGTTTTACCAGCACCAACTGTAGCATCAAATATTCCAAATTTGCCCAACGAAATAGGATTGTTATATAACACTTGTAATCGATTATAATTAAAGCTTCCGCCAAATACATTTTTATAACCTCGTTCATAATTAAACATAAATATAGGATGCAATTTGATGCCTAGTTTTTCATCAACACCAAAACCAGAAGTTTCTTTTCCTGGTGTATACGTCAAATAGATATCGGATTTTAAATTTGTAGTTGCTGATTTTATTTGATCCGAATTAACATCTAAATAATCTAACGAAAATTGATGTGGATCTGCCGATTGAATTATATTGTGTGTAAATGTAAACCCAAGATGTAAATTTTTTGCAGGTTCTACATCAAATCGAAACATACTTTTTTGAATTTTTGAAAGAAAATAATTCTGTCCTCTGTTAAATAATGCTTTAGAACTTTTATCAGCTTCAGGTAATAAATGGATACCATTAAATTGTGTTAGACCCATTTGTTCGTTATCTTTCAAAAAGGCAGCGCTTATAGTTAATCTGGGTGTATTTGTAATTAAATATCGAGCTTCTAAACCATATTTGGTTATTTTATCTTTGCTACCATAAGCCGTAAAACCTTCCACTCTAAAAAGATCCTCATCTGAAATAAATGTTCTAAACCCCAAACGCAAACGTAAACCTTCTATTTGATTACTTGCCGCAGTTGTCCAGATATTACCAGTTTGTAACCCCTTAAATAAAGGAACATAGCCGTCTGAAAGGATATAGATTGTTCCAATAACAGCTTTTATTTTTTTAGTGTCTTTAATCACATTTACAACTTTATACAGGTCTTTAGTTTCTTTATCTTGTTTGTTTTTCCAATAGACACTGTCTTTTTCAAACTGTTTGGATGTTAATTGTAGTATTTGTTTATCATAAAAATCAACATCTTTTGGTGCGTTAAGAATGTAATTGCAAAATTTTTCTTTTTTAATTACATATATTCCTTTTTCATTTTCTTCTTTGGTAAGTAATGTAAAATCGGCTTTGTACTCATTTGATAAAGGCAAGTAAATACTATCGTTTTGAATAGTAAATGTTTTGGTGAATTCAAAATTGCGAACAAAATTTAAATTCATTTTTCGTGGTGTTTGCATTTCAATTTTGGTTAGTGCATAGTTTTTAGAATCAACAATAAAGCTACCTCTAAAAGCGAAATCCCTAGATTCTCTAGGATAAAACCGAATGGAATAATACTTTTTGTCTCCCACAAAAGTACTGTCCGATAATTCATAATTATAAGTGCCAAATCCTTCAGACGAAATTGGACTTACAAAATTTTTATTCAAAATGGTGATGTTGTTCTGATACACATCGATTTCTTGAAAAACATTGGCAATTCTGTCGAATATTTTACCCTGTTGTTTAATTCCAGTCGCTCTCGAACCATCTATATCTATACGTTCTTTCTTTAAATGATTGTTACCATATATTTTTTTATTGTTTTCAATTAGTTCTATTGGAACAAAAAATTTATTATTAAAATCAGTTTTCATTTTTAAAGCAAAGCTATCAAAATCTTTTTTTAACATTTTTTTTACAAACGATGTGTCTAAATTATCCATACCCAATTCAATACTCGTATATTTTTCATATTCATATGATGTAGCAAGTTGTAACCCATTTTTCTTTTTGTTTTTCCAAATATTCTCCAAAATTTTATAGGCTGGATTTTCTTTATTTTTTAATTTTTTTTTTGATCTAGATTTTATTGCAACTTCATTTAGAATTATGGTTTGTTTTTTTAGTGCAATTTTTAAGTCCTCTGTCTTTAGCTTTTTCAGTGGGACGACTTTATTTTCAAAACCTATGTAACTCACGTTTATAGTCGTAAAATTAGAATTAGATTTTAATATAAATTTACCTGTTGAATCCGTTAATGTACTTTCGTTTGAACCTAAAAAAACGATATTGGCACTAACTATGGGCTCGTTTTTTTCGTCTGTAAGAATTCCTTTTACAACGGTTTGACTTGATATAATGTTAGAAGTTGCAAGTAATCCTATGATGAAACCATTAACTTTCAATATTTTAACTTTGGGTTTTACATCGTGTTTAGAACATTTATCCTTTTCTTGAAAAGGCCTTAGTATTAGCTTTTTAAAATTCTCATTATCTTTACGGACCATATTAGTGTCTACTCCACAAATAATTTCGGATTGTTTTAGATGACGAAAAGTAGAAAATAATTGATCCCATATTGTTAGTACATCACCAAAATTACTGTCGGTATAGGGTAATTGATAATGATGATGAATGTGATGCGTGTTTGGAGTAACAAAAAATTTAGAAATTATATTGTTTAGCTTTTTTGGTAGCTTCGTTTTAGAATGTGATATAATATTTGATGAACTTTGAATAAATTGTTTAAAAATAAGTACCCAAGGAGTTGCTCCAATTAGGCAAATTATTAAAATAGAATAACTCACTCTTATAAACGTTTCTCCAGGATGTTCTCTGACTGTGGTTGTGATATCTACATCTAAATCGCTATGATGTACTTGATGAAATTTCCAGAACAAAGGAGTTTTGTGCATCATAAAATGATACAAATAATCAAAAAAATCAAGGATTACGAAAGCAACAATAAAAAACAGAAAGGAATTTTTAGAAATGGGAAGTAAAAACATAAACCCCAAATGTTTGGCTTCAACAAAATTGGAAGTAAATAATACCAATATCGATAATGAAAATTGAATTGGAATTACAAAAAATAAAAACTTAGCATTTAAAAAAGTATGTGAAAGTTTAGTGTCTCTATTTTGAGAGAATAGAAAATATTCTAAAAACCAAAAAAACACTAAAATACAAATGAAAAGAAAAATTTGGAACTCAAAGATATGATTAAGAATAGGTGCCAATTTATTGTGTTTTAATTAATATTTTCACAATAGTAAGTATGTATTCTACCTTAATTCTATTCTAATTCTATTGGAATTCTATTTTTTGAGTTTAAAAATAATAGGGCTAATAAAAGTGTAAACCATAGAATTTAAATAGATTCAGTTTGTAAAATTGCAATTAAAAAATTAAATTAAATTATTGCAACTTTGAAACTGAAAAATAATAAATTGACTTGTATGATAAAAACATTACAGAATAAAAATATTGGGCTTATAAAAAATGTTTTTTTATTCTCATTTATTGTAACTTATTTAAATGTTCAAGCTCAGCAAAACGATACTATTACGAATTCAATTATAAAAAATGTAAACTGTCAACAGTTTACGATAAATGATAATTTAAGCTATCAATATTCGAAACCAAAATTCTTTGATTTCATTACAAAAGAGCCACACGATTTTGGATTAATGGGGAGTATGCTGATACAAAGAAGCAATTTGATTTGGTTTGGAGTATCGGTAACAGCAACAGTGGCATTACTTCCGGCGGATCAAAAAATCACAAATAGTTCCAGAAATTATGGTCAGCAAATAGGATTTCCGGAAAGTCATAATTACTCTGGTGCTATAAAAATGTATCCAAAAAATATAAATTCAGCAATTTACAGAATCGGAAATGGATTCACAGCACTATTAGTAGGAGGAGGGCTGTTAACTTACGGATTAATTAATAATAATTATCGGGCGATTCACACTACAAGTGAATTGCTAGAAGGATTAATTACATCTGGGTTATTAGTGCAACCTTTTAAACGATTAACTGGTCGGGAAAGTCCAGATGTTGCAGCAATAAGTGGTGTTAATGGTGGTAATTGGCAATTTGCACCATCATTTGCAGCCTATCAAAAGCACACACCAACTTATGATGCAATGCCCTCAGGACATATTACCACATTAATGACAACAGTGATGATACTATCGGAAAATTATAAAGAAGTAAAATGGATAAAACCAGTTGGTTTCGGACTTATGGGGCTCATGGGTTTTGAAATGTTGCAAAGTAAAGTGCATTGGGCTTCCGATTTTCCAATTGCAATTTTTATGGGGTATATTATTGGAAAAAGTATTGTAAAATCAAGAATTACTGAAATAAAAAAGACTGAAGTTAGTGATGTAAAAGCGTTTCAACCTAAGTTTCATTATTCTTTTAGTTCCAATCAAAGTTATACATTAGCAGGGGTAAATATGGTTTATTAAACTAAGAAATAGTAAACTTAGTTAATTTTGTAGGAAATGAGATTCTAACATTAAATGCAGCATTTATATCATGAAAATATTGTTAATAGAAGACGAAATAGAATTACAAAAAAGTATCAAGCAATATCTAGAAATGGAAGGTAATGTTTTAGAAATTGCGTCTGATTACAGTAAAGCGGAACAGAAAATATCGCTTTATGATTACGATTGTATCTTGGTAGACATCACTTTGCCTAATGGTTCTGGATTGGATTTAATCAAGGAAATAAAACTAAAAAAATCTAAAGCTGGGGTTATTATTATTTCTGCAAAAAATTCACTTGATGATAAAATTTATGGCTTAGACCTTGGTGCAGATGATTATTTGCCAAAACCTTTTCATTTATCGGAATTGAATTCTAGAATTAAAGCGTTAATCAGAAGAAAAAATTTTGATGGAAATCTCGAAATTATTGTCAATGAAATTAAGATTTTACCCAATGAAAGAAGTGTTTTCGTAAATGACAAAAATGTAATTCTAACTTCAAAAGAATATGATTTACTATTGTATTTTATTGCCAATAAAAACCGAGTAGTTAGTAAAAATGCTTTGGCTGAACACCTCTGGGGTGATAATGCGGATCGATTGGACAATTTTGATTTTATATACAATCACGTTAAAAATTTACGTAAAAAACTACTCGAAAAAAAGTGCGAAGATTACTTGCAAACCATTTACGGAATAGGTTATAATTTTAAAACACAAGAATGAAGTTACTTGCAAAAACCAGTTTGTATTATTTACTAATGAGCATTCCGATTTTAGTATTATCGGGATTTGTATGTTATTATGTTATTACTAAAGAAGTTAAAGATAGTAATAATGAATTATTGCTTAATCGAGAAATTCAAGTTGAAGATTATTTAAAAAAAAATGACACTATTTCTTTGCTGCTCATTACAAAAAGTAAAGAAGCTCAAATCAAAAAAATTAGTCATCCATTTGTAAAAAAAGAAACCAAAAAGATCTTTACAGATACTTTAATTCTTGACAAAGCAGAAAATGAAATGGCAATAAATAGAATGATTACATCTATTGTTAATGTTAGTAACAGTACTTATCAAGTAAAGATTTGGCGGAGTACGTTAGAATATGACGAATTATTTGATGGAATAATTTATTTGTTAATTCTTATTTTAGGCTCTCTTTTTTTAATTTCCATAATGTTGAATTTTTGGATTTCAAAAAAATTATGGAAACCTTTTTATACAACACTTACTAATTTAAAAACTTTTCGAGCCAGCGATAATGAAATTCCAGAATTCGAAAAAACGACTATCAAAGAATTTACAGCATTGAATAAATCGCTTAATAGTATGATGCATAAGATGATTGCGGATTATAATACTCAAAAGAAATTCACAGAAAACGCATCACATGAAATACAAACCCCGCTGGCAGTAATAAAATCAAAGGTCGACTTACTTATTCAGTCCGAAAATTTAAATGCAAATGAAGTTGAATTAATAGTCGCGATTGATGATGCTTGTTCTAAATTGACTCGGTTAAATAAATCATTATTATTACTAACTAAAATTGAAAATAGGCAGTTTATAACAACTGAAAAAGTAGCTGTTGAAAAGATATTAGATTCTTCTTTATTACTATTTGAAGATTATATAAATGAGAAAAAAATAAGTGTAATTAAAAATATTGAAGCAGATTATTTGATAAATATGAATCCAGATTTATGCTTAATATTTATTAATAATATAATTCAAAATGCCATAAGACATAACGTTGTGGAGGGAAGTATAATCATTTCGATTAAATCGAATGCTATTGCAATTGAAAATACAGGAATATCAGAACCACTTAATATGGCGCTCCTTTTTAAACGGTTCCAAAAAAATTCTAACTCGCATTTATCAATAGGTTTGGGTTTAGCCATTGCAAACGAAATTGCTGTAACAAGTGGATTGATTTTTAAATATAAATTTATTAATAATAAACATCGTTTCACTGTAAGGGTTAAATAAAAACTGATTTTCAATTGATTACGCATAGAATTAAAATAGAATTGTGTTTTAAATTTGTACTATAAAAAAACAGTTATAATTAACTTTTAAATCTAAAACTATGAAAAAATTATTGATGATTATGTCAATTGTATTAATATACAGTTGTGCATTTGCAGGGACTCCACCAGAAGCAGTAAAAAAAGCCTTTCTTAAAAAATTCTCAACAGCATCCAAAGTAAGTTGGGGTAAAGAAAGCCCAAAAGAATGGGAAGCAGAATTTACCTATGAAGGAAGTAAGGTATCTGCAAATTTTTCAGAAGACGGAACTTGGTTAGAGACTGAAAGAGAAATTAAAATTGACAATTTACCAAAAGGAATATTAGAATCAGTAAAATCTAAATATAGCGATTGGAAAATTGCCGAAGTTGATAAAACAGATAGTTCGAAACACGGAACAATCTACGAAGTAGATTTAAAAAAAGGAATGAAAAGTAAAAGTCTTGCTTTTAAAGAAGATGGTACAAGTATTAAAGAATAATTTTTGATTTACAATTCATGAAGTAAACAATTATAGAGAGCTGGGTTTTAAATCCAGCTCTTTGTCGTTTAGTGGCCATAGCCAGCCAAAATAGTATTTCAATTTATAAAACGCATAACTTTTAAATCAAATAAAATTAAGAATGTAAAAATAACTTTAGCGTTAGTAGTTACTCTTTTAGTATCACTTAACTCTTGTAAAGACAAGGAAAAAAACGATAAAGAAGAACAAAATGAAGCGCTTACGGAACAAAATATAAAAACAGAAAATCCTCTAGAAATTACGGTTAATAAAGAAGGCAAAATCGCAGTAGATCAATTACCTGTTAATGTTGCTGATTATGTTGCTAAAAATCATTCTGGATACGAAATAAAAAATGCAGGACACCATCTTTGTGTTCTGGTAGCGATGCAATTGATGTCGTTATTACCAAAAAGGGCAGTCCAAATTATTCCTTAATATTTCTTCCAGACAGAACTTTTGTACAATTAGAAGAAGATATAGCTATCAGCACAGCACTATCCAAAATAATAGAAGTAATAAAAACAAACTATTCCGGTTACAAAATAGCACCTCAAATAGAAAAACTGACATTGGCGAACAACTCCACTCCATACCTTTTAGATATTTCCAAAGATAAAGTGACAAAAGAAGTTATTTTCAATGAGAATGGTACAATTGCATGTGAAAATTAAAATTTTTAAAAACTGAATTACTACCATTTTAACATAGAATTAAAATAGAATTCTATTTCATCTTTGTCATATAAAATTATTTATAATTAAATTTTAAATAGATAAAAATGAAAAAAGTATTTTTAGTAGTGGCAATAGTTTTCAGTGCAACACTATTAGCTCAATCAGAAGAAAATTCTAAAAAAATAGTAGTCCCAACAGATGTAAAGGCGGCTTTTTCAAAAGAATTCCCGAACAATATAGCAAAATGGGGAATGGAAGATGGTGGATATGAAGCAGAATTTAAAATAAAAGGTAGCGATGCTTCTGCTGTATATGACAAAAAAGGACATCGCAAAGTGCTTGAAATTGCTATTAAAACGGCTGAACTTCCAGTAAATGTATTGGAGTATTTGAAAAAAAATTATGCTTCAAATAAAATTACCGAAGCTGCAAAAATTACAGATGATAAAAATACAGTTACCTACGAAGCAGAAATTGGAAAAGACGGAAAATCGTATGATGTATTATTTAATTTTAACGGTAAATTTATAAAAATAGTAGAAGGAGATTAATTAATTCTTAAGTAAAGGGCAGCATTTATTTGTTGCCCTTTTTCTATATAATAATTAAAAACCTAAACTAATGAAAAGAATAACTCTTGTCGCATTACTATTTATTGGTGCATTTTTTAATGTGTCTGCCCAACAAAATGATACCATTCAAAAAAACAATTATTTACGTGTTTTTTTAGATGGAGCTTCCGAAAGTGAAAATTATATTAAGGTAAAACTATGGTATATTGATTACGTTCGAGATCGAAAGCAATCTCAAGTACATATAATTATCAATTCGCAACCCACAGCTTCAGGAGGGTTGCAATATAATATTCGGTTTTTAGGACATGAAAAATTTGAAAACAAAAATGATACTTTACAATATATAGCAAAAGTTGAAAATAGCAACCGCGAAAATCGTGATGAATTAACAAATGTCATTACAATGGGGTTAATGCCTTATTTAGCCTCAAACGGACAACAGAAATATATGGCTTTTGATTATACTGATAAAACTAAATTAGTAGAACAAAGTGTTGATAAATATAAAAATTGGGTTTATACCGCAACAGCAAATACTTTTTTGAGTGGTGATAAAGTTTCCGAAGTTTTGTCTGCAGATGGTTCATTTAGTGCAGCTCGAATTACAGACCAGTGGAAAACACGTTTGACTGCAGGATTAAGTTATGGAAGTAATAATTACGAAACTACGACTTATAATTTTACTGGAAAAACGGTAATCAAAAATCTAAAAGGATTAATAGTAAAAAGCATCGATGACCACTGGAGTATAGGATTAGAACCCGCATTTTACGCTTCAACTTATAGTAATGTAAAATCACAATTCTCTATTGCACCAGGGATAGAATATGATGTTTTTCCGTATTCTCAATCGGTAAATGATTTATTTACTTTTAAATACAGACTTCAACCCCTTTATAATACCTACATAGATAACACTTTTTTTAATAAAACAAAAGAGTTTTTATTCAATCAAATTGTTGATGTTACCTACACTCATATTGCTCCTTGGGGGAATATATCTTCAACGCTTACGGGTTCTGATTATTTAAACCATGCAAAAGCTTATCGAGTGGATTTAGTCAATCAAGTAAATTTTAGAGTAGCAAAAGGATTGTTTTTTAATATAACGGGAAATGCCTCCTTAATCAATAACCAACTTTCTTTGAGTTCGGTTAGTTTAACTCCAGAACAAATCATTTTAAAACAAAGAGAAACACTGACTAATTTTAGTTATTCAATGCAAGTCGGGGTACGCTATACGTTTGGATCTATTTTCAATAATATCGTAAATCCCCGCTACGAGGGGGGTGTAACTATTGACAATGAAATATCAACGAAAGGCGAAACAGCCGATTAAATTTAATTTGAATGAAAAATATAATAAATAGTATAGTTTTAATTCTTTTTGCATTATTTTTTGCCAATATTGCAAAGGCACAAAATTTTGATATCAATGAGTTACGTGAAATTAATCTTGAACGCAACAAAACCTTAGATCCAACCTTTAAATTAATAACCAATTCTGCCTCTCCAATAAGTATTGCAGCACCTTTATTAATTTATTCAGTTGGATTGCTAAATAAAGATGTTGATTTAAAAAAGAAAGGAATTTTTATTGGAGAAACATTCTTAGTAAATGCCGTTATTACTACAGCTCTTAAATATGCTGTAAAGAGGGATAGACCATTTGTCACCTATCCTGATATTGAGAAAATGTCATCTGGAGGTAGTGGTTCTTTTCCCTCCGGCCATACTTCTGAGGCTTTTGCTACGGCAACATCTTTGAGTCTTGCGTTTCCGAAATGGTATGTTATAGCACCATCATTTATCTGGGCCAGTGCTGTTGGCTATTCTCGAATGGATTTAGGAGTTCATTATCCTAGCGACGTTGCTGCCGGAGCAATTATAGGTGCTGGTTCAGCATATCTTTCTTATAAACTGAATAAATGGATTAATAAGAAAAAGCAAAAGTCAGTTTTGTTTGATGGACAAAAGGAATAAAAAAAACGAGATTTAAGTTAATATAAAATTCAAATTCTGATATTTACACATTATAAAAAATGATCCAATGAAAAAATTACTTTTCCTTTTATTAATTGGTTTTAGTTTTGCATCTGCAATAAGTCAAAACTACACCATTTCAAAAAAAATTAAAATTGCTGGTGATGGGGGCTGGGACTATCTTGCAGTCGATGATGTAAACCAACATTTATTCGTTTCACACGGAAATGTTGTAAATGTAGTCGATTTAAAAACAGATCAAATAATGGCTACGATTCCAGATACTAATGGAGTACACGGAATTGCAATCGCCAATGATTTGAATAAAGCATTTATTTCAAATGGAAAGGATAATTCGGTTTCAATAATTAATCTAAATACATTTGAATTAATTGAAAAAGTGGCCATCGATGGTAAAAATCCAGATGCCATATTATATGATACCTTTTCAAAAAAAGTGTTTACTTATAATGGAAATTCCAGCGATGCAACGGTTTTAGATGCAGTATCAAATAAGGTTATAAAAAATATTCCGCTAGGAGGAAAACCAGAATTTTCAGTAACGAATACCAAAGGCTTGATTTATGTGAATATCGAAAATACAAACGAAATTAAAACTATCAATGCCACTAAATTAATTGTTACTGCAACTTGGAATATAGCACCAGGCGAAGAACCGTCTGGACTTGCAATTGATTTAGTAACAAATCGATTATTTTCTGTTTGCGGAAATAATATAATGGTTGTTGTTAATGCTTTAAATGGTAAGATAATTAAAACCTTACCCATAGGTGAGGGCTGTGATGGTGCTGCTTTTGATGCTAAAAAGAAACTTGTTTTCAGTTCTAATGGAGAAGGTACAATTACGGTTGTAAAAGAAGAAAACGAAAATCTTTTTTCTGTTCTAGAAACAGTACAAACGCAAAAAGGAGCCAGAACAATTGCTTTGAACAAAACAACAAATCAATTGTATCTTTCCACTGCTAATTTTGGAGAAAAACCAAAACCAACAACTGAAAATCCTAAACCGAGAGCAAGTCTAGTTCCAAATTCTTTTGTAGTTTTAGTAATTGATAAGAAATAAACGATTTATTTTGTATAAATTTAACCAATGAGATCAATCTTTTTAATCCTTATTTTTTTATTTGCAGCTAAGTCTTTTTCACAAGAAAAGGACTTACTTTTTTATATTGAAAAGGCCCAAACCAATTCCCCTTTACTAAAGGATTTATCCAATCAAATTCAATCTAATACTATAGATAGTTTACTAGTTAGAGCGACTTATAAACCATTGGTTTCAGGTAATCTAAATGCTTATTTGGCTCCTCATCATAATGGTTTTGGTTATGATACTGCTTTAAGTAATGGTCAGTCAGTTGCTGGTTTGGTAGGAATTAATCAAAAAATAATTGGAAAAGGGATTGCCAATTCACAGGCAGAAACATTCAAAATTATAAAGGATGGTTTAGTATTGAATAAAAAAATTGCAGTTAAGGATTTAAACAAAGCTATAATTTCCCAATACATAACCGCTTTTGGGAGTGCCGAGCAAGTAGATTACAATCAAAAAATGGCAGCTTTACTAAAAGAAGAAGCTGAAATTTTGAAAAAACTCACTCAAAATTCGATTTATAAACAAACCGATTATTTGATTTTTATTGCAACATTAAAACAACAAGAATTACAAGTAATGCAACTAAAACAGCAATATCAAAATGACTTGGGATTACTCAATTATTTATCTGGAGAGACTAGTACTACTTTTGTCAATTTAAAAAAACCAGAAATTGCTTTGAAAAGTATTCAAAAAGTAGAAACTACTCTTTTTGAAAAACAATTTGAAACCGATAGTTTGAAAATTAGCAATCAAAATAAATTAATAGATAACAATTATAAACCAGCACTTTCATTATTGGGTGATGCGGGTTATATGTCCAGTTTTGCTAATCAAGGATATAAAAATTTTGGATTTAGTATTGGGCTTGGATTGTCAATTCCTATCTATGACGGAAATCAGAAAACATTATTACATCAAAAAAACGAAACGGCTTTGGCAACCAATTTGGCTTATAAAAACAATTTCTATAAACAATACCAGCAACAGTTGTTGCTATTACATGAGCGCTTAAAACAAATAGTTGAAATTAAAGATCAACTGCAATCCCAGCTTCAAATTAGTGATGCACTTATCGAAGCCGATAAAAAACTATTGCTTTCTGGCGATGCTCAAATTACTGATTTTATGATTGCTATTGGTAATGTAATAAATATCAACAATACTATTTCGCAAAATACAATCAATACACTTCAACTAATTAATGAAATCAATTATTGGAGTTCAAATGACTAATACTATGACTAAATTTTTCTTTTTTTTGATACTGATTCCTTTGTTATTTATTGCATGTAAAAAGAATGCGGTGGACGAAAAACCAATTGATGTCAGTATTCCGGTAACGATTACTTCTATAGATACAACTGGTATTGAAAATACAATTGAATTGAATGCCACAGCAACATACCTGGTTAAAAATAGTATCAAAGCGAATGCTACAGGCTATTTGAGTTCAGTTAATGTAGCAATAAATGATTTTGTAAACAATGGTGCCACCTTGTTTTCTATTAAAACTCGAGAGTCAAAAGTGTTGGGGAACACCATAAATAAGATGGATCCTAGTTTGAATTTTGGTGGAGC
Organism: Flavobacterium cellulosilyticum; assembly: GCF_004349355.1. Taxonomy (GTDB): domain Bacteria; phylum Bacteroidota; class Bacteroidia; order Flavobacteriales; family Flavobacteriaceae; genus Flavobacterium; species Flavobacterium cellulosilyticum. Next base: position 75,158 of record NZ_SMFK01000008.1, on the reverse strand, counting down.
AATTAGAGTGCATTCCAACACAAGTGGAATAGTAACAATGGTAAATGTACAACAAGGCGATTATGTTCAAGATGGCGATCCATTGGTAACAATTAATGACGCTAGTAGTTTTGCACTCGTATTAAGTTTGCCTTACGAATTAAAAAAATATATTGCTGTTGGACAACAATTGAAAGTTGCTTTGCCTGATGGAAGTTCGAGAATGGCTACTGTTCAAAAATTTTCACCCACAGTTGATGCGAGTTCACAAACGCAAAATGTGGTTTTGAAAATAAATGGGAAGCGAGATATTCCTGAAAATTTAATTGTAAAAGTAAGGATCAATAAAACAGCTAATACTGCAACCATTTCGTTGCCAAAAGCAGCAGTTTTAAGCGATGAAACCCAAACGGATTTTTGGATTATGAAATTAATCAATACCAATACAGCTATAAAAATACCAATTGAAAAAGGAATACAAACTGAGGATAGAATAGAAATCATTTCACCAATTTTGACCAAAGAAGACAAAATATTACTAACCGGAAATTACGGTGTTGCCGATACGATCAAGGTAAAAGTGATTAAGAAATAGTCATCATTATTCAATATTTAGTGGTCAGTAATCAGTTTTCTGGTTAATGGTATGTTTTCAGTTTAGAAAACTTTGAATGTATTTAGTTTAAAAAAAACTTAGCAACTTTGTGCCTTTGTGGCTAAAACAGTGGTTAAAAAAAAATAAAAATGAACAATTTCTTCGTAAAACATAAAAACGGATTAAGTGCTATTATCTTCCTAATTATTTTAGGTAGTTTTTTTGCCTATTCGAAAATGCAAACAGGTTTGTTTCCAGAAATAACCTTTCCGAAAATAAAAGTCATTGCCGATGCAGGTCAACAACCTGTCGATAAAATGATGATTACGGTTACTAAACCGTTGGAAAACGCCATTAAAAAAGTTCAAGATTTAAAAACCATAAGAAGTACAACCAGTAGAGGAAGTTGCGAGATATCCGCTTATATGGACTGGAAATCGGATATTGATTTGAGTAAAACTCGTATCGAACAGCAAATCAATCAAATTAAAAACAACCTTCCTCCTGATACCCAAATTACGATTGAAAAAATGAATCCTTCGATTCTTGCCGTAATTGGTTATTCTATTGAAGGCAATGGGAAATCGCCCATTGAGTTGAAAACAATTGCCAATTTTACGATAAAACCCTTTCTTTCTCAGATTGATGGTGTTTCAGAAATTAGAATTATTGGAGGTAAAGAAAAAGAATATTGGTTATCTATTGATAGTGATAAAATGAGTGCTTTGGGTATAACTCCAGATGCTATATCACAAGCTTTAAGTCAAACTAATTTTATCAAATCGAACGGTTATTTATCCGATTATCGTTATATGTATTTAACCATTACCGATGCTCAAGTTGATAAGAAAGAAGAAATAGAAAACATTGTCATTCGGAACAACGGAAAAGGAATTACAACCTTAAAAGACATTGCTGCTGTAGAAATTAAAGAAGCAAAAGAATACATAAAGGTCAATGCGAATGGCAAAGAAAGTGTTTTAGTCGCTGTAATGAAACAGCCCAATGCCAATTTGATTTCCCTTACAGACGAGATGGATAGCAAGATTGTCGAATTAAAAAAAATACTACCCAAAGGAATTACTTTAAAACCTTTTTATAAACAAGCTCGTTTTGTAAATGATGCGGTACGAAGTGTTACCGATAGTTTACTAATAGGATTGTTTTTGGCTATAATTGTTGCTGTTTTGTTTTTAAAATCGGCCAAAGCCAGTGCAACAATATTGATTATTATTCCGGTAACTTTAGGATTAACATTGATTGTTTTGTATTTAACAGGACAAACCTTTAACATTATGACTTTGGGAGCTATTGCGGCTGCTTTAGGACTAATCATTGACGATGCAATTGTTGTGGTCGAACAAATTCACCGAACCCATGAAGAACACCCGGAGGAACCTACAGTAACGCTTTTGCAAAAAGCAATTCACTATTTATTTCCAGCTATGCTGGGTTCTTCCATCAGTACGATTGTGATTTTTATTCCTTTTGTTTTAATGAGTGGAGTAGCGGGCTCGTATTTCAAAGTACTTACCGATACGATGATTATCACTTTGGTTTGCTCGTTTTTTGTGACTTGGTTGTTGCTTCCTGTGGTCTATTTATTGCTTTCGAAAAAAGACAGAATTATTATAGAAACAAATAAAATTTCGGAAGATCATGAAGTGAAAACCCAAAACTGGGTGTCTTATTTTATTGGTAAACCTTTAATTAGCATTAGCTTTTGTATTGTTTTAATACTTTCAATTGTTGTTATTTTGCCTCATTTAGAAACAGGTTTTTTACCTGAAATGGATGAAGGAAGTGTAATATTAGATTACGAAAGCCCACCAGGAACTTCACTAGAAGAAACGGATAGAATGTTGAACGAAGTAGAGAAAATTATCATCAAAATTCCCGAAGTAGCAGCCTACAGTCGCAGGACTGGTACACAAATGGGGTTTTTTATTACCGAACCCAATCGTGGGGATTATTTAATCCAATTAAAGAATGACAGAAAAAAAACCAGTAATGATGTGATTGATGAAATTCGTGCCAAAGTAGAAGCGACCCAGCCTGCATTGCGAATTGATTTTGGTCAAGTTATTGGAGATATGTTGGGCGATTTAATGAGCTCGGTTTCACCTATAGAAGTCAAAGTGTATGGAAACGATCAAGCTCATTTGCATAAAATCGCAAAACAGGTTGCTGCAATTGTTGAAAAAGTAAAAGGGACTGCAGATGTTTTTGATGGAATTGTTTTGGCTGGACCAGTTATTAATATTCAACCCAATTATATCCAATTGGCACAATATGGCATTACACCATCCGATTTGCAATTTCAAATGCAAACTGCCCTCGAAGGAAATGTGGTAGGAAATTTATTGGAAAACGAAAAACAAACTCCAATCCGATTGATTTATGCCAACGGTAAAAAAAGAAGTTTGGAAGACATTAAACAACTCAAAATATTTTTACCCAATGGACAAGCTATTCCTATTACAAGTTTAGTAAGTATTTCAATCGAAAAAGGAGTTGCTGAGATAGAACGGGAAAATCTTCAAATGATGAGCGTTGTAACAGGTCGATTGGACAATCGAGATTTAGGAAGTGTAATGAAAGAAATTCAAACTAAGGTTACCGCTCAAATTCAATTACCGAGTGGTTATTATATAGAATACGCGGGAGCTTATAAGGACCAACAACAATCTTTTAAAGAGTTGTTAATGATCTTAATCGCTTCCTCTTTGTTGGTTTTTGGTGTTATCTTATTTCTTTTTAGAGATTTCCGAGTAGCATTTGTAATATTGTTAATTTCTGTTTTAGGAATTGCTGGAAGCTACCTTCTGCTTTTCATAACACACACTCCTTTGAACGTTGGGAGTTATACTGGAATTATTATGATTGTTGGTATTATTGCTGAAAATGCCATTTTTACTTTTCTGCAATTTCGAGAAACATTCAAATTAACACGTAACGTCAATACGTCAATTGTATATTCTATTTCAACTCGACTACGACCAAAATTAATGACCGCTTTAGGAGCGATTATTGCCCTTTTGCCTTTAGCAATTGGTATTGGAACTGGATCTGAATTACACCAGCCATTAGCCATTGCTGTTATTGGTGGTTTCCTAATTGCTTTGCCTTTATTACTAATTGTTTTGCCGAGTTTGTTAGCTCAAGTTTATAAAAACGAAAAACATTTTAAACATTTCGATTTGCATTTAATAACAAATGAAGATGAAGACACATAGTATCTGCCGACTGTTTTTTAAACTCTTGTGTTTTACTTAATTTTGGGTTACAAAATTTATTACATATCTTTGTTTTTTTTGGAGGTGTTTTTATACTACTGCTTGCAAATTTTAATAGTATAATTTTTTTGAATGAATATAATAAGCTCTCTGTTTTCTATTTATTTAATAGTACTTTCATGTTTGCCTTGTGCAGACTTGGAGGCAAACAGTGCAGTTCATTCCTCTCTGGAAAAATCATTAATAGCGGACAATCATTCCCACGAAAAAAGCAGTGATACCTGTTCCCCTTTTTGTATCTGTAACTGTTGTGGATGCCAAGGTTATACATATAATATTATTTATACGCACATTTTTTTTTCTACTAAAACTCTAATAGACAAAAAAACACCAGAATACAAGTCAATACTTACTTCCAATTTCTACGGAAGTATTTGGCAACCGCCACAAATAGCATAATGTTGCCTGTCTCGATAGTTATCGGGATTCGGGTAAATGAGTTGTGGGCTTTTCCACACAAAAATAAAAGAAGACAAGAAATTGTCTAATTTCTCATTCATTATACTATCAAGATGATTAATAAAATCGTAGCATTTTCTATAAAAAACAAACTCATTGTTGGGTTATTTACACTTGTACTTATTGGGTACGGTATCTTCCAATTTACCAAATTACCTATAGATGCCGTTCCTGATATTACAGACAATCAGGTTCAGGTTATCACTTCTGCTCCTTCATTGGGCGCAACCGATATTGAACGGTTGATTACATTTCCAATCGAACAAGTCAATAGTAATATTCCAGGACTAAAAGAAATTCGTAGTTTTTCCCGTTTTGGTTTATCAGTGGTAACCATTGTTTTTAATGATGCAACTGATGTGTATTGGGCGCGTCAACAAGTAACAGAAAGATTAAATGCTGTTAAAGACGAAATTCCAACGGGCATTGGTTCTCCAAAATTAGCTCCTGTAACCACAGGTTTGGGCGAAATTTACCAATATGTAGTTAGACCAAAACCTGGTTATGAGAAAAAATACGATGTAACCGAGTTGAGAACCATCCAAGATTGGATAGTTCGCCGTCAATTATTGAGCGTTGAAGGTGTTGCTGAAGTGAGTAGTTTTGGTGGGAAACTAAAACAATATGAAATTGCGATTGATCCTAATAAATTACATTCGTATAACATTACAGTTGCGGATGTTTTTACAGCTTTAGAAAAAAACAATCAAAATACTGGCGGTGCTTATATCGAAAAAGGGCCAACTGTTTTATACATTAGAAGCGAAGGTTTAATCAATACTATCGAAAATATTAAAGACATTTCTATTAAAAACTTCAATAGCGGAAGTCCTTTATTTATTCGTGATGTAGCCGAAGTTCGTATTGGTAGTGCTATTCGTTACGGAGCAATGACTTATAACAAAAGAGGTGCTCCATCAGAAGAAGTTTCAGGTGCAGTGGTGATGATGCTAAAAGGTGCGAATAGTAATATTGTTATCAAAGACATTAAAGAAAGAATTGAACAAATTAGTAAAACCTTACCGGAAGGAGTAATTGTTGAACCATTTATAGACCGTACTAAAATGGTGAATAATTCTATTTCTACTGTTGGTAAAAATCTAATTGAGGGGGCATTAATCGTACTTTTAGTATTAATCTTTTTTTTAGGAAATGTAAGAGCTGGTTTAATAGTGGCTTCAGTTATACCATTGGCAATGTTATTTGCAGTGATACTTATGAATTTGTTTGGCGTAAGTGGAAATTTAATGAGTTTAGGGGCGTTAGATTTTGGACTAATTGTAGATGGTGCCGTAATTATTGTTGAAGCCTGTTTGTTTAGTTTGCACAGTCGAAAGCAAGGAGCGATTTCTCAAATCGAAATGGATAAAACTGTTTTAGAAACTTCAGTAAGAATGCGGAATGTTGCTGTATTTGGAGAGCTAATTATCCTGATTGTTTACATTCCAATTTTTACATTACGTGGTATTGAAGGAAAAATGTTTTTGCCAATGGCACAAACAATTGCTTTTGCATTATTTGGTGCTTTTGTTTTGTCATTGACCTATATACCTATGATGACAGCTTTATTTTTGAATAAAAAAATAACACACAAACAAAACTTTTCAGATAAAATGATGTTGAAATTAGAAAATTTCTATCAGCCTCTATTGGAAAAAACATTAGCCATTCCAAGAAAAATAATCGGAACTACATTGGTTTTATTTGTTTTAGCAATGGTTACACTTTCATTTATGGGTGGCGAATTTATGCCCTCTTTGGAAGAAGGTGATTTTGCAGTAGAAACAAGGGTTTTGCCAGGAAGTAATTTGCAAACATCCATGAATGCCATTTCGCAAGGGGCAAAAATCTTATTAGAAAAGTTTCCGGAGGTAAAAAAAGTAGTGGGAAAAACAGGAAGTAGCGAAGTGCCAACTGACCCAATGCCCATTGATGCTAGTGATATGATGATCATTCTAAAAGACAAATCAGAATGGACATCAGCCTCAACTTTCGATGAATTAGCAGCAGAAATGGCAAAGGAACTGGAAGCTGTTCCCGGTGTTTCTTATGGTTTTCAATATCCAGTTCAAATGCGTTTCAACGAATTAATGACAGGCGCAAGACAAGATGTTGTTTGTAAAATATTTGGAGAAAACCTTGATACATTAGCTTTATACGCCAACAAATTAGGAAGGATTGTAAATACTGTTGAAGGAACTTCTGACCTGTATGTGGAAACAGTTACAGGAATGCCACAAATCGTTATTGACTACAATCGTCCTGCAATTGCACAATATAATTTGAATATCGAAGACATTAACAAAATAGTAAATACCGCTTTTGCAGGACAAAGTGCTGGATTGATTTATGAGGGTGAAAAACGATTTGATTTAGTAGTTCGGTTGGCAGGAGAAAAAAGAAAAGACTTGACAGATGTTCAAAATTTATTAATTCCAACGCCAAATGGTATGCAAATTCCGTTATCGCAACTAGCCAATGTCGCAATTACCGAAGGTCCAAATCAAATTCAACGTGAAGATGCCAAACGTAGAATTATAGTTGGCTTTAATGTTCGAGGTCGCGATGTTCAAAGTATTGTAAGCGAATTACAAAACAAGGTCAATTCTCAAATCAAGTTCCCAGCAGGATATTACCCGACTTATGGAGGTGCTTTTGAGAACTTAAACGCTGCTAAACAACGCTTGATGATTGCAGTTCCAATATCTTTAATACTCATCTTTATTTTATTGTTTTTTGCTTTCAAATCAGTAAAACAAGGATTATTAATTTATTCAGCTATTCCATTATCAATGATTGGTGGTATATTCTTTTTAGCAATGCGTGGAATGCCTTTTAGCATCAGCGCAGGAGTTGGATTTATTGCTTTATTTGGTGTGGCTGTTTTGAATGGTTTGGTTCTAATAGCCGAATTCAACCGCATCAAAAAATCAGGCGAAACCGATTTAAAAGCAATTGTGCTTGAAGGTACCAGAATACGTTTGCGACCCGTTTTAATGACAGCACTTGTGGCATCATTAGGTTTTTTGCCAATGGCATTAAGTAATGGTTCAGGTGCTGAAGTGCAAAGACCTTTAGCAACAGTTGTAATAGGTGGTTTATTAATTGCAACTTTCTTAACTTTATTTGTTTTACCAATTTTATACATTATGTTCGAAAAAGGAATTAAATTAAAATCAAGAAAGCTAAAATCGATTTCAACAATCATCGTGTTGGGAATGTTTTTCTCCTTTCAAAATGGAAATGCACAAGAAAAAATTTCAATAGATAAAGCCATTGAAACCGCATTGCTAAATAATCTAACGGTTAAAAACCAAAAATTAAATTCAGATTATTTGCAAAAAATGACCAAAACGGGCTATGATATTTCCAACACAGGAATTACTTCAGAATATGGACAGCTTAATGGTTTTGTAAATGATATTAAAATTGGAATTTCGCAAAGCATTAAATTTCCAACGATTTATTCTCGACAAAAACAGCTTTTAATAGAAGAGGCCAAAACTGGCGAATGGAACGAAGCTTTACAAAGAAAAGAATTGACCAAGCAAGTTACAATCGTGTTTTATGAAATGGTTTATCTCCAAGAAAAAGAAAAATTATTGCTTAAAAGCGACCGTATTTATTCCGAATTTTTAAGAAAATCAATACTCCGTTTCGATAAAGGAGAAAGTAACATTTTAGAAAAAGCTACAGCAGAAAACCAATCAGGACAAATAAAAATACAATTGCAAGAATTGCAAAGCGATTATAAAATACGCCAAATGCAATTCAACTATTTGTTGAATGACGATAAATATTTCATGCCAGTTTGGGATAAATTCAAAATAACTTTCGACGAAAAACTGGATGAAAATACAGTGGTAAATCTGCCAAGCATAAAACTAAAGGAACAAGAAGTAAATATCAATAAAGCCGAAATTGCATTAGAGAAATCTAAGAAAATGCCTGAATTAATTGGTGGTGTATATTGGCAGACTTTCAAAACCAATACCTCTTTTCAGGAAAACTACAATGGTGTTTACGGTCAGTTTGGTGTTTCATTTCCGTTATTCAATACAGCATTAAACAATAAGAGAAAGGCATTAGAGATAGACACTCAAATTGCAGAAAATAATTTGAGTTATGAAAAATTAAAGATTAAAAGCCGCTATCACGAATTACTTCAGCAATACAAAAAAAACAAAGAAACGATTAACTATTATGAAATCAAGGCATTAAAAAACGTAGATTTAGTTACCAATGCTGCTAATGATAAATTTATCAATGGTGATATTAACTATCTTGAATGGGTAATGTTGATTAACCAAAGTACTGAAATTCAAAGTAATTATATTGAAGCGGTTAGAAAAGGAAATGAGATAATTATAAATTTAATGACCTTAACATCAAAATAATATGAAATCACCAATTCACAACCCTAGCTTTAGCGAACAGGTAAAGCAAATCCAAAATAAAAATAAAAAAGCTATGTTTAAAAAGATATTCATCACCCTTACAGTCCTTTTATTCCTTATTTCTTGTGGAAATAAAAAATCTGAAGTAGAAACAACTGAAAACCTAAATATTGAAAACACTACGACACTTACCGATGCACAAATCAAAAATGCAGGTATTGAAACAGGTAAAATCGAGCAAAAAGAAATTTCAGAAACACTAAAACTAAACGGAAAAATAGAAGTACCACCTCAAAATTTAGTATCTATAAGTGTACCAATGGGAGGTTATTTAAAAAGTACTAAACTTCTAGAAGGAATGCATGTTGCTAAAGGGGAAGTCTTGTGCGTAGTAGAAGACCAACAATACATTCAATTGCAAGAAGATTACTTATTAGCAAAAGCAAAAATTGGGTATGCCAAAGCTGAATTTGAACGTCAAAAAGAACTGAATCAAAGCAAAGCTAGTAGTGATAAAGTATATCAACTGGCACAAGCCGAATACAATTCACTTACTGTTAAGGTACAATCCTATGGCGAAAAACTAAAATTTGCAGGGATCAATCCAAAAAATGTAACTGCAAAAAATATATCAAAAAGTATTAATGTTTATTCACCAATAAGTGGTTATGTATCAAAAGTGAATGTAAACATTGGAAAATATGTAAATCCAAGCGATATTTTATATGAAATTGTAAATCCAACCGATATTCATTTAGCGCTGACCGTTTTTGAAAAAGACATCAATAAATTAGCAATTGATCAATCGGTTATAGCTTACACCAACACCAATCCAGAAAAAAAATATCCTTGTAAAATCATTTTAATTGGAAAAGATTTTTCTGAAAACAGGAGTACCGAAATGCATTGCCATTTTGTCAATTATGATAAAAGTTTGTTGCCAGGAATGTATATGAATGCTGAAATTGAATTAAAAAGTCAAAAATCAAATGTATTACCATCAGCTGCCATTGTTAGTCATGAAAACAAAAATTATGTTTTTGTTACCAAGGCAAACAAGCAATTTGAAATGAAAGTAGTTACGACAGGAAATAGTAAAAATGGATTTACTGAAATTCTTTCAGACGATTTGAATGACGCTAATATTGTAATAAAAGGGGCTTATTCACTTTTAATGAAAATGAAAAATGTAGAGGAATAAATAAAACTTTTTTCAAACGAATGTTACACAGTTAATCTTCATAAAAAAAAAGAATTTAATCGCTACAAAAGTCTGATTTAAAGAATGTAAGGTTTGGTAATTTCTACCATTGCATAAGCAGTAATTTAAGAAGTCCTGTTATTTAATGTCCGAATTGACCAAATAGTAGCGGAGTTGAAAATTAATAATAAAAAACATGAAAGACCAACATAAAAATGACGAAAATGGCAAACAAATTTGCTGCGCATTAAAAGAAAAACCAAACAAAAAAAATGATATTCAAAGTGGTTGTTGCTCATCTCAGAATGAACTCAAACATTCTGACGATGATGGACACTACCCTTCAGCAGACGACCGCACTACATTTCAAATGTTCTTACCAGCGATCATAAGTTTTACACTACTAGTTGTTGCTATTGCTTTTGACAACTATTTTACACCAAATTGGTTTACCGCTTCGATAAGAATAGTTTGGTATAGTGTCGCCTACATTTCAGTAGGTTTTCCAGTGCTAAAAGAAGCTTTTGAAAGTATCCGTAAAGGAGAAATATTTTCAGAATTTTTACTAATGGGTATTGCTACAATTGGTGCATTTGCTATAGGCGTATATCCCGAAGGTGTAGCTGTAATGGTATTTTATGCAATTGGTGAAATTTTTCAAACTTTGGCAGTTCAAAAAGCCAAATTAAATGTCAAATTATTATTAGATCAAAGACCAGATACCGCAATTGTAATGGAAGGCGAAAATGCGATTTCTAAAAAAGCAACTGAAATTACTATTGGAGAAGTGATTCAATTAAAACCGGGCGAAAAACTAGCATTAGACGGGAAATTACTTTCTGATACAGCCTCGTTCAACACAGCGGCACTAACAGGTGAAAGTAAACCTGATGCCAAACAAAAAGACGAAACGGTTCTTGCTGGAATGATCAATTTGAACACAGTTGTTCTCGTAAAAGTAACTGCTGAGTACACTGACAGTAAATTATCTAAAATTTTAGAAATGGTGCAAGAAGCAACAGCTAAAAAGGCACCAACCGAATTATTCATTAGAAAATTCGCCAAAATATATACGCCAGCAGTAGTATTTTCGGCTATTGCCATTTGCTTAGTTCCAATGCTGTTTGTCGAAAATTACAACTTTAACGATTGGTTGTACAGGGCATTAGTCTTTTTGGTGATTTCTTGTCCCTGTGCGCTGGTAATTTCCATTCCATTGGGCTATTTCGGCGGTATTGGAGCAGCAAGCAAAAACGGAATTTTGTTCAAAGGGTCTAATTTTCTAGATATAATGGCAACTATTAAAGTGGTCGTTATGGACAAAACAGGTACATTGACCAAAGGTGTTTTCAAAGTTCAAAAAGTAGTTGCCGTCGAGATTCCAGAAGCTGATTTAGTAAAATATATAGCAGCTTTAGAAACCAAATCCACACATCCGGTAGGAACAGCAATCATCGAATATGCAAAAGGTTCAGAAAAAAATGTATCCGTAACCGATGTCCAAGAAATTGCAGGACATGGACTAAAAGGGAAAGTGGATGGAAACGAAATCTTAGTTGGAAATGTAAAACTAATGAATAAATTTAATATCAGTTATGATGCAGAAATCGAGAATATCCCTTTTACGATTATCGTCATTGCCATCAATCAAAAATATTCCGGCTACTTTTTGATTGCCGATGAGATTAAAGAAGATGCAAAAGAAGCTATAACAAGTTTACACAAGTTAAATATCAAAACGGTAATGCTTTCAGGCGATAAGCAAGCTGTTGTTGATGCTGTTGCCAACGAATTAAATATCGATCAAGCTTATGGAGATTTGTTGCCTGAACACAAAGTAGAAAAAGTCGAAGAATTACTATCGCAAAACCTAAAAATAGCCTTTGTAGGCGATGGTGTCAATGATGCGCCAGTAGTTGCACTTGCCGATGCCGGAATTGCAATGGGTGGCTTGGGAAGTGATGCTACTATCGAAAGTGCTGATATTGTCATTCAAAATGACCAGCCTACAAAAATTTTTACAGCCATAAATATTGGTAAAAAGACCAAGCAAATCGTGTATCAAAACATTGGTTTAGCATTTGCAGTAAAAGCAATTGTTCTTGTTCTTGGAGCAGGAGGTTTAGCTACTATGTGGGAAGCTGTTTTTGCTGATGTTGGAGTGGCTTTATTGGCTATTTTAAACGCTGTGAGAATACAACGAATGAAGTTTTAATTGCTTCTACAATTAAAATAAATAATTATTACTTTATATTGATTCCATGTTTTTTGTTGATATGTATATTAGTTATGGCCTCGCTTTTGCTTAAATCCAGAGGCTAAGCGTTAAATTTTCACCCTCATAAGAAGTGGATTTGAATACAATGGAATTGTGGATATTAATTTATATAAAAAAATGAGTCCCTTTAATTAGGACTCATTTTTTTTATTATGTTATTTCAACTTAATTTTATTTTTAACCAATTGTTTTTTCTACATAATCGGAATTCAAAAGATAAAGACCACCCATATATTGAATTTTAAAAGGGACATAATCACCTATTTTATAGTTTACTTTAGAATTTGAAATATCCATTACCATCATATCAGAACTGGCATCTATTACAATTATTTCGCTGTCTTCAGCTTCGATATATTGCGGTTGCATGTCTAATAATCCAATATCCAAAATGGCACGTAATGAAGTGCCTCCAAAACTCTCTACACCACTCATGGAAAAAGTGTTTCCTGCTACATTTTCTCCAATTTCTCCAGTTGGCATATTGGGTTTTTCGGTAATTTCAATAACTTGTGCATAGAGTTTAAAGACATCATTATGCATTCCTTCAATAGTTCCGCCTGTAAAAAGATCTTTGCCAAAGAATAAGGCATCACCAATTCGAAAATGATTTACTGCCATGGGACGTGCGTTTTTTAGAATCAAAGGAATTGCAACAGAAGTCCCTCCAGAAACCCAAGGGATTTGTATGTTAAATTTGGCTTCAATAAGCTGTTTGTATAAGCTTAGCTGAATCAATTTATCTTGAGTTGGCATTACGCCACTTAGACAATTGAAGTTAGTGCCAATCCCTCGGATTTCGATATTTGGCATACATAATATTTTTTCATAAAAGGCAATTAATTCATCACCTATTACACCTTCACGTAAATCACCCATTTCAATCATAATGATAATTTTATGAGTTTTGTTTTGCTTTATGGCTTCTTCCGAGAGTAATTGTATGGTGTAAATTTCGGTATTAAAACTGACATCAGCATAACTAACAATTTTTTCAATATTCCGTTTTGCAGGCGGTTTGATATAAACCGTTTGAATATTTGGATCTAATTTTTTAACTTTTTTTAAATTACTAATTCTAGAGTCATGAATTTCTCTAGCTCCTAGGGCTATAATTTCTTTGAGATATAATGTGTTTCCACATAACATTTTTGAAACAACACCCCATTCAATACCTCTTGATTTAAATATAGTATCTAGAAAAGCATAATTCTCTTCTAATTTCTGTCTGTTAAGTTCGATAAAAGCCATTATTTTATAATTTTGCGTGGAATTGTTTTAGAAATTCGGGTTAATAATTCATAGTTAAGTTGGTTGCTGAAATCACTGAAAGACGCAACCGAAATAGATAAGTCTTTTTGTGTTCCTATTAAAACAACTTCATCTTCTTTTTTTACTGTATCGACTTCTGTAACATCAACAGAAATCATATTCATGTTTACTGAGCCAACCACAGTACAGGGCTGACCATTGATAAGAACTCTGCCTTGATTACTCAAAGAGCGACTATATCCATGAGCGTACCCAATAGGTATTACTGCAATTTTCATTTTTCTTTTTGCTAGATAACTGGTTCCATAGCCGATAAAACTGCCTGAGTTAATTTTTTTTATACTCATTATGGTACTTTTCCATGTAATAACTCGTTCTAATGGATTTGTTTTATCCTTTTTAGAGTTTAAAAAACTGGCGAAAACTTCAGGACTTGGCCATAATCCGTATTGCATAATTCCAATTCGGACTAAATCCATTCTGGTTTCCGGGAAAATAATAGAAGCGGCAGAACAGGCAGAATGTCTCATCTCAGGTTGAAGATCATTCGTGCAGAAGTATTGATAAATTTCTTCAAATTTTTTGATTTGATGGTTTACCCGATCATAATTCTCCAAACTTTCAGCTCCAGCATAATGAGTACAAAGTCCTTTGAAAAAGAGGTGCTCTTTTTCTTTCTTTAGAATAGCTAACACACTTTTTAAGTCACTTTTTTCGAAACCTGTCCGATTCATTCCAGTTTCTACTTCGATATGAACAATGGCTTTTCTTTGGAGCTTTTCAGCTATTTTTTGAGCTTTAGTTAATCGATTTTTGTCAAATACAAAAAACTCAATAGCATTACCAATTACCCATTCCATGTCTTCGTCCTTTACCAAACCCATAACCATTATGGTAACTTTATCTTGCAGTGCTGCAAAAACTGCTTTCGCCTCTTCCACATCAAAAACGGAAAAGTGAGTCACGCCATATCCATAAGCCATCGTTACAAATTCGCCTATACCATGACCATAAGCATTTCCCTTGACGACCGAAGAAAGTGTTATTTTATCTCCAAATGTTTTTTTTAGAAAATCAATATTGGTTTGATATGCTTTTTGGTTTAGTTCTATAAGTGAATTAGTATGCATCTGTAATTTGTTTGCTTATTTGATAAAAAAGGGACTCTCCAGTTTTGATTATATCGTCGGGAAAATCATAATCAGGATTGTGCAAAGCGGCTGTATTTTTGCCTGAACCTAGACCAAACATGGCACCAGAGAAATGCTGCGTAAACAATCCAAAATCTTCACCCCATGTAAAAGGAAATTCTTTTTCTAATAATTCGAGATTATTACTTTTTGCTGCATTTCTAATATAGTTTACTGCAGTTGCATTATTTTCATTCGCTTCAAAACTTTGTATCCAATTAATACTAGAGTCTAAAAGATATTCATTGGCGACAGCCTGAGCAATATTTTCTAAAGTTACTTTGTTCATTTTCATTTGTAAATTACTGTTACTTCTAACCGTAAAATGGACTTCACCAGCTCCTGCCGAAACTCCATACGCTTTTTTGCCCATTGTGATGTAAATAGGGGTAATGAGACAATGATCTTCTTTTGTAATGTCCGCTTGAATTTTAGAATTAAATTGATTAATAATTGCCGCAATTGCTAATGCAGGGTTTATTCCTTTTTCAGGTTCTCCTGCATGGGCTGTTTTTCCTTTTAATTTGATTATAATACTACTAACTGCACAGGTGAAAGTATCGTTTTTGACTACAATTTGATTTTTTGTAAAATCAGGCAAATTATGTAAAGCAAATACAAAATCGGGTTTTAAAGCTTTAAATTTTGAATCGGAAATTACTTTTTTAGCGCCTTTTCCATCTTCTTCAGAAGGTTGAAATAATAAAATAACGGTACCAGATTTAGGTTTGTTTTGATACAATTTGGTAGCCAATCCGCATAAAATAGCCATATGACCATCATGTCCGCATTTATGTGAAACTCCATTATTAATGGATCGATGTTCAAAAGTATTGATTTCCTCAATGGGCAATGCATCCAGTTCACATCTAAATAAAACAGTTTTTCCAGTTTTTTTTCCCTTATAAATTGCAATAATTCCTGTTGTTCCAACTTCAGTTCTAATTTCATCTGGCGAAAAGTTTTCAAGAAACGAAAGGATTCTTTTTGCTGTATTAAATTCCTTTCCAGATAGTTCAGGATGTTTATGTAATTCCCTTCGTAATTTGATAACAGATGCTATATGTAGGTCTAAATTTTCCATTTTGGATTATTTGATGAGACGCATTTCAAGGTATTTGTTGGTAAATCCTAGTTTTTCATAGAGTATTTTGGCGGGATTATCTGGCTCTACATGCAATGCAATATTCCCTTCGGCAATTGAGATGGCTTTTTGCATTAATTGTTTACCATATCCTTTTCCTCTTTGACTATTATCAACGGCGATATACACTAAAATGTTTTCAGGAATAAAACCTTTCATTCCAGTATTGTTTAATATTACAACGCCTACAATTTTATTTTCATCAATACCTACAACTATATTTCCTCCTTTGGCGGGATTCATAACAAAGTCAATGCATTTTAAAATGTCTTCAACCTTATCTCCATATTCTTCTAAATGAGTATAAAGAAATTCAGCAATGACTTGATTCGGATAGGTTTTGTCTTCACCTGAAGTATAATTAATTTGTTTGAATTCCATTTTGTCTTTCTTTTTTATTATAATGATAAATTGATAGTGTAACGAATAAAAGAAGCGAAATACTCATTCCATAAAGATTGGCATCCAAGTGTTCTGGCAGTTTTATTCCTAAAGGTAATTTATTTTTAGTAATGATTAGTAAAATAGTAGTTCCACCTCCAAAAAGCATACTCCAAAAAGCAGCAATTGGATGGCTTTTCTTCCAAAATAAAGCACCAAGAACGGGAATGAATAAACCGGACACCATAAAGGCATAGGAATAGAGCATAAGTTCCAAAACATTTTGCATTTGGGACGCCAGTACGATGGCAAATACACCAATCAGTAGGGTAACAATTTGCGAAAGTTGTAATTCTTTTTTATGAGATAATTCTTTTTTAGAAAATTTGGCGATAATATCCGTGACAATATTCCCTGAAGCGGCCATTAAACAGCTGTCAGCGGTAGAAAGTATAGCCGAAAAATAGGAGGAAAGCATCAATCCCATTAGCCCAACCGGAAGAACAGTGGCAAGTAAAATAGGCAATCCCATTTCACTATCCATTGATGCAGCATTCGTAATACCGTCAAATAAGCCATTAATGGCAGCAACTTTAGCAAGCATTCCCAAAATTACGCCCATAAAAGCCATGATGGGCCATTCGAAAATTCCAGCAATTAACCATGCTTTTTTAACTTCTTTTTCGCCTTTACTAGCATATATTCGTTGGTATAAAGTCATTCCCACAAACCAAATAGGGATAATGGTGATCGACCAATTTAAAATTTGATACCATTTGACATTGGTTAAGGATAAATATTCGGGAGCTAAAGTAGCCTTGATGACATCATAACCGCCAACGGCAGTATATGCTATAGGAATTCCAATAAAAACTAATCCACAGATTAATATTAACCACTGAATAGTATCTGTGTATATAACGGCTTTCAATCCTCCGATTGCAGTATAGATTACGGCAATAGCGCCCATGACAATGAGTGCAGTTTGTATATTTAACCCTTCTATAGTTGCTGAAGCTAATTTGGCTCCAGCCAATACTTGAGAACTGGTAAATCCAATATATCCTATAGCCGAAATAATTCCGGCCAATAAAGCCACTCGTCCGTCATAGAAATAATTGAAAATTTGTGGAAATGTAAAAAACTTATAAGTATGTCCTAATGCACTCACTTTTGGAATTAAATAAACTGCGCTTAACCATGCACCAAGTAATCCAGTGAATAACATCCATGATCCAGAAATTCCCATTGTAAAACCGAGTCCACCCAAACCTATTGAAAATCCGCCGCCAACATCAGTAGCAACAACGGATAAACCAATATGCCAACTACTCATATTCCTGCCACTTACGTAAAAATCTTCGGCATTTTTGTTTTTTTTGAAAAAATAAAGACCAACTCCCAACATAGCGAGCATATAAACAACGAAGATTAGATAATCTATTATGTGCATTTTAAATTTTGATTATTTAATAGCCTGTAAATGGAATTTTTCCAAAAGGCAAAAGAGGCAGCGCACTGCAAAACAGAATGATTTTTTATTAATTTCTAGAAAAGAAATTGTAGAAAGGATTGAATTAAATATTGGAAATAATTTAATTTTAACCTGGAAAATCAATGATTGATTACAAATATAATAAAATTATTTCCAAGAAGCTATTTAATGTGAAAAACCAGTTTTTTGTAAAATTGAATTATTACCAATAAATTAAGGCTTTTTTATCAAAAACCAGTTCTATTTTACTTATTTTCGTATTTTAAATTATTTACATGAAAATTGCAATTGTTTGTTATCCTACTTTTGGTGGAAGCGGTGTTGTGGCAACTGAATTAGGGCTAGAATTAGCTCGTCGCGGACACGAAATTCACTTTATTACGTATAGTCAACCTGTTCGTTTGGCTTTACTTAACCCCAATGTTCATTATCACGAAGTAAACGTTCCAGAATATCCTCTTTTTCATTTTCAACCTTATGAATTGGCTTTGTCAAGCAAACTGGTCGATATGGTAAAACTGTATAAAATTGAATTGCTTCATGTACATTATGCTATTCCTCATGCTTATGCGGGATATATGGCGAAGCAAATGCTCAAAGATGAAGGAATTAATCTTCCTATGATTACTACTCTTCACGGAACTGATATTACATTAGTGGGCAATCATCCTTTTTATAAAACGGCTGTTACTTTCAGTATTAATAAATCGGATTATGTTACTTCGGTGTCACAAAGTTTGAAAGACGATACCTTGAAATTGTTCAAAATAAAAAATGAAATTCAGGTTATTCCAAATTTTATTGAATTGGATAAAAATACAATCGATCCAAGTATCTCATGCCGTCGTTCCGTTATGGCAACTGAAAAGGAAAGAATTATTACTCATATTAGTAATTTTAGAAAAGTAAAACGAATTCCTGATGTAATTAAAGTGTTTTATAAAATTCAAAAGCATATCTCTGCCAAATTAATGATGGTAGGTGATGGACCAGAAAAGGAGAAAGCAGAACATTTGTGTCAAGAATTAGGTATTCAAGACAAAGTGATCTTTTTTGGGAACAGTAACGAAATTGATAAAATTCTAAGTTATACTGATTTGTTCCTTTTACCATCAGAAACGGAAAGTTTTGGTCTTGCTGCTCTTGAAGCAATGGCGTGGGGAGTTCCTGTTATTTCGAGTAATTCTGGAGGTTTAGCTGAAGTAAATTTGGCTGGAATTTCAGGGTATTTGAGTAATGTAGGTAAAACCAAAGAAATGGCGGAAAACGCTTTAAAAATCCTAAAAGATGATGCTGTTTTGGCTGAATTCAAAAAAAATGCCTTGTCAGTAGCGAAACAATTTGACATCAAGAATATTCTACCATTGTATGAAGATTTGTATCAAAAAGCAATAAATAAGTATTCATGAAAAAAGCTATTATACTATTGTTAAGTCTTATTTTATTTTCTTGTGCAACATCTGTTAAAAAGAATGTAAAAAAGCCACTGTTTGAAATTTTGACAGAACAGTCAGATGGTGGAGCTAATATTCGTTTTTTTGAAATTTTATCAGAGCCAAATGAAATTACCATGTTGCAAAATGATGAAAAACTCAAACATAAAATTAATTCAAACGACATTCAAAACTCTAATTTTATTGTCCTGAATTTAGGAGAAAAAACATCCGAAGGTTATGGGGTAAAAGTGGAAAGTGTAGTTGAAACTGAAAAAAACATCATAATCACATTAAAAGAAATTAGTCCTGACAAAAATGCAATTAGCACTCAAGTTATAACGACTCCCTACACTATTTTGAAAATTAATTCAAAAAAAGAAATTATTATAAAATAAAAAAATCCCATTAACGTAAGTTAATGGGATCAAATTTTAAATAAATTTTATATTAGAATTGAAATCTAACTGCTAATGCAATATCAGAACCATAATTGTTATCGTAATAACCACCACTTCCACCAATTTCTGGTCTAAAATCTAACGATATCAGTAATGGAATATCAAAATTATATTCAATACCTATATCTCCAGCTGCAAAAGCATAGATTGTATTGTCATACACTCTGTTGTCATAATAATTTCTACCATAGCTACCTACACCACCACCTATACCAGCATACCAGTTGAAACCACCATCGATGTTCCATACCCATTGGTATAAACCAGTCAATTTGATAGCTTTGTCATCATAACTATTTTTGTTATAATTGTTTCTGTTTCTCCAACCTAAGTCTAATTCTAAACGATTATTGCTAGATAAAGCTCTTTGATAGGACACTTCACCACCAAATCCACCACTGTCTCCAAAACGTAATCCTAAAGCATTTTCTGAAATTTTCTGAGCCTGTGCGGTAAATGTTAATCCTATTAACATAATAGCCGAAATTAAAATCTTTTTCATAATTAATTTGTTTTTTGTTTATACAAAGATGTAACTAAAATTTGACAAAAAAATTATACAATAATATAAAAAAGTTACATAATTACCATATTTTTAAAAACAAAGTAAATTTAATGGTAATAAAATAAATTTGTAAGTGGCTCTATCAGAGTGTTTGTTAATTAAAATGATGTTTTTTGAATTGTATTTTTTATTGAAATCAAATTTCATCATTATTGGTAACAAGTAATAAATAATTCAGCTGCTATTAAAACTTTATCTTGAAATCAATGGATAAAGTTTTAAACTTTAATCTAAAATAGTACTTTTGTTAAAAACTAATAATAATGGCAGGAAATAGCTACGGAACTCTATTTAGAGTAACAACTTTTGGAGAATCACACGGAGAAGCATTAGGTGGTATAATTGACGGATGTCCTTCTGGAATTGCGTTAGATTTTGAAGCCATTCAAATTGAAATGTCTCGAAGAAAACCAGGACAATCTGCTATAGTTACCCAAAGAAAAGAACCGGACGACGTTCAATTTCTTTCTGGTATATTTGAAGGTAAAACTACAGGAACTCCAATTGGTTTTATTATTCCGAATACAAATCAAAAATCAGATGATTATTCACATATAAAAGACAATTACAGACCCAGTCATGCTGATTATGTGTATGAAAAAAAATATGGTATTCGTGATTATCGCGGTGGGGGGCGTAGTTCTGCTCGAGAAACTGCTAGTAGAGTAGTAGCTGGAGCCATTGCAAAACAAATGTTACCCGATATAAAATTTAATGCTTATGTTTCTTCTGTAGGACATATTTTTTTAGAAAAACCGTATCAAGAATTAGATTTTTCAAAAACTGAAAACAATCCAGTGCGATGTCCAGATGAAGAATCGGCAGCCAAAATGGAAGAATATATTAAAGTTATAAAAAAACAAGGAGACACTGTTGGTGGAACAGTTACTTGTGTAATTCAAAATGTGCCACTTGGATTAGGAGAGCCTGTTTTTGATAAATTACATGCCGAATTAGGTAAAGCGATGCTTTCCATAAATGCTGTAAAAGGATTTGAATTTGGAAGTGGTTTTTGTGGAGCTAAGATGAAAGGAAGTGAACACAACGATTTATATAATCCTGATGGAACAACAAAAACGAATCTTTCAGGTGGAATTCAAGGTGGAATTAGCAACGGGATGGATATTTATTTCAGAGTAGCTTTCAAACCAGTAGCTACAATTATGCAAAAACAAGAATCATTAGACAATAAAGGAAATATCACAGAAATGACAGGAAAAGGGCGTCATGATCCTTGTGTAGTACCTCGTGCAGTTCCAATTGTTGAAGCTATGGCGGCCATCGTTCTTGCAGATTTTTATTTAATAAACAAGACATATAAATAGGTCTATGAAATTAGCAATACATTGGAAAATCCTTATCGGAATGATTTTGGGTTTAGGTTTTGGTTTTTTAATGAAAAACTTAGAACAAAAAGGTATTGTTATCGATTGGATTAAACCTTTTGGAACGATTTTTATTAATTTATTAAAAATGATTGCAGTTCCATTAATAGTAGTTTCATTGATTGTTGGTATCTCTGATCTAAAAGATATTTCTAAGTTATCCAAATTAGGTGGAAGAACTATAGTTTTGTATTTATGTACGACCATAACTGCTGTTACTATTGGTCTAGTTTTAGCTAATTTAATACAACCAGGTAAGTATATTAATGAATCATCTCGAAAAAGTCTACTAGAAAATTTTGCTAGCGATGCAGCTCAAAAAATTGAATTAGCAGAGACTGCGAAGAGTAAAGGACCCTTGCAACCATTAGTTGATATCGTTCCAGATAATTTTTTTAATGCTTTGACAGATAATGCGGCCATGTTACAAGTTATATTATTTGTAATATTGATAGGTATTGGATTGATTTTAATTGAAGAAGAGAAGGCAAAACCAGTTGTCGATTTTTTTAAGGGAATGAATGACGTAATCTTGAAAATTATTGATTTAATTATGATCGCAGCTCCTATAGGAGTATTTGCTTTAATGGCTTCACTTATTGTTGAAATTCAGGACTTTTCTACTCTGAATGCATTAGTAATTTATGCATTAACAGTGGTATTTGGCTTATCCTTAATGGTGTTTGTTTTATATCCAACCTTACTTATTGTTTTTGCAAAATATTCTCCTATTAAATTTTTTCGAGCAATTGCACCAGCACAATTATTGGCCTTTTCAACAAGTTCTAGTGCGGCAACACTTCCAGTTACAATGGAATGTGTTATTGAGCATGTTGGTGTTGACGAAGAGGTTGCCAGTTTTGTTTTGCCACTAGGGGCTACTGTAAACATGGATGGAACTAGTTTATATCAGTCCGTTGCAGCGGTTTTTATAGCCCAAGCACTAGGAATTGAACTCGATATACAAACTCAATTGATGATTATTGTTACAGCAACCTTAGCGTCAATTGGTTCAGCAGCAGTGCCCAGTGCTGGAATGGTAATGTTAGTAATTGTTTTGGGTCAAGCAGGAATTCCTGAAGCTGGATTAGCATTAATTTTTGCCATCGACCGACCATTAGACATGTGCAGAACCGTTGTTAATGTTACTAGTGATGCAATAGCTAGTACAATAGTCGCAAAATCGGTTGGAAAATTAAATGTCGTAAATGAAGTTTAAATAATGGGATTAATGAACTACTAATTTATTATTGTATTTCAATTTAAATATATAAGTTAGTAATGTTTTAAGAAAAGACTTATAATTCATTCATTTAATTAAAATAAAAAGTATATTTGATGTACATTTTATTTTTATGTTTCAAATAAGAGTTTTAATTTTTATTTTAATTTTGCTGAAACCTTTCAGTAGTATCTTATTTGCACAAACTAAATCACCTACTAAAAAAGAAATTGTATCAATGGCAAAACAAGCTGTTGAATTTCTTAAAGAAGGAAATTTTGAAAAATCAATATCTACATCAAGACAAGTATTACATTACGCTACAAATAGTAATGACAACAGCTTAATTGCTGTTTCTTATAATATAATTGCTGCAAATCTTGATGAATTATCTGAAACTGATAAAGCCATATCCTACTATAATAAAGGCTTATTTTATGCCGATAAAACAGATAATGATACCATTAAAAATTACATCAATAATAATTTAGGAAATATATATTGTTTTGAAAAAAAGCAATATGAAAAAGGAATTTATTATTTTAAAAAATCCTTGGTATATAGCCAAAAAACAAATGATAGAGCACAAATTCTATTTACTAAATTGAATATTACATGGGCTTATTTTGATATTGGTTTATTTACAAAAGGCATGCCTTATTTAGAGTATGTTAATAAAAATCAATCAAAATTTGGTAAAAGCGCGACGGAAAGTTGCTTAAATATGCTTAATGGAATGTATTTTAGTAATAAAGGAGACAAATCAAAAGCAGAATATTACTTTATAAATGCTATAAAACTTGGGAAAATAAATAAAGATAAATCGGATTTGTCTTATTCACATCTAGAGTATTCCAAATTTTTATTTAAAAACAAAGATTTTGAAAAAGCATATCATAATTTGGTTCTTTATAATAAAATTAAAGACGAAATATACGCTACTGATAAACTTAACAAAGCTAATGTAGCAGGCGTTAATGTTGAATTGGATGAGTATAAAAGAGAGGTCAACAAAATTGAAGTTGAGAATAAGTTACAGTCTGAAAATCTAAGAAAATCTCTAATTATTGTATTTCTTTTTATTGTAGTATTAATCACATTATTATTTTTCTTTTTTTCGTTATACAAAAACTATAATTACAAGAAAAAAATCAACAAAGAATTGCTACTCACAAATCATGAATTAATTATTGCGAAAGAAAAAGCTGAAGAAGCGGATCATGTAAAAACACAATTTATTTCTACAATGAGTCATGAATTGAGAACTCCATTATATGGCGTGATTGGTATTACAAACATGCTTTTAGACGAACACAAAGAGCTTGAAAATAGCCCCCATTTATTTTCTTTGAAATTCTCTGCAAAATATTTATTGTCTCTTGTAAATGATATTCTACATATCAATAAAATTGAAGAAAAGAAAGTTGATTTAGAAAGTTTTGTTTTCAATATTTCTGATGAGATACGATTGATTAAAAACTCTCTTTCTTTTTTAGCAAAAAATAATAATAACACTATTGAATTAACAATTGATCCTTCAATTCCAGAATATTTAATTGGTGATAAATTAAGACTTTCTCAAATATTAATAAACTTGATTGGCAATGCTTTGAAATTCACTAAAGCAGGTGTTATTGAAATACATGTAAAATTACAAAAAGTAGAATTTACTTCAAATTATATCGAATTTATAATTAAAGACAACGGAGTAGGAATAGCTGCTAAAGACTTAGATAAAATATTTGATAAATTTGTGCAAGTTGGAAGAAATGAGAATGATTATCAAGGAACAGGCCTAGGTCTAGCCATTGTAAAACGATTGTTAGAGTTATTTAATAGTGAAATCTTGGTTGAAAGCGAAATAGGATATGGATCTACATTCAAATTCACAATTGCGTTTGTGCATGATCCTGCAAAAACAATTGAATTTATAAATAATATAAATGTTGATTTAAGTTCAGGTGAAATATATAGAGTTTTAGTGGTTGAAGACAATAAAATTAACCAAATGATAACCCAAAGAATTATAGAAAAAAATAACGGAAATTGCACTTTAGTTGACGATGGATTTCAAGCAATTGAAATATTAGACAAAGAGGATTTTGACATTATTTTGATGGATATCAATATGCCCTTGATGAATGGTTTTGAAACTACTAGAAAAATTCGTCAAAAAGGAATTGAAACACCTATTATTGCGTTGACTGCTTTTGCAAAAGATGAAATAACTGAAGAAGCAATTTCTGCAGGGATGAATGATATAATGATAAAACCATTTGAAGCATTAAACCTTTTCCAAGTTATTAATTACCAAATATATAATGCAAAAAACACTGTGCAATAACGCCAGCGTTTTCTGTTTTAAATTAAAGCTAATTTCAAGATTTATTTAATAGGAATGCTTTTTAAGGCTCTTCTTTTAGCTCCTTCTTTTTTTTGAACCACGACATGAAGAACACCATCTTTATAGTTTGCTTCTATTTTATTTTCATCAATAGATTCAGGCAAACTAAAAGTTCTACAAAAAGATTGATAATTAAATTCTCTTCGTACGTAATTGTCTTTTTTCCTAATTTCTTCTTTTTCTTCTTTTTTTTCTGAAGAAATCATTAATACGTCATTTTCGATTTCAACTTTAAAATCCTCTTTTTTCATTCCAGGAGCCGCTAACTCCACTTCTATTTTTGTATCTGATTCTTTTAGATTTACTGAAGGAAGGTTGCTGCCTAATGCTACAAAATTTTTATCGGTCCAATCAAATAAATCTTTTGTAATAAAATCATCAAAAAACGTATTAACGGATTTGTTAGCCAGTGACGGAAATAATCCGTTTCTTTTTACTAAAGTTTCCATACTATTTAATGTTATATAAGTTAATAATTTATCTATGTAAAATTAATAATAAAGAGCCATTTTCAAAAGTTATATAACAATTTGTTAACACATAATACGTTGGTGATAAGAAGCTTAGTAATAAAAAAAAATCATCTTTTGGAACTAGCCAAAAGATGATTTAAATAATGAAATAATGGAATATTTAAGAAATTAATACCATCGTTTTTTGTTTTGTTTTGATGCGCTAGATTTTCTTGATTTATGTGCACCACCACTTCTGTTTGAATTGTTTTGAGCGGAAGCAGGAGCTGTTTCCGGATTACCTGAATGCCAAGGATAGGGATGATCACTTACTATTTTTACATCTACTTTTATCAATTTTTGAATGTCTTTCCAATATTGATGTTCGTCTTTACTGCAAAACGAAATAGCAACTCCTTCATTTCCGGCGCGACCTGTTCTTCCTATTCGGTGAACGTAAGTTTCTGGAATATTTGGTAAATCAAAATTAATAACAATCGGCAATTGATCGATATCAATTCCACGAGCGGCAATGTCGGTTGCGACAAGAACTCCAACTTCTTTGTTTTTGAAAGCATCTAAAACCCGTTGTCTTGCATTTTGTGATTTGTCACCATGAATGGCTTCGGCAGGAATATCTTTTTTTCGTAATGCTTTAACCACATTATCAGCTCCATGTCTAGTTCTTGAAAAAACCAAAACATCGGACAGATTTTCATTTTTTATTAAATGATACAATAGGTTTCTTTTTTCCCCTTTTTCTACAAAATAAACTCTTTGTTCCACATTTTCTGCAGTAGATGAAACGGGAGAAACTTCTACTTTTGCAGGATCTTGCAAGAACATCTCTGCTAGTTCACGGATTGCTATTGGCATTGTAGCCGAAAACAACAAGGTTTGTCTGTTTTTTGGCGTAAGCTTTACAATTTTTTTGACATCATTAATGAATCCCATATCAAGCATTTGATCAGCTTCATCCAGTACTAAGGTGTGTAAATGATCAAGATCTATAAAACCTTGTTTGTGTAAATCCAATAATCGTCCGGGAGTTGCTACCAGAACATCTATACCACTACGTAGTGTATCTACTTGTGGGTTTTGAGAAACTCCTCCAAAAATAGTTAATTGGGTTAAGTTGGTATATTTACCATAAACATCAAAACTTTGCCCTATTTGAACTGCTAATTCTCTAGTTGGTGTTACCACTAAGGAACGTATTTGTTTGGCTTTTTTAGAAGAGCCTACAATTCGATGCAATTGATGAATTATTGGGATAGCAAAAGCGGCCGTTTTTCCGGTTCCTGTTTGGGCACAGCCTATTAAATCTCTTCCTGCTAAAACTATTGGAATAGATTGTTCTTGAATAGGGGTGGGTTGGGTATAGCCTTGCTCAAATACGGCTCTTTGTATACTTTTTGAAAGTGATAAATCTTCGAATAACATATATTGTGTATTAAATATCCAGTATTAGGTGCATAGATAGTGCCGCAAAGATAGGATTTAAATTATTGACAGAAATTAGAAAATAATTCTAGAGGTGGAAATAGAGCTGATTTTTTTTATAATAGAGGAATACTATTGTTTGATTTTATAAAATCGGTTATTAAATAGCCAATAAGTTTTCCTATCAATTGATTGTTTTTTTCATCGCCTAAATCAGGTGCACCTTCACAAATATGAAGATAGGCTGCGTTTTTATTTTTACCGAAAAAAGTAATGAACTGACGAAGTTCTTCAACTGAAAAACCACTTAATGTCATTGCGCTACTTGCAATATTTGGTATTGCATCAAGATCAACTTCAATTCCATAATAATCATTTTCAATAAATTTTAAGGCATTATTTAGCTCAGTATTAAAATCTTTTTCTTTGCGAATGTTGATACTATCATAAGAGTTATATCGCAGACGTTCTTCCGATTTTTTAATAATATCTAAAACACTTTTTGAAGTGTAACTTTCATGTAAACCAAAAATAAAATATTTTTTCAGAAAACCTTCTTCATATGCATAGGAAAAACCATTTCCGCTATGTCGTCCTTCAAGTATCCTAAAATCTGAATGAGCATCAAAATTAACAGCATTTATTGATTTTCCTTTGGCGAGAGCTGTTCCTTTTATGTTTCCGTATGAATTATTATGTCCACCTCCAATAATAATTGGAATTTTTCCTGATTTTACGATTGTGTAAATAATATGAGAAACTTCTTTGTCAATTATTTCCACTAATTGACTAAGCCTAGTTCGATCTTTGAATATATTGAAATCTAAATTTTCAACATCTTTCATTTCTTGACTTACATCTAATTGACCTAAAACAAGTAAATGGCTCCCTTTACAAAATCTATTGTGTTGGATATTGGCAATACTTTTTATAGCACTTTGCCATGCCGATGCTGCACCAGGTCTGCCATAGTTAGCTCTTATGCCAATATCTTCGGGGATTCCAAATAGCACATATTTTGCATCTGAAGTTTTTAGAAATTCACTTGGATCAATTCCTTTTGGAATAGTAATCATTTTTTCTCCAAATTTTATTTCTCCACTTCTGTGGTTTGTAGCTTTAGCAAGGTCGTTTATTGTAAAAGGGATAAGTTTCTCCATAAAAAATTATATACATCAAATATAATATAAATGTTTAGAATTCGTTTATAGGTCAAATTATATTATTAAATTTGTAATAAAAAAAATAAAATATGGAAGATCAACAAAACAATTCAAGCTCAAGTCTAAAGGTAATTATAGCCATTTTAGCAATTCTATTGGTAGGAAGTCTAGTTTATATATATAAATTATCTTCAAATACAAAACTAGTGCAAACAGAGTTAGCAAAATCTGTATCTGAAAAAGATGTTGTTATGAAAGATTTGCAGGATTTGAAAACTACCTATGATGCTGCTATTGCTGAAAACACGTCGATGTCAGAAGAATTAATTAAAGAAAGAGACAAAGTTGTGAATCTAATGAATGATATAAAACATTCAAAAGGGGATGTTTCAAAATACAAAACACAGCTTTTCGCTTTGCAAGCCAATATGAAAAATTTAATGGCAGAAAATGAAGGTTTGAAAAAACAAAACACAGTATTAACAACACAACGAGATAGCACTGTAGTTGTATTAGGGGAATCAAAAAAATACAATGAAGTTTTAGTTGGTCAAAACGAAGACCTTTCTAAAACAGTTGAATTAGGTTCTAAATTGACAGTTTTAAACATGAAAACTTCAGCTTACAAATTGAGAAGTTCAGGTAAACAAATTGAAACTGAAAAAGCTGGAAGAGCAGATATGCTAAAAATTAGTTTTACAATTGCCGAAAATAAAATTGCCAAATCAGGAGATAAAACCTATTATGTTCAAGTTATTGACAGTAAAAACAATGTTTTAGGTGACAAGAAAACAGAAAATTTTGGTGAAAAATCATTAACTTATAGTTTTATTACTAATGTGAAATATGAAAACAAAACAGTTCAAGTTTCAGAAGATTTACCAGGGAAAAATTTCGAAAAAGGAACGTACTTTGTAAATGTATTCGATAAAAACGAATTGGTTTCTAAAACAAGTTTTACGTTGAAATAATCAATTTTCAAAATAGATTAAAAAAAGAGGAGCAATTTTGCTCCTCTTTTTTTATATAAAAACCTCACCTTCAATTAAAACAGCGTCAATTAAATTACTGCCAAATGCATAAGGCAGTTGGTAATAGCTAGAAATAGGTTTAGTGATAATAAGGTTGGCTTTCTTACCAATGGTGATACTTCCATGAGTTTTTGAAATTCCCATGGCATAAGCGCCATTTATCGTTGCAGCATTTATGGCTTCTTCTGGAGTTAATTTCATTTTAATACATGCTGTCGAAACCACAAAGTTCATATTTCCAGATGGAGTAGAGCCCGGATTATAATCGGTTGCAAGCGCCAAAGCTAATCCGCTTGAAATTAATTCTCGGGATAGAGTATATGGAATTCCAAGAAAATAAGAACAAGAAGGTAATGCAACTGGCATTGTTTTGCTATTTTTTAATGCTTCTATATCTTCCGATTTCATTACTTCAAGATGATCTACTGTTAGGGCATTGTATTTTATTCCAGCTTTAATTCCGCCAATAGAATTAAATTGGTTTACATGAATTTTTGGGATTAAGCCAAAACGGATTCCTGCTTCTAGAATTTGTTCTGTTTCTTCGACGGTAAAATAACCCATTTCACAAAACACATCAATATATACAGCCAATTTGTTTTTGGCAATTTCGGGAAGCATTTCGTTAATAATTAAATCAATATAGCCTTGATGATTTTTAGCAAATTCCAATGGAAATGCATGAGCGCCAAGAAAAGAGGCTTTTATAGTTATTGGATAATTATTGGATAATTTTTGAATAACACGGAGCATTTTCAGTTCACCATCCACAGTCAATCCATAACCTGATTTTATTTCTAGAGCACCAGTCCCTAATCGCATGATTTCTTCTAATCGAACTTTCGATTGGTCGTAGATTTCTTCTTCGCTAGTTTCGTTCAGTTTTTTGGCTGAATTTAATATTCCTCCACCACGATTAGCAATTTCTTCGTAGCTAAGGCCATTGATTCTATCCACAAATTCCTGTTCCCGATTTCCTGCATAAACTAGATGCGTATGACTGTCACACCAAGCAGGTAAAACCATTTTACCATAAGCATCAATGCATTTTTCAGGATTTAAATCTTCGGGCATATCCTCCATAAAACCAAAATCGGCAATGAGATCATTTTGTAAGACTAAATAGGCGTTTTTAATAGTGGGTAAAACTGCCATTTCAGCACCAGAAACTTTCAATACGGATTTGTCCCGCACTTGAATTAATTCCTTGATGTTGATAATTAGGGTTTTCATTTAATGTAAAATTATTCTGAAACGGTTATTTCGAATAAAGTATCCCAGTTTTTACCGGTTACAAAAATGGTTTTTGTTTTTGGATTGTAGGCAATTCCATTTAGGACTTCAGCTTCAGGGTTTTTGATGAATTTTCTCAATCCTGACATGTCTAAAATTCCTTCAACAGCACCTGTTGTTGGATTTACAACAGCTATGGCGTCTTTTTGCCATACATTAGTATATATTTTATCATTAATCCATTCTAATTCGTTGATGCTAGGTATTTTTGAATCTCCGGAATATACATTGACATAATCAATCATTTTTTGAGTTTCGGGATCCATTTTCCAAATTCTCTCGGTTTTATCCGTTTGATAAATGTATTTTCCGTCATTTGTCATTCCCCAACCTTCAATGTCTTTATCGTATTTAAATGTTTTTTCTAGTTTTAATGTAGTGGCATTATAAATAAAACCAGTTTTATTTTGCCAAGTTAATTGATATAATTTGTTGTTTAGGAATGTAATACCTTCTCCAAAATATTGTGAATCTAAATCAATTTGCTTGAAGACTTTACCTGTTTTATAATCGTATTTTCTAAGGAATGATTTTCCGTTAAGTCCAGTACTTTCATACAAAGTATCTTTGTAAAATTCTAAACCTTCTGTAAAAGAGCCAATGTCATGAGGGTATTTATTTATGATAGTATATTTTAATAATTTAGGTTGGATGCTGGAAACTAGTTCAATTCTTGCAATAGCTTCGGAGTTTTCGCCTTCAAAATAGACAACAGCTTTTAAGTACTGATACCCTAATTTTTGGTCTTTTAGATTAAAGGATATTTTAGAATTTCCTTTTGCGGCACCTACTTTTTTGTTATTTACATAATAGGCTATACTATCAATATTTTTAGTATTTGGATTTAAAACACCTAATTCAATTGCATCTTGAAGGATATAATTTGCTTTAAAATTAGAATTATTAAAAGTAAATAAAGAATTTTCACCTTTTTTTGTACCACCACAACTAGCTAAAATAGTTCCTAATAAAATGATAAATAGGAAGTTATAATTTCTCATAAAATATTTTTTTTGAAATGCAAGATACAACCTTATTTTATAGGTACAAAGCACTTGTAAAATATAAAATAGGTTGTATATTTGCACCGGCAAGTCCTACACGACCAGCTCCTGCAGAATCCCCCAGGATGGGAACATAGCAAGGGTAAGTGGTTGAGCGGTGCGATGTAGGTCGCTTGCCATTTTTTAATTATAAGAAGTTACAAAGTAATTTTATAGATATTTATCACGCCTTTTAGCGTGATTTTTTTATTTTTGGACTTATTTCGTTCTTCAAATCTATAATCCGAAATCTATAATCTAAAATGGAAAAAGTAGTACTAATTACTGGCGGTTCTTCGGGAATAGGGAAGTCAATTGGCGAATTTTTGCACAACAAAGGTTTTGTAGTTTATGGAACCAGCAGAAATCCAGAACGCATTTTGAATTCTGTTTTCCCATTGGTTAAACTGGATGTTCGAAATGTAGATTCTATAGTTGCGGCTGTATCCAAAATTGTTGCCATTTCTGGAAAATTGGATATTGTTATTAATAATGCTGGAGTTGGTATTACTGGTCCATTGGAAGAAATTCCAACAGTAGAAATCAAGAATAATTTTGAAATTAATTTGTTTGGACCTATTGAAGTTATGAAAGCGGTGCTGCCCCAAATGCGTTCTCAAAACTCTGGTTTGATTATTAATATTACTTCGATTGCTGGTTATATGGGGTTGCCTTATCGCAGTGTTTATTCTGCTTCAAAAGGAGCGTTAGAGTTGATTACAGAAGGATTAAGAATGGAAGTAAAGCCTTTTGGAATAAATATCACCAATGTTGCGCCTGGTGACTTTGCGACAAATATCGCTTCAGGACGTTTTCATGCTCCTCTAATTAAGGATTCGGCATATGAAATTCCGTATGGAAATACGTTGAAAATGATGGACGAACACGTTGATAGTGGGAGTAATCCTAATGAAATGGCTGAGGCGGTTTATAAAATAATTCAGAACCCAAATCCAAGTATTCATTATAAAGTAGGGGTGTTTATGCAGAAGTTTTCTATAGTACTGAAACGTATTATGCCTGATAAAGTCTATGAAAAAATGCTTATGAATCATTATAAGTTGTAATTTGCAGCGATTTTTTATTTGCGTGAAGGATCGCAATGGAAATCCTCCCGTTTTTCACGGGAGATTGTAATGTAGAGCCTGACCCTTGTGGTCACGCCCAAAAAAAAGAATACACAATTTAAATATAAATATATTATGAAATTTTTTATTGACACAGCGAATTTAGCACAAATTAAAGAAGCACAAGCATTAGGTGTTTTAGATGGGGTAACAACTAATCCATCATTGATGGCTAAAGAAGGTATTTCTGGAAAAAACAACATTTTGAAACATTATGTTGACATTTGTAACCTTGTGGACGGAGATGTAAGTGCAGAAGTAAATGCACTTGATTATGATGGAATGATCAAAGAAGGTGAAGAATTAGCAGATTTACATGACCAAATTGTAGTAAAATTACCTATGACAAAAGAAGGTGTTATGGCTGCTAAATATTTTTCGGAAAAGGGAGTTAAGACTAATGTAACATTGGTATTTTCAGCTGGACAAGCATTATTGGCTGCAAAAGCTGGAGCAACTTATGTTTCTCCTTTTATTGGTCGTTTAGACGATATATCAACAGATGGTTTGGCGCTTATTGAAGAAATCAGATTGATTTATGATAACTACGGTTACGAAACTCAAATTCTTGCAGCTTCTGTACGTCACACCATGCATATTGTAAATTGTGCAAAAATTGGAGCAGATGTAATTACAGGACCATTGTCTGCCATTGCAGGTTTGTTGAAACACCCACTAACGGATATTGGATTGGCACAATTTGTTGCTGATTTCGAAAAAGGAAATAAGTAATTTATTGCATTTATTCTTATAGAAAACCCCATAAAATTAATTTTATGGGGTTTTGCTTTTTAATTTAAATAGAATTAAAATATATTAGTAATATGATTTTTTAGCGTAATCCTAAACGATATCCCATATAGAAATCTGCTTGTTTTGTATCGCTGGTTAATGCAGTAATAATCGAACTTGATCCAAAATAAAGTCCATAAATACGTAATCCAAAACCACCTGTAGTTCCAGAAATTTCATTATTTGCCCAAGGTGAAAACACTTCGAAATTTTTTAATGAAAAACGTGGCGTAATTGAAGTTACATTTTGAGATGTTATTTGATTATTCTCATTGTCGTTTCCGATTTTTTGCTGTGTAAAAATAGAAACATAGAGTTTCGAAACTACTTTAAAATCGGCATAAGCAGAAAAAACAGAAGGTAATTTTACTTTTATATTAGTTTCGGACTGTTTTTTAGTTAAATAAGGTGTTCCTAATAAGGTGTTTTCTGCATCTTTAATACTTGTAACATTTTGAAATAGACTTAGATCAAGACCTGGACTGGTAATAGTACCCGTTGGAATGTTTAAAGTATAGTTAGTTGAAGAGTTATTATTGTTTTTAAAAGTAAGTTCTCCAATGTTTTTTATGGCAATTCCTGCATTCAATTTATAACTGTCTTTATCTTTTAATTGGTAGTTGATTCCAAAATCAAGAGCCATACCATTTAAAGTTCCAAATAATGATTTTGTATAATCTTTTGAATTAGCCAAATTTTCTGAATAAGCAATGTTTAATTGTGTGTTTACACCACTTAAATAGGCTGTTGGGCTAGTGCCATTTAATCTGTAATCAAGTTTTCCTTGGAATTTATCGATTCCAATGTTGGCATAAGAACCAGGGAATAATAATTTAATAGAAGCACCTCCATTGAATTTATGTTTTTCATTTTCAAATAAATTTCTTGCTACTGTGAAACCTAATTCGCCCCAAGTGGTAGCATTCAAACGCTGATTATAATCACTTTTTAAAAGTGTTGAGTTTAATATATTAGAGGTATTTCCGTCTATAATTGCTTTACCCAACTGTGGGTCAAGATCTACTAAGTTTCCTTTTATATAGGATTTTGTAGTTATTCCAAATGCCCATTTGTTGTGTTTCATTGCAAAACCTGGCCCGTATATTTCAGCATCAATACGTAAATTCACAGGTTCGTTTCCTTGAAAAATTAGTTCTTCGATATTGTTGTTGGAGTTTATTAGATCTTTAAAGCCTATTTTGTTGTTTGAGGCACTTATACTAAAAGAGAAAAAATTCACATCGTATTTGTTGCCTAAATTAGAAAGTTCAGCAGGGTTAGTGCTTATACTGAGTATTCCAACTTTGTTGGAGTTTTTAATACCAGAAAAATGGTCCTGAGCTGACATGTTTAGAGCACATAATGCAAAGAAGATAAATAATTTTTTCATAAGGTTGAGATTAAGTTAGTTGTTATTTGAAGTTTATTTGGGATGTAAATTTATATTTTTTTTTATTACTATTTGAAATAATTTATTTTTGTATTGTATTTTTTTAGTACTCTTTATAACACAGTATTTGACTACATCAATTAATAATTTTTTAATTAGTATAAAAATGAAATTAATAATACTGATTCTTGGAATGTATTAGGTTTGATTTAAGAGTAAAATTTCACAATTATAGACGAGACCAAATACTATTTCAATTTTATTTAGAGGTAAAAATAGGTGACTAGCGATTGTAATCAAACAGACGATGTAATATTTGATTATATTGATTACTTATAATTTTACACAGTTTAGGACTCTCTGCTCAATAGGAGTTTTTAAACATTGATTTCTCCATTTAAATCAGTTGTGAGTACTAAAGTCAGGTGATCAAAAAAGGGGCGTACTGTTTTGAAGATTTCATTTGTTTTATTAACAAATTCGGGGTCTATTACATCTTGATCTGTAAAATTATGTCTCAAAATAAATTGTTTGTGTCGAATTAAATCAATCGCTTCATGGTCTTTAGGGAATCCTTTTGGGAAAGTAGGTACTTTATTTCCTGCCAATTCCACAAAATTAGCGATGATTGGCTTTGCATTTAAAATTTTGCGCCATGCTCCAGGAATGACTTCTATGTCTTTTCTGATTCTTTTCAAGTCTTCGGGATTAGGGGAGAAAAAACCGCAGGCCAAAAAAGTATTGCCGGGTTGTATATTTACATAATATCCGCCTCTTTTTAACTTAGTTGCACGTTGCAAACTAAAAGCAAATCGAGGTTTATAAGGCGATTTATCTTTACTAAAACGAACATCATTATAAATGCGATATAAACTTTTTTTACCCGATGTGTTTTCAATAGCATCGTGGGTATTCATGAGTAGTATAAGTTCGTCAACAAAGGTAATGATGTTGGCTTGTGCTTCGATATATGTTTGCTTGTTTTCTGCAAACCATTCTCTATTGTTGTTTGTTTCGAGGTTTTTTAGAAAGGTAATAGTATTTGGGAGTATTTTGGTGTTTTCCATTTTAGTTTCTATCTGGTTTTTTGTTAAGAGATTTTTGATTGAAATTCATTTAAGTCTTTTCAGCCTTCTGTTTTTAAAAGAGGGTTAAATGTGACTCTAGATTTATTTTTGAATATAGTTGTCCAGTAGAATGATCTGAATGCAATCAACTATTGATTTTTCAATGCAACTTATTTTTTTTACAATAGCACTTTAAGTGTAACTATAAAAACAAATAAACTTTCTTTTTTTTTGTTTAAGTGAATATAGTGAATTTGATTAATAAGAAAAAAGATTGCACCATCAGTTTCTGTTTTGTCATAGAAAAGTTTAAAATAGGAATCAATATAATTTCAAATTTTCGATAATGTTTTTATTTTTTTTTCAAATATCAATAATGTTATTTGTTGTTATAAAAAATAAATTTAATGGAATTATAGATTTAGTACTGTCACAACATTCCTATATAATGCATACATAAGTTAAAACAGAAAAGGCAGTCCATTTAAAAATTAAAATGGACTGCCTTTGGATTTTCTATATTTCAGAATAATTAGACTAGAATTACTCATAATCGCTAACTATAAAAACTTATTGAACGTGTAATAACTCCCAAGAATTAATATTACAATAACGTCCAGAAGCAGACTGTGTTGAAACTTCTCCAAGAGATACTTCAGTGGTTTGTGTAACCGTAAATTCAACGTAATATACCTTGGTACCTATTATTCTTTCAGACCCTAAAACTTCGGTAGCAGTAGTAATATTTTCAACGTCTGGTAGACCATTACCATTGGCAATTACAATATATCCACCGCCATCATCTGAATCTTTTAGGTTCGTAGCACTTATAGTTACTTTTAATTGATATGTAGCTGGATCTAATTCTATAGTTTGATATATTTTTCCGTTAGTTATCGCAGGAGCACCCCAACCAGATTCCATATTGAATAATTTGTTTTTGCCATTAAAACCACCATAACCATTGTGGTTTTTAGCAGCATCGTTGGTGATCCATGGTGCTGCTAGATTTCCCCATCTTTTTCCATCATATTCAGCCTTTGAAAAGGGTCCTGATGCATTTTGCAATTCAGCTAGAACAAATGGTTTATGGTTATTATATTCAGTATAAATAGTATCAAGAGCTAGAGGAGAAAATTTGTATAATGAACGATATCTTAAAGTAGATCCACTTTTAAAATCTGCGATATTGATTTTCGTTTTATTATTGCTACTAAAAACTTCTATTTCTTTGCCTTCCGCGTTTATATAGATTATTTCAGTTCCTAAAATACCAGTATTTAACATTAATGAATTAAAAACAAAATTTAAATCACTATCTTTTAATTGTGATGAAACAATATTTCTGTTCACAGTTTTTGCAAGATAATTAGAGCCGTAAACTTTAGCGCCCCCACTTGTAATTCGAGAGCTTTCTCCTTGATTATCTAATGTTTGAAATTTAAATATATAAAGTTTCTCCTGTAGATTATCAATTTGTGTCGTGAAAGTGCTTGCATCACCATTGTTACTTACAGGCACCATAATCGATTTTGATTTATTATCCCAAAAAATTTTCACTTCCGTTACGTTTGGATCATCAATTACTCCTTCTATTTTAGCACTATTTATTCCAGGTTTTATTACCAGTGATTTTACCTCTCCTAAAGCTAATGTCTCATTATTTGTTGGTTCATATAAAGAGTCTCTACTACATGACAATGCGATAAAAAATAGTGATAAAAAGATTAATTTTGTTACATAATTTTGCTTGAATTTCATATTAATTTTGTTTTATATAATTATTTATTAAGGTTTAAGTAGTTTTGCAAAGTAGATTTTTAGTACAAAAAAAATCTATTTTTCTAAATTTAGGCAATACATACAAAGACCGTGTCCTGTGCTATCCTGTAGTAAACTGATTAAAACTTGTTATTTGTAATGTGGTTATATTCAATATTTTACTATTTTAAGGGCTGTATAATTAATTTAAAAAGCAAGTTGTTGATAGTGGTCATAGTGGTTAACGCCATTTTTAGTTTATAAATTTGTGGTAACCGAGGTGGTGTAAATAATTTCCTTTTTTGGAAGTGAAATTATAATAGAAAAAAAATGAGTTATTTTAAGTTTTATGTGTTTGAAATTACATTTTTGGTGAATCAGAAGGATCACAGAATACCAATTTGTCAATAATGTTTGCTTGACAATAGTTACTATTTCAACATTATGATTTCATAAATTGGTAATCCTAGAATGCTTGATTACAAATGAAAACGGCATCTTTTGTATTAAACTATAAGAACATTAAGATAAAGTGAATCGCTGGAATATCTCCTTGTCATTATTAAAACTGACAGCGTGATTAACTTCGTTTTCTCAATGACAGTCCACGTAAAATGTCATCTTGTCATATCTTTTTCCGCCAATTTTAACATAAACTGACAATTTATTGAACCCTTTTGTATTGGCACAAAGATTGACTATTGCAACTCGAGTTATTAAAATTAGTATTCAATATAATTAAATATAAATAAAAATGGGTAAAATAATCGGAATTGATTTAGGTACTACGAACTCTTGTGTTTCTGTAATGGAAGGTAACGAAGCTGTTGTAATTCCTAATGCAGAAGGAAAAAGAACAACACCATCTATCATCGCTTTTGTTGAAGGTGGAGAAATTAAAGTAGGAGATCCTGCTAAGAGACAAGCAGTAACTAATCCAACTAAGACTATTGCTTCTATCAAACGTTTTATGGGTCATTCTTTTTCAGAAGTTTCGGCTGAAGCAAAAAGAGTTTCTTACAAAGTAGTAAAAGGGGACAACAATACGCCACGTGTGGATATTGACGGTCGTTTGTATACTGCTCAAGAATTGTCAGCTATGACGCTTCAAAAAATGAAAAAAACTGCTGAAGACTATTTAGGTCAAACAGTAACTGAAGCAGTTATTACTGTTCCTGCTTACTTTAATGATGCACAACGTCAAGCTACAAAAGAAGCTGGTGAAATCGCAGGTCTAAAAGTAATGCGTATTATCAACGAACCTACTGCTGCTGCTTTGGCTTATGGTTTGGATAAAAAAGGACAAGATCAAAAAATTGCTGTTTACGATTTAGGTGGAGGTACTTTTGATATCTCAGTTCTTGAATTAGGAGACGGAGTTTTCGAAGTATTGTCTACAAATGGTGATACTCACCTTGGTGGAGATGATTTTGACCACGAAATTATTGACTGGTTAGCTGCTGAATTTTTAACTGAAGAAGGTATTGATTTACGTTTAGATCCAATGTCTTTGCAACGTTTGAAAGAAGCTGCTGAGAAAGCAAAAATTGAATTATCTTCTTCTACTGAAACTGAAATCAACTTACCATACGTAACTGCTACAGCTTCAGGACCAAAACACTTAGTAAAAAAATTAACTAGAGCTAAATTTGAGCAATTATGTGACTCATTAGTAAAACGTTCTATGGCACCAGTTGCAAGAGCGTTGAAAGATGCAGGTTTGTCTACATCGGATATTGATGAAGTTATTCTTGTTGGAGGTTCTACTCGTATGCCTAAAATTGTTGAAGAAGTTGAAAAATTCTTTGGTAAAAAAGCGTCTAAAGGAGTTAACCCTGACGAAGTTGTTGCAATTGGAGCAGCTATTCAAGGTGGAGTTCTTTCTGGAGATGTAAAAGATGTATTGTTACTTGACGTTACACCTCTATCTTTAGGTATCGAAACTATGGGTGGTGTTATGACAACTCTTATTGAGTCTAATACAACTATTCCAACTAAAAAATCACAAGTTTTCTCAACTGCTGCTGATTCTCAACCAACTGTTGAACTACACGTTCTTCAAGGTGCAAGAGCAATGGCTGCTGATAATAAAACTATTGGTCGTTTCAACCTTGACGGTATTCCACCAGCACCAAGAGGTGTTCCACAAATTGAAGTAACTTTTGATATTGATGCTAATGGTATCATCAAAGTTTCAGCAACTGACAAAGGAACTGGAAAATCTCATGATATTCGTATCGAAGCTTCTTCTGGATTGACTTCTGAAGAAATCGAAAGAATGAAACAAGATGCTGAAGCTAACGCTGAATCTGATAAAGAATTAAGAGCAAGAGCTGAAAAATTGAACGAAGCAGACGGAATGATCTTCCAAACTGAAACTCAATTGAAAGAACTTGGAGCTAAATTAGCTGATGATCATAAAGTTGCTGTAGAGTATGCATTGACTGAATTGAGAATGGCTCACCAATCTCAAGATATTCCAGCTATTCAAACTGCATTAGATAATATCAATGCTGCTTGGAAAACTGCTACTGAAGCAATGTACGCTCAAGGAGAACAAGCTCAAGGTGGTGCTGAACCACAAGCTGAGCAACCTCAAGGAGACAATGTTGAAGACGTTGAATTCGAAGAAGTAAAATAAGTATTAAGATTTTAGTACTAAGTATTAAGATTAAACCGAGTCAGCAATGGCTCGGTTTTTTTTTTTTTGTCATTTTTTGGACTTAATAAATGTAAAATCAATTAGGTACTTATACCAATAATAATTTTAAAAAAGACCGA
Organism: Flavobacterium cellulosilyticum; assembly: GCF_004349355.1. Taxonomy (GTDB): domain Bacteria; phylum Bacteroidota; class Bacteroidia; order Flavobacteriales; family Flavobacteriaceae; genus Flavobacterium; species Flavobacterium cellulosilyticum. Next base: position 34,658 of record NZ_SMFK01000008.1, on the reverse strand, counting down.
TTTGACAAAAATAGAATTGATCTAAAAAGTATTTTCGATTGGTATTATATTTATTTAACCTGAAAATGATTTATATCATAAAATGAAATAGGGTTTGAGTTTATATTTGTGTTATAATTAGATCAGTTCAAAATTTTATTAAAAAAACATACTTTTGTAGTATATTTAGATTTTTAGTTTAATAAATTATTTAATTGTAATAGATTTCAAAAATCGGATGAGAAAAATAAAATATAAGAAAGGACGAAAATTGCAACCGAATACTCTAGAATATACTGGAATTCATAAGCGTACAGATTCAGAAATGCAGTTGTTTGTTTATGATAATGAGAGTTTGTCAGAATATGGTAAGTTCGAAATTTCGGATTTAGAGAAAAGTATTGATTTAAATAAAACAAATTGGCTTAATATTCACGGATTAAATGATATTGAATTACTTCAATCTATTAGTAAATATTTTGAAATTGACACTATTTTACTTGCAGATATTTTAAATACAACCAGAAGGACTAAAATTGTAGAACAACAAGATGTATTGTTTTTTAATATAAAATCATTGTTGCCTGTAGAAGATTCGGATACTATTAGTACGGAACAAATCAGTTTTTGGATAAAAGACAATGTGTTGATTTCATTTCAGGAAAAACGTTCCGATTTTTTCACACATATTCGGGAACGTATTCGGACACATTCTGGGGTTATAAGAAATAAAAAATCGGATTATTTATTATATGTTCTTCTTGATGCTGTCATAGAAAATTTTTACATCACAATTGAAAATGAAGAAAACAAAATCGAAGAATTAATAAGTTTAACTAAAAAAAGTGCCGATCCAATAATATTGGAAAGAATCGAAAAACACAGAGATAATTTTAATTTTTTGAAACGATCTATTATTCCCCTACGAGATTCTTTGTACGATATTAAAAGTATGAAAGAGGACACTGTTTTTAACGTGATTGAGAATGTGAATTTTAGTTTTTTTTCCAGGTTACACCAAAAAAGCTTAGAGCTTTTAGAACAAATTGAATCGGATATGATTTCGTTAGAAAGCGCTTCAAATTTTTATTTTTCAGCACAAAGTCATAAAATGAATGAAATAATGAAAACACTGACTATTGTATCTGCAACATTCATCCCATTAACTTTTATTGCAGGAATTTATGGAATGAATTTTAAATACATGCCAGAATTAGAATATGTAAATGGCTATTATACTGTTATTGGAATTATGATAGTTATAACTTTAGGAATGTTATATTATTTTAAAAAACGACGATGGTTTTAAATAAAAAAAAGTAAGTAAAGTACAATAAATATAAAATAGAATAAGATGAATAAAGCCATATATATAGCTACTAGCGAAGAGTATAGTGGTAAATCGATTATTACTTTAGGTTTGATGAGTATGCTCATTGGCAAAACAGCCAAAGTGGGCTATTTTAGACCAATTGTAGAAGACATCGAAGATGGTAAAATAGACAATCATATCGAAACCGTAATTACCCATTTTGGTTTAGATATTGATTTTCACGATGCTTATGCCATTACAAAAAGTAAGCTAATTAAGAAAAAAAATAAAGGGCAAATAGGAGAAGTAGTCGATTTGATAATAGAAAAATACAAACGTTTAGAAGAAAGATTCGATTTTGTTTTGGTCGAAGGCACTAGTTTTACTGGAGAAGGAACGGTAATAGAACTTGATATGAACGTTTTAATCGCTAAAAATCTTGGAATTCCATGTATCATCGTTGGTTCTGGCGTTGAGAAAACTTTAGATGAATTATTAGATAGTCTTCATATTGCGTATGATTCGTTTAAAGCAAAAGAGGTCGAAGTTTTGGCTGTTATTGCTAACAAAGTGCAACCTGAAAACCTTATTTTGGTAGCTGAAGCATTAAAGAAAAGTTTACCAGAGACGGTTTTGATAAATTCTATTCCAATTATTTCGAGTTTAAATTATCCAACAATTCAAGACGTTATAAATGTTTTGGATGCTAAAGTGTTATTTGGAGCGGCATTTTTAAACAATCAAATTGGTAGTTTTAGTGTAGGAGCAATGCAATTGAGAAACTATTTATTGAACCTTAAAGAAAATGGATTGGTGATCACTCCTGGTGATAGAGCCGATATTATTTTAGGAGCTTTACAAGCTAACGAATCTGTTAATTACCCATCCATTTCTGGAATCGTTTTGACAGGTAATATTGTGCCAGAAGATAGTATTTTGAAATTAATAGAAGGACTTTCTACTGTTGTACCTATTATTTCAGTTGATGGAGGTACCTATATGATTACTAATAAAATAGGGAATATAAAACCTAAAATATATGCTGACAATAAACAGAAAATTCTAACTTCAATTAATACTTTCGAGAATTATGTTGATTTGGATAATTTGGCTGATAAATTGATCAAGTTTCAAGCAGAAGGCATGACTCCAAAAATGTTCCAATATAATTTAGTTCAACGTGCTAAAAAGCACAGAAAACATATTGTATTACCTGAAGGAAACGATGATAGGATTATTATTGCTGCTGCTCGATTATTAGAAATGGATGTGGTTGATATCACTATTATTGGCAAACAAAAACAAATAGAAGATAAAATAAATGTATTAGGTATTACCTTAGATTTAACTAAAGTATCTATAATTGACCCTAGAAATTCGGAATATTATGATGATTACGTAAATACTTACTATGAGTTGCGTAAAGAAAAGAAAATGACATTAGAAATTGCAAAAGATTTAATGGAAGACGGTTCTTATTATGGAACAATGATGGTCTATAAGGATCATGCTGACGGAATGGTTTCTGGTGCTGCCCATACTACTCAGCATACTATTTTACCAGCATTACAATTCATTAAAACAAAACCAACATCTTCTGTAGTTTCTTCCATATTTTTTATGTGTTTAGAAGATAGAGTTTCAATATTTGGCGATTGTGCCATCAATCCTAATCCTACAGCGGAACAATTGGCAGAAATCGCTATATCATCTGCAGAATCTAGTTTGGCTTTCGGAATAGAACCCAAAATAGCAATGTTATCTTATTCTTCTGGTTCCTCTGGAAAAGGAGATGAAGTAGATAAAGTGCGTAAAGCAACCGAAATCGTAAAAGCAAAACGGCCTGATTTAAAAATTGAAGGACCTATTCAGTACGATGCAGCAGTTGATTTGGCAGTTGGGCAAAGTAAAATGCCTAATTCAGAAGTTGCTGGTCGCGCCAGTGTTTTAATTTTCCCTGACTTAAATACTGGAAATAATACCTACAAAGCTGTACAAAGAGAAACAGGTGCTTTGGCAATAGGTCCAATGTTACAAGGATTGAACAAACCCGTAAATGATTTAAGTCGTGGATGTACAGTTGATGATATTATCAATACAGTTGTGATAACGGCGATTCAAGCACAAGGTTTCTAAAATAAAAGTTTAATGGTTTAAAGTTGTAAATAAAATAGAATAATGAAAATAGTAATTATAAACTCAGGAAGTTCATCTATAAAATACCAATTAATCGAAATGCCAGCACAGAAAGTCATTTGTTCGGGAATGATTGACAGAATAGGTTTAGAGGCTTCAAATTTAACGTATGAAACTAGTTCTAATAAAATTGAAGAAATATTACCTATAGCCAATCATAAAATTGGTTTAGAAAAAATTGCTAAATTATTAATGGATGAAAACGTTGGTGTTATTAAAAGTACTCAAGAAATTTCAGCTGTAGGTCATCGTATAGTTCATGGTGGAAGTAATTTTTCGGATACTACGATTATCGATAAAGAAGTAAAAGATAAAATAAAACAATTGTTTGATTTGGCACCTTTACATAATCCTGCTAATTATGAGGGTATTGTAGTTGCCGAAGAAATATTTAATTCTGCTAAACAAGTGGCAGTTTTTGACACTGCTTTTCACCAAACTATTCCAGTTGTAGCTCATAAATATGCATTGCCTAATTATTTATTAACAGAAAATAAAATTCGCGTTTATGGTTTTCATGGAACTAGTCATAAGTATGTTTCAGAAAAAGCAATTAATTATTTAGATAATAATTCCAATATTATTACTATTCATTTGGGCAACGGTTGTAGTATGACTGCAGTAAAGAATGGAAAAAGCATTGATACTTCTCTTGGTTTCGCACCAATGAATGGATTGATCATGGGTACACGAAGTGGAGATGTCGATCAATCAGTGATATTTTATTTAGTAAAAACATTAGGATATTCTATTGATGCCGTAAACACAATGTTGCAAAAACAAAGTGGCATGCTTGGACTTACTGGTTTTAGTGATTTGAGAGAAATTGAAGCTAATGCCGCAAATGGAAATGCCGAATGCCAATTGGCTTTAGCTATGAATGCGTACCGAATTAAGAAATTTATAGGTTCGTACTCGGCTGCAATGAATGGTTTGGATGCAATTATTTTTACAGCAGGTATTGGAGAGAACTCTTCAAATATGAGAAAATTAGTTTGTGAAGATATGGATTATTTCGGATTGGAATTAGACCATACTAAAAATGAAATTCGTTCAAAAGAAATCCGTGAAATTAATACTCCAAATTCAAAAACTAAGATATTGGTTATTCCAACGAATGAAGAGTTAGAAATCGCTCACCAAGTGTATGAATTACTTATGAATTAGGGTTGTTTTTGAATTTATAAAATATTTAATAAAGCTTGTAATTGCAAAATACAAGCTTTATTTTTTGATTCAAAACACGTATTTACTCTAAATTTCCTACCATATCCTCAGGTTTTACCCAAGCATCAAAATCTTCGGCGGTGACATATCCTAATCGAATAGCTTCTTCCCTTAAAGTCGTACCGTTTTTGTGTGCAGTTTGAGCAATTTCGGCAGATTTATAATAACCAATTTTAGTGTTCAAAGCAGTAACCAGCATCAAAGAATTATTCACTAACTCCTCAATACGTTTGTAATTTGGTTCGATTCCGCTTGCACAATGTTCTTCAAAAGATAGACAAGCATCACCTAATAATCTTGCTGACTGCAAGAAATTAGCCGCCATTAAAGGTTTAAAAACGTTTAATTCATATTGGCCTTGCATTCCTCCAACAGTAATGGCTACATCATTTCCCATTACTTGTGCGCAAACCATTGTTAAAGCTTCACATTGAGTTGGGTTTACTTTTCCAGGCATAATAGAGGAACCTGGTTCGTTTTCTGGAATGCGTATTTCTCCAATTCCAGAACGTGGACCAGACGCTAACATTCGAATATCATTGGCAATTTTATTTAGGGAAACCGCCAATTGCTTTAATGAACCATGTGCTTCCACAATGGCATCATGAGCCGCCAAAGCTTCAAATTTGTTTGGAGCAGTTGCAAATGGTTGTCCTGTGAAATTTGCAATATATTCGGCTACCTTCTTATCGTAACCAACAGGAGTATTCAAGCCGGTTCCAACGGCAGTTCCGCCCAAAGCGATTTCTGATAAGTGTGCCAAGGTGTTTTTTAAAGCTTTCAATCCATAATTTAATTGTGCAGCATATCCTGAAATTTCTTGTCCCAATGTCAACGGAGTAGCATCCATTAAATGTGTTCTTCCAATTTTCACAACTGATTTAAACTCGATCGCTTTCCCATGCAGAGTATCTCTTAATTTTTCGATTGCTGGAATTGTTAATTCGGCAACACATTTATAAGCTGCAATGTGCATTGCTGTAGGAAATGTATCATTTGATGATTGTGATTTGTTAACATCATCATTGGCTTTGATGAATTGTTCGCCTATTCCAATTTCAAAACCATTTAATACTTGGGCGCGATTGGCAATTACTTCATTCACATTCATGTTGCTTTGAGTACCGGAACCTGTTTGCCAAATTACTAACGGAAATTCATCTGCCAGTTTTCCGGCGAGGATTTCATCACAAACAGCTGCAATAGCATCTCGTTTGCCTATTGCTAAATCACCTAACTCGCAATTGGTGTAGGCTGCGGCTTTTTTTAAATAAGCAAAACCTTCAATAATTTCCTTTGGCATTGAAGCGGAAGGGCCAATTTTGAAATTGTTTCTGGAACGTTCTGTTTGAGCGCCCCAATACCGTTCAGCAGGAACGAGCACTTCTCCCATGGTGTCTTTTTCGGTTCTGTATTTCATTTTGACGTTAATTTTTAGAGTGTTGACATTTACTTTAATTCCTGTTCAGTAAAGAAAGTTATAGGAATTACTTCGAAAATGTTCCTAAATTTACAAATAACTCGAGTTTTAAAAAAATATTATTAACAAATTATTGCTAAGAAAAAATATAAAACATACATTTGTGCCTACATTCAAAAATTCCGGAAAACATGTTTGAATTTCAACAGTATTTAGGCTTTTTACTTTTCTTAACCGTCCTTACGATAGGATTTTGGTTAATGTTTTTTTTAGTTGGTTTCGTATCCTATTGGGTAGGTGGAGCAACTTGGGAAGCTTACAAGGAAAAAAGAGCAAAGAAGAAAGAATCATTATAAATGATCCTCTAAATAAAAAAGGATTCGTGTAAACGAATCCTTTTTTTTATGCTTAAAAAAACGATAGATTAATGTCCACCGCTGATTTTTTTATCAAAATCGATACCTTGACTTCTTAGAATTCCACTTACTTTCCATGCATAAAATGCCAAATAAGCAAAACAGATGACCCCAATGATGTAGCTGTTTTGGATACCGATAGTATCGGATACATAACCTTGTGTCCAGCTTACAATTCCACCACCCATTATCATCATAATCAAGAAACTACTCCCTTGACTAGTATGTTTTCCTAAACCACTTACGGCTAAAGTGAAAATACATGGCCAAAGGGTACTACAAAATAAACCAACGCTCGTAAATGCATAAACGCTTATCATTCCAGATGTTGCCATTCCAGTAAACAAAGCAACAATTCCTAATAAAGCAAATATTAATAACATTCTGGCAGGATTGCCTTTACTGGCCATATCTGCAGCAATTAAGACTAGTATAATTAATCCATAGATATAAAATGGAGTTAAGTCGTGTTTTGCGATTGCATTTACGAGTAAGAAAACGCCAAACGCCAAATAGGGAGCCAAGAAACGTAATATCTTTTGCGTATTCATATTATCTGTAAAAGCTTCAACTGCTCCTGTCCAACGACCAATCATTAAACTTGCCCAATATAAAGAAATATAAGGTGCAATATCACCAATGGCAAATCCTAATTTTGTTTCCATATAAGCGGGTAAATTGCTCGCAGTTGAAACCTCTACACCAACATAAAGGAAAATGGCAATCATTCCCATGACCAATTGAGGATACTGCAATGCTGATTTTTTGGCAGAATTGGAATCTTCTACGGATTCTTCAATTGTTTCGGGATGTTCCGGTAATGATGAAAATTTCAGTAATACAGCTACAAGTAAGAAAGCTAAACCTAATATTAAATAAGGGATTTTTACACTTTCGATACTCATATCTGTGCTTCCTGAAGCAGCTGCTCCAAAAATGGCAAAACTTACAATTAGTGGCCCTATTGTAGTTCCAAAATTATTGATTCCGCCAGCCAATGTCAATCGTTGTGAACCTGTTTTTATTGGACCTAATGCTATCGCTAATGGATTTGCTACTGTTTGTTGCAATGAAAAGCCCAAACCAACCGTAAATAAACCTGCTAACATTAAGGTATATGATCCTGTGTTTGCCGCTGGATAAAATAATAAAGTTCCAAGCGCTGAAATTATTAGTCCTAAAGCCAAACCATTTTTATAGCCAATTTTATTAACTAAATCTTTTCCTATCAATAAAGAAACTCCCATATAAAGTAACGATCCAACGGTATAGGAAATATAAAATGCAATGGATACAAATTGACTTTGACCTTGTGTTAAATCAAATGCTTTTTTGAAAACAGGGATTAAAATATCGTTGCTGGCGGCAACAAATCCCCAGAAAAAGAAGACGGTAACTAAGGGAATGAATTGTCCCCAATTGGTTTTTGAATTTTCAGCGTTCATAGTTTTAATAATTCAGAATTTAAGATTAATTTTTTATAAATGTATATGTATTTTTGTACATACAAAATAAATCAGACACTAATTATATAATAAACCAAACGAAAACGATATAATAAACGGAAAGTGTATTTTTTTGTTAGTATAACTAATAATTTGAGAATTATTTGTTTTTGGAGTATCAACAAAAAAAAACACACCCATAGGATTCTAGTTAATGATTTTCTTGGTGGATTTGTATGTCATTAAATTGGTTCATCAAACTGCGAATTACATAAAGGTTTTAGAGCCAAAAAAAATAGCTTAAATTATAAAACTTTCAGGTTTCTACTAGAAATTTAGATTTTTTTTATATACTGATTTACTGCTTCTGTTTTCTGGCAGTCGACTTAATTAAAATTGTGGATTTATATTTTACTATAAAATTACTCTGTTACAATACCATCAATTAATAGTTAAATTTGAGTTTTTCTAAGTGTTTTAATTTTAAAAATTGAGATATCAAAAACAAAAAAGTATATCTTTATCTAACTAAAGATAAAATATTTTTGAAATGAATCCTAAAAAAATAAATGAAGATATTAGCTATAAAAGCCCAGGAAAATTTGAAGAAACTAGGTTTGAAAAAATTCATAATGAAATTTTTCAAAATTCGACAATAGCTTCAAAAATTGTCGCAAAGGAAATAGCACTATTAATCAGATCAAAACAAGAAAAAAACAAACCATGTATTCTTGGTTTGGCTACGGGTTCTTCTCCCATAAAAGTTTACGAAGAACTAGTACGTTTGCATAAGGAAGAAGGGCTAAGTTTTGCTAATGTAATTACGTTCAATTTGGATGAATATTATCCTATGAGAAAGGAAAACAATCTAAGTTATTTCTATTTTATGCACCAGCATCTTTTCAATCATATTGATATAAAGCCAGAAAATATAAATATTCCTGATGGAAATATTCCTTTTGAGGATTTAAATCGGTACTGTGTTGATTATGAAAAGAAAATTAAAAACTCCGGTGGACTTGATTTTCAATTGTTAGGAATAGGCAGAACGGGTCATGTAGGCTTCAATGAACCAGGTTCACATGTCAATTCAGGAACACGCATTATTACTTTAGATCACATAACTAGAGTCGATGCTTCTTCTGATTTCAATTCAATTGGGAATGTTCCTAAAAGAGCGATTACAATGGGAGTTTCGACTATTCTAAAATCAAAAAGAATTGTTTTGATGGCTTGGGGAAAAAACAAAGCCGATATTGTAAAAACTACTATTCAAGGAGACATCAGCTCTGAAGTTCCTGCCACATTTTTACAAAACCATATCAATACCACTTTTGTTTTAGACCAAGCTGCAGCTTCAGAATTAACACGAAATAAAACACCATGGTTGGTAAAGGATTGTATTTGGACTCCTGAATTGAAGAACAAAGCAATTGTTTGGCTTTGCCAAAAAACAAATAAGGCAATTTTAAAATTAACTGATAGGGATTATAATAATAATGGAATGTCCGATTTATTAGCTTCTGGCAGCTCATCTTATGATTTAAATATCAATATGTTCAATGTCTTGCAACATACCATAACAGGTTGGCCAGGTGGAAAGCCCAATACAGATGATACCAATAGGCCCGAAAGAGCCAATCCTGCAAAAAAAAATGTACTAATTTTTAGTCCACATCCAGATGATGATGTGATTTCAATGGGAGGAACTTTTTCTAAATTAATAAAACAAGGGCACGAGGTCCATGTAGTCTATCAAACTTCAGGCAACATAGCTGTCACAGATGATGAAGCGATTAAATTTGCCGAAGTGTGTAATGATTTTGTAGCTGATGAAGGGTATAAAGTTAATTTCAAATCAATTATAGATTTTTTGAAAAACAAATCGGAGAATCAAATAGACTCCTTAGAAGTTCGAAAATTAAAAGGTTTGATTAGACGTCGTGAATCCTACGCTGCTGTAAGGCACATTGGGTTGAATGATGAAAATATTCATTTCTTAGATATGCCTTTTTATGAAACGGGACAGATAAATAAAAAACCAATTGGTGTGGAAGATATTAATATTGTAGCTGATATTATTGCAAAAATAAAACCACATCAAGTTTTTGCAGCAGGTGATTTGGCTGATCCACACGGGACTCACGAAGTTTGTCTCAACGCTATTTTTACAGCTTTGAAAAAATTGAAATCGGAGGCTTATATGAAAGATTGTTGGTTGTGGTTGTACAGAGGAGCTTGGCATGAATGGGATGTTCATGAAATTGATATGGCAGTTCCCCTCAGTCCTGACGAAGTTATGTTAAAAAGACATGCTATTTTACACCATCAATCTCAAAAAGATAGAGTTGTTTTTCAAGGTAATGACACTAGAGAATTTTGGTTAAGAGCTGAAGAACGCAACAAGCATACCTCAAAATTATATGATGATTTAGGACTTGCTGAATATGAAGCTATTGAAGCTTTTAAACGATTTCAGTATTGATTAAGACAAAATAAAAAACCAAAAGTAGTATTCCAATACTATTGGAAATCATGTTTGTTTTATGGTTCAAAAACTATTATTTTTTTGTACTTTTGCAAAAAAAATTACAATAAAAATTTATGTTATCAATCAATAATTTATCAGTTCAATTTGGCAAAAGAATTTTGTTCGACGAAGTAAATACAGTTTTTACAAACGGTAATATTTATGGCGTTATTGGAGCCAACGGTGCTGGAAAATCTACTTTTCTTAAAATAATTGCTGGCGAAATGGATCCTACAGCAGGAAACGTGCATTTAGAGCCAGGAAAAAGAATGTCAGTATTAAATCAAAATCACAACATGTTCGATGCGCATACCGTTCTCGAAACTGTGTTGATGGGAAATAAAGTTTTGTACAAAGTGAAAACCGAAATGGATGCTTTGTATTTGGATTATAATGATGAAAATGCAGATAGAATAGGGGAGTTACAAGTGCAATTTGAAGAAATGAACGGTTGGAACGCCGATTCTGATGCGGCTTCCATGCTTTCAAATCTTGGAATTACCGAAGATAATCATTATACTTTGATGGGTGACTTAGAAGGAAAGATAAAAGTTCGTGTGCTATTAGCACAAGCGCTGTTTGGAAATCCTGATTTGCTAATTATGGATGAGCCTACCAATGACCTGGATTTTGAAACTATTGCTTGGTTAGAGAATTTCTTAGCTAATTATGAAAATACAGTTATTGTTGTTTCTCACGACCGTCACTTTTTAGACGCCGTTTGTACACATATCTCAGATATTGATTTCAATAAAATAAACCACTATTCCGGAAACTATACTTTTTGGTATGAATCCAGTCAATTAGCGGCAAAACAACGCGCACAACAAAATAAAAAAGCAGAAGAAAAGAAACAAGAATTAGAAGAATTTATTCGTCGTTTTTCTGCGAATGTGGCCAAATCAAAACAAGCTACTTCACGTAAAAAAATGATTTCTAAATTGAATATTTCAGAAATTAGACCTTCTAGCCGTCGTTATCCAGCGATTATTTTTGATCAAGAACGTGAAGCAGGTGATCAGATTTTGAACGTTCAAGATTTAAGCGCTTCTGTTGATGGAGAGGTTTTATTTAAAGGAGTTGATTTGAATATGGCTAAGGGAGATAAAATTGTTTTATTTTCTAAAGACTCTCGTGCAACAACTGCTTTCTACGAAATCCTTAACGGAAATCAAACGGCAAATTCAGGTACTTATGATTGGGGAGTGACAACAAATCAAGCGTATTTACCAGGTGATAATCATTCCTTTTTCGAAAGTGATTATTCTTTAGTAGATTGGTTGCGTCAATGGGTAAAAACCGAAGAAGAACGTGATGAAGTTAACATTCGTAGTTTCTTGGGGAAAATGATTTTCTCAGGAGAAGAAGCATTGAAAACGTGCCGCGTATTATCTGGAGGAGAAAAAGTACGTTGTATGTTATCTCGAATGATGATGGAAAGAGCTAATGTATTAATGCTGGACGAACCTACTAATCACTTAGATTTAGAGTCGATTACAGCATTTAATAATTCATTAAAAAATTATAAAGGATCGGTTATATTTACCACTCACGATCATGAGTTTGCTCAAACTGTTGGAAATCGAGTGGTCGAATTAACACCAAATGGAGCGATTGACCGTTACATGACTTTTGATGAATATCTTGACAACGAAAGTGTTCAGGAATTAAGAACCAAGATGTATTCTTAAATTCAACAATTAGAATTATATTAGTAAATTACGAAGCCAGCTGTAGAAATAAAAGCTGGCTTTTTTGTGTAATTTAATTTATTTCTTTCCAACTATTTTACTTATTATAAAAGCAAAAACTGCCAATATAATAACTACAATAAAAATCCCTACACCCATTCCTGCTTTGAATATGCCTTCAACTAATGAGCAGCTTGTTACTGATATCAATAGTAGTAGTAAAATTAGTATTCTTGTTATTTTGTCTTGCATTTTTATTGTTTTTATTTTGTTGATAAATACTATTTGTTACTCTTATTAATTAAAATAAAATTATCGAATAAGTAAGAAATGGTGTTACATAATTTATAGAATAAGTTATATAATTTAGTGTATTTGAAATAATATAAATCATAGTTGCGTCTGCTCGAATTTATTAAAAGTGTAAAAAGTGGTGTAATTCTACAGAATTTAATTTATTTGATAAATTCGCAACTCAAATTATATAATTCCTAACTCATAATTCCTATATTTGTATCCCAAACAACACTTCACTATGAGTCAAAAAGTATTGCTTACTTCAAAAGAAGTCAATATCATTCTGCATCGTTTGGCCTGTCAGTTAATCGAAAAACATCTTGATTTTTCAAATACCATTTTGGTAGGAATTCAACCGCGAGGTACATTTCTAGCAGAACGATTAAAAGATTTGTTGGAAAACGAATATAAAATTTCTAAAATTGCTTTAGGCTATTTGGACATCACCTTCTTTAGAGATGATTTCCGTAGAACAGAAAAGCCGTTGGAGGCTAATAAAACCCAAATAGATTTTATTGTCGAAGATAAAAAAGTCGTTTTTATAGATGACGTTTTGTATACAGGCCGAAGTATTCGATCGGCGCTGACTGCTATTCAATCCTTTGGGAGACCTTCAGAAATCGAATTATTAGTTTTAATTGACCGTCGTTTTAGTCGTCATTTACCTATTCAGCCCGATTTTCGTGGCCGTCAAGTAGATGCAATCAATGACGAAAGAGTAAAAGTGTGTTGGACAGAACAAGACGGTGAAGATGCCGTTTATTTAATTAATAAATAAAATAAAATGAGCGAGTTAAGTGTAAATCATTTATTAGGGATAAAATATATCAACAAGAAAGATATTGACCTTATTTTTGAAACAGCCGATCATTTTAAAGAAGTAATTAACCGTCCTATTAAGAAAGTTCCTTCGCTTCGAGACATTACTATTGCAAATATATTTTTCGAAAACAGCACCAGAACCAAGCTATCTTTTGAATTAGCCCAAAAAAGACTTTCGGCTGATGTAATTAGTTTTTCAGCAGCACAATCGTCGGTAAAAAAAGGGGAAACACTAATTGATACCGTAAATAATATTCTTTCGATGAAAGTAGATATGGTAGTCATGCGACATTCCAATCCTGGAGCAGCACATTTTTTATCGCAAAATGTAAAGGCAAGCATCGTTAATGCAGGTGATGGAGCTCACGAACACCCTACACAAGCTTTATTGGATAGTTATTCAATTAGAGAAAAATTAGGAGAAGTAGCAGGCAAAAAAGTGGTAATTGTTGGGGATGTTTTACATTCTCGAGTGGCATTATCCAACATCTATGCTTTGCAAATGCAAGGTGCAGAAGTTAAAGTTTGCGGACCCAAAACCCTAATTCCAAGGCATATTGAATCACTTGGAGTAAAAGTAGAGTCTAACTTACGTAAAGCCTTAGAATGGTGTGATGTAGCTAATATGCTTCGGGTTCAAAATGAACGAATGGATGTTAACTTTTTTCCATCAACTCGGGAATACGCACAACAATATGGACTAGATAAAACGTTACTCGATTCCTTGAATAAAGAAATTGTAATCATGCATCCTGGTCCAATAAATCGTGGTGTGGAGATTACATCTGATGTTGCCGATTCGAAACAATCAGTGATTTTGAATCAAGTTGAAAATGGTGTGGCCATTAGAATGGCGGTAATTTATTTATTGGCATCTAAAATTCAGTAAATTTTACATCTTATGATTTAGAGGAACTAATATATTCTTTGTAAATTAGCAAAACACTAAATTATTCCATTATGAGAGTAGAACAAAAAGGACATACTGTTATCATAAAAGATACGCAAGGTGATTTGGTTGCATTTCGGTTAAAGCTGACACATGAATATAAAACATTTAGTAAGGATAATATTGTTATTGATCTTAGGCCGCATAAAATACTTTCGATAAATGAAATGGAAAGTTTTTTGCCGCTTTCAAAAACGCACAAAAAAGCAAAAAAATCATTTGTCATAGTAACTTCAGAACTTGATTTTAATGCTGTTTCTCATAAGTTGGCTGTTGTTAGATCGATGCAAGAAGCCCATGATGTTATTGAGATGGAAGAAATTGAGCGTGATTTGGGATTTTAAAAGGTTAATTGTTTATTCGTTTAACTGTTTATTCGAATGAAGTCCACCTTTTTAATCCACGATTAACCATATAACCCTTAACCCGTTAACCAATTTACATTGAATCTAACCATCCTCGGCTGCTATGCTGCCACACCTAGAACGTATACCAATCCTACTTCTCAGGTTTTAGAAATAAGAAATAGACTGTTTTTAATAGATTGTGGAGAGGGAACTCAGGTGCAATTGCGTAAAAACAAAATTAAATTTTCGAAAATCAATCGTATTTTTATTTCCCATTTACACGGCGACCACTTTTTTGGTTTGGTGGGTTTGGTTTCCACGTTTATGTTGCTCAACAGGACTGCTGACTTGCATATTTATGGACCCAAAGGAATTAAAGAAATTATTAAATTGCAATTGAAATATTCAAATTCATGGCCTAATTACGGCTTGTTTTTTTACGAATTAGAATCTAAAGAAAGTGAAATAATTTTTGAAGACGATAAAGTAATTGTTAAAACAATCCCTTTAAAACATAGAGTTTACACTAATGGTTTTTTATTTCAGGAAAAAATAAAAGAACGAAAATTAAATTTAGATGCTGTTCAAAGCTATGAAATTGAAAAGTGTTATTATCAAAATATAAAGAACGGAAAAGACATCACCTTAGATGATGGTAGGTGTATAGAAAATCATAAATTGACATTTGACCCAGTTCCGCCAATGAGTTATGCGTTTTGTTCCGATACAATGTATGACGAGAGTATTATTCCAATTATAAATGAGGTGAATGTTTTGTATCATGAGTCTACTTTTTTAGATTCAGAAGAAGCCTTGGCAGGAAAAACTATGCATTCTACCGCTAAAGAAGCAGCTAAAATTGCTTTGAAAGCCAATGTAAAACAATTGATTTTGGGGCATTATTCTACGCGATATGAAAATATCGAAATCTTTAAGGAACAAGCAGAAACGATTTTTCCAAACATACTTTTGGCTGATGATGGAAAATCATTTGAGTTTTAAACTGAAATAGATGTTTTTAGAAGTGTTTTTTCTATAAAAACAGAGTAATTTTACATTTAATAAATTTAATCCAAGTGAAAGACGTAGGCAATTATAGAAAATCGTATGAGAAAAGTGAACTTCTAGAATCTAATATTCCCGAAGATCCCATTAATTTATTTAATAAATGGTTTCATGAAGTGGAAGATTATGGAGGTGTTGACGAAGTTAATGCGATGACAGTTTCCACCTTTGGATTGGATGGATTTCCAAAATCACGTATTTTGTTATTAAAAAAATTCACTTACGAAGGATTTATTTTTTATACCAATTACAATTCAGAAAAGGGTAGGGCTATTACCAAAAATCCAAATATTTGTCTTTCATTTTTTTGGCATTCGCTAGAACGCCAAGTAATTATAAAAGGAATTGCTGAAAAAACTTCTGAAAATATTTCAGATGGTTATTTTGATTCCAGACCAACTGGAAGTAAGTTGGGAGCTATCGTTTCTAACCAAAGTGAAGTCATTCCATCTAGGAGTATTTTAGAAGAAGGGCTGAAACAATTGGAAAAAGAGTTAGAAGGCAAAGAAATTCCTCGGCCACAACATTGGGGTGGTTATTTAGTTCGCCCTGTTGAAGTTGAATTCTGGCAAGGAAGACCTAACAGACTGCATGATAGAATCCGTTATCAAATTCAGGAAGATTATTCTTGGAAGATTGATAGATTGGCTCCTTAAAACTTTTAAATGCATTACTATTTTTAATTTTATTTAATTTAAAATAGCAATGTATTTTAATAAAAAAGTAGGAATTTTACATAATTAAAATTATTTATTGTGCATTTCATCTCTTTTATTTGGTATTTAATCGGTAATACATGTATATTTACACCATAGAATTAGAAACAAGAATCTCAATTAAAAATAATTTAAAAAGTTTGCCCCACAATCTACTTTAAACCTTAACCTACTATATAAGGATTCATAATTGAGATTTTAGTTAGTTAATTAGTTAGAAAAACCGTATCCCCCAATGCGGTTTTTTTTATGCAAAAGAATTTTTAATTTTATTTTGATTGGCTCAAATTAGTAGTAGATTTACCATTAGAAAGTAAAAAATAATTGCCAATCATATGAATATTAAAAATAGGTTAACTTTGATGAGTTTCTTTCAGTTTTTTGTTTGGGGAGCTTGGTTAATTACTGTTGGGAATTATTGGTTTGCAACAAAACAATGGAGTGGTTCTGAATTTGGAGCCATATTTTCAACATTGGGACTTTCTTCTATAATAATGCCTGCATTAACGGGTATAATAGCTGATAAATGGATCAATGCTGAAAAATTATATGGGGTTTTACATATTCTTGGCGGTTTAGCACTTTGTTATATACCGCAAGTTAATGATTCCATTACTTTTTATTGGGTGATTTTTGCAGCCATGCTATGTTATATGCCTACGATTTCATTGTCAAATTCTGTGGCTTATACTATTTTAAAGAATAATGATTGCGATGTAATTAAAGTTTTTCCACCTATTCGTGTTTGGGGAACTATTGGTTTTATTGCAGCAATGTGGCTCACTAATTTAACTGGGAATAAAGCATCAGCAAATATGTTTTACATAGCTGCATTTGCTGCTATTTTATTAGGAATTTATTCCTTTACATTACCAAAATGTCCTCCACAAAAGCTAATTGATGAAAATGCTTCTTTTGCCAAAAAATTGGGGTTAGAGGCTTTTAAATTATTTGGAACCTATAAAATGGCCTTGTTCTTTATTTTTTCCATGTTTTTGGGAGCTGCCTTGCAATTAACAAATATGTATGGCGATGTGTTTCTATCTGAATTTGGGAACATTCCTGAATACACAAATAGTTTTGTAGTCCAAAAATCAACTTTAATAATGTCTATTTCACAATTTTCTGAAACAGCATTTATATTAGCAATTCCATTTTTTTTGAAGCGATTTGGTATCAAGCAGGTAATGTTGATTTCGATGTTGGCTTGGGTTTTGCGTTTCGGATTTTTTGCTTATGGCGATCCTTCTTTTGGAGGAACTTTTTTAATTATTATGTCTTGTATCGTTTACGGAATGGCGTTTGACTTTTTTAATATTTCAGGTTCGCTATTTATAGAAACTTCAACCGATTCGTCTATTCGTTCTAGTGCTCAAGGATTATTTATGATGATGTCTAATGGTTTTGGAGCTTTCTTTGGTGGTATAGTGAGCGGCCAAGTTATAGATGCTTTTTTTACACATGATGGTATACGCGATTGGCATAATATCTGGTTAAGTTTTGCATCTTATGCATTAGTAATTGCAATTGCATTTGCTGTATTATTCAAACACAAACACAATCCTGAAGTAGTAGAAAAAGTATTCCATTAAGGAATCTAGAAAATAATGATATCTTAAAAAAAAATAGAATCAACAACATAACATCCTATATGAGATAGGATGTTGATAGGAATATTACAAGGGAACTTACTTATTTATCCATTTAAAAAGTATTTTTTCTAAATCAGAATAAACAATTGGTTTTGGCAAATAATCGTCCATACCTACCTCAAAACATTTTTCTTTTTCACCTGCAAGTATTCCTGCTGTAACTGCAATAATTGGTGTTATTACATCAAGTTTTAAGTTTCTAATTTCTTGTGTAGCTTCATATCCGTTTTTATTTGGCATTTGAATATCCATCAAAATGAGGTCGGGTTGTTCTTTTAAAAAGATTTCGATCGCTTCATTTCCGTCAAAAGCAGTTTGGATGATGCAATTAGGGACAATTTTATGGACTAGAGTTTTGGCCAAAAGCATATTTATTTTATTGTCTTCTACGATAAGAATTTTTTTAACAATCGTATTGTCAATCGTCGGTTTAATATCTTCAATAGTACTATTTACTATTTCATTTACTTTGCTTTTTTGGAGCTTTTTAACATAGATGGAAAAATAGAAATCACTTCCTTCTCCGTAAATACTGTTTAATTCCAATTTACTATCCATTAATGCCAATAATTGATTTGAAATTGCCAACCCTAAACCAGTACCTCCAAATTTTCTGTTGGTTGAATTGTCTTCTTGTTCAAATGAACTAAATATTTTTTTATTATTAATCAGTTGAATTCCTTTGCCAGTGTCTAAGACAGAGAATTTGAGGTATGAAACATCATCTTTTAATGATTGTTGTTCTTTGATTTCCAATCTCACTTCACCAAATTCAGTGAATTTTAATGCGTTACTTAATAAATTTACTAGAATTTGTTTTATTTTCATAGCATCGGCCTTAATAAATTGAGGCACATTTTTATCTATGTCAAGAATTAATTC
Source organism: Flavobacterium cellulosilyticum (assembly GCF_004349355.1). Taxonomy (GTDB): domain Bacteria; phylum Bacteroidota; class Bacteroidia; order Flavobacteriales; family Flavobacteriaceae; genus Flavobacterium; species Flavobacterium cellulosilyticum. Next base: position 15,712 of record NZ_SMFK01000008.1, on the reverse strand, counting down.
TAATTTTTTATCTATTGCTTGATATTTAAACAAATCAATAATTTGATGTATCAATTTAAACAAATCAATTTTTTCGATATATAATTCTAATTTTCCAGATTCAATTTTAGAAAAGTCCAATACATCGTTGACAATATCTAATAATAAGGAAGCAGAAACATTAATTGTAGACATGTAATCCAACTGATTACTGTCTAAGTTGGTTTTCATTAATAAATGAGTAAAACCAATTATTCCGTTTAAAGGCGTTCTAATTTCATGACTCATATTGGCAAGAAAATTAGATTTCGATTTATTGGCTGTTTCTGCAATTTCTTTAGCAATAATCAAATTGGATTCTAATACTTTTCGATAGGTTATATCAGTTATGGTACCAATATAACCTATAATTTCATTTTTTTCGTCTTTTTCAGCAATGGCTTGGCCCATAACCCAAACAACGGAACCATCAGGTCTAATAAAACGGTATTCAGACAATGATTTTTCTCCAATAGTAGTTGCTTTTTCCCATCCATTTAAAATTCTTTGTTTGTCATCTTCATGAACTGCATCTAGCCAACCGCTACCTAACGCTTCTTGAAAAGATATTCCTGAAATTTCACACCAACTTGGATTCACAAAAGTGGTGTTACCATTTTTATCAGTTCGAAATATGCCAACAGGTGAAACTTCAGTTAGCGTATGATAACGTTGTTCACTTTCAAAAATTTCACGTTCAACCTTCTTTTTTAATGTCTCTTTTTCGAAAAGATCTAAAGCGAAATTAACATCACCCGTTGCTTCTTCTAATAAAGCAATCTCCTCGTTGTCAAAAAAGTTCTTCTCTTTGGAATAAAATACAAAAACACCAATGGTATCGCCGAATTTTTTTATAGGTAGCGCCATAATAGATTGAAAACCGGATTTTAATGCTTCCTCTTTCCATGGTCTCATTATTAAATCATTTTCGATATCATTGCTTATACAATAATTTCCACTTCTGATTGTTGTACCTATTGGCCCATTACCTTCGGCTGTGTTTTCATCAGTAGAAATAGTTTTAATTATATTAAAATATTCTTGATCATTTCCCGCAATCATTGCAGGAATAATATTTTTACTTAATGGGTCAACTAATCCAATCCAGGACATTTTAAATCCACCTAAATCTACAGCTATAGTGCAGGCTTCTCTAAAAAGAGTTTCCTGATCAATAGTTCGAACAATCATTTGATTAATTTGACTGATAAAAAAATAAAGTCTATTGGCTTTTTGAAGTTTTTGTTTCACTTCAATTCTTTCAGAAATATCAGTAATTATTCCATGACAAATTACAGAACCATCAGGTTCAACTACCGGCAATGAATTTACTTCATGCCATACAAGTCCTTTTATTGGATGAAAATAACGATATTCTCCTTTAAGTGGAACTAAATTTGTTTTCGTATTGGCTATTTTTTCTTTTACTGCAGCAACATCCTCAGGATGAATTAATTCAAAAATCTTATCTGCATTGTTTTCAATTTCTTCAAAACGAAAACCATATATATCTTTAATGGCGTCACTGGCATAAGGATAACATATAGAACCATCCAAATTTTGACGCATCGAATAAATCAAACCTGGAGAAGTAGCCGCAATTTTAGCAAAAATATCTCTTTCTTTTGTTAAAGCTGCATTGAATTCAATTCTATCGGATACATCTCTGAAATTGGCTATAATCCCCTTCACACTGCAATCATGAATTCTATTATTTACAACTCCTTCTAACCAGATATAATGCCCGTTTTTATGCTTTACCCTAAATAATACAGGGAACAATTGACCTGGATTAGCAATAGCTTTTTGTATAATTTGATATACATATTCTAAATAATCGGGATGATAATATTCCTTGTCTGGAATTTCATCAAATTCTTTATCGGTATATCCAGTTACTCGCGCAGATGAAGGACTCCTGAATAAAACTTTTAAATTTTTATCTACAACTGTAATTATACCTTCATTATTTTCTACTAATGCTCTAAATCGTTTTTCATTATTTGTAATTACATTTTTTGCTGTTGTTTCTTCAGTAACATCCCTTAAATTCCCAATAATCCCATTTATGCTTTTATCATGAAATTTATTATTCAAAACTCCTTCTAGCCAAATATAATGACCGTCTTTATGTTTAATTTGAAACAAAACTGGTATTGGTATATTTGGGTTCTCAAAAGATTCTTTATGTTTTTGGTATACATAGTCCATAAAATCGGGGTGTACAAAATCTTGTGTAGGAACTGTTTGATGTTCTTCATGTGTATAACCCGTAATTCGTACTGCACCCAAACTTCGAAAAACGGTATTCATGTTTTGATCAATAATAGTTATGATTTCATTAGTGTTTTTAACTAATGTTCTAAATCTTTTTTCATTAGTTTCAATTAGGAAACCACTATTTTTAATATCAGTTATATCTTTAATAAAACCAATAAATCGGGTTTCAGTAATTTTTACTGAATCAATTCGACTCCATCTTATTTCTCCAGATTTATGAATCGTTTTAAATTCGCCTCTTGATTCACCTAACTTTTTTAATTTATTAAAACACATTTCCAATTCTTCAATAGATTCTTGGAATGCTAATTCCATCATAGAAAGGGTTAAAAGTTCATCTGTAGAATAACCGAAAATTGATGAAACAGCTTTGTTTACTTCGACAAATTTTCCGTTTTCATCAGCAACAAAAATACCATCAGGAGCGTTTTCTACATAACCTTTAAATTTGGCATTACTTGCGACCTCCACTTTTTTTAATTTCTGAGCAATATCTAGCTGTTTTTTAAATTTAAGAAGTTTTCTAATTTGATGTTTTTCTGTGATATCTTGTGTAGTCCCTCTTAATGCAACAACATCCTTTTTTTCATTAACAACGGGATGAACAATCGCATGAACCCATTTTGTTTTATTCTTACTTAGGATAGCGCACTGTTCAACTTCAAAAGGTTTTTTATCAATTTTAGAATTTTTAATTTTATTTAGGAAAAGTTCTACATCTGATTTTGAAAACCGTTTTACATATTCCTGAAATAAATCTTGATTTTTCTCTTTCTTTAAATCATATATAGAATACAATTCATTTGACCAAATCATTTTATGATTTTCAAAATTGTACTCCCAGCTGCCTATTTTGGAAATTTCCTGAGCATTTTCCAATAATTTTTTACTGTATAATATTTCTGCTTGCGCGATTTTGATCGCTGTGACATCTCGTCCAATAGCATAAATAATTTCATTTGAAACATCCACATTTGTTGTCCACTGGATATAAATGATTTCCCCGTTTTTTTTAATTAGTTTATTCTCAAAGTCAATTGAAGTAATCCCTTTCGATAATGATTCCAATTCTTTTTTAGATTTATACAAGTCATCAGGATGGATAAAATTAAGAAGAGGTATACTTAATACTTCCTCTCTCGAATATCCTAATGTCTTAATAAAGGAAGGATTAATTTCTTTATAAAAACCGTCTGTTCCAACTTTACAAATAAGATCTAATGATTCTTTAAAATAGAAATCTAGATTTGTTAAAGCTACTTCATTGTTACGTAAACGAAAAATTTCAGACTCTTGGTCTTTCGTTAATTTTCGTAATTCTTCATACGTTGGTTTATGATTTCTAGAATTCATATAGATTGCGAAAATTATAAGTAATGTAAATATATTAATATAATAATTATCAAGAATACAACAATTTGGAGTAATTTGTAAAGTTTATTTTTTTATTAAAAAAATATTTTCGTATAAGAAAGATCTTTATTCAATAATTGAACGTAGTTGTCTGATTTTTAACTTGTAATTGACTTTTTTATTGCCTTTTGTAAAAATTATTTAGTGTGATAAAACCATTTTATTTCAATCATTTTAGGTTAGTAAAATTGCATTTAAGATGATAAATAATAATTTGATAAGGGGATAAAATTATTAATTATAATTAAACTAAAAAGAGTTATTTGATAGCCATAATAATGGACATATTATTTTTTACTTTTCAAAAATATTTTAAAAGTAGTTCCTACATTTATTTCGCTTTCAACCTCGATATGTCCACCCATTGATTCAATTTGATTTTTAGTTATAAACAATCCAACACCTCTCGAATCTTCATGTTTATGAAATGTTTTATAAATGCCAAAAAGTTGATGTCCATGTTTCTTTAAATCGATACCTAAACCATTATCCTTAAATGTTAACATTACAAATTCTTCAACCAGTTCTGCTTTAATTTCAATAAAACTAACTCTGTTTTTAGATGAATATTTAATCCCATTAGTTAGAAAATTCAATATAATACTATCAATATATGCAGTTATACCTATAACATTTATGTTATCAGGTACTTCGTTTTTAAGTTTCACCTCATTTTTTTTGGCTAAAGATAGTAGACTGCTACAATTTTTTTCAATAATTGGTCTCAAAGGAACAACTATGAAATTGTCTTTAGTTTGAGCATTGATCTGAACTACATCAGTTAAGTGTTTAATAGTGTCTGTTAGGTTGTATGATGATTTTTGAAGGTGTTTTATTAAATCATTTTCATATATTTCAGGGTTATCGTTCTTCAAGAGATCGAGTAACATAGCTATTCCATTAGAATGTGATCTTAAATTGTGAGAAACGATATAGGCAAAGTTTTTAAGTCGTCCATTTTGATCTTCAGAGATATTCAATAATGAAATTAAATCTTTTTCAACCTTTTTTATCTTATATATATCTCTACCAACACTTAAAAAACCTGTAATATCACCATTTCTTTTGATTGCAGATATTGATAATAATACGGGATAATCGGTATTGTCTTTGCGTATATAAGTCCAATTTCTAGTTTCAGGTATTCCTAATTTTGCGTTAGAAAATAAGACATCTAATCCTTCAATTTTTGTATTCAGTTTTTTAGAAAGCTCTTTTCCTACTGCTTCTATTTCAGTTTTTGAATGTAATCTCTCTATTGAATGTTTTCCTATAATTTCAACGGCCTTATATCCTAATTGCAACTCTGCGCCTTTATTAAAACCTGTAATTATACCTGATACGTCTGTAATAATGATACTTACCAGTGAGCTGGCATCAAAAATAGCCTTATTTTTAGCTAAAGATTCGTCTAGTCGTTCTTTGGCTAATTTTATTTTTGTGATATCCTGAAATGAGCCTATTAACTTAGGTTGATTTTCTATTTGATTCCATTTGATTCCAGTTACTCTTACCCATTTTAATTTATCTTTCGCTGTAATCAATCTGCAAACTACATCAAAATTTATTCCCCTAGATAAAGTTTTATTCAAGGCTTTAGTAATTAAATTTCGATCATCTGGATGATAAAAATCAATTGCATTGACAAAATTATGATTAAAGTCAAGAGGCAGTTCATGAATGTTATACACTTCATCTGTCCAATGGGTAATACCTGTGTTTAAATCAAGCTCCCAAGCACCAATTTTATTTAATCTCTGACTTTCATTAAATAATTTCTCTGTTTTTAAAAATTTATCATTTAACTCTTTAAGGACGATACTTTTTTTTCTTAATTCTAAAACCTGCATTACTTGTTTGGACAACATTTTTAATGTCTCAATTTGTTCTGTACTTAAATGTTTTGGCTTGTCATCTATTACACAAAGTGTACCTAGCGGATATCCTTTTTCAGAAACTAATGAAACCCCCACATAAAAAACAATATTTGGATCTCCAGTTACAAGGGGATTTTCTTTAAAACGAATGTCTTTACGGGAGTCTTCAATAATAAAAACGTCTTCGGGCTTATTAATAGCATGGGAACAAAAAGCAAACTCTCTTGGTGTTTCTCGGATTTCTAGTCCATGATGGGACAAAAACCATTGTTTGTCTTCTGCAATAAGACTTATTAAAGAAATTTTAGTTCCGCATATTTGTGAAGCAACTTTTGTTATAAAATCGTAATCAGATTGCTCTATTTCGCCTAAAATGTGATAAGAATCTAATTCATCAAGTCTATTTCTTTCGTTTGTAGATAATTCAGGCATAATATAGGGTAATAATTAATTGCAGTAATATACGTGTTTATGGTGAATAATCTGTTAAGAAGTAGTAATAAAACGGCTAACGTTTGTTAGACATTCAAATTTCAGGTGTTTATTATAATTAACAATTTAAAATGATTTGAAAGTTGATTACAAAATAATTAAATATTTTATAGTAAAAATTAAAAACTGCTTTTTATATTCTTCAATTTAATCCCATTGTAACACTTGTTACCGACCACCTCACTCTGTGAATCTATCTTTGTACAATAATTAAGAAACTAAATTATGAGAAACATCAATTTTATACTTTTAATAGGATTTATTACCATTTCAACATTAGGTTATAGCCAAGATACGTTGACTATTTCTAAAAGAGATATTTGGCAAAAAGCATCTGACAATAATTTGCAAATCCAGATTTCCAATCAAGAAGTACAATCGTCCCAAGCAGATTATCGACAATCCAATGCGCTGTTTTTGCCAAGTATTACTGCTTCACATACTGCCATTTCTACCACAAATCCTTTGATGGCTTTTGGTTCAAAATTGAATCAGGAAATTTTGACTGCTTCAGATTTTAATCCATCTTTATTGAATAATCCTGCTACAACACAAAATTATTCTACAAAAATCGAAATTTTGCAACCATTAATTAATATGGACGGCATATATGCTAGACAAGCAGCCAAAGCTAAAATGGAAGCCTATCAAATAAAAACAGAACGAACTAAAGAATATTTTGAACTCGAGGTAAATAAATCTTTTATGCAGTTGCAATTAGCATATAAATCGGTTAGCGTTTTGGAAAAAGCAAATAGTACGGCTGATGCCAATATGAAATTGGTAGAAAACTATTTCAAACAAGGAATTCTTCAAAAAACTGATCTATTGTCGGTGCAAGTTCGAGGCAATGAAATTAAAAACCAATTGCAATTTGCCAAAAGTAATGTGCAAAACTCTTCAGACTATTTGGCTTTTTTAATGAACGAAGACACAAAAGGCAAGGTGTACAAACCTTTGGAAGATCTAGATAACTCGATTACTATTGAAACGATCAATACAAAATTATCTGATAGCAGAAAAGACATTCAAGCAATGGATAAATCATCTGATGCTTATGCAAAAATGTTGCAATCGAGTAAAATGAATTTTTTACCAAGATTAAATGCTTTTGGAAGTTATGAAATGTACGATAACACGGTGTTTGGAACTACAGCCAAAGGTTATTTAGTGGGAGCACAATTATCATGGAGTGTTTTTGATGGATACAAATCGATTGGTAAAATGGAAAAAGCAAAAGCTGAATTCCAAAAATCGGTAGTGGAATCCCAACAATACAAAGCGCAAAGTCAAATGGAACTCAATAAAGCCAATCGACAGTTGAAAGATGCTGAAAACAAAGTGAATTTAGAAAAATTAGCTTTGGAACAATCTCGGGAAGCCTATAGAATTCGTTCCAATCGTTTTACTCAAGGTTTAGAAAAAACAACCGATTTATTGCAGTCAGAAACGCAAATGTTCCAAAAAGAATTAGAGTTTTTACAATCCGTTTTTGAATATAATTATACGCAACAATATTTACAATTTTTAACTAAGTAGAAAATAGATAATAGACGAAAAGATAATAGATGAAAAATATAAATCAATATGAAATCGAAGATTCACGAAACCCAATTTTTAAAGAACATAATAATGAGTAAAAAAATAATCGCAATCCTTTCCATTACCGCAGTTTTATTTACCGCTTGTGGAAAAGATCAAAAAGAACCAGTAACGGCAGAACCTGCTATAGCGGTCAAAGTAAGTGGCGTTTCTGAAAATGACAAAGGTGCATTTATCACTGCAAGTGGAAAAATTGAAGCGGAGAACAGTGCTAATTTAAGCACTCGAATGATGGGTTATGTAACTAAAGTTCATGTGAAAGTAGGACAAAAAGTGGGAGCAGGACAATTGTTGGTGAGTATCAACAATACCGATTTACAGGCAAAAAAAGCACAAGTAGACGCAAGTATTTTGCAAGCAACTGCTGGATATAACAATGCCAAAAAAGACTATGATCGTTTCGTGACTTTGTTCAAACAACAATCTGCTTCCCAAAAAGAACTGGATGATATGACGTCTCGTTACCAAATGGCGAAAGCAGGTTTAGAAGGTGCCAAACAAATGCGAAATGAAGTGCTGGCTCAATTTTCTTATTCGAATATTACAGCTCCATTTTCTGGAACGGTAACCAATACTTTTGTGAAAGAAGGAGATATGGCAAATCCGGGAATGCCTTTGGTAAACGTTGAAGGAGTGTCAAAATTAGAAGTAACTACAATGGTTTCTGAAAATGACATTAATGCTATCAAAAAAGGAATGCCTGTCAAAGTTTTGGTGAAATCATCTAATGACAATCTTACGGGTAAAGTAAGTGAAGTGAGCGCATCGGCAACTAATACAGGCGGACAATATTTGGTAAAAATCAATCTAGACAAAACTGATGCTTCGGTCTTATCAGGAATGTTTGTAAATGTACAGTTTCCAGTGGAAAATAAGTCAACAGTTTCTAATAAAAATATAGTGTTAATTCCTGAGAGTTCATTAGTTAACCAAGGTCAGTTAAAAGGAATTTACACAATAGGAACAGGAAATGTGGCCATTTTAAGATGGTTGCGATTAGGAAAAACATTTGGTAATCAAGTGGAAGTTTTATCCGGTTTATCAGCTAATGAACACTATATCATTTCAGCAGATGGAAAATTGTATAACGGAGCTTTGGTTAGTGTTCAGTAATTAGATTGCAGATTTAAGAATTCAGATTATAGATTATAGCTCCAAAGTAGTGCTACGTTTATAGAAAATAGATTTCATTGTAAATTCCAGCGTGAGGGATAGAAGTGAAAATCCTTTTTCGTCAGTTCGAGTTTCCGCTTTTTGGCGGAAGGATCGAGAACCAGAAAAAGATTGTAACGAATAGCCCGACCCGACCTTTTGAGAGGGTCACGCACAAATAAATAAAAAAACATGCAAGAAGGTATTTCAGGTAAAATTGCCCATTTTTTCATCAATTCGAAATTGACCATTTTGTTGATGGTAGGTTTGATGATTATTGGGGTTTATAGTTCGTTTTTGATTCCAAGGGAAGAAGAACCGCAGATTAATGTGCCGATGGCCGACGTCATGGTGGGTTATCCGGGAGCAAGTCCAATAGAGGTAGAAAGTCGTGTGGCCAAACCTCTCGAAAAAATTATTTCGAACATCAAAGGTGTGGAGCACGTGCATACGATGGCAATGAACGGTCAAGCGCTATTGATTGTTCAATTTTATGTAGGTCAGGATGTGGAGCGTTCGTATGTGAAATTATATGATGAATTGGCAAAACATGAGGATATGTTTCCTAAAGGAGTATCTAAACCAATGGTTAAAACTCGTTCGATTGACGATGTTCCCATGTTGGGATTGACGCTTTGGAGCGAAAAAGTAGATGATTTTCAGTTGCGTCAAATTGCAGAAGAAGTGACTTCGGAGATTGAAAAAGTGAAAGACGTGGCGATTACCAAAGAAATTGGTGGTCGAAATAGAGAGTTAAAAGTAATTCTAGACAAAGATAAAATGGCCGAAAATGGGCTGGATGCTTTGGGCATTATGGGCATGATTCAGACCAATAACGGAAGTTCACAATCGGGAAGTTTTGTCAATAATGACCAAGAATATCTTGTTACAACAGGAAAATTTCTTTCGAGTTCGGAAGATGTTGAAAGCTTGGTTGTAGGTGTAAATAAAAACAGACCTGTATATTTAAAACAAGTAGCTACAGTCGAAGATGGTGCGTCTACAGCGAGAAGTTATGTGTCTTTTGGGTATGGCAAAGCCAATGAAAAGTTCAAAAAAGATCAATCGGAATATCCTGCGGTTACAATCTCTATTGGGAAAGTAAAAGGTGCGGATGCGATGAAAATTGCTGAAAAAATCATTGCCAAAGTCGAGCATTTAAAAAAGAATATAATTCCAAGTGATGTTCATGTTGAAGTGACCCGAAATTATGGTGAAACTGCCTCGGACAAAGTAGGGGAGTTATTGCTACACCTCGGAATTGCAATTATTGCAGTAACCTTTTTAGTGATATTAGCTATGGGTTGGAGAGGCGGATTAGTAGTGTTTTTCTCTGTTCCTTTGACATTTGCATTGACTTTATTTGCTTATTATTTATTGGGTTATACATTGAACAGAATTACGCTTTTTGCCCTAGTTTTCGTGGTGGGAATTGTGGTTGATGATAGTATTATTATTGCCGAGAACATGCACCGCCATTTCAAGATGAAGCGACTGCCATTCAAACAAGCAGCTATTTATGCGATAAATGAGGTAGGAAATCCAACGATTTTGGCCACATTCACAGTAATTGCAGCGATATTGCCAATGGCGTTCGTATCTGGAATGATGGGGCCTTATATGAGTCCAATGCCTATTGGTGCTTCGATTGCGATGCTATTATCATTGTTTGTAGCATTGACCGTAACGCCATATTTGGGATATCATTTGCTTCAGGAAAAAGAATCTCAAGAACACAAACATGAAGTTGGAATGGAAACGAGTTGGGTGTATAAAATTTACAACAAACTCGAAAGACCTTTACTGGAAAGCAGTACAAAAAGAAGAATTCTTTTATTGGTAACTGTGGTTTTATTATTGGGTTCGGTTACCCTATTTTTTACCAAATCGGTTGTGGTCAAAATGCTGCCATTCGATAATAAGAATGAATTCCAAGTGGTAATTGATATGCCAGAAGGAACGACATTAGAACGTACTGCGGCTGTGACAAAAGAAATTGCACAGTATCTTTCTACCAAGCCTGAAGTGGTGAATTATCAAAATTATGTTGGAACATCGGCGCCAATTACCTTTAACGGATTGGTTCGTCATTATGATTTGCGTGGCGGAAGTAATATGGCAGACATACAAGTGAATTTATTGCACAAAGACGAACGTAAGTTGCAAAGTCACGATATTGCTAAGGAAATGCGTCCTGATATTCAGAAAATTGCCAAGAAATACGGTGCAAATGTAAAAATTATTGAAGTTCCACCTGGACCGCCAGTACTTTCTACTTTGGTTGCTGAAATTTATGGGCCTAATTATGCAGACCAAATAAAAGTCGCCAATCAGGTAAAAGACATCTTGAAAAACACTTCGGATATTGTAGATATCGATTGGACTGTAGAAGACGATCAAGTGGAATATAAATTGGAAGTCGATAAAGAAAAAGCAATGCTCAATGGAATTGCTCCGCAACAAGTGGTTGGGAATTTGACTTATTTGCTAAAAGAGTATCCAATTTCGAATTTGTATGATGAAAATTCAAATGACAATGTGAGCATCGTTCTTTCGCTTGACGACAAAGACAAAACAAGTTTGCAAGACATTAAAAACCTAAAAATCAAAGGAAGTGAAGGCAATATGATTCCGGTGGGTGATTTGGTCAAAGTGGTAAAAGATACGTTGCAAAAAACCATTTATAGAAAAGATCAAAAACGGGTGGTTTATGTAACTGCCGATATGGCTGGAGCATTAGAAAGTCCGGTGTATGCGATTCTAGGAATGAATGAAAAATTAGCCAAAATAAAAGTGCCAAAAGGCTATAAAGTGAGCGAATTGTATATGGAACAACCTACAGACGAAAGCGATTTCACTGTAAAATGGGATGGAGAATGGCAAATCACTTTGGAAGTTTTTCGTGATTTAGGAGTAGCCTTTATGGTGGTAATTGTTATCATTTACATGTTAATTGTAGGATGGTTTCAAAACTTCAAAACGCCAATGGTGATGATGTTGGCAATTCCAATGTCGTTGATCGGAATTGTGTTTGGACACTGGTTATTGAGTGCGTTTTTTACAGCGACTTCATTTATCGGAATGATTGCTTTGGCTGGAGTTATGGTGCGAAATTCAGTTTTACTGATTGACTTTATCGAAATCCGACTGAATGAGGGAGTGCCAATAAAACAGGCGATTATTGAAGCAGGAGCGGTACGAGCAACGCCAATTTTATTAACAACTGGAGCGGTTGTTATAGGAGCTTCTATTATTTTATTTGATCCAATTTTTCAAGGATTAGCGATTTCATTAGTGTTTGGAGCCATTGTATCGACTGTTTTAACCCTATTAGTTGTGCCTGTTATCTATTACATAACAGAACGAAAAAAATGGGAAAAATCTAAAGATTCTTCAAAAGTAGAAGAGATTGAAGAGGAAATATCGAATTAACTAAATTAAAAAAAAATGAAAAATAAAGTCTTTAGAATTTTAGTAGGTACTTTTATCTTAATTAGTTTGATATTGACAATATATGTCAATCAAAACTGGTCGTGGTTCACTGCTTTTATAGGAGTCAATTTAATCCAATCCGGTTTTACCAAATGGTGTTTGTTAGAGACTATTTTGTCTAAATTAGGATTGAAGGATTAATTAGTTTACTAATTCAATTTCAAAAAAGAGGATATCTTGAATGGTATCCTCTTTTGTGTTTTTATTATTTAAAAACAGCTAATTAGAATTGTTGTTTATAAACCTTTCAAAACGAATCTATGAAATTTTGTCTTTTATGTTATTTTTAATAAAAATATTATTTTATTAATTATTCATTAATTTATTTTTAAATCATTTTGATTTTTTTAAAAATAATTCAATTATATGGAACCTAAGAAATGAGAAATAAGTACATAATCGGACATTAAACTCTTTTAAACAGATTTAATTTTTAATTCAGTTAAACACATATTTTTTAACATAGGTTTGCCGAAAAATAAATAAAATCAATGCGTAAAAAGCACTCTATTAATACTTTTACTTTCAATAATGATAAATTAGCTACTTTAGTTATAAATTTTATTATTAACTCATCTGCAAGTATTTCTTTGATAGTTAGACAAAAAACAAAATTATTTTCCACATATATTTTATTTATAATTATCTTTATCAATTTCAATACACTTCAGGCACAAGTTCAAAATGACGGAGAGTTATATATTAGTGGAAGTAGCGTTTTTTATGACGGTTCAAATGGTTTTAATTTTGGTTTAGGTTCAACAACAACAAGTAGAAATAAATTAGATTATGGAGTTTTATCTTTTTCTAATGGAGTATCATGGGACGGAGCTAACGATATGAATTTTGTAGATGGTTATGTTGAAACGCAAAGCAATACTGCTTTTATTTTACCTATTGGACAAGCTGGTATTTATGCACCCATACAAGTAATTCCTTCTAATTTTGAAGGTGTAGGAGCTGCTTACTTTAGATCATCCCTTAACTCAATTGGTAGTGTTTTGGAAGAATCCATATCATCGATTTCATCGGTTGAATATTGGGACATAATAGGTAATGGAGTAAAAGCTGGAATTTCGCTTAGTTGGAGATCATCAAGTGCTATTTCGGATTTAACATCGTCGTCGCTACCAAATTTAACTATTGTAGGTTGGAATGGTTCAGCGTGGGTATCAATACCTTCAACTGTAGATGAATATTCTATACAGGGCGAAATAAGTAGTTTGATTTCGGGCTCTATTAGTTCAAATGTAGAAGTAGATTTATCGGCTTATTCTGCTTTTTCATTCGGCGCTACAACAAATCAACTCTTGGTTCCTAAATTTGATAAAGTAGAATTGATGGTATATATAAATAATAACAGATTATATATTGATGCTACTTTACCAATAACAGCTATAAATATATATGATATTATGGGCAAAAAAATATTTTCGGAGCACCTAAATGGAGATTTAAAATACAACCTACTTTTCAACCATTCAGATGAGATCTATATTGCAAAAATTGAATTGGATAATGGAGCTTCAACTATTACAAAGAAAATTATTAATAAAAATTATAATTAGATTTTCTATAAATCACCTTTAAATATATGAAAATATATAATTATTTGATATTATTAATTTTTCTGCAATCTAGTTTTGCAGTTGCTCAAATAGGAATTGGTACTAAAAAACCTGATGAATCCTCTGTTTTAGATATCGATTCCAAAGCTAAGGGATTACTAATTCCCAGAATGAGTTCTAATGAACGGGATTTAATTAAGAATCCTGCCACTGCATTGATAATTTATAACAGTACTCTGCAAGCAATCGAGATTAATATTGGAACAAAATCAACTCCTATTTGGATTTTAGTAGGAGACAATGGAGCTGTTTCTTCATCTAACAAACTGTCTTCTGGTGCAATATTCGTTGGGGATAATGTTGGTAATGCTAAAGAAGTACAGGTTTCTGGAGAAGCAATCATAACTAATTCGGGAGTTATTACTTTAAAAAATGATGCCGTTATTTCAAAGACACTTACAGCTTATAAAAGTGGAGCAGGAAAAATAACTCCTAATGATAATATTATTCAAGCCATTCAAAAATTAGATGGCAATCAATCCACAAATGCAGTTATAACTGTATCAACCGATTATAATCTTCTTTTAACTGATTACACCATTTTATGTGATAATGAAACGAAGCCTTTTGCCATTAATTTACCAGAGGTAAGCAGTTGTCGAGGCAAAGTATATGTTATTAATAAAATAGACGAAACTTCAAATGTATTAAATATAAATCCACCCATTCAATTAACTAAGAAAGTTGCTATATCGCAACTAAACTACCCCAAATCATTTAAGATACAATCCGACGGAAAAGTCTGGTTTATCATCAATTAATCTAATTAAACAAAACAAAAAAATGAATTACAAAACTATTTCAAAAATTATAGTAACACTGATACTATTTGGTTTCTCAATTACAGATGTTTCAGCGCAAGTTGTGCAAAAAATCGGATCTAATTCATTTACAATTAATCCACATGCAGTTTTAGAATTAGAAAGTAAAACTAAAGGGTTTTTGCCTCCTAGAATGACAACTAGTGAACAATCAACCAATTTGATTCTTGGACCGAATGAAAAAGGTTTGATAGTATATATAACAGATGCTTCATCACCAGGTTTGCAAATATGGGATGGATCGAAATGGATTTCCTATGTCGATACTGCCGCATTAGCACTAAAAGCAAATGCATCAGATTTAACAGGATTAGCAACTACTGACGCTACAAATACTGCATTAGCACTAAAAGCAAATGCATCAGATTTAACTGGGTTAGCAACTACTTCCGCTACAAATACAGCATTAGCACTAAAAGCAAATGCATCAGATTTAACGGGGTTAGCAACTACTGACGCTACAAACACTGCACTAGCRCTAAAAGCAAATGCATCAGATTTAACTGGATTAGCAACTACTAACGCTACAAATACTGCATTAGCACTAAAAGCAAATGCATCAGATTTAACTGGATTAGCAACTACTGACGCTACAAATACTGCATTAGCACTAAAAGCAAATGCATCAGATTTAACTGGATTAGCAACTACTGACGCTACAAATACTGCRTTAGCACTAAAAGCAAATACATCAGATTTAACTGGATTAGCAACTACTGACGCTACAAATACAGCTTTAGCACTAAAAGCAAATACATCAGATTTAACTGGATTAGCAACTACTGACGCTACAAATACAGCTTTAGCACTAAAAGCAAATGCATCAGATTTAACTGGATTAGCAACTACTGACGCTACAAATACAGCGTTAGCACTAAAAGCAAATACATCAGATTTAACTGGATTAGCAACTACTGACGCTACAAATACTGCATTA
>NZ_SMFK01000007.1 GCF_004349355.1 Flavobacterium cellulosilyticum | reverse complement strand
TTTTTTCTTTATCTCAGTATGTTAAGATATTTGTCCGCCGCGCGGACAGTCTGAAAGTCAAAAGTCAAAAGTCGAAAGTGTCCTAGGTACATTAAGACATTAGACATTGAAACTTTACGACAAATAGCCTTAAGGTGGTTATTGCGGCGGGGCTCACCTCTTCCCATCCCGAACAGAGTAGTTAAGCCCGCCTGCGCAGATGGTACTGCAGTTATGTGGGAGAGTATGTCGTCGCCTTTCTTTATTGAACCCCAACCTGAAAAGGTTGGGGTTCTTTTTTTTATTGGTATGCCCTGTTCGCCTAAGGGCTAGGTTCGTCGCTTTTTAGCATGGCTATATTTTGAACTTGGAATCGGTCGATAACACGAGTTGCATTAGGAAAGGATTATTTATTAATAACAAGTTTAAAAAACAAATTTTAACTTGTTCTTTATAAGAAAGAAATACCTTTGTTGCATTAAAAAATCACTTACAAATGAAAAAGTTTAAATTAAAACCAATCTTTATAACTATTTCTATTATATCAATTAGTTTTGTTACGATATCATGGGGAATAGTAGGTCATGAATATATCAATAAGGCAGCTGTTATGGTTTTACCAAAACCAATGTTAACCTTTTTTTATAATCATATCGACTTTATAACTCAGGAATCTACTGTTCCAGATATTCGTAAATATTCTTTAAATTATAAAGAGGAAAATCCAAGACATTTTTTCGATATGGAAAACTTTGGTTCACAGGATAGTTTACCTAAAACTTTGGCAGAAGCTAATAAAAAATATGATTCTAAATTTTTATTGAATAATGGTATTCTTCCATGGTTTATCGATGAAATGATGGTGAAACTAACTAAAGCTTTTAAAGAAAAAAACAGAGCCGAAATACTTTTCTTAGCAGCAGATTTAGGACATTACATTGGCGATGCGCACATGCCATTGCATACATCGGTCAATTATGACGGCCAATTAACAGAGCAAAAAGGAATACATGCCCTTTGGGAAAGTAGAATCCCAGAACTTTTTGTCAATAATTATAAATTTACAGTAGCTCCACCTCAATATATAGAAAACATAAGCCTTCATACATGGAAAATAATAAATGATTCGCATAGTTTAGCAACACCTCTTTTGTCAGCTGATAAACAATTGAGAACTACAACAAAAGAGAATAATATATTTGTTGTTGACGCTCAAGGTGCAATTGTAAAAAATAAATATAATGCTGCAAAATTTTCAGATGATTACACTTCTAGATTGAATATAGCTTTAAATGGAATGGTCGAAAGTCAAATGAAAAAAGCCGTGACAGAAACTGCCAGTTATTGGTATACTGCGTGGGTAAATGCAGGAAAACCAGATTTAAGTGATTTGGATGGGCCTGAATTGACTAAGCGAAATAGCAAATCATTAAAAAAAGATTTGAAATTGTTTATGAAAGGTAACTTATTTGGATTTAAAAATCAAGAAGATTAGTTGGATTGTCAGTTCTTAAAAAAAAGAAACTGATAATATAATAATATAGTGTATTTAAATTGTTGTATAAATATAGGATTGAATCTCTTTAATCAATGGTAAAACAACATTCGTTTTAATTATGATACGTGTCGAATAAATGTTGTAAAGTTTCAGGGATATTATTAGGTTGTATTTTGGGGTAGATTATTTTTGTGTTCAACCAGTTTTTAATAATTTTATCAAAATCTTCATCTATTTCATATACAACTGGAACGCCCATTTTTTTTAAAGCTGCGGCATTACTTTCTTGTTCATAGTGGTCACGAATTGGAATGCTTAGAATTTTTTTTCTCAAGTACAAGGCCTCTGCAGGAGTTTCGAAACCTCCTCCAGTAATGATTCCGTCACAGTTTATTAAACTGACATTAAACTGTTTCTGATCAACTGGGAAATATGTGATATTCCCTTCAGAGTATTTGAAAGCTATGTCATTTAAAAACCAGTGAAATTGGACATCAGCAAGTTTATTAAACGCTTTTTCTAAACAATCTTTTTGAAAAGAAGGCAAATAGACCGTGATATGATTTAAGTTCTTAGGGTTTGAATTTATGATTTCATCTTTGATAATTGGTGGGTGAATAAAGGAATCATATTTTTCAAAATGCAACCCAATGTGTTTTGGTGAAGTGGCATAATGTTTCAGGATCATTTCACCCATAATGTTTTTTTTTTCTGGTCTAGGCGTGTTTTTAGAAATAAAACTAGCTTGGTGTCCAAACTGTACCGAATGTACCTTTTGCAATTTACAAGCAAGCGAAGTAATTGATTCAAAATCATTAATAATCACATCATAATTTTTTAAAGGTAATGACTTTGCATCCTTATATATTTGAGTAGGTTTGATGTTTTTAACAATATCCCAATAATTTAAACCGCCACATTTGCTATAATGCAAACTACAACCTTCACTTTTGAATTTTACTGGTAAATCAATATTCAAACTAGAATTGTTACCACTTAAGAAGAAATCTACTGAACCATATTTTTGTAGAAAAGGATATAATTGTATGGCTCTACTGATGTGTCCATTTCCTGTTGCTTGTATAGCGTAAAATATTTTCATTTAAGATAAAATTTTGTTTACAATATCGTTTATGATTTTATCTTCATTTGTTTCATCTACTGAAAAATTGGATTTATTGTAGTGGTAAAGTGACCATTTTTCTTTATTGTATTCTAAAGCGGTAAGGTTTTCAATCCAATCGCCACTGTTTAAATACAATACTTTACCGTGCTCATTTTCAATCATCTTCATTTGAGGTTTGTGAATATGTCCACAAACAACATAACTGTATTTTTTTTGAATGGCAATTTCGGCCGCAGTTGTTTCAAAATTTGATACAAACGACACAGCTTTTTTCACGCTGTCTTTAATAATTTTCGAAAAACTTCTTTTCTCTCTACCTAATAAAACAAGAATCCAGTTGATGAAACTGTTAAATAAGATTAACAGATCGTAGCCTTTTCCTCCTAATTTTGCGAGGATTTTTGCATATCCTTTCGTAGAAGAATCAAATACATCACCATGAAAAATCCATGTTTTCTTACCATTCAAATCTAATACTAGTTTGTCAACTAATTCAAAATTCCCAAGAATGAAATCGGTGTATTTTCGCAAGGCTTCATCGTGATTTCCAGTAATATAAATTACACGAGTTCCAAGATTAGACATTTTAATTATTTGCCTTAACACATTCATGTGAGCAGCTGGGAAATAGCGCTTGCTAAAACTCCACATGTCAATAATGTCGCCGTTTAACACCAATATTTTTGGCTGAATCGATTTAAGGTATTGTAATAATTCATTGGCATGGCAGCCATAAGTTCCTAAATGAACATCACTGATAACAACAAGGGGAATTTTTCTTTTCTTTTTCATATTTTGACTTTTATCAGTCTTAGTAGTCTGCCGAGTGCAGAAGTAATTTGCACAATATCATTAGTGGAAGTGAACTATTTAATTTCATTTTAATTTCATATATTATTTATACGAAAGTAGGCCCGTAATGTTAGGTTAATGTTTCTTTTATATTATGAATCATTTATATTTTATTTAAGATTTTAAACTATAATAAGTAAGTTTACTCTTTTAAAATTTCCTTATTTTTGAAGAATGAAACTCATTATAATTTTCTTTTTATTTCTTCATGTATTAACATGGTCTCAAACTAATTTTGAAAAAGGGGAACGCTTGTTTAAGGAAAGAAAATTCATTCAAGCACAAGATTTTTTCGAATCAGCTATAAAAACTGATCCTTCTGACTTAAAATCAATAGAATATCTTGGAGATATTGCTGGTCATAATAAATCTTGGGACAAGGCAATCATTTATTATAAAAAACTAAAAGAATTAAAACCATCTGAAGCTAATTATTTTTTTAAATATGGAGGTGTTCTGGGGATGAAAGCTAAAGATTCAAATAAATTTGTGGCTTTGGGTATGATTGGAGAGGTGAAATCTTCTTTCGAAAAAGCCATAATACTAAATCCTAAGCACATTGAAGCGCGATGGGCATTAGTAGTTTTGTATCTTCAACTACCAGGTATTATCGGCGGAAGTGAATCTAAAGCTGTTCGATATTCTAATGAATTATTACAATTATCTCCTGTTGACGGTTATTTGTCCCGAGGTCAAATAGAAGAGTATTTTAAAAGATACACATCAGCAGAAATATTGTATGTAAAAGCGAATGAAATTGGTAAATCAAAAATTACTTTTCAAACATTATATAATTTATATTTGAATAAATTAAAAGAAACCAAAAAAGCACAGGAATTGAAAGAACAATTCTATAAATAATAATCATTCTCTAAATTCCAAGTTGTTCAATTGGAATTTGGAATTTAAAAATTGGATTTAAATAATGAAAACACATTTCATCGCCATTGGTGGCAGCGCAATGCACAACCTTGCTTTGGCATTACACAATAAAGGATATCAGGTTACAGGAAGTGACGACGCTATTTTTGAACCTTCAAAAAGTCGATTAGATAAAAAAGGAATTTTACCAGTAGAATTGGGTTGGTTTCCAGAAAAAATAACTCAAGATATTGAAGCTGTAATCCTAGGGATGCACGCTAAAGCGGATAATCCTGAATTACTAAAAGCACAAGAATTAGGTCTTAAAATATATTCCTATCCTGAGTTTTTATACGAACAATCCAAAAATAAAACTCGCGTAGTGATTGGTGGTTCGCACGGAAAAACAACCATCACTTCGATGATATTACACGTGATGCATTATCACAATATTGAAGTTGATTATATGGTCGGAGCTCAACTAGAAGGTTTTGAAACGATGGTGCATCTTACGGAAGAAAATGACTTTATCGTTTTGGAAGGAGATGAGTATTTGTCTTCGCCAATAGACCGCAGACCAAAATTTCATTTGTATCAACCCAATATTGCCTTGATTTCTGGAATTGCTTGGGATCATATTAATGTGTTTCCAACTTATGATTTCTATGTGGAACAGTTTGAAATATTTATTGCTAAAATTACCAATGGCGGAATTTTGGTATACAATGAAGAAGATCCAGAAGTAAAACGTGTTGCCGAAGTAGCTTTGAATCCAATTCGTAAAATTCCATATATAACTCCAAAATACGAAGTAAAAGATGGAGTTACTTTGCTGGAAACTCCAGAAGGCGCCATGCCAATTGAAGTTTTTGGAGCGCATAATTTGAATAATTTGGCTGGAGCCAAATGGATTTGCCAAAATATGGGAGTGGACGAAGCCGATTTTTATGAAGCGATTGCGAGTTTCAAAGGAGCATCAAAACGATTAGAAAAAATTGCTGAAAGCAAAACGAAAGTTGCGTATAAAGATTTTGCGCATTCGCCAAGCAAGGTGGCTGCAACTACAAAAGCCGTGAAAGAACAATATCCAAACCGAACTTTGGTGGCTTGTTTAGAATTGCATACGTACAGTAGTTTGAATTCCGAATTCCTGAAAGAATACGAAGGTGCATTGGAATATGCTGATGTTGCTGTTGTTTTCTATTCGCCAGATGCAGTAAAAATAAAACAACTCGAAGAAGTAACTTACGATCAAATTGCCATGGCATTCAATAGAAAAGATTTAATTATTTATACCAATCCAGGGGAGTTTAAAACTTTTTTGTTTAATCAAAATTTAGAAAACTCGGCATTGTTATTAATGAGTTCAGGAAATTATGGAGGATTGAATTTTGATGAAGTAAAAGAAATGATAGAATAAAATATAAATGGAAAACAACCCTTTCCCCATAACGAATTGGTCTGAAGACGACAAACCTCGCGAAAAATTAATGCTTAAAGGTAAAAGTGCTTTGAGTGATGCCGAGTTGATTGCCATTTTGATTGGGTCGGGAAGTCGCAATGAGTCTGCTGTAGATTTAAGCAAACGAATTTTGGCAAGTGTCGATAACAATCTGAATGCTTTAGGGAAAATGACGATTCAACAATTGATAAATTTCAAAGGAATTGGGGAGGCAAAGGCCATCTCTATTGTGGCAGCCATGGAATTAGGAAGACGCAGAAGAGTAGAAGATGCAGTTGAGTTAAAAAAGATTACGTCGAGCAAAATGATTTTCGAGTTGATGCAGCCCATTATTGGAGAATTGCCACACGAAGAATTTTGGGTTTTATATTTGAATAATTCAAACAAAGTTCTTTCTAAATCCCAACAAGGGAAGGGAGGAATCACAGGAACAATGGTCGATGTGCGATTGGTGTTTAAAGTAGCTTTAGAATTAGGTGCTACAAGTGTTATTTTGTGTCACAATCATCCTTCGGGTACTTTGACTCCAAGTGAAGCTGACAAGCAAATAACAAAAAAGTTAAAAGCCGCAGGAGTCAATCTTGATATTCAAGTATTAGACCATCTTATCATTACCGAAAACGGCTATTTTAGTTTTAACGACGAAGGAATTTTTTAAAATGAAAGTAATAAATAACATATCAGATGTTTTTTTTGATTTAGACCACACCCTTTGGGATTTCGAAAAAAATTCGGCCTTAGCTTTTGAAACAATTTTTAAATTGAATAAAATGCCTATTGATATGGTTCAATTTCTTCATTTTTATATTCCTAAAAATCGAGAATATTGGGAGAAGTATCGAAAAGATGAAATAACTCAGGAAAAAATGCGTTTTGGACGATTGAAAGATACTTTAGATTTGATTCAATTTGACGTTGAGGATGATTTAATAAATCAGTTATCTAAAGAATATATTCATTATTTGCCCCAATACAATCATTTATACGAGGGAACAATTGAACTTTTGGATTATTTAAGACCAAAATACAATTTGCATATTATAACCAATGGTTTTGCGTCAATACAAGGACATAAATTAGATAATTCGTATATTACACATTATTTCAAAACCATTACAAATTCTGAAATGGCTGGTGTAAAAAAACCAAATCGACTTATTTTTGAATATGCTTTAAATTCGGCAAAAGCAAAAAAAGAAAATAGCATTATGATTGGCGATTGTATTGAGTCAGATGTGCAAGGGGCTTTGGATGCAGGTTTAGATGCTATTTTTTTCAACGAAAACAACATTGAAGTAGGTTCACATATTAAACAAGTGAGTCAATTATTAGATTTAAAAAAATATTTATAAATAACCTGATTATAAATTTATAAGTTAAAAGTAATTACAGGAGAATACAAATTGAAATTAATATAAAATAAAATTATACACATGAAAAATAGCCTCTTATTCCTAATTTGTTTTATTGCCAGTAATTGTTTTTCACAATCCATAAATGATTATAAAGCTGTTATTATCCCAGTAAAATATGAATTTCAAAAATCAGAAAATCAATATCGACTTCAGACCAAAACAAAATCTTATTTGCAAACAGCTGGTATGACGGGTTTCTATGCTATTGAAACGATTCCAGCTGAATTTAATGATAGATGTAAATTACTATATATTGATGTAGTGGAAGATAAAGCATTTTTGACAACCAAAGTTTTTCTCCTTTTTAAGGATTGTAACGGCAAAATAATTTATCAATCTCCAGCCGGAAAAAGCAAAGAAAAACAATTTGATTCAGCCTATACTGAGGCATTAAATGAAGCCTTTAAATTTGTTGCTGATTTGAATTATAAATATAATGGTGGAAGCTCAAATACAAGTTCAATAACAACTACTTATTCTGCATCTACCGCTGCTGTTGCAGCTTCTCCGGTTCTAAATGTGCCTGTAACTACAGAAAACGCAACTGCCGAAAGCAATCTGAATGTTCTTTATGCGCAATCAACTACATATGGATATCAATTGATTGATAGTGAACCAAAAGTGATAATGAAATTGTATAAAACATCTAATCCTTCTAGTTTTATGGCGGTAAAAGGAACTATTCAAGGAGTTTTAGTTGCAAAAGAAAATCAATGGTTTTTTGAGTATTATCAAAATGATCAATTAATTTCAGAGAAGATCAGTGTTAAGTTTTAATTTTCTTAGCTGATTACTGATTACTGACCACTGAAAATTAATATCCATACTTACTTTTCCATCTGTTTTTCAAAAATTCTCTGGTGCTATTTTCTCGAGAATTGTTTCCAGGATTGTAGATCACCGTTTCTGAAATGGTATCAGGTAGAAATTCTTGTTCAGCAAAATTGTTGGTGTAATCGTGAGAATATTTATATTCTTCTCCATAACCTAATTCCTTCATTAATTTTGTAGGAGCATTTCGTAAATGAATAGGCACGGACAAATCTCCTGTTTGTTTAACTAACTGTTGGGCTGTGCCAATGGCTAAATAAGTGGTATTACTTTTAGGAGAAGTAGCTAAATATACCGCACACTGACTCAAAATAATTCTACTTTCGGGATAACCAATTGTGGCAACAGCCTGAAAAGTATTATTGGCCATGATAAAAGCTGTTGGATTGGCATTTCCAATGTCTTCACTCGACAAGATGAGCATTCTTCTAGCAATAAATTTCACATCTTCGCCACCTTCAATCATTCTCGCAAGCCAATAAACAGCACCATTTGGATCGCTACCTCGAATTGATTTTATAAATGCAGATACGATATCATAATGTTGTTCACCACTTTTGTCATACAATACCGTATTTTGTTGTACTAATGCAAAAACGCGATCATTTGTGATTTCAATTTCGTCTACATTAGAAGCGTTTACGACCAATTCAAAAATATTTAATAGTTTGCGTCCATCACCACCAGAAAGTCGCAGCAGCGCTTCTGTTTCGGTAAGTTTTATGTTTTTTGTTGCTAAAAAAGCATCTGTTTTCATAGCGCGGTACAACAAAGCTTCTAAATCAGATTTGGTAAAGGCATTCAAAATATAAACCTGACAGCGCGACAAAAGTGCCGGTATGACCTCAAAACTTGGGTTTTCAGTTGTAGCTCCAATTAATGTAATCCACCCTTTTTCGACAGCAGCAAGTAAAGAATCTTGTTGTGATTTGCTAAAACGATGAATCTCGTCGATAAAGAGTATAGGGTTTTTTGTGGTGAAAAGTCCTCCGCTTTGTTTCGCTTTTTCGATTACCTCACGAATGTCTTTCACACCGGAATTGATCGCACTCAAAATATAAAAAGGGCGTTTTGATTCTTGGGCGATAATTTGTGCCAATGTTGTTTTTCCTGTTCCTGGAGGTCCCCAAAAAATCAATGAAGGAATAATTCCTTTAACAATTTGCTGTGTTAATGATCCATTTGGACCTACTAAATGGGACTGACTGATATAGTCTTCTAAAATTTGAGGTCGTATGCGTTCTGCTAGTGGTGCTTCCATTTGTTTTTATATTCTATAATCTAAATTCGTTATCTTTAAATTGAAATTAAAAGAACTCCGTAAAATTACTATTTTTATTCGAAGCTAATCCAGCTCTTCACTATATCTTTTGCTTCCGTGAAAAACGGAACCAAAAGGATGCCGCTGCGATCTGGGCTAAAAACTTCGTCTACTATCACGATTTGTATTTAAATATGACAAAATAGCATTAATTTGTTTTTGGGTGTATTTTTGAGTAATTTAAAATTATAAATCAAATTTTTAAAAATTTTAATGAACGACAACCATTTCAAATATTCAAATTCTGTAATAGCACTACCACTTTTTTTTGTGTGGTTTTTGTGGTTTGTGTATTGGTTACAAATCAAATTTGATTTTGATTTTTACGAACATGGAATAGAACCCAGAACAATTTCAGGCTTGCAAGGTGTTATTTTTAGCCCATTTATTCACTCGGACTTGGAGCATTTATACAATAATTCGATTCCCTTACTTATTTTATTAGCGGCATTACGTTATTTTTATTCTAAACAATCTATGGATGTTATTGGTTATGGAATTTTACTTTCAGGAATAATAACATGGGTTATTGGTAGAGAAAGTTATCACATTGGTGCCAGTAGTTTAATCTATGTATTGGTGAGTTTTATATTTTTTAAAGGAATTCAAACTAAGTATTATAGATTAGTTGCCTTATCGCTAACTGTTGTGGTTGTTTATGGGGGTTTGGTTTGGTATATTTTTCCTAAAGTAGAAGAACAAATATCTTGGGAAGGACATTTGGCTGGTTTAATAACTGGATTTGTGCTTTCTATATTATATAAAACACCTGAATACAAAAAGATAATCAAATACGATTGGGAATCCCCTGATTTTAATCCAAATGAGGATAAGTTTATGCAGCGTTTTGACGAAGAAGGTAATTTTGTTAATATACCTGATATTGAAATAGAGGAAGAGATACAAAACTATTATTCGACAATAAGTTACACTATTATTGAAAACAAAGAAAAGGATTCAAAACAAGAGTAATGAATCCTTTTTATTATTTTATATTTAAAATCTGCAATCTGCAATCTAAGACCTTTGTCTTACTGCTTCATATAAAAAAGCACCACATGCCACAGAAACATTGAGAGATCCAATCGTTCCAAACATTGGTAGTTTAGCTTTTTCATCTACAATTTTTAAAACCGAAGGATTGATTCCTCTGTCCTCAGATCCCATAATAATGGCAACACCTTCTTTTAAATCAACATCATAAATATTTATTTCTGTTTTTTCTGTTGCTGCAACTGTTTTTACTCCTGAACCTTGAAGATAGAAAATGGCGTCTTTAATATGTTCTACTTTGCAAATAGGAACATTAAATACTGCTCCGGCTGAAGTCTTAACGGTATCTCCATTTACTGGAGCTGAACCAGCTTTTTGAACAATAATTCCATTTACACCAGTACATTCAGCAGTTCTGATTATGGCACCAAAATTACGTGCATCTGATATTTGATCCAAAATTAAAAACAGAGGTGTTTTACCAGATGATATTGTAGATTCAACTAAATGTTCTAAATCCATAAACCCAATTGGAGAAATAGAAGCTACTGCACCTTGATGGTTGTTTGGTGTTAATCGATTTAATTTTTCTACAGGAACATAAGAGAAATTAATATTGGCGCGTTTCATGACTTTCATCAAGTCCTTCATTAATTCACCTGAGATTTCTTTTTGTATAAATACTTTGTCGACTTCTTTCCCTGATTGTATTGCCTCAATAATGGCGCGTATTCCAAATATTAAATGTTCTTTTTCCATGGTGCAAATATAGTTTTTTGTTTTGGATAATCTAAATTTTCTATTTTTTTGAAAATAAAAGGGTAGCGTAAAACGGTACCCTTTTATTTGAATCTTTAATTTTATATTACTCAATCATAATTTTTCTATCTAATTTTCTATCTCCAACATTAAAAGTAAGTAGATGGTAGACAGAAGCAATATTTTTTAATTGAATGTTTTCATTAAATATAGGACTATTTCTAGAACAGGTTTTGTTTGCAAGAACACTTTGTATTTGTGTAATAGTATTTACACTATAATAGTTGTCAACATGTTCTTGAATATTTAATGTACTATGAGTAGCTACTCCAGCATATCCCATAATTGTTGATCCAGTTCCAGGCTCAATATTAGCTCTTCGGCCTTCAACTTTATATAAAAAAGTGTGATTTGCTCCCAATTGATGACCCATTTCATGAGATACAACGTCAATATCGTAATCACGTCCTTCAGGAGTATTTCTATAAGTGGCAGACCATTCGCTTCTTTTTCCTCTTGGCACAGATGTAGTAGGATTTACACAGATACAGCCTATGCAACCCGCATTACCTACTCCTCCTGAGCAACTTAATAAATGGCCGACATCATAACTTGAATTTCCAATAGTGGAGGTTTAATTATTTTGTAATTCTAAATTCCATGTTGCTCCATTAGTATTGTCAGGACCTGTAGCAGCATCTGAATACGGATCTGTAAGAGGGCCTAAATAGATTAACAAATCATTGTTGGTAATAATTTCAAATTTAACAGCTAGTTCTTTGCCTAGAATTCCATTTATGCGTGTCATTGAGGTATTCATACCTGCTAATGCTCCAGCAACAGTTCCTCCATAATATTTGGTATATTCACCATTACAAGATAATGCTAATCTAAATGTTCTGAAAACCTTGTCGTTAGCTTTGACTTTATAGGTTGTTTTTTGTAATTGTTTATTTAATTCGACAACTTCTGTGGAACAAGCTGTTGGCAAATTTCCAGTTGAACGGTTTTTCGAAGAAATAAGTTTGTAAACAGTATTTATTTTCGAATAAGATTCAATAAATTATGAATCTTTAATCGCTCTTAAAGCCATAGTTTGTAAGCCATTGGGAGAAAAACTAAAATAGGCTGTAGCTTATCAATCTGAAAGGTCTACTCCTTTATAGGATTTTATTTCTGGATATTTTGCTTGTAATTCCGGAGGAAAATTCGAAGATTCACGAATTACATATCGTTCTATAGTTCCATTGGCATTAGGAATACTTAGTTCTATGCTTTCTTGTGTTGTGTTGTCTTGAATTTGTGATAAGTTTTTTTTAAATATGTTTCATCTAATTGAAATAATAGTATGTCTTCCGTAATTATTTATTTCAATAAGAGTAAGATCTTTTGTGTTAATTTTTTTTCATAGCGGGTCACTTTGTGATTGATTTATAATTGGAATTAAGATTAAAATAGTAGTTAATATAATTTTTTTCATACAATATGTTTTTTTTAAGTAGTGTATTGAAATATAGGTTATTAAGGTTAATTACCGATAATTAACATCACAAGTTCATAAAAAAAAACCACCACGCTGGCGTGATGGTTTTAAATTAATAATTAGTGAATACTAGTATTCGTCTTCCAAGAAACCAGTTCTTTTATGACCAACAAAAGTTAATTTTGTTCCTGCATCATAACTAAATACTGCTTTAAAAGAAATTTTATCAACAACGTGTCCAGCTTTAGATTTTCCTGCACCTTTTTCAATTTTTCCTTCAGTAATAGTAACTGTACCAGAATCAATTGTGTTAGGTTGAGCTGTAGCTGTAAAAGTTCCGTCTGCAAGATTTACAGTGATTTTACATTTCAAATACCAACCATGTTTAGCATCATCTATCCACATGGTATTATCATTTGCCGCTGTGTTATAGGTATAATGCAATGCATTTGCTACTTGAACCTTACCAGTTGCATCTGTAATTGTAATAAACCAATCGCCAGAAAAATCTTTAGTGGTTGTTCCTCCAATAGTTGGATTTCCTCCCTCATCACAAGAAGAGAACGAAGTAAGTATAAGAATACCAAAAAGGATTTTTATAATATTATTTTTTATTAATTTCATCTTTATTGTTTTAAGGTTGAACTTGTTTTAAGGTCGAAACGAATGTGTAAGCTGTTGGTGCTGTCCATGTACAAGTTAATACTAAAGTTTTTGTTGCTGCATTCACAGTTAAATCTGTAATTTTAGCAACTCCTCCAAAATATTTATTAGTTAATGGATTACCTGGGAAAGTAAAATTATTTGTTGTAATATTTATTGCATTTATTGTCCCTCCTGGAGTTTCTGAACTTCCTATTGCTCTACCATATTCATACCAACCACCAAAAGCATCCGATATTTGATAGGTACCATCTGTGTTTTTCCAGATATAAATATATTTAATATCAATATAGGTTGAGCCTGGTGTTACACCGTTTCTAGCTACAGTAGAAGTATATAGTCCTTCTATACTATTGATTAAATCACCGTTTTTATATACTATAACTTTTCTAGATCCACTTCCAACAAAACCATCAGCATTTTTTGCGCTATATGTCACAAAATATTCATCCACTTTGTTTGTGTCTAATGATGTTGTTCCTCTATATTTCCCTAAAGCAGCAGTTGTATGAGTAATTACAGTTGATCCTGCTTTTGCTACAGCTCCAGGATCTGTATATGGTGTTCCCAATAAAACAAAAAATGGGTTAGCTCCTGAAATAGTAAATACAGGAAAATAAGTTATTCTAGACACATTATCAGTGTCGACCGTAGTACAAGCTGTAAAAAATGTGCCTGTAATAAATAGTGCTATGATTATTTTTTTCATAATGTTAGTTTTTTGCCCACCAAACTGGGGTTGTTAATGTTACTAAAGCCGGGGCATTTGAATTAGCGTTTCGCTCTACTAGAGGATAAACTATTCTTTTTGGAAATAAACCTAAGGTAGTTCCGTTTTTAGCATATACAAATTGTCCAGGAATATAAGCAGCACTTGTTGAATACACTGTTGATGTTTTAGGATAACCTGTTCTGTTTTTTTCAAAAAAGGCTTCATAACCATTTCCTGGGAAACTAGCAATCCATTTTTGAGTAATGATAGCCTCTACCTTTTGTTCAAGAGTTCCAGTAGTTGGGTAAGCATATTTTCCTGATACAAAAGTAGATCCAACTAAACCATATCTAGTAAAATTAGCATTTACAGCAGCTTCATATAATGATTTACCACCTGTTCCAAATCTCTCCATAGCCTCAGCTTGTAAAAACAAACTATTTTCTTTACTCATTAATAGAGCTGGAGTAGTGGCACTTAAGTTGACAATTGCAATTGTTCCAGCACCTACTGTACTGTCGTAATCTCCTTGGTTAAGAGAATTTCCTGCAAGATAATATTTTGTTTTTCGTGTGTCACCATTATTATCAAAATAGGATGCAAGAGTTGCACTCATTCTCATGTTTGTTGCAACATTTAATCTTCGGTTGTTGTATTCATACAAAGGATTACTTTGATTGATAGCGTCTGTAAATTGAGTCATTCCCGCATCAACAGATAAGAATTGTGTACCTGCAGCTATCATTTGTTTAATTCCATCAGAGGCAATTGTAGCTCGTGCACTATAAATTTGACGCAAATAAATTTTTAACTTCAAAGTATTTGCAAATTTAGTCCAATTGGACATATTTCCAGCAAATATTAAATCGTCACTACCTGGAATTGTACCTTTAGAAGCAGCCAATGATTTCGAAAGTGCATCGTTCAAATCTTCAATCATATAAGTATAAACTTCCTCTCCAGTATTGAATTTAGGCTCTAATATAGAAGGATTATTAGCTTCTTTGTAAGGAATACTACCATATAAATCGGTCAATATTTGAGAGGCTTGTACTTCAAGAATAGTAGCTATTAAATAATAGTTCCAATTTTCTTCTGCAAGAGCTCTTCTTTTTACGTTTCTAATATCTCCTAAACCATCATACATTCCAGTCCATATGAAATTATAGTCTGATGTACCTATAGAATAATTATCAATAAATTTGTATTGATTTGCTGCATTACTTTGAGTCCAATATTGCGACCACATACCTCCAATGATTGACATTGCAGCTCCTTCAGATCCAATGATGCCTGTAATACCCGCTGGTAACTGAGCTGATAATGGCACAGTGCTTGGGCTAAGAGAATCTGGATCCCTGTTAATATCTAAATCTGAACTACATCCTACGAAAGTAGTAGATAAAACTAATATACTAATTATAAATTTTTTCATTTTGTCTCTTTTTTAAAATGTTAGTTTAATGCTAGCACCATAAGTTCTTTGTGTAGGGTTTGCTGCAAATTCTCCTTGCTCACTTAATAATCCAACACCATAAGTGGATAATTCAGGATCTACATAGGAGTTGTCATTTGGTGTCCAAAGCGCTAAGTTTTTTCCATAAAGGCTAAATGTAGCATTTTGTAACCCCATTCTTTTAATGGATGCTGAAGGGAAACTATAAGTTAAAGACACAGATCTTAATCTAACAAATGATTTGTCTATAACTTGTTGTTCTTCTATACCAGGATTGTTCGTGGTATTATAAAAATTGGTTTGATTTTCAAAAGATACAGCTTTTGTGTTTTCAGCATAACCAGTAACTGCACCACTCCCATCTTTAACTTCAATAACAGAGTTTGGAACGATAAAAGTATTTCTACCATTATAAGTAGTTTCTTTACCATTTCCTGTAAAGTAAGATAGTCTTTTTGTATAGGAATACATTGATCCACCTTGTTTCCAATCAAGTCCAGCTGTCAATGTCAAGTTTTTGTAAGTAATTTTATTGTTGAAACCCATAATAAAATCTCTTTCTGATGTTCCTATTATTTTCTCATCAGTCGAAACTTTATAGTATCCATTTGCATCAACAATAGTTTCACCTTTGTCATTTTTTTCTACTGTATGAGCTGAAAACACACCTAAGTGCTCACCTTTTACTGCATTAAAGGTAATATTGTAATTAGATGCAAGTAATTGTTTGGTTCCACCACCTAAAATATCTGTTACTTCAGAAATGTTTTTTGTAAATGTAGTAGTGAAATCCCATTGGAAATTATCTGTTCTAACAGGCACCAAAGTTAAAGCAATCTCAACTCCTTTATTATTTAAATCAATAATGTTTGCTGTTTGAGAAGTATATCCTGTAGAAGGTGCAACTGGTCGTGCCCACAATACATCTTTTGAAGCTTTATTGTATACTGCTAAGTCAAGATTAATTCTTTTTCTAAAGAAAGTAGATTCTAAACCTAATTCATATTCCGTAGTTCTTTCAGGTTTTAAATTTGAATTACCTAAGTTTGCAGAAAATTCATACCCATTTACTCCTCCAATAGGAAGTAAAATATTTCCAAAACCTAAAGCGGAATTACCTTGTATCATAGAAGATTCTGTTTGATAAGGCGCAGTGTCATTTCCAAGTTCAGCATAACTAGCTCTTATTTTTAAGAATGTTTGCACATTATCAATAACGATACCGCTTAATGCTGCAGAAGGGTAGAAATAAGAATTATTACCTATTGGCAAAGTTGAAGTCCAGTCATTTCTTCCAGTTAATGTCAAATAAAGTAAATTTTTATAAGAACCTTCTAATGAAGCATAAGTACTATAAGATTTTCTATTTGAATTGCTTTGAGCAACTGTTGGTTTCACAGATGAGTTAGAAAGCTCATAAAAATAAGGAATGTCTAAATTTGTGATTGCAGCTATTAATGATGAACTTTTTCTTTGATTGCTATTATAACCAACAAGAGCATTAATTCCAAAATCCTCTCCTATTTTATTGCTATAGTTTAAGATTAAATTCGTGTCAAACTCTGAATTCTCATAAGATCTTTCAGTAACTCCCCCTACAATTTCGTTTGTACCAGCAAGTTTTTGCGGAGAATTAGGCAAGAATTTTACGATGGCACCATAGGATTTAACCTTTTCAGCTTTGTAATCACCACCCAATTGAAAACTAGCTGAAAAATGATCATTTATTTTATAAGATAAATTGGTGTTACCATAAAAACGATTTCCATCAATAGAGGTTGAATTTTCATTTACTGTCCAATACGGATTAGATGCATAAGGTGTAAAAAAGTTGCTATTTGAAGCATAAGGATTGTTTTTGTAATCTTTTTGGTCTACAATACTTATGTCTCTTGGCATTTGCAAAATTTCTGCTGTTAAGATATTTCCTTCTCCTGCATCAGAACCTTGTCCGGTGTTTACAGCATTTTGGTCTTTCTTAACATAAGTAACATTTCCTTTAATAGTCAATTTCCCTTCTGTAATTCCACCGTTTATACCATATGTTCTTCTTTTATAGGCATCAGCGGATGTTGGGATAATTCCATCTGAATTAACATCTGAAAAAAACAAAGAAAAATTTGATCTTTCTCCACCACCACTAACTCTTACGTCATTTGTAAATGTGCTTCCCAAAACATAAAAGTCTCTAACGTTATTTTTAAGTGCAACATAAGGCTTGATTTGTTGACCAGCATTAATAATAGCACCGTGTAACCTTATTTCTCCATTAAATGCAGGTCCCCAAGAACCATTTTCATTACTTGATGTGTTTGGACTATTTGACCAAGACGACCAAGATTTTCCATTCCATCCTTCTCCAAATTCATTTTGAAGGTGTGGGATCCTTGCTACTTCAGCAAAATCGGTAGAAGTCATAACCTCTACAATCATTTTAGAATTATTTTTTGCTGATTTTGTGGTAATTAATATAACACCATTCGAAGCTCTAGAGCCATATAATGCAGATGCAGCGGCTCCTTTTAATATTGTAATACTCTCAATGTTGTTTGGATCAATATCTCCAATTCCATTTCCAGCATCGAAACTTCTTGTGACACCAGTTCCACTTGAACTAGTATTGCTAATTGGAGTTCCATCTACTATATATAAAGGGCTATTTCCTGATAGGGAACTAAATCCTCTAATAATAACTTTTGAAGATGCTCCAACCTGAGCAGGCGCTGTAATATCAACACCGGCTACTTTTCCAGATAAAGATTCAAACACGTTTGTGTTGGTAACCTCTGTAAGATCTTTTGAAGTTACTAAAGAAGTAGCAGAACTTACAGATCTTTTTTGTTTTTTCTGACCAAAAGCAGTTACGACCACTCCTTCTAGTTCTACTGCATCAGATTGCATTTTTACTTTTACGGTAGTTGAAGTGGCTTTAACTTCTTGGGTTTTCATTCCAATGTAGCTAAAAACCAAGACTTGACTTGGGGTTGCTCTGATAGAATATTTTCCGTCAAAATCAGTTTGAGTTCCAGATTGTGTACCCTTTACTAATACACTTACGCCTGGTAAAGGCATTCCTGCATTGTCAGAAACAACACCCGAAACAGCTCTTTCCTGCGCAAAAGAAATTTGCGCTACTAGTATTATTACTAATACTAAGAATCCATTTAACTTTAGTTTCATTTTTAATTATTTTGAATTAGTGAAACAAAAATCTTAATAATTTGTTAACTTTCCTAACAATTGTCATTTTATTTTATGCGTGCATACGAATTTTAACATTTAACAATTGCCGTATATAATGTTATAAAAAATTATTTTTTTTTTTTAAATTTATTCAATACTTTGTAGTTTAGAAGGTTAATTATGATAAAACTTAGTGAACAATTAATTTTTTAAGATTTTTAATCTTTTTTAAAAATAGCGGTTATTCTTAGTTATGATTGAATCGAATATGTTCTTTTAGAAATTTAGTATCTTTAAATCAAGTTTTCGTTGTAATTTGTTAGCACATCAAGCTGATTGAATGTTGGTGTATTTCTTGTCAAGCTATTGTTCTATTGGTAGTTATTAAAATTTAACATTGTAGTTAATGTTTACAATCGTATTGGTTGATTTAAAGTTTTGGTTCTTTGTGGCTCCATTGGTAAAACTTAATTTTAAAAGCCCGCTTTTGGTTTGTATTCCAAAACCAAAACCGACTCCTAATAAATTTCCGAAGTTTTCAGACGTTTTATCTTGGTAATATCCATAATCAAGAATTGTATGTATGTAGAGTTCTGGAGATATTATGTATCGGTATTCCGTGGCTAGGGATGATATGAAACTTGCTTGTAGGCTGTTTTCGGCAAAACCTCTAATCGTGTTCGTGCCACCAAATCGGTACAGTTCATTTATTATATAGGTGTCGCTTTTTAAATAATAATTATGATAATTTATGTTAATACAATTTTTTTTGTTCAAGTAGAAATTATGCATTGCATTTGTATTGACGTAGAACTGTTTGTTGTTTCTAGTATTTTCTGTAAGATTCGGAGTGGTTCTTTTTCCGTATCCAATAGTTATCGAAAGATTTGTTTTTTTAGAAAAAATGGAATTTGAAGTATCGTATTTTGAAAATTCTAAGTTCGATGTTATAAACGAGTTTTTGTAATCGCTAATTGTAGTGTTGTTTGTGTTTTGAATATCACTTGATTCTGTAGATTGATATCCTAAGTAGATTCTTGTATTGTAATTTATTAAATAACCTAAAGCAATAGCTGTTTTAGTGTTTTGATAAATGCTATCTTGTTTGAAGATTTGTAATTGTGCTTTTATTCCAATTGGGATATTGAATAAATAGGGGATTTCTAAGGTGGTTTTAAACGTTTTTTGATTTTTTCCATCGCTTTTCCAATACAGTGAAAATTGCTCTCCAACTTTAAGTGTATTTTCAAGATTGAGATCTAAGTAACCGTTAATAACTAATTTATTGTTTTCATTATTTGTAAAGCCAATGTATCCGTCAAAAGTATTTGAGTTTCTTTTTTCTA
The DNA here is from genome assembly GCF_004349355.1 of Flavobacterium cellulosilyticum. Lineage (GTDB taxonomy): Bacteria > Bacteroidota > Bacteroidia > Flavobacteriales > Flavobacteriaceae > Flavobacterium > Flavobacterium cellulosilyticum. The sequence continues at coordinate 155,006 of NZ_SMFK01000007.1, read as the reverse complement.
AATACACATAAACTTTGGTGGTGTCTTTTGTGAGTAGTATTTCGGGGTATTTTATTTGGCTGACAAATCTAAATTCTTCAAATTCATCGTGGATTTTTCTAACTACATCTTGATTAAAAATGTTATTGTTGAACTTTCGGTTTATTTGATGTAAATGTCCTTCTGGAAAACTGTTTTTTTTATTGTCATCATTAAATTTTACAATAATGGCATTTAATTGTCTTTTTTGATTTGGGTTGTAGTATAGATCAGCGATAAGAGTTTGTCCATGGATTTGAATATTGATTAATTTCAGTTTTGCTAAAGCAAACCCTTTGTTTTCTAGTTTTTGCATCGTCAGATTTAAAAATTTTTCTGTTTCGTTGAATGCGATTTTAATTGTGTCGTTTTTTAAATCTAATGAAAGTGTATTTTTAATTTCAGAATTTATACCTATATATAGGTGTGCCCAATTTATTTTTTTGCCAATGCTCAATGTAGTTATATAGCTAGAATCATTTAATTTTTTATTTTCAAAGATTTTATTTTCAATATATCCAATTTTTGCAAGTCGTTCAGATGTCAATTCTATTTCGTCAGTTAATGATTTTATGTTATTATGTTTTTGATTATAATTTATAGAATCAATGACTTTATTTTCAATTGAAGTTTTCCCAACAAGTTGTAATGTGAATTTTTGGGCAGTCATGTTTAATCCAAAAAAGCAGAATGATAAAGTGATGATAAAATGTTTCAATTGGATTTAGTTTTTATAAATATAACGCAAAATAGTATTCTTTCATATATTAAATTTGATGTTGAAAAATATTGTTGAAACAGCAGCAAAACGGGTGTTTTGTTTTTAGTGATTTTTTCATATCGACTATTCTGTATTCCATTAATAAACAAATATTTAATTACTGTAAAAATTAATGCATTATGGTTTGTTAAGTGAAAAATAATTTTTACATTTGCAACCCCGTAAAAAGCGGGAAGTTTAATATATAAGAAATTTTAGTATTAATTATGCCAACAATTCAACAATTAGTAAGAACAGGAAGAACTCAGATAACTAAGAAGAGTAAATCGGTTGCTTTAGATTCTTGTCCTCAAAGAAGAGGGGTTTGTACGCGTGTTTACACTACTACACCAAAAAAACCAAACTCTGCAATGCGTAAAGTAGCGCGTGTACGTTTGACAAATGGTAATGAAGTAAATGCCTATATCCCTGGTGAAGGACACAATTTACAAGAGCACTCGATAGTATTAGTTAGGGGTGGAAGGGTTAAAGATTTACCAGGAGTTAGATACCACATCGTTCGTGGTGCGCTTGATACATCAGGTGTAGCGGGAAGAACGCAAAGAAGATCTAAGTATGGTGCTAAACGCCCAAAAGAAGCAAAAAAGTAATTTAAAACGTTATGCTTGTAAAGGCACGATTCGTCGTGACTGTATGGGTATGAAATTTTATTAAAAAAAAGAAATGAGAAAAAGAGCGGCAAAGAAAAGACCACTTTTACCAGATCCAAGGTTTAATGACCAATTGGTAACACGTTTTGTAAACAACTTAATGTGGGACGGTAAAAAATCAACAGCTTTTAAAGTATTTTATGATGCAATTGACATTATAGAATCAAAAAAGCAAGATGCAGAAAAACCATCATTAGAAATCTGGAAAGATGCTTTAACTAACGTTATGCCTCACGTAGAAGTGCGTAGTCGTAGAGTAGGTGGAGCGACATTCCAAATTCCAATGCAAATTCGTCCAGACAGAAAAATTTCTATGGCGATGAAGTGGTTGATACTTTATGCAAGAAGAAGAAATGAGAAATCTATGGCTCAAAGACTAGCGTCTGAATGTTTAGCTGCGGCTAAAGAAGAAGGTGCTGCTGTTAAAAAGAGAATGGATACTCATAAGATGGCTGAAGCGAATAAAGCATTCTCACATTTTAGATTTTAATTAATAAGAAATGGCTAGAGATTTAAAATATACAAGAAATATAGGAATTGCTGCTCACATTGATGCTGGTAAAACAACAACAACGGAGCGTATATTATTCTACACTGGAAAGTCGCATAAAATTGGTGAAGTACACGATGGTGCTGCAACAATGGACTGGATGGCACAAGAGCAAGAAAGAGGTATTACCATTACTTCTGCTGCGACAACTTGTGAGTGGAATTTCCCAACTACACAAGGTAAGTTATTACCTGAAAGTTTACCATACCACTTTAATATTATTGACACACCGGGTCACGTAGATTTTACTGTAGAGGTAAATCGTTCATTACGTGTTCTTGATGGGTTGGTTTTCTTGTTTAGTGCTGTTGATGGTGTTGAGCCACAATCAGAAACGAACTGGAGGCTTGCTGATCAATACCATGTACCGCGTATTGGTTTTGTGAATAAAATGGATAGACAAGGTTCTAACTTTTTGATGGTTTGTCAACAAGTAAGAGATATGTTAAAATCAAATGCAGTTGCAATCACTTTGCCAATTGGTGAAGAAAATGATTTCAAAGGTGTTGTAGATTTAGTTAAAAACCAAGCTATTGTTTGGCATGAAGAAGGTTTAGGGGCTACTTATGATATTGTGCCTATTCCTGAAGATATGCTTGAAGAAGTGAAAGAATACAGATCGATTCTTATTGAGGCAGTAGCTGATTATGATGAGAACTTGCTTGAAAAATTCATGGAAGATGAAAACTCTATTACAGAGGAAGAAATCAACACTGCGTTAAGAGCTGCTGTAATGGATATGGCTATCATTCCTATGATTGCTGGTTCTTCTTTCAAAAACAAAGGAGTTCAATTCATGTTAGATGCGGTATGTAAATACTTACCATCTCCAATGGATAAAGCAGGTATCGAAGGAATTCATCCTGATGATGCTGAACTTTTAGAAGAAGATCAAACTAAAATATTACGTAAACCAGATGTGAAAGAGCCTTTCGCTGCTTTAGCATTTAAGATTGCTACTGACCCATTCGTAGGTCGTTTGGCTTTCTTCCGTGCTTATTCAGGAAGACTTGATGCAGGTTCTTACGTTTTAAATACTCGTTCTGGTAATAAAGAAAGAATTTCTCGTATCTATCAAATGCACGCGAACAAACAAAACCCAATCGATTATATCGAAGCAGGTGATATTGGAGCGGCAGTTGGATTTAAAGATATTAAAACTGGAGATACATTGTGTGATGAAAAACACCCAATTATTCTTGAGTCTATGAAATTCCCTGCACCGGTAATTGGTATTGCAATTGAGCCTAAAACAAAAGCTGACGTAGATAAAATGGGTATGGCTTTAGCTAAATTAGCTGAAGAAGATCCAACGTTTACAGTTAGAACTGATGAAGCTTCAGGGCAAACAATTATCTCAGGTATGGGAGAGCTTCACTTAGATATCTTAGTTGATAGAATGCGTCGTGAATTTAAAGTTGAAGTGAACCAAGGTGAGCCTCAAGTTGAATACAAAGAAGCGTTTACTAAAAAAGCACAGCACAGAGAGACTTACAAGAAACAATCTGGTGGTCGTGGAAAATTCGGTGATATCGTATTTGTTCTTGAGCCAGCAGATGAAGTAGATGGTAAAGCACCAGTTGGATTACAATTTGTGAATTCAGTAAAAGGAGGAAATGTTCCTAAAGAATATATTCCATCAGTTGAAAAAGGTTTCCGTGAAGCTATGAAAACTGGTCCATTAGCTGGATACCAAGTGGATAGTTTGAAAGTAACTTTATTAGATGGATCTTTCCACCCTGTGGATTCTGATGCTCTTTCTTTTGAATTAGCAGCTAGAATGGGATACAGAGAAGTAGCAAAAGCTGCAGGTGCTGTAATTCTTGAGCCAATCATGAAAATGGAAGTTATTACGCCAGAAGAAAACATGGGAGATATCGTTGGAGATATTAACCGTCGTAGAGGTCAAGTAAATGACATGGGAGATAGAGCAGGTGCTAAAACTATTAAAGCTGATGTGCCATTGTCAGAAATGTTTGGATATGTAACAACATTAAGAACGTTATCTTCAGGTCGTGCAACATCTACAATGGAATTTTCACACTACGCTGAAACGCCTTCTAATATTTCAGAAGCAGTAATCAAAAAAGCAAAAGGAAACGCTTAATTTTAAGAAAATGAGTCAAAAAATCAGAATAAAACTAAAATCTTACGATCACATGTTGGTAGACAAGTCTGCTGAAAAGATTGTAAAAACCGTAAAAAGCACTGGAGCAGTAGTAACAGGACCAATTCCTTTACCAACTCACAAAAAACTTTTTACAGTACTTCGTTCTCCACACGTTAACAAAAAAGCGAGAGAGCAATTTGAAGTAATGTCATACAAGAGATTAATTGACATTTATTCATCATCATCTAAAACTATTGATGCTTTGATGAAATTAGAATTGCCAAGTGGTGTTGAAGTAGAAATCAAAGTTTAGGTAGTTTATTTTAAAGGAAAAGAACGCTGTTTTTAAACGAAAATTATTTTTTAGGTTTATGTGTAAAAAAAGTATACTTTTGCACCACTTAAAAAAATAAGGTTCGCTTAAAAGCTGCGTTCTATATTTTGTATTTAATAATTAATAAATAATAATTATGTCTGGGTTAATTGGTAGAAAAATCGGCATGACCAGCATTTTCGACGAAAACGGGAAAAATATTCCTTGTACAGTAATCGAAGCTGGACCATGTGTTGTTACCCAAGTCAGAACCAAAGGTGTTGACGGGTATGAAGCGTTGCAACTTGGTTTCGATGACAAAAACGAGAAACATTCCACAAAAGCGGCCGTAGGTCACTTTGCGAAAGCAGGAACTGTAGCTAAGAAAAAAGTCGTTGAATTCCAAAATTTTGCAACCCAACAAAAATTAGGTGACGTTATTGACGTGTCTATGTTTGTTGAAGGAGAATTTGTAGATGTACAAGGTGTATCTAAAGGTAAAGGTTTTCAAGGGGTTGTTAAACGTCACGGTTTTGGTGGTGTTGGTCAAGCAACTCACGGTCAACACAACCGTTTAAGAGCGCCAGGTTCTGTAGGAGCTTCATCTTATCCATCTAGAGTATTCAAAGGAATGCGTATGGCTGGACGTATGGGAGGCGAAAATGTAAACGTTCAAAACCTTAGAGTTTTAAAAGTAGTGACTGAAAAGAACCTACTTGTTATTAAAGGGTGTATTCCTGGATGTAACAACTCTTATGTAATCATTCACAAGTAATGGAAGCAAAAGTATTAGATTTCAACGGAAAAGATACTGGAAGAAAAGTACAACTTTCTGATTCAGTATTTGGTATAGAACCAAACAATCACGCGGTATATCTTGATGTAAAGCAATATCTTGCTAATCAAAGACAAGGAACTCACAAAGCTAAAGAAAGAGCTGAAGTTACGGGTAGTACACGTAAGATTAAAAAACAAAAAGGAACTGGAACTGCTCGTGCGGGTAGTATCAAAAATCCATTGTTTAAAGGTGGAGGAACAGTTTTCGGACCAAGACCAAGAAGTTATTCATTCAAATTGAATAAAAGCTTGAAACGTTTGGCAAGAAAATCTGCTTTCTCAATTAAAGCAAAAGAAGCAAATATTATTGTTCTTGAAGACTTTAGTTTTGATGCGCCAAACACTAAAAATTTCATCAATATTTTGAAAGCTTTAGAGTTAGAAAATAAAAAATCTCTTTTTGTGCTGGGCGATACGAATAAAAATGTATATTTGTCCTCACGCAATTTAAAGGCATCTAGCGTAGTAAGTAGCTCAGAATTAAGCACTTACGCTATATTAAATGCTAATAATTTAGTGCTTTTAGAGAGTTCTTTAGAGGTAATTGAAGAAAATTTAAGTAAATAATAGGAGATGAGCATTATAATTAAGCCTATAGTAACGGAAAAAGTAACCAAAGAAAGTGAAGTTTTAAACCGTTTTGGGTTCGTTGTTAATAAAAAAGCAAACAAAGTTGAAATTAAGAAAGCTGTTGAAGCTGCTTATGGAGTAACTATTGTGAGTGTAAACACAATGAATGTAAGACCAGATAGATCTACAAAATACACTAAAAGTGGTTTGATCAGTGGAAAGACAAACGCAATTAAAAAAGCAATTGTACAAGTACAAGAAGGACAAACAATTGATTTTTACAACAATATCTAAGATAATATGTCAGTAAGAAAATTAAAACCTATTACCCCAGGTCAGCGATTTAGAGTTGTGAATGGTTATGACGCCATTACAACTGATAAGCCGGAACGCTCTTTGATAGCGCCGATAAAAAACTCTGGAGGTAGAAATAGTCAAGGAAAGATGACCATGCGTTATACGGGTGGTGGTCACAAGCAGAGATATCGTATCATTGATTTCAAACGTACAAAAGAAGGAATTCCAGCTACAGTGAAATCAATCGAATATGATCCAAATCGTACTGCGTTTATCGCTTTATTAGCATATGCTGATGGTGAGAAAACTTATGTAATTGCTCAAAACGGATTGAAAGTTGGTCAGAAATTAGTTTCTGGTCCAGAATCTCAACCTGAAATTGGAAATACATTACCATTAAGCAGAATTCCATTAGGAACTGTAATTTCTTGTATCGAATTGAGACCAGGACAAGGAGCGGTAATTGCTCGTTCTGCTGGAACATTTGCTCAATTAATGGCAAGAGATGGTAAATATGCAACAATCAAAATGCCATCTGGTGAAACAAGATTAATCTTGTTGACTTGTTCTGCTACAATTGGAGCAGTTTCAAATTCAGACCATCAATTAGTTGTATCTGGTAAAGCAGGTAGGACAAGATGGTTAGGAAGAAGACCTAGAACAAGACCAGTAGCAATGAACCCTGTCGATCACCCAATGGGTGGTGGTGAAGGACGTTCTTCTGGAGGACATCCACGATCTAGAAACGGTATACCTGCTAAAGGTTATAGAACACGTTCTAAGAAAAACCCGAGTAACAAGTATATTGTAGAACGTAGAAAGAAATAATAAGATATGGCACGTTCATTAAAAAAAGGACCTTTCGTTCATTATAAGTTAGAAAAGAAGGTTGAAGAAAACATAGAAAAAGGGAATAAAGGAGTAGTAAAGACTTGGTCTAGAGCTTCTATGATTACTCCTGACTTTGTTGGACAAACAATCGCAGTTCATAACGGTCGTCAATTTGTACCAGTTTACGTAACAGAAAACATGGTAGGTCACAAATTAGGAGAGTTTTCACCAACAAGATCATTTAGAGGTCACGCTGGAGCAAAAAATAAAGGTAAAAAATAAGAAGCAATGGGAGTTCGTAAAAGAGAAACAGCAGACGCGAGAAAAGAGGCTAATAAGTCACTTGCTTTCGCAAAATTGAATAACTGCCCTACTTCACCTAGAAAAATGCGCTTAGTAGCGGACTTGGTAAGAGGTCAGAAGGTAGAAAGAGCACTTAACATATTAAGATTTAGTTCTAAAGAAGCTTCAAGAAAATTAGAGAAATTGGTTTTATCTGTAATTGCCAACTGGCAAGCGAAAAACCCTGATGCTAATATGGAAGAAGCTGGTTTATTTGTTAAAGAGATTAGAGTAGATGGTGGAATGATGTTGAAAAGACTTCGTCCAGCTCCACAAGGTCGCGCTCACAGAATTAGAAAACGTTCAAACCACGTAACAATCGTGTTAGGATCTATTAATAACACACAAGCAATTTAATAAAGATGGGACAAAAGACAAATCCAATTGGAAATAGACTTGGTATCATCAGAGGATGGGACTCAAACTGGTATGGTGGAAATGATTACGGTGATAAATTAGCCGAAGATTATAAAATCAGAAAGTATATCCATGCTCGTTTATCAAAAGCTAGTGTATCAAAAGTAATCATCGAGAGAACTTTGAAACTTGTAACCGTTACTATCACTACTGCTAGACCTGGTATTATTATCGGAAAAGGTGGCCAAGAGGTAGACAAGTTGAAAGAGGAACTTAAGAAAGTTACTGACAAAGAGGTTCAAATCAACATCTTTGAAATAAAAAGACCTGAACTTGACGCGTATCTAGTTGCTACAAGCATCTGTCGTCAAATCGAAAGCCGTATTTCTTACAGACGTGCAATCAAAATGGCTATTGCTGCTTCTATGCGTATGAACGCTGAAGGTATCAAAGTTTTGATTTCTGGTCGTTTGAATGGTGCAGAGATGGCTCGTTCAGAGGGTTTCAAAGAAGGAAGAGTGCCTCTATCAACTTTCAGAGCTGATATTGATTATGCTTTGGCTGAAGCACATACTACTTATGGTAGAATGGGTATCAAAGTATGGATCATGAAAGGTGAAGTTTATGGAAAGAGAGATCTTTCTCCACTTGCAGGAATGGATAAAAAACAATCCGGTTCTGGTAAAGGTGGCGATTCTCCAAGAGGAGACAGAAAACCTTTTAACAAAGGTGGTAAACCAGACGCTCGTAAACGAAAGTAAATTTTTAAACTAAAGAAAAATGTTACAGCCTAAAAGAACAAAATACCGTAAGGTACAAAAAGGTAAAATGAAAGGGAACTCTCAAAGAGGACATGAACTTTCTAATGGAATGTTTGGTATTAAATCTGTACATGAAGATGGAATGTTCTTAACCTCTCGTCAAATCGAAGCTGCGCGTATCGCTGCAACTCGTTTTATGAAAAGAGAAGGACAATTATGGATTAAAATATTTCCAGACAAACCAATCACAAAGAAACCTCTTGAGGTACGTATGGGTAAAGGAAAAGGAGCAGTAGAATATTGGGCTGCCGTTGTTAGACCCGGAAGAATTATGTTTGAAGTTGGAGGAGTACCTTTGTCAGTTGCAAAAGAGGCGTTACGTCTTGCAGCACAAAAACTTCCATGTAAAACTAAATTCGTTGTTGCTAGAGATTTCGAAGCATAATTAATAATATATTATGAAACAATCAGAAATAAAAGATCTTTCTGCAGCAGAGTTGCAAGAAAAACTTAGTCAAACTAAGAAGGCATATGCCGACCTAAAAATGGCTCACGCTATTTCTCCAATTGAGAATCCACTTCAAATTAGAAGTGTAAGAAGAACAGTTGCAAGATTAGCTACAGAACTTACTAAAAGAGAGTTACAATAATTGTAGTCTACTGAAAGATGGAAGAAAAAAGAAATTTAAGAAAAGAAAGAATTGGGGTTGTTACTTCAGACAAAATGGATAAATCTATTGTTGTTGCTGAAGTTCGTAGAGTAAAACATCCCTTATACGGTAAGTTCGTGTTGAAGACAAAAAAATATCATGCACACGACGAAAAAAACGACTGTAACATTGGAGATACTGTAAGAATTAGCGAAACGCGTCCTTTAAGTAAAACAAAATGTTGGAGGTTAGTTGAAATCATTGAAAGAGCTAAATAATTATGGTACAACAAGAATCAAGACTAAAAGTAGCAGATAATACGGGAGCAAAAGAAGTTTTAACTATCCGTGTTTTAGGAGGTACCAAAAGAAGGTATGCCTCTGTTGGTGACAAGATTGTAGTTTCTATCAAAGATACTGCTCCTAACGGAAGCGTTAAAAAAGGAGCTGTTTCAACTGCAGTTGTTGTACGTACCAAAAAAGAAGTGAGAAGAGCCGATGGTTCTTATATCCGTTTCGATGACAATGCATGTGTTCTTTTGAATGCTGCAGGGGAAATGAGAGGAACTCGTGTTTTTGGACCAGTAGCAAGAGAACTTCGTGAAAAACAATTCATGAAAATTGTATCATTAGCACCAGAAGTGCTTTAATTATTTTAAGATGATAAAGCTAAAAATAAAAACAGGAGATATCGTAAGAGTTATTGCTGGAGACCATAAAGGTGCAGAAGGTAAAGTATTACGTGTTTACCGTGAGAAAAATAAAGCCGTCGTTGAAGGTGTAAACATGGTTTCAAAACATACGAAACCAAGTGCAAAAAGCCCTCAAGGTGGTATTGTAAAGAAAGAAGCTTCTATTCAAATATCTAATATTTCTCTAATTGATCCTAAAACTAAGGAAACAACAAGAGTAGGAATTAGAGTTGAAGGAGATAAGAAAGTAAGATTTTCAAAAAAATCTAATCAAGTACTATAGTAATGGCATATATACCTAGACTAAAAGAAGAATATAAGAGTAGAGTTATCTCTGCTCTTAAAGAAGAATTCGGATACACAAACGTAATGCAAGTTCCAAAACTGGAAAAAATCGTTTTAAGTAAAGGAGTTGGTGCAGCTGTATCTGATAAAAAACTAATTGACTATGCAGTTGATGAGTTAACAAAGATAACTGGACAGAAAGCAATATCTACAATTTCAAAGAAAGACGTTGCGTCTTTCAAATTGAGAAAAGGGATGCCTATTGGAGCAAAAGTAACTTTGCGTGGAGAAAGAATGTATGAATTTCTAGATAGATTAGTTACATCTTCTTTGCCACGTGTAAGGGATTTCAGCGGTATAAAAGCTACTGGATTTGACGGAAGAGGAAACTATAATCTTGGTGTTTTGGAGCAAATCATTTTCCCAGAAATTGATATTGATAAAGTAAACAAAATATCAGGTATGGATATCACTTTTGTAACTTCTGCCAAAACAGATAAGGAAGCAAAGTCATTATTGACTGAATTAGGATTACCTTTTAAAAAGAATTAAGATATGGCTAAAGAATCAATGAAAGCCCGTGAGGTGAAGAGAGAAAAAACGGTAGCAAAGTATGCTGAGAAAAGAAAAGCTTTGAAAGAAGCTGGAGATTCTGTAGGTTTGCAAAAGTTACCTAAAAATGCTTCACCAGTTCGTTTACACAATCGTTGTAAAATAACAGGTAGACCAAGAGGTTATATACGTCAATTTGGCGTTTCGCGTGTAACATTTCGTGAAATGGCAAATAACGGATTGATACCAGGTGTTAAAAAAGCATCTTGGTAATAAATAATTATAAATTGGTTTAAGGTTCGATGAAAGAGTTTCATTGAAAACCAAGACCGCAAATTAATAAAAATGAATACAGATCCTATTGCAGATTATTTAACGAGAGTTAGAAACGCTGTGGCTGCAAACCACAAAGTTGTCGAAATTCCAGCATCTAATCTAAAAAAAGAAATAACTAAGATCTTATTTGATCAAGGATATATCTTAAGTTACAAATTTGAAGACAACTCTGTTCAGGGTTCAATCAAAATAGCTTTAAAGTACGATAAAGTTACTAAAGAGCCAGTAATTAAAGATATCCAAAGAATTAGTAAACCAGGTTTACGTAAATATTCAGGTTCTTCAAACATCCCAAGAATCCTTAACGGATTAGGAATTGCAATTGTTTCAACATCTAAAGGTCTTATGACTGGGAAATTGGCAAAACAATTGAATGTAGGTGGTGAAGTAATTTGTTACGTATACTAATTAAAAGACTTATAAGATGTCAAGAATAGGTAAAAATCCCGTTGTAATCCCTGCCGGAGTAACTGTTGAAGTTGCTAATGGTATCATTACAGTAAAAGGAAAAAATGGTCAACTTACTCAGGAGTTTTCGGACGTTACTGTAACAGTTGAAGGAGATCAAGTTCAAGTAGACAGATCATCTGATCATAAAGACCAGAGAGCAAAACACGGATTGTACAGATCTTTAATCAATAATATGATTATCGGTGTTACAGAAGGTTTTACAAAATCTCTAGAATTAGTAGGAGTAGGTTACAGAGCTTCAAACCAAGGTCAAAAATTAGATTTAGCTCTTGGATATTCTCACAATATTGTTTTAGAAGTAGCTCCAGAAGTAACTTTGGAAACTATATCTGAAAAAGGTAAAAACCCAATTGTGAAGTTAACATCATTTGACAAACAACTTTTAGGTCAGGTAGCTGCGAAAATCAGAGGTTTCCGCAAACCAGAACCGTACAAAGGAAAAGGTGTTAAATTTGTAGGTGAAGTATTAAGAAGAAAAGCAGGTAAATCAGCGTAAAAAATAACATTATGTCATTAACAAAACCTGAAAGAAGACAGAGAATCAGATTCAGAATTAGAAAAACAATTAGTGGTACTGCTACTAATCCAAGACTTTCTGTATTTAGAAGTAACAAAGAAATTTATGCTCAACTTATTGATGACGTAAACGGAGTTACTTTATTAGCTGCTTCTTCAAGAGAAAAAGAAATAGGAAAAGGTACAAACGTAGAAGTTGCAACAGCAGTTGGAAAACTAGTTGCAGAAAAAGCGTTAAAAGCTGGGATAGAAAAAGTTACTTTCGATAGAGGGGGTTATTTATATCACGGTCGTATTAAATCATTAGCGGAAGGCGCGAGAGCGGCTGGACTTAAATTCTAATATAGTATGTCTAATAGTAAATACAAGAATGTAGAGCTAGTAAAACCAAGTGGTCTTGAATTAAAAGATCGTTTGGTAAGTGTAAATCGTGTTACTAAAGTTACAAAAGGGGGTAGAGCATTTGGTTTTTCTGCTATTGTAGTTGTAGGTGATGAGAATGGAGTAGTTGGTCACGGATTAGGAAAATCTAAAGACGTTTCTGAAGCAATTGCGAAAGCAGTAGAAGATGCTAAGAAAAATTTAGTTAAAATTCCTTTGAATGGTCAATCAGTTCCTCACGAACAAAAAGGTAAATTTGGTGGAGCACGTGTGTTTTTAATTCCTGCCTCTCATGGTACAGGAGTTATTGCTGGTGGTGCTGTTCGTTCAGTACTTGAGTCAGTTGGAATACATGATGTATTGTCAAAATCTCAAGGGTCATCAAATCCTCACAACGTGGTAAAAGCAACTTTTGATGCTTTATTACAAATGAGAAGTGCTTATACTGTTGCAAAACAAAGAGGCGTTTCATTAGAGAAAGTTTTTAAAGGTTAATTCAAGGAAATTATGGCTAAATTATTAGTAAAACAAGTAAGAAGTAAAATCAATTGTCCACTTACTCAAAAAAGAGGATTAGAGGCTTTAGGTCTTCGAAAAATGGGTCAAGTGGTAGAACACGATTCAAATCCAACTATCCTTGGAATGATAAATAAAGTTAAACACTTAGTTTCTGTTGAGGAAACTAAATAACAAATACTGTTATGAATTTAAGTAACTTACAACCTGCTGAAGGGTCTACACACAATCAAAATAAAAGATTAGGTAGAGGAGAAGGTTCTGGAAAAGGTGGTACTGCGGCACGTGGTCACAAAGGAGCAAAATCTCGTTCTGGATATTCTAAAAAGATTGGATTTGAAGGAGGGCAAATGCCACTTCAAAGACGTGTACCTAAGTTTGGTTTCACAAACATCAATCGTAAAGAATACGAAGGTGTTAATCTTGATACACTTCAATTATTAGTAGATAATGGTATCGTAACAGATTCAGTTGACATGACTGTTTATGTTGCAAATCGTCTAGCTACTAAAAATGAAATCGTTAAGATTTTAGGTAGAGGAGAATTGAAAGCAAAATTAAAAGTAACTGCTCACAAATTTACTGCAACTGCAAAAGCCGCTATTGAAGCTGCTGGAGGAGAAGCTGTAACCCTTTAATTTTCCGATTAAGATGAAGAAATTTATTGAATCAATAATTAATGTTTGGAAAATCGAGGAACTAAAAAATAGAATCCTAATTACTTTAGGAATATTAGTAGTTTATCGTTTTGGAGCACATGTAACTCTTCCAGGTATTGATGCAACGCAATTAACAGGTTTAGCAGGACAAACCAAAAGTGGAATAGGATCTATCCTAGATATGTTTACTGGTGGTGCTTTTTCTAAAGCTTCAGTTTTTGCTCTTGGTATTATGCCTTACATTTCTGCCTCAATTGTGGTTCAGCTTATGGGAATTGCGATTCCTTATTTGCAAAAATTGCAGAGTGATGGTGAAAGTGGAAGAAAAAAAATCAATCAAATTACCCGTTGGTTAACAATTGGTATTACATTGGTACAAGGACCTGGATACATTTATAATCTATACAGACAATTGCCTAGTAGTGCATTCTTGTTAGGTTTTAATTCATTTGAATTCTTATTTTCTTCTGTAATAATCTTAGTTACAGGTACTATTTTTGCTATGTGGTTAGGGGAGAAAATTACTGATAAAGGAATCGGAAATGGTATATCACTATTAATAATGGTTGGTATTATTGCTAGGCTTCCGCAAGCTTTTATTCAAGAATTTGCTGCTAGAGTAACGAATAACAATGGAGGTCCAATGTTATTGGTAATTGAAATTATTGTTTGGTTGCTTGTTATTGTATCTTGTATATTGTTAGTAATGGCAGTAAGAAAAATCCCTGTTCAGTATGCACGTCGTACTACATCTGGAGATTTCGAAAAAGATATGATGGGTGGTAACAGACAATGGATACCATTAAAATTAAATGCTTCTGGTGTTATGCCAATCATTTTTGCACAAGCAATTATGTTTATACCTGCTGCTGTTGCAGGATTGTCTAAATCAGATGCTTCACAATCAATCGTTGGTGCATTTAGTAATATGTTCGGATTTTGGTATAATTTAGTTTTTGCAACTTTAATTGTTGTGTTTACTTTCTTTTATACTGCAATTACGATACCTACTAATAAAATGTCTGATGATTTGAAAAGAAGTGGCGGTTTTATTCCAGGTGTAAGACCAGGAGTTGAAACATCTGAATTTTTAGACAAAGTGATGTCTTTAATAACGTTTCCAGGATCTTTATTTCTTGCTCTTATCGCTGTGTTCCCAGCAATTATTGTAAGTGTTATGGATGTTCAACAATCATGGGCAATGTTTTTTGGAGGTACATCATTGATAATAATGGTTGGTGTCGCAATAGATACTATTCAACAAATCAATTCATATCTGTTGAACAAGCATTATGATGGATTAATGAAAAGTGGAAAAAATAGAAAAGCAGTAGCTTAATCTTATGGCAAAACAATCAGCAATAGAGCAAGACGGATCGATTATAGAGGCATTATCTAATGCTATGTTCCGTGTTGAATTAGAAAATGGACATATTGTAATAGCTCATATATCTGGAAAAATGCGTATGCATTACATCAAATTATTACCTGGTGATAAAGTGAAACTAGAAATGAGTCCTTACGATTTGTCAAAAGCAAGAATTACTTATAGATATTAAAGATATTCAAAATGAAAGTAAGAGCATCAGTTAAAAAAAGAAGTGCCGAGTGCAAGATTGTACGAAGAAAAGGCAGATTATACGTAATCAACAAAAAGAATCCTAGATTTAAACAAAGACAAGGATAGTTATGGCAAGAATAGCAGGGGTAGACATCCCAAAAAACAAAAGAGGAGTTATCGCTTTAACCTACATCTTCGGAATTGGTAAAAGTAGAGCAATTGAGGTTTTAGAAAAAGCTCAAGTTAGCCAAGATACAAAAGTTCAAGATTGGAATGACGACGAAATCGGAGCAATTCGTGAAGCCGTATCATTTTTCAAAATTGAAGGTGAACTACGTTCAGAAGTTTCTTTAAACATCAAACGTTTAATGGATATTGGATGTTATAGAGGTATCCGTCATAGATCTGGTCTTCCATTAAGAGGGCAAAGAACTAAGAACAACTCTAGAACAAGAAAAGGAAAAAGAAAAACTGTTGCCAACAAGAAAAAAGCAACTAAATAATAAGTAATATGGCTAAAGCAACTACAAAAAAACGTAAAGTTATCGTTGAATCAACGGGTGAAGCTCATATTAGTGCTACTTTTAACAACATCATTATCTCGTTAACAAACAAGAAAGGTGATGTTATTTCTTGGTCTTCAGCGGGTAAAATGGGTTTCAGAGGTTCTAAAAAGAACACTCCGTACGCAGCTCAAATGGCAGCAGAAGATTGCAGTAAAGTAGCAATTGAAGCTGGACTTAAAAAAGTAAAAGTATATGTAAAAGGACCAGGAAACGGACGTGAGTCTGCAATTCGTTCTTTGCATAATGGTGGAATTGAAGTAACAGAGATCATCGATGTAACTCCAATGCCTCACAATGGATGTCGTCCTCCAAAAAGACGTAGAGTTTAATACTCAAAAAATAATTATAGTATAACCAAGATTGAATTTCGATTATTGAAGGATAAGACCTGAATTCATAATCTCAATCTTAAACAATTTAAAATGGCAAGATATACTGGTCCTAGTACAAGAATCGCTCGTAAATTTGGTGAAGCGATATTCGGAGACGATAAAGCTTTCGAAAAAAGAAATTACCCTCCTGGACAACACGGGATGGCTAAAAAAAGAGGAAAAAAATCTGAATTTGCGATCCAGTTAATGGAAAAACAAAAAGCTAAGTATTCTTATGGAATTTTAGAAAAACAATTCAGAGGTTTGTTTAAAAAAGCATCAGCTACTAAAGGTGTTACTGGTGAAGTTTTATTACAATTATGTGAAGCAAGATTGGACAATGTAGTTTTTAGAATGGGAATTGCTCCTACTAGAAGAGGTGCTCGTCAAATCGTTTCACACCGTCACGTAACTGTAAACGGAGAAAATGTTAATATTCCTTCTTACCACCTTAAACCTGGTGATAAAGTTGCTGTTCGTGAGAAATCTAAATCATTAGAAGCAATCGAACGTTCTTTATCAAATTCAAGTCATGTTTATGAATGGATTACTTGGAATAATGAATTGAAAGAAGGTACGTTTGTTTCTGTACCTGCTAGACTTCAAATTCCAGAAAATATTAAAGAACAATTAATCGTAGAGTTGTACAACAAATAATAATTGACTTAGTCGAAATTTATGGCAATATTTAATTTTCAGAAGCCCGATAAAGTTATCATGATCGATTCAACCGATTTTGAAGGAAAATTTGAATTTAGACCTTTAGAACCTGGTTACGGATTGACAGTTGGTAACGCACTTAGAAGAGTTTTGCTTTCAGCATTAGAAGGATATGCAATTACATCGGTTCGTATAGAAGGTGTAGATCATGAGTTTTCTACTATCTCAGGAGTTGTTGAAGACGTTACCGAAATTATTCTTAATCTTAAACAAGTACGTTTCAAACGTCAAATTGAAGATATAGATAATGAATCTGTTACTATTTCAGTTACAGGTAAAGATCAATTAACAGCTGGTGATTTCCAGAAATTTATTTCAGGTTTTCAAGTTTTGAATCCAGAACTTGTAATCTGTAATTTAGATCCTAAAATCAAATTACATTTCGATTTAACGATCGAAAAAGGTAGAGGATACGTTCCTGCTGAGGAAAACAAAAAACAAAATGCTGCAATTGGAACAATATTTACTGACTCAATTTTTACTCCAGTAAAAAATGTAAAGTATGCAATTGAAAACTTCCGTGTAGAGCAAAAAACGGATTATGAGAAATTAGTTTTTGAAATTAAAACTGACGGTTCTATTAATCCTAAAGATGCACTTACTGAAGCTGCTAAAGTTCTTATTCACCATTTCATGTTGTTTTCTGACGAAAGAATTACACTTGAGGCTGACGAAATCGCACAAACAGAATCTTATGACGAAGAGTCATTGCACATGAGACAATTGCTTAAAACTAAGCTTGTTGATATGGATCTTTCTGTTAGAGCATTAAATTGTTTGAAAGCGGCTGAAGTTGATACACTTGGCGATTTAGTATCATTCAATAAAAATGACCTAATGAAATTCCGTAATTTTGGTAAAAAATCTTTAACTGAACTAGATGAACTAGTTGCAATTAAAAATTTAAACTTCGGAATGGATTTAGCAAAATACAAACTAGATAAAGAATAATCTAAACCTTAAAAGGTTTAAATTTACATAGCAATGAGACACGGAAAAAAATTCAATCACTTAGGCAGACAGACAGCTCATAGAAAATCGATGCTGGCTAATATGGCTTGTTCTCTAATCGAGCACAAACGTATTAACACTACTGTTGCTAAAGCAAAAGCGCTTAAACAATTTGTTGAGCCATTAATAACAAAATCTAAAGATGATACGACTCACAATCGTCGTATTGTTTTTTCATACTTGCGTAGCAAATATGCTGTAACTGACCTGTTCAGAGACGTAGCTGCTAAAGTTGGAGACCGTCCAGGTGGATACACACGTATCATTAAAGTTGGAAATCGTTTAGGAGATAATGCTGATATGGCAATGATCGAATTAGTAGATTTCAATGAACTTTACAATGGTGGTAAAAAAGAAGTTAAAAAAGCAAAAAGCCGTCGTGGTGGAAAAGCTAAAAAAGCAGACGAAGTTGTTGGTGAAGCGCCAGTTGCTGAAGCTGAAACTCCAGCTGCCGATACTGAAGCTGAAACTCCATCAGAAGCTACTGAATAGTTATGAAAATATATTTTCAATAAAAATTAAGGATAAACTTTTACTAGTTTATCCTTTTTTTTTGTTTTTTTGGAGCAGTTTATTTTTTTAATTCTATTTCTCCTGTTTTTTGGTGCAATCCCTGACGGATAAAAGTAAAATCTTGTACTTAAATCGGGTCTAATTAGAAGTTCTATTTTCGAAATGAATACTTTAAAAAATATATATTTTCAAAAAAAATTGCATCCACTGTTTTAAAAATTTAAATTTGCACAACAATTATTTAAAAAATGAAATACACAACAAGACAAAACGCCATATTATTATTAAGTGATGGGACTATTTTTCATGGAAAATCTATCGGAATTTCTGGAACCACTTTTGGAGAAGTGTGTTTCAATACTGGAATGACAGGGTATCAAGAGATATTCACTGATCCTTCTTATTTCGGTCAAATAATGGTAGCTACTAATCCCCATATTGGAAATTATGGAGTTAATGACAATGAAGTTGAATCTGAGGGTATAAAAATTGCTGGTTTGGTTTGCAAAAATTTCAGCTTTAATTATTCTAGAGCTTATTCAGCAGGAAGTTTAGAAGACTATTTTGTAAAACAAAACTTAATATGTATTTCGGATGTTGACACCAGAGGATTAGTAAGTTACATTCGTGATAATGGTGCAATGAATTCAGTCATTTGTACCGATGGAACACCTATTGAAGAATTAAAAGCTGCCTTAGCCAAAGTTCCAAGTATGAAAGGTCTAGAATTAGCTTCTAAAGTTTCTACAAAGGAGCCTTATTATTTTGGAAATGAAAATGCAAAATACAAGATTGCAGCTTTGGATTTAGGAATTAAAACCAATATTCTTAGAAACTTAGCCAAAAGAGATTGTTATATAAAAGTATTTCCTTATGATGCAAAATATTCTGATTTAGCCTCATTTAACCCAGATGGATATTTTTTATCCAACGGACCTGGTGATCCAGATCCACTTTCTGGAGCTATAAATGTTGCAAAAGAAATTCTTAAAAATGACAAACCTTTATTTGGAATATGTTTAGGTCATCAAGTAATAGCGCTTGCCAACGGAATTTCGACTTATAAAATGTTCAACGGACATAGAGGAATAAATCATCCTGTTAAAAATATAATTTCAGGAAAAGGTGAAATTACATCTCAAAATCACGGATTTGCGGTAAACAAAGAAGAATTGGAAAGCAATCCAGATATGGAAATCACACACCTTCACCTTAATGATGAAACTGTAGCTGGAATGAGGATGAAAAATAAAAATTGTTTTTCAGTGCAATATCATCCAGAAGCAAGTCCTGGGCCACATGATTCGTCTTATTTATTTGATCAATTTATTGAAAACTTAAGTAAATAAATTATAAAATAATTTAAAATATAGAAAAGCTGCCTTTAATAGGTAGCTTTTTTTATGTAAGTGATAATCAATTTATCAATAACGAAAATATCCTTATAATTTTATGTTAATACTAGAAAGGAAACTTGTAAAGTGTTATTGAATTGTTATTTTTGTTTTGCCACAATCAAAAAGTAAACTGTAAGTTTTAACTATTATTTTTCATGTTACTTTAAGTGTATATTTGGGCAATATTATTTGTACGATATAACAATCGTATTCGAGACACATATTTAGCTATAATTTATCATTAAAAATAAAATACAATTTCAAAAAATGCATTTAAATTCAATTTCAATGAAGGTTATCAATAATAGAATTGCACTAACTTTTTTTATTTTACTATTTTCAATCGGAATAGTTACTGCTCAAGAAGTCATAAAAGATAGCGTAACAGCTTCATCGAAGGTTATTAAGTCAAATCATAGGCAAAAAATTGATGGTATAATTGCCAAAGTAGGAGACTACATTATTTTGGATTCCGATATTGACAAATCCTATATGGAAATTACCAGTCAAGGTGGTTCAGTAAAGGACATTACAAGATGTCAAATGTTAGGAAAATTATTAGAAGACAAATTGTATGCACATCAAGCGGTTCAAGATAGTTTAAAAGTAACTGATGCAGAAGTGAAATCAATGATGGAAGAAAGGTTGAACTATATGGTAGAGCAAATAGGTTCTCTAGATAAAGTAGTGAGCTATTACAAAAAAAATTCAGTAGAAGATTTTAAATCCTATTTCTTTGATATTTTAAAAGAGCAGAAATTAACTTCTGAAATGCAAAAGAAAATTATCGATGGTGTAGAAATTACCCCTGAAGAAGTTCGTAATTTTTTCAAAGCAATTCCAAAAAGCGATCTTCCTGTTTTTGGTGCAGAAATGGAAGTAGCACAAATTATTATAACACCTAAGGTTTCAGATGCAGCAAAACAGAAAGTAATTGATAAATTGAAGGAATTTAAAAAAGAAATATTGGCTGGAGAGTCTAGTTTTGCTACAAAGGCAGTCTTGTATTCCCAAGATCCAGGTTCTAGAGCAACTGGTGGTTATTATAAAATGAATAGAAAAACGCAGTTTGTAAAAGAATTCAAAGATGTTGCTTTTGGTTTGGCTCAAGGAGAAATATCGGAACCTTTTGAAACTGATTTCGGATTTCATATTATATACGTTGAAAAGATAAAAGGACAAGATATAGAATTGAGACATATTTTATTGTCACCAGTTGTTACAACTGAAGATCTGAATGCAGCAAAAGAAAAAATTGAATTAATTAGAAAAAGGATTATCGACAAAGAACTAACCTTTGCAGATGCTGCAAGAACTATGTCTGATGAAAAAGAAACACGAGCAAATGGCGGAGCTCTAATCAATCCCAAAACACAAGATACTCGTTTTGAGTTGACAAAAATGGAACCTAGTTTGTACAGTCAGATTTCAAATTTAAAAGACAATGAAATTTCTCAACCACTTTTAGACGAAGATCAATCTGGAAAGAAAAAATATAAGTTAATTACAGTAACGAATAGAATTAACCAGCATACTGCTGATTATGCTATGGACTATATAAAAATTAAAGATTTAGCGTTGAAAGAAAAACAAATTAAAGCAATAGCTAAGTGGTTTGATGATAAAATTAAAGATACTTATATTAAAATTATAGGAGAATATCGTGATTGTGAATTCACAAATAAGTGGGTGAAAAAATAATGTTTAATTCCGGTTTTAGATGCTTAAAAATCTAAAATCTAAAATCTATAATTAAATGTCTGATGTAGCAGCAATTCACAATTTAGTTCAAAGAAGAAAGGAGTTAAAAACCGAAATAGCTAAGGTTATTGTAGGTCAAGATGCTGTAGTAGATCAAATTTTACTTTGTATTTTCTCAGGTGGGCATGCACTATTGGTGGGAGTTCCTGGATTAGCAAAAACCTTAATGATAAATACATTGGCGCTTGCTTTAGGTTTAGATTTTAAAAGAATTCAGTTTACTCCAGATTTGATGCCATCGGATATTTTGGGAAGTGAAATATTAGATGAAAATCGTCAATTTAAATTTATTAAAGGACCAATATTTTCGAACATAATACTTGCTGACGAAATAAACAGAACACCTCCAAAAACACAAGCCGCTTTATTAGAAGCAATGCAGGAACGATCTGTTACCATATCAGGACATAATTATAAATTAGACTTACCTTATTTTGTTTTAGCAACACAAAATCCAATTGAACAAGAAGGAACATATCCGCTACCTGAAGCGCAGTTAGATCGTTTTATGTTTGCCATAAAACTTGACTACCCCTCTTTTGAAGAAGAAATTCAAGTTGTAAAAAGAACTACTTCTGATAATTCACAAAAGGTAAATCCATTATTTACTTCACAAGAAATAATTGATTTTCAACATTTGATTCGTAGGATACCGGTTGCTGACAATGTAATTGAGTATGCTGTTACATTAGTCAGTAAAACGCGACCAGATAATGCATTGTCTACTGATTTTGTTAAAAATTATTTGGATTGGGGAGCAGGGCCAAGAGCTTCTCAAAATTTAATTTTGGCAGCCAAAGCTAATGCAGCCTTCAATGGTAAATTTTCTCCAGATATAGAAGATGTACAGGCAGTTGCAATTGGGATTTTGCGTCATAGAATTATTAAAAACTACAAAGCAGATGCTGAAGGAATTACCGAAGAAATGATTATTGATAAGTTAATTTAATGTTTTTAATCAAAAAGCTGCAATTTTTCCCCTGATTATTATAATATCACATATTTGGCATTAAAATTTAGAAAAAAGCGTCAAATCAATGTAGGTAAAACAACTGTTTTTTCTGCTAAATTGGTAATTATACAAATTATCAATCTGAAACTCATGATTTTTCAATTAAAAGCATAATATTTCATTTATTTGTGAATATAATTCTTGAAATAGCTTCTTTGATTAAATTTTTTTAATTCTCATCTTTAATTATTAGATTTGCATCACGAAAAAATAAACTTAATTTTATGGCCATTTGATATTGAAATTATCAATGAAATATGCCATTAACATTGAAAATACATGATTATGAATACTTATAAAGATTACATCCAAGAGATCGAAGAACGTAAAGGTCAAGGACTTCACCCTAAGCCTATTGATGGTGCTGAAATGCTAAGCGAAATCATTACGCAAATTAAAAATGTGAATAACGGGTACAGAGCAGATTCTCTTAACTTCTTTATTTACAATGTTGTTCCTGGAACCACTCCTGCTGCTAATTTGAAAGCTAAGTTTTTGAAAGAAATCGTCCTAGGTGAATCAGTTGTTACTGAAATTACGCCAGCTTTTGGTTTAGAGTTATTGTCTCATATGAAAGGGGGAACTTCTGTAGAAGTTTTACTTGATTTGGCTTTAGGTACTGATGTTGCTATTGCAAAAGATGCAGCAGCTGTTTTAAAAACACAAGTTTTTCTTTATGAAGCAGATACAGCACGTTTAGAAGCAGCTTTTAAAAGCGGAAACGAAATTGCAAAAGATATTCTCGAGAGTTATGCAAAGGCGGAATTCTTTACTAAATTACCTGAAATTGCAGAAGAAATTAAGGTAGTTACTTTTATCGCTGGTGAAGGAGATATATCAACTGATTTACTATCGCCAGGAAACCAAGCACACTCTCGTTCAGATCGTGAGCTTCATGGTAAATGTTTAATTTCTCCTGAAGCACAGGCTGAAATTAAAGCATTAGCAGAAGCGAATCCTGATAAAAGCGTGATGTTAATCGCTGAAAAAGGAACTATGGGTGTTGGTTCTTCAAGAATGTCAGGTGTAAACAACGTGGCACTTTGGAGTGGGAAACAAGCAAGTCCTTATGTTCCATTTATTAATATTGCTCCAATCGTTGCAGGAACAAACGGAATTTCTCCAATTTTTCTAACAACAGTTGATGTAACTGGTGGTATTGGTCTAGACCTTAAAAACTGGGTTAAAAAATTAGACGAAAATGGTAACCCTGTTCGTAATGAAAGTGGTGATCCTATTTTAGAAGAAGTATACTCTGTTGCAACAGGTACTGTTCTTACAATCAATACAAAGACAAAGAAACTTTATAACGGTGATAAGGAATTAATAGATATTTCTAAAGCATTCACGCCTCAGAAAATTGAATTTATAAAAGCTGGAGGATCTTACGCTATAGTATTTGGAAAAAAATTGCAAACATTTGCATCAAAGACGCTAGGTATTAATATTGTACCTGTATATGCTCCCTCAAAAGAGGTTTCTGTTGAAGGACAAGGACTGACTGCTGTAGAAAAAATATTTAATAAAAATGCAGTTGGAACAACTCCAGGAAAAGTGTTACACGCTGGTTCAGATGTTCGTGTTACTGTAAATATCGTTGGTTCACAAGATACAACTGGTTTGATGACTTCTCAGGAATTAGAGTCCATGGCTGCTACCGTGATTTCGCCAATCGTTGATGGTGCATACCAGTCAGGTTGTCATACTGCTTCGGTATGGGATAACAAATCTAAGGCAAATATTCCTAGATTAATGAAGTTTATGAACGACTTCGGTTTGATCACCGCTCGTGACCCGAAAGGTGTTTATCATGCCATGACAGATGTTATTCATAAAGTATTAAATGATATTACTGTAAACGAGTGGGCTATCATTATTGGAGGTGACTCTCATACAAGAATGTCTAAAGGGGTTGCTTTTGGTGCTGACTCAGGAACGGTAGCTCTTGCATTGGCTACTGGTGAAGCTTCTATGCCAATTCCAGAATCAGTGAAAGTAACTTTCAAAGGAGATATGAAAAGTTATATGGATTTCCGTGATGTGGTTCATGCTACACAATCTCAGATGCTTAAAACATTTGGTGGAGAGAATGTATTTCAAGGAAGAATCATTGAGGTTCACCTGGGTACTCTTAATGCGGATCAAGCATTTACGTTTACGGACTGGACTGCAGAAATGAAAGCAAAAGCTTCTATTTGTATTTCTGAGGATAATACCTTAATTGAATCACTAGAGATAGCAAAAGGTAGAATTCAGATCATGATCGACAAAGGAATGGATAACAAAAATCAAGTTCTTAAAGGATTGATTGCTATAGCTGACAAAAGAATCGCCGAGATTATATCAGGTGAGAAACCTGCTCTAAGACCAGATGCAAATGCGAAGTATTACGCTGAAGTTGTTGTTGATTTGGATCAGATTGCTGAGCCAATGATTGCTGATCCTGATGTGAATAATGCTGATGTTTCTAAAAGATATACGCACGATACCATTAGACCTTTGTCTTTCTATGGAGGAGTTAAAAAAGTAGATCTTGGATTTATTGGTTCTTGTATGGTTCACAAAGGAGACATGAAAATCCTTGCTCAAATGCTTAAGAATATTGATGAGCAAGAAGGTAAAGTAGAGTTCAAAGCGCCACTAGTTGTAGCTCCTCCTACTTATAATATTGTTGATGAATTAAAAGCGGAAGGTGACTGGGAAATTTTACAAAAATATTCTGGTTTCGAATTCGACGATAACGTTCCTAAAGCTGCGGCGCGTACAGCATACGAAAATATGCTATACCTTGAGCGTCCAGGTTGTAACCTTTGTATGGGTAACCAAGAAAAAGCTGCTAAAGGAGATACGGTTATGGCAACATCTACGCGTCTTTTCCAAGGAAGAGTTGTAGAAGATACTGATGAAAAAAAGGGAGAGTCATTGCTTTCGTCTACACCGGTTGTAGTTTTGTCTACAATCCTTGGTAGAACTCCAACAATAGATGAATATAAAATGGCCGTTGAGGGTATCAATCTAACTAAATTTGCACCTTCTCATAAATTGCTAGTTAAATAATTTATAATATTAATCATACTTTAAAGCCTGAGTTATAAACTCAGGCTTTTTTTTTATACCTACTCAAATTTTTTGTAACTTGTGATGATTAATTTAGAACAACAAAAAAATACTTATATATTATGGCATTTGATATTGATATGATTAAAAAAGTGTATGACAACATGACTAGTCGTGTTGATGCAGCACGAGAGATAGTTGGTCGCCCACTTACTTTGAGTGAGAAAATTTTGTATTCACATCTTTGGGAAAAAACACCTTCTCAAATGTATAAAAGAGGTGTAGATTATGTGGATTTTGCTCCCGATAGAGTAGCTTGCCAAGATGCAACAGCACAAATGGCTTTATTGCAATTTATGCATGCTGGAAAGAAAACAGTTGCCGTTCCAACAACAGTACATTGTGATCACTTAATTTTAGCCAAAAACGGAGCTGAAAAGGATTTGGCTTTTGCAAAAACACAATCCAGTGAAGTTTTTGATTTTCTATCTTCTGTTTCTAATAAATATGGAATTGGATTTTGGAAACCTGGTTCTGGCATTATACACCAAATCGTTTTAGAAAACTATGCATTCCCTGGAGGAATGATGATAGGTACCGATTCACATACTGTAAATGCAGGTGGATTAGGAATGCTGGCTATTGGTGTTGGTGGGGCTGATGCAGTAGATGTAATGTCTGGAATGTCTTGGGAGTTGAAATTTCCGAAACTTATTGGAGTAAAATTGACTGGAAAATTATCAGGTTGGACTGCTCCAAAAGATGTTATCTTGAAAGTAGCTGATATTCTTACTGTAAAAGGGGGAACAGGTGCTATTGTTGAATATTTTGGCGAAGGCGCTACTAATATGTCCTGTACAGGTAAAGGTACAATCTGTAATATGGGTGCCGAGATTGGTGCTACTACGTCTACCTTTGGTTATGATGATTCCATGAGAAGGTATTTAACTGCTACAGGTCGTCAAGACGTGGTTGATGCTGCTGATAAAGTAGCGGATTACTTAACAGGTGATGCTGAAGTATATGCTAACCCAGGACAATATTTTGATCAAGTTATTGAAATTAATTTATCAGAATTAGAACCCCATATTAATGGACCTTTTACTCCAGACAGAGGAACTCCAGTTTCAAAAATGAAAGAGGAAGCAGCTGCTAATGGATGGCCTATAAAAGTAGAATGGGGGTTAATAGGATCCTGCACCAACTCTTCTTACGAAGATATGGCTCGGGCGGTCTCGATTGTAAATCAAGCGGTGGAGCATGGAATTACTCCAAAAGCAGAATTTGGCGTTAACCCAGGTTCAGAGCAAATACGATACACTATCGAAAGAGACGGGATGATAGCTGCTTTTGAAAAGCTTGGAACTAAAGTGTTTACTAATGCTTGTGGTCCTTGTATTGGTCAATGGGATAGAGAAGGTGCTGATAAACAAGAGAAAAACACAATCGTGCATTCATTCAACCGAAACTTTTCTAAAAGAGCAGATGGTAACCCAAATACACATGCTTTTGTAACTTCACCAGAAATGGTTGCTGCATTAGCAATTTCAGGACGATTGGATTTTAATCCTTTGACAGATGCTTTGTTGAATGATAAAGGCGAAGAAATAATGTTGAAAGCTCCATTTGGCGATGAATTACCAAAAAGAGGATTTGATGTGAAAGACAATGGTTTTCAAGCGCCTGCAGAGGATGGGTCAGGAATTGTAATTGCTGTTAGCGAAACTTCAGATCGTTTGCAATTGTTAGCGCCTTTTCAAGCTTGGAATGGTAAAAATATAATAGGAGCTAAATTATTAATCAAAGCTTTCGGAAAATGTACTACGGATCATATCTCAATGGCCGGACCTTGGTTGCGTTTCCGAGGACATCTTGATAATATTTCTAATAATATGTTGATTGGAGCTGTAAATGCTTTTAACCAAAAAACAAATTCAGTAAAAAATCTATTAACAGGGGAATATGATACTGTGCCTGCTGTAGCACGTGCTTACAAAGCTGCTGGGATTGCTTCAGTTGTTGTGGGAGATCACAATTATGGTGAAGGTTCTTCAAGAGAACATGCTGCAATGGAGCCGCGTTTCCTAGGTGTAATAGCAGTTTTAGTAAAGTCATTTGCACGAATTCACGAAACCAACTTGAAAAAACAAGGAATGCTAGGTCTTACTTTTGCTAACGAAGCGGATTACGACAAAATTCAGGAAGATGATGTTATCAACTTTATTGATTTAGTGAATTTTGCTCCAGCTAAACCGTTATCAATAGAATTTGTTCATGCCGATGGAAGTAAAGATGTTATTTTAGCAAATCATACCTATAATGCTAGTCAAATTGGTTGGTTTGTGGCAGGTTCAGCTTTAAATTTAATCGCTGCTGAAGCTTAGCTTAGTTAAGATTTAAAATATAATTCAAAAGCGCGCTGTGAAAACAGCGCGCTTTTTATTTGTTAAATTGAATATAAAGAGCTGCTAAAAAAGTGCGTTATTATTAATTTTAGATTAAATTTGTTTCAATTATTATTTTATATTTAAACTATTGCATTAAAGGAAAAAGAATTATCATATTTTCAATTAATGACACTGTGTTTATAGATTATAAAGTATTTAATATTTTAGTGTTTGCAAACAAATTTAAAAGGATTTTATGAAGTGTTTTAGTTGGTTGTTTCTTTTTTTATTTTTTAATAGTATTAATATGTTTTCGCAAGAAAAATATACGCATCATACTGTTTCAAAAGGTGAAACTATCAGTAAAATTGCAAAAACGTATAATGTAAGTCCAAAAGCAATTTACGAATTAAATCCTGATGCTAGAAAGGGTATCCAATATAAATCGGTTTTGATAATTCCTATTGCATCTTCAAATTCAAAACTAGAAAAAGCAATACCTGAAAAAGGTAATCAAATTAGTGATGTAACTCATGAAGTATTACCTCAAGAAACGCTGTACGGAATCGCAAAACAATATAATGTAAAAGTAGAAGACTTGTATTCCTCTAATCCAAATCTGGAGCAAGAAGGATTAAAAAAAGGCCAAACGATTTCTATTCCACAATCGGTATCCAATAAATCAAATAAAGTAACAAGTATCGAAAAGGATATTTTACCTGCAAAAAACACTATTAAGGATAATACAAATCCGAAAATAGAGACGCTAAACTTACCGATACAAATTGAGAAAACGGATGTTTCAACTGAATTGTCAAATTATGAAGTTTTGCCAAAAGAAACATTGTATTCTATTGCCAAACAAAACGGAATCACTGTTGATGAGTTATATAAAATCAATCAAAATCTAGAAAAAGAGGGTTTGAAAAGTGGTCACACTATTAAAATCCCTCAAAAAAGTTCTGATAAAATTGTATTAAAAGAAACTCCAACACCAGTTATAAAAGAGAAATCGATTCCTAAAGAGGAAGAAGCGGTAGTAATACAAACAACTTTGCAAAAGAATAGTTCCATAGCAGGAACTGAATATAAAGTTTTACCAAAAGAGTCCTTGTTTTCCATTGCAAAGAAAAAAGGAATATTAGTAGCCGACCTTAAAAACGCCAATCCAATACTACAATCTCAATCTTTAAAAAGAGGACAAATAATTTCTATTCCTGTCAATACCCAAAACAGTACTACTCTAGTAAGTAAAGAAAAAACACCAAAAACAGATAAAGACCTCAGTGAAAGTGATAAGGCGAAACAAATAACGGTTTCTTCACTTCCGGATGCAGGAACTAAAACCAATGAAAAAGAATATATTCGAGAGGTATTAGCAAAGGAGACCAAATACGGAATTGCTAAAGAATATGGTATTACAGTTATAGAATTAGAAAAGCAAAATCCAAATATTGCAAAAAAACTTGCCATTGGATCAACACTTGTCATTCGCAGCAGCAAAGTATTTAAAGAAGATATTTTGAATGAAAAAATCATAGTCGAAGAAATCAATAAAAATGCAAACAAATCAAAATCATTTCACGACGCTGCTTTTTTGGACCAATTGATTGAAACGGCATCCGAAAATATTGGAACTCAATATAGAATAGGTGGAACTACAAAAGAGGGTTTTGATTGTTCAGGATTAATTTGCTCTACATTTGGGACCTATGACATTCAATTACCTAGAACATCTATAGAGCAATCTCAAGTTGGAGTAATTGTGAATAAAGAAGATGCTCAAAAAGGAGATTTAATTTTCTTTAAAACCGGTAGAAGGAGTCAAATTAATCATGTTGGAATGGTTGTGGAAGTAGCTAATGGAGATATCAAATTTATTCACGCCTCAAATAGTGGCGTTATGATTTCTTCGATTAAAGAGAAATATTACGTGAAACGATTCTCGCAAATCAATCGTGTGTTGTAGCTAAAACCACTTTTTATATTTGAATTTGATTTTCACTAGCAGTTTTTGGTGATTAAATTCCTTTCAGACTTTTTATAATTGCCATCACATCGTCCTCGCCTAAACCTTCATTTAGTGCTTTGCTGTAACTTTCGAGTAAAGGATTGGCTAATGGCGCATCTAATCCAGCATCTTTGGCCAGTTTTAAATCTTTAACAAGATGTTTAAGGGCAAATGCAGCCGGAAACGAATCATTCAAAATAGAGGTAGATTTGATTTTTGAAATGCCATTTGCACAGGCACCTTCGTTTACAATTGATAGCATATTTTCTTTGCTCACCCCATTATTTTCTGCAAATAATATTGTTTCGGCTAATCCTTGAAGATGAAGCCCAAGGAGATAATTGATAGCCAATTTAGCGGAACTAGCTACGCCAGCAACACCCACATAAATTGAAATTTTACCAAGTACATTAAAAATAGGTTTAACGAGATCAAAGGTTTCTGGATTTCCACCAACAATTATGACCAATGTTCCCTCTTGTGCAGGTTTTACGCTTCCAGAAACTGGAGCGTCAATAAAACCAATTTGATGTTTTTTACTAATCATTGCCAAATAGCGGGAAGTTTCAGGTGAAACGGTACTCATGTTGATAATTATTTTTTCGGAATTATTTTTTGATAATAAGCCTGATTTGCTTTCAAATACTTCCTTTACCGCAGCATCATTGGACAACATCGTCACTATAACATCGCAATTTTCCATCAATTCCTGTGGACTAGTCGCAGGAATTGCGCCAGCTTCGATTAATGGCGTTTCTTTGTCTTTTGTACGATTATAAACGGCGACTTTAAAACCTGCTTTCAATAAATTTCGCACCATTGGATTTCCCATGTTTCCAAGACCAATCCAACCTAATTTCAAATTAGTATTCATTTTTTATTATTTTTTTGTAACGTTCCCGCGCCTGTAGCCGTTTGCAACTTACGAAGACGAGTATTTTCGGCTGAACGAAAATACGAAATAAAACGATAATTCCACTAAATTCGCAAATGGCTACAGACGTGTGTTAGCGGTAGGCTTTCGGTTATGCATCATATGGTTAATTACAAAACATAATTTACTTATTTTCTTTCGAGTAGGGTGTTTTTTATAAAACTCAATTCCAAAAATATTTACAGGTTTTCTGTAATATAATTTATAATATCCAAAATTGATTTCTTTGTTTTTATATTTTTTTTTGCTGGTATTTCTGTAAATACTTGATTCTATATGGATTATGAATTTTTCGTTTTCGTAATTTTTAACAAATTCTATAATTTTATTCTTTGGAATATTTTCAGCTATCAAAACAATACATCCACATAAATTTGGAATAATTATATCGTTTTCATATTTAGAAATTGAAAAATTCTTTTCCCAACTATTGTTTCTATAAATTAAGCCTGCGTTTATTGAAGAAATTAGTGCAGTTGAGTCTAAATAACTTGGATTATAAACTATGCAAGGGTTAAGTGCGATAGCAGCTCTAAATTTTAAAGAATATTCGTTTTGACGTTTTTTATTCTCTTCATCATAGTCAACTAATTCTTGAGTATTAAAGAATCTTATTTTGAAAAAAGAATATAAATGATAATCTTGATACTTAAGTTTATATAATCGTTTATAGTCATTAATTAGGGAATATAAATTGTCATTTGAGCCTACAGTTAGGAATAAAGGATATTTATTATTTGCATACGTTTCCAAAAATGGATTTGTTTCAATGGAAGTTATTATTTCAGCGAAAGATTCATCGACTTGAAATTTTGGATTTGCTTTACGAATTTGTTCTATTATATTTGGTAGTGAATTTAAGATATTTACAACTGATTCAGGATAATCCACTTCTCGATGTATACTACCAGTAAATTGCTTGCCTTTTTTCCAAAAGTGCTTCCAGTGTTCTGTTGATAAATATGAAATTTTGAAAGTATTAAGAACATTACCACTTAAATTAATTAAATCTTTTTCTTGAACTTCTTCGATTTTTTTTTCAATTTTATAGGCATATAAAATCTGATTAATCATCCTAAATAACTGTATAAGCAAAGAATGTACATGTCGAGAAATGATTTTCTTAGAACGTTGAATTCTAATTTTCCTTGGTAGAGTTGTTGTAAACCAAAAAAATATAAAAGCAGCAATATTACTATAAGAGATATTAAGTAAAATCCGATTCAATTTTGAAGTTAATTCAACGTTTAAATTTGAGGGAATTAATGGTAATATTTCTAAATCAACACTTATTATTATCCATATAGAAAATAATAAAAGTAATGATAACCAAAAGGTATAATTTATCTTAATATATTTCACAATAAATAGGTTTTTAGTTATTTAGGGTTGCTTGCCACCAACGGCAGTTTGTCTAAAAACCTATAAACTGCGTTATTTTAATTAATTTCAGAGTAAAAATAGTTGATTTAAGCTCCAGTTAAATATTTTTTAGAATATATATTTAGTTTGGGATAAGAAATAGTATACGCGTAAAAAGCTTTAAAAAAGCTTCTTATAGCAAGAACAAATAAAGTCAGCATTTTTAGATACTGTTTTAAAAGATTTTGGTCAATTAAATTGAAAATTCTACGCAGATTGTAAGCCGTAAAGATGAGTCCCACATCGGCAGAGGCGTGTTTGATTGTTTTCTTGGTCATGATGTAATAAAATCCCCATTGCCTTTTGATAACGCCGTAAGGATGTTCTACAATGGCTTGTCGTTTGCGATAGATTTCGTAGTTGTTTTCCATTCGTATTTTGTTTTCATATATCAAATCAGCATACTGGGAACGCTCAATGAGTCTTCCTTTTTTATTTTTGGTGCATTGCGAGAAAAATACGCAGGACAAACAGCCAGCAGTTTTGTAATGCTTCATTTTGGTTATGGATTTCCCATTGGTTTTATTGTACCAATTTCCGTTTGTGGTTAGGATTTCATTGGCAGGGCAAGTATAAGAATCGTTGTCTTTGTTGTATTTAAAATGTTCTACATCAAAAGCTAAATCTGGTGCATGAGCTGCTACACCAGGAATGGCTACCAAAACGTCAATGCCAAGCATATTAGCGTATTTAAACTCGCTTCCGGTGTGATACCCTTTGTCGTAAATGGCGGTGAAGTTGTTGTGTCCCAAAATAGTTTTGCTGCGCCGAAGCATACCGCCCATTGCTTTGGAATCGTTTTCATTGGTAACCTTAAAATCAATAGGAATATTGTGCTGGGCATCAACAACAGTTTGCACGGTATACGCCACTTCGGAGATATTGTTACGGGTCATAATTTGGCGACTATCAGGATCTGAAGTCGAGATTTGAGTTACTCCTGTGGTGTCAATTGTATTTTGATATTCAATGTATTTTTGTTTTTGATTAGTGTGTTTCTGAATTTTTTTAGTGATGATTTTATTGTTTTCAGAATCGCCATCTTCTTTGGCTAAAGCGGCGTTGTATTCTTGGAGTCGCGCATCGATATAAGCAATGTGTCGTTCTATTTTTGCAGGATTAAAGTTGTTTTTCTTAGAGTTTTGAGCTCTAAGTTTAGTACTATCTCCCGCTACCAAAGTTCCTCCAATGAGTTCAAAATGAGCTGCCATTTTTACTGTGGCACGAAAAACACGAGCAATGGCTTTAGGATTGTCTTTGCGAAAATTAGAAATAGTATTGTGGTCAGGAACAAGCCCTTTCATAAGCCAAATCAGTTCAATGTTGCGGGAGCATTCTTTTTCAAGAGTTCTGGAAGAACGCATACGATTGAGATAACCGTAAATAAATAGTTTCAGTAAATCCGAAGGGTGATAAGCGGGTCTTCCGTTTTCGACAAACTCAAAATTAAATCCAAAATCCGATAGTTTTAGACTGTCCACAAATAAATCAATGAGTCTGATTTCGTTGTCTTGCGCAATAGCATCGTCAATAGATGTTGCAAAAAGCGGGAGTTGGTTTCTGTTGGTTCCAATAATGAATTTACTCATAAGCTATCTTTTTAGCGGTTTAAACCTATTTAAAGATACAGAAAAGGAATGTAAGAAACAAGTTTTTTGAACGATTTTTAATACAAAAAAAACAAATTAAGGAAAGGGAGGTTTTTAGACAGTTTGACGGTTTGCAGCTACCCGAAGGGCGGGTCTTTTACCACAAGACTTGA
Organism: Flavobacterium cellulosilyticum; assembly: GCF_004349355.1. Classification (GTDB taxonomy): domain Bacteria; phylum Bacteroidota; class Bacteroidia; order Flavobacteriales; family Flavobacteriaceae; genus Flavobacterium; species Flavobacterium cellulosilyticum. The sequence goes on along the minus strand of NZ_SMFK01000007.1, from coordinate 121,047 downwards.
TTTGAAAAGCTAATGTTTGATTAACCACAAAACTGTCTTTGGAACACGAAACCCCGCCTTTTGGGTAGGTGCTGTTATGCGGTCGTTTTTCTTTCACGTTGGTCGTTTAAATTCAATTCTTTCACCTGTCCATTTTGTCAAGTTGCCTGAAGCGTCAAATAAGCTAAACTCAACTTCAAATTTGTCACCACCGTCAAAATTAAAAGCACCCGAACACATACCGTGTCCAATAGCAATTACTTTGTCATCCGGTTTCAAATAGTATGTTGTTTCAATTCCAGTTGATTTGTTTTTCACTGTTGTTTTGATTAAATATTTTGAATTGTCTGCAGCAGAATAGGTAAAATTCGCAAAAATTGCAGGTCCACAACCATACATATTATAACTGCTATTCTTGAATTTCGGATTACTTGTCCAAGTCGGGGATGTAGTGTCATTGAAATTTTTAACTGTCCATTTGATTTTTTCTCTCTGTCTTGTTGAGTCATTATACCTATAAACTTGAGTTTCTAAATCATCTAAATTTTCAATTACCAATTCATATTCTTGTCCAACGGAAAGAGTTGTCTCGGGTTTTAATATTGCTTGTGTAAGACTAAATTGTCCTACCAATAGTTCTTGAACGTTTAATTTAATTTTCTGCTTGTCCGATTTCAAGTATACTTTATAAGTTGTCCCAAGTCCGTTAATTATTTTTTGGCTTGTTGCGTAGCCGTCAATTACAAAAATTGAGTTTTGGTTAATTGTCTGTTTAGTCGGCCAAAAATAAAGTCCGCTTGATGCACATTTTGAAAACCCGTCAACTGTCGTCAGAAGTAAGATTAATATTGGAATGATTTTTTTCATATTGTGTTGTCTATGTTGTTGGTTGTTCTTTAAAATGCCGCATAACTCGTTTATAGTCGCTATAAAGTAGCGCATATACACCCAATTTTGGGTGGATTGTCGCAACTGAATAGCGCATTATATTTAATTCAAATATAATTGTTTTCTTGTAGATTTTTCATGAAAATTGCTAATTATCTCGTGTTTCGGCTTGCGTGAAGGATGGAAGCGGCATCCCACGCTTTTTGGCGTGGATACAGCGCACAGCCTGACCCTTGTGGTCACGCCCAAATTTTAATTAAGATTGATTTTTGTTTATTCTAGTCCAAGGCTTTTTATGTAAGCTTCATTATTGGATGGTCGTCCTAGGAATTCTTTTACGGCTTCCTCGATGTCTCTTTGAGTGCCATTGGCTAGAATTAATTTACGGTATCGTAATCCTGTTTTTGGATCTCTGAGTCCATTTTTTTCAAATGCTGTAAACATATCCTCAGCAAATACATTTGACCATAAGTAACCGTAATAATAAACCGGATGCGTGTTAATGTGAATCCAACTGGCTTGATAATGCGTGCCCTCAACATAAAACTTCATGACATCTAATTTGTCATCAAGATTCTTCCATAATTGATCGGTAGCAATTCGGTTTTTTGGGTCGTATTTGTCGTATAAATTCATGTCATACAGTGCGCTTCGTTGCTGGCTAATTGCTGATAAACCAGAAGAGACATTTTTTGCCTTTAGCATATTGTCGAAAGTTGTTTTTGGTAACACTTCGCCCGTTTGATAATGTTTGGCAAAGGAACTTAGAATGTCATAATTCCAAAGCCAATTTTCAAATAACTGTGACATTGCTTCGCTGAAATCCGCTTTAGAAGAAGATTGAGAGGAGAATTCACCATTATAAGACATGCCGTTAACAATATGTCCAAATTCGTGAAACAAGGTATTCAATTCTTTTATACTCAATAGTGAAGGAGTGGTCTCGGTAGCTTTGGTGAAATTACCCAGCAACATAGATACGGGTATTTCATAACCTTTTGGTGTCAATTTTCCAGGAGTCAATCCTACGCCATAAAACCATGTTTCCTTATTTGGCCTAGGAAAAAGATCTAAGTAAAAGCGACCTTTTAGATTGTTTCCTTCGTAAACTTCATACATTTCTACTTCTTTATACCATACAGAAGGATTTTCTACTTTTCTAAATTCGAATCCCAACAAGGTTTGATAAATGTCAAACATTCCTTTCAGACATTGCTTCATGGGAAGATATGCTCTAAGTTCTTCGGTATTTACATTGTATTGTTCTTTTAAAATTTGGTTTTTATAATAGGCAGCATCCCAAGCATTTATTTGAACGTTTTGTTCCTTTGGGAATTGCTTTTTCTTTTGGTTTTCTAAAATTGTAACGTCTGCTTTTGCTTTTTCTTTTGAACGACTTACCAAATCATTCAAGAATGCCCAAACGGTTTTGGGGTCTTTGGCCATTTTTGGTACCAAGTTATAAGCTGCATAGGAGGAATAGCCCATAATTGTTGCTAATTCATATCGTTTTTGAACTAAACTATCCAGGATGCTTAGGTTTTTGTCGGAAGCTCGGTTGTAAAATTTAAAATAATACGCCTTTCTAGTTGCTTCGTTTGTGGCATTACTCATTATTGTTGCGTTGGTAGCATTTATTATTGGAATCTCATATTTGTTTTCTGCCACTTTATATTTGGCTTTAAATGCTTCGGGCAATCCTTCGGCAGCTTTTTCATCTACAATCAAGTTTTCATTGTACCCATTCATATTATCCGAATATTGAGAGGAAAGCTGACTGATTTCTTTGGTTAGCTTTTTGAATTTCAATAGCTTTTTGTCATTCAAATTCACTCCTGAAAGTTCGAAATCTAGAATGGCATCATCGACTAAAATCTTTTTGTTGCCTACTAATGCAGCATATGATTTTGATGATTTGAAACGGAGCATTTTATCATAAATTCCTTTATCAGAATGAATACTAGTGGATAATGAATCTAATAATTGATATCCAGACAGTCCCTTTGCTCGAATGAGTGAATCGGTAGAAACCCAATAAAGCATAAAGCAATTGTTGGATGTTTTACTGATTTTATTAGAAATGTCATCCATGGCACCAAATACATTTAAAAATGTTGCTGACTTTTGTTTCTTGATTGAGGCGATCATTGTATTGACATCATTCACCGATTGATTGGCATAAGCTTCTACATCTTTGGCGGTAACTTTTGCATAGTCAATAGGGATGTTGAGGTCTACAAGAAATGGATTTTTCATAGTATTATTCAATGATTGGGAAGAAATTTCGAAAGTTGATAGGAAAAAGAATAAAAAAGAAATGAATAGTAGTTTTGTTTTTGAAGTCATTCTAATGAATTTTAATAGTAGTATTTGAAAAGGAATAGGATAGTAAAAATACAAATTACTTACCACAAATACTATTTAATAAAAACAGAAGTTTTGGTCAAGAATATTATAGTTCGAACTTCCAAATAGTCTTTTTTTTACAAATTAAAACACAACCTTTTAGCCGTTGAACTTATGTTAGAATTAAGCTGTTTGTTGCAAAATAAATACTGAAGACGCTAACAATTAATAGCGTCTTATTTTTTAAATAGCTAAATAAAGAAGCCAACTCCAGTTTAGTTGGGAGTCGGCTTCTTTATTGATTTAGCTAAACCAATTTCTTTAGTCGAATATCAAATTAGATTATTGAAAGGTTAATGTTTGATCAAAATGTTTTTTATTTATATAATCAGGCTTATAAAATCTTTTAATACACCAGATGGATACTAAAAATAGTAAACAATTGACAACTGAAATCAGTAAATGGAATAGATTACTCGGAAATAAAAGAATGAAATCATGATTTTTTATAGTAGCAGAATAACTGGATACACAAAATGGAAATAAAAAGAGTCTGATTTTAATCCATATATCTTGTTTTGAACCTTGTTGGCTTGTAGATAAGATAAGAGCAAATCCAATAATGAAAGAAATTCCAATTGAACTAGCCCACAATTTTAATGAAGGTTCAAAGTATATCGTCATAATTGTGCAATACCAAATTAGATAGCACCACAAAATAATTTTTTGGAATTCTATTTTTTTGAAGTAGCTAATAACAGTTGTTTTCATAGTATCACTTTTAACTAATTATAGGTTAGTGTCTAAACTTTTTTTTTCAATCGAATATCAATTTCTCTATCGACATAAGTCCATTCTTCTGTTTTTCGAAGTGTATACAAAAGTTCTTCAAAAGCATCGGCATCGCCAGGAGCATATTTGAACCAAGTCAAAAAATTAAAGGGTTCTCCAATATCGCGAGAGTGAAATAACTTTCGGGCAATGGCGGGTAAGTATTTCATTCCGGTATGTGTGTGCTGGGATTTGTTTTCCATAATTTTTCGGCGCTCATCTTGAGCTAGATTCCACCATGCTTCCGATTTCCGAATGGGAATAAATGCAGCAAGAGTTGCATTTGGTCTACCCAAATTTTCTTGAATAGAGACAAGTTTATCCTTGTCTTTTTTTTCGGTGTAACGTAAATTGCTTACGATTCCTTTCAGTGTCCAGATTCCCTTTTCAGTTTGAATTAAATTGCTAGATACTTTTGTAAGATGAGAGACTGATGAAATTGGGTCACCTTTCAGCGTTGCTGTTAAAGTAACTTTCCATTCACCAGATTGGTCTCCTATGAAATCAAAAATTGTTGTTGTCATGTCTTAAAAATTTAATTAATTTTCATTTTTATTTATTTCTTTTTTAAGCATAAAAAGGCCGTAATGCTTCACTATTACAACCATTTCTATCAAAAACCAAATTAATTATTAATGTTCCAAGAAATTAATTAAATGTTCTCTATTATTGTAATAGGTTTCATGTTCAAGAATAGCTTTTCTATTTCGAGGTCTTTCATAATTGATGTCTAGGATATCGCCTATTTGTGCTCGAGGTCCCGATGTCATCATAATCACTCGATCGGCTAGGAAAATAGATTCATCAACATCATGAGTAATCATAATTCCAGTTGTTTTTTCTTTGTCTAAAACTTCTAATAAAACATCTTGTAATTCACCTCTAGTCAAGGAGTCCAACATTCCAAAAGGTTCATCCAGTAATAATATTTGCGGTTTTAATGCCAAGGCTCTTGCGATACCGACTCTTTGTTTCATTCCTTGCGAAAGATCTTTGGCTTTTTTGTCAAAAGCTCCGTCAAGACCCACTTTGCTTAAATAATGTTTACAAATATCTTCCCTTTGTTTTTTTGTAGCGTTTGCAAAAACTTTATCTACTCCTAATTGTACGTTTTCTAATGCGCTCATCCAAGGTAATAAACTCGGCGATTGAAAAATCACTCCGCGATCAGGACCTGGACCCGAAATAGGGGTGCCATCAAGAATTATTTGCCCGCCAGAAATTGGATTTAAACCTGCAATCATGGATAATAAAGTGGTTTTTCCACAACCAGAATACCCTATAATGGACACAAATTCTCCTTCTTTTATTTTTAGATTCAAATTTTCTAATACTACAAAATCACCATTGGGAGTTGGATAGATTTTAGTCAAATTAGCTAATTCGAGCATGTATTTTTCAAATCCTAAAGGATCACGATTGGATTTATTGTTGTCTTTTATGGTTTCTAGCATGATACGTTTATTTTAAATTTACTCGTTGATAGCAATTAATAATTTCATTAAAAAAAATTAGTCAAATTTTAATGGAACTAAATCGGGTAAAACATACTCGGTAATTACCATACCGGCAGTTCTTTCCTGTCCAATTTCCATTAGATATTCAATAATTTCATTTCTTGATTTTTTGAAATCAACTAAATGATTCAAAGCGATTTTATCTCGAGGTCTTTCCAGTTTAATTTCGAATTCAGGTCCTAAAGTTGCCTTTGGTCCAGGACGTAATGGTATCACTCTGTCGGCCATAAAAACGCCTTCGTCAACATCGTTGGTAATTAATACCGCCGTTCTTTTGTCTTCGCTCCAAATCGATAAAATTTCTTTCTGAAGATTGCCTCGAGTCAAAGCGTCCAAAGCACCTAGTGGCTCATCCATTAAGATCAATTCGGGTTTCATGGCTAATGCTCTTGCAACAGCCACACGTTGGCGCATACCTCCAGAAAGTTCTCTGGGTTTTTTAACCAGCAATAGTAGCAATAGTTGGTGTATCTCTCCAAGTACGTACACTTTGTAAAGCTAATTTTATTGGTAATTTTTCATCGCCATAGTTTAAGTTCAATCTGGAACGTTGCCCGATGAAGGAAGTATGACTGGTTGTTGGTGTTAACAAAGTACCAAAGCCATTGGTGTATTCTAATCGTGGTCTAAGCTGAACATGCTAAATTCTTGGGAATAAGTTGTTGTGCCTAATAAACCTAATAAGGATAAACCAATTTTTTGTGATAATTTCATAATGAATGTTTTAGTTAGTATTTGTTTTTAAATATCTACTCTGCAAATGCACCTACGTATTAATACTTAGGCTTAAAGCTTTTGGCAAAGCGTTTTGACTTTTTACGCTACTAAAAAAACAATTTATAACATAATAAAACATGTTAAAATACAAAAATACGTTTTAAATGTTTGGTATATAGGTTGGTGTGTGGAAATTAAAAGAATTAAGTATTCGATTAATTAAGGAAAGATTTACTTAGATTAATAAGTAAGTTAATTTGCTTGAAGTTATGGACTAAAAAAAGCCCAATATTTTGGACTTTTTTATTAATATTGCAATAAGTGGATAGGAAATTATTTGTGTTCAATTATTTCGCGTTGCATTTTTTCAGTATCTAATAGGCCTATTTTTTTTTCAACAATTTTGATTAGTCCTTCTTTTTTAAGACTTGAGAGTATCCGTGTTATTTGTTCATCTGTGGTTCCAGTAAAATCGGCTATCTCTTTTCGAGAAAGGGTGATATCAATTAAACCGTTAGATTGTCCAAATTTTTTGTGTAAGTACAAGAGTGCGTCAATAACTCTTTCTCTAACATTCATTTGTGCAATTTTTTTTACATTGTTTTCGCTTTTATTGAGCTCTTGTGCATAAAACAACATCATATCATAAGTAAATTCAGGAATGTTTTTTAGAATTCCTTGCATAACCTCATTGCTAAAATTACATAAAACGGTGTCTTCTATAGCAGAAGCAGCTATGAGGTAACGGTTTTTTGTTCCAAATCCTCTAAATCCTAAAGTATCCCCTTCCTTAGCCAATCGTACAATTTGTTCCTTTCCGTAGATTCCAGTTTTTATCACCTTTGCCTTTCCGCTAAAAATAAAATACAATCCTTGCATTGGAGCGCCTTCAATCATAAATTGCTGTCCTTTTTTACATGAAAAATTTATTTTTTGCATAACATAATCTTGCATTTTTTCAAGATGTAAATGCTTTTTTATGAAACAATTCGAATTGGTACAAACGGAACAATCTGCATTTATATTTTTCATTTTGGAATAGTATTAAGATTTGTAACCATTTTCAATTAATATTCAACAAACTTAAAAAAAAAATTATTAAAAATACGTATTTATACGTAAAAATACGTATTTTTACATTTTCAAAATTGAAAGAGGACTATTTTTGTACAAGGATTCAATATTAACATAGATACAGTTTATAATGCAAAATACAGAAATCAAAACTACTTGTTCCTATTGTGGTGTAGGATGTGGAATTATTGTGAACAATGATTCTAAAAATGGAGTATCGGTAACTGGTGATATAAATCATCCCGTAAACAAAGGAATGCTTTGTTCAAAAGGGATGAATCTACATTATGTGGTCAATGATACTTCGGATAGAATTTTATATCCCGAAATGCGGTGGAGCAAATCGCATCCAATGGAACGCGTGAGCTGGGATTCAGCTTTAGAACGTGCTGCTGCAGTTTTTGCGTCAATTATAAAAAAACATGGTCCTGATAGTGTAGGTTTTTATGTTTCAGGCCAATGCTTAACTGAAGAATATTATTTGATTAATAAATTGGTTAAAGGATTTCTTAAAACTAATAATGTAGATACTAACTCAAGATTGTGTATGAGTTCTGCAGTTGTGGGTTATAAAAAAACCTTTGGTGAAGATGCGGTTCCAATTTCCTATGAAGATATCGAACTAGCGGATACATTCTTGATTTCTGGAGCTAATCCTGCTTTTTGTCATCCAATACTTTTTCGTCGTATTGAAATGCACAAAGAGAAAAATCCGAAAACTAAAATTATCGTTATCGATCCTCGTAGAACAGATTCGGCTGCATTGGCTGATTTGCATTTGCAAATCATTCCAGGAACAGATGTTGTTTTGTGTCATGCCATTGCGAAGATTTTAATCGAAAAAGGATATACAGACAGCGATTTTATTAAAAACCATACGGAGAACTATCAATTATATAAAGACTTAGTACTATCGAGTTCCTTAGAAAAAGCATCTAAACTTTGCGGGATTACTATTAGTGATATGAAATTAGCTGCTGATATTATTGCAAAGGCGAATGGATTTATTTCACTTTGGGCAATGGGATTGAATCAAAGTGCTATTGGTGTTGATAAAAATACCGCCTTATTAAATCTTTCGCTTCTTACTGGACACATCGGAAAACCAGGATCAGGTCCATTTTCATTAACTGGGCAACCCAACGCAATGGGTGGAAGAGAAGTAGGAGGAATGGCTAATTTATTGGCTGTTCATAAGGAATTAAATAATCCAGTCCATCGCCAAGAAGTAGCTGATTTTTGGGGTGTTGAGACCATTTCAGGAAAACCAGGTTTGACAGCTACTGAAATGTTTGATGCATTAGAATCGGGAAAAATGAAAGCGATTTGGATTATTTGTACGAATCCTATGGTGAGTTTACCGGATTCTAGAAGAGTAGAAAAAGCCTTGCAAAATGCTAAATTTGTCGTAGTTCAAGATATTTCTCATAATTCTGATACAGCTAAATTTGCCGATTTATTGTTGCCTGCTGCAGGATGGTTGGAAAAAGATGGAACCATGACCAATTCTGAAAGACGAATTTCCTATTTGCCAAAAGGGATTAATCCTCCAGGTGAAGCACTTTCTGACGTAGAAATTCTAATTCGTTTTGCGAAAAAAATGAATTTCAATGGTTTTAATTTCAATACTACCGAAGACGTTTATAAAGAATACACTCAAATGACTAGAGGAACTAATATCGATATTTCCTATTTAAATTACAATCGATTAAAAAACGAAGGAACTTTTCAATGGCCTGTTCCTGATTATGGACATCCTGGAACACCTCGTTTATTCGCAGATAAAAAATTCTTTACACCTTCACAAAAAGCTATTTTCAATATTCCGACGGCAATTGAAAATACATCTGAACAGCCCAATGACCAGTTTCCACTGATTCTAACTACTGGTAGAATTAGAGACCAATGGCATACTATGACTAAAACAGGTAAAGTGTCTCGATTGATGACGCATACTCCGAGTCCAATGCTGGAAATAAATCCAATTGACGCTTTTAAAGCTGCAATAAAGGAGGGTGATATTGTTGTGGTAACAAGTAAAAACGGAAATGTTCGTGTAAAAGCAAAAATTTCAGATGCGATTAAAGAAGGAGTTGTTTTCTTGCCCATGCATTGGGGAAAACAATTAGAAAACGATTTGAATAGAACCAATAATCTAACCAACACTGTTGTTGACCCCATTTCGAAAGAACCCGATTTTAAATTTACTGCTGTTTCAGTCGGAAAATTTGTAAAACCATTCGAAAAAATTGCAGTTGTAGGAGCGGGAGCAGCCGCATTTAGATTCATTCAGAATTATAGAGAAATTAATACGACCGACGAAATAATTGTATTTTCAAATGAAGAAAATCCTTTTTATAATCGTGTATTGTTACCTGAATATATGACAGGAGAATTTTCTTGGGAGCAACTCTTGAAAATTAAAGAAGACGCGCTAAAGAAGTTGAATATCACAATGAATTCGAATGTTTCGATTGAGAATTTAAATACAAAAGAAAACACAATTCTCGATAGTAAAAAGGTGCTGCATACTTTCGATTCATTAATATTAGCAACAGGAAGTCGCCCATTCATCCCTGAAGATGCTCAATTGCATTTGCCTGGACGTTTTACCATGAGAAAAAAGAGCGATGCGGATCGATTAAAAGACTATTTAGACAGTACTAATTTACCAGTTGAAGAACAACATGTGGTTATCGTTGGAGGTGGATTGTTAGGATTGGAATTGGCAGCAGCCTTAAAACATAAAAAAGTTAAAATTACTATTATTCAACGGGCTTCACGTTTGATGGAGCGTCAGTTAGACCGAATTTCAAGTAAATTATTGGCAGAAGAAGTGCAACTTCGTGACATCCAAATCTATTTTGATAATGAGGTTAGTACTGTTTTCGAAACTGAAAACCCTAAAGAATTAGAAATAGCATTAAAGAGTGGACGAATCCTTACTGCCAATGCCATTGTGTATACCATTGGAACCATTCCAAATATTGAATTGGCCAAAGAATCTGGAATTTCTTGTGGTCGTGGTGTAAAAGTGAACCAATACTTACAATCATCCAAACCTAATATTTTTGCAATTGGTGAAATCGCTGAATTCAATAATCAATTATTTGGAATCACTTCAGCGGCAGAAGAACAAGCCGATATTTTGGCTAATTTTATGGCTGGTGATATCAGTAGTTTTTATAAAGGTTCTGTTTTAATGAATATTTTAAAACTCGAGGACATTAATTTATGTAGTATTGGGATTATTGAAGTTCCAGAAAATGATGATTCTTATGAAGAAATTGTTTTTGCCGACTTAGGTCAGCGCTATTATAAGAAATGTATAGTCAAAAATGATTTGTTGATAGGTGCAATTTTGATGGGTGATAAAAATGAATTTGCCGAATTTAAAACCCTAATTGAAAGTAAAATTGAATTGTCCGACAAACGAAACACCTTATTAAGAGGCAGTTCGAACGCCAAGCCTGTTTTAGGAAAACTCGTTTGTTCTTGTAGTCAAGTAGGTGCTGGCAACCTTGAGGAATGCATCAAAAGTGGTGTAACTAATTTTACCGAATTATGTAAAACTACAGGAGCAGGATTGGGTTGCGGAAGTTGCAAATCAGAAGTAAAGGAAATTTTAGCTAAATGCAAATAAAAAGTGATCAGTGTTCAGTTTTAAGTGATCAGTTTAGAACTGAAATCTAAAATCAGAATTCTAAATTCTAAAATCTAAATAACATGGAATTAACTCGATTAATAGTAAAAGGAGGCGTGATTTCACCAGGTGAATTAAAGGAAATTGTTGCCATGAGTATGGAACAAGGACTCGAATCTATTTCATTTGGCTCAAGACAGGATATTATTTTCCCAAAAGGGTTTAAAGCCATTGATAAGGAAAAAATGGGGAAACATCACTTTGTGTTTCCAAATGAAAAAAGCGGAAATAATATTGTTTCGTCCTATGTTTCGACAGATATTTTTAGAAATTCTTCTTGGCTTACAGGAAATAAATTTTTGTATGTCTTAGAACAATTTAAAGAACAACCCAAATTAAAAGTAAATATCACCGATCCAAATCAAGAATTGGTTCCTTTGTTTACAGGGCATATTAACTTTATAGCTTCCCATCATGAGGATTATTGGTATGTTTATATCCGTTTGCCAAAATGGGATAAAATGGAAGTCTATCCCGTTTTGATTTACAGTTGGAATATAGCCGAAGTCTATTACGCTATTGAAAATATTCTAAAAGAAGAGCCTGATTCTGCCGAGATGATTTTTCAACTGGTTAACGACGAATTAGATACAAATAATAGAACTATCGACAAGCCCTTAAATGTTCCATTCTACCCGTTTCCGTATTATGAAGGAATGAATAGATTGGGTATTGATCAATATTGGTTAGGATTATATTGGAGAAATAATTTATATGATTTAGATTTTCTAAAAGAGATGTGTGATTTATGTTTTGAATGCAAAATCGGAAAAATTTGTATCACACCATGGAAATCATTTGTTGTCAAAGGAATTCCTAAGGAAAGAAAATTAGATTGGGAAAAATTTTTAGGAAAAAGAGGGATCAATGTCCGCCATTCCTTATTAGAATTAAACTGGCATTTGCCTGTAGCCGAAGAATGGGCCTTAAATTTGAAAACCTTTTTGGTTAGAACTTTAGATCAATTTGACATTAGTACTTATGGACTTACTTTTGGGCTTTCGGAATACAACAGAGATGGGCATTATTTTACATCGATTGTAATTGAAAAAAATGACACTCCAAAAGAATTAGAATCCATTAAGATTAGAGCAACCTATAATGTTTTATATGCCAAAAACTTTGACCCCAATTCCAAGGAATACATTGTTCATACTCAAGATGTAGATAAGCTCGAACTGCCGAATATTTTGATTGAATTGAGCAAGAAATATTTTAATGAATTAGGTACTTCAGTGGCTGAGGAAAGTGCAACTACAGTAAAAAAAGAAGTTAAAAAACAAGATGTTCATCAATGTCCTGAATGTTTAACACTTTATAATTCTGAATTTGGAGATGTGGTTCAAGGGATTCCAAAAGAGGTATTATTCAAAGATTTACCTGAAGACTATTGTTGCTCTTTATGCGAATCGCCTAAAATAAATTTCATAGACTTGGCGACAATAAACTAATTTAGTGCTTTTAAAAATCTTAATAAAAATAAATGAAAACCCGATTCAAAACAGTAAAATCCTCCCATATTAGTATTTCGGAATTGATGTTGCCTTCACACACTAATTTTAGTGGTAAAATTCACGGTGGATTTATCTTGTCCTTATTAGATCAAATTGCCTTTGCTTGTGCTTCTCGATTTTCTGAAAATTATTGTGTAACTGCTTCCGTTGATACTGTTAACTTCTTAAAACCTATTGAAGTTGGCGAATTAGTTACGATGAAAGCGAGTGTGAATTATGTTGGACATAGTTCCATGATTGTAGGGATTCGTGTTGAAGCTGAAAATATTCGAACAGGAGCCGTAAAACATTGTAATTCCTCCTATTTCACTATGGTTGCCATAGGCGATGACGGAAAAAAAGCAATGGTTCCAGGTTTAATTCTGAACAATCTCAAAGAAGTAAGCCGTTTTCAACATGGAGTGAGGCAATTGGCTCTGAAAAAAGAAAAAGAATACCAAAAAAGCGTAGCGACTTTTGGATCAATCGAATCCATCTTGAGTTCTAAAGACTATCATGTTAAGGTAGAATTGGAATAAAGAAGCTTTTTTTACTTGAATAAACTATACGCCGCAAATTCACAGATTTCTAGTAGAGAATCTGCGAATATGCGGTTTGTTATTCAGTTTTGTTTTTAAAATTCCAAGCTCAATTTTTTGAGAGTGATTTGATTAATTGAGTTGATTTATTATTTCTAAAACATTTTATTTTTTAGGCTCGTAGGTAACTTTCGAAATGTCAACTGTAATTTCTTTTAATCGGTTGGCAACATTTTCAGGCATCTCTTTTTGATATTTTCCGCCAAGAATTCCTGCCAAAAATTTTTCTGTTTCAGCAAACATTGCCATATTGTTAACGGGCTTTCTAAAGCCGTGGCCTTCGTCATCTGCCATTAGGTAGGAAACTTTTTTTCCTTTGTCTCTCAAAGCAATAACAATTTGATCAGCTTCTGCTTTTTTAACTCTAGGGTCATTTGCCCCTTGGATTATCAATAATGGTTTTACAATTTTATCAGCACTAAACAACGGACTTGCCTCCTCCATTCTTTTTTTGCCTTCTTCTGTTTTTGGATCGCCAACCATTGCATAGAGACTAGCTCTTCCTGCTTCCCAATAAGCAGGTATCGATTCTAAAAGTGTGAAAAGATTACTAGGGCCAACAATATCAACACCACAAGCATATACGTCTGGGGTAAAGGCTAAACCAGCTAAAGTTGCATAACCACCATAACTCCCGCCCATAATGGCAACTTTATCTTTGTTTGCAATTCCTTGAGCAATTAAATATTTTACGCCCCAAGTAATGTCATCTTGCATTAATTTCCCCCATTGTAAATCACCTGCATTCAGGAATTTTTTACCATAACCTCCACTTGCTCTAAAATTGGGTTGCAAAACAGCATAGCCTCGATTTGCCAAAAATTGAGCATATGAATTATAGCCCCAATTATCTCTAGGTCCCTTTGGTCCACCATGAATAAACATTATTACTGGTAAATTCTTTCCACTTGAACCAACAGGAAGAGTTAAATAGCCTGAAATTTCTACGCCATCACTACTTTTATATTTTATTGGAGTCATTGCTGCCAAATATTGTTCTACTTTTTTTAATGCTGGTCTTGATACATATTGCAAAAGCAATTCTTTAGTATCAATATTAAAAAAGTATAATTCTGAGGCATATTTATCTCCCGAAATTGCTACCAATAATTTCTTTTCATCTTTTGTCAAACTCTGAAAAGTTATTTCTCTCCCTGGAAATTTTGATTGTAAATAGGTATAACTTGCTTCCCATTTTTTGTCTTTCCAATAATAGGTAGTTTTGTCATCGGTATAGGAAGTAGAAATAATTTCGTGTGTTAAATCACTTGTATTAAGTCCGCCAAAATCAACTTTGTTTTTAGGATCACTTTCTATTTTAGTGATTTTTTGAGTGTCTAAATTCATTAAAAGTAAAGTAGAAAGATTTAAATCTCCTTTATTGCTTACTATGTAGATTTGTTTGTTATCAGGCGTCCAACTAGTAATGTAAGCTTGTTCTGAAACTGATGTTTCGTATATTTGAGTTAAGGATTCGCCTTCTTTTTTGTACATTATTGTATTTCCCTTTTCGTCAGTTTTAGATACTACTCTTAAATTTTCGTCCCAATCAAAGTCAAAGCCTGTAACTCTATCCTTATTTTCATAAATCTTAGTAAGTTCTCCTGTAGCAATTTTTAGCTCATATAAATCGTGCCAAGCTTTATCTCTATCGTTTAATGATACGATTATTAAATCTGGGTTTTTCTTACTTACTAAATTTATTTTTGCAGCAATTCCTTTTAGTGGAGTAAGGTTTCGAGATGCTGGAACTTTGCTTGATTCAGCTGTTGCCATTGGATCAACAGCAAAGATATTTATGTTTTCATCGCCATTTTCATCTTTGACATAAAGGATGTATTTACCGTCTTCTGACCAGAAATAGCCTTGCATTGGACGTTTGCTATTCGTAAGTGGCCTAGCATTCCCAAAAGGTTCATCGAATTTTTTTACCCAAATATTCATAATGCCCTCATATTCCTTCATAAAGGATATGTATTTTCCATCAGGACTTAATTTACCACCAACAAATTCTGGATTTCCAAAGAATAACTCACGGTCTAAAATTGGAATGTCGGTTTTGATGGTTTTTGTCTGTGCAAGGATAGCATTCACTGTGATAATAAATACTGCAAGATGTAGCAAAGTTTTTTTCATAAAATAAAGATTTAAATGTTTAAAATAATTATTGAGGGTAAAAAAAATAAAAATATTTATTATTTTGTTTATTGGAATTGCCTTGTAAATATATATCAAATTAATGTAAGGTATTGATTATTAAGGTAAAAAAAGAAAAATAATATTTTTTTAAGTACTTGGTTGTACGCTAAATATTCCGAATACTTATAAATGGTCCAAAATCATGAAAGTGAGGTTTTTGAATTCGTATAATTAATTTAATCACAGAAATAGTGTCTTTGATAAAAAAGAAAAAGCGATTTCAGAACAGGTTTTGAGAAACCAAAAAATGGAGGGAAGAAAACTTCAAAATTAGATAATTTGAAAATGCCACAATTGCGAAAGTGGTTGTGGTTTTATTTATTTAAAAGCAAGATTTCAAATCAATCGGCTTTTGAAGTGTTTATTGACGAAAAATTAAGTTATCAATTTATAGCTTATTTGTTTTTATAAAAGACAGAAATCAGTTTATGCCAATTTCTCAAACAAAATTTGACGAAATTTTTGAAATTATTGGAATTTTTGGAATTGCTGATTTTAAAACAAGTCATAATCTTTCTTGGGAAAATTATTCGACTTACATCAACATAATTAAACAAACAAGAGAATTTTTAAAAACAAAAGACAATAATACAACTTTATTAGACGCTCATTCTTTTTTATGGATTATTGGCAATCAAATGAAAATCGATGTTGAAGTAACAAAAGCCAATCCGTTTAACGAAAAAAATCAAGAAGAAAAATCAATAATAAGAAAAGACATTTTTGCAAAATCATCTGAGCTGAACAGTTTAGAATGGACTGAAATCCTTCAAAATAAAAAACTGACAAACGAACTCGATTTAGCAATTTTTCAAAGTTTGTACTCTTTTCAAGACCATAAAGCTTATGCAAGCCAAATTGCATTGATTTTAGAAACCACTCAGCCATTACTAAATCTTGAAATCGGACGATACGCGAAGAGGATTGCAGAATTTTACGATATTAATTTCACGGTATGAAATACTGAAAAATATAAGTTTTGGGATTTATTTTTTAACGGTTGGGATGAAGGAAATAAATTTATTTGGCAATTATGACCTGAGATAATCGAAGAATTAATCGAAATCGATTTGACAGGCGAAGAAATTTATCCAGAAGAAATTTCAGAAGAATATACCGCAGAACTTTTTGAAGGAATTAAGCGAACAATAATTGTAAATTCCTACGAAAGAAACTCAAAAGCAAGACAACTTTGTGTGAAACATTGGAAAGCAATTTGTGTGGTTTGCAGTTTCGAATTTGAAAAATCGTATGGAGAAATCGGAAAAGGTTTTATACAAGTTCATCATTTAACGCCAGTTTCACAAATCGGAAAAGCATATCAGGTTGACCCAATAAACGACTTAATTCCAGTTTGTCAAAATTGTCATTCAATGCTACACAAAGAAGAACCGCCACTAACAATTAACTTACTAAAATTATTATTACAAACAACGAATGAAAACAACAACAGCAGCCGCTAACAGCCTTTGATATAGCTGGAATTTAGTGGAATTATCGTTCCGCATCAAATTTTCGTTATGCCGAAAATTGAGCGGTTTCGAACTTCCAGCCATCTCAAATCAGAAAAAGGATGATAGTAATCCCAAAATAAATTTGAAACCTGTGATTGTTACGTTCGAAATTTATATATTTGTACGTATAAATAATTATATGTTATGGATACTAAACTGACTTTGAAGCTTGATCAAGAGATCATTGAAAAAGCGAAACAGTATGCAGCTGAAAAAAAAGTAAGCTTGTCTCGACTTATAGAAAATTATCTTAATTCTTTGACTTCAGACAAGACTAATGATGACTTTCAAATTTCACCGTTTGTAAAAAGTCTTTCTTCAGGTACTAAAATTCCAGCTGATTATGATTATAAAAAAGATCGTGCTGATTATTTAGAACAAAAATACAAATGAGCAGACTTTTTTTAGATACTAACGTAATTTTAGATTTGTTGGGAGAAAGAGATCCTTTTTTTGATTCCATTGCTAAAGTTGCTACCTTGGCAGATCAAAAAAAACTTAGTATAATTGTCTCACCTCTTTCATTCACGACAATAAATTACGTTTTAAATAAATATGAAACATCCGAATCTGTTTTGAATAAACTTCGAAAGTTTAAGATAATCTGTGAGATTTGTGAGGTTAATGAAGAAACAATTGATAAAGCACTGAATTCGAGTTTCAAAGATTTTGAAGATGCTGTTCAATATTTTTCTGCTTTGCAATCTAACTGCTCAATAATAATAACTAGAAACGGAAAAGACTTTAAGAATGCTACAATTCCAATTATGACAGCTGAGGAATATTCAAATAGCATTTTGTAAAGCAGCTTTTACCAACAGCTTAGGATGCGTTGCGTCTGAAAGTAGTACAATGAAGTCTGTGTAGGACAGAACCGATTAGATGACGTTAAAACATAAGGAGATATAGTTTAGAGGTTAGAATAAATATCAAGAGGATTTTAGATCCTCTTTTTTTATGAAGTTAAATTAATTTGGTTTTAAGTGTTTTTCTCTGCGAAGTATTAAAAAAAAGCGGAAATGAAATGAATTGTTCTAGTAGCTCGAAGTCTCCCAGCATGATAGCCATTCTAATAATCAGCTAACACAAATAAAAAGCATAAAATTTAAATCAGCATCTAGTAATTGGTACAAAGTGGGGAGATTTCGAACATCGGTATTTTGTTTTGCAATACCCTTTTATCAAATAGATTTTAATTTTTTAATAAATTTTTATAAGCATCAAATCCCTCAATGGTTTTATTTTAAGTAACTTTAGATAAATTTTAAAAAGAACTAAAAATGGCCACACTACGACTGGGAGATATAGCTCCAGATTTTGAAGCAGAAACAACATTGGGTAAGATTCATTTTCACGAATGGTTGGGTGATTCTTGGGGTGTTTTATTTTCACATCCAGCAGATTTCACGCCAGTTTGTACTACCGAATTGGGTACAGTTGCCAATTATTATCCAGAATTTGTAAAACGCAATACCAAAGTAATTGCATTAAGCGTCGATGGATTAAAATCCCATCTAGAATGGATAAAAGACATCAATGAAACGCAAGGAACGACGGTGAATTTTCCAATTATTGCAGACGAAGACCAAAAAGTAGCTACTTTGTATGACATGATTCATCCAAATGCCAATGATAAATTTACAGTGCGATCCGTATTTATTATCGGAGCTGATAAGAAAATAAAATTGACGTTGACTTATCCTGCCTCTACAGGTCGAAATTTTGACGAGTTGTTGCGGGTGATTGATAGTTTACAATTGACAGCCAATTATAGCGTGGCAACACCAGCAAACTGGAAAGAAGGAGAAGATGTGGTTATTTCACCAGCCATTCCGGATAGCGAAATTCCAACTAAATTTCCAAAAGGATTTAAATACATTAAATACTATTTAAGAACAACTCCTCAACCAAATAAATAGAAGTTATTTTTAAACATATAAGTCATATAAGCAAAAGATACTTATATGACTTATATGTTTAGGTTTAATTTCCAACCAAATTATTTATTTTGGCATATTGCAACAAAGTTACCGTTTTTGCATCTTTTATTTCTCCTGTTGCTATCATGTCATAAGCATCATCAAAAGACATTTCGATAACTTCGATGTTTTCTTGCTCGTGTTCTAGTCCGCCACCTTCACTTACTTTCATGGATGCGTCATACTCTCCAATAAATAAATGTAAAATCTCTGTAATTGCGCCTGGTGACATATAGGTTTCCATGATTTTTTTAACCTGTGGAATGCGGTAGCCCGTTTCTTCTTCAGTTTCGCGGATGATGCATTGTTCGGGTTGATCTTTGTCTAAAAGTCCCGCGCAAACTTCGATCATCATTCCTGTTTCGTTGCCGTTGAGGTAGGATGGCAATCGAAACTGACGCGTTAAAATAATGGTTTTTTGTGAGGTGTTGTATAAAAATATGGCAGCTCCATTCCCTCGGTCATAGACTTCACGTTTTTGGGTGATCCAAGAATTGTCTTCTTTTTGATAATCGAAAGTAACTTTATTCAATAAATACCAATTGTCTGAAAGCAATTCGGTTTTTTGGATTTTTATTTTTGGATTTTTCATTTGAAAAGCTTGAATTTAGTTTTATTGTAATTTAATATAAGTATTTTTATAAAGATTCTAAAATATTAACCGCAGATTATTATAAATCTGCGAATCTGCGGTTAAAAATACTAACTGCTGAGTTTTTATCAACGTATCAGATTTGTGAAATTGAATCTATAGTGTAAAGTTGTATAAAAAAAAACGTCCCGATGTTTCGGGACGTTAAGATATTATTTTAAGATAGTTTGTTTTCTGTCTGGTCCAACAGAAACAATTTTGATAGGAACTTCAACTTCCTTTTCAATATATTCAATATATTCTTTTAATTCGATTGGCAACTCCTCATAAGTCGTCATTCCAGTCAAATCCGCTTCCCAACCCTTGAACTCTTTATAAACTGGAGTTACATTTTCAGGTTCGATGTTGTATGGGAAGTGAGCAATGTTTTCTCCTTTATAATTGTATTCTGTACATACTTTCAATGTTGGAAATCCTGAAAGCACATCTCCTTTCATCATCATTAATTGGGTTACACCATTGATTTGAATAGCATATTTTAGTGCTACTAAATCCAGCCAGCCACAACGTCTTTGTCTTCCGGTTACAGATCCAAATTCATTTCCTACTCTTGCCATAGTAGCGCCATCTTCATCAAAAAGTTCTGTTGGGAAAGGTCCGCTTCCTACACGTGTTACATAGGCTTTGAAGATTCCATACACATCTTTGATTTTATTTGGGGCAATACCTAAACCAGTACAAGCTCCTGCGGCAGTAGTGTTTGAAGAAGTTACAAATGGATAGGTTCCGAAATCAACATCCAATAATGAACCTTGAGCACCTTCGCATAATATAGATTTACCAGCTTTTTGAGCTTGGTACATGTATTCTTCACTGTCAATAAAATCTAATTTTTTCAATTCTTCTATGGCTTCAAAGAATTCTTTTTCCATTTCTGGTAAATCGTATTGAATGTTTACATTATAAAATGCAATCATTGCTTCGTGTTTGTCAGCTAATGCTCGGTATCTTTCTTTGAAATCTTCCAATTCGATATCGCCAACACGCAAACCGTTTCTACCAGTTTTATCCATGTAGGTTGGGCCAATGCCTTTTAACGTAGAACCAATTTTTGCTTTACCTTTAGACGCTTCAGATGCTGCATCAAGCATACGATGTGTTGGTAAAATTAAATGTGCTTTTCTAGAAATGATTAATTTACTTTTTATATCTAAATTAAATTTCGCCAATCCTTCTAATTCTTTTTGAAAAACTACAGGATCAATAACTACACCATTTCCAATAATATTAATCGCAGTTTTATGAAAAATTCCAGAAGGGATTGTTCTCAAAACGTGTTTGATGCCGTCAAATTCTAAAGTGTGTCCTGCATTTGGACCCCCTTGAAAACGAGCAATAATATCATATTTCGAAGTAAGAACGTCAACTATTTTTCCTTTTCCTTCATCTCCCCATTGTAATCCTAATAATAAATCTGCGGTCATTCTATAAGTTATTTGTAGTTATATGATTGTGTTTGTTATTTTTCTTTTTTTGTTCCGTAAAAATATAAGGAGTGATTTGTTATATTAATATCAAATATTTCTTCTATTGTTTGCTTGATTGTTTGAATTCTGGGATCGCAAAATTCGAAAACTTCACCAGTATCAGTCATAATCACATGATCATGCTGTTTGTCAAAATAGGATTTTTCGTAGTGTGCTTGATTTTGACCAAATTGATGCTTTCGAACTAAGGCAGATTCTAATAAAAGTTCAATTGTATTGTATAATGTTGCACGACTTACACGATAGTTTTTATTTTTCATTTTGATATACAAATTCTCAATATCAAAATGTTCTTCGCTATCATAAATTTCTTGGAGTATAGCATAACGCTCAGGCGTTTTGCGGTGTCCGTGATTCTCAAGATACATTGTAAAAACGTTTTTTACAATTTCTTGATTTTTACTATTATCTGATGCAATTTGTGTCATATCTGGCAAAGATAAATTATATTTTTTAGTTTAGAAGTTTAAGAGTTTAAAAGTTTAATCTTTAATCACAAAACTTGGGATAGTTATTCTCTTTTTTTAATTTTTATATTCTCGGGATACTTTATCAACACCATCGATTTTTTTGATGTTATCCATCATTTTTTTCAAAATAGTGTTGTTTTGAACAATTACGGCTATTTGTCCTTTAAAAAGTCCAGCCTCACCGCTCAAGGAAATACTTTGAATATTTACATTCATATTACTTGAAATTACTTTCGTGATTTTATTGGTAAGTCCCAAGGTATCCATTCCAGTGATATGTAAAACTGCTTTGAATTCTTGCTGGGTTGAATCAATCCATTTCGCTTGCATAATTCGATAGGCATAATTTGATTGTAAACTTATTGCATTAGGACAATCACTTTTGTGTACTTTTATTCCTTCATTTATGGTTATAAAACCAAAAACATCATCGCCAGGAATAGGATTGCAACAACTAGATAATTTGTAATCTAATTTATCTTGTTCAGCGCCAAAAACAAGTAAATCATAATTTCCATTTGTGACTTGTTTGTGAATTTCTGTAGTAGTTGTGCTGGAGGAACGTTTGATTTTGTTTTTGAAAAAATTGATAAAAGTGTTGTTTTTTTGAGCAACATAATCTTTCAATTGTTGATTTTCAATCGCGCCAATTCCCATTCTATAAAATAAGTCTAAACTTGTTTTTAGTTTAAAAAAATTGACTAATTCATTGACTACTGATTCGCTAAGCGTAATCTTTAAGTGTTTTAATTTTCGCGTTAGAATTTCTTTTCCTTCTTCGGCTATTTTTTTGGTGTTTTCGTTAAGTACATTTTTTATTTTATTTTTCGCTCTGGAAGTGGTAACATAATCCAGCCAGTTGACGGTTGGTTTTTGATATTGTGAGGTGATTACTTCTACTTGATCGCCGCTTTTTAATTCGTGATTTAAAGGCACTAATCTACCATTGACACGCGTTCCTCTAGTTCGAATTCCTACTTCAGAGTGAATGCAAAATGCAAAATCGAGTGAAGTAGCCCCTTTTGGTAATGATTTTATTTCCCCTTTTGGCGTAAATACAAAAATTTCCTTTGAATATAAATTCATTTTGAAATCTTCAACAAAATCTACTGCATTTGTCTCCGAATTTTCTAAGGCTTCTTTCAGTAAATTAAGCCATAAATCTAATCCGCTGTCTTCAGTTCCTCCTTGTTTGTATTTGTAATGAGCTGCATAACCTTTTTCGGCAATTTCGTCCATTCGTTCACTTCGTACTTGTACCTCGACCCATCGTCCTTTTGGTCCCATAACAGTTATGTGCAAAGCTTCGTAACCCGTTGTTTTTGGGGAAGAAATCCAATCACGCAAGCGACTTGGACTTGGTCTGTAATGATCTGTTACTATTGAATATATTTTCCAAGCCAAGAACTTTTCTTCATGTTGATTGGATTTATAAACTATTCGTAAAGCGAATTTGTCATATACTTCATCAATGCCAACTCCTTGAGTTTTCATTTTTCGATAAATAGAATAGATAGATTTTGGCCTTCCTTTTATGATATAATCTATTTTTTCCTCATCTAATGCGGCTTTAAGAACTTGGGAAATATCTTTTATATAGGAATCTTGCTCTTCTTTTGTTTCTTTTAATTTGCTTACAATATCAGTATAGATGTAGGGTTCCGTATATTTTAAACCTAGATCTTCTAATTTGTTTTTAATTTTATAAAGTCCTAATCTATGTGCTAACGGAGCATAAATATATAATGTTTCTGATGCTATTTTAATTTGTTTGTGGTTTTCCATATTGTCCAACGTTTGCATATTGTGCAAACGATCGGCAATTTTTATAAGAATTACACGCACATCATCGTTGAGTGTCAGTAACATTTTTCGGAAATTTTCTGCTTGCAATGAGGCATCCATTTCCTTTTGAACTTTAGAGATCTTTGTTAATCCTTCAACAAGTTGTGCTATTTTTGGACCAAAAAGATTGTCGATTTCTTCTATAGTAATTGGGGTGTCTTCGACAACATCATGTAATAATGCTGCGGCAATAGAAGTGGCTCCCAGTCCAATTTCTGAAGCAACTATTTTTGCTACAGCAATAGGATGGAAAAAATAGGCTTCACCAGATTTTCTTCGCTGGTCTTTATGTGCATCCATGGCAACATCAAAAGCTTTCCGAATTAGTTTTTTGTCTTCGGGAGACAAAGTTTGGTAACTAATTCGCAGTAACTCTTTGTATTCTTGGGCAATAGCCTTGTTTTCTTTTTCGAAATCTATTTCTATCATAAAGGAAAGGTTCAATCTTTAAAATTAGGGATAAGGAATGAGAAAAACAAGTCTAGAATTTGGATATTAATTAGAGAAACCACTATTTATTTTCTTAATAAAGTTTAAATCATGAAAATCATAACTAAAATCAGTTAATTTAGAAATGGCTTTCATTTTTAGGGCACTCGAATTTCCTTTTTCGTCCAATTCAAAAAACAAGAAAGCATCGGCGTTAAAGCTGCGATTATCCCATTTTACGACAAAAGTAGTGTCTTTGTAAAATAAAACTTCTCCTGCTAATTGCGGAGATCGAGTCGCTTTAAAAAATAATTTCCCCTTTTTTTCTGAAAGTATAATTTCGCCAAACCAGTTATCAATATACGAACCTAAATATTTTTTATGATCGATTTTTAGTTTGTCTTTTTGGTTTTTGTCGACAGCGGCCCATACTTCTGAAGTCGATTTATCGGCATCATTGATATTATCTTTTTCCCGTTTGCTATACAATTCGACATAATTAGTATACGGAATATTAAGATAGCTGTCTTTTATAGTATTTGTAATGGCAGTAAAAGCAGCTCCAGATTGTTGATTAGTTAATACAACAATCCCTAAATTAAGTTCTGGAAACAGGGTCGTTTGTGTAACAATTCCCTCCAGTCCTCCAGTATGGGTTACTTGTTTATAGCCTTTTACATCACTTAAAAACCAACCTAAACCGTATCCGTTGAAATGGGTGTTGTATGGCGCTCTAGATGTAGTGGGAATGATGGTTTGTAACTGCCACATTTCATTTTGTTCCTTTTCTGAAAACAATTTATTTTGTTTTTCTGAGCCGTATTTTCCATGTTGCAATTGCATAATCATCCATTTGCTCAAGTCATTTACACTCGAGTAAATTCCTGCTGCTGCATCGAATGTTTGATTGGTATAGCGTTTGATTATTTTGAGTTTTCCCTCAGTTGGCACATGAGGTACAATCACATTTGAGGTGTCTTTGAGTCGAATGAAACTCGCAGCACTGTTATTCATTTCTAATGGTTTCATGATTCGATTTTCGATAAAATCGCTCCAGGATAATCCGCTTACTTTCGCAATCACTTCGCCAGCAATAATATACAGTAAATTATCGTAATCATATTGGGTTCTAAATCCTGAAACAGGTTTTAAATACTGTATGTTTTGAATAATATCTTTAGGTACGAAATCACTTCCGTCGGGCCAAATCATCAAATCACCAGCGCCAAGTCCTAGTCCACTTTTATGAGTAAGCAAATCCCGAATGGTAAATTCGTTAGTGACGTAGTCATTATACATTTTAAATTCAGGAATGTATTGAATTACTTTGTTATCCCAGTTGATTTTGCCTTCATCAACAAGCATTGCTATGGCTGCAG
Source organism: Flavobacterium cellulosilyticum (assembly GCF_004349355.1). Taxonomy (GTDB): domain Bacteria; phylum Bacteroidota; class Bacteroidia; order Flavobacteriales; family Flavobacteriaceae; genus Flavobacterium; species Flavobacterium cellulosilyticum. The sequence continues at coordinate 95,946 of NZ_SMFK01000007.1, read as the reverse complement.
AGGTAAATGCTTTGCTGTTGGAAGCAATGCCAAACAAGGTGTTCGCGTCTACTTTTTCATTAGTTTTGGTAGATTTCACACCATATCCTTTAGCAAGCACAATTTTTCCGTCTTTTACAATTGCTACAGCTATTCCAGGAACATTGAAACTTTTTAGTGTGTTTTCTACTAATTCATCGACTTGTTTTTCGCTTATTTGTGCGAAAGAATTAAAAGTGAGTAAGAGTAAAAATAAAATAATTAATTTTTTCATTTTCGTTTTTATTTAATTTTGCCAATCTGAAATCTTCAGTCTACAATCTACAATTAGAACCCTCTTTGTCTTTTGGCTTCAAAAATCAAAATGGCAGCAGCAACCGAAACGTTCATGCTGTCGATTTCGCCTTGCATGGGGATAATGATATTTTGCGTAGCTGCATTTCGCCAATCTTCAGTCAAGCCAGTGGCTTCTGTGCCTACGACTAGCGCTGTTGGATTGGTGTAATCTTGGGTGTGGTATGAAGTTGAGTTTTGCAAAGTGGCACAATAAATATTGATTTTTCGTTCTTTCAAAAAAGCAATAATTTCAGCAGTAGTTCCAGTTGCGATTTGTCTTGTAAACAAACAACCCACGCTGGAGCGAACAATATTTGGATTGTATAAATCACTTTTTGGATTGGCAATAATCACTGCATCTAGATTGGCAGCATCGGCAGTTCGAAGTAAAGCTCCAATGTTTCCTGGCTTTTCTGGTGCTTCGGCAATGAGAATTAAGGGGTTTTGGGATAATTTCAAATCGGATAATTCCAATGATTTTGTTTTGGCTACAGCTAAAATTCCTTCGGTGGTATCGCGATACGCTAGTTTTTGATAGACATCTTTCGATATTTCGATTAAATCAGCATTTTTTACAAAACTTTGAATTTCATTTTCTGAAATAAATTCAGGTAAAAATAGAATCGTTTCGATTTGGTAACCGCCTTTAATTGCAATTTCTATTTCTCTTTTACCTTCAATCAAAAAAGTGCCCGATTGTTTTCGAGCTTTTGCTTTTTCTTGTAAAAGAACTAATGATTTTATAAATGGATTTTGTATAGAAGTGATTTGTTTCAAGAGTGTCGTTATTCAAAAATTAAGGTACAAATATAATGATACTTAGTGGATGTAGGATAGTTTAAAAAACTATTGCTTCAAAAATAAATATCCTGAAAGCGCTTCGTTATAATCGGGATCATTCAAGTCAATTGTATAAAAATAGGTTCCTGTTGGAAGTTTTTTAGTGTCGAAACGAAGGCCTTTGTTAGCATATCCATCCCATTCTTCTGAAGTGTTATTTCCGGTCCAAACTAAGGTGCCCCATCTGTTGTAAATGGAGATTTTGTAATTTGGAAAAACATTTTTTAAACCATCTACATGAAAAGTGTCGTTTCTAAAATCGTTATTTGCTGATATATAATTATGAACTACTGGAGGGCAATTTGTAGTTGTTAATTTAAATGTTGTGACACTGGAACAATGCGTATTATCAATTCGGGTATAAATTGTTTTTGGAGTAGTTTGAACAATGAAATTCGAAGTATTAAATATAGGATTTATTTCATTTTGAGCATTTTCAATAGTTTCATAAAAACGAACTGTATCAGTTGCATTTACTTTTACTACTGCTTCATAATCCGAAAAGTCGAAAGTCCCTTTTGATAAACCTTCATTGCAAACTTCTTTGTCTTGTAATGAATTGAATAATGGCGATTTTAATAAAGCAACATTTAATTTAAAATCATTATTATTTTCATTAATCTCAGCAACTATTCCAGCACCAGTTACATCGTCGTCAACAACAAATTTCAATTCAAAAGGATCTGAAATTGAAGTCGGAACGTCTATAGTAGTTTGACTTTTTTCACTTCCGTTAATTGGAATGCTGGTTTGAGTGAATATGGTTTTATAAAAAACGGAATTAATATATATTGAAATTGGTGTATTTGTTGGTAAAATACTCGTAGAATTCATATTAGAAACGGTATAATCAACAGCAATTGCTCTTGAATCGCAGCTGGAACTTATGTTGTTGGCACTAATAGTTGCATCGGGTAATTGACTGTTTAACTTGGTTACAATGGCATTAATCATAACAAAATCTTGTCCAGAAGTGAGCTGAATTTGTGCAGCAGTGTCTCCAATTTTGATATTGTTTTGAATTGGATACACATCCAAATCCATATTATATAATGTGTTGGAATTCGTAAAACTATTTGTTCCGTTAAATGCATTATCTATTGGGTTTAATGGTGGATTACTAATAGGATTTCCATTAATTCTTACGGTTTCATTTACCGCAATTCCAACGTCGCCTTCCCAAGCTAGAAAAGCAATTTCAGCCTCTTTATTGTCAATAACATTCAAGCTATTTAAAGTGATATTTACTTCGTTAGGAACCGCTTGCAATCCATCATAAACATTCAATTGATTAAGGGATAGGTTTTCATTTTTATAGATAATAATTATAGCCCATCCAGCAAAATTAGTTCTAATATTAAAATGGGAATATAAAAATGGGGTAACATCGAGATAGGATAAGATGTAGGTTGCACTACCAATGGATTGGATTTGAGTCGTAATGTCTTTAAAAGCACTGAAATAATCGTAGTTCACATTGGATAATTGTCTTTGAAAACTAAAAGTTCTTTCAGGATTAATTGTTTGACCATTTAGTTTGATATCAAAATCTCCAGTTCCGCTTCCGGCCCAATATAAATAGGCCTTTTCAATAACATCATCAGGATTCAAATTTAATACTGCAGAGGAAGAAGTGAAAATTGTAGGGAATATTTGGAATGTATTTTCATCTGGATTTAGCGTATTTCCAAATAAAATAAAGTCATATCTTCCGTTAAATTGTTTGAGCAACGAAATATCCTGTCCGAAAAAGGAGTTGAAAATAAGTAAACTAAATCCTAAAACTATTTTTTGAAAAATCCGTTTCATTTTTAATAAAAAAGTTAAATGTAGTCAAAGTTACAAATGTTATATTGTTTAATTTGTATCAAATTGACGATTGACGAATTGTTTTTTCCATTTCGAATCTTAATAAAAAATGCTTAATTTCACACATTCTAAACCATACAAGTGAAAAATTATTCTGTAAAACGATATCAAGAAAACGATTCTGAAAATTGGAATGCTTTTATTGGCAAAGCCAAAAATGCAACTTTTTTGTTTCATCGTGATTTTATGGATTATCACAAGGATCGATTTCAGGATTATTCGATTGTTGTTTTAGATGAGGATAAATGGGTAGCTGTTCTTCCAGCAAACAATGTCGAAAATGAAGTTTTTTCGCATCAAGGGTTGAGTTATGGTGGATTAGTTTATGCTGATAAATTGAAATTGTCTTCGGTTATTGCGATTTTTAAAGCCATTATGGCTTTTTTGAATGAAAACAAAATGGGAAAATTGCAGATAAAACTGACGCCTTCTATTTATCATCAAAAACCAGCGGAAGAATTGAATTACGCCCTGTTTTTGGTGAAAGCTCAATTAATTAGAAGAGACACACTGGCAGTTATTGATATGTCAAAACCGTTTACTTTTTCTAAAATTAGAAACAGAGGGATTCGGAACGGAATGAAAAATCATTTGATAGTTAAAGAAGTGGCTGATTTTGAGGAATTTTGGATGGGAATTTTGACCCCCAATTTAGCTCAAAAACACCAAGCGACGCCCGTTCATAGTTTACAAGAAATCACGAAGCTGAAAAAGTTATTTCCAAAAAATATCCGACAGTTTAACGTTTATGAAAATGGAATTATTGTAGCAGGAACTACAATTTTCGAAACTGATAATGTGGCTCATTGCCAATATATTTCAGGAAAAGATGATGTGAATGACCTCGGAGGAATTGATTTTTTATTTCATCATTTAATTACTGAGGTTTTTAAAAATAAACGGTTTTTTGATTTTGGTATTTCCAATGAAAACCAAGGCCGAAATTTGAATAATGGCTTATCCTATTGGAAAGAAAGTTTTGGTGCTAGTACGATTGTACATGATTTTTATGAAGTTGAAACTGTTAATTATAGCTTGTTACATACTGTTATATTATGATACAATTCCTTGATTTAAAGAAAATAAATGAACCTTATGAAATCGCTTTTCAAGAAAAATTGAATTCGGTTTTAGTTATTATGTGACTCAAAGCAGTTTAAATGTTTATTCAAAATATAATTGTTCAAAATTGATCAAACTATAAAATTAAAGTATGTTAGAGTCAAATCATATCCATTTTGTTCAGGAAATAAAAACCCAAATAAAAGAAGCTCAATATCGTGCTTTGCAAAAAGTGAATGTGGAGCAGATTCAATTGTATTGGAATATTGGTAAAACAATTCTCGAAAGACAGCAGCAATATGGTTGGGGCAAAGGAATTGTCGAAATTTTAGCAGCCGAATTGCAAAAAGAATTTGTGGGAATAAATGGTTTTTCTGCTCGTAACTTGTGGTATATGAGAAATTTATATGAACAATATTACACAAGTTCTCTAATTCTGCAACCATTGGTTGCAGAAATTCCATGGACGCATAATATTCTCATTTTGGAGAAGTGCAAGGACGAACACGAAAGGTTTTATTATATCAATATGACCAAAAAATTCCAGTGGTCAAAAACTTTATTAGTCAATGCAATCGACAATAATCATTATCAAAATACAGTTTTAAGTCAAACCAATTTTTCGGAAACATTAGAAATAAGTAGTGCAAATAATGCGGATATAATTATTAAAGACGAGTATCTGTTTGATTTTTTAAATCTATCGGAACCTTATTCGGAAGCGCAATTGGAACAAGCAATTTTATCAAATATTCGAAATTTTTTGATTGAATTAGGTGGTGATTTTTCATTTATTGGGAATCAATTTCCAATAAAATACGATGATAAAACATTCGAAATAGATTTATTACTTTTTCATAGAGAACTTCAATGCTTAGTAGCAATTGATTTAAAAATTGATGAATTTAAACCAGAAATGGCAGGGAAAATGAATTTTTATCTTTCGACTTTGAATAAATTAGTCAAGAAAAAACACGAAAAACCTAGCATTGGAATTATTATTTGCAAATCTAAAAATAGAACTACTGTAGAGTTTGCATTACAAGATATTAACAAACCGATTGGTATTGCTACGTATACTTTAAACAAAGAATTGCCTAAAAATATCAGTGCTTTTTTTCCGTCAAATCAAGAATTTGTTGATAAAATAGAAAGCATTACCAATTACATCAATAGATCAAAGAATTGAATTTACTTGCCAATTTTCAAAATAAAACATTTTGATAGTGGTTCAATCAAAAAGAATAACTTTGGATAAAAAATAAAACAGTCACATCGCTCAATGATACAATTCCTAGATTTAAAAAAAATAAATGAACCTTATGAAATCGCTTTTCAAGAAAAATTGAATGCGGTTTTAGAAAAAGGTTGGTATATTTTAGGTAATGAAGTCTCCGTATTCGAAAATAATTTCGCCAATTATTGTGATGCAAAATACTGTATTGGTGTTGGTAATGGTTTTGATGCTTTAGTATTGATCTTTAAAGCCTACATTCAGTTGGGGAAATTGCGAAAAGGAGATGAAGTAATCGTTCCTGCAAATACCTATATTGCAAGTATTTTAGCCATTGTAGAAGCTGATTTGGTTCCAGTTTTGGTCGAGCCAAAGTTGGAAACTTACAATATTGATCCGGATTTAATTACAGTAAAAATTTCATCTAAAACCAAGGCAATTTTAGCAGTGCATCTTTATGGTCAATTAGCTGAAATGGATGCAATAAATGAAGTTGCTAAAGCAAATAATTTACTAGTGGTTGAAGATGCGGCTCAATCCCATGGGGCAAAATTTAGTGTTCAGTGTTCAGAAAGTAGTGTTCAGTCCTCGTTTCCGGAAACACAGAATACACAAATTGCAACTCCTAATTTGGTAGCAGCTTATAGTTTTTATCCTGGAAAAAATTTAGGTGCTTTGGGAGACGGAGGTGCAGTTGTAACAAACGATTCGGAATTGGCAAAGACCATTCGAATATTGAGAAATTACGGTTCGGAAATTAAATATCACATTGAATATATTGGCGTCAATTCGAGGTTGGATGAATTGCAAGCGGCTTTCTTGAATGTGAAATTGCCCAATTTAGATCAGGAAAATTCGATTCGGAAAGCGATTGCCAATCGCTATTTGACCGAAATAAAAAATGATAAAATCATTCTACCAAATGTGTCATTGCGAGAAACGAAGCAATCTAACAATCATGTTTTTCATTTGTTTGTTATTCGCACCAAAAACAGAAATGAATTGCAGCAGTTTTTATTGGATAAAGGAATTCAAACTATGATTCATTATCCAATTCCTCCACACCAACAAAAAGCATTCGAAAATTGGAATAACTTATCTTTTCCTGTCACCGAAAAAATTCATAACGAAGTGTTGAGTTTGCCTATTAGTCCTGTTTTGACGGATGATGAGGTGAGCTTTGTGATTGAAATTTTAAATCAGTACTAATTTGAAGTTGATAAAAAAAATAACCCAAACACAGTTGTTTAAAATTTCTACGTTGAACAGCCTAAGTGTGATTATCAAAATAGGTGTTGGACTCGTTACGTCCAAATTACTGGCTATTTTTGTAGGTCCAGCCGGAATGGCATTGGTGGGGAATTTTAAGAATTTTTCATCCTCTTTAGAGAGTATTTCAACTTTAGGGTTTCAAACAGGAATTGTGAAATATGTTGCCGAAAACAAAGAAGATAAGGCCCATTTAAATAAATTGTTTTCAACAGTATTCCTTATTTTGTTAGGTGTTGCTCTACTATTAAGTGGTTTTTTGTTTTTTTCTGCCTCTTATTGGAATAGTAAAATTTTCGGGGATAATTATGATTATGAAGTTGTTTTTAAGGTGGCAGGCGCGGCCTTACCTTGGTATGTTATTTCTATTTTTTGGATTTCAGTTATTAATGGATTGGGGCTATTTAAAAAAGTTATTTGGATAACTATTTTAGGTAATGTTTTGGGTTTACTGGTATCACTAGTTTTAATTTTAAACTATGCAACTTTAGGCGCTTTGTTGGCAATTGTAACCACTCCAGCTTTGATGTTTTTTGTGACTTCGTATTTTATAAATAAAGAAATTCCTTTTTTTAGCACTATTCGATACCAATCGTATGATTTTAAAATTGTAATAAATTTATCATCCTATACCCTTATGGCATTAGTGTCCTCTGTTTTGGGGCCAATCGTTTATATCGCGATTAGGAATAATGTTATCAAAGAAATAGGAATTGATGAAGCTGGTTTTTGGGAAACTATAACCCGAATTTCATCGTATTATATGATGTTTTCCAGTACTATTTTGACGGTTTATTTTTTTCCTAAATTAGCTAATGCGAAAAATAATTTAGAAACTAAAAAAGTTTTTTGGTCTTATTACAAAAGCATTTTACCATTGTTTATCATTGGATTACTAAGCATTTATTTTTTGAGAGTTTTTATTATAGAGTTACTTTTTACGAAAGAATTTTTGCCTGTAACGAGTTTGTTTTTTTGGCAATTAATTGGAGATGTATTCAAAGTGGCTTTTTTGATTCTTGGATTTCAGTTTTTGGCAAAAAAGTTGACGTTAGCTTTCATTTTTTCTGAAATCACTTCTCTTGCCGTATTGTATTTTGCAAGTAATTATCTGATAACCGTTTTCGGGATTCAAGGTATTGTGATGGCTCAAGCTTTAGATAATCTTATTTATTTATTGGTCTTGGTAATTTATTTTCGAAAGAGTTTATTTTGATTGATTACTGGAGAATTTAGATGTCTCTAGGTATACAGTGATTTAAATTTAACTATTTTCTTATGAAAACATTTTTGATATCGCTGCTTTTATAAACAATGAAATGTTGGGTTTCAGTAATAGGCTTCGAATAAAAATAGAGATATATTGATAAACTGCTAAAGCTCATTTTCTTTTCAAAACTTGAATCTAAAATTTCGCCTTTTATAAACGATTTTTCTAGAAAAACATAATCGGTTTTGTTTTTTATAAGTTCAAAAAATTCAGATGTTTTGTAATTTATTTCAAAATTAGTTAACCATTCTGCGGGAACACTATTTTTGGTGTCAAACAAATAGTGTGATAAAGGAATACTAGGAGTTACGGTATAATTTGGATATTCCTTAGAAAGGATTTTAAGTTCTCTGTATTTTTCTAGGGTTTCTTTTGCAGATTTTATGTATTTTAATTTAGGTGATATTTCTTCTAGTGAATAATTAAGTTGAAAGATGTTTTTTTCGCGATACTGGTGAATATTTAACAAGGACGCATAAATACATATCGCAATTACAACAATAGAATACGTTTTTTTATACGTTTGAATCATTAAATCTTCTCTCATTAGAACGTAAAAACTCAAAATTAATCCAGTAGCATATAATATTGGGAATGCATAACCAAGGCTTAGACCAACACACCAAGAAATGCAAATGAGAACTATTAAAGGAAAATTTCCCTTAATTTTTTGAAAATCAAAAGCTGTTTTGTAGATAAATGCATAAATAGTTGCATTAAAGAAAATCACACTTATTTTTCTGAAATCCATAAATGGAATTGCCATTAGGCTGAAAAAGAAGGTGGTTATTGATAACCATTTAAAAAAAGAACAGATCGTATTGCTGTTGATCTTTATATCGGGTGTTTTAAAGTAGAAAAGTATAGATGCTATAACTATTGAGCTAATTAAAAGGTAGATATTGTTAAAACTCCTAATGTAAATTTCAATTCCAACTTGCGCTAAGTCAGAAAGTCTGGTATGTTCAGAGGTTTGTGACAAATAATTATCTAATGTAGTAATAGATCTTAAAAATAAAATATAAGTGGCAATCCATATTAAAAGTGAGCATAAAAAATATAAAGTTTGTTGACGGCTTTTAGTTAATGCTATCCAAATGAAGAATATTATAGGGATAAAATAAAAGGACTGTTTGGTTAATGCAGAAAAAACACAAAAAAAACTAATTAAAAATAAATTAAAAAAAGTAAGCGTTTTAAAACGCGACATTAGATAAAACGCGACTGATGCAAAAAAGATTCCATCTACATTGTACCATGGATTTGCAAAAAAATTATGGATAGAAATGATATAACAAACGATGATTATAGCCCATTTGTTAAGGTTTATTTTTTTTAGATTATAGATATTGTCAAATCCTGTAACCGTCAAATAGACTTGAAGTGCAAATAGCCAATAACCAATAACACGGGTAAAATAATATTGACCTTCAACAGGCAATACTTTCATGAAAATAGAGTGAAAATATACTGAGGCTGGTGGTCTAATATATAAAAAATCTGTGTAAGGATGCTCGCCTTGAAGTACTCGCCAACAAAAACCTTGAATAAATCCAGAATCCCAGTTTTCAAATCCATATTGACTTAAAATTATGGAGTAAAATAACAAGATAAATAAAAACAAAAATTTGTAAAGGTTCGAATTGTTTATACTGCTGAACTGGCTAAGAGTAGTTGAACTTAAAAAAGTATTTTTCATTATTGATATTACTTTGAATTTTATTTTCTAATTAATGATTAGAGTCCATATTTTAAAATACAGTAAATGGCTCTAAACCCATCTTTCCAACCTATTTTCTTCCCTTCATCATAAGTACGACCATAATATGAAATGCCAACTTCATAGAGTCGTATGTTTTTAATCTTGGCAATTTTAGCAGTGATTTCAGGCTCAAAACCAAATCTTTTTTCGTTTAGAATAATGTCTTTAATGATTTCTTTTCTAAATAATTTGTAGCAGGTTTCCATATCTGTCAAATTTAAATTATTAAACATATTTGAAATAAATGTCAAAAAATGATTGCCGATGGTGTGCCAAAAAAACAATATTCTATGGGGTTTACCGCCAATAAATCGAGATCCATAGACAACATCTGCATGTCCTTCTACTATTGGTTTTAATAAGATGTTGAATTCGTCTGGATCGTATTCTAAATCGGCGTCTTGTATAATGATATAATCGCCTGTTGCGTTTGTAATACCAGTATGTATAGCGGCACCTTTTCCTTGGTTGCTCTCGTGTTTGTAATATTTTATTTTAGTTTCAGAGTGATTTTTAATGTAATCTAAAATGTAAGATTCGGTATTGTCTGTCGAGCAGTCATTTATAATTATAATTTCTTTTTCAATGGATTCTATAAGGGTTACTTCTAAAACTTTATTAAGTATTAAATGAATTGTAGGAGCTTCATTGTAAGCAGGAATAATTATAGAAAGTAAAGGCATTTATTAGATTTTAACAATTATAAAAAACAAATATAAAGTTATTTAATTGGACTTTGCAATAACATTCTTAATTGTTAAAGTCCCTTTTAAAAGGCGCTAAAAGTTGAAATAATCTGTTGGTGTTTTTCGAAAAAAAAGGTCCAAATTAATTGAATTTTGACAATACAAAAGACTTGTTTTAAACATTTTGATTTTGAGATTGAGCAAGATTTAAATTGATTTCAAACCAATCTGAATTCTTAATACGATATTCCTTAATGCTAAGGAGTGATTATGAGTTTTTAGCGCAAATTTAATTTCATTATTTACTCTTTTTGATAGAATTCGGTGTTCTGTTTTGTTTTTATTTAAAGTAAAAGCTTTTCTTAATATTAAATAAGTCGAAAAGCCATTTGTGTTTTTTGGAATAGAAAAACTGGAATGCAAAGAATTAGGTGTTTTTCGTTTTTGAACTAATATTGCATCTATAAATTCAATGGTGTAGAACCTGGAAACGCGTATCCAATAATCTAAATCTTCAAAAGATAACCTTTCGTCATAACCTTTTAGTTCATCAAAAACAGATTTTTTTAACATAGCAGAAACACTGCAAATCGTTGTTTCTAAACTTATAATTTTAGCATATAAATCACCAGAAATCCTTTTTTTACTAGTTTTCAAATTAGAATCAACTTCAAAATTATAGGAAAAATGATCTCCTTTTTCGGAAATTATTTCAGCATTACCATATACAATAGCAAGGTTTTTAAGCGTAGTGTTTTTAAAAGTTTCAAGTTGGATTGTGATACAATCTGGAAATAAAACATCGTCTGCGGCTAAATCCACCAAATAATCTCCTTTGGCTAATTTTACGGCATTATTAAAAGATTTGGTCAAACCAAGATTGCTTGTGTTTTTTATGAATAGTATTTGAGGAAATTGAATGATAAAATTTTCAATTACGGAGACAGAATCATCAGTACTGCAATCGTCTACAATAATAATTTGAATGTTTTTATACGATTGATTTAAAACAGATTGAATACTATCGGTTACAAATTTTGCATGATTAAAACAGGAACAAATCACAGTAACTAAATCGTTATTTTGCATTCTATAAATTTAATTAAATTGTAAAGCTAAATTAAACTAATATAATTTTAAACAAAAATTTAAAGCATTTAGCTGATAATATATTAATTGACAGATTATTTAATCTTATTGCTAATTCTAAGGTGTTTTCAAATTTTATTAAGTTCTATTTTACCTATATTTGTTTCTAAAAATTTGTTACTATTGAGCGATTCTATTAAAAAGCAATATAAAATTTGTTTAGTCTCAGATCAGCTTGCAACTGGAGGTGCAGAGCGTTGTGCAGCTTTATTGTCTGTTTTTTTTGAAAAAAATAATTGTAAAGTTCATCATGTTGTCGTTGTTGATAAAATTGAGTATGAATTCTCTGGGAATGTTTTAAATTTAGGAATTATAAGAGACGATTCGAATGATTTTTTTAATAGACTTAAACGATTTAGGGTTCTTAGAAAGTTTTTTTTAGAAAACGAATTTGATTTTATCATTGATTTTAGAGTAAAAAGACATCAATGGCAAGAGTTTTTCATTGCTAAATTAATATATAGAGCACCTTTAATTGTGACTATTCATAGTTATATGATAGATTTATATTTTCCCAAAAATAAATTGTTGGCTAATTGGATTTACTCTAATTGTTATAAAATTATTACTGTTTCTAATGAAATAAAAAAAAGAATTGTTTCCAATTCTAATTATTTGAATATTGAAACTATTTATAATCCTATTGATTTTAAATACATTGAAACTGCTATAAAAGAAAAGTTTGAATTTGATTTTAAATACATTCTCGCAGTAGGAAGGATGCAAGATAATGTTAAACAATTTAATAAGCTTATAGAATGTTATGCCAATTCTATATTGCCCAAAAATGATATTAAAATGATAATTTTGGGAGATGGAACTTTAAAAAGCGAACTTGTTAATTTAGTTAAAACTTTTAAATTAGAAAATATGATTCTATTTAAAGGGGAAGTCAAAAATCCATTTGTATATTTTAAAAAGGCTCTTTATACAGTATTATCTAGTAAGAATGAAGGGTTCCCAACTGTCTTAATTGAGTCATTAGCTTGTGAAACACCAGTAATCTCTTTTGCTTGTCATTCCGGTCCAAGCGAAATAATAATCAATAATGAAAACGGAATTTTGGTTGAAAATCAGAATTTTGCTAAATTGACTTCTGCAATGAATTTAATGCTACAAGATAAAATATTATATTTACATTGCAAGCAAAATGCTAAGACAAGTGTAGAAAGATTTTCCATTGAAAAAATAGGAAATCAATGGTTAGAACTATTGAAAATTAATTAAAATGAATATAAAAATTATTGATATACCTAAAATTGCAAACCCGGAAGGAAATCTTGCTGTAATTGAAAAAGACACTATACCATTTGAGATTAAACGTGTTTATTATTTATTTGATGTTCCTAGTTCGGCTAATCGTGGAGGGCACGCTCACAAAAACCTAAATCAAATTCTTATTGCACTTTCAGGTAGTTTTGATGTTGTCTTGAAAGATGGTGTCAACACCCATAAAGTAACTTTAAATAAACCAGATAAAGGGCTTATAATTTCTAATAATACGTGGCGTGAATTAGAGAACTTTTCTTCAGGAGCAGTATGTTTAGTTTTAGCTTCAGATGTTTTTAATGAAGATGATTATATCCGGGATTTCAATGAATTTTTATGTTATTTGAAATAATTATTTATCAATAACTTGTAAATTTAAAACCTAATCGAATTAACAAAAACTTGATTTTATTAAAGCATTTTAACAGAGAAACGGGTGATTTTAAAAGCAAATGCTGTTTCCAATTTAAGTTATCAACATCGATAGAATTCTGTATTTTTTTGGACAAAATAGTATTTCCATCCACTTTAATGTGCTTTGAAAGTACATAGCGTTCAAAATCCAAATATTTTTTTAATGTTAAATTGCTATTTGCAAATGCTTCATATTTATCATAATCAGGCAATCGTTTGTTGAGTATTGAACTCGTTGTTAATTGATTTTCACTTTGCATCAAATAACTCATTTGAATTGAATTTGAATACGCTAATTTGAAAAAATAATTAGCCCGAATATTAAAATCAATATCTTCAGAAAAATCTATAGTTTCATCATAATAGCCTGCCTTTTCAAAAACATTTTTATGGAAACAAACACTTCCGTGATTGTAAATGCCTTGTTTTAAGTTTATTTTGAAAAAGTCGATAATTCCTTCGAAATGCTTAGCTAAATTTTCAGATCCATTTTGCGGTTGGAGCGTCTGAGTTTTATATACTTCTTCATAATTAGTCCCAAAAATTCGAGCTTCAGGAAAGTTGGTAATTAGCCTATGAATAGTTTCTAAAAAATTAGGTTTCCAAGTGTCATCTGCGTCTAAAAAAGTGATGTAATCAGCATTTGCATTTTGAATTCCAGTATTCCTAGAAGCAGAAAGACCTTTGTTTGTTTTATGGTGGAATAATTTGATTTTGTCTGAAAGAAATGGAATTGTTTTTTCAATACTTGAATCAGTCGAACAATCATTGATAATCAGAACTTCAAAATCTACAAAGGTTTGATTATTGATACTTCGAAGTGTTTTTTCAACATAGTTTTCTTTGTTGTATAACGGAATGATGATCGAAAAAAAAGCCATTTATTTTTCTTTTAAAATGAAATCAAATAATTCAAACCAACTGTTGATTTGATTTGTTCCAATGCCAGATTTGTTGCCTTGATACGCAATGGTTTGGTTAACAAATTTAGTGATTAATTCGGCTAATTCTTTTGGGGAATCGACATCGAAAAAACTTACCTTTTCATAATCTCCTACGGTTTCTTTTGCATAAGGCAAATTAGCTGCAAGAATAGGTTTCTTGAAAGCTTTTGCCTCGGAAAGTGGCAATCCCCAAGTTTCTAGTTTGGAGGGGAATAAAATACAATCGATAGAATTGTATAATTCTAATAATTCATTTCGTTCAATATTTCCCCAAAAATTCACTTCACTCAGATTGGCATATTTGTTACATAAATAAGTAGCAAATTTACTTGGATTGTTTTTGATTGTTGTAAAATGGAATATGGTTTTATCTCTTACAGTTTTGTCTAATAATGGAATTGCATCAAGAATTAGTTCAAAATTCTTGTAAGCTTTAGGATAACTCGGGTATAAAAAATGGATTTTATTTTGATCTAGTACTGTCTTTTTATCGGTAATCGTTTCTACGTATTCTGGTTTGCTTACAATTGCGTTTTGGATTTGGTAAAGGGCTTCAAATTCTTTTTTAATCCAATTTTGTTGAACAAAAACAGCTTCGTTTTTTGTTAAATTTATTTGATATAAATATTTATAAAGAATAGAAAACACTCCGATTTTAGAATTAAATTTCCAGTCCTTGAAGGTCGGTTTATAAAAAACGGTTGGATGATGACAATAAACAAAACGCTTTCCTGCAATCACATTTGGACTTGTATCGTGCAATGAGAACCAAATATCTGGTTTTATTTCTTTGGAAAGTTTTTTAAAATAAAAATATTCGTAGTACAATCTCAAAAGCCAAGATTTCTTTGATTTAGGAAATTCAATAAAGTCAATGTTGGGATAATTGAATTTTGACTTGTCATTAACTAAAGCAATTATTTTCAGATTTTTGTTTGGAGCATAAATAGCGATTTTCTGCAAACAATTATCAAGGATAGTAAAAATGCCACCTTCGACCATATTAACCCCTGAAATGACAATTATCTGTTTTTTCAATGACAATTAATTTGATAGTATTTAAAGAAATAAGTTGAATAGTAATGTAAAATTACACTGTTTTTTGAACTACTTCAAAAAGATGAGCATCTTCACATTTTAATGTTTTCGATGGGAATTTCATTATTAAAGCATAGTCATGTGTGGCCATAATAACAGTTTTACCGGTAGCGTTTATTTTTCTTAATACTTCCATAACTTCTACGCTAGTTTGTGGATCAAGATTTCCAGTAGGCTCATCGGCAAGTATGAACTCAGGATTGTTGAGTAATGCACGAGCAATCGCTACTCTTTGTTGCTCACCTCCGGACAGTTGATGAGGCATTTTGCCAACAGAGCCTATCATTCCAACTTTATTCAAAACTTCGTCAATTTTATTCTGAATTTCAGCATTGTCTTTCCAGCCAGTAGCTTTTAAAACAAAAAGTAAATTGTCTTTTATAGTACGATCTGGAAGTAATTTGAAATCCTGAAAAACAAATCCAATTTTTCTTCTCAAATAGGGAATTTCGTCTTCTTTTAAATTAGCTAAATCAAAATCAACAATATTACCTTCTCCTTCAGTCAAGGGTAAGTCAGCATAAAGCGTTTTCATAAAACTACTTTTTCCTGTACCTGTTTTTCCAATAATATATATAAATTCACCATGATTAACATCAAGAGTGACATTGGATAAAATTATTTTTCCTCCTTGGGAAATGGTAACATTTTTTAATGACAGAACTGGTTGTGACATAATACTATTTGTTTATCGTGTAAAAGTAACAAGATATTAGTGGCATTCAAAATAAATTTTGACAATTGCGGAGATTAACTTAATAATATAATTATTTGAATATTCCATAATTAAGGAAAAATACAATTGTTTAAAAAGATGTTCATAATAAATTCGAATTTCTATCCGTTATAGCTTGTATAATGCGGTATATTTGAATTATTATAAAAAAAATCCTCGATGCGTAAACTTTCTTTGCTTTTCTTTTCGCTAATTTTTGCTGTTAGTTTAACTATTTCAGCCCAAAAATCTGCTATTTACACTCACGATTCAAAAGATTTTGATAAAGCGGTTTCATTGTATAATGAAGATCAATATGCTTCTGCTCAAATCATATTCGAAAAGCTAAAATCGACTGCAACTAATGAGGAACTGTTATCTGATTGTTCTTATTACATTGCAAATTGTGCCATTCGCACAGATCAACCCAATGCCAATGTTCTAATGGAACGTTTTGTATCGGATTATCCAACGAGCATAAAACAAAATAGGGCCTATCTAGATGTTGCACAATATTACTTCAAACAAGGAAGCTACCCTCAAGCTTTGCGTTGGTTTGAAAAGGTGGATGACTCGAACATAAGTTATGCCGAAAGAGATAAGTATAATTTTCAAAAAGGCTATAGTTTTTTTAGTTCTAAAAATAAGAAAGAAGCTGCAGTTTATTTAAACAAAGCAGTAAATTCTCCCGAATACGGTTCGCAAGCCAAATATTATTTAGGTTTTATGGCTTACGAAGGGGATGATTACAAACAAGCCAACAAATATTTTGACGAAGTATCTGGAGAAGAAAAATACAAAGAAAAGCTTTCGTACTATCAAGCCGATATGAATTTTAAATTGGGAAATTTTCAAAAATCGATCGATTTAGGTTTAAAGGCAATGTCAAAATCGGACGCTTCAGAAAAGTCAGAATTAAATAAAATCATTGGCGAAAGCTATTTTAATTTTCAACTATATGACAAATCGATTCCTTATTTATCATTGTATAAAGGCAAAAGAGGGCGATGGAATAATACTGATTATTACCAATTGGGCTATGCGTATTACAAGCAAAATGATTTCAATAATGCGATTTCTCAATTCAATAAAATCATTGGTGGGAAAGATTTTGTAGCTCAAAATGCGTATTATCATTTAGGAGAAAGCTACCTTAAACTAAATAAAAAGCAAGAAGCCTTGAATGCCTTTAAGAATGCTTCTGAAATGGAATTTGATCTTGCAATTCAAGAAGATGCCAGCTTAAATTATGCCAAACTGAGTTACGAAATTGGAAACTCCTATCAAAATGTACCTTCGGTTTTGACTTCTTTTTTGAACAAATATCCTAATAATGCCAATAAGTCTGAGATTGAAAAATTATTAATTGATTCTTATATTTCCTCTAAAAATTACAAAGAAGCTCTAGTTTTATTAGAGAAAAATAAATCGACAGAAAATAAACCAGCCTATCAAAAAGTGGCTTTTTATAGAGGATTAGAGTTGTATACTGACGGAAAAATTCAAGAAGCGGGTTCTATGTTTTCAAAATCAATCGACGAGCCTAGAGACGCAAAATTTACTGCTCGGGCAACTTTCTGGAAAGGAGAAACCGAATATGTTTTAGAAGATTATAAAAATGCAGTCTTGAGTTATAGACAATTTGCAGGTTTGGCTCAAGCGGCAGCTACGCCAGAATTCAAGAACAGTAATTACAATATTGCCTATTCTTATTTCAAGTTAAAAGAATATGATCAAGCAGGTAATTATTTCGAAAAACAAATCGAAAAAGTGAAAGACGACAAAGATCGTTTGAATGATTCTTACTTGCGTTTGGCTGATTGTCGATTTGTGAGTTCAAGATACACGCCAGCATTGGAAGCGTATAATAAAGTAATAGATTTAAAAAGTGTTGATGCGGATTATGCGTATTTTCAAAAAGCGATTTGTTACGGTTTTCTTGCAAAAAACAATCAAAAGATAGAAGAACTCAATTCCTTTTTGCGATTATTTCCAAAGTCCTATTATCGTGATGACGCCTTGTTTGAACTTGGAAATACTTATGTAGCCGAGAAAAATAGAGATCTTGCTATAAAAACCTACGATCAATTAAATACAGAATTCAAAAAAGGATCATTCACCTCAAAAGCTATTTTACGTCAGGGATTGATTTATTACAATTCAGATAAAGATGAATTGGCTTTGGCCAAATTTAAAAAAGTGGCTGCGGATTTCCCTAAAACTCCCGAAGCACTTGAGGCTGTAGCTACTGCTCGATTAATTTATGTTGATAGCGGTAGAGTAGACGAATATGCAAGTTGGGTTCGAACACTTGATTTTGTTGCGGTTACCAATGCTGAATTAGATAACGACACTTTCGAATCAGCAGAAAAACAATATTTGCAAAACAATACAAAACAAGCTATTGTGGGATGTAGCAATTATGTTTCTAAATTCCCGAATGGAATTCATTCGCTAAAAGCTAATTTTTATTTGGCACAATCGTATTATGCTGACGGACAGGAAAGTAAATCAGTTGCTAACTATGTGTATGTTATTGGGGAACCCCGAAATGAGTTTTCAGAACAATCTCTGGTTCGTTTGGCTCAGATTTATTTAAAAAACAATGATTATTCAAAAGCAATTCCTGTTTTAACACGTTTAGAATCCGAAGCTGATTATCCTCAAAATAAAACTTACGCACAATCCAACTTGATGAAAAGTTATTATGACAAAAAGGATTATGCTAACTCCGTGGTTTATGCCGAAAAAGTGTTGGCTAATACAAAAACGGATGATGGGGTAAAAAGTGATGCGCAAATTATTGTAGCAAGAGCTGCCATTCAAACAGGAGATGAAGCCAAGGCAAGAACAGCTTATGCCAAATTACAAACTATTGCTAAGGGAGAATTGGCCGCTGAAGCCTTATATTATGAAGGGTATTTTAAAAATAAAGACGGAAAGTTTGAAGCGTCAAATACTGTCGTTCAAAAATTAGCTAAGAATTATTCTGGATATAAATATTTTGGGTCTAAAGGTTTGATTCTTATGGCCAAGAATTTCTATGGATTAAAAGATAGTTTTCAGGCCACTTATATCTTGGAAAATGTGATTAAAAACTTTACTGATTATCCTGATGTGGTTTTAGAAGCCAAAACAGAATTGGGAAACATTAAAAATGAAGAATCCAAAACGAATTCATCTATTACTAACTAATTTTTGCTTCTATAGTGTCATCTCGAGCGCAATCGAGAGAAGAGAATACTATCAAAATAAAACTTTACAATATGACAATCAATTTCAAAAATATAATTGCAATAATTTTACTCATTACGTTCCAATTTTCATTTGCTCAAAAAAAAGAGGAAAACATTGGGACTGAAGTAGTAAATGTGGTGAAACCGTATTCGCCAACTATTTCGGATGCTTTTAAAATAAAAGAAACTCCCGAATTGGACGATGAAGGAAATGCCCAAAAAGAAAAAATAAAATACACGATTTTTTCTTTTCCTGTAGCGTCCACTTTTGCACCATCTAAAGGAAAAGCCGAAGGTGTTGAGAAAGAAAAAAAAGCCCATTTGTATAATAATTATGCCACTTTTGGTGGTGGGAATTACGGGATTTTCAATGGTGAATTGTTTGTAAATCAAGAATTAAATAATAATGATTATGTGGGTGGAATGTTTCGTCATCTTTCGTCACAAGGCGGTATAAAAGGAGTGGAGTTAAACGATAAATTTTATGACACTTCCATTGATTTAACATATGGTATTCGTCAAAATAATTTGTACTGGAATTTAGATTTAGGATACCAAAATCAAATTTATAATTGGTATGGTTTGCCTGCTAAATTCGGAGGTACGTTAACTCCAAACGACAGGGAGAGTATAAGAAGGGGTATTAATCCGCAACAAAGTTATAACAATGTTTATATAGGAAGCAAAATTGAGCTTTTTGATGGTATTTTAAAAGAAGCAAGTGTAAAATTCAATCATTTTTCGGATAATTATGGTTCTGCGGAAAATAGATTTTTTGCCAAACCATCATTGGAATTTGACATCAACGATGTAGCTATTAAAACAAACATAATTGTAGATTATTTAGGCGGAAGTTTTGATAAAAATTATTGGAATACGAATACAAACCCAATAAAATATGGTTATACAAATATTGGGATTGTTCCAAGTTTTGTCTTAGATGAAGACGATTGGACTATACATATAGGAGCGGGTTTATTTTATAGTAAAGACATTGAAAATAGTAACAATAAATTTTTTGTTTACCCCCAAATTAATGCTTCCTATAAAGTCATTGGTGATTTGATGATTTTTTATGCTGGTGCCGAAGGGGAGTTGAAACAAAATACCTATTCCGATTTTGTTGATGTGAATCCGTTTTTATCGCCAACTTTAGCCATTATTCCAACAGACAAAAAATATGATATGTTTGCTGGGTTGAAAGGTAAAATAGTGGACAACGTAAGTTATAATGTGCGAGCTTCTTACTTGAACGAAAGTAATAAAGCTTTGTTTAAAAGCAATGATTACACCGAAAATAGTAACAATGAAAACTATGCTTTCGGAAATTCGATGAGTGTGGTTTATGACGATGTGAAAACCTTGAGTTTTTATGGGGAACTTAAAGCAGAAATAAATGATGTTGTCACTTTTGGTGTCAACGGAACTTTTAGTAGTTATACAAAAGGTTTTGAAGCAGAGGCATGGAATTTGCCTGCTGTCAAACTGAATTCAACATTAGATTTTAATATCACAAAACAATGGTATGCAGGTATTAATGCCTTTTATGTAGGGGAACGAAAAGACCAAAAAATAAATAAGGCATTGTCCACCTCGATTGATCAAGGTCCAATTACATTAGCCAGTTATTTTGATGTAAATGCTCATGTAGGATTCAATTATAGTGATAGATTAACTATTTTTTTAAGAGCCAATAATATTACGAATAAATCCTATCAAAAATGGATGGATTATCCAGTTCAAGGGTTTCAGATTGTATTGGGAGCGAATTATAAATTTGATTTTTAATTTTATTTATAAGCAAAGTTCACAAAGAAGGCACGAAGAACACAGAAAATAATTTTAAAACTTTGTGAACCTTTTGCATTCTTTGTGATCTTTGTGTTTAAACCTTTTTCAAAACATGACTTTCAAACAAAAAACACATCAATATTACCTTCAACTTGTCCAAGATAGAGTAGATGCTTTTCGAGATATGATTTCGGCTTTGACTGAAGATTCAAAAAACGATGCCAAAGGTTCTGCTGGAGATAAACACGAAACAGCGCTTTCTATGATGCACATCGAGCAAGAAAAATTCAATCATAAATTGAAGGAAGTTTTAGCTCAAAAAGCTATTTTAGATAAAATTGATTCGACTAAAATAACTAAAACTATTATTGTGGGTAGTTTAGTCACGGCCAATGGAATACACTTGTATTTATGTGCGGCTCTCCCTAAAATCACTATTGATGGAATTAATGTTATTGCCTTGTCGCCTCAATCGCCATTAGGAAATAAATTAATGGGGAATGCTGTAGGTTACGCTTTCGAGATCAATGGAACGAAGTATTTGATTGAATCTATAGAATAAAAAATCCGTTTTAATCTGTGTTGCTTCCATCTGTTTTATTCGTAAGCTATTTTTAATTATATCCAATAGGCTTGATATTAGTTTTTGTGCTTTCTCTATATTATTTCAACATAAAGCCGTATAAAACAAATATATTTAACAAAATGATCATTTATTAATCTTCATTACTATAGAGGACTATTGAAATCATTAAAAAAAAATAGGCTTCCCTGATAAACTTTCGTAAATTCGCACCCTTAAAGTTTGATCTAAAACGAAATAAAATTATGAGCAAAACAATGACAGTCGACATCTTGTCGAGTATTAAAGGAGCACAGCCCTCAGAGTCCGTGAACCAATTATTTGATGTAATTAAAAATGCACAACCATCAAATGAAAATGCTGTAAATAATGTCAATCATAATTACGTATCTGTTAGCGACTTAAGGGATGATGTTGTGGTAGAAAGTTCGGCTATCGAGAAACAACTCATTATAGAAAATTTCCCGAACAAGAAAAATGGTTTTTTAGTGGTTGCTAAAGTTATAGAAGGATAAAAAAATGGATTCTCAGATAAAAAAAATACACCAACAGTTGGTGTCAAAACAAATAACTTGTACTGCTTTGGTACAAGAAAAATTAGACTTACTTAAACAAAATACCTACAACTCTGTAAATTCTTTATTGGATACTTTGGCTCTAGATTTAGCCGCAAAAGTAGATGCAAAAATTGCAAATGGAGCAACAATAGGTTTGTTAGAAGGAATTCCTTTTGGAATTAAAGATGTGTATATGGTTCAAGGAACTTACACAACAGCAAGTTCTGATTTGTTAAAAAATTATAAATCGCCTTACACCGCTACTGCTATTCAAAAATTAATGGATGCGGGTGCGATCCCATTAGTAAAAGAAAACTGCGATAGTTTTGGTCACGGATCGTCTAGTGAAAACACCATTTTTGGTGCCGTCAAAAATGCAATCAATCCAGAATTAGTAGCAGGTGGTTCAAGCGGAGGTTCTGCGGTGAATGTAGCTAAAGAATATACCGTATTTTCTATAGGTGGAGATACTGGCGGTTCGATTCGTCAACCTGCGGGATACAATCATATTTATGGTTTCAAACCCACTTATGGAAGAATTTCAAGGTTTGGATTAATGGCGTATGCGTCTTCTACGGATTGTGTGGGGCCATTGGCAAAATCAATTGAAGATATCCGAATTGTACTAAATGTAATGAGTGGGAAAGATCCAAAAGATCAAACTTCAATCACTTCGTCAGAAATTAGTGAAGCTGCTATTGCAACTTCCGCTGTGAAAACAATCGGGTATTTCAAAAACTTTGTTGAAAGTGACGCTATTGATGCCCAAGTTAAATCTGATTTTTTAGTCACTATTGAAAAATTAAAAGTAAAAGGAATTGCAGTTAAGGAATTGGGTTTCTTTAAATCAGATATTTTAGTTTCGACTTATTATACTTTGGCTATGGCGGAAACGGCTTCTAATTTATCTCGTTTGGACGGGACTAATTATGGAAACCGTATTGAAGCAGAAAATTTAATCGAAACCTACGCTGTAACGCGTTCTGAAAACTTTTCAGACGAAACAAAACGCAGAATTGTAGGGGGAAACCAAGTTTTATCTCAAGGTTTCTCAGACGAAATATATTTAAAAGGTTTGGCTGTAAGAGATCAGATTTCGGAGAATTTCAGTAGAGATTTCGAAGAAGTAGATATCATTTTATCGCCAGTTACTCCAAATACACCTCCTAAAATTGGAGACAGCTTAAAAGATCCTTTGGCGATGTATTTGTCAGATGCTTACACGGTTGGATTCAGTTTAGGACAATTGCCAACGTTAACCGTGCCACAAGGGACAAGTACAGGACTGCAAATTACGGCAGCAAAAAATAATGATGAATTAGTCTTGCAATTTGCAAACTTCTTAAAAGATACACTATAATGGAATTGGAGCAATTAACTGCGGCATTAAAAGCCTACGATTTAGAATTGGTAATTGGACTAGAAACTCACGTTCGATTGAATACCAAAACCAAGTTGTTTTGTTCTTGTCCCAATCAAGAAATAGAAACACCTAACGAAAATATATGTTCTGTTTGTACGGGACAAATGGGTATTTTGCCTGCCTTAAATAAAGAAGCAATTACAAAGGCGATTTATTTTGGAAAAGCGGTGGATTCGTCATTTAGTAATGAGGTGATCTCTTGGGATAGAAAGCATTACGAATATCCAGACAATCCAAAAAACATTCAAATAACGCAATTTCACAATCCAATCATTCCTGATGGACATGTATCTTGCTACCGAAATGACGGTTCTCAATTTACAGTAAACCTAACGCAGGTTCATATTGAAGAAGATGCTGCGAAATTGGTACACGAAAAGAAAATTTCCTTAGTCGATTTTAACAAAGCAGGAGTGCCATTGATTGAAATTGTTACCGAGCCTTGTATCCGGAATATCGAAGATGCTTCGACTTATGCGCAATATATTCACCGTATTGTTCAAAACATCGGTATCTCTGAAGCGAATTTGGAAAAAGGAGAATTTAAATCGGATGTTTCAGTGTCTTTACGCAAAAAACACACTTATGATTTAAATCCAAGAACAGAAATCAAAAACTTGAACTCGTTTAAGTTTATGGTGGAAGCCTTGAAAGAAGAAGTAGAGAAACAATTCAATTATTTTATTGAAAACAAAGAGTTTAGACCAGATCAAACTACGGTTTTATGGGATGCTGATTTGAAGCAAACTAAAGTAATGCGTAAAAAGGAATTTGAAGCGGATTACCGTTTTATTTCGGAACCCGATTTGCCTTTTGTAAATATCAAAAAAGAAATCGAAGCGATAAAAGTGAATACAAGTGCGTTGCCGTTTGCTGTTGAATCTATTTTGATTAATGGAGGTGTTTTACCACAAGATGCCAAGTTTTTTACGGCAGATGCTTTGCGTTCTAGAACATTCGTCACTTTAAATAATGAAATACAAGATCCGTCATTCGTCGCTAAAACTTTGGCGAACAACATAAAATCGGAAGATTATTCTAAAATCCATAATATTGAACATTTAATAACCATTTTTGTCTTATTTAAAGCCGAAAAAATCACAGCGGTTTTAGTTCAAAATGCAATTGCTGGTTATTTGAAAGATCAAAATTTTGATTACAATAAATATTTTGCTGACAACACCATTTCTGAAGATAAAATCAGCGAAGTTATTGCGAAAGTAATTTCAGAAAATGAGGCTGTTGCCAATGAAATAAAAGCAGGTGACCAAGGAAAAGCAGGTATTCTTGTTGGGAAGGTTCTTGGAATTATTGGAAAAGGAGCCAACGGAAAAGTAATTCGTCAAATTATTATAGATGGTTTGGGTGCTGCAGCAATTTCAGAAAAAGAACAAGCAACTGAAAAAGTTTCAAAGGAAGTAATTGTAGAAAATAAAGAAATTCTAGAAGAAGCACTTCCTGAAATTCCGATCATTATAAAAGATACGTATAGAACGCATAAAATTTCGCAATTATCAGAAGAAAGCATCAATGAAGAGGTGCTTTTGTCTGGATGGATTGCAAGTGTACGTGACCACGGTGAATTGATGTTTATCGATTTGCGTGATTCAAGCTATGAAATTTTCCAAATCAATATTAGTAGAGAAACGTTTCCTAATATCGATGAATTAGTGAAATTGAAACCTGAATCGGTGATTTCAGTGAAAGGAATTGTGGTAGGTCGTAAGGAGGATGATTTTAATGCAGGTTTACGAACAGGTAAAATCGAATTGAAAACTTCAGAATTAGAGGTTTTAAACTTATCTAAAACTTTGCCTTTTGAAATAAAAAGAGCGGCAAAAACTAATGAGGCCTTGCGTTTTCAATACAAGTTTTTAGATCATAGAAATGAAGAAGTAAGAAGAGCAATCGTCAATCGTCATAAAGTAATTAAATTATTACGTGACATTTTAGATACGGAAGAATTCTTAGAAATTGAAACCCCAATATTAAGTGCTGGAACGGATGAAGGAGCACGTGAATTTATTGTCCCAACCCGTAAAGGTTCTGGTTTGTTTTATACGCTACCACAAGCGCCGCAACAATTCAAGCAAATGTTGATGGTGAGTGGATATGAGAAATATTTCCAAATAGCACGTTGTTTTAGAGATGAAGATTCTCGTGGCGATCGTCAGCCAGAATTTACTCAATTGGATTTAGAAATGGCTTATGCCAGTATGCAGCAAATTATCGATTTAAACACCAAAATGTTTAATGAAGTAGTGACTAAAATTTATGGTAAGAAATGGATTTTACGTCCTTTTGAAGTGATAACTTATAAAGACGCCATGGATTTCTATGGTTGCGACAGACCTGATTTGCGTTATGGATTAAAAATGCAAGACATTACGGCAATTGTAAAAGAAACAACTTTCCAAGTTTTTTCTAAACCAATTGAAGAAGGTGGAATTGTAAAATGCATCAAAGTTTCGGCAGCAGAACAAGGGGACAAACGTATGTCTAAAGGTCAGATCGAAAACCTTACGGCTATTGCACAACAGCATGGTTTGGGTGGATTGGCATATATTATTGTAAATGAAGACGAATTACAATCGCCAATTATTAAGTTCTTAGGCGAAGAAATTGCAGCTGGAATTATAAAAGCGACAAATGCGCAAGTGGGTGATATTGTGTTCTTTTCAGCAGCAGATTATGCTACGGCCAACAAAGCTTTGGATGCTGTTCGTCAGGAATTAAGTAAAATGTTACACTTAATTAATCCAAAAGAATTATGTCCTGCTTGGGTAGTTGATTTTCCAATGTTTGAAAAAACAGACGAAGGAAGATGGACGTTTACACACAATCCGTTTTCGATGCCTGCTATTTATGATTTGCAAAAACACATGAATGGAACTGATGAAGAAATTGGAACTATCATCGCCCAACAATACGATATCATATTAAACGGTTACGAAATTGGTGGAGGATCTGTTCGTGCACATAAATCGGAGATTCTGGAGGCAACGTATAGAAATATGGGTTACAACAAAGAAGAAATGATGCGAAGCGTAGGAACGATGTACAAAGCTTTTCAATACGGTGCACCACCACACGGTGGAATTGCGTGGGGAATTGATCGTTTGATGATGATTTTGGAGAAAAAAGCCTCTATTCGTGAAGTAATGGCTTTTCCGAAAACGGGATCTAGCGAAGATTTATTGTTTGGAGCACCATCAATTTTATCCGATAAAAAAGTTGAAGAAATGAATGTGAAGATTATGAGGAAATAATTTTTCAATGGCAATATCAATGTTAATATCAATGAGAAATTGATAAAAATAAAATTGTTCAACTAAGCTAATTTCCAAAACTGCATTTTAAATGTTTTGTTTTGGAAATTTTTCTTTTAAGTTAATTCTTATTTATAAATTGCTTTTTGGATTGAAATTGAACTTTGGTATTGCCTTTTATTTTTGTCATTGTCATTGCTATTGTCATTGCTATTGTCGTTGCTATTGCTATTGTCATCGCTATTGTCATTGCTATTGTCATTGCTATTGTCATTGCCATTGTCATTGCCATTGTCATTGCCATTGTCATTGCCATTGTCATTGCCATTGATGTATTGTTTTATTGCAGTTTTTTATCAGTATTTCCTTGAAATTGATTTTTGCTATTGACATTGTCATTGAAATTGATTTTCACCATTGAAATTCACACCTATTTGTTAATAACTTAACGACTTAAAGTAGGTTTTAAACCGATAAGTTAGGTCGGTTTCCTTATATTTGCGTGTTATACAAAAATTACATTTTTAGAATAAAAAAATATGAGCGAAGAAATTAATAAGAACAATTATTCAGCAGATAGTATTCAGGCGTTAGAGGGAATGGAGCATGTAAGAATGCGTCCTTCGATGTATATTGGAGATGTAGGGGTTCGAGGACTACATCATTTGGTTTATGAAGTAGTAGATAACTCAATCGATGAGGCAATGGGAGGTCATTGTGATACGATTCGAGTAGATATAAATGAAGATGGTTCTATTTC
The DNA here is from genome assembly GCF_004349355.1 of Flavobacterium cellulosilyticum. Taxonomy (GTDB): domain Bacteria; phylum Bacteroidota; class Bacteroidia; order Flavobacteriales; family Flavobacteriaceae; genus Flavobacterium; species Flavobacterium cellulosilyticum. The sequence goes on along the minus strand of NZ_SMFK01000007.1, from coordinate 68,431 downwards.
GGTAGAAGATAATGGACGTGGAATTCCAGTTGGAATTCACAAAAAAGAAGGAGTTTCCGCATTAGAAGTTGTAATGACTAAAATTGGTGCAGGAGGTAAATTCGATAAAGATTCTTATAAAGTTTCTGGAGGGCTTCACGGTGTTGGGGTTTCGGTGGTAAATGCGTTGTCAAACCATTTGAGAGCAACCGTTCATAGTAGTGATGGAAAGGTTTACGAGCAGGAATATGAAAAGGGAAAAGCACTTTATCCAGTAAAACAAATTGGAGAAACGACTAAAAGAGGTACGATTGTAACTTTTTATCCAGATCCTTCTATTTTTACTCAAACCATAGAGTATTCTTACGATACTTTATCGGCTCGTATGCGTGAGTTGTCCTATTTGAATAAAGGAATTACGATTACTTTTACAGATAAAAGAGAATTAGATAAAGAGGGTAATTTTGTTTGCGAAATCTTCCATTCAACAGAAGGATTGAAAGAATACATTCGTTATTTGGATGGAAATCGTGAGCCTATTATTGCACACGTTATTTCAATGGATAATGAAAAAGGAGAAATTCCAGTTGAGGTTGCCTTAATTTACAACACCAGTTATTCAGAAAATATTTTTTCTTATGTAAATAATATCAATACGCACGAAGGAGGAACGCATTTACAAGGTTTTAGAACTGGTTTGACTCGTTCTCTAAAGAAATATGCAGATGCTTCTGGAATGTTAGATAAATTAAAGTTTGATATTTCTGGAGATGATTTCCGTGAAGGTCTTACTGCAATTATTTCGGTAAAAGTGGCGGAACCTCAATTTGAAGGTCAAACTAAAACCAAATTAGGGAATAGAGAGGTTGTGTCGCCAGTTAGTCAGGCAGTTGGAGATATGATTGAAGCGTATTTGGAAGAAAATCCAAATGATGCTCGCATTATTGTTCAAAAAGTAATTTTGGCAGCTCAGGCGCGTCACGCGGCTAAGAAAGCGCGTGAAATGGTACAACGCAAAACCGTAATGGGTGGCGGTGGATTGCCAGGAAAATTGTCCGATTGTTCGGAACAAGATCCAGCAAAATGCGAAGTATATCTTGTCGAGGGAGATTCGGCAGGTGGTACAGCTAAGCAAGGTCGTGATAGAGCATTTCAAGCTATTTTGCCTTTAAGAGGTAAGATTTTGAATGTGGAGAAAGCGATGGTTCATAAAGTTTTTGAAAACGAAGAGATTCGTAATATTTTCACTGCATTAGGAGTGACTATTGGAACAGAAGAGGATTCTAAAGCCTTAAATATTTCAAAATTACGTTACCATAAAGTAATTATTATGTGTGATGCCGATGTCGATGGTAGCCACATTTCAACATTAATATTGACTTTCTTCTTCCGTTTTATGAAGGAATTGATAGAAGAAGGACATGTGTATATTGCAGCACCACCTTTATATTTAGTTAAAAAAGGAAATAAAAAAGAATACGCTTGGAACGATGATCAACGCGATCAAGCCAATGCAAGAATGGGAGGAAGTGCAGGTATTCAGCGTTATAAGGGTCTTGGAGAGATGAATGCCGAACAATTGTGGGAAACTACAATGGATCCAAGTTTCAGAACTTTACGTCAAGTGAATATTGATAGTCTTGCCGAAGCGGACAGAGTTTTCTCTATGTTAATGGGAGATGAGGTTCCGCCAAGAAGAGAATTCATTGAGAAAAATGCAGTATATGCTAATATTGACGCTTAGAAAAAGTTTAATTGGTTAACTGCTTAATCGGTTAATCGAAAAGAAGAATAAAAGATTAATCAGTTAAGCAATTAACCGACTAAACAAATAAACAAAACAACTATTAAATAAAAAAACATGAAAGTTACAATTGTAGGAGCAGGAAATGTGGGAGCATCTTGTGCAGACGTGATTTCTTATAGAGGAATTGCAAGTGAAGTAGTATTATTAGATATCAAAGAAGGTTTTGCTGAAGGTAAAGCTATGGATCTAATGCAATGCGCTACCAATACAGGTTTTAATACCGTAATTACGGGTGTTACTAATGATTATTCAAAAACAGCCAACAGTAATGTAGTGGTTATCACTTCTGGAATTCCAAGAAAACCAGGAATGACTCGTGAAGAATTAATTGGTATCAATGCAGGGATTGTAAAAACTGTTGCTGATAATGTATTGACACATTCACCAAATGCAATTATTGTAGTGGTTTCAAATCCTATGGATACAATGACTTATTTGACATTGAAAGCTACAGGTTTGCCAAAAAACAGAGTTATAGGAATGGGTGGAGCTCTTGATAGTTCTCGTTTTAGATATTATTTGTCTAGAGCTTTAGACAAGCCATCTAATGACGTTTCTGCTATGGTTATTGGTGGTCACGGTGATACTACTATGATTCCATTAACAAGATTAGCTTCTTACAATGGTATTCCAGTTTCTGAGTTTTTATCAGAAGAAGAATTGGCAAAAGTAGCTGCAGCAACTATGGTTGGTGGTGCTACACTTACTGGTTTATTAGGAACTTCTGCTTGGTATGCGCCAGGAGCTTCTGTTGCTTATTTAGTAGATAGTATCTTGAACGACCAAAAGAAAATGATTGCTTGTTCAGTGATGCTAGATGGCGAATACGGACAAAGTGATATTTGTATTGGAGTACCTTGTATTATTGGAAAAAACGGAATCGAAGAAATTCTTGACATTACTCTAAATGACGCTGAGAAAGAAAAATTTGCAAAAAGTGCAGAGGCAGTTATAAATATGAATGAAGACCTTAAATCGGTATTAGCATAACAATTTTTAAGTAAAAAAAGAAAGACTGCATATTTGCAGTCTTTTTTTTTGATATTAATCAATAAATAATTGGTTAATCTTTACGTTAATTATATATTTGCTCGGTTCATAAAGAAAGCCATACTTTTCATTTATTAATTTGTTAAAGAAAATGGAAATTATTGTCAATTTTATGAGAATTAAATGTAAAATAAATACAATAAATAATTAATTTTTAGTAATAATGCAGAATAAAGGACTTATTAAATTTTTCGCAATTCTATTTGCATTGGTAAGCATTTACCAACTTTCTTTCACTTTCGTTTCTAGTAAAATTAAAAATGATGCAAAATCATTTGCGGCTGGAAATTCTGAAAAAGAAGTAAAATATTTAGATTCCATAGGTAAAGAAAAAGTCTTTAATCTTGGGTTTACCAGTTTTACTTTTGATGAAGTAAAAGACAAACAAATCAACAAAGGTCTAGATTTGGAGGGTGGAATCAATGTGATTTTACAAATTTCGGTAAAAGACGTTTTGAAAGGATTGTCTAATAATTCGAAAAATCCAATTTTCAATAAATCTTTGGCTGACGCAACTGCAAACCAAAAAGGAAATCAAACTTATGTTGATGCTTTTTTCGAAGCGTTCGAGGCAAATTCTAAAGGGTCAGTAAAACTGGCTTCTCCAGATATTTTTGCAAACAGAACGATGCAAGGTGAAGGTGGAATTGATTTTCAAATGACGGATGCGCAAGCCCAAAAAGTAATCAAAAGAAAAGTTGACGAATCAGTTGATAGTGCTTTTGGAGTATTGAGAAAACGTATTGATAAATTTGGCGTAACACAACCTAATATTCAAAAATTAGGAGAAACAGGTAGAATCCTAGTAGAGCTTCCAGGAGCTAAAGATGTTGATAGAATCAAAAAATTATTACAAAGTACAGCTCAACTAGAGTTTTGGGAAACGTATAAAATTGATGAAATTGGTAACTTTTTAGTTGCTGCAAATGAGGCATTGAAAAAAACTGAAATTAATAAAGTTGAAACTAAAGTTGCAGTTAAAGATTCAATAAGTGCATTATTGACTAACGGAAAAGACTCTTCTGCAACAAAAAAAGGGAATAATCCTTTATTTGATAAAATCATTCAACAAGGTGGTGGACCAGTATTGGGAATGTTTTCGCCAAAAGATACAGCTGTAGTTGGTGGTTATTTAAGAAGAGCCGATATTAAAATTTTATTGACTCCAGAACAACATTATGCTAGATTTGTTTGGGGAAAACCAACAATTCTTAAAGATGCTCAAGGAAAAGAGATTGATGCAGTTGAATTATATGCATTAAAAGGAAATAGAGATAATGTTGCTTCAATGGGTGGTGGAGTTATTACTGACGCTAAAGATACTTTTGACCAGTTAGGAAAACCTGCTGTTTCTATGCAAATGAATGGTCAAGGAGCAAAACAATGGGAAGAATTAACAGGTAGAGCGTATACGCAAAAAAGTAACATTGCTATTGTTTTAGATAATATTGTTTATTCTGCTCCAGGAGTTACTAGTGGTCCTATCTCAGGTGGTAGATCAGAAATTTCAGGTTCATTTGACATCTCAGAAACTAAAGATTTAGCCAATGTTTTAAGAGCAGGAAAACTTCCGGCTGCAGCTGATATAATTCAATCAGAAGTAGTTGGACCATCCTTAGGTCAAGAAGCAATTGATAATGGAACTAATTCAGCCCTATTAGGTTTGCTTATAGTTTCACTTTGGATGATGGTATATTACGGAAAAGCAGGTTGGTATGCGAATGTTGCTTTGGCGGTGAATTTATTATTTTTATTTGGTATTCTTGCAAGTTTAGGTGCAGTACTTACTTTACCAGGTATTGCAGGTATCGTTTTAACAATGGGTACAGCAGTTGATGCGAATATTATTATTTATGAGAGGGCGAAAGAAGAATTGCGTTCTGGTAAGTCATTAGATGAAGCAGTAAAAGCATCTTATAGTTGGACAGGAGCAATGCGTTCTATCGTTGATGCAAACGTTACGCATATTTTAACTGGTGGCGTTTTGTTTATTTTTGGTTCAGGACCAATTAAAGGTTTTGCAACAACATTATTAATAGGTATTGTAACCTCATTATTCACTTCTATCTTTATTGCTAGAATCTTTATCGATTGGAGTATAAGTAAAAATAATAGATTATCATTTATAACAGGGTTCTCTAAAAATTTCTTCACGAATTTTCATTTTGATTTCTTAGGGATTAAAAAATGGACGTATGCCTTCTCTGCAATAGTAACTGTTATAAGTATCTTTTCTATTGTAACCAATGGATTTGACCAAGGAGTTGATTTCGTTGGAGGAAGAACATTCCAAGTGCGTTTTGAGAAACCTGTTGAAGTTGAAGCTGTAAAAGCAGATTTATCAAAAGTATTTGAAGGTAGTGCAGAAGTTAAAATTTTCGGTAACGACAACCAATTAAAAATTACTACAAAATACAAAGTACAAGAACACGGAAGTGAGGCTGATGAAGAAGTGAATAAATTGATGTATGAAAATTTGAAAAAATATTATTCAGATGGATTAACATACAATAAATTTGTAAATGCTTACGATGGAAAAAAATACGGTATCGTGCTGGCTTCTAAAGTAGGACCTACGATTGCAGAAGATATCAAAACCAATGCGTATTGGGCGGTTATTGGAGCGATGCTTATTGTAGGATTGTATTTAGTTATAAGTTTTAGAAAATGGCAATATAGTTTAGGAGCTATTGCAGCTGTAGTGCATGATGTAATTTTCGTCTTGGGGATTTATTCTTTATTCTATAAAGTCATGCCTTTTGGAATGGAAATTGATCAACATTTCATTGCTGCAATTTTAACAGTTATTGGATATTCAATGAATGATACCGTAATTGTATTTGATAGAGTTCGTGAATTTTTAGGCGATAAAACAAAAGCAAAAGGTGATTTTAATAGTATTGTAAACCAATCTGTTAATAGTACAATGTCACGAACTATTAATACTTCATTAACAATGATATTGGTATTGTTGATTATGTTTATTTTTGGTGGTGAGTCTATTCGTGGATTTATCTTTGCGATGCTTATTGGTATCGTAGTAGGAACTTATTCTTCATTGTTTATTGCAACTCCAGTGTTGTGCGATACAATGTCTGAAGAAGAACATAAAATAATTGAAAAAGAGCATAATGCTTAATTAATTTAGATATAAATTTTTACAAAAGACCCAATTTAATTTGGGTCTTTTTTTTTGGATACTATTTTTTAATTTTAAAATTAATATTTGAAATGTTATTCTTTATTCAAATATTAAATTTTATTAAACCTTCAAAATTTATATATTTACTTAATATTTAGATAGATACTCCCAATACGTTACTAACCAAAATCTAGAAGTGATGAAAAACCTTTTTAAAACGGTAATCATTTTGATAATAACTTCAGCCTTATCTACTTCAGGTATATTAGCGAATGTTATAACTACGGAAAATGGTACTACAAGTCTTGCTACTGTTCCACCTGCAGTAACTTCACCAATATATTTATGCCAAAATAGTATGGCATCACCATTAAAAGCAACTCCTTCAGTAGGCGGAACTTTAAATTGGTATCTTACAAATGCACCTATCGAAGTCCCATCTGCAATAGCTCCTACACCAAGTGCTTCTACAGTAGGTTCAACTACTTATTATGTTACTCAAACTATTGGTGGGGTTGAAAGCACACCTCGAACGTCAATAGTTGTAAATGTGGTTGGTGATAATTTGGCGTTTATTGTAAATCCTGGATGTGATCCTGGGCAAATAGTTGCTCCGGCTACAAAATATGATGCTGTTCTTTTTGATTGGGGTAATAGTACACTTATTCCGGATAATTCTTATAATTATACGTATACTACAACTGGTGGTTTGTCAGGATTTGGAAATACAATAGTATCTCATTTTCAAGTTTCCGGTATGTCTCCTGGTCAATCGGCAACAATAGTAGTAACAGCAGCAACTCGCCCCTGTGCTACAAAAACGTGGGAGTGCAGTGTGTCATGTATAACAAATACAAAACCTACTTTTAATCCAATTGCTCCGTTTTGTTCAGGGTCAGCAGCTCCTTTGTTGCCTTTAGCATCAAATGAAGGAATAACTGGCGCTTGGAGTCCAGCATTAGTTAATAATACAACTAGTCTAGTTTATACTTTTACTCCAGACAAAATATTGTTTCCTTGTGCGCTAACGCAAACAATGAACATTACCGTAACTCCGAAAGTAACCCCAACATTTTCTGGAATTCCAGTTTTTGTTTGTCAAGGTGCTACAGCTCCTGTTTTGCCTTTACGCTCGTCTAATCCAACTCCTATAACAGGGACATGGAGTCCTTTTCCTGTTGACACTGCTACATTAGGGACTACAACCTATACTTTTACACCAACACCTGGTCAATGTGTTGTCGCTACTCCCACTACGGTTTCGATAAGGGTTGATCCTGTGCAAATACCCACGTTTTCGCAAGTAGCGCCAATTTGTTCTGGCGCAGCTTTAGCTCCATTACCTGCAACTTCAAATAATAGCGTTACTGGCACCTGGTCTCCTTCTTTGGACAACACTACCACTAAAACGTATACTTTTACCCCAACGGCAGGACAATGCGCGAATGCGGCAACAATGGTTATTACAGTGAATCCAAATATTCTTCCAATTTTCACCCAAGTGAATCCTATTTGTTCAGGAGCTTTTTTGACTCCTCTACCTACAACTTCAAATAATGGAATTACGGGAACTTGGTCGCCAGCTTTGAATAATACTTTAACAAGTACTTATACTTTTACACCGACAACTGGACAATGTGCTACTTTAGCAACAATGACTATTACTGTAAATCTTAAAGTAACGCCAATTTTTACTGCTAGGTCTGCCATTTGTAATGGAGATCCAATAACACCATTGCCGACTACTTCAACAAATGGAATTAATGGATCTTGGTCACCAGCACTCAATAATAAAGCTACTACCACATATACTTTTACACCAACCGCGGGTCAATGTGCTAACCCAACAACCTTAACAATATTGGTAAACTCAATTGCGACTCCGAATTTTGCTATTCTACCTGCTTTATGTTCTGGATCAATTGCTCCAATTTTAGCAACAACTTCGCCTAATGGAATTACTGGAACTTGGTCACCTTCGACTATTAGTAATACTGTGGGACGTAATTATATTTTTACTCCAACGTCAGGACAATGTGCAAATAGCCAAACCTTGAATGTGACAATTACTCCTAGAACAACAACCAATTTTGCAACTATACCTGCATTTTGTGCTGGTAGTACAGCTCCGTTATTAGCTACTACTTCCCCAAATGGAGTAACTGGAACATGGAATCCTGCGACGATTGATAATACTACTAGTAGAAGTTATGTTTTTACTCCAAATACGACAGAATGTGCTACCGTTCAAACTCTTAATGTTGTAGTTACCCCGCTTATAGTGCCTGATTTTGTTGATCTTTCTATTTGTTCAGGAATTATTCCGCCCGCATTAGCTACTACTTCGCCAAATGGAGTCACTGGAACTTGGTTTCCTTCGACTATAAATAATACAAATAGCGGGGCATATGTTTTTACACCAGATGTACCTCAATGTGCAAATGCAAAAAAAATAAATGTTATCGTGAATCCTTCAAATACTCTTGTTAGTATAAGTTGGACGGTTACAAATGCATTTTCATTAAATCAAATCGTTACTATAACAGCAGCTTCTGCAGGAGATTATTTGTATCAAATGGATTCTAACCCTTTTCAAACTAGTTCTGTTTTTGAAAATGTTGCTTCGGGATTGCATTCAATTACGGTTATAGATCCCAATGGTTGTAGTGCTCCAATAACTGAAAATAATATTTTGGTCATCAATTATCCTAAATTTTTCACGCCAAATAATGATGGAAATAATGACAAATGGAATATATTTGACTTGAGTGATCAATTGAATTCAAGAATTTTTATTTTTGATCGGTATGGGAAATTATTGAAAAATATTAGTCCATTAGAAAGTGGATGGGATGGAACTTATATTGGATACCCAATGCCTGCTGATGACTATTGGTTTACTGTTACATACGATGAGGAAAATATGAGCAAAGAATTCAAAGCGCATTTTTCATTAAAGAGATAAAAAGAACAAAGCCCCGAAATTGCGGGGCTTTGTTTATAGTTTTAATAGTCTTTTGAGAATTAAATATGAACAGGCTTTTCAGCTGTAAAAACAAAATACAATCCAATTAATATAAAGGGAATACTTAACCATTGTCCCGTTGAGAATAGCCCTAATGCACTTTCAAAACCTCCTTGACTTTCTTTAACAAACTCTACAATGAATCTCACAACAAATAAAAGTACTAAAAACATTCCAAATAAATAACCGGATTTTTCTCTAGCATCTGTTTTCCAATACAAGTAAAATAAAACTGCAAATACAAAAATATAGCAGAAAGCTTCATATAATTGTGCAGGTTGTTTTGCAGGTACCTGTTGTAATAATCCAGCAAATTGAGGATTATTTGCAATGGCAAAATAAGCTTCTTTTGGAGTCGCTAAATGTGTTGCGTGTACGGCATCATTTGGACTGTAATAGTCTCTAATGAATTTTATTCCGAAAGAAGAATTCGTTTCCTTTCCAATTATTTCAGAATTAAAAAAATTACCCAAACGTACAAAAATAGCGCCACTAGCTACTGGAATTACTATTCGGTCTAAAATCCACATTTGAGGTCTTTTGAGTATTGTTTTGCTATAAAAATACATAGTGAATATAATAGCTATTGCAGCTCCGTGACTTGCAAGACCTCGAAAACCAGTAAATTCCCAACCATTTATAAAATAAAAAAGTGAGGCATTGGGATTTTCTCTTATAGGAAGTAGGATTTCTACTAGATGATTTCGGTAGTATTCCCAATCATAGAAGAAAACATCCCCTAATCTTGCGCCAATTAATGTAGATAAAACGGTCCAAATAAATAAGGAGTCTAATTTTTCTATCGATTCGTTTTCGCGGTCGAAAATGTTTTTCATAATGTACCATCCTAATCCAAAAGCGATTACAAACATTAGGCTGTAATATCGGATTATAAAAAAACCTAAATCAATGCCTTCAGATGGGTTCCATACTATGTTTAATGCGTGTGTCATTGTTTTTTATTTACTGTAAAAATACATTTATTTGTTTTGAATATGATTGTTTTGATCAATGTTTATGTTCGCATTTCTTAGGAGGAACTGGATCATAACCTGTTTTCCCCCATGGATTACAACTTAAAATACGCTTCAATCCTAAAAAGCCTCCATACAGTAATCCATGAGTTTGTAAGGCTTCAATCATGTAAGTGGAACAAGTAGGTTCAAATCTACAAGCTGAGGGTGTAAATGGTGAAATAGCATTTTGGTAAAAACGAACTAATAGAATAAAGGGAAATATGAGGATTTTATTTAACATATTTTTTTTAAAGTATAAAGATAATAGAATCAAGTTCCCAGATTTCAGGATTCAGACTTCATGTTTCAGTTTGATGTTACACACTTTTAACTACTACTGAAAACTTTTTTCTGCTTTCTACTGTCTGAAACCTGTTTACTGAACACTAAATGTAGTTCCTTCTTTACCATCTTTTAGTTGAATCCCTAATACAATCAATTGATCTCTAATTTGGTCAGACATCGCAAAGTCCTTATTGGATCTCGCTTCATTTCGCATTCCGATTAGCATATTTACAACGCCTTCAAGTTTTATGTTATTGTTTCCAACAGCTTTTTCATCTTTTAAACCTAAAACATCAAAGACAAAAGAATGTATTGCTTCTTTGAATGTCTTTAAGTCTTCAGAATTTAGGGTTGCTGAATTGTCTTTTAATAAATTGATAAAGCGTACACCTTCAAATAATTGTGCGATTAAAATGGGACTGTTAAAGTCGTCATTCATAGCGTCATAACAATTTTGTTTCCAGCTTGAAATATCAATACTCGAATTAGTAGTTGCGCTAATCGTTGCTAATCCATCAACGGCTTCCATTAATCTATAGAATCCTTTTTCGGCAGCAAGAATAGCATCGTTAGTAAAATCAAGATTGCTTCTGTAATGCGCTTGAAGTATGAAAAATCGAGCGACACTCGGTGAGAAGGCTTTACTTAAATTTGGATTTTCACCTGTTAGAATTTCTCTTGGTAAAATGTTGTTTCCTGTTGACTTGGCCATTTTCTTTCCATTTAGCGTCAGCATATTAGCGTGCATCCAATAATTTACAGGCGTATGACCGGTACAAGCTTCATTTTGTGCAATTTCACACTCGTGATGTGGGAATTTTAAATCCATTCCGCCACCATGTATGTCAAAATGATTGCCCAAATATTTAGTACTCATCGCAGTACATTCTAAATGCCAACCCGGAAAACCATCACTCCAAGGCGAAGGCCAACGCATGATGTGTTGCGGTTCAGCTTTTTTCCAAAGAGCGAAATCTTGTGCATTTTTTTTATCACTTTGTCCATCTAAATCTCTAGTGTTCGACAACATATCTTCGATATTTCGTCCACTTAAAATCCCGTAATTATTGGTTTTGTTGTATTTTATTACATCAAAATAAACGGAGCCATTTACTTCGTAAGCAAATCCATTGTCCATAATATTTTTGACTATTTCGATTTGCTCAATGATATGGCCAGTTGCGGTAGGCTCTATACTAGGAGGTAAAAAGTTGAATAAACTTAGAATGTCATGAAAGTCAACAGTGTATTGTTGTACCACTTCCATAGGTTCTAATTGCTCAATTCGAGCTTTTTTAGCAATTTTATCTTCTCCATCATCCACATCATCCACAATATGACCTACATCAGTAATGTTTCGAACATATCGTGTTTTGTATCCAAGATGTAAAAAATACCTAAAAATCACATCAAACGACATGAAAGTCCTTACATTTCCTAGGTGAACATTACTATATACTGTAGGACCACAAACATACATTCCTATATTTCCTTCGTTTATTGGTGAGAAAATTTCTTTTTCTCCAGAAAGAGAATTGTATATTTTTAATGTTTGGGATTTATATAAAGGCATTGTCGTTTTTTTGGTTTAATCGGTTAAATGATTAATCGTTTAATGTGTTGTAATGGTTTCTCTTTAACGTGTTTAACCAGTTAAGCAAATAACCAGTTAAGCAAAACTAAAATTTAGTTTCCAATTTTATATAATCCAACAATTCTCTTCGTGTTTGCTCATTTTTAAATTTACCACCAAATTCCGAAGTAACTGTACTGCTTTCGATGTCTCTAATTCCTCTTGAATTAACACAAAGATGTTTGGCGTCAATTATACAAGCAACATCTTCAGTTCCTAATGCAAGTTGTAGTTCTTGAACAATTTGCATAGTTAAACGCTCTTGTACTTGAGGCCTTTTGGCATAAAATTCAACAATTCTATTAATTTTTGAAAGTCCAATAACTCGGCCATTCGAGATATAAGCAACGTGAGCTCTACCAATTATGGGAAGTAAATGGTGTTCGCATGTTGAATAAAGAGTAATGTTTTTTTCGACAAGCATTTCCCCGTATTTGTATTCATTTTCGAATGTAGAAGCGTTTGGTTTTTTGGTAGGATTAAGTCCACCGAAAATTTCTTTTACAAACATTTTTGCAACACGATTAGGTGTTCCTTTTAGGCTATCATCGGTTAAATCCATCCCAAGAGTTAAAAGGATGCTTTCTACATCTTTTTTTATTTTTTCGATTTTTACTTCATCAGTAATATCAAAAGCATCATCTCTTATTGGGTTTTTTGCAGATGAACTTAAATGATCGTTTCCTATTTCGTCCTGAAATTCTTCGTTATTTATCATTAAAAGGGTCAATTATATGTGAAATAAATTAAGTAGCAAATATAAATAATAAAAGCCTAAGAATTTCTATGGCTTTTACTATTTAATTTTATGTGTTTTAGGACTAAAATCCTTATAAAACAAGATTATTTTTTAGCATTATAAACTAATATGGCTTCTTTTAAAATGTGAACTGCTTTGATTAAATCTTCTTTTTTCAAAACATAAGCAATTCGAACTTGATTTAGTCCCATGCCTGGTGTCGAGTAGAATCCTGCAGCAGGTGCTACCATTACAGTTTCGCCATCTAATTCGTAACTGTCAAGTAACCATCGAGCAAAATCTTCAGTGTTATCTACTGGCAATTGAACAATACAATAAAAGGCAGCCTTTGGCTTATTGACAACAACTCCTTCGATTTTAAGTAGTTCATTGATTAAAGTGTCTCTTCTTTCTTTGTATTCCTCGATTACTTCATCAAAATAACTTTGAGGAGTATCTATTGCCGCTTCGCAAGCAATTTGTTCAATAGTTGGAGGGCATAATCGAGCTTGTGCAAATTTCATCGCTGTGGCAATTACGTCTTTGTTTTGGGTAACCATACATCCAATTCGCGCGCCACACATACTGTATCTTTTAGATACAGAGTCAATCATGATAACATTTTGCTCTTTTCCTTCTAAGTTCATTACAGAGAAAAAAGGATCGCCATCATAAATGAATTTACGGTAAACTTCGTCAGAGATTAAAAACAAATCATATTTTTTAACCAAATCACCTAGTTGTCTTATTTCAGTTTCAGAATATAAATTACCAGTTGGATTGCTTGGGTTACAAATTAATATTGCTTTTGTTCTAGGCGTTATGGCTTTTTCAATAACCTCAATTGAAGGTAAAGCAAAACCATTTTCAATTGTTGTACTTACAGCAACAACCGTAGCACTTGATTCTTCTGAAAAGGCATGGTAATTAGCATAAAAAGGTTCAGGGATAATAATTTCATCCTCCGGATCCATTATACTTCCTAATGCGAATAGCAAAGCTTCAGAGCCTCCAGTAGTAATCATGATATCTTCAAAGCTGATAGCAATGTCTTGATCTACATAAAACTGTGCCAGTTTTTTTCGGTAACTTTCATAACCTGCTGATGGACCATATTCAATGATATCTAAATCAATATTTTTTATCGCGTCAATGGCGATTTTTGGGCTTTTTATATCAGGTTGACCTATGTTTAAGTGGTATACTTTTAGGCCTTTACTGAGTGCTATATCGGCAAATGGAGCCAATTTTCGAATTGGTGATTCAGGCATTCTTCTACCTCTGATAGAAATGTTTGGCATAATATTATTTATTGAAATGCAAATTTGCGATTTTTTTTCGAATTTTTTAGCTTCAATACTCTTATTTGTAGCATAAATATAGTGTAATCCTTGATTTTTAATTAACTTTAATCCAATCTATTTTCAATGAAACTAAAACTTATTTTACTTTTTCTCTTTCTTGTCACCTTGCCTAGTTTAGGTCAAGAAGGGTTTCAGTTTGAAAAAGAGATCGAGAAAGTAGTCATTCCATTTAAATTCATTAATAATTTAATATTTATTCCTTTAAAAGTCAATGGCATTGAGTTGAATTTTTTATTGGATTCAGGTGTGGAAGAAACGATTCTATTTAGTTTGGGAGATAATACAGAAGTGCGCTTTTTTAATGTTGAAAAAATTACATTAAGAGGTTTGGGTAGCGAATCTTCTGTTGAAGGGTTGAAATCAACCAATAATACTTTAGAAATAAATGGTTTGAAATCAACTGACCATTTGTTGTATGTAGTCTTAGACCAAAGTTTTAATATTTCCTCACATATTGGGATTCCAGTGAATGGAATTATTGGATATTCATTTTTGAAAAACAATTTAGTTGATATAAATTATCGAAAAAAAAAGATATCAGTTTATAAAAGCAATAAAAAAATTAATCGAAAAATTGATAAAAAATACGAGAGATTACCAATAACTATAGAACGTTCAAAACCTTATGTTTTTTGTGATGTGACTATTGATTCTATCAAGATTCCTTTGAAATTATTGATAGATATTGGCAATGGTGATGCGATTTGGCTTTTCGAAAATGATTTCATTGGAGTCACAATTCCTGAGAAAAATTTTCAAGATTATTTAGGAAAAGGGTTTAGCGGAGATGTCGAAGGAAAAAGAGCCAAAATTAAAGATTTTTCAATTTCAAAATTTCAATTTCAAGGCCCAATTGCTGCTTTTCCAGACTCCAGTTCAATAAAGAGTGTAAAAATGGTTCAGGATCGCGCTGGTTCTGTTGGTTCAGAAATTTTGAAAAGATTTAATATTGTTTTAGATTATAGTAACGGTAATTTGTTTTTAAAGAAAAATCTAAATTTCAAAGACCCGTTTCATTATAACAAAAGTGGTATAGAAGTACAACATAATGACTTACAGTGGGTAAAGGAAACGGTTTCGCTTGAAACACCAATATCTGGAGTTTCTTATGACCCGAGTAGTAGTAATATTACAAATAATTTCAAATATAAATTTGTTTTAAAACCAATTTATGAAATCTCAAATGTAAGAAAAGGTTCTACAGCAGATCTTAGTGGTTTACAAAAAGGAGATATAATAATTAGTATTAATAAATTGAAAACCTATAGATTTACTTTACAAGAAATTCAGTCTTTTCTAAAACCTGATGAAGAAAAATGGATGACATTTGAAGTTGAAAGAGACAATCAGATTTTGATTATAAAATTTAAATTGTTTAATGTTTTATAAAAAGATATCGCTTCTTGAAATTCTTCATGAAGCGATATTAATATTTGAGTTGTTATTTTCTAGTATACAAATTGTCAAACCCGTCATAATAATCATCTGATAACAATATATTTATAGGATTTATTTTCTCGATCGTCATTTCGGTATTGTTAGAAAAAATAAGGCTGTTCTTAATTGTATTGTCGTGAATGCATTTTTGAGTGCTCATTTTATAAGTTCCTTGACTTGTTATACTTCCATTGGTGTAAATAGTATAATTAAAGTCACTTGTCATTATTAATTCTATCGAATTACCAGTAGATTTTGGTGTATTGGTAACCCCAGCAATTCCTCCAGATGATGAAACCCAAACCCAAGTTGCTGATAGACTGTTGCCTTCATTATTGGAGTCGTTTTGATCCGTACAAGAAGTTAAAATTAGCAGTAAAAACAGTAATCCAATACCTTTAAAGTAAATTAGTATTTTCATAACCTATTTTTTAATAATTAATCAGCTATCACTTCTCCTTTTATTTTAAGTGGAATTCTTCCATTGTCATAATTTACAGCATTCGATTCTACCGTAATCGTTTTTCTAATTGGACCCTCTGTCAAATTGTATTTGATGACAATTTTATCACTTTTTCCTGGTAAAATTGGTTCTGATGGTTTGGATTGAATCGTAAATCCTGATGTAGAAAGTACATTAGATATAATTAAAGAAGCGTTTCCAGTATTGGTGAATTCAAAGATACGAATACCAGAATCACCATTTTTAGTTATGGTTCCATAATCTATAGTATTGTCTTTTGCCTTAAACTCAATTTTAGCACCAGATTGTGCAAAACCAAAACTACTGATTAATAAAATTGCTATAATGAGAGTAATGTTTTTCATTTGTATGTTTTTTAAATTTAGGGTTAGTAAAAATACTTCTTTTAATTAAGTGTACAATTATTTATTTCTCTTTTTATACTGTACTTAATTATTTACTTTTGTGCACTATATTAAATTACAAAAATCAGACCAAAGTATAAATGGTTTATTTGGTTAACTGTTTAATCGGTTATTTGAGTGATAATAAACGACTAAATATTTTAGTAATTTAAACGAATTAAAGATAAAACGAATCAACAATACAATGACAATTCCTGCACAATTTGACGCAAAAACCATTGAAAATAAGTGGTATGCCTACTGGATGAAAAATAATTATTTTCACTCAGAACCAGACCACAGAACTCCATATACTATTGTAATTCCACCACCAAATGTTACTGGAGTTTTACACATGGGACATATGCTGAACAATACTATTCAGGATGTTTTGATACGTCGTGCTCGTCTAAAAGGATTTAACGCTTGTTGGGTTCCTGGAACAGATCACGCTTCAATTGCTACTGAAGCCAAGGTGGTTGCCAAATTAAAATCAGAAGGAATTAATAAAGCCGATTTAAGTCGTGAAGAATTTTTGAAACACGCTTACGATTGGACGGACAAATATGGAGGAACCATCCTAGAACAATTGAAACAATTGGGTTGCTCTTGTGATTGGGACAGGACGAAATTTACTATGGATCCTGATATGTCAGCCTCCGTAATCAAATCTTTTGTGGATTTATACAATAAAGGATTGATTTATCGTGGATACCGAATGGTAAACTGGGATCCGGAAGCTAAAACGACCTTGTCCGATGAAGAAGTAATATACGAAGAACAACAAGGAAAATTATATTTCCTTAACTATAAAATAGAGGGTTCTGAAGAATTTTTGACTGTAGCAACGACACGTCCCGAAACTATTTTTGGGGATACAGCTATTTGTATCAATCCAAATGACGAACGTTTTGCTCATTTAAAAGGAAAAAAAGCGATTGTGCCCATTTGTGGCCGTGTGGTACCCATTATTGAAGACGAATATGTCGATATCGAATTTGGAACAGGTTGTTTGAAAGTGACACCTGCTCACGATATGAATGATAAAACATTAGGTGTAAAACACAATCTAGAAATCATCGATATTTTCAATGAAGATGCAACAGTAAATAGTTTTGGTTTGCATTATCAAGGAAAAGATCGTTTTGTAGTTCGTGATGAAATAGCCAAAGAATTAGAAACAATCGGTGCATTGGCGAGGACCGAAATCCATTTGAATAAAGTAGGAACTTCGGAAAGAACGAAAGCCGTAATCGAACCTCGTTTGTCCGATCAATGGTTTTTGAAAATGGAAGATTTGGTAAAACCAGCAATCCAATCCGTTTTAGTAGATGGCGATGTGAAATTGCATCCCACTCGTTTTAATAATACTTATGCTCATTGGCTGAACAATATTCGTGATTGGAATATTTCGCGTCAATTGTGGTGGGGACAACAAATTCCTGCTTATTTCTACGGTGACGGAAAAGAAGATTTCGTTGTTGCTGAAAACATTGAAGATGCGTTGGCTTTAGCCAAAGAAAAAACCAACAACCAACAACTTACAACCAACAACCTTCGTCAAGACGTTGATGCGTTAGATACCTGGTTCTCTTCTTGGTTGTGGCCAATGTCGGTTTTTGGTGGAATTATGGATCCTGAAAACGAAGATTTCAAATACTATTATCCAACCAATGATTTGGTTACTGGTCCAGATATTTTGTTTTTCTGGGTCGCACGAATGATCATTGCAGGTTATGAATATACGGGTAAAAAACCATTTTCGAATGTATATTTGACCGGTTTAGTGCGTGACAAACAAAGACGTAAAATGTCGAAATCCTTAGGGAATTCACCAGAACCATTAGAGTTAATTGAAAAATTTGGTGCTGACGGAGTTCGTGTAGGTTTGCTTCTGAGCGCTTCTGCAGGAAACGATATTATGTTCGACGAAGAATTATGCAATCAAGGAAAAGGCTTTACGAATAAAATATGGAATGCCTTTAAACTGATAAAAGGTTGGGAAGTATCGGATGCTATTCCACAACCGGAATCTTCAAAAGTTGCGATAGAATGGTATGAAGCCAAATTGCAACAAACACTTTTGGAAATCGAGGACAATTTCGAAAAATACAGAATTTCCGAAGCTTTAATGGGAATTTACAAACTCGTTTGGGATGATTTCTGTTCTTGGTTCTTGGAAATGATAAAACCTGCTTACCAACAACCAATTGACAGCGCAACTTTGGAGAAAGCCATAGAAATGTTGGAAAATAATATGAAATTATTGCATCCGTTTATGCCGTTTTTGACGGAAGAAATATGGCAATTATTGGCAGAAAGAACACCAGAAGAAGCATTAATCGTTTCGACTTGGCCAAAAATGAAACCATTCAATGCGCAATTAATAACTGATTTTGAAAACACTATCGAAGTAATTTCTGGAATTAGAACCATTCGTAAAGACAAGAACATTCCGTTCAAGGATACGATTGAATTGAAAGCCATTAATAATGATGCGGCTTCTACATATTTTGATTCAGTGGTGACCAAATTAGGAAACATAACCTCTTTAGAATACGTTTCGGATAAAGTAGATGGTGCTTTGTCTTTCCGTGTAAAATCGAATGAATATTTCATCCCGATTACAGGAAATATAGATGTTGCTGCTGAAATTGAGAAATTAACTACCGAATTGGTTTATACTCAAGGTTTTTTGAAATCTGTTCAAAACAAATTATCTAACGAAAAATTTGTAAACGGCGCGCCAGAGAAAGTTTTGGCAAACGAAAGACAAAAAGAAGCGGATGCATTGGCAAAAATTGAAACGCTAGAAAATAGTTTGGCTGGGTTAAAATAAGGATTTTAGTTTTTAATAGAGATATCCCATCTTATTGTAAAAAATGAGATGGGATATTAGTTTTATATTTGAACATTTTTTTTCAGTAAAATAGATTGTATCAAGCACTAAAAAATAGTAAATAAAACACAGTAATCAAAGGGGCTTTTTGTAGCGACTTATTGTTATATAGGAAACGGAAGCAATTATTACAATAAAAAAGACACTATTTATTGTTGCTACAGAAATTCCAAGACCACCATCTTTTGGAACTTGAATAAATAAATCACCCAATAAATCACCAATTGGTCTGGTTACAATAAAAGCGATCCAAAATGCTAAAACAGCATTTATAATTTTGAAATAGTAAAATACGCCGGCGATAATAAAAATCAAACCAAAAATTATTAAAGAGTAAAAATAGCCAACGTTGAAATACTCAGATACCGTATCTCCAACTCCAGTTCCTAAAGCAAATGTGGTTAAAACTATAATCCAATAAAATTTTTCTCTGTTATCATTATTTATATCATGAATGGAAAGTGTTTTTTCTTTCTTATACCAAAAGTAAAATAATAAGACCATTGCAATGGTGAAAACTACATCCAAAGTCACTAAAGAGACACTTGATTTTTCAACCAAGAGATCAGTTATTAAAGTTCCTTCGATACTCATCATTACAATTAAGGACCAATAGGAAGTGGGATAATATTTTTTTTGTTTAAAATTCCAAATAGTAACTAAAATGGTAATTACACCCATTAATATTACTGTATTTATTAAGCCAAATTTTAAGTTTACCGAAACATAATCAGCTGCAGTTTCTCCAACTGTCGTTGAAAATATTTTAATAATCCAAAATAAGATGCCTAAACTAGCTACTCTATTAATTGCTTCTTTTTTCATAATTGATGTCATTTCATTATTCATTTAATTAATACATGCAAATATGGTAATCAATTCTATTTTAATTTTGTAGTGTTGTTTTTATACTACATTTTTAGATTTTCTTTATACAATAGTACCAAATGCTGTCGAGCTGTAGAAGTCAACAGATTAATTTTCATAACTATACAAAGTTGTGGTCTATTGCAGATTAAAACCTTACATAATAAATAATAATTGTTTCCTATTTAGAAGAAAGTTTTGGCTAACGAAATACAAAAGAAGCCGAAGATTTGGTTAAAATAAAAACGCTGGAAAATAGCAGGCTAGGTTGAAATCGCAACAGCTATCCTTTTTTATAAATTTAAAATCCCAATTCTGAAATAATTGTAGAATTGGGATTTTTAGTTTATAATGCTTAAAATTTATTTGTTAATCTGTTTCATTGCTTCATCAACAGTGGTCGTTGGTGCCTTACATGATTTATTGGTACAAACATAAATAATCGTTTTAGTAGCAATGAGTTTGTCTTTTAATAAACTTAGTGTTCCTTCATTTTTACCTCCTAAAAATAAAGAATTGGGCAAATAATAGGTTGAAAAATCTTTTCTTACTAATTCTGCATTGTTACCAACAATGGCGATTTCAGTTGGTGGTGAAATAAATTGCAATTCTAAACTGCCCCAATTGGAATAGTAACGAATGTTTTTGTGTGTATCATTTTTAACATTCAAAAGCATTTGCTTTGATTTAGAAGTATAATCTTCATTGTCGAAAAATAAGCCTAGTTGAAACAAATTTTTCGCCATTTGTGAATTCGACGAGGGAATTACATTGTCTGCAATTTCCATTTTTCTAGAAATTAAATTTGAAAATTGATTGTGTGTGTAGAAAAACATTCCTGTTTTGGCATCAAAAAAATGTTTAATACTATAATCGGTTAGTTCTTTTGCTTTGTTGAGATAACTTTCGTCAAAAGTGGCTTGGTAAACAGCAATAAATGCCGAAATGGTAAAAGCATAATCATCTAAAAGTCCATTGATTGTAGCAGAATTGTTTTTGAAATTTCGTTTCAATTCACCATCTTTTTGAACTATTTTTTCAAGTAAGAAATTAGTGTTTTTCGTCGCTTTGTTTTTGTATTTTTCATCACCAAAAGCTTCATAAGCATCGATATATCCTTTAATCATCAGCCCATTCCAAGATGTTAAAATCTTATCATCCAATCTTGGTTTTATTCTTTTTGAACGCACTTTTAACAGCTTTTTTTTAGCTTCTTCAATTTTAGATTGAATTTGTGTTGTCGTTAAATTGTATTTTTTTTCGAGATGCTCTTCCTTCAAACTTTTATACAATATATTATTTCCTTTTTCCCAATTTCCAGATTTAGAAACATGGAAATAATCTATAAATAAGGGAGCTTCTTTGCCTAAAGTGGCGGTAATTTCTTTTGCTGTCCATACGTAATATTTGCCTTCTTCGCCTTCACTATCGGCATCTAAGGAAGAATAAAATCCACCGTTGGCTGCGGTTAATTCTCTTTCTACAAATGCTATAGTATTTTCAACTACAGTTTTATACAAAGGATTTTTTGTTACTTGATAGGCGTGGGAATATAAACTGACTAATTGCGCATTATCATAAAGCATTTTTTCAAAATGTGGGGCTTTCCAATCTACATCTGTTGAATATCTTGAAAATCCACCACCCAGTTGGTCATAAATACCGCCAAAGGCCATGTTGTCAAGAGTAATAGTTACCGCTTTTAAAGCTTCGGCGTTTTTAGTTAGATAATTGTATTGCAATAAAAACTCCCAATTAGATGGCATAGGGAATTTTGGAGCTCTATTTTCTCCTCCTTTTTTAAAATCAATACTGGTTTTCCATTGGTTAAAAATAGTGTTGATGTCCTCAATTGTAGCAAAAGATTTTTCATTTGAAAATGTAATTGTTTCTGAATTATTAATGCCTTCTGTCACTTTCTGTGCTTGTTCTTCTAAGGATTTTGGATTTTTAGATTGAATGTCTACAAAATAAGCCAACATTTCTAACCAACTTTTTTTAGGGAAATAAGTGCCTGCATAAAAAGGTTTTCCATTGGATAATGCCAAAGCGTTCAAAGGCCAACCGCCACTTCCTGTTAATAGCTGTGAAGCAGTCATATAAATTTGATCTACATCGGGGCGTTCCTCTCTATCTACTTTTATACAAACAAAATGTTCGTTCATGTATTTTGCAACTTCAACATCTTCAAAACTCTCCTGTTCCATCACATGACACCAATGGCAAGCTGCATAACCAATACTTATCAAAACTAATTTATTTTCCTCTTTTGCTTTCTGAAAAGCTTTGTCACCCCAGGGATACCAATTTACAGGATTGTGGGCATGTTGCAATAAATAAGGGCTGCTTTCATGTATCAGTTCGTTAGTATATGGAAAGGCTTCTTTTTTAGATTCTTTATTTTGCCCTTTGCAGGAAGAAAATAGCAAGCTTAAAATGACAAATGATAGTAGTGTTTGTTTTTTCATTATTTTAGGTAATTTTTTTGCAGTTTTATTTCTCGCCAAATTTGTTTTAATTTATAAGGCGGCATAGGTAGTTCCCAATTGTAAAAAGGATAGTTTTTGGAGAAATGTGCGTTATATTAGTGAAACGCGGTGGCACAATTTTTATAACTATTTTTGATCAACCATAAAAGTTCTCCAATTTTTAAAATATCTTCTGGTTCTTTTTACTAAAAGGTTTCTTTGTTTTAGTAGCTAATGTATGAATTAATTAATGAAAATCCAGTACTACATTTTTTCCAAAAACAAAAAAATCCATGTTGCCACGGATTTCTATAATAGAATATACTAGTTTTTTACCCAAACAAAATCAAAAATAACAAAGGAAAAACAAGACCAGCAACTGCCAATTTCCAACCTCGGTTTCTCCAACTGAATTTACCTGCTTTAATCATGATTGTTCCTGTCAAAGCGATTGTAATTAAACTTAATGCGAAGATATCAGAATAATAAATCCAGAAATTAGAGGTGTTTTTATGTATAAACATAGCCTGACTTACAATCGGTGTTTTAATAAAAGAGACAATTTCGCCTTTTCCCGTTTTCATATCAATTTCGACATCGTGTTTCTCAAAAGAAATTTTAAAAGTTTCCTTTTTTACCATTTGACGTCTCATTTTGTCATCAATGCCTAGTTTCTTTCCTAATTCTTTAGCAAAGGCATCGTTGATAGCGCTTTCTTCAGGAAGTTGTACTTCTATAGCTTTGGTTTCAGTAGTATATTTTTCAGGATGCCAAGATTCTCTGTGGTTCATCATTAGACCAGAAAAGGCAAAGGACACAATCAGTCCGATATAAAAATAACCTAAATCGCGGTGTAGGTTTCTGAGAATGATTTTTTTCATTATGAATTAAGGAGTTTAAAATACAAATTCTAAAGTGGTATAAAAAGTTCGGTTATCTGATGGAATGATTCCAGGTCCTGGATATCCTGTAGCTCTTCGTGTAAAATAATTATTATTGGTAAAATTGGTAATTCCTGCTTCTAGTTTGAAGTTTTTCCATTTATAAGAAGTTGAAATATCGGCTACATAATAGGATGGGATTTGTCCAAAAATTCCATAAGTGTTGTCATTAGGGTCAGTCCTACTATTGGTGGCATCGGTATACTGAGAGGATACATACGTAAGCTGAATGCTAGACATAAAGTTTTTATAGCCAATTCCAGTTCCGGTTTTGAAATTGATAAAAGGAACAAATTCGACTTTATTTCCTTTTATATTTTGGGCATCAGATTTTAAATACTCCGAGTTGGTAAAAGCGGTATTTGTATACCAATTCCAAACAAAATTCTCTTTGTCCTGAAAGAATGTTTTATTGATACTCCAATCCAACATCAATTCGAAACCATAAGTTACTGCAGTTCCAATATTATCGCGGTAACGCGCATAGCTAGGAATCGCAACAGGGTATTCTCCAATTTTAGCGTCATAGTACAAGCCGTAAATACTAGCATCAAAGTTCACTTTGGAACCTATTTGTCCACGAATTCCAATGTCGGAAGTAAATCCTTTTTCGTCAGTAATGTCGTTTGCAATTACTTGTCCTGGAGTTGCGGCTCTAATGTCATTGAAGGTAACGGAACGATAATTTTGTGAAACGTTTCCGTAAAATTCCATCCCGTTTTGAGGTTTATAACTTAGGCCTATACCTAATAATACAAAATGACGGTCTTTGATTTCATTTTCATCTATGGTTTTATCAAAGATGGAATTGCCTGCCAAATCAAAAATAATTTCACGATACGAACCTATGGCTTGCGTTTTTATTTTTTCAAAACGAAACCCTGGAGTAATTGAAAATTTATTACTAATCTTAAATATATTTTCACCAAAAAAAGCAAAATTCAAATTAGGATAAGTATAATTGGATTGATTGGCATAGAGCGGAAACTCATCGTAGGCCATCGAGAAATTAGCATTGTCGGAAGAACTTCCTGGTCCTTGGGTTGCTTTGTTTTTAGATTGATAATACTTGGCGCCAATAAGAAAAGCACTGCTGTTGTCCATAAAAGAATAACGTTTTAAATAGCGAGTTTCGGCTCCCCAATTCACAAATTCCCCCACGATTAAATCCCTTTCTGTGCCTACCCCAGGATCTGGAATAGAGACTCTATTAGAACGAAATCCAACCGCTTTTCGGCTAGCATCCAGACCAAATAGCTGTAAAGAGAAATCGGCATTATTCTCAAATTTATGATTCAGTCTCAAGGCAAAGAGATTCCAATTTACGGCAAACCAATTTCGACTGCGATTGCTTTGTTGTGGATTTTGATTGAACATAACATCGGTTAACCCGCCGGCTTGATGCGCTAGATAATTGAAATAAGTATAATCAAAGTGCAAGGATGTTTTTTCTGTAAATTGATAATTCAAATTAGCAAAATAATTTTTGCTTTCGAACTCGGAATTGGGTCTAAAACCGTCTCCCTTTTTATAATTTACAAATGAATAATAACTGAATTTGCCATTGGTGCCTGATAATGATGTAAAATTGGTATACAAATTATAAGAACCAAGAGTGTTTCGTGTTGTTAATTCAAAAGGTTTAGTCGAAGGAGCTTTGGTTTTAAAATTGACCAATCCACCAAATTGGGTTCCGTATTGTAAAGAAGCAGCCCCTCGAATTAATTGAATTTCTCCTAAGGCTTCTGTAGGGGTTGCATAATAGCTTTCAGGATAACCCAAAACATCGGCGCTAATGTCATAATCGTTTTGTCTTGTGTTGAAATTAGAAGTTCGATTTGGGTCTAAGCCACGACCTCCAATACTTAATTGTAATCCACCATCAGTACTTTCGTTTATAGTTAAGCCTGGAACTTGAGCATATATTTGTCGGGCATTGTTTGTCGCTTTATTAGCAGTTAGTTTACTAATCGAAATCACCTCGGTTTTCTTCCCAGCATATATGGCGGTGCCTTCAATGTCGCTCATTTTTCTGAGTGCAAACAATTTGTCATTTTGGATGTTGATAACTACTTCTGAAAGTGAAGTAATTCTTTCTAACTCAATGTGTATGATTTTATCCGAAGCACTAATGGTTCTTTCTAAAAACATGTAGTTTTCTTTAAAGAAAGCCAATGCTATCGTAGCATTGTTTTCGGTATTAATTTGGAATTCGCCATTTGCATCGGTTGTGCTTTTTGTGCCCAAAGTTTTGTTGAATACTACTACAGCTGCTAGTTTATGCCCTTTACTGTTGGTTACAAAACCAGAGATTGTATTTTGGGCAAAGCAATTTAAGGAAAATAAGATAAAAAACAGTAGGCTATAAGCCATCAATGGTGTCATTGAAAGGCAATATCCAAGTTTTGTGTTGGAAAGAATCATGTATGTTGGCTAAATTTATTTCGGGATCTATGAATTTTTGACTTAATCTTCCGTTTAAAGCTACGTAGCTTTCTACGCGAACTTCGGGATTATTAATGCCTTGTTGTTGGTAATAATCGTGTAAATAATGGGCGTATTCTAATATAAAATCGGGCTGAAAAGACATTTGTTTTTCTTGAAAAGAAGTTAAGAACAGACTGTTGTTTATTTTTATTTCTTTTTTTGTTAAAGCGTCAGTAACCGTAAATTCAGCATAACCTGCTTTTTCCATAAGCATTACTCGCCATGAAAACCGGAAGCCTTCTTCTGTCCAAAAAAGCTCTTTTGGATATAATAAATAGCGGAAAGGAAATACTATTTGAAAGGCCAAAAAACAGGAGAGGAAAAGTATTTTGGATTTATATAGGAAGGAATACTCTGGTGTTTTCTCTTTATTGTTTTCAAAATAAACAGCCGTAAAATTCAGTTTATTAGAAATCCATTTTAATACTGTACTATGGAAATTCGATTCGAAAAAGACCAGTGTGCTGATAATCATAACAAATGGGAACACCCCGATTGGAAACAATATCCGAGTAAGTACGTGAAAAATGACTACTAAGGCAAATGCAAAATAGCGAGTTCTTTTATTTATCAATAAGAATACAATAGTTAAATCATAAATCATCCCTATCCAACTAAAAGCATATTGCAGCCAGTTTTGATTGAAAAATGAGCCAACGATAGGAAGATTAGAATTGGCAGGAAGCCATATTTTCAGCGGCATTGCTTCAAAAAGCCAATCCGAATTTATTTTTGCCAATCCAGCATAGATATACACTATAGCCAAAAGGACTTTAAGAATATCAATATTCCAACGCGGTATTTTTTCAAATGTTAATGAATGTTTTTGGTGCGCATCAACAGAAAAATAACAATTGGCGGGTAAAAACAGCAGAACAAAACTGACAAGAGTAATAAAGTAATAGTGATTGAGATAAGTCGTTTTTTCTATTAATTCGATATAGGTAAAACTTAAAAAAAAGGTGAGTATTGCCAATTTGTATTTGTAACCAATAGCTACAAAAATAGCCGCAAGCGCACAAATAATAAATAACAAATAAGTATAGTTCCCAATTGGTTTTACCCATCCGAAACCATAATAGGTAAAATGAAATTGGGGTGTGATATAAAATTTTTCAATCCAACCGTTTAAAGCAAAACGAATTAAACTAAAAAACATCATGATACCAAAGGCGAGCCTAAAAAAGGCTAAAGTAGCAGCGGAAGAATAAGTGTTTAAATATTTTGTGATGCTACTATTCATAACTAATCTCCATCGCTATCTACATAATCAAGCGTAATGTTTAATGCTTGCATCATGTCTAGTTTTATATAAACTACATTTTGTTGAATAGCATCATACGAAGAAATCATTTTAGAATTATCCGAACTGATTTGTGCTGATAGATTAGTGCTTAAATTAGTGTTAGCCGTAAAAATAGCCGTAAATTGATTGTTGATGATGGTGCTTAGATTTTGACCACTTCGAACTGCTTTGACATAATCTAAATACGATTGTAGGCTTGGTCCAGTTGCTGTACTGTTAAAGTGTTTTCCGTTAAAGAAATCTTGTTCTGCTTGCAATGCAACTGTTAATAATTCTTTGGAAATAGTTTTATGATACAATCCTTCTACTTTTTCTGGGAATAGGGCGCCACTGGAGAAAACACCAGCCGGAATTCCAATTTTCCCCGAACGAATGTATTTTTCTAAATTTTTCACAAAAAGATTGGTCGTGATGTTTACTGAACTACTTACCGAATTTCCGTTACTGGCAATATAACTTGTTCTATAACTTGTATTCCAATTGGTAACCACAAGATCAATATTCGATTTTAGTTGTGTCGTTAGCTCAGTCAAATACTTTTTATAATTGGCTGCATTTGTATTTGTTGTGTAGAAACTAACTATGTTGGCATCGGTAGCGCCTAAGCCATTTATTAGGTAATCAATGGCAGGAAAACCTTGTTTGGAATATTGAGATAATAGTTCTAAATCATAGCTTCCTGAGCTGATATTGCTGTTAATGCTGACGATATCAGTTGGGTATGTATTTGCTTTTTCATTATAATGGATTTCCATTGCTTTTCCAAAATAAAATTGGGAAGTCTTTTGATATGCTTTGTAAGCTTCTGTCCAGGAACTTCTAACCACTTGTAAGTTGGTTTCTGTAGGAGCGGTATTAAACGTAGCGACAGCCGTTAAAAGCACTTGTACTTTTGCTTGATAAGCAGTGTAACTTGGAATAATTATATTATCGGCCCAATTCGTTAACATTGCTGTTCTATCAAAATTATCTCCATTTCCGTTAGAAGTATCACCTGATGAACAAGCAATAAGTAAACAAATTGTTACTGTTAATAAAAGTATTTTTTTCATAAGTAGTTGTTTATATTGTAACGGTATTAATGAATTTGCATTTTAAAAATATTGTTTGTGAAAACAATTTTTTTGCAAAAGTACAAATGATTTTCTGCTTAAAATAGTTTATCCTTTAATTTACTGTTTCAGCTTGCGCAACAGTAAATCCAAATTTTGTTGCTATTTGTAATGCAATTGCATCTAGTTTAGGACTGAGACTGTCTATTGCCCATAAACCATTCGTGCCACTTGTTAAAGATGCTAGCATTGTATCTACTTCTGCTTTAGTGAAATAAGGGCTGTTAGTTCCCGGTTTATTAGTATATCTTAAAGCCATTATAAAACCATAAGCTTCGGAAAGTGCATGAAAAGCTTTAGCACCATTATCAGTAACTAATTTTGCTTTTCCTTCTTTTAAATAAAATACTGCTCTTACGGCTGGAACCAATGCAATTTTGGCCTTTATAATGTCAATTTGTTCATTGCGGGTATTGTAATCATTGGCAACAATTGCTGCTCTACCTTTACGGAAAGCCAAATTTATATCTTCGCTTATAGTATTAAAATCAGCATCTGCATTGACTTGACTAATGTAACTACTCCAATATTTCAATGCAATTGGAGTGGTAGTTAGATTGTCTCCTCCATAAATATAACCATAGGCTTCATCCCAGTTGTGTTCCATTGTAGTATAAGAAGTTCCAGTCTCTACTATTTTATTAGTGTTATTCTCCTTATTAGAACTTTCGTCTAATTTATTCACACTCAAATAATTGTTTACGATTTGATCTAACAAACAGGCTCCCATCATTCCTTTTAAGAGTACTTGTTGAGGTTCTAATCCATTTGCGGCAAATAATCGCTTGGTAGTTCCGTCTAAGTAAACACCTGCAACACCAGCTGCTGCTGCACTACCTTGACTGGCTACTTTTGCGTTAAGGAATTGTGTTTCAAAAAGTGCACGTACACTGATTTGTTCTGTAGTTGTACCACCTCCAAGGAATAAAGTAAAATAATCTTTGGAAGATGCCGTTTTGTCTTTTAATTGTTTTCCCGAAGTATTCAAATCAGAAGTCGAAAAAGGGTTGCTAGTATTGGAATACATATTTACTAATACAGTATTATCTGCAATAGTTCCATTGGTAGCTGTATTTTTGATGTAATTCCCCATTTCATCAAGCATTAATAAACGAGAAGTTTGTCCTGAATAGTTTACCGATGAACTACTGTTTCTTTCAAATGTATACGTTGATGGGCTTGTGTAATTGAACTTTCCTGCATCATCACTATCTGTACAAGAGGTTAATGATAAAATGGCAGTTACTGCTAATGTTGTAAAAAGTGTTTTGATTTTCATTCTTATTTAGATTAATTAAAAATAATAATGCAAATATAAAAAGCATTTTGAAATTCACAAAGTTTATTTAGATTAAATATAAATAAAATTTTAGGTTATTATTAACAATGCTTATATTCAGTGAATTACAAAAAAAAACATCCTGTTTTTTATTAAACAGGATGTTGATTTTTTAAAAGAATTATTCAATTATTTTCTTTTTACCTTTTTTATTTCTTCCCCACCAAATATAAAATCCAGATACAGGAAGGCTGGCAATGAGCAAACTAATAATGAAAGCAACTGTTTTACCGACGAGTCCAAGTACTGCTCCAGTGTGCATATCATAATTCATTCGCATTAATTTATCTGAAATAACTGCATTTTTATACTTTCCAAAAACATGATTCACTTCTTTTTCTTCCAAAGTATATTGGTCAAAATAATGGTAGTCCATTTTCCAAAAAGTTCCTTCCTCTGGATTTGCATTTGCTGCAATAGCGGTAAGGTCATTTTCAGGAGGATGCACTTCGATTGATTTTGCCTGAGGATATTTTTTTTGCATTAGATGCCAAACTTTGTCTAATGGCTTTTCTACAGTTAGTTTAGACTTGCTCGAAATAGGGTCTTGATATACCAACGATTTTTCACCACCAAGTACAGTATAATAAGAGGAAGCAAACCATTGAAAGCCAAAAACCAAACCTGTAATTGCAAAAATTAAGGCAATTAGTAACAGATAAAACCCAGTGATGTTATGCAAGTCATAATTTTTACGTTTCCATTTTGTTCCTTTTTTCCATTTAAATCTAAACCGTTGTTTACTGGCATTTTTATTTCTGGGATACCAAAGTATTAGGCCTGAAATCAAAAGAACAAGAAAAACTAAGGTGGCTGATGCAACTACTATTTGTCCAATTTCATGAGGCAACCAAAGGTAATAATGTCCATCCAAAATAAATCTAAAAAAACCTTCTTCCATATTTACTTTTTCAAGTATTTTTCCAGAATACGGATCTAAGTATATTGTATAATAGTAATATGGTTCGTAATGATAAAATATGGCTTCTGCCGATTTTTCAGGACTATTATATTTAATGGCGTGAAGCATTTTATCCGGTACTGCATTTCGGGCAATTAGTTCCAATTGGGAGGGCGGCAAATAGGGTTTGGCTTGTTTTTCTACAAAACGATATTCCTCTGTGTAATTTTGAATTTCTTCCTGAAAAGCATATAAACAACCTGTGATGGCAATTATAAAGACAATTATTCCAGATGATAATCCAAGCCACAAATGTAGTTGCCCTATCGCTTTTTTGAAACTAATTTTTTTCATTAAAAATGGATAAAACTCCTCGCCGAAAGGAGGAGTTTGGTTAAACAAAACAAAAACAATCTTAGAATTTATAACTTACAGTTACTCTTGCATTTGTACCTGCTTCCGCTTGCCAGTAATACATATCAGTGTAGCTGTAATATCCTCCAGAATACAAGTACTTGTTCAGTATATTATTTACAATAAGATTTATTGATACTTTTTTTATTTGATACGATAATCCACCATCCAGGCGGAAATAGTCGGGTAATGTACCAGTGTTGGCAGGTGAAATATACCAAGGTGCTCTTTTTATTTGATACTGATATCCTAATGAAACACCAAATCCGTTCAGTAATCCGTTGTCTACTTTATAATTTAACCAAGTATTTAAGATGTGTTTCGTACTTCCGGGAATTTGATTTCCAACCATTGCTGGATTGGTATCTTTTGTTGTTTTTCCTTCGGTAAACGCATAGTTTGCAACAACATCAAAGTTTCTGAAGATTTCCCCTTTAATGTCAATTTCAAGACCTTTCACTTTCTGTTGACCACTTTCTCTACTATATTGCATAACCCCCGAAGAATGTTCAGCATCAAATGTAAGGACATTGTTGGTTGTAATTTGATAGGCTGCAAATGTAGAATTCCATTTTCCGTTCAACCAGTCTCTTTTGAAACCTAATTCTAGGTTGGTTCCAGTTTGAGGATTGAAACTTTTTCCTTGCCAATCGCTTCCGTAATTTTCGGTAAAGGATTCGTCTCTTACAAAATAGGCCGATGTGTTTTTGTTCACAGAATAACTCAATCCAATGCGGGGAGTGAATTTCTCGTTTTTCGAACTTCCAGAATAAACATTGCCTGCTTTTAATAGGGTATATCTTCCTGCCAATGTTAATCGTAATGAATTGTCTAAGAATCCTAGTTCGTCCTGTGCGTAAAATCCTTTGTAATTATTTTGATATTTGACACCTCTGTCCTCCATGTCTTTACTTCTGTCAAAAGTTGGCGAAGCCGTTATACCATGTACAGGATTATAAATGTCTAGATCTGGCAATACAAAATAGTGTGACCAATCATGATAATAAGTTTTGTCACTCATATCTACTCCTGATAGTATTTTATGGGAAACGGATCCTGTTTGAATTTCCCCATTTAGATAAGCTTGTCCAACATATATTTTTCCTAAAATATCCCAATTTCCACCAGCTCTTTTCAGGATAGCGTCATTGTTTGGATCAAAACCAGCTGGCCATAACGACATTCCTTCCTGCTGGTAATTTAAGTAAGAACCTTGGGCAGTAATTTTCCATTTGTCATTTATTTTATGTTCTGCAATAGCCAATAAATTTCTTTCCAGCATTCGTGTAGGGTCTAATTCTTTTTCAGAAGTGGTAAAACTTCTAGGTAATTCTTCATACCCTTTTTTAGCATAAACATAATTACTACCAATGGCATTTACTTTAGAGAATTGTTGCGTATATTCAAGTGTTGCCGAAGTTTTGTCTGAAAATAAATATTTTAATACGGGTGCAAAAGTGTAGCGGTCATTAAAGTCAAAATCACGGTAGCTGTCTTTCTTTTCTCCCATGGCATTGAAACGATATAACAGTTTTCCGTCTTTGGTTAGTTTTCCATCCAAATCTACTGTAGCTCTATACATTCCATAACTGCCCAAAGATACACTGGCCTCTCCTTTGTTTCTGCCACTTGGTTTTTTGGTGACTACATTATAAAAACCACTGGGATTTCCATTAGCCAACATAAAACCTGCAGGACCTTTTACAAATTCGATACGTTCGACCATACTCATGTCTTCTGTCAACGGACCCCAAGTAGTGCTCACATTCATACCATTTCTAAAAGCGGCAACCTGACTGCCTCTCATGGTAATATTGGCATAATTATCCCAATGCTCTACACGTGTAGCTCCACTCACGTTGCGAGTTACACCTTCAAGCATATTGTTAATTTGTTGGTCTTGAATTAGCTTTCCTGTTACAACCTGAATATTTTGTGCAATTTGTATAATAGGGGATTGCAAACGTAGTGAGGAAGATATCCGATTGGTTTTAAAGGCACTTTTGTTACTTAAAATAACCACTTGATTCAGTTCGGTATTGGATAATCCAAGTTGATATTGAACTTGAGCTGTTTCTCCTGCTTTTACTTCCACTTTTTGCACTAAATCAGTGTACCCAACTAAAGTGATAATTAAAGTTTGTGTTCCTGAAAGAATATTTTTCAATTCAAATTCACCATTATTATTAGCAATAGTAGTGCGATTGCTCCCTTTTATGGAAACCGAAATGCCTTCGGCTGGCTTTGCGTCACTAGTTTCTACGCTTCCTTTTATATTTCCTGTATTAGATTGTTGCGCAAAACTAACAAAGGAAAATAGTAGAATTGTTTGAAGTAAAATGCTTTTCATTTATATTTATTTAGACTGATTAAAAATAATAATGCAAATATAAAAACCATTTTCGAATCGCCAAAGGTTATTTAGACTAATTATAAATAAAGTTATTATCTGATTGAATATCAAAAAAATAGGCAATAAAAAAACCTTGCTTTTTTAAGGCAAGGTTTCTAATTTTTAATAAATAGGAGTTTATTACTTCGCTTTTTTCAATGTATAAGTGTCAAAACTAGGTTTTCCTTCTTGAATTCCTGAAATTTCAATAATCAAACCATTTTTAGAAATCGGATTGTAACTTATTTTTTTGGGATAATCATTATTAAGATTTTCAAAAACCAATTGCTTTTCGATGGTAATGTTTTGAATAAACGTTACAGGTTTATCTTCATGTTGACCTCTAATGTTCGAAATATAGAGTAGGTTTTCTCCTTTTTGGACTAATTGGATGTGTTCAAAATGTAAGGTATCTTTTCCTTTGATAAAAAAACTTTGACCATCATATACGCTATCGTTTACTTTTGTCCATGTTTCTATAAGATCTCCATCTATTGATTTGTTTTCCCATTTTCCTGGTAACCAGTTTGCTGCTGTTATTTTAGATTTTTCTTTAGAAGTAAAGCAAGAAGTCAGTGATAAGGATAAAAGCAGAATTAGTGTTATTTTTTTCATTTTAGATGGACATTGATATTTTATATTAAGATTTGCGAATTTAAGAAAAAGATTGAATTTGACATAGCTAAAAGTGAAAGTCAAATCGATTTTTTTTCGGAATGATTCAATTTTAAATTTATACAGTGTGACTGTTTTGTTTAAGAGTACCAATCAATTTATTAGATGTTATGCCCTTGAAGCTTTGAATGTACCGTAGTAAATCAATTTAATTAGAAACGATTATTCGATTTTTTTATTTAATAAGCGGTCGATTTACTTTTCAAAATCACTTTAAGTGACAGGGTGTTTTTTTAACGTAAAATTAAAAGTTTGATGTTTTTACATTGAAAACGTTGCGATTCTGTCCTTAGTACTAAAATGAAGTTAAAGATCTCTAGCAACTTTCTTTCAAAATTATATGAACCAGTTCCTTAGTTGGTTTTTGATCTTTTAGTTTAGCACGAACTACATCAAAAGGCACTTTAAAATCACATCCCATTTTATGATCACTACAACCATAAGCTGCATTTCCTTTGATGACCGTTCCTTTTTGACATTTCGGACAAGATAATGCATCCGATGTTGCTTGCTCTCCTGTTGATGGAGTAGGAGCGCTCGTTTTCTTAGGTTCTAATTTAAGTTTGAAATTGTTATCAAAACGCAGCAAACCCTCTACGGTTCCAGCATCAGTTTTGAAGTCTTTTAAGTTTACCGTAGATCCTTTTTGAAGCAAACGCAAGTATTGGTTTTCGGATATTTTTTTATCCGCAAAAGTAAAAGGCACTTTAAAATCGCAGCCCATTTTATAATCGCCACAACCATAAGCCGATTTTCCTTTTATAAGCGTGGCTTTTTTACATTTTGGACACTTTTCTGCCATAATTCCTGCCGCTTTCTTTTTTTCAACGATGGCGACTTCCTTTTGTACACTTCCTGCATGCGAGATATTGGCACGCCTAGTTTCACTGCGTACTTCATATACCAAAGCATCAACCATCTGTTTCATGTTGTTGATAAACGCTCCGGCAGTATAGGTTCCTTTTTCGATATCCTTCAATTGTTTTTCCCAGCTTCCCGTAAGTTCAGCCGATTTGACCAAATCATTCTGAATAGTATCAATCAACTGAATTCCCGTTGGCGTTGGCAAAACCTGTTTTTTGTTTCGAATGATGTACTGGCGTTTGAATAAGGTTTCGATAATGTTGGCTCTCGTAGACGGTCGTCCGATACCGTTTTCTTTCATTAACTCCCGTAAATCTTCATCATCCACCTGTTTGCCCGCGGTTTCCATAGCCCGTAATAAGGTCGCTTCTGTAAACTGATTGGGCGGTTTGGTTTCTTTTTCCAAAAACGAAGGCTGGTGTGGCCCTTTTTCGCCAATGACAAAATTCGGTAATAAATCGGCTTCTTTCTCTTTGGCATTCGGATCTTCAAATACTACTCGAAATCCTTTTTTTAGGATAACTTTTCCGGTGGTTTTAAATACAACTTCGGCAGCTTTACCAAAAACTGTCGTATTGGCAACCAAACAATCGTCATAAAAAACCGCAATAAATCGGCGTGTAATAATATCATACACTTGCTGCTGATTGTATTGCAAATTGGATTGAATCCCTGTTGGAATTATCGCATGGTGATCCGTAACTTTTTTATCATTGAAAACCTTTGTCGATTTTTTAATCTTTTTTTCTAAAAGAGGTTGAGTTAAGGTTGCATAATTCGTTAATTTTTGCAGAATCCCCGCAACTTTTGGATAGACATCATTGGGTAAAAATGTAGTGTCGACCCTAGGGTAGGTTACAACTTTTTGTTCGTACAAAGTTTGTACAATTTTGAGTGTTTCATCAGCTGTAAACCCAAACTTGGTATTGCAATATACTTGCAATCCTGTTAAGTCAAACAGTTTTGGTGCAAATTCATTTCCGTTTTTTTTATCTACTGAAACAATTTCGAAATCACTTTCTTTAACTTTATTGGCCAAAAGTTCTCCATCTTCTTTTTTCAAAAAACGGCCTTCCTCATAGCTAAAAAGCGTGTCTCTGTATAAAGTTTGCAACTCCCAATAGGGTTGTGGTTTGAAGTTTTCAATTTCCTTAAAGCGATCCACTACCATGGCCAAGGTTGGCGTTTGCACCCGACCAATAGACAAGACTTGTTTGTATCCGCCATGTTTTACGGTGTACAAGCGGGTCGCATTCATACCGAGTAACCAGTCGCCAATGGCTCTAGAAAATCCAGCATAATACAAGTTATCGTAGTTGGAAGACGGTTTTAAATTCTCAAAACCCTCTTTGATGGCTTCGGTGGTTAATGACGAAATCCACAAACGTTGCACTTCGCCATGGTATTTAGCTTCGTTCATCACCCAGCGCTGGATAAGTTCTCCTTCTTGTCCCGCATCCCCACAATTGATGACCAAATCGGCCTTGTCAAACAAACTTTTTATAATCCTAAATTGCTTCTGAATCCCTTGATTATCGACTACTTTGGTCTCAAATTTTTCAGGAAGCATGGGTAAATTATTCAAATCCCAACTTTTCCAATGTGGTTTGTAATCGTTGGGTTCTTTTAGGGTGCATAAATGCCCAAAGGTGTAAGTAACATAATATCCGTTACCTTCAAAATACCCATCGTGCTTGGTATTGGCACCCAAAACGGATGCGATTTCACGGGCGACACTTGGTTTTTCGGCGATACAGACCTTCATTTTTACTATTAATTTTGAAGGCGCAAATTAGGAATTTAGATTTTGGTATAGAGAAGAAATCTTCAGTAGTTATGAACGAATGCGTTGCAATTTGTTTTTATGAGCACAACATTAGATGCTTTAATCAAAAGTCGTCTTGCTGGCTGCTGTATCTCTTCGTCCTTATGCATCGGGACAAAGAGGATGCCGTTTCCATCAGGATTCATACGATCCTGCAAATTGGAGTGCTATTTTTTGATGATCAATCACTACATTAGTCTTTTACTATTCAATACAATGGGAGGGGTAACAAAGACGAATATCTCAAACCATTTAAAAGGTTGCACCCTCAAAAGAATTTTGTTGGAAGTGGTCTTGGGTCTGCATCTTGCAGAAAGATTGTCGAAAAACACCTGGGTGAATTTTGGGTTAATATCGTTAAACTTCCAAATAAAGCTTAAAAGATGAAACAAGATGTATTAGTGTCACATATTTTATTGATCGAAGATAACCTAGTATATTTTCTCTTGATCAAAGAGTACCTTTCCTCCTCTTATGGCGAAAGCAAAATCACATCTTATTGCATATAAGTATTTTATATAAAATAGCAAGTAAAAAAAAAGAGCATTGAATTAGAAGAGTCAAAGAATCGATATAAGGACTTATTTCATTTGTGTCCAATACCTTTTTGGGTTTTTGATATGGAAACCCTTTATTTTTTAGATCTCAATCAAGCGGCAATATAACATTGCGGATACACTTTGAATGAGTTTCTGTCCTTGACAATTAAGGAGATTAGAACTCTGGATGAGATCGCAAAAATGCAACTGTCCTTTGGGACTTGGCAAGGAAAAGGGGGAACAATCTATAAAGGAAAGTTTAATAATATGAAGCAAGACAAAACGCCAATCGAATTGGAAATTCAGAGCACTTTTATTGACCAGTAACACTTTCTTTTTCAATAATGGCTTATTAGCCTTGTTAACGCACAGATCATTCATTGGTATAGCTCTTATATAATAATTGCTTCCTTCCCTGTTTTAATAAACGCAACCCTTATAAAGCTATTGGTAACTCTTTAAGCGAGCTGTTTTTTTTTCTACTTCGTACTTCACAATTTCTATAAAATGGCTCCCATAAACTTAATTTATTTACACTTATTATTATTAAGACTACACTTATTTTCCTATGCTGTCATTTAATAACTACATCGATTAAAGATCTATAGAGTGACTTTATAACAATAGATTTGTTACTGCAAAATATGTTGTTTAATGCGTTCTCAAAACACGTCTTTATTGTAAAATACAAATTCCACCAAATTTTTCATCTACAATTCTCGCTCATGTAAAGACGAGCTGAATTAAGGAATATAAATACTGTAACTATTCGATTCTTTTTAAATATAACCAAAATAAGCATTGTTAAGGAACGGACCCATGATTAATACGAACATGTAATACCAAGGGAAAAGCATAAAAAAATACACAATATCAATTTAATTCAATGTTCTATAAAACAACTTTACCTATCCTCATAAAAAATGCGATTTAACACTCATAACAGACACTTAGGTCTGAAAGAAAATGGAATTTTTTTAAACCTTAATTTGGCCAACAGCAAAGAAATTTTGTTCTCCGACATGAAGAAAGTTCATATAGTAGTAAAAAAGTTGGCGCCCTTATATAAAACCTTATCAATCATAGCAATATCGTGTATTGCAATTTCCTTCGTAGTATTGCAACATGTAGAGCTAGTGTTAATGTTTATAGTACTACTACCAACATTAATCGGTATTATATCTATGGAATATAAATCCTACGTACTCGAAATTCACCTTAAAAACGGAGAAATAGTAGAAAATGAATATCCCCGAAAATTAAGAAGAAAAGTTATTAATTCAATGTATGAAATTAGAAAAGGTATTTTTTATGATCAAATCGGAAACGATTTTAGTTTTATTTCAAACAAAGAAATAATATCGAATTGCAGTGAATTTGCGAACCTAAAAATGATGAATAATTGAATGAAAATACATTTGATTATATTCTTAATCTTTTTTTTTTTTAACAATTGCTTCGTATAAAGTATATTTCAATTTTGTTAAATTTACTCCTCATTTTTATTTTTTGAATTAATGAAACAAATTACCGCTGTTTTAATTGACGATCAGGAAGAGACCGCGCGAATACTACATTCGTTTGCAGCTGATAACCCGCTGATAATAAATATTGTCGGGAATGAGTCTTCTGTTGAAAAAAGTTTAGATTTAATTAAATTACATAAACCAGATGTAGTATTCATCGGTATTTCAAAAAAGAATGAAAGTCTATTTGAATATATAAACGAATTGGATTTTAATCCTCCGAAATTTATTTTTATTTCTTCTGACGATTCCTACGCACTAAAAGCACTCAAATTAAACGCAATTGATTTTTTAGTTAAGCCTTTAAATTACAATGATTTAATCCTCTCGGTTTATAAAGCTATTAAAAGAATTGAAATGGAATTATGTTTTCAGAATAAAAAGGTAGATGATATTAATGTTTTGAATACTATGTATCAAAACAATGAGTACGTTGCCGTTTCTTCAATAGATAAAATTGAACTTATTAAAATGGATGATATTATTTTTTGTAAAGCGGAAGGAAAGTACACTAATTTCTTTTTGATTAATGATAAAAATATATTATCCAGTAGAAATCTTGGAGAATATGTAGCGATTCTAAATCCGAACTATTTTTTTAGAATTCATCATTCCTATGTCATCAATATCAAACACATCACCAAAATTTCAAAAAAGGATGGATATAGCTGTGAATTTACTAATGGATCTTCACTTCCAGTAGCCAAACGAAGACAAGAAGAATTTACCAAATTCATCAAATTATAACCTATATAAAAATCTTAAAAAAAAACGATTCCCTCACCAACTTAATTTTTTTTCATGAAAAATGTAACACAACCGAAGTTTGACAGAGTGATGTTAATTGACGACAATTCTTTAGATCTCTATATTACATCTAAGGTGATTACGAATTGTAATTTTGCTTCTACCATTATGGAGTATGATAATGCCACAACCGCCCTCGAATATCTCATTGAAAATCAAAACCTAACAGCAGTTTTGCCTCAAATTATATTTGTAGATATTTACATGCCTCTAATGGGAGGATTTGAATTCTTAGAAAAATTTAAGAACCTTTCCCAAACCGCTATTGACCATTGTAAAATTATTATGGTTTCATCCACCATTGACGATCGTGACATCTCTAAAGCTAAACAGGATAAAACAGTTTCTCTATTTGTAGTAAAACCAATTACTAATGACTTTTTTAATGGTTTGATGTTTCACTAAAATTATTTCTCCTCTTTTTGGTCCTAGAATTCAGACCTAAATATTTTTATTCCATCTGGTGTTCTCTGGTATGGAGGAATATACTCTTTTGCCTTAATTAAATGTTTTGATTTTATACGATTTACATCCTACAGATTGAAAATCCTAACAATTCCCATTAAGCCTAATCGGTAGCATTCTCTATTTTTTCTATTAAAATCAACCATAATGCTAAAGTGTAAATTAACTTCAAAATAACACTACATAATTTTTTGTTTTAAAAATTGAAACAAGAATTACGTCCCCGTTTGTTTTTGATCTACTATTTTTATAATAAACACTTATCGCCGTAAGACCGCATTTATTAAAACATAATTACACTTATTAAAAGCATCTTTTTATGTGTTAATTATTGTATATTTTTATAAATAAATAGTTTATTAAAAGAAGAATTATCATATTTTTTTTTAAAACTTCCCCAAATGCATCCCCATATCCATGAATTTTAAATTGACTAAAATACTGTTGGTAGAGTCATTTCTTGATAATATAGAACTGGTTAATCAGATTTTGGATAAAGAATACACTAATTATATTATTGAGATAACCAATACAAAAAAAGGTTTTAAAAAGGCAATAAAAAGTTACAAACCTGATATTATTTTGTCCAATAATATATTTCCTGATTTTGAGGGAACAACAATCTTTAAAACAGCAAAAAAACATATACCTACAACACCTTTTATATTTGTTTCCTATCCCGCAACAGAACAAAAGATGAACTTTTTTTTTAATTATGGTCTTACTGACTTTGTATTCAAGGATAATCTCTGCAGTCTGGCAACCAAAATGAAATCAGCCTTAAATAAAATGGAAAAGAATAATGCAAATACTGATATCAGTGGTAAAGCACAATCCCGTCTGGAAGAATTAGAAAAAAAAGAATATTTATATCGAACATTGGTAGAAAATACCGAAATAATTTACGCTGTTGTTGATGAAAATTTAAATCCCATTTATAGAAGTCCATTAGTAGAAAAGATTACAGGATGGACCCCTGATGAAGTGCATGGTTACGACATTTTTGAAATAATTCATCCTCAAGACAGGGACTTGGTGTATGACTTTTTAAAGGAACTAAAAAACAATCCCGGACAAGTTATTCCGACTTCCTTTAGATTGAAACTTAAAAATGGAAATTATTGCTGGTTTGAAGGAACTGGCAATAACCAGTTGAGCGATCCCCAGTTGAACGGTATTATATTTAAATTTAGTGAAGTCAGCAGCCGCAAACAAATGGAAGCGGAGTTGGCAGAAAAAGAAGCCAAATATCGTGCTGTTTTCGAAAACAGTCTCGACGGAATAATACTCTCTCAGACGGATGGCCTGATAATCAGAGCTAATCCTGCTGCCTGTGAGATGTTTAAAATGACCGAAGAAGAAATTATTAGTAAAGGCAGCGACGGAATTATCGATAAAACCGACCGCCGCATTAAGTCTTTAATGAAGGAACGCCTTACTAACGGCAGCAGTAAAGGAGAGGCTACTTTAATTCGCAAATGCGGAAGTAAATTTTTGGCTTCTGTTTCTGCTTCTAAATTCTTCGATTCTTTTGCTAGAGAAAAAGTTTCTGTGTCAATTCATGACATCTCTGATCACTTAAAATCTAAAGAGAAATTAGATAATACAACTCATTTGTTAAAAGAAACCGTCAATCGGCTTAACAAAACTTTAGATGCTTCAATGGATGTTATTTGTACCATTGATTCCGACGGGAGATTTGTTGATGTCAATGCCGCTTCGCTGGAAATTTGGGGATATACCCCACAGGAACTAAAGGGCACTAAATTCTTAGATTTAGTTTTTAAAGAAGATCTAGAAAAATCCGTGAAGGAGGATGTAAGTTTAAGAGATGGTGTGGAAACAGAATTTTTTGAAAATCGTTATTTACATAAAAATGGTTCTATTGTTTCAAATCTGTGGTCAGCAAAATGGGATGAAAAAGATCAATTAGTTTTTAGCATAGCGAAAGATATAACCGATAAAAAAAAATTAGAGAAAACCATTCAACTGGAAAAAAAACGTTTTGAGGATCTCTACGAGCAAGCTCCTTCTGCAATGGGCATTTTAAAAGGTCCAAATCATATCTATGAATTGGCCAACCCACCCTATTTACAATTAATATCAAAAAATGATAAAAGCAACATTATTGGAAAATCAGTCAAGGAGGTATTACCAGAATTAGAAGGTCAGGGAATATTTGAACTTTTAGACGATGTTTACCAAACTGGCGAAACCTTTTCAGCAAGTGAAATGCTGTTCCAGTTCGATTTTAATGGGAATGGAATATTAGAGGATACTTACATTGATGTCACGTATCAGCCACATCGGGACCTCGAAGGCAATATTGATGGTGTCTTTTTCTTTGCAAATGATGTGACGGAGCAAGTCGAGTCCCGCAAAAAGGTAGAAGAAAGTGAGAAGAGATATAGGGAATTGATTCATAATCTTCCTATTGCGATTTATGCCTGTGATGCAGATGGGCGCATTCTACTATACAATAAAGCAGCTGTAGACATATGGGGCCGTGAACCAAAAATAGGTGTTGATTTATGGTGTGGTTCAAGCAAGATCTTTACATTAGAAAACGACTTAATACCTTTAGATTCTTGTCCGATGGCCCTATTATTAAAAACGGGAATGGTGCAGAAAGGTGAGGGAATTATTGAAAAAATTAGCGGTGATCGACGAGTTGTTACTATTCATCCAGTCCCTTTTTACGATCTTAAAGGTAAAATTACGGGAGCTGTAAATCTGATGACTGATATTACAGATAGAATTGCTATAGAAAAAGCCCTACAAGAAAGTGAAAAGAAATACAGACAGATTGTTGAAACTGCTCAGGAAGGTATTTGGTTATTGGACAAAGACCACAATACCTCCTTTATAAACAATAGAATGTTCGATTTACTTGAATTTAAACAGGAGGAGATGTTGAATAAAAAAATCTGTCATTTCTTGGCTGAAGATAACAAGGAAAATACGCTAAATGAATTATATCGTATAAATGAAGGACATACTGTTCATTTAGAAGCTAAATTTATATCTAAATCAGGACGTGAAATTTGGACCCATATTTCGGCTAATCCCTTATTCGATGATGGCAATGTATTCAATGGTGCATTAGCAATGTTTACCGATATCTCTGAAAGCAAACGAGTAGCTTTAGAATTAGAAAGATATAATAAGGATCTAAATATTCAAATTGATTTAACTAAGAAAAGACAAGAGGAATTACTCAATGTAAACAAAGAATTATCAGATTTTAAATTCGCTATCGATGAATCCTGCATTGTAGCAATTACGGATCAAAAAGGAATTATCACCCATGCCAATGATAACTTTTGCGCCATTTCAAAATATACAAAAGAAGAATTGATAGGACAGGACCATCGAATCATAAGCTCCGGTTATCATTCTAAAGAATATATCAAGGGAATTTGGCAGACAATTGCCAAAGGTAAAACCTGGAAAGGAGAACTTAAAAATAAGGCTAAAGATGGCACTGTATATTGGGTAAACACAACTATTATTCCATTTTTAGATATAAAAGGAAAGCCCTATCAATATGTCGCCACTCGATTCGACATTACCGAACGAAAAAAAGCAGAAATTGATCTCGATTTACAGAACAAGAAACTAATAAAAACCAATACCGAATTAGACCGATTTGTTTATAGTGTATCGCATGATCTTAGATCTCCACTGACCTCTATACTTGGTTTAATCAATTTTGTAGAAGCGGAAACTTGCGAACCTGATACTTTGAAACATGTTTTAATGATTCGCGACAGCGTTAATCGGTTGGATAATTTTATAAAAAACATACTAAACTATTCCAGAAACAATCGGGTATCATTGAAAGTGCAGAAAATAGCTTTGCATAAAAACATTAATGAAATTGTAAATTCCTGTATGGGAAATCCAGATACTAAGAATATAGATTTCATAATTGATATAAACGAGCAACAACCATTTTATACGGATCAAATACGATTAAATACAATTATTGAAAATTTATTATCTAATGCCATAAAATACCACAAAGAAGAAGGGGCTAACAATTTTATTAAAATCAATTGCTTTTCAGATGCCAATACGCTCAAACTGACTATAACTGACAACGGTATTGGAATAGATCCTAAACATCATACTAAAATCTTCGACATGTTTTATCGCCTTGCCAGCAAAAAGGTAGGCTCTGGTATTGGTTTATACATTGTCAAGGATACTGTAGAAATGCTAAACGGTACTATTACAATTGATTCTGAATTGAATAAGGGGACATCTTTCATTATCACATTAAAAAATTTAAAGTCATGACAAATATTTTAAATCCGAAATTCAAAAATGTAATGATTATCGATGATAGTGAAATCGATATTTTCATTACTTCCCGCTTAATAGTGAAAAATTCATTCGCTGAAAACATCCTTAAATACAACGATGCAAATGAAGCACTACTATTTTTAATCAAAAATCAAAACGATACAACTGCGCTACCAGAAATTATACTATTAGATATAATGATGCCTTTAATGACAGGTTTTGAATTTATGGAAATCTATGACCAATTGTATTACAAAATTAAAAACCATTGCAAAGTTTACATTGTTTCATCATCCCAAAATTATAAAGATATAAACGCGGCCAGTGATAATCCTAATTTAGCCGGTTTTCAAATGAAACCAATTAATAAAAATTTTCTAGATTCAATTCCAGCTAGGGCAAGCCTTTCAAAAGATCAATTTTGATATCAGTATCTATGTTTTTTAA
This sequence comes from Flavobacterium cellulosilyticum, assembly GCF_004349355.1. Lineage (GTDB taxonomy): Bacteria > Bacteroidota > Bacteroidia > Flavobacteriales > Flavobacteriaceae > Flavobacterium > Flavobacterium cellulosilyticum. The sequence continues at coordinate 23,505 of NZ_SMFK01000007.1, read as the reverse complement.
ATAGCTGGTTGTTATAGTTTTTAAAGATAAATTGCTTTTCTATTTTCTGCATTGAACGCATTGTTAAGATGTTTTGAAATTGGTAAATAACCACGATAATAAAACTAAACATAGTAGCGGTAATTACAACTCAAAAAAAAATTGTAATAAATTAAAATGTACCAACAAAAAGAGCAATTGCCTTTAAAAAAAGACAAATAATGAAATGGATTTAGGGCAGCAAATCGCAGCATTTTTTAATAAGTTGTTAAGGTACTGAATTTCATATATGGTTTTACATTCTTTCAGATCTTGCCATTTGAGCCGTCTAAAAGGTCATTCCATATTTTCTGATGCATTTCCTGATAAAAAAACGAGGCATTTCGATGCCAAATAGTTTATGGTATTTTTCCAGTTTTATTCTACTTTTTGGATAGACACATATTATATATGCTGCCATTTTTTGGTTACCCATCTATAGATTACATGGCTTGGTTAAGTTTTTTACAGCCGTATTTTCTTGGGCAACTAGCATCGCTTTATTTAGATATTTCCCGTTGCTGATGAAGCTAAAATCCTGAAAACAATTTTAAAGCTGAATTGCAGCAAAAAATATAGATCCAAGAAGAGCTCCAGAAATCTAATGAGAACTTAGCTCAGGAAATTGAGGTAGGTAAAAAATAGAAATCGAGTTTATTAAGGAGCGTAAAATTGCCGAAGAACCCCCATGGAGTTGTTTTAGTTTTAAGTCCCAGCGGGACATTTTGTTTGTCGCAATAAAAAGCTTATGAAATTTAAGTTACATGATAGCGGACGGCTACAGACTTCTGGTGTAAATTAATTGTATTGAGTGTTTTTTTTATTATCTCCGCTGTAGCGCTCCGCTTTGACAAGGCCGATTACATCAGGGTTGTATGTTTTATTTTCATAATGATATATGAAAAACTAAGGTAGCTATTTTTGTCTTTTTGCTTTGATTATTTGCAATTCCGTTTCTTCTGGAATCTTTAGAGTTTAAGATGATGGAATATTAGTTTTTTTTAAAAGAAGAAGCAATAAAGCATTGAATCAAAAAAATGTGCAGTTGAAGTTCTTTTTTACAGCGTTCTTATTCTTTTACAGAAATTTTAAAATCTTTATACCGTGCCGATCGAGTAAACATATGCCTCAAACCAATTCGACCTTCAAGAATAGGAAGTTGCTTGCTGAGGTCCCATGAAAAAAGCTTGGAATCTTTTTTTCCTTCCACCTTAAAATAGAGTTTTTCGGCTGTTTTTATAACTGTAATTGTATAGGTTTCTCCTGGTTTAAAAAGTCCAGTTTTAAAACTGGCCTCAGGAATCGCTGTGGTCGTATTAAAGTTTTGGCCAGGAAGTACGGGATATTGCCGTACTCTTATATAATCGTTAGTGATGTCGGTATTGTCTTTATCATAGGCGGAATAACTAATATGAAGGGCTTTCATATTCGTAAAATACGTAAGCATGGCTGGAATTGTTCTTGCATCATTCCAAGTTGAAATGTCTTGGGAATAAGGCGGTATTCCCGTGGCTTGAATGTATAAGATAGTTACCCATTCTGTACAAGTATCCGTTCGAGTATATTGATATTCTATTTTTACATCTCCTTTGAACGATTTCTTTGTCCATAATACGGCATGACTGGCATCACTGCCTTCTTTAGGACCTGCGCTAAAAGTCATTCCTTCCCGAGTATTTTTAATCACTGCACGGAGTCCGTCTAAGAACCAATGGGACTTCCAATCTTTTGTACAGTCATCTTCGAATTGTAAATGCCAATTCGAGGAGGTTTTTAGGCTGTCAAAATCTTTTTGATTGGTATTTTGCCCTTGTAGGCAAGTGGTTAAAAAGAAAAATAGTAACAGCAGTCTATTATTATTATTATTATTGATAAACCGAGTATCCAAAATTTAAATGTTTTTAATTGGGAGCAAGTAAATATAGTCGATTTTTTTTCAAAAAAAATACTAGGATTAAGTAAAATCAAATGTATTTATGGGAACCATCACAAGTAGGCATTTTTTTCGATAATCCACAAACACAATCGTGAATTCCTTTGCCATCCAAAATGCGCGGAATGTGATTTTCTATTCTAGATTCCCGAGTTTTGGTTTGTTTTGGAGCCGAAAAATACAAATTATATCCTCGTTGTCGTCCCGGTGTTAAGGCTTCGAAAGCGGTTTTTAATGCGGGATTATTGTCTAATGCAATTTGCAGTTCTTCGACAAATTCAAGTTCCGTATTGCTTTTGAAGAGTACTTTTAAACCTACTTTTTCTATTGCAATGGCTTCGTAAATATAGTTTTTTATGATGGGTTGCAGTTCCTGAATTTGAGCCAAATTGGTGAACTTAAAAAAGCGTACCGCCTGGCTGTTTTCGCCTGGTTTGCTTAGAAAACCATTAGCGTCTTGAAGCAAAGTTCCTTTGAAAAAACTAAGTGTACAACACGCTGCAAAACTGCCAATAAGCACAACATTGTTTCCTTGAAAACAATAACATGGCGTGCGCCACTTGAATTCTTCTGTAAGGCCACAATCCAAAAGCAGCGTTCTCAATTGGATTATTTCGTCTTGCCATTTTTTAGCATTATTGATATAGTCATCAACTTTGGTATTCATTTTTATTGGTATTTTTAAATAAAGAGTAATTTTCGGTTTGATAAAAGTATAAAAAACTACTTTGCAAAAGCTATGTTGGTATCGTAAATTGGAATTGTAAATTATATTATTGAATCAGCAAGAGCGTCAATTTGCAAAACTGGATTCTATTTCGTATATTTTGACTAGAATCTACAATGTATTTGTTTGAAAAAAAATGTATATAGTATAGCTTCACATACAACACCTTAGATAAAATATAAAAAAATGAAAAAGACCACAGACGAAATAAGACTAAAAGTAGTCGCAGAAATCGAGAAAACAGAAAAAACAATTACAAAACTCGAAGAATTGTCTAAACCGGTTACTTCAACCGATGCGATAGGTCATGTGAGTAGGATGAACTCGATCAATAATGATACGGTTTTGGCCATACCCTTGAATAATGCCAAAATAAAATTAGCTAGTCTCAATAAAGTTATGGCTCAAATTGGTACTGATGATTTTGGGAAATGCTTAAAATGTCATAAACCAATTGCATTAGGCAGGATTCTTTTTCGACCACAAAGTTTGCTTTGCATTAAATGTGCTAAATAAATAATTGCTTTTATTTGATAGCATGTTGTAAGAAGCTATCTGGTTGCAACTCGATTGCAATCGCTGTGACAATCGTTTTGCTTTAATCGTTGAGGTTTTGTTAGGCTAGAACCCTTCGACTTCGATTAAGACAGGCTAAAGTCGAGTTTCTTTTTTAAACACTTTTAGTAAATAACTCGCATTGCAATCACTAAGATGCTGCTGTAGATTTATAGTGGCACTGCCAAAATCGACGGCCCGATAAAAAACAATCTCTTTCTGCTTTTGTTGGCTGCTCTCGTTAGTGACCACAGTATGCAATTCGCTAACAATGTGCCGATATAATTCCTTTTTGCTCGCAGTTATTTATATTTCTACATGTGGTTTCAAGAGCTTAGCAAGTAGCAAATAACCTTTACCATTAAGGTGCGACCCATCAAAACTATATTCTTTTTTTATTTCATTATCTTCAATAAAATGATGAAAGAGGTCGATGTAAGTTACGTCATGTTTTTTTGCAAGTATTTTGTATCCTGCATTTAGTTTTTTAAGTCTATCTATGGTTTTTTCTTTGGAGTGAAGAATTGGCTCATTAGAAGGGAGTGCACTTTCAATATACAACTCAACGTCAGGCAAACTGGCCTTTGAAATCTTTATAAATTGCTCCACGTTAGCAATAATAGTATCAATTGACCTTCCTGAGCAAATATCATTCTGTCCAATCATTAGAAATATCTTTTTAGGCCGTTGTCTAATGATATTATCTAATCGTTTAATAATATTGCTGCTAACATCTCCCCAAATCCCTCTGTTTCTAACATCTTTATTTTGTAAAAATTCATTCAATTCGAAAGCCTCTGTATCACTGTCTCCTACAAAATATATTTTTCCGAAATCGTCTGGAGCAGAATTAAAAATGCTTTCTCTAAACGAGGATTTTAAAACCCCAATTTCAAACCAATTATTATAAAACTTAAAAGCAAAGGTGGCTATTAATAGTACGTTTATAATTAGGGATAATCCTAATATTAATTTTATTTCAAGTTCCATACTGTTTTTTTTTTGACGCCATTATTACCATCGTTTCTATACTTAGCTGATAATAGATCGATAGTGCCATTTATTCAAATATAGCTAAAAAAATATTAAAAAAAATCTTTCCAATTCTTTTAACTTTTTCGCTTGTCGCGACAAGTAATTCATCATTATAATAACTCCAGTGAAAACCAGTCGTTTTTTTTTTTTTGAAATAATAGTATAGGTTTTCCTAGCCCGTACCAATTGCAATGGTAGTGTTCCTGAGTCGAATGCTCGTTCTAAAATGGGGAATTATTTTGCTGTCTCTCGTTTAATGGCAAAATATAATTCTACGCTAGCGATGAACATGTATGAGCGAGATAAATTGTTTTTTTTAGTAGCAGACCAATTGCTTTTTTCAATAACCAATCTTCCTGCTGTCCGCTGTATCTCTACATCCCGATGCATCGGGACTACGAGGATGCCGCTACCATCAGGGCTGTTGATGATGTTTTATTTTCATAATAACGAAAGAAAAAAGCATAAAATAGTGGTAATAGATTTTTCTAGTAATGGCTAATACGAGCGTCTCAATCGTGCCAATTACAATGATTGTGTTCACGAGCGGGGTTCTGTACTTAGCTGTAACAAGGTATCGGATTTAGTCCTACATTTGTGTATTAAAAAACATCAAAAATGACAACAGCTACACAAAATTCCGAAAACTTATTTTCAGATAATTCTGATGCAAGTTTATCTGCAATGGAACACAAATCAAAGGAAATGAAAATAAGAGGTGTTGGCATAATTGCCTTTTTGGAAGGCGGAAAAGGAAATTGGGTTTCGAAAATGAAAGTTATGGGTGCTTTAAAAAATGAGGAAGTCAACTTTTTGGCAGTTGCCTATTCTAAAGCCGGTGAAATGGTGGATACACTCAAAAACAGTGGCACTTCCGATAGAACGCCTTTATTGGGCGAGTTTAAATTTATTGGAGGAGTGATTGAAAAAGTAAATAATGGTTACGTTCTAGCCGTTTTTTCGGGCGCTACTGGGGAAGAAGATACCGTTGTTGCTGCACTGGGATTAGAATTTATTCTTAGTAAATTAAAATAATTCTTTTTCTATTTGAAATTAATGGAATTAAAAACACCTCGTCACTTCGATTTTAAATAGTAATGCGATAGCTTTAATATTTAGTCCTGAATCTATCGGCCCTGAGATTAGGATATAAAAAATACTCCTCGCTGAGGATAGGGGAAAAACTGAAAAAGACCACCCAAAAAACCACAGACGAAATAAGAGAAAAGATTGTTGCAGAAATAGCGAAAACAGAAATAGCGATTGCCAAACTCGAAGAGTTGTCAAAACCAGTGACTTCTAAGGATGCGATAGGTCACGTGAGTAGAATGAACTCGATTAATAATGATAATGTTTTGGCCATTCCCTTGAATAATGCCAAAATAAAACTAGCCAGCCTCAATAAAGTAATGGCTCAAATTGGCACCAATGATTTTGGGAAATGCCTAAAATGCCATAAACCTATTGCATTGGGAAGAATTCTTTTTAGACCACAAAGTTTGCTTTGCGTGAAATGTGCTAGGTAATAGTTTTTCTAATAACAGATTGCATGTCGACTACGCTCGATGTGACAGACTTTATATGTAAGCCTAGTGGTTTTGTCAAGTCGAGCGCAGTCGAGACTCGCTTGTGGAGATTTAATTTGCTGCTGTGTGAAGTCACCCGACTTCGTACTTATTGCTATATGCCTTTAAAACTTTAGTAATTTTCTTGTGTTTGTAGATTGTTGAAATAAAGACGAAGTCTGGAGACTTCGTCTTTACTTTGTATTTGATGAAATATGACTAAATTTATACTTCACAGAGTGGGGTTTTTGCCACAGATGTTCATACGTAGAACAAATGTTTGATAACCACAAAACTGTCAAACGAAGCACTGAACCCCCAATTTCTTTTAGGTGCTGTTATGGGCTGGTTTTTTCTTCATTTCTATCCATAAAATCAGTTATAGTTGATTGAAAATTATTTTATTGACTCAAAGAAAATAAATAGATTCAAAATCATAAAAAATAATGCTGGTAAAGATATCCAGGTACTATCTTTTAATTTTATTCTTACTACCAAACCACACAACATAAGTAGCCCAAGTCCTAAAGATGATATCGTTAACATTAGATTGAATTCGATCCCTATCAATAACCCAGTAGCCCCCAATAATTCTAAAATTATTGTCAATAGTCCTAATTTTTCCATATTAAATCGTTTGAATTCGTTTTTCATATGGGGTGATATGAAATAGGAAACTACATAAGCATAGAATGAAAAACTGGATATTATAATACAAATTATGATTAAAGTCATTTCAAAATGATTTACTTGAACCTATTGCTATGATTGCAGAAAGAATCAATAGAATTAGCGAGGGGAGGTGTTTAATAAATGGATTTTTAATCTTAAAATGGAAATATTGGGCAGCTATCATAAACATACCCATAAGTATCGAAGGAATTTGGACTAAGGATGAATGCCAAATACCAGCTATAAGCAATGTTGCTAATGCAATTTTAGATGCTCCTACAAAGTTGCGGATTAAATCACTTAATCCAAATTGCTTAAATTCTTTAACTACATTGTCAAATCTAAAAACCCAAACATAGACAACAGATAGTCCTACAGTAATTTGCGTTAAACTTAAAAAAATATTTTCCATCATTTTTTATCTTTTTTATTATAATAATAGCTTTTCAATAACAAACAATACGTTATCGTAAGCCCTATATTCGACTCTATTATAAATTGTTTCCTTATTAGTACTTTCCCATTGTATCAATTAGGAGTAGATTTAGTTTACATCAGAAATATAATTCTTATTTCTTTTTAAAATTCCAGCCGTCAGAAATAGCATAACTAAAAGCGACACCGAATAGTAAAGTTATTATACCGGCAAAATAGGGGATAAATTCAATCATTTTTCTTATTGTTTATTAGTTTCAAATAAATACCAAAAGCTAAAATGCTTGGAACCCAAAGCCCTATGAAAATAGCTTGATCCGAATTTCCATTAAAAAATAATACTTCGGAATATACCAACGAAAGCATAGCCGAAATAAAGAGTAATTTGTCTGTGAGTGTAAACTTCTTGTACATGTTTTTAAATTATATTTCCTACTCATATGGCTTTTCAGAATACGCCCCGTTTTTCACAGTGGGTTCTGGTCTCCACTTTTAAAATTTAATATTTCTATTTTTTGTCACTTAAGGCGGTGAGCCCTTAAGCTTTCGTAATCCGTCTTTTTTTTTAAACTTGCCCCTAACGTCAGTTTGTCTAAAAACCTCCGTTTATTTTAAAATTGATTAAAAATCAAGTAAATATAAGCTATTTAAGCTACAAAAAAATGTTTTTTTTTAAGTGTATAATATTAATTTCGAATATAATTTTACGGTGTAAATCTCTAAAAATGAATTTACTATCAGAAATAAACAAATCCATTATTTTTAGATATTGTTGTAATAGATTTGGGTCAATTAGGTTGAAAATTCAGCGCAGATTGTAGGTCGTAAAAATTAGTCCTACATCGGCTGAACCATGTTTTTATAGTTTTCTTGGTCATAATATAATAAAAACTACGCTGCTCTGGGAAGTCTCCCGATTTCGTACCCATTACTATTTGCCGCTACAACTATAATATTTTCCAATGTTTGTTGATAATTGGAATAGCTACCAAGTCGGAAGACTTCGTAGAGAAATGTCTAATATATTTTTTGTTGCGACTTACTAAAACTTCTCATTGCTGGGCTTAACATTCCTGATTATATTTTGTTGTTACAACATATCTTGACTTCGCATAGCTCTAGGCTAGGAATTATGACTCAGCGTCAGAAGAATAAAAGAAAAAGACCTATTTTTTATTTTCTTCTTGAATAATTAATTTTAAGGAATTGATATAGTCTGTGTCAAATTCAATGACTCTTATTTTTTTAGGTTTAAAAATTGTTTCTCCCTCAAATTTTCCTTCCGGACCTAAAAAATCCATGACCAATTCATTGTCATTGATTTCGATTAATTTACCAAGATAAACTGCTTTATCAGACTTTTTTACAATCTGAAAAATTTCATATTTATGGGCTAAAAAATGGATAATGGATTCCAAATTAGTAAGTGGTATTATTTCTTCGGCACTGGTTTTTAAACCTTTTAATTTAATGACTTTTTCAGTGAATTCGTGGTCTTTATCTTGAATAATTGATTTTACATTCATGTTTTTCAAAATCGTAAAACCATCTATGATGAAATCGACGGGATTGTTTTTAAGCAAAATCCAATCTTCGGTCCAATCAATTAGAAAACCGGTAAAAACGTCTTTTTTATCTTCAAATTCAATTGTAATCAATTGACGCAAATATTTTTCCATAATGATAGCTAGCTTTCGTGAGCAAAGATTGTTTTTTATCGGCTGTATTTTAAATTTCTCAATTTAAGAATAGTTGTGGAAGTAACAAAGTTTTTATTCTATCAAAGTAAAGCAAATGTCGGGAGAATTCGGCAGTGTAATCACGATTATAATTGCTGATATGACTTATTCTTATTCCGCAGAGCTGTTTATTTTCTCTTATGATTTACTCCAATCTGGTGCTCGATTGAATCGAGTATCTACTTATTTTTGAAAATGATTCAAAGCGTTTGCAGCGCGGCTCAATATTAAATCACCATAAAGTTTCGACATTTAAATTACAAAATAGAGTAATAACTTTTTCTGTATAACTACTATTTACAAAATCACTTTCATAAAATACAATTAACGCTTCTAAAGTTGTTATCCGCGTTGCAAACGCTACAATTTTTCTTCTAATTTAAATAGGTACTCGCCGCAGACAAGCACCAGAGTTTCCGACAAACGAGCGCCAGTGGGGGTTTCATTGTTGGTGCTACGCATCCAACGAAACTCTAGCTGTTGTGGGTAGTTTTTCATGTTTTTAGTTTTTCGGCCCTTTAAATTCTGGATTTTGATTTTTAATATTATTTTTCAGAACTTCTAAATTCCCTTTAAAAGGAGTTACAATAAGTGCTTGAGGTCTCATTCCTATCGGTAGTGTATTTACAATTTCCATGTTTTTTACATCTATAATTTGGAATGAATCCGCCAGTTCATTTACAATATATTGTTTTGTCCCATCGGTGCTTTCCCAAATCCCATGTGGCAAATCATTTGTCTTAATTTCATTTACCATTTTTGCTTTGTTATCGGAACCTATTTCATAAACTTTCACTTTATTTTCTCCACCTACGGTAACGAAATATTTATTTGGAGAAAATCCAATATGATTGGTGATTTTACCTGTTTCAAAAGATTCTATCAAGGTATTATTAATTGCGTCAATTCTAGAAACCATCCCTACGTCTTTGTGCGTTACCCATACTTCCTTTCCATCAGGCGTTGTATTCACAAACGGCGAGAATTTTGATGGTACTTTTATGGTTTTAATTATTTTTTTTGTTTTTACGTCAATCACCCAAAAATTATCATCAAAACTGGAACATACAAAGGCTTTTTTTCCATCATTGGAAAAGGATATCATCCCAGGTCCTTCGCTTAAAATAATACGTTGTTTTTCTTTTAAAGATTTTGCATCTAAAACACTCACATAGTTATCTCCACGCACAGTTACCCATATTTCATGACCGTCTTTAGTGAATCTCGGTTCGTGTGGGTTTCTGCCAACATTAGTGCGGCCAATTATTTTTGCAGTGTTTGCATCTATTATAGTTACCGAATTTGAGACTGTTGATACCACAGCAACTTTTTGATGGACTGGATCATGGTTAATTCCATGCACATTTATGTCTCCATTATACAAGGGACTAAACACACGAGAATCGGTATTAGGATAACCTAAAACTAATGTTCCTAAAATCTCTTGTTTATCACCGTCAATTACCGTTACAGTATTTGAGTTTTGATCAGTTGTGTAGATCACATCTGTAGTTTGTGCTTTTATGCTTATAACTACAATTAGTAAAAGCCCAAAAGTTAAAGTTAAAGTTTTAGTTTTCATGTTGTTTAGATTTAAGTTCAATATCACTAATTAATTGCTTCATAATATTGATTTCATTTTGTTGCTCTGTAATAATACCAAGTGCTAAATTTTGTATTCTTTTATCTTTCGTGCCTTGAAGTATTGCTTTAGCCATATCGATTGCACCCTGATGATGTGGAATCATTTCTTTTAAGAAATCTAGGTCATCATTCATGGTTGTTGCAACACTAGACATTTTCGTATGCATTTCTATCATTATTTTAGAATATTCCTTAGCATATTTACTTTGTGAGAGAGTGTCAGAACTGGAATGTTTTTTCATTTCAAGTTCATTGTGTTGCGCATAAAGACTAGATACTGCAAGCTGAAAGAAAAGTAATAGTATTATTTTAGTTTTCATATTCTGTTTATTTAAATTAACCACAACGTTTTGCCACTTTGAGATGGCTGGAAGTTCGTAACCGCTCAATTTTCGGCTTAACTAAAATATGATTGCGGAACGGCAATTCCACTAAACTCCAGCTAGCTCAAAACAGCGGTTATGCCTTCGGTTTTTTCACGCCATTTTTTTCGGTTTCAATTTTCGGTTTCGCTTCCGCACCGTTTAAGTCGGAAACAATTTTAAATTAATTATTATGTCAATAGATAACTTATACATACTTATTTTTACAATATTCGCCATTGTTTATTTAGCAATGCTTATTTATCAATTTTCTTGGTCAACCCCTTGGGATTATGCAAAGAATCAAGATTTTTTTGGTTTAAAATGGAAGTTTGCAATTTGGTTAATTCCAATTCCATTTGCTCAATTCGCTGTTCTTTTAGTTTTGTATTCTCTTGATTTTTTCGGTTACTGATGAAGTTAGAGACACTAAACCCAAAACCTACAAAAGCAAATAAAAACAAAGGCCAAAAAGTATAATATTTAAAATTTGAAATTTTGAAATCAATAATATCTTTTCTATTTTTCTGTATTTCTTCAGCTTCAATTTTTTCAAAACCTCCGTTTTTTAAAAATGGATTAATATGTCCAATTTCCGTGACGTACGTTTCATTACCGAAATTTACTTTAATTAAGTCCAATTTTGAATCTACAATGGATTTCAACAAAAAGTTTACATCATCTAAAGTTGCGTTTAAGAACAATTCTTTTTGGAATTCTTTAGTTTGTTTCAGATTATTCTCTTTACGAACTATAGATTCCAAAATTATATCTTTTGCTTTTCCGTTAGAAATACTTTTAATATCTAATTTCATTGTTAGGTTATTTGGTTCTTTAAACTGAGGCATAACGTGTCGCTGCTTCAAGATGCTTGCGGACCTAATAGCAGAGTGTTTTTGGTTATGCAGATTTATGATTATAGCACGTAATTCCACTAAATCCGCAAGTATATTGAAACAGCTGTTATATGCTGCTTGTTTTTGGTCGAAATTACGATTTAAACCACAAAATTTTTCAAGTTTTTGTTGGCAAATTCCAACTTTCGCCCTTCTGATTTTCGGTTCGTAATTTTCAACGTTTCATTTCTAATTTTTCTGTTATAAATCTAAAAATAAATTTATAATTTCAAACTTTGTGCTTTTTAAACCTCAAACTTTCCAACTTCTGTTGGCAGATTTCAACATTCGTCTTTCTGTTAGCAGATTAAAACTTTATTATTTCACCTTCATTCACAATTTCGTAATTATTTTCGACTTTGGTCGTCGTAACAGATTATTAAATTTAATACTCTTTAATTGTTAAAAATGTAAAACATCTCCAAACTTCGCCTCTTTAATTTTAGTAATAATTTCATTACCGTGTTCATACGAATTACATTGCACAATTATTTTGTTCGGAGCATTTTTAATATCGTTTTTAACAGCTAAATTACCAGCCATCATAGCTTGTACTTTTAAAGTTCCAATAATTTTCGGTCTTATAATCTTCATATTATTTTTTAGTCATTTTTTCTGTTAACAATCACTTTATGTTATTGCTTATCTCTGTTTGGCTCTAAGCTTGCCATTAAATAACTGTTAATATTCTAATTATTTTCAACTGTGTCTTTTCGGCGCAAGTAGCATATAACGTTATGCCACTTTGAGATGGCTGGAAGTTCGTAACTGCTCAATTTTCGGATTAACGAAAACTTGATGCGAAACGGTAATTCCACTAAATTCCAGCTAGCTCAAAATGGCGGTTATGCACAGTTATTTTATATCTTTTTCATTACAAAAGTGTTCCTCCGTTATTCCATTCTTATCAACTGAAACAAGATAATCAAAATTTCCACTTGCGCGATCTGTTTTAATTGTTCCTGTTTGAGGATCTTTTTTAGCAATTATCTTAGCTTCTACGTTTTTTCCGCCAATTGAATTATAAATAACCTTTTGACCAATTGAATATGGCATATTTTTAAGTTTTGAATTAATATTATTGTTTTATAGTTTCAACTTGAGTGTTTAATATTTGTTTCATTAAAATCAATGAAAATTTTACACCTTCTTTTTCGGAGATTATGTCTTTTAAGAATATTTTGGAATTTTCATCATATATCTCAGGAAACGATATTGTCAAATACGTCATTTCTTTTTTTTTGGGTTCCCAAAATCGGTATTTAACTTCATTCTTTCCTTCATATTTCAGTAAAAATTTATCAATAGTTAGACCTTCTTTATGCCAATTTATTATAGATTTTCCAATCCAAACATCATCCCACTTTTCAAAAAACGGAAAATGTGAAAGAACATTTCTAACAAACTTGAAAAGTTCACTTCCAATTTCAGATTCCATTGGGGGTCTTTTTGTTTTAAGCTCTTTAATTACCCATTTAAGCGGTTCATAGTTCAATAATTCTGAATATATAGAAAATGTTTGGCTAACTTTTGAGAATCTTTCCCAATCGCTTTTTTCCCAAAAGGAATCATCGAAAACTTCATCAAACAAATCATAAAATCGGTTATAAGCTAAAGTTAAAAATTCCGTTTCTTGATTATTTGGGCGAAGGTTGTCTTCCATATTAACGTCTTTTATTTCGTGATGTTGAGGGATAATTGTGCATAACTAGCATATAGGTCTGACAAAATCATACAAATCCACCCAATTGTGGGTAGATATGTATGATAACCGTCATACTTTATATTATATCAAATATAATACTTCCTACCAAAAATACTGATAAAATCATTCTAGTTCTTAAATGTTTTTTCAAATCTAACTCCTTTTGCTTCAGTAATTTTACGGGAAACCGTAAACGAAGTCATTTACCACAAATCTTAGCCCAGATGGAAGGGAAAATCCTTTTTTGATAAAACGCGAAGCAAGTTTTATCAAAAAAGATTAGAATGACAGCTGGAAATAGCTCCTAAAAAAAATTCTGAAATCTAAAAACTGCAATCTGCATTCTTTTTCGTAATTTTGCACTCCGAACCGAAAAACGATTTTTGATGAAGATAAAAAAACGTTCTAAGAGGTTACTTCTGCCCATGGGAAAAAAATATTAACTAGAAGAATAAAAGGAATAGGTATATGTTAGATAGACTTCAAATAGTAAAACAGCGTTTCGACGAGATTTCGGACTTGATTATTCAGCCCGATGTAATCAGCGATCAGAAGCGTTATGTGCAATTGAATCAAGAATACAAAGGCTTGAAAGCATTGGCCGAAAAGCGTGATGAATACATTCTGATAATGGCGAATATTGAAGAGGCCAACGAAATAATTGCCGGTGGAAGTGATGCAGATATGACCGAAATGGCCAAAATGCAACTCGATGAAGCGAAGGAAAGATTGCCGGTCCTGGAGGAAGAAATCAAGTTTTTGTTGATTCCGAAAGACGAGGAAGATGCTAAGAATGTGATGGTCGAGATTCGCGCCGGAACGGGTGGGGATGAAGCCAGTATTTTTGCAGGGGATTTGTTTCGTATGTACACTAAATATTGTGAAAACCGTGGATGGAGAACTTCGGTTGTCGATATGAACGAAGGTACTTCAGGTGGTTTTAAAGAGGTGATTTTTGAAGTTACGGGCGAAGATGTTTATGGAACTTTGAAGTTTGAAGCGGGTGTGCATCGGGTACAACGCGTGCCACAAACGGAAACGCAAGGTCGTGTTCACACATCAGCAGCAACGGTTATGGTGCTTCCGGAAGCGGAGGAGTTTGATGTGCAAATTGATATGAACGAGGTTCGTGTCGATTTCTTTTGTTCTTCGGGACCTGGTGGACAATCTGTAAATACAACTAAATCGGCGGTTCGTTTGACGCATTTACCTACGGGATTAGTGGCGCAATGTCAGGATCAAAAATCGCAACATAAGAATAAAGATAAAGCATTGGGCGTATTGCGTTCTCGTTTGTACGAACAAGAATTGGCCAAAAAACAAGCCGAAGATGCTACAAAACGTACATCACAAGTGAGTTCTGGTGACCGTTCTGCAAAAATTAGAACTTATAATTACTCCCAAGGTCGGGTAACGGATCATAGAGTTGGATTGACTTTGTACGATCTAGGAAATATTATGAATGGAGATATCCAGAAAATTGTTGACGAATTGGCGTTGGTTAATAATATGGAGAAACTGAAAGAAGCCAGCGAAGTTTTCTAATTTCAGAATAGTGTATACAAAAAAATGAGGTCTTTTCGGACCTCATTTTTTTTGCAACATAATATGCGATACTTATTTTTTGGCTTCAGCATTTTCTTCCGACTTGGCGCCCATTCTATTTAGGGTGTACATCGGACTGAATTTAAGTTTTAGTCCAGCAATTTTCAAATTATCGGAAGAGCTTAAACCTTCTTTTTCAACGGTGTTTTTTCTAGTGTCTAAGGCTTCATAAACTAGCTTTATTTCGTCCCAATCTTCACGAGAATACGAATCTTTGTTTTTTTGTACGGTGTTTACAAAGTTTTGATAAACACTAAGAATATTGTTTTTGTTTACCCAATTAAACTGCATGTCATCATTAACATAGCTTGGCCCCAATAAGGAAAGATACATGGCTGTTTTTTGGTTTTTTTCTTTTTCGGACATAACTTTACGTTTATAATCCTCATATTTCATCGAAGTCTTATCGAAGTCTGTCTGAAGTGTAACTTTGTCTTTGGCAGCAGACAATGAATTTTCGGCATTCATTTTCAATTCACGGTATTTAGTCTCTATCGCTTCCCAGTTTTCTGCTGCTTTTTCTTCAGCGACGTTGCTTACAGAATCAGTATATTTGTCAAAGGCATCAAGTGATTCATTCGCTTTCATTTGGTTTTCATCCTTACACGCAGTAAAAGCAATTGCAGTTACAATTAATGCGAATGATATTTTTAAACTTTTCATTTTTTTTTCATTTTTATAAATTAATTGATTTCTTTTAAATCGATATTTTCTGCCCAACTATTTGTTGATTTGTTTCAAATTTTCTATCTCTTTTTTTTCTTTTTCGACCAATTCTTCTCCTTTTTTAATCAGTGAATTGTATTTGTCAGAAACAGTATGTACTACTTTATCAAATTTATCTTTTATATCATCAGTAGCTTCTGTGCTCTTATCGATAATTTTTTTTCTCGTTTTGGATCCTTTGTCTGGAGCAAATAATATTCCTATTACAGCACCAACTGCTAATCCACCTACTACTCCCAAAATTGTTTTATTCGTTTTCATCTTTTTTGTTTTTTTAATTGTTTTTATTTTAATTTTTTTATCCTCTGATTAATTTTAGTAAAATGGCTATTACAGCGATTACTAATAAAATATGGATTAATGATCCAACATTGTATACAAAGAACCCAATGGCCCAAAGTAGTACTAAAATAACTGCGATGGTGTACAATAAATTTTGCATGATTTCTATGTTTTAAATAGTTTTATTTGTTTTAAATAAGTTAAAATGCTCGCCGTCATGAAGTTATGTGTGGAAATGTGAAAATTGTTTCCACCTTTATTTCAAATTGCGTTTCAATTATTTTTTAATAAATTTTACTATATTGATTGCTACATTACAAAGATGCGATAGCTTAACTGCCTTTGTGTTATAATATATTTTGGATGTGTTACAGAATTTCCATATTGCTAGTCCATTTTACTTTTTAATCAAAAACTTTTCTTGCAAAAGGAAGTTTTAGGAGTAAATTGAATTAAAGTATAACGGGCTTCTAGTATTTTATGATTGCTATTCAATTTTGCTAATGATCGTATAGCAAATTGTTTAAAATCTGGATTTCGAGTGCTTATTTTTATGCTATCGAAGATATTGATTTGCTTGTTGAGCTCGGTTTCTAATAAGTTAAAATAAAGCTTTTTAATGTTTTTAAAACTAGAGGAGTCTAGTTTTAAACTTTTATTATAAATCGAATTTGGTATGATAATCAAATTTTTTTCGCTGAGCTGTTTTAATTCAGTTTCAATTTCTTTCTGCTCTTTTTTGATTTTTAAAATCAATTGCAGTGTATTTAAATCGGTTGTTTTGGTATAAATATAAGTAGATAATTCAATCGCTTTTTGGTTGGATTTATTTAGCTGATTAATCAAATTAAAATTTATTGCAGATCCGGTAGTTCTGTAGTTTTTTTCGAAAGTAATGTTCAGGTATTCCTTAGTTAGATTTGTGCATAATAAAACAGTGCTAATCATAATTATAAAGAATAGCGAGTAGAAAAAGATCCGTTTTTGAAGTAGATTTATCATGGCAATATGTTACCCCAAAGTTGACTACAAAAGCGAATATTATAATTATATGATTTGATTTTAGATTTATATAATTACCATGTAATAAAACAATAAATTACAAAGCACTTCTCTACACAGGAATAAATACGGTAAAAGTACTTCCTTCATCAAGTTTGCTATCGGCGAAAATAAATCCTTTGTGGTTTTCTGCAATTTTTTTGCAAATGGCTAATCCTACACCAGTTCCATTATATTCACTTTTACCATGTAGTCGGTTAAATAATAGAAATATTTTATCGGCATGTTCTTGATTAAATCCTATTCCGTTGTCAGTGAAAGTTATTTTATGATATTTTTTCTGCCCATATTCGACTAAATGAGGCTCGTTTTTGGCGGTAATTTCGGTGTAATTTATGTCAATTACTGGTGTACTAGTCAGTTTGGAATATTTCAAAGAATTACTAAGCATGTTGGAGAAAAGTTGCTGCATTTGAAAAGGTATTGCTTCAATTGTTGGCAATATTTCATGGTTTATTATTGCTTTTTTGTTCTCAATGTTTTGAGATAGTTCTGTTAAACTATCGTTTAGTATTTCGTTTAAATCCGTTATTTCAAGATTTTTTTCTGGCCTACTCGTTCTTGAATACTGTAACAAATCATTAATTAAAGTACGCATTCGGTTCGCTGCATTTTCAATACGCGATAAATATTCAATACCAAAATTGGATAGATTTTCTTTCTCTTTCTCATTAATTCTGGAGATAAAAGTCTGAATTTTTCGTAAAGGTTCTTGTAAGTCATGACTGGCGACATGATTAAACTCGTTCAACTCCTTGATACGTTGTTCGAGTTCTTGGTTTCTTTCTTCTAATAATTCGGTTTTGCGGCGTTCGTTGGTGATATCACTTGTTACACCTAAAATAGTTCTATTCCCTAGTTGGTCTACAAATAGTTTTCCAACCGAGCGTACCAGTCGAACCGCTCCATCTGGTTTAATTATTCTAAAGTAAGAATTTGGGAGGTTTTCATCTGCTACTATTTTGTCAAAAATACGGGTTACAAATGGAATGTCTTCAGGATGTATGAATTTTAGAAAGTTCTTCTGAGAAGCTTGAAATGATTGAGGAGCTACTCCCAAAATTCGATATAAATTATCGGAACAGACAATTGTATTGGTGTTCAAATTCAAATCCCATGTGCCAAATTCAGAAAGTATTTCTGCCTGATAACTTAAGAAATGGGATTTATTTAATTTAAAATTATAAGCCTGGAGTTTTTCGACATCTTTTGTGGTTTGATAATAAGCAAAAACTAAAAGTAGTAAGGTGAGAAATAAAATACTTAAAGTTAAAATTGGAGTCAGGTAGATTTGACTATTATAATTGAAATTACGTTGCTTTAAAAATGATTCTTCAATAGTTACCATCTCATTCAGTTTTATTCTGATGGCAGCTAATAAAAGACCACTTTCATTAAAGTTTTTTTTAAAAGTGATATTCTGAGTAACATCAAAATTATTATTGAAGTTAGAATAGCTGGACATGTACAGGTTTCGGGTATTGATGATTTTGTACAAAAAATCCAGATTTTTCTGTTGTTTGGGACTATCCTTAGTTAGCTCTTGTAGTAATTCAAATGATTTGTTAACTTGTTTTATATCGTCTCGATACGGTTTGAGATAGACAGTGTCTCTAGAAATTAAATAACCTCGTATGCTATTTTCGGAATCTTTAATATAGGAGTACAAATGTTCTAATTCTAAATTTACTTCATAAGTATGCATTAGTAATTTTGAAGAGGCAGAGATGCTATTAATGTGTTTTATTGTAATTACACCAACAACCAATAGTATTAGCAAACTTATTGCAAAAATTATTTTATGATAAAAAGTAGATTTAAGCTTTAAGTTTTTCATTATTTATAGACGAAGTAAAAAATTATCCTTATTTAAACCGTTAGTATGGTATTGCCAATTGATAATGACAACATCAGCCAATATTTTTTTTAGCTCATTAAAGTCACTTGGTTTTTTTATATAAATATTGGCACCTAAGACAAAAGTATTTTCTATATCCTGCTCTGATGATGAGGTAGAATAAATAGCTATTGCAATGTCTTTAAATTTATCATTTTTTTTGATTTCTTTGAGACATTCAATACCGTTTAAAATTGGCATATTCAAATCTAGAAAAATGATATTAGGTAAAACGGTTTCCGAATGGTTTAAAAAATCCATTAATTCTAAGCCGTTTTTAAATGTGTTTACAACCGTATTGACTTTTAATTCATCAAAGGCATCTGTAAAAAATAACCGATCGTCTTCATCGTCGTCTGCTAATGTGATTAAAATATAATCGTGTTGCATATTTTTTTGATTTTAATTTTTAGAAGTGTTTTCTTTTCGTTTTTTGATAATTCTTTGAAATGCTGATGGTGTAATACCAGTTGTATTTTTAAACTGAGAACTCAAATGAGCTACACTTGAATAATTTAATTGAAAAGCTATTTCGGTTAAAGATAATTGATTGCTTAAGATTAATTGCTTGGCACGTTCAATTTTTTGAAGTATGATAAAATTTTCTATAGAAGTATAGGTCACTTCTGAAAATAGATTAGACAAATGACCGTAACTTAATTCAAGTTTTTCAGCCAAATAAACTGAAGTTTTTACATTTATAGCTATATCCTCATTGAACACCAAATCGACAACAGCGTCTTTAATTTTTTGAATTAAGATGGCTTTTTGGTTTTCTACAATTTCTATTCCGTAGGATTGTAATGAATTTCTAAAAAAACGAAGTTTTTCTTGAGATACTTTTTCTAAAAATTCAACTTCTCCAAAACCCAAATTCCTATGTTTTATTTGGCTTTCGGCCAATTTTTCTTCTAGGATTTTATTACAAACTGTATTGAAATCAAATTTTATATATACCTTCATATGTCGTAATTTTTGCCTCTAAATTAATAAAAAAACTTATAAGACTTTATTTATTAACACATGTTTGCTGTAAATATTGTTTTTTTGATAAATTTTAGATTTGATTTTATAACTTTTTTTATACTTTAATTCCTTTCAAATTTTCAATTGGTTCATTGACTTGTTGTTAAACTTTTTTCTTATGATGCTCTTAATAAAAGACAAATGGAGCGCATCTTATCAAAATGTTCAAAAAGAGATTTTTAATGTAATGGTGATGGAGTAATGCTAAATTGAGGTCTTAAATATCTTAAATCAAACATTTGAAAAATACTATAATACCTGTACAATATGGTGTTTGATTCGCCTTGTGTTTATAGTGTTATTTTTCTAAAAAAAAACTGCCTTAACAAAAATAATCTTCTCTAAAGGATTATTAATGAAAAGGCAGTTCCAATTTGTACTTAAATGAATGAATTACAATTCAGCAATCCATTTTGTAATTTCGTCTTTGCTTTTGCCTATTTTCTTTTGAATTTTTCCATAAAGCTCATCTTCTTTACCTTTTTCGTACATCAAATCGTCATCCGTAAGAACGGCATACTTTTGTTTTAATTTTCCCTTAATTTCGTTCCAATTTCCTTTGATTTCTGTAGAGTTCATAATTTCTAGTTTTAAATATTATTATTATTATTATTATTATTATTATTTGTAATTGTTACTATTAGATTGCATAATTGCGCAACATGCTTAATTTGGTTTTATAATTTTACTGAGGTCGTGTCATGCTAACAACAGCCATATTCATCCAATTCTTCAATTCTTGTGACAAAAAAAACAATTAATTCTTTGTATGCTTTTTGTGGTTTGTTTATTGTTATTTAGTACCTCTTTATGGTCAATTTTATTTGAATTTTCTTTCTAATTACATTGCTATTGAATTGACTAATCTTTTCTAATACATCGAATATCGTTTGTGTCAATTTGATGAAACGGTTTTTAGACAATTTTGAAATTACCTAAGACCTTTTAATGCAACATTGCAATGAAGGTTTTAAATATATTTACAACCTTTATTACAAAGTTATTATAGGTATAAGTTATTTGTATTACACAAT
The DNA here is from genome assembly GCF_004349355.1 of Flavobacterium cellulosilyticum. Taxonomy (GTDB): domain Bacteria; phylum Bacteroidota; class Bacteroidia; order Flavobacteriales; family Flavobacteriaceae; genus Flavobacterium; species Flavobacterium cellulosilyticum. The sequence continues at coordinate 2,587 of NZ_SMFK01000007.1, read as the reverse complement.
TTTTTATGATTGTTGTATAATTCCAAGTTATTTGGATTCTAGTTTGTAAATTTGCCACAGAAAAAAAAAGTACATGACAACACCAGAACTTTACAATCAAATTCAATTGAAAAAATCATTCCTATGCATAGGACTGGATGTTGATTTGAATAAAATTCCAAAGCATTTATTAACATTAGAAGATCCTATTTTCGAATTCAATAAAGCGATAATAGATGCAACACACGATTTGACGGTTTCTTATAAACCCAATACAGCTTTCTATGAAGCTTATGGGATAAAAGGGTGGATGTCATTGCAAAAAACCATTAATTACATCAACTCAACTCATCCAGACATCTTCACGATTGCTGATGCAAAACGGGGCGATATTGGCAATACTTCTTCCATGTATGCCAAAGCTTTTTTCGAAGATTTGAATTTTGATAGTGTTACCGTTGCTCCTTATATGGGGAAAGATTCTGTGGAGCCTTTTCTAGCATTCGAAAACAAACATACTATTATGTTGGCTTTGACTTCGAACGAAGGTGCTTTTGATTTTCAGACCTTAAACGTGGATGGAAAGGAATTATACAAACAAGTTTTGGAAACTTCAAAATCTTGGAAAAATTCTGAAAACCTGATGTATGTTGTTGGTGCTACTAAAGCAGAATATTTTACCGAAATCCGCAAAATTGTACCCGATAGTTTCTTGTTAGTTCCTGGAGTTGGTGCTCAAGGAGGTAGTCTTTCTGAAGTGTGTAAATACGGAATGAATGCCAATGTGGGATTGCTTATTAATTCTTCAAGAGCGATCATCTATGCCTCAAACGGCATTGATTTTGCCGAAAAAGCTAGGAAAGAAGCCTTGAAAATGCAACAGGAAATGGAAGGGATTTTAAAATAAAATTAGCCGCGAATTTCACGAAATTCTACAGATTAATTCGAGATAATTCGTGTTTCATTAAAAAAAAATAACGTTTGATAAACTACAGCATTTATAAAAACGAAAACAGCACGCAGTGGGTGACTTTTGTTCACGGAGCAGGCGGAAGTTCGACTATTTGGTTCAAGCAAATTCGGGATTTTCAGAAAGAATATAATGTTTTATTATTAGATTTAAGAGGTCACGGAAATTCTAAAACTATTTTGAAAAAGGCTTTTCAGAAAAAATATACTTTCGAGTCGATTGCAAATGATCTTTTGGAAGTAATTGACCATTTAAAAATTGAAAAATCCCATTTTGTTGGAATTTCATTAGGTACAATTCTCATTCGACAATTGGCTGAAATTCATCCAGAACGGGTACAAAGCATGATATTGGGCGGTGCAATCTTAAAAATGAATTACCGATCGCAAATCTTGATGCAATTAGGGAATGTTTTTAAATACATTTTGCCTTATTTGGTATTGTATCGGTTTTTTGCTTTTGTGATAATGCCTAAAAGGAATCATAAACAATCCCGTTTGCTTTTTATAAATGAGGCTAAAAAATTATACCAAAAAGAATTTATAAAATGGTTCCAACTTACCGCTGAGATTAATCCGTTATTGAAATTGTTTCGCCAAGTGGAGTTAGAAATCCCTACACTTTATGTGATGGGAGAAGAAGATTATATGTTTTTGCCATCAGTACGAAAAGTGGTTGAAAGGCATTATAAATCGTCAAAATTATTTGTTATTGCACAATGTGGTCATGTGGTAAATGTGTAGCAACCTATTGTTTTTAATAATGCAGTGCTGGCATTTATTGGTGTTTCAAAATAAAATAAAAAAAGTCCCGCAATTTGCGGGACAACTTTCTTACTAACTAACCAAAACCATGTAATAAATAACCAGTTTATTACACTGCAAAGATCGTATACTTTTCCCCTTTTAGCTGTTAAGGATATGTTATTAGTTTGTTGTACATAAGTTAAGATTTTACTTGAAATTATGAGTGTTTTTGATTTGTAAAAAATAATTTTCATCAAAGGGTTCTCTTTTTTGTTGTCATTGATTTATCTATTTTGCTTTTATTTTTTACATTAAATGATACGAAATAGAATCTGTGGTAGTCTTTTTATTCTGTGAATAGAATTGTGGTTCTATATCTTCAAGATTGCTTTTGATGACATCCTGAAAATTGCGAGTGTCTTTTTTCTGATTTTGAAAGTTTGTTAATAGTGGAAGTCAATTTTTAATTTATGTCTTGTCCTAAATAACCGATACAGATTATTAGACAAAAATATTTAATTAAACACTTGCAAAAACGTTTTTGCAAGTGTTTTTTGTTTTATAGGTCCTCATTTTAATTTGACTTTGTAAACGCATTTGGTTTGGAGTCAGCATATGATTAGAATAATGAGGTCTTAATTCATTGTATATATTGACTGATTCTTTGACAATTTTTCTGATGATGTTTAAATCTAAATTGTATTTATCAATCATGAATTCCTGTTTTAATATTCCGTTTATTCTTTCAGCTACAGCATTCTCATAGGGATCAGAATTTTGTGTCATACTTGGCAATATTCCGTTTTTATTTAGAGTATTTTGGTAATCATTCGCACAATATTGCAATCCTCTGTCTGAATGATGAATCAATGGTATTTCGTTGTTCCTCCTC
>NZ_SMFK01000006.1 GCF_004349355.1 Flavobacterium cellulosilyticum | reverse complement strand
GTGATGTGCAGATAAACCTGATGTCCACGAATAGGAAAGTCTTGAACAGTTATCTCATCAAAAAAACCTTTGGAGCTTAATTTAGCTTGACGATATTCTTTGGGTATAGAATTGATCTCTTTTAAATAAAGATGAAGAATTTCTTCCCCTTTTTTATAGGAAGTAAGTTCGAAATAATCAACAATAATTTCAGGTAATAACAATTTGAGAAGTTCAATAAAAGAGTCTTGCATTTCTATATAATTTTGAAATACAAATATCGAAATTTAATATTTCCCCACAACTTTTAGACTTGATCCTATTTTTCTCCCCAAGTTGTGTTCCTGATCCAATTATATGATTAAAACTAGAATTTTTTTTCCTTCCGTTCAATTTCGTTTAAGCATATCTATCAGGAGCAGAAGTTGCTTTTCTGTTGGTTTATTAAATAATTACTTCTAAAAAGATAGGAGTGAATTCACTTCGGAGCGACTCTAGATTTTCATAAACCATTTTTGTTTATGCTTTATTGTAAAATAGATAAGGTTATTAAATATTCATCAAATAACTATGTAGATTTTCTTTATTATTGAGTCCTAATTTTTTTCTTAATCTGTATCGTGCTACTTCAACTCCTCCAGTTGAAATATTCATGACTTCTGCTAGTTCTTTGGTTGACATATTGATAAGGAGATAGGTAGATAAATCAAGTTCTCTTGAGGAAATTTTTGGATGTTTCTCTTTTAATCGTTTTAAAAAATCGTAATGAACATTTTTTATATGTTTTTCTAAATTTCCCCAGTTATTTTCAGAGCTGACTTCTTGTGCTATACTTTTTTTTAATTTAGTAAATTGAGATTTCGTTGATGCTTCAAATGGTTCCTCGTTAATATTTTTTAACTTGCTCATAATTCCATTTAAAACTTTATTTTTTTTAATTATCTGCAACGAATTGCTTACAAGATCTTTGTCTTTAACTAATATTTTTTCCTTAAGTTTTTCATTCTTAAGTTTTTCGATTTCTCTTTCTAGTTCATATTGTTCAAGCCGTATTTTTGCTTCTTTTTCCAAATACAACTTTCTTTGTTCTACGGTTTGATAGTATTTGTTCCTTCTGATTTTTATTTTCATTCTTTCGCGTATAAAATAAATACTTAAAAATATAAATGCGATATAAATAAAGTAAGCTAATGAATGCCTATACCAAGGCGGTGAAATAGAAAATAATAACGAAGTTTCATCAGACTGGACGCCATAACTATTGCGCACTTTTAATTTCATTACATAATTGCCTTCACGTAAATTGGTATATTCTTTTGCTGCGGTATTAGACCAATTGCTCCAATTGGAGTCAAAGCCTTCTAAAAGAAAAGAAAATTCTACATTATTAAGATTCTCGTACGTTGGCGATGAAAAGGTGAATTTTACATTATTAAATTTATATGGAAGTTTGTGTTTGTCTATTTTCTTTTGACCATTATTTAAAATTAATGTATCTCCTGAATGGATAAAACTTCGTATAATAGCCTTTGGTTTGTTGCTATAATTATTTTTTTGTTTTGAATTATAATGGGCTAAACCATCGGTTAAACCTATAAATATATTTTCAGAATTAATGGTTGAAACAGAAAAAAAATTAGTAACCAAATTTCCCGTAAAATTAGATAAGGGAGCTACAACATTTTTAAATTTATCATTTTGATCTTTCATTAATACCCCTAACGATTCATTAAAGACATACCATAAATTCCCATCTGCATCCTCATTTAATGATTTTATTTTGGGAATGTTTTTAAAAATAGCACTTAATTTTTCATCTTTAACAAATGATTCTTTGCTAGCTGAATAGGTATAGAAATGATTGTTGGTTTGGAAATATATTACATTGTTAATGTTTTGAATACTTCCAATAACTTTATCTATAATTGAAATGTTTTTGTAAGTTTTGATGTTTTCAAATTTCTTCATGTCTTCTGATATAGTCAACCTGTAGATTAAATCATCCTTTTTATACCATATGTATTTGTTGTCTATCGCAAATGAATAGGGGTAGCTATTAATCCCATCTATTTGATCTATAAATTGCCAATTATTTGAAACCTTTTTATAAAGTCCGAATCCGTTGTAATTAGTTCCAATCATAAAATCGGGCTTGTTGGGGATTTTTTTAAAATATAAGTGTCCCAGACTGTTAATCTTATTAATTATTTTGCCATTATCTATTATTAATGCACCTTTATTACTGCCGCATATTAGTTGATTGTCAATCACTTGTATGTTCCATGTTTGCCCTGAAGTTCCCTCAACAAATTTGAAAGCTTCTTCTTTATGGTTGTCTATTAAAGAATGGTAGTAGAGACCTTGATCAGTAGCAACATAAATATTCTCTTTATATATGGCCGAAGCATACACAGTACTTAATCCATAACTGTAGCCCATATGCGTATTAGGCGAGTTTTCGTTAATATAGGCTATACCATTATTTAAACCCAACCAAAGGTTGTTTTTGTCGTCTACATATGAGGCAAGTACAGTATTGTTATGAAGGCCTTTTTCATGGTTTATATGTTGTATTATTTTGCCAGATGTATCAAATATTATAATACCGTTTGTTGATGAATTAAGAATAATAAATTTATTATTAAGAGTAGTACCTCCTAAACAATCATATTTTTGTATAAATGTATTGGCTTGCGTGTTCCAAGGGATTATTTTTTTATAATCGTACAAATAGAGACCATTGTTTAATGTTGCAATTAATAATTTGTTTTCGGGCATAGGGAATATTCCCCATATTTCATCTCCATTTAATGAAGTGGTTCCTTGCATAGGATATAGTTTTCCATTTTTATATTCAAGAATTCCCAAGCTATGATCTTGAAAATATAACCGGTTGTTAACTTGAAATGAAAATTGAAATCGACTTGGGGGAGCTAATAAAGTTAAATTGTTTCCTTTTAAAATATAGGCTTTTACAAAGGTTTGAAAAATCACTTCGTCATTATATAGGTGTATTTTCCAAACAATATCCATTAATTTAAGGTTCACTTTATTAATTGAATTCGATAAAGAAAAATACTCCATTTTTCCTTTTAAATTGGGTTTAAAATATCCAAATTCATTTTCACCTCCCACAAAGATTTTCCCCGATTTGTCAATTTTAAAAGATCGAATTAAGCCAGAATTTGGTAAGCTGTATTTGTGCCAAGAGAATCCATCAAATTGATAAAGTCCTTTATTATTTGCAAAATAAAGATTTCCGTTCTTGTCTTGATCAATTTCCCAATTTTGAGGATCTCCATTGTAATCTGCTTTTTTATAATTTCTAATTTCAGGCAGACCAATCACTTTTTCTTGTCCCAATAGAATATTAGAAAACAAAACTAAGTATAGAATGATAATAGTTCTTATAAGATTCATAAGGGTAGTAGATAGGTTGTATGAAATTTTTTGTACAATTAATTTTAAATGGTACATACACATTTAAAATTGATTAGCATTTTTCAATTATTCTACTAATGTATTGTTATTATTTTAAATTAACATTATTTAACACAGTATTAAATTAGTTTAAGTATTTGTAATTAATGGTTTAAATAAAAAATGTTTGGTTTTTGTTTGGTTGTTAAATCTAAATTGTTTGGTTTTTGTATTGCTTTGTAATTGCTATAATCATAAAAACAGTTATATTTTTGCGACAATAAAATAACATATTAACTTTAAAATAATGAAAAATGAAATTATTAAAAACGCATTTAATTATTGAAATCAATAACTAAATCAATAACCAAAAATTAAAAATTAACCACAATTTAAATTATGAATGTATGAGAGAATATAAATATTTTTTGATTTTACTTTTGTTAATAGCTTTTAGTACACAGGCTCAGACAAAAGTTTACACCGGAACGGTATTAGACGAAGCAAAATTCCCAATACCTGGTGTAAATGTTTTAGAGAAAGGAACTAATAATGGTGTTTCAACTGATTTTGATGGTAATTTCAAAATCAGCACCAATGAAAAAGCGGTATTAGTATTTAGCTATATCGGTTATTCTAATTTTGAAACTCAAGTAAAAGGACAAACTAAACTAAATATTGTACTCAAATCTGAGGCAACAAGTTTAAATGAAATAGTTTTAATTGGTTATGGAAGCCAAAAGAAAAAGGACGTTACTTCTGCAATAAGCAATATTAAAGTTAAAGATGTGTCAAGCAGACCTATCGTAAATGCCGTAGAAGCGATGACTGGGAAAGCAGCTGGAGTTCAGGTTGCATCCTCATCTGGATCACCTGGAGGTACAATTTCTGTTCGTATACGTGGAATGGGTTCTCCAAACGGAGGTGAGCCATTATATGTTGTAGATGGTGTTCTTACAAGTAATGTTAAAGGAATTGATCCTAATAATATCGAATCAATAAATGTTTTAAAAGATGCCTCTGCTGCTGGTATTTATGGAGCTGCTGGTTCAACGAATGGAGTAGTATTGATTACAACCAAAAAAGGAAAAAAAGGGAAATCCACTACGGCAATCAATTATTATGGTGGATTTCAACAAATTGTTAGAAAATTACCTGTTTTAAATAATTCACAATGGTTCGATTTGCAAAAGGAGATTTTAGGTACTGATCCCGGTGTCCCAAATTATTATGATTTAGCAGGAACTAACAACAATTGGCAGGATTTAATATATCGCAATGCAGCACAATCAAGTGTCAATGTAAATACTTCAGGAGGTTCAGATACTGGAACTTATTACTTAGGCATAGGGCATCTTAAACAAGAAGGAATAATTCGAGAGTCGAATTTCGAGCGTTATTCTGCTAATTTAAGCGTTAATCAAGATGTAAATAAAAGCATAAAAATGGGTGGATCTATTAACTATGATAGAACCAATCAAAGATCAATTAAAGACAATGCTTCTGCTAATTTTGGTGGTGTTGTACTTAGTGCGCTTGTTACTCCTGAGTATATTCCAATTAAAATGCCTTCAAATGCACCCATTCCTGGTGTGTATGGAGTGAGTAATTATTATTCTGGAGAAAATCCCATATCATTAATTTATAACAATACGAATAAAACTATTGGAAATAACTTTTTGGGGAATGCTTTTGTAGAGGCTAAGTTGTCTAATAATATCACTTATAGAAATCAGATTAATGGTGTTGTCCAAAATTCGAAATACGATTATTTTTTAAATCCAAGTAGTAGTTTGGTAGGTCGTAGTACTCAAGGTGGAGGGGATAGTACCTTTTATGAGGTTTTCAGATGGCAGTGGGATAACACAATAAATTACAAAGAGTCTTTTGGAGAACATTCTTTTGATGTTATTTTTGGAACCTCAGCAATGAATGAATCAATTTCGAAATCAACTCAACATGGAGCCGGTTTTGCAACAAGTGCAATCGAAACTTTGAATGCAGCCAGTTCTGATTTCCGAATTGGAACGTCACAATATGATTGGTCTACCAACTCCTATTTTGGTAGAATAAATTATGGGTATGGCGACAGGTATTTGTTTACAGCTACGTTTCGTCGTGACGGATCTTCTAGAGTTGGTAAAAATGTGGTGAACGGAAACTTCCCTGCCTTATCTGCAGGATGGAAAGTTTCTAATGAAAAGTTCATGGAAGATGTAAAATGGATGCAAAATCTAAAAATCCGTGCTGGTTGGGGAAAAACGGGTAATTTACCTCCATATACCATGCTTTATCCTTCTTATAGCTTGCTTAATGCAGGAGCGCCATATGCTTACAATTCAACGGATATAGCTCCAGGTATCAAGCCAGCCGCTCAGTTGGGGAATCCAGATTTAAAATGGGAATCAGCGACACAGACTAATCTTGGTGTAGAAGTAGGTTTCTTAGATAATCGTTTAAATCTTACGGTTGATTATTATCATAAGAAGGTGGAAGATATGATTTTTACCCTGCAATTACCAATGACTTCAGGAAGTTCTATTATTGCAATGAATCTACCAGGATCTGATATTAATAAAGGGATTGAGTTTGCTATAGATGCAAAAATTATCGATAAAAAGAACTTTGGATGGAATTCTAATTTTAATTTTTCTAAAAACGATAATAAGATAGTAGGTTTAGATTCAAACTCAACATTCCAAACAGGACCAATTCTTGTTGCTGGAAGTCAAGTACCTCTATATACTCAAGTGATCAAGAATGGTTATCCTCTTGGAACATTCTGGGGATATAAATCTGAGGGTGTTGACCCACAAACTGGTAATTTGGTTTATAGTAATGAAATGATGAATCTTGGGTCGGCTTTGCCAAAATATACTTTTGGTTTTACAAATGAGTTTACCTCCAATGGAATTTCGTTATCGTTTCTAATAGATGGTGTTCAAGGAAATAAAATTTACAATACTCCAAGAATGGAAATTGAAGCTTTATCTGGTTATGCTAATGAAAGTGTTGAAGTATTAAACAGATGGCAAAAACCTGGAGATATAACAAGTGTTCCTAGAGCACTTGGAAATGGAACAACAAATACAGCAGCCGCTACTATGTTGCAAAATAGAGTTTCCTCAAACTATATAGAAGATGGTTCTTTCGTTAGATTAAAAAATATAACGTTAAGTTATCAAATAGAGAATGAGTTCACTAAAAGAATAGGGCTAACAGGGTTTAAAGTTTTTGCTACAGCTCAAAATTTGGTGACGCTTCACAATTACAAAGGGTATTATCCTGAAGTTAACGGTGACGGACAAGGAACAAATAATCAGGCGCAAAATGCTGGTTCTGGATCATCACTTATGTCACTTGGAGTTGACAAAGGAACCTACCCATCATCGAAGACTTTTACTATGGGTATCAATGTTCAATTATAAAAAATAATATTATGAAACTTAATTTATCAAAATACATTCAATTCTTTGTATTGACAATAATTCTTTCGTCATGTACTCAGGATTTTCTAGACAGAGCACCTCAGTCGGAATTGGCTGCTGGATCATTAACTACAGCTGCTGACGCTGAAAGCATATTAAATGGTGCTTATAATGCAGTACCAGATTATTTTACGTATAGTAACTTTTTTACTACCGAAGCTATATCAGACAATACCTATGTCAATGGGGATAACGCTGTCGAACAACCGTTAGAAAATTTCACTTTTACATCCTCTAATGGGGAGTTGCAATTAAGTTGGCAAGAATTGTACAAACATATTACAGCTGCTAATACTGCCATCGATAATGTAAAACCTATCAATGACCCAAAATGGGATGGTACTAAAAGAAAAGAGCAAATAATAGCAGAGGCTACTTTTTTAAGAGCGCATGCATATTATTGGCTGGTGACCTCTTGGGGTGATGTTCCGCTAATTCTTAACGCTACAAATGATGGAAATTATTACCCTTCTCGAACTAGCGCCAGTTTAGTGTATGCTCAAATTATTACAGATTTGAAATATGTTGAAACCACATTGGACGATTTGCCTTATCATGGTGATAAAGGTAGAGCTACAAAAGGAGCGGCAAGAGCATTATTGGCTAAAACTTATGCCCAAATGGGTGATTATGCAAATTGTTTACTTTATTGTAACAAAGTTATTAGTGGACCATATACATTAGTTACTGATTATTCTAAATTATTTGGACTTGCTAATAAGAACACTACGGAATCTATTTTTGAATTGCAGGTTCCTTCAAATGGATCTCCTTACAATGTTTGGAAATTAAATGTTCTGTCTTATGGACCCAATGACAACTGGCCAAAACGTCAAATAGGTTCTTATGACCTTGTAAAAGCATTTAATAATGCTGGAGATAATGGCGCAAGATATAAATCTACTTTCAATTGGCAGGTTTCTGGAGCTGCTTTTACTATGCCTTTAAATGCATGGGATACCAGTAAAGCAATTCCATTTTGTGGTAAATTTTCATATAGTGATACATGGACTAACGGTGACAATTTAGTGATGATCCGACTTTCTGATATCATTTTGTTGGCAGCTGAGGCAAATGTACAACTAGATCATCTTGCTGAGGCTAAAGCTTTATTAAACCAAATCAGAAATAGAGCTGGATTAGCAAATACTACTGCTATTACAAAGAGCGAATTAGCTATAGCAGTTCTTAAAGAACGACGATTGGAATTGGTTTACGAACGTACCAGATGGAATGATCTAAAACGTGCAGATGCAAATGGAGTAATTAATATGGTAAATTTGATGAATAGTCAAGTAAATTCAAGTCTTCAAAATCTGAATTATAATATGCAAGCTTTTCATAAGCTGTTGCCAATTCCTCTAGCAGATATTCAAAAAAACAGTAATATTCTTCCTCAGAACACCGGTTATTAGTGTTTTGAATCTAACGTACTAATTATTTAGAACTATATAGTCCCTTGTTTTACAAACAGGGGACTATTTTCTAAATCATTATTCTTTTAATAATTAGTTCCTTTTTCTAGCTTCATTATTTTGTAAGCTTTAAATACAATTCAAACGGGACTTAACTTTCTATTTTATTGAACTTTTATAAAAACAACATGAAACAATTTCTATTACTTTTCTTTGCCTTTTCGCTAGTTGCTTGTGCGCAAAAAAAAATACAAATGATAGCAACAACTGAGTCTGTGCCTTGGCAGGTTAACAATTCAGTTGTTGTTATTAATTCTATGACAAAAACAGATATTGGAATTAGCAGTTCTAACAGCTTACAGACAATCGAAGGATTTGGAACTTGTTTTAATGAACTTGGATGGACATCACTTAAGCAGTTAGGTGACAATGACAAAGAGGCAATTATGAAAGAGTTGTTTGAACCAGGTTTTGGAGCAAACTTCACAATATGCAGAATGCCAATAGCAGCTAATGATTTTGCTCTAAAATGGTATTCTTATGATGAAACTGAAGGTGATTTTTTGATGAAAAATTTCAGTATTTCTAATGATTTAGAAACTTTAGTTCCCTTTATTAAAAATGCTTTGAAATACAATCCTATACTTAAACTTTGGGCATCGCCATGGTCGCCGCCTACTTGGATGAAATACAATAAGCATTATGCATCCAAGAGCCTTCTTGGTGATTCGGATTTACAATCTAAGGAATGGGGAATGGATTTTAGGGGAATTAACAATGGATTGCCTGTCGCGCGTGAAGGTAAGGAAGGGACTAACATGTTTATACAAGAAGACAAGTACTTTAAGGCCTATGCTCAATATTTTAGCAAATTTATAAAGGCATATCGCAATCAAGATATTAATATCGATATGGTTATGCCTCAAAACGAATTTAATTCGGCACAAGTTTTTCCAAGTTGTACTTGGACCTCCTCTGGCCTGGCTCAATTTATAGGTTCATATTTGGGACCTGAAATGAAAAAGCTAGACGTTGCTCTTATGTTTGGAACAATGGAACGCCCTTCGGAAGCACTTGTTGACAGTATTCTTACAGACCCAATCGCTAGTAAATATATTGAGGGAGTAGGTTTTCAATGGGCAGGGAAAGAGGCGATTCCTGGAATTCATAAACGATATCCTAATTTAAGATTGTATCAAACGGAGCAGGAGTGTGGCAATGGTGATAATGACTGGAAGGCTTGTAAATACTCATGGAACTTGATGAAACATTATATTAAAAATGGAGCTAATGCCTATATGTATTGGAACACCACTTTAAAAGATGGAGGAATTAGTACTTGGGGCTGGAAACAGAATAGTTTGGTTAGTGTTGATACAAAAAATCATACCTATAAATTCAATCACGAATATTATTTGTTGAAACATGTCAGCCATTTTGTTTTGCCTGGAGCAAAATTATTGGAGACAACAGGCGAGTTTAAAGATCTACTTGCTTTTGAAAATCCAGATAAAAGTGTCGTGATGATTATTCAGAATGAAAATTCCAATGAAAGAAAAGTTTCGGTTAAATTAAATGATATCTATTATGAAATTGTCCTACAAGCAGATTCATTCAATACAATTAGAATCAATTAAATAGAATATAATACAATTTTGGCAACCTTATTATTAAAAATATATGAAAACTACATTCAAAAAAATAAGCCTGTTAGTTCTTTTTTTAGTCATAACCATTAACAGTTCTTTTGCTCAATATAAGCAAAGCGAACTACTTTTTGGGGTAGCTTATTATGACGAATACATGCCTTTTGACCGATTGGAGCAGGATATTAAAATGATGAAAGAGGCTGGAATTAATTGTGTTCGAATTGCAGAATCGACATGGAGTACTGTCGAACCACAAGACAATGTATTTGATTTCAAGCATATCGATCGTGTGCTTGACGCCATGTATAAAGCTAATATTAAAGTAATTATTGGGACTCCTACTTATGCAGTTCCCACTTGGCTGGTAAAAAAACACCCTTCTGTTTTGGCTACAACTGCCAACGGACAATATCAATATGGTGCAAGACAGAAAATGGACATTACCAATGAGCATTTTCGATTACATGCAGAACGTGTCATCAGGAAAATAATGGAGCATGTCAAAGATCATCCTGCAATAATTGGGTATCAAGTCGATAATGAAACAAAACATTATGATACCGCAGGTGATAATGTACAAAAGGCATTTGTTGCCTCTATGAAAGAAAAATTCACCCTAGATTCACTTAATAGTGCATTTGGACTTGATTATTGGAGCAACAGAATTAATAATTGGGATGATTTTCCATCAACAGTAGGTTCTATAAATGCCAGCTTAAATGCTGAGTTTTCTAAATTTCAGAGAAAACTGGTAACCGATTTCTTAGCTTGGCAAACTGCTATTATAAAAGAATATGCAAAACCAAATCAGTTTGTTACGCATAATTTTGATTTGGATTGGAGAGGCTTTTCGTACGGAATACAGACGGATGTAAATCATTTTGATGCGGCCAAAGCTTTAGATATTGCCGGAGTAGATATATATCACCCTACGCAAGATCATCTTACAGGAATTGAAATTTCCTTTGCTGGAGACTTAGCTCGTTCTATGAAAGGAGGGAAAAATTATTTTGTTATCGAAACTGAGGCACAAGGTTTTCCGCAATGGGTTCCATATCCAGGACAATTAAGACTGCAAGCTTTCAGTCATTTGGCTTCAGGAGCAAACATGGTTGCCTATTGGCACTGGCATTCTATCCATAATTCAGCTGAAACCTATTGGAAAGGATTATTGAGTCATGATTTTGAACCCAATCCAACATACAATGAGGCTAAAACTATAGGCAAGGATTTTCAAAGACTTAGTAGTAAGTTAATTAATTTAAAAAAGAAAAATGATGTCGCTCTACTATTTAGTAATGAGGCTCAAACTGCATTTAATAATTTTGAGATGGTTTTTAAAACTAAATACAATGATGTTTTACGTCCTTATTATGATGCACTTTTTAAAATGAATGTAGGTGTAGATTTTATTGATCCATCTGTTACGGATTTTTCAGGATACAAACTCATAGTAGTACCAGTTTTATATGCTGCACCAGACGAATTGCTTGAAAGGTTAAATGCTTTTGTTGCGAAAGGAGGACACATTGTCTACTCTTTTCAAAGTGGTTCATCAAATGAAAATGTTAAAGTTAGAAGTTCTATCCAACCAGGTATTATTAATAAAGCTTGTGGTATTACCTACAGTCAATTTACTGTGCCTGAAAATGTTTCACTTAAAGACGATCCATTTAATGTAGGTGCAGAAAATAAGATTCACACTTTTATGGAGTTGATAAAACCATCTACTGCAAAAGTATTGGCTTATTATGACCACCCAGTTTGGAAGGACTATGCAGCTATAACTGAAAATATATATGGAAAAGGACTAGCAACTTATGTAGGAGCGATGACTAGTGAGAAACTTTTGGAAGCAGTTATGAAAGACGTAGTGAAAAAAGCAGGGCTTTGGGATGTGAAACAAAATCTGGCTTTTCCAATAATTACTAAAGACGGTATTAATTCAGAAGGAAAAACAATCCGATATATTATGAATTATTCGGATAAGTCTGTTGAAATGAAATACCCTTTCAGCAAAGGAACAGAACTTTTAACAAATCAAAAAATAAGCAAAGACGAACAGCTAACTCTCGCACCTTGGAATGTTAAAATTATTGAAATAGAAGGGAAATAATGGGGGATCATAAACAGCTAAATCGATGAATCGATAAGTGTAGAATCTTTTGATTCTAGGAGCTAAAAAGCTTTTGAAGAAGGAAAGTTAGTTATACAAGTTTTAAACAAAATTGTTCAAAAAAAATGGAACGCTTTCTTTCTAAGTGGTAAATAGGTTGTTTTGGATAAATTACGAAAATGAAGATTAATAAATTAAATACTCAAAAATGAAAAATAACATAATTTCAAAAATTTCCTTTTGCGGGCTATTGCTTACCAGCTTTTTTGCTAGTGCTCAATCGACAACTTTAGAAGTTGATGTTGCCAAAACAATAACTAAAATCCAACCTACAATGTATGGTGTCTTTTTTGAAGATATTAATTTTGCTGCTGATGGAGGTTTGTATGCCGAAATGATAAAAAATCGTTCTTTTGAATTTGAAGTACCACTTATGGGTTGGGATCAGCCAAAAACTGAAAAATATGCATTCAATGCAAAATCGGGTACTGCTACAATTATCAAAGTAGTAGAAAACAATAAAAACCCTAGATTTTGCAGAGTTATAGTAAATGATGACATAGGATATGAGCTAGTTAATGAGGGATTTAGAGGAATGGGAATCAAAAAGGACGCCCGTTACAACGTTTCTCTAAAAGCGGCAAACCACGATGGAGCCATCAAAAAAATCATTATTCAATTTATTGATAAAGACAATAAAGTGCTTGGAGAAACTAGCATTGTACCAACTTCTAATGACTGGGTATCCTATACAGCTCAATTTGCAGCCACTCAAACTGAAGCAAAAGCGAAATTAAAAATTACTTTCGAAGGAACAGGTACTATTGATTTAGATATGATTTCACTGTTCCCAGATGACACTTGGAACCATAGAAAAAATGGTTTACGCAAAGATATCGTTCAGTTGCTATACGATTTGAAACCTGGGTTTTTGAGATTTCCAGGAGGTTGCATTGTCGAAGGCAGAACTTTGGCACAACGTTACCAATGGAAAAAATCAATTGGAGATGTGGATAAACGAGAAACAGTTATCAATCGATGGAATACCGAATTTGTACATAAACCAGCACCAGATTATTTTCAGAGTTTTGGTTTAGGATTTTTCGAATATTTTCAACTTGCCGAAGACATTGGAGCTACGCCATTGCCTATTTTGAGTTGTGGAATGGCATGTCAATTTAATACTGCTGAATTGGTTCCAATGGAAGAATTAGATCCTTATGTTCAAGATGCTTTAGACTTAATCGAATTTGCTAATGGTGGAGTTGAAACTCCTTGGGGTAGCGTACGATCTGAAATGGGACATCCAAAACCATTCAATTTGAAAATGATTGGTGTTGGAAATGAGCAATGGGGACCGGATTACATCGCTAGATACAAAGTTTTTGAAAAAGCCATAAAGGGGAAATACCCAAATATAACGATTGTTTCAGGATCTGGACCAGCACCCGAAGGAGATTTTTTTGATTATGGTATGAAAGAGCTAAAAAAATTAAATGCTGAAGTTGTAGATGAACATTATTATAGTAGCCCGAAATGGTTTAGAGAAAATGCGACTCGTTATGACAATTATGATCGAAAGGGTCCAAAAATTTTCGCAGGGGAATATGCCGCTCAAAGTGTAGGTATTACAAGTCCAGATAACAAAAATAATTGGGAATGTGCGTTTTCTGAAGCGGCCTTTATGACTGGATTAGAAAGGAATGCTGAAGTAGTGAATTTAACTTCATACGCGCCATTAATGGCTCACGTAGAGGCTTGGCAATGGACACCAGATATGATTTGGTTCAATAATTTGGAAGCGTATGGCACGGCAAATTACTATGTTCAAAAATTATTTTCTACCAATAAAGGGACTGATTTAGTAGCAATTACCAAAGAAGGGAAGCCAGTGACTGGTCAAAATGATCTTTTTGCTTCAGCAGTAAAAGATGCCAACACAAAAGAAGTAATTGTAAAATTGGTGAACGCATCAGCAAATGCACAAGAGCTAAACATCGATTTTAAAGGTAGTAAAGTAGCTGACAAAGGGACGGTAACAACACTTACAAGTGCAAATTTAGACGATGTCAATTCTTTTGAATCCCCGAAAAAAATTAGTCCTACTGAAAGCGAAATTAAGTTGAAAGGAAAGAATGCACAGATCCGTTTATTACCTCATTCTGTTTCTGTTTTGACTTTAAAAATGAGATAATTTTAAGGTTTATAATGATATAAATAATTGAAATAAAAAAATGCTTTGTAATGGAGCATTCTATCTGGAACTAAATAAAATTGCTAACGATCTTCTACAGATTATTGGTTGTCTGTGTCATAATTAGGTATAAGTGTGCCTTGTTTTACAAAACGGATACGTTAGCGACCCCGAAAGGTTCACTTCCGGGGTATTTTAGTTTTTAATAGGTACTACATTTAATTTAAACCATCGCTTTGTAATGAAGCAAAATAAATTAAAATAAAGACATATGAAAACTAGCGCTATTAAAACTTTTTCACGCTTTAAAAATCATTAAAGAAAAAGCTATAATTAAATAAGGTTTCGGATAGCACTACCTATAAATTCCAAAACCTATATATCATAATTTCCTTAATAGTTATTAACTTTCACAGTGTGAATAAGAAGCTTTATTAGTTTCTATTAGAAATCTTGTCAATAGCAGTCGCTAAATCTATATCTTTTTCTGTAATTCCATCGGCATCGTGGGTGCTAAGGGAAATAGTCACTTTGTTATATACATTTTCCCAATTGGGGTGATGTGCAGATTTTTCAGCAATCAATGCAACTGCTGTCATAAACGAAAACGCTTCTACAAAGTTTTTAAAAACAAATTCACGACTAATGAATTTGCCTTTTATTTCCCATGCCGAATCTATTGCTGACATTTTTGCTGTAATTTCTTGTTGGTTTAGTTTTTTCATTTTTTCTTGATTTAAATGGATAATACAGTGAGGTAATCTATTTATAATTGAGGTTTCAAATATTGTTATTTTTTTGAATAAATGTTTAAAACAAATCTTAATCAAAGATATTAATTATCCTTTTTAAGGATTTGTCGACCACAATGAAGCACTTTTCAGCATCGCTCTTCTCGGTAGTTGTAGGCTAGTCACGATTAATTCGGCAAAATCTTCGGGTTGCAAAACTTTTTCGATATTTCCGTCCGTGATACCTAATTCTAATGACATATCAGAAGCAATGGTACTTGGTGTTAAGGTGCATACTCTAATATTGTTTTTGCGCACTTCTTTCATCAATGATTCCGACATACCAATCACAGCAAATTTAGATGCCGAATAGGCAGACGTATTTGGATTACCACTCAATCCAGCTGTAGAGGAGACATTAATAATATCCCCTTGATTTTTTTCAATTAAGTGGGGTAGCACTTCTTTGGTTACATAATACATTCCCATAACATTAGTTTGTATAATTGCAGTCCATTGGCTAACTTCCATATCGTTAAAGGAACCAAAAGCTGCAATTCCAGCATTATTTACCAAAATATCGACACCACCCAAATCAGCTAAAATACTTTTAATCCCTATTTTAACTTCCTCATAATTACCAACATCAAATACTGCAAAAGTCGCATTTACACCGTAGTCTTTTAATTCAGTAACTGTTTCTTGCAAGCTTTTTTCATTTCTGCCAGTTATGGCTACATCAATGCCTTCTTTTGCAAATGCAATTGCTGTAGCTCTGCCAAGTCCTCTACTTCCGCCAGTTATAATTGCTTTTTTTCCTTTTAAATTTTCCATTATTTTGTGTTTATTTTTCTAATTCAATTTTCAATTTATTCAATCCAGTCTGCAAATCGTCTCCTATCATTTTTTCAAAATCCATAAACAGCATCATAAGGTTCAACGGGTAATTCATGTGACCGCTAAAACCCCATTTTACTTTGGTTTGATTATCCGTAACCGCTTCGGTAGTCATAAATGCTGGTTCGGTGGCCTCGAATGGTTTAAAAAAGCGTAGTTCGAAATCGATGCGTTCTCCTTCGGCTATTTTTTTAATTTCTTGTTCTCCAACTCCAACATCATCCATTTTACTTTCCCATTTCGATACAAAACCAACAGTTCCATCCGTACCACGATAGGTTTTTATCATCGCTGGATCCATGGTTGCCCATTTGCTGTAATGATCTTGATTTTTCAACAGTTTCACGTAATCAAAAACGACTGTTTTTGGTTTGTCAATGGTGATTTCTCGTTCTACCGCATAATCCTTTTTTACAAACAAAGCAGTTACTAACGGAATAGCAATGATAACCAAAATTACAATTACAATTTTCTTTAGTGTTTTCATCTGAAATTTGTTTTATAAGTTGAATAACAAATTTACTTGTTTTTTATTTGTCTACGTGGAGGTTTGAATTAAATTTAGGTAATTTGATAATTTCCAAAATAGTTTCAGCTTAGTTTTTTAGTACATTTGATTTCAAAATAATATTCTAATGGACGATAAAATAAGGTGCGGCTGGTGCAACTCTAGCGAATTGTATCAAAAATACCACGACGAAGAATGGGGAGTTCCGGTGTATGATGATCATAAATTATTCGAATTCCTACTCTTAGAAACCTTTCAGGCGGGCTTAAGTTGGATTACTATTTTAAATAAAAGAGAAAATTTCCGCAAAGGTTTCGATAATTTCGATTATATAAAAATAGCCCAGTATTCCGACGACAAAATCCAAGAATTACTATTGGATGCTGGGATTATTCGAAACAAACTCAAAGTGTATTCGGCGGTAACCAACGCTCAAAATTTCATCAAAATTCAGAAAGAATTCGGTAGTTTTTCCAAATACATATGGGCTTTTGTCGATGGAAAACCCATGAACAACAATCGAAAAAACTTAAGTGAAGTTCAAGCTACAACACCACTTTCTGA
The DNA here is from genome assembly GCF_004349355.1 of Flavobacterium cellulosilyticum. Taxonomy (GTDB): domain Bacteria; phylum Bacteroidota; class Bacteroidia; order Flavobacteriales; family Flavobacteriaceae; genus Flavobacterium; species Flavobacterium cellulosilyticum. The sequence goes on along the minus strand of NZ_SMFK01000006.1, from coordinate 189,524 downwards.
CGAAATTAGCAAAGATTTAAAAAAGCGAGGCTTCAAATTCGTAGGTTCCACCGTTGTTTACGCCCACATGCAAGCCACTGGAATGGTCAACGATCATGTCGCCGATTGCTGGAAATTCTCTCAAACTAAGTTACATCTGTAACAACTTTAAACAATTAAACCTTTAAACCTTTAAACTTTTTAATTACATTTGCATCACACTTTAGGGGTGTCTACAAAATTGTAGGCTGAGATTTTACCCTCGAACCTGATCTAGTTCATACTAGCGTAGGAAAAAGTAAGATGACTTCCGTAGTCCCATTTTGGGGCAATAGTAGCCATTCCTAAAGTATAATTACATACTAAATTCAACAGGAATGGAGCTAAAAATCAACAATCAACACAAACAATTCGCCGCAGACAGTCTCACTGTTCAAGCACTTTTGGACTTGGAAATTCCCGAAAAACAAAACGGAATTGCCCTAGCCATCAACAATACCGTTATTCCAAAATCCGATTGGAATTCCCATCTCATCCAAGAAACCGACGACATTCTCATTATTTCAGCAACACAAGGAGGATAATAGGGCTGCTCGAGCGGGCAATCCATTTCAAGTCCGCAGTCAAAACCTCAAAAAAACAAAGTCCCAGAAAGAGCTTCCGTTGGTCGCTTTTCTACTCCTTGTTTTTTTTACGGTCTTGCCTTTACGGGCTTTCCTTTTCTATCCCTAGCAGGAATCAATAGCAATTTCAATTTCAATGACAATTTCAACGGCAATAGCAATGATAATTTCAATAAAAAAATCTGTGTATTCTCTTTAGCGAGTCCGTTTCATCGGTTTCCCCCTTATTCACAAACAACAACACTAATATAATAGACTTTAAGACATTCAACTTTTTAACTTTAAGACAAAAAACATGAACAACGAAGAAAAAATCTCAAGAACCCCGTTTCCCAATTCTACAAAAATTTACGTAGACGGAACCATTCACCCTATAAAAGTAGCGATGCGTGAAATTGCACTAGCCGACACTAAAATGTCGAATGGTCGCATCGAAAAAAATCCTCCCGTAACTGTTTATGATACTTCAGGGCCATTTACCGATCCTAATATCGAAATCGACATTCGCAAAGGATTGCCTCGCATCCGTGAACAATGGATTTTGGATCGTGGCGATGTCGAAGAACTAACTGAAATATCTTCCGAGTACGGGAAAAAACGCCTCAATGACGAAAAACTAAACGACTTGCGTTTCGAATATTTGCACAAACCCATGCGCGCCAAAAAAGGCGCTAATGTATCTCAATTGTATTATGCCAAACAGGGCATCATCACTCCCGAAATGGAATACATTGCCATTCGTGAAAACCAACGCATCGAACAAATCAATGCCCAAACCAAAGCCATGCAATGCCAACACGGCGGACACAGTTTTGGAGCCAATACCCCAAAATCTAAAATCACACCTGAATTTGTTCGTTCCGAAGTAGCCCGAGGTCGTGCTATTATTCCAAACAACATCAACCATCCTGAAAGCGAACCAATGATTGTGGGACGAAATTTCTTGGTAAAAATTAATGCCAACATCGGAAACAGTGCGGTGACTTCCTCTATCGAAGAAGAAGTAGAAAAAGCAGTTTGGGCGTGCCGTTGGGGAGCCGATACGATTATGGATTTATCTACTGGAAAAAACATTCACGAAACTAGAGAATGGATTATCCGTAACTCTCCAGTGCCAATCGGAACTGTGCCTATCTACCAAGCTTTGGAAAAAGTAAACGGAGTTGCCGAGGATTTAACTTGGGAGGTTTTCCGTGATACGCTTGTCGAACAAGCAGAACAAGGGGTTTCTTATTTTACTATTCACGCCGGTGTTTTATTGCGTTACATTCACTTGACTGCCGACCGTGTTACTGGAATTGTTTCTCGTGGTGGTTCGATTATGGCCAAATGGTGTTTGTTTCACCATAAAGAAAATTTCTTATACACCCATTTCGAAGACATTTGCGAAATCATGAAACAATACGATGTCGCTTTTTCATTAGGAGATGGTTTGCGTCCGGGTTCTATTGCTGATGCCAATGATGCTGCACAATTCGCCGAATTAGAAACTTTAGGCGAACTAACAAAAGTCGCTTGGAAACACGATGTTCAAGTTTTTATCGAAGGACCGGGTCACGTGCCCATGCACATGATTAAAGAAAACATGGACAAACAATTGGAACATTGTGACGAAGCTCCCTTTTACACCCTTGGGCCATTAACTACGGATATTGCTCCGGGTTATGACCACATTACATCTGCCATTGGAGCTGCTATGATTGGTTGGTACGGTTGCGCGATGTTGTGTTATGTCACCCCAAAAGAACACCTAGGTTTACCGAATAAAAAGGACGTAAAAGACGGTGTAATCACTTATAAAATTGCCGCACATGCTGCTGATTTAGCCAAAGGACATCCAGGTTCGCAATACCGGGACAATGCTTTGAGCAAAGCGCGTTTCGAATTCCGTTGGGAAGACCAATTCAATTTATCATTAGATCCAGATACAGCACGTGAATTTCACGATGAAACCCTTCCTGCCGATGGTGCCAAAGTAGCCCATTTTTGCTCGATGTGTGGACCAAAATTCTGTTCGATGAAAATCTCTCAAGAAATTCGTGACGTTGCGGAAGCCGAAAGAGGAATGCAAGAGAAATCAGAAGAGTTTATTGAGAAGGGGAAAGAAATTTATGTTTAAAAGAATTTAGATAATAGACGAAAAGACGATAGACTAAAACGAATCTATTATCTCTTCGCCCTTCATCTCTCATCTTAAATTAAAATGATTGTAATCACAAATCCAACGGCAATAGTCAATGAAATCGACACCATCCACGCTCTTTTTGAGAATGGATTGGAGTTGCTTCACATTCGAAAACCAGACTTTACAGTAGCTGAAATGGTAGCTTTTGTTAATTCAATTGGTTTAGACTTTCGCTATAAATTGGTTTTGCACAGTCATCCTCAATTAGCGGACGAATTAGGAGTTTCTCGACTTCATTTTACAGAAAAATCAAGAGAAATAATCAATCTAGAAACCTTGTATTTTTACAATCAAAAAGGTTTTCGATTATCGACTTCAACACATTCAATTGAAGATTTCAATAAATTGAATGCCATATTTGAATATGCTTTTTTGAGTCCTGTTTTTCCGAGTATTTCAAAAGTGGGTCATCAATCAAACATTGATTTGTTTGAAGCGATAAAATACAGAACAAATTTCGCAACTCAATTAGTTGGCTTAGGAGGAATTTCTCCAAAAAATAGTAAAACAACAATTGCTCAAGGTTTTGATAAAGTGGCTGTTTTAGGGGCTATTTGGAACAATGCAAATCCTATAGAAAATTTTAAATTATGTCAGTAAATCGCCCTTTCGTGCTTACAATTGCCGGTTTTGATCCTAGTGGCGGAGCTGGACTTTTGGCAGACATCAAAACATTCGAACAACATCGGGTGTATGGTTTTGCCATAAATACTGGCAATACCATTCAGACAGAAAATGAATTTTTTGAAATGCAATGGACCAACTTGGATTTTGTTTTAAAATCGATAGAAAAATTATTCGAAAATTACCAAATCAAGACAGTGAAAATCGGAATTGTTCCTTCTTTGGATTATTTAAAAGAAATTGTTTTTGCAATTAAAAGGCTTTCGCCAACAACAAAAATGGTTTGGGATACGGTTTTAAAATCAACAACTGAATTTGATTTTTTAAACATCGAAAACCAATCCAGCTTAATTGAAATTTTAGAAAATATAGATTTGGTTACGCCCAACTATTATGAGATTGAAAAGCTTTCTTTTGACGAAATAAATCCGGCCGAAATCGCTCAAAATCTAGCTATATATTGTGCTGTTTTGCTAAAAGGAGGGCATAATCCAGAAGAAATGGGTGTTGATTATTTATACTTAGCTGATTCATTTTTCAGGCTTTCGCCAAAAGAATCTTTGATTTATGAAAAACACGGCTCTGGCTGCGTATTGTCATCGGCTATAACTGCCAATTTAGCTTTAGATCAAGATGTTAAAATGGCTTGTAGCAATGCCAAAATTTATATAGAAAACTATTTATTAACCAACCAATCTAAATTAGGATACCATCATGTATAACAAATTACAATATATCTCCCAAGGAGATACGGTTCAAGCACAATTATATAACATTCACAAGGCATTGGACAGTGGTTGCGATTGGATTCAATTGCGTTTCAAAAACCAAAATGCTATCGAAGTTTTCACTTTGGCGGAAGCCGTTAAAACGTTATGCAATGAATATTTAGCCACTTTTATCATCAATGATAATGTTCATTTAGCAAAGCAATTGGATGCTGACGGGGTACATTTGGGTTTAAGTGATATGAATATTGAAGAGGCTAGAACCCTTTTAGGAAAAAACAAAATCATAGGAGGAACGGCCAATACTTTCGAACACGTTCTTCAAAGAGCAACTGAAAACTGTGATTACATTGGTTTAGGTCCGTTTCAATTTACAGCAACAAAAGAAAAATTAAGTCCGATTTTAGGACTAGATGGCTATCGTTTTATTATCGAGCAAATGAAATTCGATAAGGTCGAAATTCCAATTTACGCCATTGGAGGCATTTCGCTTGAAAATGTCGAAAGTCTTATGGAAACAGGGATTCACGGGATTGCAGTTTCGGGATTAATTACAACAAGTACTAATCCAGCTGAACTTATAACACAACTTAACGAAAAATTATATGTCAATATTTAAAATAGGAGACAAAATATTCGATTCTCGCCTTTTTTTAGGAACAGGAAAATTCGGTTCCAACCAACAAATGGAAGAAGCTATTTTAGCCTCTGGAAGTGAATTGGTTACCGTAGCACTCAAACGCATCGATTTAGAAACCGAAACCGACGCTATTTTATCACATCTTAAACATTCGCATATTAATTTGCTGCCTAATACTTCTGGAGCACGAAATGCTAAAGAAGCTGTTTTTGCAGCACAATTAGCCAGAGAAGCTTTAGAAACGAATTGGTTGAAATTGGAAATTCATCCCGATCCAAAATACTTAATGCCGGATGCTATTGAAACTTTGAAAGCGACGGAAGAATTAGCCAAATTAGGGTTTATCGTTTTGCCCTACATCCACGCCGATCCGGTTTTATGCAAACGACTAGAAGATGCAGGAACAGCGGCGGTAATGCCATTGGGTTCGCCTATAGGAAGCAACAAAGGATTAAAAACGATTGATTTTTTAGAAATTATCATCGAACAATCTAAGGTTCCCGTAATTATCGACGCTGGTATTGGTGCTCCATCTGATGCTGCCAAAGCAATGGAATTAGGTGCTGATGCTGTTTTGGTAAACACCGCAATAGCCGTTGCGGGAAATCCAAAACTAATGGCGGAAGCTTTTAGAGAAGCTGTAATTGCAGGAAGAAAAGCGTTTGAAGCCAAATTGGGACAACAATACAGTCAAGCAGTGGCTTCGAGCCCACTAACGGCTTTTTTGTATGAGTAATTTTTTTACTATTCAACCCTGTCAGGGTTCAAAACCCTGACAGGATTGAATTAAATATATTAACAATGAACACATTCAAAACGGTTTTTGAACAGTACGACTGGGATACTATTCAATCCAAGATATACCAAACTACGGCAAGAGATGTCGAGCAAGCATTGGCTAAAAACAATCGTAATATAGATGATTTTTTGGCCTTAATTTCGCCAGCTGCCCAAGCTTATTTGGAACAAATGGCTCAATTGAGTCACGAGTTAACCAAAAAGCGTTTTGGCAAAACCATCCAAATGTATGCGCCTTTGTATTTGAGTAACGAATGCCAAAACATTTGCACCTATTGTGGTTTTAGTTTGGACAATAAAATCAAACGAAAAACACTAACTGGAAGCGAAATCACATTAGAAATTGCAGAATTGAAAAAGGCGGGATTCGACCACGTTTTATTAGTAACTGGCGAAGCCAACCATACTGTGAATATTGATTATTTTCTGAAATCGGTGGCGCAAATAAAAAATGACTTTTCGACTATTTCCATCGAAGTGCAGCCATTATCTACTGAAGAATACGAACAATTACATGCTGCTGGAGTGTATTCGGTTTTGGTGTATCAGGAAACCTACCATCGCGATGTGTACAAACAATACCATACTAAGGGCAAGAAATCCAATTTCGATTTCCGTTTAGAAACTCCCGACAGAGTGGGTTCGGCGGGAATTCACAAAATAGGTTTGGGAGTTTTATTAGGGTTAGAAGATTGGCGCACCGATAGTTTTTTCAACGCCTTGCATTTGGATTACCTTCAAAAAACCTATTGGCAAACCAAATACACCGTGTCTTTTCCGAGATTGCGTCCTGCCGAAGGTGTCATAAAACCCAACTTCATCATGGACGATAAAGATTTGGCGCAGCTTATTTGTGCTTATCGATTGTGGAATGAGGATTTAGAAATTTCATTATCAACCCGTGAAAACGAAAAATTTCGAAACAACATCATTCCGCTAGGAATTACCAGTATGAGTGCCGGTTCTAAAACCAATCCGGGTGGTTATGTTGTGGATCCACAATCTTTGGAACAATTTGAAATCAGCGATGAGCGTTCCGCTCATGAAATTGCAGCACTTATTTCCAGTCGTGGCTATGAACCCGTTTGGAAAGACTGGGACAGAGTATACAGTCAAATGTCATAAAGTCCAAAGTCAAAAGACTCAACTTTACAATATAGATTAGCTTAAAACTTTCGACATTTTGACTTTCAAACTTTAAGACTTAAATAGAATGAGTGTAATACAAGAATTTTTACGATACAACCGGCAAACCATGTTGCCAGAAATAGGCGATTCGGGTCAAGAAAAACTAAAAAACGCTAAAGTACTTGTCATTGGCGCAGGTGGTTTGGGTTGTCCGATTTTGCAATATATTGCCACAGCAGGAGTTGGAACCATTGGGGTAGTAGATTTTGATAAAATAGAAATCCACAATTTGCACCGTCAAATTTTATATACTGAAAACCAAGTTGGCCAATGTAAATCCACCACTGCAAAAGCGGTTTTAGAAACTTTGAACCCCTTGATTAAAGTTATTGCTTATGAAGAAGAACTAACCACTGAAAACGCCACTCATATTATTCAAGATTTTGATGTTATTGTCGATGGTTGCGATAATTTTGCTACTCGTTATTTGGTCAATGATACTTGTGTGGCTTTGGGGAAATCATTGGTGTATGGTAGTATCTTAAAATTTGAAGGTCAATTGGCCGTTTTCAATCATCAAGGAAGTAAAAACCTTAGGGATTTATTTCCAGAGCCACCCAATCCGAAGGACGTTCCAAATTGTAATCTAAACGGGGTGTTAGGAACTTTACCTGGAATGATTGGAACGATGATGGCACATGAAACCTTAAAACTCATTATGGATTTACCGATATTAGAAAATGAATTGATGCTTTTTAACTCTTTGAATTGGAGTTTTGCTAAGTTGAAATTTTAGAAATGCAACGCATCACCCACAGCAATTGGGCCTTCATTTATACACATAATATTGGTTCCGAAAAAAACAGTATTATCAACTACACGGTAGGTGCTTAAGGTTTTTAAAGGTTCTTTCATCACAACACCTGTCTCTGGATTATTATTAACCATCACACATCTTCCGCAAGGTTTTGCGTTTATGAAGTGTACATTTCCTATTTGAAAGGTGTCAAAGGAATCCTCTTCGTGGGCAATTGTACTACTGATGACAATATTAGGTCTAAATCTGTTAATTGTTGTTTTTTCATCCAGTTTTTCATTTAAAAAATTCAAACTTTCAGAGCCAATTAACAAATATGGGAAACCATCCGCTAAGCTTACATTGAGTGTTTTATGAAGCTTTTCGCTCTTGTGTTTTCTATCGCCTTTGTTAACAATTTTCACCAGTTTGCAACGAAAGCCAAGTGCTTCACTAAACCATTTTGAAGTTCCTTTATTTACTTCTTGAACCACAGTTTCATCGTCCCAAACTTTTGATAGAAGAGGTTCCTCTAAACTTTCGCTTATTGAAAATTCGTGGACTGAATCTTCAAAAGAAATTTCTATTTTATTTCCTTTAATTTCAGGATAAAACTGACTTAAAATGGGGTTTTCTCGTTGAGTTATAAACTGATTTTCTTGATTCATTAACATCCATCTGCGGTCGTTTTCAAAACCCATTTCCTCAGCTTTGGCACTGTCGACAGTAATTCCAGCCAAGCTTTTGATGGGATAGATAAACAATTCTGTCACAACATAATTCATAACATTTATTTTTTTAGAAGCTTCATAAATTCCGTTCTGCCAATTTCGCGGCAGCCCAAACTTTCCAGATGTTCGTTATATACCTGACAATCTAATAATTGGTAATTGTTGTTTTTTAATTCTTTTACCAAACTAATAAAAGCCGCTTTTGAAGCATTTGAAACTGTAGAAAACATGCTTTCACCACAGAAAATATGTCCCAAATCGATGCCGTATAATCCGCCAACTAATTGGTCATTTTGCCAAACTTCTACTGATTTTGCAATTCCCAATTCGTTTAATTTACAATAAGCTTCAATCATATTGTTAGTAATCCAAGTTCCGTTTTGACCTTGGCGTTTTATTTTTTGACAGTTCGAAATCACTTCCCGAAAATTTTCATTAAAAGTGACTGTAAAAATATTTCGATTCAAGATTTTTCGCATACTTTTCGAAACTACTAATTCATCCAAAAACAAAACCATTCTGGGGTTTGGCGACCACCAAAGAATAGGGTCATCTTTTTCAAACCAAGGGAAAATGCCGCTATTGTAAGCCAGAAGTAATCGTTCTGGAGACAAATCGCCACCAATGGCGAGAATTCCTTCTTCATTAGTAAGGGAAACAGGAGGGAACAATAATTCTTTAGATAAAAAATACATAGTTTAGAACAAAAGTATAAATTTGGCAAAGCTAATTTACATTTTATAATTCAAATCTAAAATTTTATAAAAGTCTAATGAGAACCCAACTTTTAACTTTATTATTTTCCGTATTCGTTTTTATAGGTAATGCACAATCTCATGACACCATTACTGCTACAATAAATCGGAACAAAATTACCTGTAAACAATTCATTGCACCGGCTGCACTGATTACTGTGGGAACCTTAATTTTAAACACAAACCTCAATAAAGAGTTACAAGTAAACGCTCGGAATTTTTTCGGTAATGATTTTCATACTTCCGCAGATAATTATCTTCTCTTTGTTCCTGCTGCCCAAATATATTTAGGAAAATCTTTGGGGTTCCAACCAAAAAATGATTTTCAACATCAAACCATCAATATCGTTATTGCAAATGCGATTGCGGTTGCTGCAACCGAAATTATAAAACACGCTGTTGGCGAAGAAAGACCTGATTTGTCAGATAATTTGAGTTTCCCTTCTGGTCATACTACTATTGCTTTTACAAATGCGGCACTTTTGTATTATGAATTTAAAGATTCAAATATATGGTATGCCAGTAGTGGTTTTTTGTTTGCCACTGCCACTGCAGCGTTACGTGTTGCTAATAACAAACATTATACTTCGGATGTGCTTGCAGGAGCGGGAATAGGAGTGGTTTCTGGACTTATAGTTTCCTATTGGAATCCGTTTAAGTCGGTGACATTTGGAAAAAATAGAAAATCGACAGCTTATGTTTTTCCTCAAATAGGCAGTCAAATAGGGTTGGGGGCACTAATTCAATTTAATTAGCTAAGAAGCAAAAAAAATGCCTTGAAAATTTTCAAGGCATTTTTTTGAGTTATTTTTAGAAAGGCAAATCGTCTGGTTCGTCTTCGTTTAAACTTGTTGCTGGTGGAAAAGCTGCTGCTGCTGGAGCTGGAGGAGCTTGACCTGCTGGCACTGCTGATTCTGCTTTTCCAATTCTCCATCCTTGGATTGTATTGAAATAAACGGCTTCTCCTTGTGGATTGATCCATTCTCTTCCTCTTAAATTAATGTCGATTTTTACGGCATCTCCAACTTGGAAACTATTTAATAAATCACATTTGTCTTGAACAAATTGTACTAATATACTTTGTGGATATTGCTCATCAGTTGTAACAACAACATCTCTTTTTTTGAAACCTGCAGATCCAACTTCTTTAGTTTGATCGATCATTTTGATTTTTCCTGTAACTTCCATCTTAATTTATTTATATTTATTGTTCTTATTTTTGTTTAGATTCCTTTGGCAAGAAGCAGTTTCCAAGCTGAAATAGTGTCTGAATTATCCAGATATTCCTTTGCTTTTTGGTGAATTGTTAGCACATCATCAGAACTTAAAACTCCCTTTATCACAAAATTTTGGTTTACAAATATATCAATTTCTTCATTAGTAGGCAAACAATTGATGTTTCCTAATTTGCCTAAATCATTACCTTTAAATACAGGACTTTGTTTTACAAAATCTGGAATAGCATCTACTCCTATTCCCAAAGTGTGTATTGGTTTTTCAACTTCAAACAAGCCCATTTTTGCCCTTGAATACCAATTGGCTCCCATTCGAGCAACAAGGTCGATTTTTTCGGGATCAATTGCTCCTTTTTCGTCGAGAATGCTATCGTTGATGTGAATTTTGACCACCTCACAAATAATTAAATTTCCTGCTCCACCTTCTTTTCCTAAGGCAATTATTTCGTTGACTACGCATTCAAATTGAACTGGAGATTCGGAAACGCGATAAGGTTTTACACAATCTGATGGTATTGGTGTCAGTCCAGATTTTAGAAATTCATTTATTCCTTCAGGATATTCCGCACTGGACAAGGACATTTGTTGAACAATTTCAAAATTAACAACATTTATGACGACTTCTCTAGTGGCTTCACAGTTGATTAAAGTGTGCTTTTCGGTGTTGTCTCTGCCTCTTCGTAAAGGAGAAAAAACAAGTATGGGTGGATTGGCACTAAAGACATTAAAAAAGCTAAATGGAGCTAAATTCGCTTTTCCTCGTTTACTTATTGTACTAGCAAAAGCAATAGGTCTCGGTGCAATGGCGCCTTGTAAATAGCTTTGTAATTTAGCAGGAGTAAGATCCTTAGGTTCAATACTAATCATGTGAATTCGATTTAAACAAAAATAAGGAATAGGATAGAACTTATGCTGTTAATTGGCAAAAAAAGTGAGGCTTCAAAATGGAGTAGTCATGATAACTTCACTTTGTTTTTGTTTTAATTGGAGTTCAGTGAACTTCGTTTGAAGTGGAAATCCTCTACTAACCCGTTAGGGTAGTATAGATAGCAGCGGACAGCAGGACAAAGCTCCAAAAAAAACAATTTGAAAAATCTCGAAGTATAAATACAATCTTACGTACATAATTTCGTTATATTTATGCCACAAATTTCAATTTATGCAGTTTTCTGAAAGTAGAAATACCACTCGATGGATTATCATTTTTGTATCTTTTTTTATAGTTTCATTAATTCTCTGGAACACTTACACTTTTTTCCAAATTTTCAAACAAGAAGAACGTTTGAAAATGAATTTGTGGGCTAATGCTCAAAAAACTCTTATCAATGCAGGTGAAAATACGGATTTAGAACTTCCGTTGGAAATCTTCAAAAACAATACATCGATTCCAATTATTCTTACCGAGAATGACTCTATAATTAACACGGTTAATATTGATGAGGAAATTGTAGCTAACTACAAAAAAGCTGTTTCTTTTTTAAAGGGATTAAAAAGAGAAAATGATCCAATTGTTATCGAATATGTACCTGGAAAGTTTCAAAAACTGTATTATGGGGATTCGGCCTTATTGAATAAATTAAAATATTATCCCATCGCTTTACTGCTTATCATTGTGCTCTTTGCAGGTCTTGTGTATAATTTTTATAAAAGCACTAAAATGGCAACTCAAAATAAACTTTGGGCAGGAATGGCAAAGGAAACGGCCCATCAAATAGGGACACCTCTTTCTTCTTTGATAGGTTGGGTTGAAATTTTGAAGACGGAAGAGGTTGATAAAACGACCATTATGGAAATGGAAAGAGATATAGATCGCTTGCAAACCATTACCGAACGTTTTTCTAAAATTGGTTCTGAGCCTATATTAGAAAATAAAGATATTATTGAGGAAACTCGGATATCCTATCATTATTTGCAATCGCGTTTTTCTAAACAAGTAGAATTTACCTTTACAGGACCGGAAGCTCCAGTTATTGTATTGTTAAATCCAACTTTGCATAGCTGGACGATAGAAAACCTAGTAAAAAATGCCATTGATGCGATGAAAGGGAAAGGGAAACTGAATCTTGAAGTATTACATGAAGGAGGATTAGTAAAGATAAATGTTTCGGATACTGGAAATGGAATACCTAAAAGTCAATTCAATAGTGTGTTTGAACCTGGATTCACTACCAAAAAAAGGGGTTGGGGCTTGGGTTTGTCTTTAACTAAAAGAATTGTAGAAGAATACCATAAAGGAACTATAAAAGTGTTGCAATCCGAGATTGGAAAAGGAACTACAATGCAAGTAAGTTTTAAAGTAACGGAATTAATTTAAAGGAATTCCAAACCAAGTGACTTTAGAAAACATTGATTTTCTGGCTATTTTAGATTTGCTTAAATAGTCTTTTACAAATAATTCTTGTTTTTCAACTTGAGTCAAGGCATCATAAATAGATTTTCTTAATGAAGCCAAATTAGCGCTATTTCCACTACCTACTGCAGCTAAATTATCTAAATTATTTTGGCAATTAACCAAATTGTCTTTTGGATTTTGAATCATTTTATTGATTTCATAATCTGCTAAAATGGGTTTGAATTTATTGTTTTTATAATAAATAAAATCATTAAACAAAGCAATTGCTTGATTATATTCATCGGTGATTGTATTTATTTTTTCGACATTTAAATTGTGATTTACCACTTCTTGTTCCTTCTTTCTGCTGTTTAGATATTCTTGTATCAATTGGTTTTTGACACCGTTTTTCTCAATTCTTTTTCTCGATTCCCATATTTTATCACTTTCTGATAAGGAAAGGGTTTTCTCTATTTCTTTTTCGAAGTTAAAAAACGGCTTCGATTTATTAATTTGGATTTTCCCATCATAAAACTCTTGATTAGTAATAGGATAATTTAAAAATTGCCATAAATAATCAAAAGGAATATGCGAAGCAATACTTTTTTCTGGTTCTGTTTTGAAATAATAATTGTTTAGTTTTTTGACAAATATTCCGTTTTTGACAAATCCAGCACCCCAAGTGGGATCAAAAACATACCATTTGCTATCAATTTTAGCGGCACACCAAGCGTGGGATAGAGTGGATATTATCCGGTTTTGTTGGGTATAACCAACTATAATGTGGGATTGAATGCCAATTTTATTAGCGATGTCATTGAAAACTTCGGCATAATGGATACAAACCCCTTTTCTAAGTTTTAAAGTAGTTGTTATTTTTTCTTGTGAAGTTTCATCTGAGTTTTGGGCGAACATATTTTTAACATCATAACTTATATTTGATGCAGTCCAAAAAAAGGCGGCACGAATTTTATCGTTTTCTGTTTTGAAATAGGTGTTAATATAATTAGCAATTGTCTCTGTAGAAGCTGAAGCATTGGAAGGAATCGCAATCATTTTTGCATCTACAATAGCGTAGTTAGTATTTAACTGTCCAAAACTTAGTGTGGAGATAAAGAATAAAAGTAGTAAATAAATGTTTTTCATATTACAGTTTTGATTACAAATTAAAAGGGAATAGGTTTTTGCCTATTCCCTTTTTTAACGAAAATCATTCCAATTTGTTTTATTTAAAAATATAATTATAAATTGGCTTTAATACTTTCGGCCAAAGCTTCAAATTCAGCTGTTGACATTGCAACTTTTTTATGGAAACGCATATCGTCCATAGTGTTTAAGGGAATCAAATGTACGTGAGCATGTGGCACTTCGAGACCAATTATAGTCATGCCGATTCTGTCACAGGGAACCGTTTTTTTGATGGCAGCAGCAATCTTTTTAGAAAATTGCATTAATCCCAAATACAATTCATCGTCAAGGTCAAAAAGTTTGTCCACTTCCTTTTTTGGCACACATAAAGTATGTCCTTTTGTATTAGGATTGATGTCTAAAAATGCAAAGAAATTATCGTCCTCGGCTATTTTGTAGCAAGGGATTTCTCCATTTATTATTTTGGTAAAAATACTTGACATAGTAGAAAGGGGTTAATCGTTTAACTGGTTAGTTGCTTAATCGTTTAAACAGTTATACGATTAAGCAGTTAACCTTCATTAGTCTCTAGAAATCTCTAAAATTTCAAATTTTAAGATGCCATTTGGAACCGTGATTTCAGCAATTTCTCCAACTGATTTTCCTAACAAACCTCTACCAATAGGTGAAGTAACTGATATTTTTCCGGTCTTCAAATCGGCTTCACTTTCGGCAACAAGCGTGTATTTCATTTCCATTCCATTGGCTTGATTCTTAATTTTTACATTCGACAAAACCAATGCTTTAGTAAGGTCTAAAGTGGTTTCGTCAATCAATCTAGCATTAGAATGTACTGCTTCTAATTTTGCAATTCGCATCTCCAACATACCTTGTGCTTCTTTGGCAGCATCGTATTCGGCATTCTCAGACAAGTCGCCTTTGTCTCGTGCTTCAGCTATATCTGCGGATGCTTTTGGACGCATCACACTTTTTAAATAATCTAATTCTTCTCTTAATTTTTTTAATCCTTCTGCGGTGTAATAAGATACTTGGCTCATAACTTCATCGTTTATATAAAATAGAAAAAATCCCATCAGGACGGGATTTCTTTCCACAAAGATACTATTAATTTTATTTTTACTTATAAATATATCACAAACATATACATTTCAAAGTTAATTAAATTAAATTTGTTTCTATAATTCTTTAACAATATTTGAATAATGAAAAAATATTTTTTCTTTTTGATGGTGTTGCCTCTTTTTTTTGGCTGTACTACCAATAATTTCAACAACAAAAATCCATATATACCTAGCTATTCCTTTTCTTTTACAATAAATATGAGTTTGCCTTCGTATTCTAAACTTTTGTATGCTAGTAATGCGGTTTACTATGCTAATCAAGGGGCGGGCAGAGGAATTTATATTTTCAATACGGGTAGCGGATATAATGCTTTTGATGCGGCTTGCCCTAATCAAGCTTTGAGTGATTGTTCTACAATGACCCTAAAAGGTATCAATGCACTTTGTGCTTGTGATAATGCAGAATATAGTTTGTTTACCGGTTTAAGTGCTGGAAAAGAATATCCTATGAAGCAATACCGAGTTGAAGTTAACGGGAATATATTAAGAATATTTAACTAAAAAAATAGCGCCTGAAATTAATTATTTCAGGCGCTATTTTTTAAATAATTTTTTACTTAGAATTTTAGGTTAATACCTACTAAGAAATTAATTCCAGCTTGTGGATAATAATAGGGATATACATCCCACATGTATCCGTTTGAAATGTATTTTTTGTCAAGTATATTGTTTACTAATCCTGAAAACACAATTGATTTGAAAACTGATTTTGGTTTAATTTCGTAACCAATATTCAAATCATTTACAAAATAGTCTGCCAGTTTAGCATCTTTTAATTCGATGTTGTTCATGTATTGCTCGCCAACAAATTTTTGTAAAAGTGAAATTTGTAGACTTTCAATGGGTTTAAAAACGAAAATGTTTCCTGCAATTATCGATGGCGAATAAGCAATAGTGGTTGTTCCGTAATTTTCACCGTCAACGGCCAAATCAACATTTTTATTGCTGCTTAAAGTAAAGTTGGGTTTGATGTAAAATTTGTCAGATATAGCAATTGTAGCATCAACTTCTAATCCTAAACGATAACTTTTTTCGCTGTTAGAACGAATTGGACTTCCAACATCGTCTAATTTGCCAGTCAAAATCAATTGGTCTTTGTAGGCCATATAATAAACATTAGAATTGATTTTTACTTTATCAGTATCAAATCTCCAACCCATTTCGAAATCGTTTAGTTTTTCTGGTTTGGCATTTCCAGTTTCATAATCGGTTCTGTTAGGTTCACGATTGGCTCTGGCATACGAAAGGTATAAAACACTTTTAGAATCTAAGGTATAGTTTAATCCTGCTTTTGGATTGAAAAAATTAAAGTTGTCGTTTACCAATCCTGTTTCATAACTATCTGCTTTGTAACTCACATTTCTAAGTTGTAAATCTCCATACAAACTGATTTTATCACTAATTTGATAATTGGCTTTCGCAAAAACATTCCCATCCGTTTTTATAGCAGCGTCATCGTAGTAATGGTCGCCCAATTCACTTTGAGACGCATATCTTGCCCAGATTACTTTCCCAAA
The DNA here is from genome assembly GCF_004349355.1 of Flavobacterium cellulosilyticum. Classification (GTDB taxonomy): domain Bacteria; phylum Bacteroidota; class Bacteroidia; order Flavobacteriales; family Flavobacteriaceae; genus Flavobacterium; species Flavobacterium cellulosilyticum. The sequence continues at coordinate 173,183 of NZ_SMFK01000006.1, read as the reverse complement.
ATGGGCTCCTTCGTATTTATTCCATCCACCACCAAAAATCACATTTAAATTTTCTTTATCGTATATAGCAGAAAAAGTGGTTCCGTAGAAATTATTGTCCAACCATTTTTGACGAACTAAATCGGTTCTATTGATGGTTGTGATGCCAATTACAATTGGAGTTAAATTATAGCTAGAGAATTTTGCATCTTCTTTATAATTTTCATAATAGCCTTTTCCTTTGGTATAATGAACGGCCAAGTTCGTGCTCCAGTTGCTTGATACTTTTTCGTTCCAATGCAATTGAAAATGGTCTTGTTGGTAATTATCGGTTTCATTATCATAGTAACGTGTTTGATTATTTTCGTCAGTATACATTCCAGCAGAATTAAATGTTCTGTCAGAAGCTAAAGTTTCCGCATCGGTACCATTCCAAGATTGATACGTTTTTTCTTTTCCTCCAAAAACCAAGGCTTTGATTAAAGTAGTTTTGCCAATGTAAGTTCCTTGAAGAAAATAAGATTTCAAATCAGAACTAGCTCTGTCTATATAACCATCCGATTTTAAAGCGGATAAACGACCCGCAATTTCAAAATGGTCATTCATTAAACCAGTGCTAAATTTGACGGTGTTTTTAAAGGTGTTAAAACTTCCAATAGAACTTGAAATTTCTGCCTTGCTTTCCTTCGAATAATTGTCAGTTAACATATTCAAACTAGCTCCAAAAGCTCCAGCTCCATTTGTCGAAGTTCCTACGCCGCGTTGCAATTGCAAACTCTCTATAGAAGAAGCAAAATCGGGCATATTTACCCAATAGGTTCCATGACTTTCAGAATCGTTGTAGGGGATTCCGTTGATAGTAATATTGACACGTGTAGCATCACTACCACGAACACGAATTCCGGTATAACCCACGCCATTTCCAGCATCGGAGGTGGTAACAACCGAAGGTAGGAAGTTCATTAAAATAGGGATGTCTTGACCTAAATTTCTATATTTAATGTCTTTTTTGTCGAGATTACTAAACGAAACAGGAGTTTTTGTTGTGGCACGAATAGCTGAAACTAATACTTCGTCAAGTTGATTGACTTTTGTTGAGTCTTTTGGTTTTTCTTGTGAAAATGAGGCATTAGCAACAAGGCATAAGGCAATAGAGAAAGAAAAAGTGATGAATTGGTTTTTGACTTTACTTCGCTTGTTTGAGATTTGGCTTTTGGCTTTTGGCTTTTGGCTTTCTTTTAAAAATAAATGGTTCATCCGTAAATGATTTACGAATAAAAGGGGGAATTATTCTTTTGTTAAATTAAAAATGATTGATTCAGATTTTAAGAATAACAGTGTTCTTCTTAAATCTATTTCCCTTGACAACATTACTCGTCCAGGTTCGTTGGGTATAATCTCAGCTCGTTATTTAGAGCACCCCTTTGAGACGGGGCAAATATATAAAAAGTATTAAGATAATAGAATTAAGTATTAAGAATATTAGAAATTTAATTCTGTCTTACGTCTAAATCTTTCTTAAATATCTCCCTAATTCTCATTGCATCAATATTTTAGTATCACTTTGTCTTAATGCTTTGTACTATTATCTTAACACTAATGGTCCGGTTTTCGACGGGATTTTTTTATTTCAGAAATGTTCTTTTTATTCTTAATACGTTTTCGAATTGCAGATTTTGGAATTTTTGTGGCTTTTCTAATTTTTGGAATCAAAAGTCCAGTTGCGATAATGTCTAGAAACCGTTTTGTAACAATTGATTTGTTTTTAAGCTGACTTCGGTCTTCGTCACAGTTTAAAATTAAAACTAAATCGGATGTTAATCTTGAAGATAGTTTAACTTCTAGACGCAATTTTTCTTCTTCGGTCAAAGCTTGTGAGTTTTTCAAATCAAAAGACAAAACCACTTTCGACGAGACTTTGTTTACGTTTTGACCTCCAGCGCCACTGCTTCGAACGGCTTTGTACTGTAATTCCGATATGATTTTTTCTGTTTCCAAAATTTAGAGTTGGTGCGCTGGTTTTAGTAAATCATTAACCGTTTTTACTGGATTGAACGTGATAAGAGGCACTTCGATAAATAAAGTAATCCATTTAGACATGGCTCCGTTCCATAATCCCGGTAATTCATATGCTTTTAATGGTTTTCCGTTCTGATTTTTTTCTACTATAAAACCACTTTCATGGTCAATAAATTGAGTTAAATCGAATTTTTCGTTTTTATAATTTCGGATGCCACAAATCAAATCTACAGGGTTGAAATGCGTAGCAGATTTTAAAATCTCAGCTTGAGCTGGGTTTTTTAAATCGACTTGAGAAGTTTCTACAATTTGTAACGAAATAGTGCCATTGGTATCTCGAACCCAAAATGGACCACCTCCAGAGTCACCGTCATTTTTCACCATTCCGCAAACTCGAATTGGGCGATTTAGGGTGTTTTTGATGAAATTTATTTTGTTTTCTAAAGTGTAATTAGCAAAATCTTCGGGTGTTTTTATGTTCAAATTAGCATTAGCGAAAGCAATAATTTCTTCAAGATTAACTTCTTTTTTGTTTTCGATAGCATTCAAATAGCCAAAAGTTTTTTGTTGCAATTCTATCAGAATTCCTGCTAATGCTTTTTTGTATAATGTGGTTGTTTCTTTGTTGTTTTGAATAACGTTGTCAATGTTTTTTATAAAGATAATATCCGATTCAAGATCCTTTAAATTGGCAATTAAAGCGCCATGTCCGCCAGGTCTAAAAACTAATTTTCCGTTTTCGTCTCTAAAAGGCTTGTTGTCTAAATCTACTGCAATGGTATCTGTGTTTTTGTTTTGGTACGAAAAACTGATGTTTATTTCGGTTTCTGTCGCCTTTTCGACTTTGCTTTTGGTGGTATTTATTATATTTTCAAATTCGTTTTGATGGGTTTCAGAACAGGTAAAATGCAATTGTGACTTTTCTTTTGTGCTAGAATATATCGCACATTCGTTGAGATGTTCTTCAATTGGAGTGGCAATGTGTGATGGATATTTGTGAAAAGGAAGGATGCCTTTTGGTTTGTTAGCATAATTAAAGTGCTCTGATGCCAACATTGTTTTTATAAAATGGTAATTTTTCGCATCACTTTCTAAAGTGTCAAAATCAGGGTGGATTTCTTTTAATTTCGCATGTATTTCTTCAAAAAACGGAAGCTTTTCAAGACCTGAAATAAAATCAGAAAGTTCATTGTTCTTTTTTCGGATTATATATTCATTTATGCTTTCCTTTTCGAATTTAAAATCATTCAAAAATTCATTCAAGAATTTAAACATTCTGCTGGCAGCTCCAGAAGCTGGGACGAATTTTTTTAACTTGTAATTTGATTTGTTGTTGTCGTAAAAAGCTGCTTTTTGTTGTGATTCGACTTCGGATAATTTAACAATTCCTTTTTGAGTTGTAGCTGCTTCAACTAAATCAGCTTTAGCAATACCGTTTTTGAAATAATTCAATTGTGTCTCAATGGTTTCTACCGAGATGTTGTGTTCGTTTATTTGTGCAAAATCAAGTGATGAGAATTCCATAAGTTTAGCTTTTTCTAATTCATTAATAATTGTAATTGCTTTGTTTAAGCGTAAATCTTTGTTTCCAGATAGAATAATAAAGGGTTTGTTATTATCAATTAAAGTCTGTTTGAAAACTGCAAAAACAGTGTCTCTACCTTCGGGTTTGTCTCTCAAATCGTCCTTTTCCCATGGCACGTCGATATCGGTTAAAAAATACAAATCATATTCATGTTCACGAGCTGCTTGGTCTAATATAGGATCGCAATAGTTGTAGTATACTTCCGAAAACACTTTTGTAACCAATAGATTGGTGTCGCAAAAAAGGAATTTATTAGCTTTAGCAAGACTGTCGTTTTCTAATTTTGTTTGACCATAAGCGATGGGAAGCATGTCGTTAACGTCGCAAATTTGACCCGTTTTATTCCACTTTTCTTGAAGATAATTACGCGCATATTCGGGAACCCAAGCCGTTTTAAAATGGTCGGCAAGTTGAATTGCTAAAGTAGTTTTGCCGGTAGATTCCGGACCAAAAAGAGCAATTTTGATTATTTTTGGACTTCCTGTGTTGGGGAGTTGTCTAAGGTTTTCTTCCATTCTAAATAGGCTGTAATTGCTAAAATTGTAAAAATTAAATATTGTAAGGACAACATTCCTAATCCTCTATAGGCGTATAATGGGGTGACAATCAAGTCTCCCAGAATCCAAAGTGTCCAATTTTCTATTTTTTTCTTAGCCATATACCACATTCCTGTAAAGAATATGCCCGAGGCAAAAATATCTATATAATTGTCATATTTGATTTCATAATCAAAAAAAGTATATATACCGAAAACTACAAATATTGTAACAAAAAACAATGCAATTCCTATTATTTTTTCATTACTATTTGTTCTAGTAATTTTCAAGCCATCTTTTTCAGGGCCTTTTTTAGACCAATAGTACCAACCATAAATGCTCATTATGGTAAAATAACCGTTAATCATCATGTCACCAAGATAGCCCGCAATATAAAGTAAATAAGTAGTAATTATAGTGGCAACTAAACCTGTAGGATAAACCCAAATATTTTCTTTTTTGGCATACCACACACTCAAAATTCCGAATACAAAAGCAATGAATTCTAGCACAATATGAAAAGTAGAAACATTTTTATAGGCATTGATGAAAAAATCGATCATTGGATTTTTAATTGTTAATTAACGATATTTGATTTCAGATTTAAAAAAAAATTAAGATTCTTTTCAAATGCAGTGCCAATAACTACCATATCAGCACCTGCTATGTATGCTTTCTGAATACCTTGCAAATCTACAATTCCGCCGCCAACAATAATTGGAATTCCGATATTTAGAGCAACTAATTGTATCATTTCTGTTGGAACGGTCTGATTGGCACCACTTCCTGCTTCGAGATAAATAAGCTTGTTGCCCAACATTTCGCCTGCTTGGGCTGTTGCAATAACCAAATCGGGATTGTTTCTGTCCAATGGGATTGTTTTACTAACCCTTTCTACTGCCGTTTCTGTACCGCTTTCGATAAGTATATAACCTGTGGAGATGATTTCGAGATGGGTTTGTTTTAATATTGGAGCCGCTTTTACTTGATGTTCAATTAAAAAATCAGGATTTCTCCCAGAGATTAATGTCAGGAACAAAATGCCATCGGCTTTATTCGAAATTTGAGACGGATTACCAGGGAAAAGTATTATTGGTAAAGAGCAATTTTGTTTTATTTTTATGATCAAATCGTCAAGAATATCAGTTTCGACAAGGCTTCCGCCAATGAAAATATGTGTTGCTGGTGAATGGTTTATTTTTTCAACTAAAACAGCTAAATTTTTCAAGTCGATTTTGTCTGGATCAAGGAGAATGGCCAATAATTTCTCCTTTTTAGCTTTTGATTGAAGTATGTTGTTGTAAATGTTTGTCATTTATTATATGTGTGTTAGATTTGACAACTTTTTAAAAGTTGTCAAATCTTTTCAAATTTAGCCTAAAGCTTGTTGATTATGGTTTTTGATAGGAGGCTTTTGTTGAAAATTTTTGTAATTAAATATGTTTGAAAGATTTGACAACTTTTAAAAAGTTGTCAAATCTAACAAATCTTTATTTTTTTAATCTTCTATGAAAAAATCTCTTTCACCGGAATCAATATTACGTGCGTATTCGAAATGACAATATTTAAAATTATCAATGTCATCAAAATATTGAATCACTTCATCTTTTTGCAATTTAGTGCCTTTATTTGAGATTAAATTATGATAAGAGGACCATTTCCAATCTTTAAAATCTTTTACTAGATTGTGTTTTTGTGCATTGGTATTTATGTAACAGATTAATTCTCTTAAATAGTTTTCGTCTTCTACTCTAACACGTTTAAAAGGGGTTTGGAAAAGTGTCCCTATCCTGTTTTGTTCTTTGTTGAATGCCATTGCATAACTTTGAAAAAACTTTTTAAATTGATGACTTATAATATCGTGTGTAGTTTTTTGTTGGTTTGATTGTTCTAGATTTGACAACTTTCGAAAAGTTATCAAATCTATCAAATTATTCACTTTTATCATGAAATGAAAATGATTTCCTAACAGGCAATATGCGTAAATGGTAATGTAATTGGATAAGTATTTGTCAAATTGTCGAATGAAAAATTCATAATTTCTATCCGAAGTGAACATTATTTTTCTGTCTACAGATCTGTTATAAACGTGATAGATTCCGTCGTTTTCAAATCGGGTGTAATAATGTTCTTTTTTTGCCATTTCTGTAGTTTTTTAAATTTTTTTGATTTGACAACTTTTAGAAAGTTGTCAAATCTTTTCTAGTGCATATGTTTTTTTGTTTATGAGTAATATGACTCCTGAATATAGATTCGACAACTTTTTGAAAATTGTCAAATCTTCTCAGATCATTTGCAATACATAAATTGTAATACTTGTTTTTTAATTCTTGATACCTGTGATACCTGAATATAGATTTGACAACTTTCTAAAAGTTGTCAAATCTTCTCAAAAGCATATACTAAAGTAAAATTTTCAAATTCCTCGAAATATACATTGAATTCTTGTTTTGTGTTTTCGAAATCGAGTAGGGCTGTGGTTTTGGTGTCTTTGAGTTCGAATGTGTTTACCTGAATATGATTTTTGAAACTGATGCCGCTTTCGTTTCTTATTTTAAAAATGGATTCTTTAACGCCCCATTTTACAGTTAGTTTTCGAATGTAATCATTGGTGTCAAAACATCTCAATCGACTTAGTTCCTTTTCGTTTACAAATTTATCGGCGATGCGCATGATTTTTTCTCGTTGCAATTCGATGTCGATTCCTGCAGCATCCTCAGAAATAATGATGACCGAAAAATTGTGCGAATGCGTAATTGACACTTCGACAGGCTCAGTATGACGTTCATTTGGATTCAGATATGGTTTTCCGAATGCGTCATAATGCAGGTCAAAATCATTGAAACCAGCTTCTTGCAATAACATTCGAACACTTAGAAATCCACGTTGGTGCAACTCAGACTTCATTCCGTTAAGTCGAAGTTGTGTTGTTTCTTTTAATACGACCTTACTCAATAGGTCCTCTAAGGATTCGGTTATTTTCCAAACTAGGATTTGTGTTGTCGAATTGAAGTTTATGGTTTTGTAAAGTGGCATTTTAATGTCGTGATTTTGTAGCCCCGATAGAAGTGGTATCCTTTATGTTCTTCCTTTAAGAACATAAAGATATAGCGAATAGCGGGAAATAGCTTCAAATTAATAAATTATTTCGTTAAGATTCAAAAGATTAGACTATTAAACAATTCATAAATATTTACGATTCCTTTTTAAATCATAACTTATTACGTAATTTTGCAAAAAATTTATAATTACAAATATACTATAAATGAGTACATCGACTATGCCTTATGTGGCTTTCAAAGTAAAAGACATTTCTCTAGCGGCTTGGGGAAGAAAAGAAATTGAATTAGCAGAAGCTGAAATGCCAGGTTTAATGGCACTTCGTGCTGAATACAAAGACGAACAACCTCTTGCTGGTGCTCGTATTGCAGGATGTTTGCACATGACAATTCAAACTGCGGTTTTAATTGAAACTCTTATTGCTCTAGGTGCCGAAGTAACTTGGTCATCTTGTAATATTTTTTCAACTCAAGATCAAGCTGCTGCTGCAATTGCTGCTGCAGGAATTCAGGTGTATGCTTGGAAAGGCTTGAACGAACCAGATTTTGACTGGTGTATTGAGCAAACATTGTTCTTTGGTGAAGATAGAAAACCATTGAACATGATTCTTGATGATGGTGGAGATTTGACCAATATGGTTATTGACCGTTTCCCTGAATTGGTTCCTGGAATCAAAGGATTGTCAGAAGAAACGACTACTGGTGTTCACAGATTGTACGAAAGAGTAAAAGCAGGAACTTTGCCAATGCCGGCTATCAACGTGAATGATTCGGTTACTAAATCGAAATTTGACAACAAATACGGTTGTAAAGAATCAGCAGTTGATGCAGTTCGTCGTGCTACAGATATTATGTTGGCTGGAAAAAGAGTTGTTGTTTGTGGATACGGTGACGTAGGAAAAGGAACTGCTGCTTCATTTAGAGGTGCTGGTTCTATCGTTACAGTTACTGAAATCGATCCAATTTGTGCATTACAAGCTGCAATGGACGGTTATGAAGTAAAAAAATTAAGTACTGTAGTTGGGAATGCTGATATCATCATCACCACTACTGGAAACAAAGATATTATCCTAGGTTCTGACTTTGAGCAAATGAAAGATAAAGTTATCGTTTGTAACATTGGGCATTTTGATAACGAAATTGATATGGCTTGGTTGAACAAAACTCACGGAGCATCAAAAATCGAAATCAAACCACAAGTGGATAAATATACTATCGCAGGAAAAGATATTTTGATCTTGGCTGAAGGTCGTTTGGTAAACCTTGGTTGTGCTACAGGTCACCCAAGTTTTGTAATGAGTAACTCCTTTACCAACCAAACTCTAGCTCAAATCGAATTATGGAAAAACAGCGCGGCATACAACAATGACGTGTACATGTTGCCTAAACATTTGGATGAAAAAGTAGCTTTCTTGCATTTGGCTAAATTAGGTGTTGAATTGGAAGTTTTACGTGACGATCAAGCAGCTTATATTGGAGTTCCTGTTGAAGGGCCATTCAAACCAGAATACTATAGATATTAGATTGCTGATTTTAGATTAGCGATTTATGATTTTAGATTTAGAACCCTTGCAGTGATGTGAGGGTTTTTTGGTTTTCTTAAAAAGAATGAGATGTTTCTTAATTAATAATATTTTAAAAAAAATACCTACAAATACTGCTTTGTTAATTATGTTTAGATAACTTTACAACTTACATAAACAAAAAAAACATGCTTTCTAAATTTAAAATAATTACTGATGAAATTTCAAAAACAATAATAATTGACAAAGATTTATTTCTCTTCAAATTAGACAAAGAAAAATTAATACATCAAAATGATTCAATGATTGAATATGATAAACACTTTATTTTCAATCATACTTTTTTAGAATATCAATATCGAGAAAACATTAAACACCAATGGCGCTCAATTACATTTCGCATTTCCAAAGAAGTGATAGAAGAATTTATAAGATTCATTAATCTTATCCTTAAAAAAATTAATGAAAGAGAAATAAATATTGAAAGTTTCTCTAAAGAATTTAAATACATTGAAAATAACTTTCCATATTTTTTTGGATATAAAAAAGGGGAAGACTACTTTGTCGATTTTGCAGAAAAACAGATCAATTAGATTAATTATTCATAATAAATAATTAATAGATTGACTTCAATTTCCAGAACAAAATATTGCATAATTACTAATTTTATTAAAATTAAACAAATCATAAACTATGAAAGATTTAACTATCAAATCGATAATTTTTAGCTTTCTTTTTTTTCAATTCTCTGTAAGTAAAAGTAATGCACAAACAGAAAAGGAAACAATAGACTTTTTAAACACAATGTTTGTGACATATTGCACTCCAATGCCAGACAACCCTTTTACACATCAGGCTGCGCCTATGAAATATATCGTTTCTACTAAAATAGATCCTGATTCAAATGCTAAAGTAATTGTTTTTGATTGTTACGTTAGTAATCGTATACTTTCAACTTATTTATTTCATCCAAAATCAATAAATTCAATTACTGTTACACCTAATGAATACAATAGCGCAATTTTTGTTTTAAGAATTTTAAATAAGGATGGTACAGTTAAATATATTCCTTTTGACCATAAAGAAGATTACAGCTACAAAGATTTTATACAAATACCAATGACAACATCTTTAGAAAAAACAAATAGAGTAAAAAAAGGCATTACCCATTTACTAGAGCTGAATGGAGTAGAATTCGGAAACGAAAACTTATTCAAAGATTAATTTCCAACTCTTCCAAGCTTTCAGCTTTCCCTACAATATAAAACATCAAAACTCCTATTCTCCCAAAAGTCTAGTTTTTTTAACAACAAAGCTTTTATTAATAACCTGAAATATTTTATACCTTTATATTTCAATTGAATACTTAATAAAAAGACTACACATACTGTAAACATAAAAGACATTTCTCAAATTGCCATCATCAAAAAGATTTTGAAAGCGTTTGATGTGGAGGTGATTGAGCAAACTAATGAGATTACAAATCCAGAAATCATTGAAAGGTTAGAGAAACACCATAAAAACTTTCAGGAATCAGCCTACAGAGAAGAAAACTACATCAAAGTAGATGCCAAAAATATATGTGCAGATATTCAATAGAGATAAACAAAGAAGCCTGGCTGATTTATCAAAAATAAAAAAGTCTGGAAAGAAAGCGGATATTTCGAAAATTGAGAAAATATTTCTAGAATTAGAAACGCATCCAACAATTGGAATTGGCAAACCTGAGAAACTGCAATACAAGGATGAAAATGATTGGTCTCGGCGAATTAACAAAAAAGAGTGATTGATAAATGAAATTATCGACCACGAATTTGTGGTAATTATCATTTCAGCCTTAGGGCATTATAATGATAAATAATTTTCATCTTAAAGTTACTTCAGAAATACAACATCAAAGCTCCTAACTTTCAAAAGTCCTGGAGCTTTTTTAACCAAAAAGTTTTAACTATCAATTTTATTATGGCTTGTTTTTTACATTTTTTAAAGAAGTAAATTGGTGACTACATCTTACAATAATTATATAAATTTATTTTAAAATAATATAAAAAGAAAACCAAAACATCTCATTAACTTCATAAGTATTTAAAATTTAAATAATTATGAAAAAAGGCTGCCTTTTATTTCTATTCGTAATGCCATTCTTTTGTGTGGAACAAAGTACGGTAAAAGCCGATTCGCTTGGCTCTCCTACCAAATCGTACGGTAATTATTCTAAAGTAATCGGATGGAAACAGGGGCAAACACCCATAGCGCCACCTGGATTTACAGTGACAAAATATGCAGACGGCTTCCAAAATCCTCGTTGGATGTATGTCACCCCAAATGGTGATGTTTTGGTGGCTCAAAGTAATTCTAACTACAGCCTTTTCAAACAAATTGGAGCTACGTTGATAGGCGTCTGGAGATCCAATAATTTAAAACATAGTGCCAATATTATTACTTTACTTCGAGATAGCAATAAAGACGGCATTCCAGATTTGAGAACAACTTTTCTTACTGAGGGACTCAACCAACCATTCGGAATGTTGGTGATTGGCAATTGGTTTTATGTTGCTAATACCAATGCGATACTACGCTATCCCTATAAGGATGGCCAGACAAAAATAACTGGCAAGGGCGAAAAGATTGTTGATCTTCCGGCAGGAAAACACAATAGACACTGGTCCAGAAATATTATTGCCAATAGTGATAACTCTAAAATCTATATTGCAGTAGGTTCTGGATCTAATATAGCTGAAAACGGAATAGCTAACGAGTTGCTTCGCGCCAACATATTAGAGATAAATCCTGATGGTTCTGATTTAAGAGTTGTTGCTGCAGGACTTCGTAATCCAGTAGGAATGGATTGGGCGCCAGGAACCAAAACTCTTTGGACAGTGGTAAATGAACGAGATGGACTGGGAGACAATCTCGTTCCTGACTACCTGACTTCAGTTCAAGAAAACGGTTTTTATGGTTGGCCATATGTCTATTTTGGACAACATGAAGATGTTAGAGTAAAGGAAATGAAACCCATATTGGTAAAAAAAACCTTAGTGCCCGATTTTCCTTTAGGCGCACATACCGCTTCCCTCGGGCTAGCATTTTACACCGGAACTTCTTTTCCTGAAAAGTACAAAAATGGTGCTTTTATAGCGCAGCATGGGTCTTGGAATCGAAAAAAAATATCAGGTTATAGAGTGGTTTTCGTTCCATTCAAAGACGGAAAACCTTCGGCAAAATCTGAAGACTTCCTAACTGGTTTCATTGTAAATTCAGAAAAAGATGTCGTTCATGGTAGACCTGTTGGCATAATTGTTATGCCTATTGGAGACCTGCTAGTTACAGATGATAAAACCAACACCATTTGGAGGGTAAGTACATCAAAATAAAAGTATTGATAATATAAATATTTTCTTTTCAAAATCACACGATTCGTAAATACGATCTGACATTAAAGATCCTAGTTTTAAATGCCAGGAGCTTTTTTTTAACCTGAAAAGTCACATAAAACTAGATTGATTTTTGTTTTCATACCCATCTAATCCCTAGTCTTTTTTATGTAAATTAGCCAATACATAAAAAACTATCAATTCAAATTTTATTATAACAAACATGAGAGCAAAAAACATATTAGAAACCATTGGAAATACACCTGTAGTTAAAATCAATAAATTATTTGGAAACAAAAAAGAAGTTTGGATTAAATTAGAAAGATCGAATCCTGGTAATAGTATCAAAGACAGGATTGCACTATCAATGATAGAAGATGCCGAAAGTAAAGGATTGTTGAATGCTAATAGTGTAATTATAGAGCCGACATCTGGAAATACAGGAATTGGAATCGCATTGGTTGCTGCTGTCAAAGGTTATAAAGTGATATTGGTAATGCCAGATTCTATGAGTGTAGAGCGTAGAAAATTAATGGAAATTTATGGTGCTGAATTTGTACTTACGCCACGAGAAAAGGGAATGAAAGGCGCTATCGAAAAAGCAGCCGAATTGGTCCTTGAAACTCCAAACGCATGGTCGCCTAAACAATTTGACAATCCAGCTAATGTTGAAGTACACGAAAGAACAACTGCACAAGAAATTATTGCCGATTTTCCTAATGGCTTAGATTATGTTATCACCGGAGTAGGAACTGGTGGTCACATTACAGGCGTGTCAAAAGTTTTGAAAGCTAAATTCCCTAATATAAAAGTAATCGCTGTAGAGCCAGAATTATCTCCGGTATTAAGCGGTGGAATTCCTGGACCACATCCTTTACAAGGAATAGGAGCGGGGTTTGTTCCATCGATTTATCGTTCTGAATTAATTGATGAAGTAATACAAGTTTCTAAAGAGGATTCATTTGAATTCGCTAGAAAAATTGCTTTAGAAGAAGGAATTCTTGTTGGGATTTCAACCGGAGCCTCATTGGCGGCTGTTGCAAAAAAACTGGATACTATTCCTGATGGTGCGGTTGTGCTAACTTTTAATTACGATACAGGCGAAAGATATTTATCAATCGAAGGATTGTTTTAATACTTATATTCCTATTTTTAAAAACCCTTGCAGCAATGTGAGGGTTTTTTATTATTACTACACTTTGCATAACAAATTGTAAAACTTTTAATTTAATTAATTCTGAAATATAAGGAAGAAGGTCTTATAGTTAATAAGATGTTTATATAATATTGAAAGATAAGAGTTTGATTCATGTATTTTTATTTTATTTTTACACTTTAAAAAATGAGAAACCTTTGCTCAGATTTTAGCTATTCTCAATTCAAAATTTCGTAATGAACAAAAAAGCGTTTATGATAATTTTACTATTAGCATTTACTGGATCTGTTTTGATAGGACTATCAATCTTATTACTCTATCAAGGAAGTTCGTATGCGAATGAAAAAACAATTAAAGTCAAAAATGAGCTGGAAAAAGCTAATAAAAAAATTGAAGTTTTAAATCAAGATTTAAAAGAAAAAACCTTTGCTATTATTGAGAAGGAAGAAAATTTTAAAAAAGTAAAGACGGAGTCGTTTAGCCGAGTTGTTTCCAAAAATTTACCCATAATAGAAATTACAAATTCGGATCTTGGAGGAGGAACAACAACAGATGAATCGAATAAAAAAGTACATCTTTTAATGTATAGTCATCAAATACGCTTCTATCTATTAAATGTGGGAGAAAGTTCATTAAAAGAAGTTATTTTTTCGATCAAGGATGTTTACAATAGTCCTAAAGAGAAGAACAAAACTAAAAAGCCTAGTACAAGTCAAAATTATATGGGGCATTTTGTTGATTATGATGAAATTGGTTCTTTTGAAAATATTGAGGTAGGTGTTTTAAATCTTAAATCTAAGAAATTAATTTATTCTAGCAATCTTCCAAGTAGTTTTGGAGTAGGGGACTATTCATTTGACGTTATTGTAGAATGGAACCATGGCTCCTATCAAATGAAAGTAAAGGTTGAAGAGGTTGATGGTAAATTAAAATTTAAATATAAGTTCTACAATGTAAACGGAGAACCTATTGATTTTAATAAGTCAGAAATTACTACGAACGCCTAATCTCTTTAGCAAATCCTTTGCGTCTATTTATTCTTAAATTCTCTTAATGCAAAAGAACTATTTATAGTATTCTAATTTTTAAATGCTGTATGTAAAAACCTAAAGAATAGTTTAGAATACTCAATTATGAAAAATCATTAATTCTGATTTTTGTTTAGATGTACTTTTTGAGAAAAAGGAGTGATTGGCTTTTTCTTTGAAAAGATAAATTGCCCTAGCTACTAGGCTTCATAAGTAAAGTATTCATATTTAAACTAGAAAGCCCTATTGGGTGTTTTTGTATTTATATTGTCAATGAAATTATTTTCTCACGTTCACAATAAAATCAGGTGCTCCCACTAATTCAAAAGTGGCAGATGCGAATTTGATTTCTCCGTTTGTAGCTTCAATTTCTTGAAGAATTTTGGTAAACAATTCGGTTTTAGTAGCTCTTCTTTTTTTGTAACTTACAACATATCTAAGGGTGAATTCTACCCAATTATCATTTGCAATCAAAGATACCATAGGTTCAGTTTGGGCATCTTCAAGCAAGTATTTGTTTTGCATTTTAGTCCATTTATCTTTAGATATTTGAGTTAAATCGCCAGCTACTTCCGCACCTATTTTTTGTAGAATTATTTTGGTTTTTTCATAATTACTACCGTATTGAATTGGGATTTTAATTTCATCCCACAAAAAGGGAAAATCACCAGAATAATTAAAAACAGGTTCTTTAAAAACATAACTGTTGGCTATAAGTACAATTCGGCCATTATACAAATCACCGTCAACCCATTGGCCAGTTTCCATTATGGTCGTTCTTAATACGCCAATATCCATAACATCACCTTTGACACCGCCAAGTTGCACTCTGTCACCTGTTTTGTAAAAACCGCCAAAAAGAATGGCTAACCAGCCTGCAAATGAAGCAATTACTTCTTGTAATGCAAAAGCTATTCCAGCTCCAGCAACACCCAGAGCAACAGTTAGCCCAGCTAATTTGTCACTAAATACAATAATTAATAGGATAATTGTCAAAATATAACCGAAGAAACTACTTAGTTTTTTTGCACGATATCTGTTATCTATATCTCCTATTTTGGAGAAAAGGTTTTTTTGTAACGCTTTGATAACGAGCCAAATTATAGCAACTCCAATAATTATGGTAGCAATCTTACCAATAGTTGGGTTAAATAGAAATTCTCTAATTTGATTTTCCATTATTCTTGACTTTTAATATGGACGACTCGTTGTGGAAAAGGAATTGATATATTATTTTCTTTGAAAGCATTAAAAATTTTAACTCTCAATTCACTCTGAATGTTTCGAACTCTAAAAACTTCTTCTGACCAGAATACTACTGAGAAATCTAATGAAGAATCACCAAAGTTTATAAATCGAACAAATGGTACAGGTTCTTTTTGAATACCATCTTGGGTAAGAACCACTTTTTTTAGGATTTCCATTACCAAATTAACATCCGAAGAATAGTCTACTCCAACAAGTACCTCGAATCGGGAAGAAATGTTTTCGTGCGTCCAATTTACTATTTGACTAGTTGTTAAATTAGAATTTGGCAGGATAATATATTTGTCATCTCGTGTTAAAACAGTGGTTGTTCTTAAATGGATTTCTTTAACAACACAAACTACTCCATTTACTTCGATGACATCATTCACTTTAACGGTTGATTCTATCAAAATTAATATTCCTGATATAAAATCGCTAAAAATACTTTGCAATCCTAATCCAACTCCGACTAATAGTGCTGCAGAACCAGCCAATAATACCGATACATTAAAACCAACTATTTGGAGTCCATAGATGGATGCTAAAACAAATATAAAATATTTTGATAGGCTGTAAATCGAATATTTTTTGGCAATATCAAACCTAGTGGATTTATAAATTGCTTTTTTTAATATTAGAATAACGATAAAAATAAGCAATAGAAAACCAACTAATTTTAGGATTGATGCTAAATATATCGCGTCGTTTCCAATTTTTAGTAATTCGTAGTTTAATATTTTCTCCATTTTCTATTTATAATAAAATTACATAATTAACCTTACACCTCCTAGTTCTGAAACTCGATAAGAGAATCGATCACCAGGTGAGCCAATAAACATAAAGTTTTTTGGTATTTTCCATTTATTAGACAATTCGTCAATTAATTCAGGACCAAAGACGCCATCAATTTCGATGAATTCAATATGAATTTCAGGATAAGCTCTATCAAGAACTTCTAAATCTTTTATAAGCAATTCATTTAAACTTTCATGACTTTTAACATTAACAATTTTAAGCCTTTTCGTTGTTTCGTTGTTTTGAACATATTGCATAACTTTATTCAAAATTGCGACATCATCTCCTTTTGTAAAAAAAACGAATTCTTGTGAGGTAACTGTCAAGTGCATTTTATTCAAATAACGATTACTTAAAATAACCATTTTTCGTAAAGGTTCATAGAAATATTCTAATGCATCAATCATTAATTGTATCAAAAAGGAACGATTGAGCATTATGGCCACAAATAAAAATGCGGGAATCAGGTATTCTATGAAAGTGTAAAAAGATTCGGTATTAAGTTTCATATTCCCCACAAAAGCAGCTATGATAAATGAAACAGCAACCACGACTGAAATTCCTTTGGCTTTTTCTGGCCTTGGTAATTTTTTTCGTTTGAATTTTAATAATAAATTACCTATTCCAAACAATGCCATAACGGCTAAAAATGAAAAAGTATAAACGCCAGCTAGCGATTCTAGATTTCCTTGGGTTACAAATAAAACAGAAACACACAATATTAAAAAACTGATTATGATCCGATAATTAGATCCGTTTTTGTTTTGTTTTAAGAAATAGTTGGGTAAAATTCGGTCCAAAGTCATTCGGTTTAATAATCCAGAAACACCTACAAATGATGTCAATACTGCACCACATAAAACCAATACCGCATCAATAGATATTAAAATGGCCAACCAGGTTCCTCCGGTTGTTTGACCTAAATAAGCCAATAAGGATTCTTTGTGTTCTCCAACTTCGGCGAGTGGAATGATGCATATTAAAAGTAATGCCAAAACTGGATTAAAAAAACTGACAATTGCCCACATGTTGCGCAACGTTTTTCTAAAAACCCCTTGCTCTTGTTCTTCGACAAAATTGGCAGAACTTTCGAAACCTGAAATTCCTAGCATTGCGGCAGAAAACCCTAAGAACAAAGCGGTTAGAACACTTCCAGATTTGACGGGTAATTCCCAGTTTATATGAAATGTAGTTAAACCAGTATTAGCTATAAACCAAATAGACGCAAAAACAAGGATGCTTAATGTAAATAAATGGATAATGAAAATAATTACAGCTACAAAAGCCGATTCGCCTATTCCTAAAATGGCAAGCCCAGTAAAAGCTATTAAAACTATTATTGTTGCGATCGTAACATTAATACCATCAAAAATTCCATGTAAATAATGCATTCCTTCAATTGACGAAATTACCGCCGTGGCCATGTATGATAGAACCGTTAGTGTAGCGGCTAAAGAAGCAAGTCTTTTGGTTGAGGTGTTTAGAAGCACATTATATGCTCCTCCATTCAATGGAATTGCACCAACCACTTCGCCATAAATTTTTCTGAATAAAAATAAAACCAATGCAACGACTAATAAAGATATCCAAGCATATTGACCGGCGTACATAATAGTTAATGCTGAAACGTAAAGGCAAGAAGAGCTGATGTCGTTTCCACAAATAGCTGTGGCTTGTAATTCGTTTAGTTTTTTGTGAAGAACTTTTTTCATTAATAATTTATTAGTCATTATTGTATATGACTTTTACTTTAAAATAGGTTTTCTACGTGATTTTAATCTCAATCTTTTTTAAGTATAGTCATCTTGATTCCATCTTTTTAGTTGTGAAATTCAAAAAAAATAATTTTTTAATATTACTTCATTTGATAAAATGGAAGGCTTGTATTTAAAGACAAAGCCAGTATGTTTCAAATATAGCAATTAATTGTTTATAAAATTAAGTGTTTTTGTTTTACAATAAACTTTCTTGCTGAGTACAAAAAAACATTTACCAATTTCATTTTAATTTTATTTGGGTGATCTCAATGGTAATATCAGTTTATTGAAAAGGACTTAATCAATTCTTTTTGTTTTAAAGTTTTTAAATTCTAAATTGTGAATCGTTATTCCAAGTCGGGACATTGTTGCATAAAAAAACCCGCTTCTTTCGAAACGGGTTTTTAATAAATTGAGAAAATCAATTATGCTTCAACTTCGAATGGAAGTATAGAAACGTATGATTTGTTATCTCTTTTCTTTTGGAAGAAAACAACTCCATCTACTCTTGCGTGTAGTGTGTGATCTTTACTAATGTAAACGTTTTCACCTGGATTATGTTTTGAACCTCTTTGTCTTACGATGATGTTCCCTGCAATAGCAGCTTGTCCACCAAAAATCTTAACGCCTAAACGTTTTGATTCTGATTCTCTACCATTCTTGGAACTACCGACACCTTTCTTGTGAGCCATGACGTATAAGTTTTATTTGTTAATAAATTAATTAAACAGCTTTACCACCGTCTAATTCATCTTGCAATTTTTTTAATTCATCCATTTTGCCATCAGCAGCTAATTGCGCTTGTTGAGCCCAAGTAGTTGGATCTAAATGTTGTAATTTAGAATCAGACGCATCTAAAATTGCTTTAATTGCTTCTGCAGAAGTTGCAGCCAATTTTGCATAAGTATCAATTCCTGATGCTACAATTGCTTCAGCAGCTTTAGGTCCAATTCCTTCAATAAGAGTTAAATCCTCTCCTTTTTTAGGTGCTTTTGGAGCTTTTGCTTCAGCCGCTTTTGGAGTTGCTTTCTTAGTGCTTGATGCAGTAATACCTTCAATTACAATTTGAGTAAGATACTGACGGTGCCCGTTTCTCTTTTTGTAACCTTTTCTTCTTTTCTTTTTGAAAACGATTACTTTATCTCCTTTTA
The DNA here is from genome assembly GCF_004349355.1 of Flavobacterium cellulosilyticum. GTDB lineage: Bacteria > Bacteroidota > Bacteroidia > Flavobacteriales > Flavobacteriaceae > Flavobacterium > Flavobacterium cellulosilyticum. Next base: position 153,973 of record NZ_SMFK01000006.1, on the reverse strand, counting down.
AGTGTTGTAACACTTTGGCTTCTACTGAAGCTCCTTCTATAGCTGGGGCGCCTATTGTGATTGAACCGTTATCATCTAACAAATAAACTTTGTCGAAAGAAACTGTAGTTCCTTCTTCATTTGTCAAACGGTGAACGTAAACCTTTAGGTCTTTGCTAACTTTGAATTGTTGCCCTGCTATCTCTACGATTGCATACATAACAAATTGTTTTATAAATTTTTAAGGTTGCAAATATACAATTAAATATTTATCCTGCAATTAGATACCTCAAAAAAATAATCGATTTGTTTTGTCTCCCTATCTGCAAGGGTTAAGTAGTGGATACTAAGGATTTATTTCGATCATAATTGTTAAATTTATACCAAAATCATAATGATTTTCTATAGCTTAATAAAAAAAAGTATTTTTGATGTAACAATAATGAAGACTATTTTACCAATAGTAAATAAATTTTATTAATCTTTATGAAAAAATCAATAATGGTGTTAGGTGCTGCACTTTTGCTTGGAGGAATTGCTACTGCTCAGAAAGTGGACTTCGAAGAATATAATTTAGACAATGGATTACATGTTATTTTGCACAATGATCCTTCGGCTCCTGTAGTCGTAACTTCGGTGATGTATCATGTTGGTGCTAAAGACGAAAATCCAGAAAGAACGGGTTTTGCCCACTTTTTTGAACATTTATTGTTTGAAGGTACTGAAAATATTAAAAGAGGCGAATGGATGAAAATAGTAACTGCAAACGGCGGTGTAAATAATGCCAATACCAGTGATGACCGTACCTATTACTACGAAGTGTTTCCCTCGAATAATCTTAAATTGGGACTTTGGATGGAATCCGAAAGAATGTTGCATCCTGTAATCAACCAAATTGGAGTTGATACCCAAAATGAAGTCGTAAAAGAGGAAAAGCGAACGAATTTTGATAACCGCCCCTACGGAAATATCCTTACGGTTGTAAAAGAAAATATGTTTAAGAACCATCCTTATCGATGGAATACCATTGGTTCGATGAAAGATCTTGATGCGGCAACCTTAGATGAATTTAAAGAATTCAATAAAAAATTCTATACGCCTAATAATGCTGTACTAGTTGTTGCAGGAGATATTGATAAAAAACAAGCAAAAGAGTGGATTCAACTATATTTTGGATCAATTCCAAAAGGTGAAACGTTGAAAAAACAAACTTTTGTTGAAGAACCTATAACACAAACCATCAATGCATCGTATCAGGATCCAAATATTCAGATTCCAATGTTGGTGGCATCTTATCGTACACCATCAATGAAATCTAAAGATGCAAGAGTTTTAGATTTAATTTCTTCCTATTTAAGTGATGGAAAAAGTTCTAAGTTGTACAAGAAAATAGTAGATCAGAAAAAAATGGCATTACAAATTGGAGCTGTAGGATTTAGCCAGGAAGACTATGGAATGTACATTTTATATGGTTTACCAATGGGAACTGTTACAACAAAGGATCTACTAAAAGAAATTGACGAAGAAATTGCTAAAATTCAAACTACTTTGATTTCAGAAAAAGATTATCAAAAATTACAAAATAAATTTGACAATCAGTTTGTAAATGCCAATGCTAGTGTCGAAGGAATTGCCGAAAACTTAGCGAAATACTACTTGCTTTATGGTGATGTACATTTGATAAATAATGAGATTGACCTTTACCATTCTATTACAAGAGAAGAAATTAGAGAAGTGGCAAAAAAATATTTGAATCCAAATCAAAGATTAATTTTGGATTACGTTCCTTCCAAAGATCAAGTTCAAAACTAAGACTTCCTAAATCATGAAAAACACAACGATACTACTCTCAATTTTGCTTTTAACTACTTTTATGCAAGCACAAGACCGTTCACAACCCAAACCAGGAGATGCTCCATTGGTAAATATAAAAAAACCCCAAACATTTGTTTTGGCTAACGGTTTGAAAGTTATGATTGTAGAAGATCATAAATTGCCAAAAGTAACCTACAATCTTGCATTAGATAATGCCCCATTTGCAGAAGGGAATATAAAAGGGGTAGATGAATTGTGTAGTAGTTTAATGGGCAACGGGTCTAAAAACATTTCAAAAGATATTTTTAACGAAGAAATAGATTTTTTAGGGGCAAATATAAATTTTAGTTCCCATGGAGCTAGTGCAAGTGCATTGTCTAAATATGCCAATAGGATTCTGGAATTGATGGCTGATAGTGCTTTACATCCTAATTTTACGCAAGTAGAATTTGATAAAGAAAAAGCTAAAATGCTAGAAGGTTTAAAATCAGAAGAAAAAAGTACTCCTGCAATTGCACGTAGAGTGGTTGATGTTTTGGCTTTTGGAAAAAATCATCCTTCAGGTGAATTTGAAACCGAAGCAACTATCAATAATGTTTCTCTTGCTGATGTACAAGTCAATTATCAAAATTATTTTGTACCAGAAAACGCCTATTTGGTGATAATCGGCGATGTGAAATACGATAAAATTAAACCATTAGTGGAGAAATTATTTGGCTCATGGGCCAAAAGAAGCGTTCCTAAATTAACGTATGCTGATCCAGTAAATGTAGGATTTACTCAAATTAATTTTGTAGATGTTCCTAACGCAGTTCAATCTGAAATATCTCTTGTAAATACTATTAATCTGAAAATGAGTGACCCGGATTTTTTCGCTGCTGTAATTGCAACTAATATTCTTGGCGGTGACTTTAACAGTTACTTAAACATGAATTTAAGAGAAAAACACGGTTGGACTTATGGTGCTAGTACAATGTTAGGTTCTGGTAAATATGTGTCAAAATTAAAATCTGCCTCGGCAGTAAGAAATGTAGTTACGGATAGTGCCGTTGTAGAATTTATCAAAGAAATTAAAAAAATTAGAAATGAAAAAGTTAGCGAAGAATTGCTAAATAATGTAAAAGCTGGTTACATCGGACGATTTGTGATGCAGGTTCAAAAGCCGCAAACAGTAGCGCGTTATGCCTTGAATATTGAAACCGAAAATCTACCTGCAAATTTTTACGAGAATTATATAAAGTCAATTTCAGCCGTTACACCTGAAGACGTTCAAAAGGCCGCTAATAAATATTTTCTTATTGATAATACTCGAATTGTTATTGCCGGTAAAGGAGCGGATGTTATTCCTGGTTTAGAAAGTCTGAAAATTCCAATATCCTATTATGATAAATATGGTAATTCCGTAGAGAAACCAGTTCTTAAAAAAGTGGCTCCAGCAGGTGTAACAGCAAAAGTAGTTTTAGATAATTACATCAAAGCAATAGGCGGCGAAAAGGCAGTTGCAGCAGTAAAAACTATTTCAATGATTGGATCTACAACTATTCCACAAGCTCCGTCGCCATTAACTTTTATAAATAAAGTTGATGCAAAAGGTAAATTAATAGTGGAAATTGCAATGGGTCCAATGAGTTTGATGAAGCAAGTAGTGAACGAAAAAGGGGCTTATATAGTACAACAAGGACAAAGAAAAAATATCGAAGGGGACGATTTAGCCGAAATGAAAGCCAGTGCAATTCCCTTTGAAGAACTACAACTTTTGAAAAAAGAAGGTCTTCTCCTTTCAGGTATTGAATCGATCAACGGCAATGAAGCTTATGCCATTCAAAACGGAAAAACTGTTTTGTATTATGATGTAAAATCTGGACTTAAAGTAGCTGAAGCAAAAACGATGGAACAAGAAGGTAAATCGATAACACAAACTACAAATTACGGAGATTATAAAGAGGTGAAAGGAGTAAAAGTGCCTTTTACTATTATCCAAAATGTAGGTTTTGAATTGGATATAAAAATGTCTGAAGTTAAAATTAATGAAGGAGTTGCTGATGTCGATTTCCTGTAGCTAATTCATTCAAGAATTAATATATGCAAAGGCTGTCTGTATTTAGGCAGCCTTTGCTGTTTTTTTTGCAGACAGATAAACTCCTAATAATATTATTAAAGCACCCAGAAATTGAAGAGACGATAACATTTCGTTGTCTAATAATCCCCAAAAGAAAGCAACAATTGGAATTAAATACGTTACTGAAGTGGCGAAAACGGGCGAAGACATTTGAATCAATTTAAAAAAAAGAACATTGGCAATTCCAGTTCCAATGACACCAAGAATCATGATAAACAAAACTGAATGTTGTACACTTTCTTGTGAAACCACTTTGAAAAACCCAGAAAATAATAATATCGAAAATGTTGGAAGAATAAGTACAGCAAAATTTCCTGTTGAGATACTTAATGGACTCAAATCAGACAGAAATCTCTTGATTAAATTTACGTTTATGGCATAACAAATAGTTGCCATTATTACTAATATTGCGTAATAATAGTTTTGTCCTGGATTATTAATCGCTCCGTTTAAAACTAAAAGAATACTACCTATAAGCCCAATAAAAACGCCCCATAATTGTCTTTTTTGAAAATGTATTCCAAAAAAAATAGCGCCTAAAATTAAAGTGTTTAAAGGAGTCATTGCATTTAAAATGGCAGTTATAGAACTGTCAATTTCTGTTTCGGCAATGGCAAAAAGATAGGCTGGAAAAAAGGTGCCAAGCACAGATGTCAATGCAATATACTTCCATTTGTTTTTTGGGATTTTAGCTAAACTTTTAAAACCAATCATCAGTAAAAAAACAGCCGCAAATAGGATCCGCAAAGAGCCTAATTGCATTGCGGTCAAGCCAATTAATCCTTTTTTTATAAGGATAAATGAACTACCCCAAATTATGGAGAGGACAATTAGGTATGCCCATTTTATTTCTTTCGAATTCATAAATCAAATTTTGTGTCAAAATTGTAATTATTTTATGAATTAACGGTGCTTTTTTTGATTAATTTTGTGCTTTAATAAAATGTAAGTGAACCAATTAAATAGTTAAAAATGAATTTTCCAAAATCAATAGTAACATTAGTTTTTGCAAGCCTCTTATTTGTAGGTTGTAAAGAAAAAACGAATACAAAAGATTTAAGTGCCAAAGTAGTAACAGAAACTCCAAAAGTAAAAAAAGAAATTGCTTCCTCTAATTTACAAACGGCTAGTTTCGCTATCAAAGGAATGGTTTGCGAGTTTGGATGTGCCAAAACTATCGAAGCGGAGTTGAATAAAACAGAAGGTGTTCAAAAGGCCGCAGTAGATTTCAAAAAAGAATCAGCAACAATTTCTTATGATAAGACAGTCATGAATCCTGAAAGCATTACAAAATTGGTAGAAGCTACTGGTGACGGAAAAACGTATAAAGTAGCTGATTTTAAATAGAAACTAATTTCACTTTTAAACACAAAAAATCCCATTTTGAAATATTAAAATGGGATTTTTTTTAAAATAAATCTTCAGGAGAAGTAAGCTTATTCAATTCGTTTTTCAGGTTATCATCGAGGATGTGCAAACCATATTGATAGGAAGCATTCATCCATCCAAAACCTTCTCGACTAATAAATTCAAAATCTGTCCCTTGATTGCCGTATTCAGCAAAAACTTTGTGCGAAGCACTTACAACATCATATTTTTCTGGAACAGTTCCGTTATAATCACAAGCATTTTTTGTGATCATCCAAAGCCATCTGTAAATTAATTCTTGGGCTTTTGTCTGGTATCCGTAATGGATTAATCCTTGCCAAATAATTATTTGATGTGGAGGCCAGCCGTTTGGGAAATCCCATTGGCGTAGCATCTGGTCTTTTCCAATATAGGAAAGAGACTCTTCAGAGCAGCCTGCTATTCCTCCCAAATAAACCAATTTTGGCAAACACTTTTCAACCATTTTATCGGCTTGTTCTTGAGTTGCAATTTTTGCCCAAAGCGGGAAAAAGCTAGTCGCTGACAGAAAAACATTCTGTTTTTGAGTTTTAAAATTATAGTCAAAAAAGCAGCACTCTTGATCGTTCCAAAGCAACTGATTTATTAATTTTTTTCGGCTTTCGGCTTTTTCTGTCCAATATTTTTGATTGTACATTTTGGTTTTGTAATCAAAATTATCATCAAAATGAGATGCGATTAACTCGGCAAAATCAGTTTCATATTTGTATAACATGGCATTGAGTTCGACAACATTCAAATCGGCACAATTCCCTTCTATTCTGTAGCTTGTGTCATGGCCGCTTTCGCGAACACTTCGGTCGTGAACAAAATAAACATCAAGTGTTTTGTTTTCTATTTTTCTTTGGTAATACAATTTTTCATATTCAAAAATAGTCAAATTGGCCGCTTCGGCATAAGGTTTTAAAATGTCATCATAATGTCCGGTTTCTGTTTCTGGAGGCAATCCAATTCCTTGTGCAAAATAGCGATTTAATCCGTTTTCGGTAAGTCGTTTTCCATTTTCCATCCAAACGGTTTCGTATTCTTTTATACAAGTTTCTAGTTTTTCACCTAGCCATTTTGTGTTTTTGACGGGCATCTTTTCAAATACCTCACGAATCATACTCGAGTAAAATGGAGGTTGCGTTCGAGTTAGATAATACGATCTATTGGCATTTAATATTTTGCCGTAATGGGTAATTTGATAATCAAAATTTTCGACCATGCTTTGAGCTAGGTCTAATTTATTATCTATTAACAAGCCGATATTTTCAAAATAACTATCCCAACCATACATTTCGTTGAATCGTGCTCCAGGAACTACAAATGGATATCCTTCAATATTTTGACCTTCTGTTTTTAAAGCCAAAGCCAAAATCCCACCTTCGTCGTTAATGCTGCTTACATATTCTGGAGAGATAATTTCGGGCAATCGTATTACTTTTAAATTGAATTTTGGAGCTATTTTTTGGAAATATTCTAAGCTAAAATTGTCTGTATAGGGAATATAAATTATAGGATTTTTTGTTTTTGATTTTGAATCTTTCAACAATTTTTCTAATCCTTTTTCGTCCAAAGTTCTCGTTAGGCCGTCCCAAAAATAGTCCCTGATCATTCTAGAAATTCGATTGGCAGGAAGTTCAAAAATGGATTCAGTTTCAATAAAATCTTGGTTATTTTCTTTAGCTAACACCAATTCTTGCAACAAATTAGAAAGGAAATAAGTGCCTACAATAGTAATTTCTACTGTCGATGATTTTAAAACAAACTTTTTTGGACCTTTATCATCAACTGTTATTCTCTTATCCTGATCAGTATCTTCTTGAAGTAGAAGTTCGCGAAATGCTTGATCTATATATAATGAAATTTTCATGATTTTGCAGTTAGTTTTTTTAATAAAAAGAATGAGATCAACAATAAAAGCATAGGAATTAATGTGTAATAAAATGCGTTTTCAGGGCCTTCGTTCTTAAACAAATACCCGATTATTCTTGATCCCAGAGTACCTCCAAGTGCCGAAAAAACAACGATTAAACCCGTCATGGAACTATGTAACTTATTTGGTAATGCACTTAAAACAACCGAATTTAAAAGTGGATAAATTGGCGCTATAAATAAGCCTACCAGTGGGAAGGCAAATCCTATCAAAGGAATATCGCTTAGAGAATTAATTTCTATAACTTCCAGCCCAACTGTCCTTGGCAAAACAAAAACAACAATCAACATCGCCATTACGATGCAAAAACTAAGTACCCAAATCCAATTTATTTTCTTGGTTATGACACCAGCAAGCAAACGTCCCACAGCCAAAGTTATAGCCAAAATACTAGCCATCATGATGCTTATGTTTTCTGGTAAGTGTAATACTTTATCATTAAATGTAGGCAACCAAGTCATAATTCCTTGTTCTATCATTACAAAAAGAAAGGCGCTAATTACAAAAACTATCGTCAAAAGTTTAGTAAATAATTTGAACATTTGCATGAAATCATCTGCCAAATTAACACCAGGAATTTCTGTTTGATTTTCAAATTTGGCGAAGAACAAAAAACCAAAGGACAACATTGAAATCCCGGCTAACAACCAATATACGTTTAGCCAAGCATCTGGATCAGAATCAGAATTGAAAGCTGGAAATAAGAAGTAAGCTAATGCAATTCCAATCATAAAAACGCCTTCGATACTACTCATCAAACTATTGTGTTCTTTTTGATTTTCGGTAACCGTTCCAATAAGGGAATACACCGACACTTTTATCAAAGCAAATGAAACTCCAACAGTTGCAAAAAGGATTTTGGCTGTATCAAATGAATTTCCAAAATACATGGTAATACAAGCAACAAATACTAATGCTAAACCAATCAGCATTGCTTTTTTATATCCTATTCTAGGTAAAAAAGAAGCAATTAAAAAAGAGACAATTGCAATAGGCAAATCTTTATACGCTTCCAGAATACTAGCTTGTAATTCATCGACTCCATAATTTTTTTGTGCTTTTAAAATAACTATTCCCACACTATTCAATAGAATAGCAAAGACAAAATAGTTTAAATACATGGCTAGTTTAATGGTGTTTTTTTTCATTTATTTTCTAGTTATATGATTTTATTGAATAGTATCATTTTATAAATTAGATGCTTTATAAACTGATTTTGATTGTTAAATGGTTGTTCTATATTTAATTTTAAATTCCTGTAAGGTTTCCTATACCTTGCAGTTTTTTTTGTCGGACTAAATAACTACAAGGTCGAAAAAAGATCTTACAGGAATAGCAATAAAACAAAAACACTTTTATTCAAATTTTTTGAAAGTAATTAATAGCTAAAAACAGCTGTTGTTCCATGTTCAATATGTTCAATTGTAAAATTATAGGTATCGAGATCGGCCTTCAAGTGTAGCACTGAGTTGTCATTCTTCCATTTGATATCGATTTTATTTTCAAGACTTTCATTTATTTCAATTTGACCTAAAAAGGCATTGGAAGTATTTCTTAAACGAATGATTTCAAGTTGTTTTTTCACAATAGCAGTCTCCAAACCTTGAGCTACGTCTTGCATTGATAAGGTGGTGCGATTTATTTCTTTATGACCTGCACTACCGCCGTTGTCAGCAGCCTCATAGTTGTTTTTTCCAGCAAATATATCCAGATACCAAACTTGTGGAATCCCAGGCATAAACATTTGGATGGCTCTCGCCAAAAGCATTTTTTGTTCGTCTTCGCCCAAAGCACTAAAAAATGTTCCGTTAATTTGATAGTACGAAATTTTATTTCCTGATGAGTCATAAAGATTTTTCACTCGACCACCACGCTCCATGATGGTATTCATGATTTTTTCTATTTCACTATCTTCCAATAAACCTTTGTTATACGCACCATCGATTTCTTTTCCTTTTAAATCCAAAACAGGAATTCCATCATGACAACCCAACATGTTAACTGTTTTATATCCTTTCTTGATAATTTCCTTTGCCCAACTTAATAAAGCTTTGCTAGATTTACTCTCAATAGTGTGAATGGTCAATCCCGGTAAGAAAAAATCATAAATATAATAACCCTTGTTGGCTACTTCATCATGCAAGTGAAGTCCATATTCTGCATGAATTTCTGGCAAAAGCATCAAATTGTTTTTTTGAGCAATTTGATTTATTCGTTCTAAATATTCCCAAGTTCCTGGCGTATTAAAAAAATTTGATTCGCCTACTTGTTTGTGTAAATAAGCAAAAGCATCCAAGCGCAAAATACTGCAACCATAACTGCTTACTTTCTGCAATGTTTCTTCGTAAAAATCCCAAACCAATGGGGAGGTGGCATTGACATCCATCTGGCCCAAATAGGAACGTTTTTGCTCCACAATTTGAGTTATTTCTTTTTTGAAATTAATAGCATCTGCAAATTCAATTGTGTTGAAATCAATAGCTTGTTCTATGGCATCATTAATTTTTTTGACAATTTTCATTCGTGACGAATCTGTCAAGTCGGGAATGCTGTTTAAATCAGCTTCATTAATTGGATTGTAGGTTATTTGTTGGTAAAAAGTATTCCAAAAGGGTTGTTCAGAACCATCAGGAAATCGCACTTTTAATATGGGTAATCCCGATTTTCTCATGAACAGTTTGTTGAGAAACTTTGCTTCTGGAATTATGATGTCCTCTTCATTCTTTACTCCATTTCCTTCCCAGAACTCATTCCAATTAATGAAAAAATCTTTAAAAGCAGATTGTTCTCCTTTTTGCAACACATCTTTAAATTGAGGTGATCCAACGGATAAATGGTTTAAAACTATATCAAATTTTAATTTAATATTGATTTCATTTAAATCGTTCAAATCATTGGTGTCTACCAAATCTGTATTTATATTATAATCAATAATCGAGAAGCCTCTATCTAAATCGCTATTAAAAAAAGTAGGCAATACATACAATAAAGAGAAGACATCTTTAAATTCAGTCATTTTAAGCATGGCCACTGTATCGCTAAATTTTGTTCCGATACTATCTGGGTAGGCATTAAGCATGACGCCATTACTGATTTTATTATTTTCTTGCATATTATATTATAAAAGTTGAGATAGAATGTTGATATTATCGGGTAACCGTCCTACATTTTGCAATTTTAAAGCGGCTAATTTCAAGGCAATACCCAAACATTCATCAATCGTTTTTTCTTTGATAAAAGCAAATAAAAATCCAGACCAAAAAGCATCGCCAGCTCCAGTAGAGTCCATTACTTTGTCAATTTTAATTGCGGGTAATTGAATGATTCCTTTTCCCTTTTGAGATAATTTGACGCCTTTACTTCCTAAAGTTAAGCATACAATATCGACACCTTCGTTATGAAAAAAATTAAAAATATCTTCATGCGGAAGTTCCTTTTCGAAAAGACGCATCATATCGTCTTCACTAATTTTAATCAAAGGATTAAAGCTGCAATAGGTTTTAATTACCTGAAAAGCTTCCTCTTGACTATTCCATAATTTTTTAGCATAATTAACATCTATGCTCAATTGACAGCCTAGTTTATAAGCTTCTTGTGCTTTCTTTAGGATTGTTTCTTGGGCAGGATTTTTACTTAATGCAAAGCAAGTAGTATGAAATATTTTGGTTTGAGATAAAATTTCCGCAGTAATTTGCTCTTCATAAATGCAGCAATCTGCTTCACGATAGGGAATAAAATCAGGTGTTCCATCTGATCTTGATACGAATATTACGCTTGTTGATTTATCTTCTAAGACATTAACATGATTTGTATTTAGACTAACACTTGATAATCTTTCCAAGATATAACTTCCAAAACCATCATCTCCTACTGAAGCAATTAATGTAGTATTCAAACCTAATCTCGTAGCATTCATGGCAACATTGGTAGGTGAACCTCCTAAATACCTGTGGTAATCTCTAGTTTCGTTGATAAGTACACCTTCTTGGTGCCCAATAAAATCTACTAAAACTTCTCCAACGCAAAGTATGTCTATAGTTTCCATCGTATTATTTGTTGAATCATTCATCGATAGTCACTTTTTTTGTTTTAATAAATAAAGTGCAAATTGCACTTATAACTAATAATATACCTGCAAATGTTATGGCTAACCTAGCATCATTGTTCAGAAAATGTTTCATAATATAGCCAAAAGTTATCGTTTGAATAAACATAGGAATTACAATCATCATGTTGATAATTCCCATATAAACTCCGTAACGTTCTTTTGGGATGTCATTTACAACCATTAAATAAGGAATTCCCATCATGCTCGCCCAACCAATTCCAAAGCCAGTAATTGCCGGGAATAAAAGGTATTTGTTTTCTATATGTGGGAAAATTAAAAACCCAATTGCAGCTAAAACTAAACAAGAAAAATGCACCATCTTTGGCGAATATTTTTTTGCAAAATAAACCAATCCAAATGCACATAAAAAAGTTACTACATTGTACCATCCGTTTACTAAACCTGTCCAACTTACTGCTTCTCCGTATAATTTCATGTCTTTTTGAGGGCTTGTATGCCAAACTGAAAGCGCGATACTTTTGGATGAATTTTGCCAGTAACAAAACAAGGCGTACCATTGAAATAAATATACTAGTGCTAATTGCCACATTACTTTTGGCATGTATTTAATAGCTGAAAGTATATCAATAAAAGGAGTGAAAAGATGTAATGGTTCCTCTCTTATTATTTTTAATTCCTCATCCGTTGGAGGGATTTCTTTAGTGGTATGAGAACTCCACCAAACAGACCCTATAGAACAAACAGCTCCAAGAAAAAAGGAGGCAAAAACCCATGTGGGTAATTTACCAGTAGTTCCAATAAAAATTAACGGAAAAATAAATAGTGAAACGTTTGCCAAAGTTTGACCAAATCCAGTAAAGAAACTTTGAGCTTGAAAACCTGTGGGTTGCTGTTCTGTGTCTAACGTGTCTGCAATAAAAGCTCTATAGGGCTCCATGGCAGTATTATTACCGGCATCTAATATCCATAGTAAACCTGCGGCCATCCATAAAGAACTACTAAATGGAAAAAGTAATAAAGCAATACTACACAATAATGCTCCAACAAAAAAATAGGGTTTTCTTCTACCACCAAATTTGGGAGACCAAGTTTTATCACTCATTGCTCCAATTATAGGCTGAATCAATAAACCGGTTAATGGACCAGCAAGATTCAGTAAAGGCAATTGATCTGGACTAGCGCCAAGAAAATCATAAATGGGGTTAACGGCACTTTGTTGCAAACCAAAACTATATTGAATTCCAAAAAAACCAACATTCATGTTGATAATTTGCCAAAAGCTTAATTTTAATTTCATCAATTTCATTTATATTATTTAAATATAATTGTAAAATTGCTAATTAAATGTAATATAGATATAATAACGTTTTCGGAAGTGACGAAAACGTTTTCGAATCCTTAAAGTATTTTTAAATAAGTACTTTAAATTTTACTCAAATGGTAATATTATTTGGGTTTCCCAGGATAGGTCATCACCACCATTAAAAGGATTGGCAAGAAAATGCTCAAGAGGTTTATTTGCTAATTTAATATTTCTCTGTTTGGCATAATCTAGGAGGGTAAACCAAGCTCTATCTGAAGTCCTATAATTTCCATAATAAGTTGCCTGTAGTCCTTTTATAGCAGGAATTATTTTAAACTTTACATTGTCATCAGGAACATATTTTGTGTTTTTAGGTATTGGAAAACAATAATTAAAACTAACAATCTCTTTATCTTGATCCCAATTAGTAACCTCTAAATAAGGACGAAAACCGATTATTTTTATTTTATTTCTATCTAAATATCCCACAATTTCAGCATCATATCCAATCATAGTTTGGGCCTTTTCTTGCATAGAACTTTTCAAAGAAATATAGGCTACATAAATTTCTTTAGATGATTTTTCACCATCAATTCTAATTTTAAAATTGCCAATATGATCTTCAAGACCCGTTTTAAATGATTTTATTTTATTAATTTGTTCTGTTTTAAATTTTGATGGAACAAATGGAAGTGCAGTTAGCTTATTGTAGTAGGAATGATTTAAATCTTTTATTCCAACTGAAACATTAGTTATAGAATCGTTAATTGATTTCATATTCCAAGTATATTCTAACTCTTCATTCCCTTTTTTCATCCGTTGTTTGATGAAATCAAAATTTCTCTTTTCTATAACAGTATAAATTTCATTTTGATTTTTAGTTTGAATTGCCGTCCATTCCATAATTCCTTGAGAAATAGTTCCTGTAGCGGCATTAACTTTAAAAGTTATGGTGTAATCTGATTGCTTTAATAAAAAGTACCAACCTAAAAACGACAGTAAAACGACAGCTATTAACCACTTTAACTTATTATTCATTATATAGATTTGATTTATTTAGATTTAAAAAAATTAATAGTACTATTAATATATGTTCCTATGTTTGTGCCTTGAACTATTCCGTTTTCAATTGCAGATCTGTAATGTATTCCTCCATAAAACCGACTCATAGCAGCTTCTTTTGAAGCTATATTGAATGAAGAAAAAGTCCTATTGGGTAAGCCAAATTGTAATTCGGTATCATCTGTATATGAAAAATTATCGCCAAAAATAGAGGTTAAAATATTTGATGATACTGTAGAAACGACAGAATGTCCACTTGTGTATTCAGGAAATGGTGGTGTTTGTAGGGCAGGTTTCCAGTTTTCATCTATATGTTGATTAATTACCGTTTCTGGTCGAATCACATTGCTTCTAAATTTTTCGTCCCAACAGCTAATAAATGCGTCAAACATACCGATCGACGTCTTGGTGTAAGCAAAAACTGTTTTGTCAAAATCAGCTTTGGATTTTCGACAAGCAATTTTTGTAATTCCTATCCAATGTGCTCCTGGAGTAATTTTCTTTTTAGCAAACATCATATGGCCTTGACTAACTGACACATAGGGATTGCAGTCCCAAAACTGAGCCATCTTAACCTCACTACATCCATCACCCAAATTTTTCATTTTCATACTAATGTCATAAACCTCTTGCACTTGTTTGAAAAAAGGGGAGTTTTTATCCAATGAAAAGGGTAGAGCAGGGATTGGTTTAAATTGTGAGGCGGAATCTAGTACTAAGGTTCTTATTTCACCCCAATGTGGTTCTATCGCATCCATATATGCTGGAGGCGTTGGTTGCCATCTACTGGGTTGATTTGCAAAGACAGAAAACTTAGACATCGTACGGGTTTGTTTGTATTTGTCTTTATTCATCCATTTTACGATTCTTTCGGCTACTTTAAGCCCATATTCTTTTGATTGCTCAAATTCAGTCGAGTTTTCATCTTGCCATTTTTTATACAAACTATCTCTAAATTTCTCGACTATTTCTTCAGAAAAAACCAATTGCTTACTCACTTCCATATGAGCAATTATGGCTGCTAACGGTTGGTTTACGCCACTTTTTGGGTCTAATACTGGAATAGAATCTAATCCGTTTAATTGATGTTGCAAACTAGCATATGTTTTATTATTTTGTGCAATTACTTCATAAGCTGCAATATTTGGATATACAAATATTCTACTAGCAACTGGAGGGGAGAAAATATCATGGATCATTATTTGAGTAATGTTTTCAATAGAAGCATGATATTCGTCAGTGGTAACTTCAATATGGTTTTCTTTTTTGCATGAAATAAAAAGCAAACAAATTCCGATGATATAATATATTTTAAATTTCATTTCGAGTATTTATAAAGGGTAATTACTTTTTTATTTTAATTTATAGACATTGGTATTTCATATACTTCTGCTTTTTTATTGTTGATTGTAACCAAAAGATAGTTTTTACCATTGAATTTTAAAATGTCTAAATGTCTAACTGCTTTTTGAGTTAAATCAATTCCTATTTGATTTCCTAATAATATAGTTTTTTCATTTTTTATTAAAGCTCCTGAAAAACCATCAAAGCGGCTGTGATATGGAGTTACGCCAAAATAATTTCCAGCGGCAAAAATATCGTCTTGTCCATCGCCATCAAAATCAGTTTTAGCAAAACAGGTTATAGGGCTTACTTGCATTTTATTCGAGAAGGGAACAAAAGTAAATTTACCGTTGTCATTTCTTAAATAACCCGATTTTAAATTGTGAACTTCATACAACTTTGCTTTTGCTAACATTTTTGGGTCAAAAACTTCCTCAACTGTTTTTCCTGCAAAGGATTTATAAGTTTTAAATTTCTTTTTTAACATCCCACTAAATTCTTCAGTTAGTTCATCTAACCCCAAGGTTGTGTAGTATTTGCCATTTTTTTCGATAGTAACAATTGTTTCGAAAGTGTCATTGGCATCAAAGTCATCGAAATACATTTTCATTGGGAATTCTTGAGAAGCCTTAAATTTTGAATTCATTCCCCAATTACCTACTAAATAATCTAAATCACCATCATGGTCAATGTCAAATGCACTAATAGACTGCCATAAGCCATTTTGATTACCGGGCAAAAGACTTTCAGTAACATCTTTGAAGTTTCCCTTAATATTGGCAAAAAATGTAGGTTTCATCCATTCTCCTACAACAATCAAATCGAGGGTTCCGTCATTATTAAAATCAGTAACTACGGCATCAGAAACCATTCCTATTCCCGCAAATGTTTTACTTTGAACGATAGAAAACACCCCTTTGTTATTGTTTAATAAATAACAATCTGGCATTTTACCAAAACTATTATATTTAGAATTGTTTCCTATAAACAGGTCTAAATCACCATCTTTATCATAATCAATCGCTTTTATTAAAGTCGCGTTCATTGCATTCGTGTCTGGGAAAGTACTTTTAGTTAGTGCATTTCCTAAATACAATCGATGAACTAAATCAGCAGCATATTGACCACTTCCTGATGCAACTAGTAAATCATTTTGTTTGTCTCCATTAAAATCACCAACAACAGCCGATGCATCTTCATAAATAGAATCTAACTTAATTGAAGGATAAGATTTTTTTGAAAACCCTTTTTCGTTTTGAAGGTAAATAGCGGCTAATTTTCCCTGTGAACCACCAAAGAAAACATCGTCTTTGCCATCATTGTTTAAGTCGCCAACAACTGTTGCAGGTCCTCGATCTGAACGCTGATAGGGAATTAATTTTTGAGCAGTAAAATCGACAAAGTCATTTTCTTGATGATTGAAATCGATTCCTAAATTGGTTTCTGATTTTTTAAAAACAGGTAAAATTGCTGGATGTAATTTTTTATAATCAAATGTTTTTCGGTTTGTATTCGGTTTAATTGTTAGCGTTTGATTTGTTTTTACATTCTTTAATGTTTGTACCGTTTTGTCAGGCCATATTACAACCAATGAATCAATGTTGCTTATTTTTCCGTATCCAAAATGAATTAGTGGTTCCGATGAAGATTGAAATCCTCGGGTGGTTTGCAACTCCTTATATTGCAATTTCCCTTTGTAATATGAAAATACTTTTGTTCCAATTCCAAATGTGTTTTTTCCTTCAAAACGTAAATTTATTTTTAAATAATTGGCTTTTTCATTCGTTTTGTTGATGTAAATTGAAGCAATATTGTTTAGATTATTTGTCACAACATCTAAATCACCATCATTATCTAAATCTCCATAAGCACTTCCGTTTGAAATTATGGAATCATTCTCAATCCAATCAGCTGATTTGTTATTAAACATTAAATCTTTCGAACCTTGAAAAATATAATTTGTAACCTTGCCATTTGGCATTTTTCTTAACGCTTCTTTATCTAATAATTTAGTTGAATTAATTTTAGTTTTTACTTGATCATTCGATAGGTATTTCACGTAATCCAAATCATTTGGTCGTTTTGGTATTCCATTACAAACAAAAATATCTTGTTCTCCATCTTGATCATAATCTGCAAATAAAGTGCTCCAGCTCCAGTCTGTTGCAGCAATTCCGCTTAATAAAGCAGTTTCGGTAAAATTATTTCCTCCTTGATTTATTTGTAACATATTTCTGGTGTATTGATAATGATACCCTAGTTTTTCTGTTCTAACTTTTAGCATTTGTACATTATCATCACCTAAAGAAGATTTCAAAACTTTTTCACTTTCCGGAAGCATGTCTAAGGTCATAATATCCGGAAAACCATCATGATTGACATCAGCAACATCGAGACCCATTGAAAATCTAGCAGTGTGACCAAAATGGTTTTTTAAGCTTTCTGTAAAAGTACCATCGCCATTATTCAAGTAGTAATAGTCATCCTCATGAAAGTCATTGCCCACATAAATATCCGGATAACCGTCTAAATTAAAATCAGAAATTGCAAGCCCAAGTCCGTATCCATTGGCACCACCAAAGATTCCTGCTTTTTCACTTACGTCTACAAATTTGCCATTATCATTTCGGAATAATTTATCGCCGCATTCATAATTTCTTTTATTTCTAATGGCCGCATTTCCATAAGATTGTTCAGTATGAACAGCATGATTTAATAAATACATGTCTAAATCACCATCACCATCATAATCTAAAAATGCAGCTGAAGAACTATAATTATCTAGATCCAAGCCATATTCTGCAGCACTTTCAGTAAAAGTATTGTCTTTGTTATTAATAAATAACTCATTGTGACCTTCAAACCCATTAATTCCCACCACGGCGCAAACATAAATGTCTACATATCCATCTCCGTTAACATCAGCCATAATAGAACCGGTTTCCCAATCACTTTGACCTTCTATACCCGCTTTTTCACTAATGTCTTCAAATTTGTTACCTCCTTTATTGAGGTATAATTTATTTTTTCCTTGATTTGATGTAAAATAAATATCAACTAATCCATCGTTATTGATATCACCTAAAGCAACTCCACCTCCATTGTAATAATAGAGATAATCTAAAATTGATATCTTTTTAGAATCCAATAATTGATTGTTGAATGTAATGTTACTTTTCGATGGGTCTAATTTTTCAAATAGCAAATCTTGTTTTTTTGAACAACTGACAAACAGCAATGTGGCTAATAAAAGACTATAAAAATTATTCATTAATTTCAAATGTTTTAGGTGTTCCATCATTAATTACCGCGATAATTGAATAAGTATTATTCTTGTTTTTTATTTTTTGAATGTGTTTCACTTCTCCTTTTAAATAAAATCCGGATTTAGAATATGATGTCCAAGTATAAGTTCCTTTTTTGTTGCCTAATAAAACACTTCCATAATTAGAGTCCAATCTACCAAATTGGGGCTTGAATTCATATTGATTTCCACCAAGTATAATATCTAAAATTCCGTCTTTATTCACATCTATAGTGCATATGGTATTCACACTCGAAAATTGTACTTCTTTTGGTAATGCTTTTACTTCAAATTTTCCATTTCCTCTGTTAATTGCAATGATGCTTTCTTGTGTATTTGCTATTTTTTGAATTGCATTACTTATTATTTCTTTTGAAAATAATTCTGGAAACGATTTCTTAGCATATTCATCATAACTCAAATTTTTCTTTTTTATCATCGGAATTTGTTTTGCCAATTCAGATTTTAAATGAACAGGTACATCTTTTCCGTCGATTGTTCTTGTTGTAATTTGTTCAATTGTACCATTAGAATCAAAATCATTTACAAACATTTTCATTGGGTTTGAAACAGTTGCTTTATAAGATGTATTTGTCCCTTTATTGCCTAAAATCAAATCTTTTTTGCCATCATTGTTCAAATCGACACAACTAACAGTATTCCAAAAACCAGGATAATTAGTAAGATCTGATTTAAATTCAGCTAATCTTCGACCTGTATTTTTGAATATAATTGGGGCCATCCAATCGCCAACAATAATTAAATCTTTTTTACCATCGTTGTCAATGTCTTCCCAAACGGCATCAGTTATCATTCCAACTTCATCCAGTTTAAACGCTTTTTTGCCAGTGATATTGGTAAAATTTCCTTTCCCATCATTTTCTAATAACAATTGTTTTGGAATGATTCCATATACACCAGGAACGCTTCTGCTGCCAATAAATACATCTATATCACCATCATTATCAAAATCATATGGGGCAATTACCGACACATTATTATTAGTAGTTGGTAAACTAGATTTGCTCTTGGTAAATAATCCTTTTCCATTATTTAAATACAATCTGTTTTTATAATTTGCTTGATCAGCCTTTTCATTTCCTCCAGAACCAACTAATAAATCCAAATCTCCATCGCCGTCTGCATCAAAAAAACTTGCGGCGGTATCTTCATAATTTATATCAAAATCTAAGTCTTTTTGATTGGTTACAGTACAAGAATTATTGCCGTTATTTAGGTAAATTTTACCAGCTTGTCCCTTGGCTCCGCCAATATAAACATCTTCATTTCCATCACCGTTAATGTCGCCAACGGCAAGTGATGGTCCTTCTTGGGAAAGTTCTTTTGATATTAAACCTTCGTAATCAAAATCGATATACTCGTTTTCTTTGTGAGCTAAAAAGTTGTTTTTCTTTTCAATAAACAATGGTTTTGGCTTGTCAATTTTTTGAATATAATTGAGTTTGGCATCAGTTATATTCAAATTATAAGTGGTATTATTTACTACTTTTTTCATAGTTTGGAATTTACCATTAGGCCAGATAACGTGTAAGGAATCTATTTTTTTTGTTCCAATTCCAAAAGTCATCACATAATCAATTGAGGATTGAAATCCTCTTGAAGGAATTAATTCCTGACGAATTATTTCCTTTCCTGAAAATAATTCCACAACACTTCCTATGGCAAATTTATTTTGATTTTCTCCCTTTAGTTTTACTTTTATAAAATGATTTTCTTTCTTTTTATCTGAATTGTTTTTATAAACAAAAGCGTTCATGTTTACGTTATTTACCACTAAATCAAGATCCCCATCGTTGTCTAAGTCACCGTAAGCAGCACCATTCGAAAAACTGGGTGTGTCTAAACCCCATTTTACTACTTCATTTGTAAAGGTAAGGTTGTGATTATTTTTATAGGCATAATTTGGAATAGGTGTACTGGGCATCTTAGCAATGATAACTTCCATATCTTCTTTTTTACCAGTAACCACCATTTTTTGCAAAAATTCATTTGCAAAAAAGTCCATAAAATCCTGATTAGTTAGGTCATTGAAAATACCGTTACAAACATAAATATCTTTATAACCGTCATTATCCATATCAAATAATAGCGCGCCCCAGCTCCAATCCGTTTTTGCTATTCCAGCGTAATTGGCTATTTCTTTAAATTTATTGTTTTCATCATTTATTTGCAAAGTGTTTTGCATGTATTGATTGTAGAAGTCTAGATTTAATTTCCTGGTGAATAAATCATAGTTATCAAAATTGGTAGTCTTTTTTAGACGCTCATCATTTTCTGGTAACATATCAGTTGTAAAAACATCGGCTCTACCGTCATTGTTTATATCGGCCATATCAGCTCCCATTGAAGATTGACTTATATGAGATGTCCATCCTTCAATTTGTTCCGTAAAAGTTCCGTTTTTATTATTGATGTATAAATAATCTTTTTCATAAAAATCATTAGAAATGTAAATGTCTGGATACATATCCCCATTGACATCTCCTACAGTAACGCCTAAACCAAAACCGATTAAGCTTCCGTATATTCCAGCAGCTTCACTAACATCGACAAATTTTCCGTTATCATTGCGCAGTAATTTGTCACCACCTCCTTTTAAAATAGTTGCAACATCCCAATTTTTATCACGTAAATCTCTTTTATTGGAATAATTTAAACTACTTACTGGTATAAAACTATTATTAAGAATATAACAATCTAAATCTCCATCTCTATCATAATCAAAAAAGGCTGCATGAGTTGTGATTCCTGTATCTGCTAGATTATATTCCTCGGCCTTTTCTGTAAAGGTTAAGTTGCCATTATTAATATATAATTGGCTTTTTCTAATAGAGTTAATATTGTTTCCCGCATTTGAAACATAAATATCTAATAATCCATCTCCATTGATATCGACCATATTTACTCCTGTTGACCAGGATTTAGGAAGATCAATTCCTGCTTTTTTTGAAATGTCTTCGAATTTTAAATTCCCTTTATTTAAGTACAGTTTATTATCACTTAGATTGGAAGTAAAAAAAATATCGGCTAAGCCATCATTATTGATATCGCCAATTGCAACACCACCACCATTATAAAAATTACGGTATTTGAATATATTCATATCCTTGCCGTTTTTCACTTCGTTTTGAAAATCAATTCCAGTTTCAGAAGCGTCTAATTTGGTAAATAATGAATCTGAATTGTCTTTAGAACAATTTATAAAAAGTAAGGATAGGAGAAAAAATAGAAATCGGTTTAACATCTTAGTTATGAATTAATATAATTATATGGTACTAAATTATGTTATTTTATGGTTATAAAAAAAATATAATAATCTTAAATTGATTCATTTTTTATAAATGAAGCTCCAAAAAAGGCTACAAAAATCACGTTGGTTCTATTGTAAAATAACAAAGAGGGTAGTTGAATACCCTCTTTTTACTAACTAAAACCAACTAAAAGTTATAAACAATTACTAATTTGCATATCCAGGATTTTGTCGAATATTTGGATTCAACAAAGCTGTAGTAGGTATAGGTAACAATACTCTAAAAGCTTCAGTATTTTTCATTGTTGCTCTTGAAGTTGTATAAGTTCCGAAACGAATCATATCATTTCTTCTCCATCCTTCTTCCCACAATTCAGTTGCTCTTGCTTTATCTATATTAGGTATTGTTGATAAATTAATTACTGTAGTGATTCCTTGACGAGAAGATAATAAAGCGGCAATAGAAGCGGTAGTAGTAGTACTTGTACCACCTCTTACAATAGCTTCAGCTTTCATCAATAATGCATCTGCATAACGGAATAATACATAATCATTTTCAGGTTTCTCCATATTAGATACATCTGGAATGTATTTTTGAGGACGAATACCCCATCTTTCAAGCCAGTTAGCACTTACGATTTTGCCATCTGCAGGTAAGCCCGCAAGGTCACTTTGGAAATCCAGTGGCAATGAGCCGTTTTGAGCTCTTGTAGTTAAAGGTTTAACGCCTCCTTTGTCAAATTGTTGTCCTCTGCGCATTCCAAGGGGACTTCCGAAAGCTGCAATAACAGCTGCGTCATTATTTTTAATACGTCTATCAGATGGGTCAAACTTGTCGTAATATTCCTGTAACACTGAAAATCCGTTCCAACCACTTGGAATTTGATTGTAATGAGCACTCATATACCATCTTGATTTTATTCCATTTATTCCCAATCCCGCTACCGCATCAACACCAAGAACGTTTCTTGAGGTTAAAATTAACTCTGGACAGGTATTGTTTGATGGCTTAAAGTTATCCCAGTAATCAGGAGCTAAAGTAGTAGCGCTAGAAATAGCATCCACGTATTGAATTACTTTATTCATATTAGCTACATTGTTTGCATTAAATCCCGTGTGAGAAGGCATATCATACACGGCTTTATTCAAATAAATTTTAGCTAACAAAAAGTTTGCCGCATCTTTACTCGCAATTGAAGGGTCAGAAGTGTTTTTTGCTGGCAAATTAGGCAAGGCTTGTTCAAGCAAAGTAATAATTTGTGCTGTAGCTTCAGGAGAAGTCCATGCTTTAGGGAAATCATCTGGATTACTACCTGCTTCTCTATAAGGTACCTGCCCATACAAATCGATAGCATTATAGTAATAAAACGCTTTCAAAAATTGGGCTTCTGCTTTCTTAGAAGCTGGAATTCCTTTGATTGCTAATGCTAAATCGCAACTATAGACACTTGATAGCATTTGTTTCCAAGCAGAGTTAACTTCTCTACTATCTGCAGTCCATGTATGAAAATGATCTTGCAGCCAAGCGCCACCATCACCCCAGTCACCTGCACGAGTTGGTACAATTATAAAATCCGTAGAGACCTCTGACACTGCAAATATTCCGTCTTGAGTCTCAAATTGTTTCAATCCATTGTAAGCGGAACTTAAAACAGCATCTGGATCTGCGGTTGAAATATCTGTTGCATCAAGAATTTTTTCATCTAAATTAGTACAACTAACTCCAAGAACTAAGGCTCCTGCAAAAATGCTGTACTTTATAAAATTATATTTTTTCATTTTTACTCTAATTAAAATGTTACGTTAAGGCCTATTGAAAAAGCTCTAGATTTTGGATACGATAAATAATCTATACCTGCTGAAGGAATACCATTTAAAGTTTTGTTAGTATCAACTTCTGGATCGAATCCTGAATAGCTAGTAATAACAAATAAGTTGGAAGCATTTACATAGATACGAGCTGATTTCATTTTAAAACGCTCTAAAGCATCTCCTTTAACAGTATAACCAAAGGTTAAATTCCCCATTCTAATAAAGTCTCCTTTTTCAAGGTACTTGGTAGATGGTGTATTAGCATCAGATCTCGATTGAACTGAATTTGCCACTGCTGGAGTTACGTTTTTACCTCCCAATTGATTCTGGTAGAAAAGAGCGACATTGGTATTGTTAAATAAATAATGTCCGAAATTTCCATATAAAGATGTTGAGAAATCAAATGCTTTGTAAGCCAAACTTGTTGAAAAACCGGCAGTCATTTTAGGCAATGGCTGTTTGTCTAACATTTTTAAAGCGCCGCCATCTGCATATTGTGAAATCCCATTTGCATCATATCCAGTAAATGTTGGAAGATAGTATGTATATAAAGGGTATCCATCTTGTATTCTTTGTACATAAGAATCAGTCAAACCTGCTCCAGCAATAGAACCAACATTATACACGTTTGATGCTCCTAGATTTTTAATATTATTTGATAAGAATGCCATATTTCCAGAGATATCCCATGATAAATCTTCAGTATCAATTATTTTATAATTTAAAGTAACTTCTACTCCTTGGTTAATTAGATTTGCAGGTAAATTAGTGTATTTAATACCTGCTGGAGATGGCTGTCCTGAAGTTGAAGGAATACCAACTATTAAATCAGTTGTGTTTTTGTTGAAATAATCAACAGATCCTGTTAAATTACCATGTATTAATGTAAAGTCTGTACCTACTCCGTAAGAAGTTGTAGTCTCCCATGTTAATTGAGAATTTGCATTATTTACAATATTAAATTGATCTGGACCATTATATTCAATGATACCTACAGAAGAGTTTCTTGGGAATTCAGTATTACCTGTTTTACCCACATTTACTCTTAATTTCAAATCATTTACTAATCCTTCTTTTCCTTCAACTAGTTTATAGCCAATACCCAAAGAAGGGAAATTTCCATATTTTTTTCCTGCTGCTGTTTTAGATGAACCGTCACGTCTTATGGTTAAATCTACATTTAATTTATTATATAAAGCTAATGAAATTCTAGCAAAAACAGATTGCATTTCAACTAAACCTTTATAAGAACCAGTTCTAGTTTCTGTTGGGATTCCACCTTCCATGTTTTCTAATAAATTAGTTTGTGAAGCTGCAAAACCTTTTGCACTAACAAAGCTACCATTAGAATTATAATTATAGTAAGAATATCCAGCAATTGCATTCAAATTAAAGTCTTTTGTAATATCCTTTGTATAAGTTAAATTATGCTCTATAGTTTTATTGACCCTTTGGTCAGTAGAAATAGCTGCTTGACCTCGATATGTTTTTAAATCTGCAGGATTTGTTGCTGTTGCAAAATCTTGAATGTTTAAATCTGGAAGTGCTTCTTGTTTTACGGTTGAATTAGAAGTCTCCATTCCAAAAACCATGTTGTATTTCAAATTATCAGTTATTTTGACAGTAGTTGAGAGACTTCCTAAGAATTTAGACAAATCACCATTATTTGAGTATGAATTTAGTATATGAACTGGATTAATATGGTCACCACTTACTCTTGTGTATCCACCTGGCATGGTAGCATCATAAACGGAATGTGTAGGGTTCCAATACAATGATGAACTTAATAAATCACCAATATAACCGGTGTTGTCAGTCAATAATCCTCTCTTGTCTTTGATGTTTGAATAAGATATACGAGTTTCTAATTTCAATATTCCATCTAAGAAATCATTTGAATTATATAAAGTTGCAGTATATTTATCTATTCCAGTATTTCTTATGATACCATCAGTACTAGCCATACCCAAGGATACTCTAGTGTTAGATTTATCTGTTCCACTAGAATAAGATAAATCATGATTCATAGTATTCCCTTTTTGTAAAATTTGTTTTTTCCAGTCGAATGCTCCTCCAAAATGATTTGCATCTTGACCTGGAGTTGCTGCTATAAATTCTTCGGTAGATAATACATTGAATTTTGAAGAATAACTAGAAGTAGAAAAAGAAGTAGAATAAGTCAATTCTGGCACTTTAGATTTTCCTTTCTTTGTTGTAATAATAATTACACCATTAGCACCCCTAGCTCCATAAATTGCAGTAGAAGAGGCATCTTTCAAAATAGACATGCTTTCGATATCATTTTGATTTATAAAACTTAAAGGATCTTTAGCTGATGAAGTACCGTTTCCTAAACTAGCACCACCAGAAGTTACATCACCACCAGCTAAAGGAACACCATCTACAACAATAAGAGGTCCGTTACCCCCACGTAAGGAACTGTTACCACGGATTCTAATTGAATTTGAAGCGCCTGGCTCACCACTTGAAGAAGTAATTTGCACACCCGCAACTTTTCCTTGTAAAAGGGATGCAGGATTTGTAGCAGCAACATTGTCAAATTTCTTTGAACTAATTTGATCAACTGCTCCAGTTGCATCTTTCTTTCTCACGGCGCCGTAACCAATTACGACAACTTCAGTTAATTCAGCTGCATCCGTTTTTAAAACTACATTAATTGTAGATTTTCCTGACACATTGACTTCTTGCGTTTTAGTTCCTACAAAGCTAATAACTAAAACTGCATTTGGCCCTACATTTTTGAGAGCAAATTTACCATCGAAATCAGTTTGTGCCCCATTTGTTGTTCCTTTTACTATTATAGAAGCCCCTGGTAGAGGACCGCTAGAATCGGATACTGTGCCTGACACATCTTGCGAATAGATCAGACTGGTACATAGCATGGTTAGAAACACCATCAAGCCTTTAAGTAGACTATTTTTCATACGTAAAAAATAAGTTTGGTTAGTAATATATTTAATTAGTTTAAATAACTATTCAAACCTAACAAATAATTTATGATAATATTAAGAAACCTTTATCGAAAACGTTTTCGGTACTCCGAAAACGTTTTCGATTTGATAATTAATTATTTAAAAAATAAGTGATAAAATTACACTTTACATAAAAAAAAGTTATATTAAATAAATATATATCTAAGTAATACAAGTTTATTACTTTTTTTAATATTCTATGTTAATGCTATTTTGAAAGTGTTTATTAGCCGATTTATTGGTTTTTTATTTAAGAAAAGTTGGTATTTAATTGTGATTTTTTCATTGTTTTGAGATAAAAATGAAAGTTAAATTTTCACTTTACAATCACATTTAGTAAGAATTCTATTTTTATAAAATTGGCTTTAATTTCTATATATTTTTTGGTGGTAAAAAAAATTGATTAAAAAAATGGGTTCAACTTTTCTACAAAAAAGTTGAATCCATTTTTTTAATCAAACGGAGATTGAATAGGATATTTATTGCACTTCCTTTATCTCTAAAACAACACTAGTTCTTTGTAAATTTACATTAGGATTAATCCCTGCTTTCATCAAGAAATCACCAGTGTATATTTTATTAGAATCAATAGTAGATTTAGTTCCAGGATACAAATTAATTTCTTTTACAGTATAATTTTTCTTTGGATTTAATCCATTTAATACCACTGGACGTTTTGTAGCGGTAATATTAAATCGATTGTTTACTAAGTAGTTAAAAACTATTGCTTGGTTTTTTTCTGAATTTACATACATCAAGGCAGCAATATCATTTTCATGAGGATTAACAAGTCGAAACATATCTCCTTGCCATACAATTGATTTAAAGGAGTTGTAATTTGTTATGGCTTGTTTGCAAAAAGTTTTATCATCTGGATTTAGTTTGGCAGCTACAATATCAAAACCTAATTTCCCCATACTTGCTACATCAACTCTAAATTTAAGGGGTTGTTTTCCCCAGTCGGTAACATGGTTGCAGGTCGCAATTGAAGGGAAAAAATAGGAGTAATCCCATTGAACAAATATTCTTTCTAAAGGTTCGGTGTCATCTGTTGGCCAAAATTCTGTAAAATACTTCAAAAATTCATAATCGCCTCGGCCACCACCACCTGAACATAACATCATTGGGACTTTTGGATATTTAGCACGAATTCGCTTAAGTACATTATATAATCCTTCAGTATAATCAACGTATAAGTTAGATTGCGGCAATCCTTTTTTGTTAAGATATGAAGAATAAGCATTATAAATGACAGCATTACAATCCCATTTTATAAATGCTAATTCAGGGTTTTGTACAAATAAATTATCTACAACTCCAAAAACAAAGTCTTGTACTTCGGGATTCGACAAGTCCAAAACCATTTGATTTCTATAATAAATTTCAGGTCTTTCAGGTTGTCGAATTACCCAATCCAAATGTTTTTCATATAATTCGCTTCTTGGGTTTACCATTTCAGGTTCAATCCAAATCCCAAATTTCACTCCTTCTTTTTTAGCTTCCTTAACTAAATATCCCAAACCACTAGGTAGTTTCTTTTTGTTTTCCTGCCAGTCTCCAAGTCCTGCGTCATCATTATTTCTAGGGTATTTATTTCCAAACCAACCGTCGTCTAACAAAAACAGATCAACACCTAAATCTTTTGCATCTTTGAACAATCCTTTTATTTTGTTTTCATCGAAATCAAAAAAAGTTGCTTCCCAATTATTCAATAAAGTAAGTCGTTCTCCTTCTCCGTCAAGTAATCTGTATTTTCTTGCCCAATTATGTAAATTTCTGCTAGCCTCTCCTGTTCCATTATTGGATAAAGCATAGATTAAAGAAGGTGTTTTAAATACTTTATTTGGCTGTAATGTATATTCAGAGGCGAATGGATTTATTCCTGCAATTAAACGAAGGTTTTTATGAGAGTCAATTTCAAAATCAAGTTTGAAATTGCTACTCCAAGCTAATTGACCGATCATAACATTCCCTTCGTTTTCCGAAGCAGGTTTGCCAAAAGACATTATAAAGTTAGGAGTTTGCAATAGCATTGCTCGTGTCCCTAATTTAGAGTCTACTGTTCTTATACCTTGTACAAGTTTCGTTTCTACAGGCTGCATTTCTTTTAGGTATTCACCTTGAAAACTTGTGAGATAGAAGTCTTTACCTGCAAAATATAAATTAGCTGAAGCGTATTTTAATAATTGAACAGGTTTTTTTTCCTTGTGTTTAATTTCAGTCCATTGTTCAATAATGTTTTCTTTTTTCCATACTTTATAAAATAAAGTAACTTCAAAAGGATAAACAGGATCCTTTAAAAGAATGCTTGTAAGAGTAGAGTTATCATCTATTTTTTCGACTTTATGGCTAACATATTTCAATTCCAAAGACGGATTCCCATCTGCATGTTTGACTTGAATGGCGGGTTCAGAAAGATTCCAAGTGCCCGAAGGGGTATATGAAGAATTGTAAATACCAGAGTTGAATTCATCATAATTATATCCAGCAGAAACAGCGGCAAATTCACTTTCATTTTCAAGTGGTTTGCCAAAATAAATCGTTCTTAATCTGTTGTTAGTGTCCGTTTGTAAAAGCAACATATTATCAGATGTTGCAATTGCTATGGTGGTTGTTTGTGCCGATAATTGAATTGCAGCTAATATAAAACCTAAAAGCACTATTCTTTTTGTGTTTAAATAACGGTTTATTTTTTGTCTCATAATTCTGTTTTAATTTAATTTATACTTCTAGCTGTTTTTATTCTATAATTATCGTTTTGTTATCAACACCTAAACCTATTATTTTTAGTGATTTCCATTTTTTGGGCAAAAGTCCTTTATTGTATTTCAATCCTCTATCAGTTTGTTCCACTCCTCCAAATCCATAAATAATCGCTTGAAGCATGGCGCCAGCTCCAGTTGCAAAATAAGGATTATTGCTATTTGCAGATTCTGAGAATACACCAAAAGGGGGACGGCTATTAGGTAAATATGATTTTACAAAATATTCGTATGCTTTTTTTTCATTACCCAATCGAGAATATAAAACAGATAAAACACCTGAAGCCATTGCAGGCCCATCCTTTGGATCAATTTTAGCTGCATAATACTCCAAATCTTTTTCAATTTGATTTTTGTCCGTAATTACATGTAATGGGTAAGCTAAAAGGTTTACATCAGCCTGTTTGATTATTTGTCCGTTATAACCTTTGTAATTTTGTGTGATTCCGTTTTCTCTGTGAATGACTAAATTATCTGAAATAGCTATCCATTTTGGGTCGACTGGTTCGTTTAAAATATTTGCCGCTTTAATGGTATTTTTCAAAGCTTCAATTGCCGACGCATTTGTAAACGCATTATCATCAACATGTTGTGCATATTCATCGGCGCCAACTACATTTAGAATGGAATAACTTCCATCTTCATTTTTTACGACGCGACTTACCCAAAAATCAGCAGTTTCTTTTAATACTTTAAATTCACTTCGCAACCATGATTTGTCTTGCGTAAGGGCATAATAATTCCAAAAAGCAATCGCCACGTCAGCTGTGATATGTTGTTCGAAAATACCTGTCAAAGCCCAAGTAGGTGTTGCTTCCTCGCCGGTATCATCAGATTCCCAGGGATACATGGCACCTTTGTAGCCATAAATTGTTGCTTTTTGTTTGGCTTTTTGCAAACGATCCGAACGATAATCCAAACAGGATTTAGCCATCTCCGGTTGCAACGCCAATAAAGTAGGATACATCCAAAGCTCTGCATCCCAAAATATATGGCCATTATACCCCTGTGACGACAAGCCCATAGGAGCAATACTTTGTCTTGTTTCTGGTCGGATATAAGAGTATAAATTGTACAATGCAAATCGAACCCGTTGTTGTGCATCTAAATCCCCTTCGATTTGAATGTCACCAGTTTTCCATAATTCAGCCCAGGCATCTTTGTGGCGATTTAGTAAATTATCGATACCTTGTTGCAATGCATAAATAGGTTGTCTTTCGGATTCATTCAAAGGATCTGTGAAATCTTTAGATGTGCAAATTCCGCCAGCGATAGCAAAACGATACTTTTTGCCTTTCGATAATTTTTTAGAGAAACCAACTTCGTTACCTGTTTGTTTCAAAGTTTCACTTGTTTCATCAAAAAGAAATGTAGTTGAAGCAGAAATGCTGTATTTGCCATTTAGCGTCTTAGCAGATGTTCCAAATACAGGCATTAAATATTGATTGTCTTTTAAGACCCGAAACTGACTTTTCGCTTCCTTTAATTCATCTGGAATCACCATATAATTATTGGCTATAATTTCTATGTCTTTATTAGGGGTGATTTCAATGATTGCCATTGCGGAATAAGGAACCGCACGATTGGCCAAAATGGTATAATTGATGTTTGCCAAATCTTTGAATGAAAAAGAAGTAGTACTGGTTCCTTCCTTCATCGAAATTCCTTGACTCCAGTTAGAAATAGTAGAAGATTTTATTTCTTGTCCATTAATGCTTAAATGTAAATTCAAAAATTCGATTCCCCGCACTATTCTACTAATTCCATTTTCAGGACTTCCTTCATAAACACCATTTAAAATAATTTCTTTAGTTTTAAGAGGAGTATCATCGGTCACAATTCCAATTTGACCATTTGCCATTGCAACACCAAAATAATTTTCTCTAGAATTAGCCGTCAAATGCCATTCATCAGATTTAAACTGACCAAAAGTGGAAATACTAATCGCTAGTAAAAGAATTGATAGATTGATTTTTAAATACATAGATTATAATTTTAATTTCAAACTTAAATCTTTTTTTTATAAAAGGGGACTTTAATCAATTAAGACACTTGAAATTAATACCGATAACGTTTTCGACTATTCGAAAACGTTTTCGTTTTTAAGTTTTTAATTATTTAATAAAATGAATTCTATTTTTATGAAGTTATTTTCTAAATATATTTATTATAAATGAAATTTATAAGTGATTTTTTTATGAAAAAAAAGAATTTTTGGTAAATCAATTTTTAAAGCAGCAATAAAGAAAATCGAATATATAATCCAGAATTACTAATTGAATTGATGTGTAAATCTTATTATATTAAATTTAAGGATGATGAATTATTTGAAATTAGCAAGTATTTAAATTCTCCTTTTAATTCTTTAGAACAAAACATATTTTTATTGCTAAGCAAACTAACACACGAAGTATTTGCCTGACAAAAGGGAGGAATGGCGCAGTTTTATATTAGAATGACCGAATGTATTACAATAGTGGATATAAAATAAATGTTACCGATATGGTTGGAGCTGGAGATTTATTTCTAGCAAGATTATAAAGTAAATTATTAACTAAAGAAGCACCCCGAAAATCAATTAATTTGCTTGTTCTTTATGAGTATTGGTCGCAAGTAATGAAGGAAAAAACCTGAAAATCGAGAATGAAACAATTCGAAAATTCATGAATATTTAATTTAAAAATCTATAAAATGAAACAAAAAAGCAACTTATTATTTTTCTTTTTTATACTAATTTTTCTAACCAATGAAATAGCGATGGCGCAAGAATCAAAATCCTCCTTTGATAGAAAATGGTGGAAAGAAGCTGTTGTTTACCAAATTTATCCAAGAAGTTTCAAGGATACTGATGGTGACGGTGTTGGCGACTTAAAAGGGATTATTTCTAAACTAGATTATATCAAGAGTTTAGGAGTAGATGTAGTTTGGTTAAATCCAATTTACGGATCTCCAAATGCAGATAATGGATACGATATTTCAGATTATCAGGCAATTATGAAAGAGTTTGGTACAATGGAAGATTTTGACACATTGCTCAAAGGAATGCACGAAAGAGGCTTGAAATTAGTAATGGATTTAGTGGTAAATCACAGTTCTGATGAGCATAAATGGTTTCAGGAAAGTAGAAAATCAAGAGATAATCCATACAGAGATTACTATCATTGGTGGCCAGCCGAAAAAGGAAAACCTGCTTTTCGTCCTGGAGCTTTTGAGGCAGACGGAAGTGGTTGGAGATACGACAAGCAAACCGATTCGTACTATTTGCATTATTTCAGCTATAAACAGCCTGATTTGAATTGGGAAAATCCAAAATTACGTCAAGAGATATTTGCCATGATGAATTGGTGGTTCAAAAAAGGAATTGATGGTTTTCGAATGGATGTGATTCCGTTTATTGCCAAAGACACTACTTTTCCAGTAATAACTCAAGAAGAATTGAATAAAGATTATCATGGAAGATGGGATATTTATATGGCTAGCGGTCCACATTTGCATGATTATTTGAAAGAGATGAACAAAGAAGTTTTGAGTAAATATGATTGTATGGCATTGGCAGAAGGAGCGGGGATGATCAAAGAAACGGCTTTGAATTTTGTTGATCCCGACAGAAAAGAATTGGATATGGGCTATCATTTTGAAGGAACGAACTTAGGTTATATTCCTGGTTATTTCAAAAAAATGAATCCAAATTGGAGCTTAGTCGAATTCAAAAAAATCTATTCTGATTGGGATGCTGTTTATGCCAAAAAAGGCTGGGGAACTATTTATTTAGGCAATCACGATCAACCCAGAATGACTTCTCGTTGGGGAAATGATTCGCCTCAATTTAGGGTTTTATCATCAAAATTGCTGACTACCTTTTTGTTAACGATGAGAGGTACACCCTATTATTACAATGGAGACGAAATAGGAATGGTTAATGCGAAATTTGATAAAATTGATGATTATCGAGATATTGAAACTTTGGCCGAATATGAAAAAGTAAAAAATGCTGGCGGTGATTTGAAACAATTTATTGAAGATCAAAAAACAGGAGGAGCAAGAGATAATGGGAGAACTCCTTTTCAATGGGATGCTACTAAAAATGGGGGATTTTCAAATGGGAATCCATGGTTGAAAGTAAATGATAATTATTCTTATTTGAATGCAAAAGTCCAAGATAAAGATCCCAATTCTAACTTGAATTATTTTAGAAAAATGACCAGATTGCGAAAATCAAATCTCGCCTTAATTTACGGGAAGTATACGTTATTGGATAAAGAAAA
This sequence comes from Flavobacterium cellulosilyticum, assembly GCF_004349355.1. Lineage (GTDB taxonomy): Bacteria > Bacteroidota > Bacteroidia > Flavobacteriales > Flavobacteriaceae > Flavobacterium > Flavobacterium cellulosilyticum. The sequence goes on along the minus strand of NZ_SMFK01000006.1, from coordinate 120,550 downwards.
TCCAAATGTGTATGCTTATACAAGAGAACTTAATGGAAAGAAATTATTGATTCTATTAAATTTCACCTCTAAAAATGCTAAAGTAAATACAGATGTGAGTATAAAAAACGCAAAAGTTTTGATTAACAATTACACAACAGTTTCAAAAAGCACTGAACTTAGGCCTTATGAAGCAATTGTGTATGAATTAAAATAACAATTATATTTTTTAATAAAAAACGAGCATTTTTAATTAACCGATAAATTATAAATCATGAAAAATTTACACGTTAAAATAGCTATTTATCTAACCATAATTTTCTCATTTAATATGTCATATAGTCAAGTTACTGTTACCAAATCATCATCAAATCTAGATAAAAAATGGTGGAAAGAAGCCGTGATTTATCAAATTTATCCTCGTAGTTTTAAAGATAGTAATGGCGATGGAGTTGGTGATTTAAAAGGAATAATTTCTAAATTAGATTATATCAAAAGTCTGGGTATCGATGCTGTTTGGCTCAACCCAATTTACGAATCGCCAAACGACGATAATGGTTACGATATTAGTAATTATCGCGAAATCATGAAAGATTTTGGCACAATGGAAGATTTTGATGTTTTGCTCAAAGGGATGCATGCACGCGGAATCAAACTGATTATGGATTTAGTTGTAAATCATAGTAGTGATGAACATGAATGGTTCAAACAAGCCCGTAGCTCAAGAGACAATAAATACAGAGATTACTACCATTGGTGGCCAGCTGAAAAAGGAAAGCCAACCTACAGATGGAGCTTTTTTGATGTAAATAGTGAAGCTTGGAAATATGATGCACCAACAAATTCGTACTATTTGCATTATTTTTCACAAAAACAACCCGATTTGAATTGGGAAAATCCAAAACTTCGAAACGAAGTGTATGACATCATGCGGTTTTGGCTAGACAAGGGAATTGATGGTTTTAGAATGGATGCTTTTCAATTTGCATCTAAAGATACAACATGGCCGGAATTACCAAAAGGGTATGAAAAACAAATTGAAAAGTATTATGGGAAAGGGCCACATTTGCATGAATACTTGCAAGAAATGAATCGCGAAGTATTAAGCAAATATCCAAATGCAATGACCGTTGCCGAAGGTGCTGGAACTTCACCAAAAGATGCTATGGAATTTGTAGATCCAGATCGAAAAGAACTAAATATTGCTTATCATTTTGAAAGTGTAAGTGTTGGCGATTGCTTAAGTGATTTAGGTTTGGTAAAATTCAAAAACATATTTTCAAAATATGATGAAGAATTTAAAGATAAAGGTTGGTTATCAATCTTTCTTGCCAATCATGATCAACCAAGAATGATAAATAAGTTTGGAAGTGATACACCTGAATTCAGAGAATTGTCTTCAAAAATGTTGTCTACATTTGTTCTGACTATGCGAGGTACTTCATTTTATTATAATGGAGACGAGATTGGAATGACAAATGCAAAATTTAATTCAATAGATGATTATCAAGATGTTGATACTCGGAATAAATATTTTGGATTGAAGCAAAAAGGGGGTGATTTATCTGCATTTTTAGAAGGTCAAAAACAAACATCAAGAGAAAACGGCAGAACACCTTTTCAATGGGATGCTTCTAAAAATGCTGGATTTACAACAGGGAAACCATGGTTGAAAGTAAATCAAAACTACACTACAGTAAATGCAGAGATAGAAGAGAATAATCCAAATTCAATTTTGAATTATTTTAGAAAAATAGTGAAACTTCGAAAACAATATCCAGTATTAGTCTATGGGAAATATACGCTTTTAGATAAAGAAAATCCAAAAGTATTTGCTTATACTCGAGAATTAGAAGGAAAAAAGTTACTGGTGTTATTAAATTTTTCTTCCGATAGTGCAAATGTGAAAACGGGTGTAGAATTTGAAAATTCTAAAATAATAAGCTCGAATTACCCGACTTCTACTATTAATAACCGAAGTGTATTACGTCCTTATGAAGCTTTAATTGTGGAGGTTAAATAATTTAATATTCTTCTATTCTAAAAAGTAGGTTGTAATTTATGAAAAGAAAGGCAACTACATTATTAACCATAATTTTAACTACAACATTTTTATACAATGTTGCAGGAATTTATTTGTTAGTTAGTCTTCAAAAAGAGCAAGTGTGGATAACTTTGATGAAGCAAATTCCTGATTCACAGTTTAAGGTGATAAATTTAAATGCTTCTTTGTATTCTTATACAGAAGATACCGATATGGAATATGTAAATGAAAATTTTACAATCATTAATGTTACGTATCATATTTTCAAAAAAAGAATCCATGATAATATAATCAGTTTGTATTATCTTCGAAATAAACAGCAAGATGGTAATATACTAAAATTGGAAAAAATTGCCGAAAATCAATCTTATGATTCCAATACTACAAGTAAAACACCGTTAAAAAGACTTGTTAAATCTAGTTTGAACGATTTTTTATTTGAAAATTCGTATGTAATAAAATCTTCATTTTTTATTCAAACTGATTTGAATAGATCTAATATGGAGCCAAAAAATGGGCTTCATTCTGGGTATTCCTCATTATCCTATACTCCCCCTAAAATGGCTTAATTCCTATCGATTATTTAAATGAAATGTTTTAAAATTAAACATTATTAAATAACGTAATTAATTGTCATCATTATTAGATATTCAAGTAAGTTTTCTATTTGAATATCTAATAATGAGGGCTATTTAGGCATTTGTAATTATTTTTTTTAAATTATTTTTCAAATAAATATTAATTCAAGGATGCTGCTGTATTTGTAGACATACCTAGTATTAATTTATTCTAATATTTTGGAACTCTATCCGAAAAAATCATTAGCCAAAAAAACACAAACCACTAACAAAACTGTCTTTTGTTTTAAAGAGCTTTTTTTCAATTATTATCTAATCATTTATATAATTTCATAATGAATAATTCATATACTTCAAATACACTTTTTACACTTATATTAACTCTTTTGCTATCCTTTCAAACCCAAAATTCAAATGCCCAAGGCTGTGTTGCCATAAGGCAAATGGGAGGGGTAAATATGAGTTCTTCCGATTCTTATAATTTAAATGAAGGAGAAATTCAAATAGGAATGAATTACCGCTATTTTCATTCTTGGAGACACTTTATTGGAACTCACGAACAACCACTGCGTCAAACCACAGGAGGCGGGTTTGATGCAAATGGGGTGGAGCGCGGAAATGCGGTAAATATTTATTCCCATGCTGTAGATTTAAATTTTTCCTATGGCTTTACAGATCGTATTCAATTTAACGTAACATTGCCTTATGTTCATAATGAAAGATCACAAGTTTTAAAACAGACTACACCAGTAATTAACACCTACAGATATAGTGTTTATGCTCAAGGAATTGCTGATGCAAGAATTAGCGTAAATTATTGGTTAATGAATCCAAAAAAAGCTTCTGAGGGAAATGTTATGATTAGTGTAGGGTTGAAATTGCCTACTGGTAAACATAATGTAACTGACGATGCACCGCAAACAAATGGTACGATTAAAAATGTTATCATGGATCAAGCCATTCAGCCAGGAGATGGAGGGTTAGGTTTTACAATCGAATTACAGGGGTTTAAGAAAATTTATGGTAAGCTTTATGGATTTGCGAATGGTTATTATTTGTTTAATCCAAAAGAATCTAATGGCACTTTCAAGTCTGCTCCAAAAGCAGGATTGGAAGGATATACTATTTATGCAAGTCCGGATCAATATTTTACTCGTGCAGGGATTATGGCAGCTGTTGATAAGAAAAACAACTTTACTCTTTCTTTAGCGGGACGTTTTGAAGGTATTCCTGCCTATGATGTTTTTGGTGGGCAAGTTGCATATCGTAGACCTGGATATGTTGTGGCAATTGAATCTGGGGTGTCTTACCATATAGGTAAACATGGATTATCCTTATATATTCCTTATAATTTTATCAAAAATAGGATTCAAAGTGCTGCTGATATTGCAGATCAAAATTTACAAAATTCTTCGATTTCAGATCCAAGTAAATATGTACATGTGCAAGGAGATGCTGCTTTTGCGGACTATTCAATCAATGTTGGTTATACTTACCGCTTTGGCCATCACAATAAAATGGAAATGCATCTTTTAAACCCTGATAGCAGTGAAAAAACTTCAAATTAATTTTACAAATTATAAAAACACCTATCATGATAACAATATTCAACACTTTGTATTTAAATTTTAGCAAAAAGATGGAAATACATAGCATATTAATTTTAAGGTTTGCTGTAGCTATAGTTTATATTTGGTTTGGTTCACTAAAAGTTATCGGAATAAGTCCAGCTGGAGAGCTTGTCGAAGATACAGTTTATTGGTTTAGACCCGAAATATTTGTTCCTATTCTTGGAATTGTTGAAGTAATAATTGGTTTTGGACTGCTTATCAAACGATTTATTCCTGTTACAATTATTTTGCTTTTAGTACATATGACGGCAACTTTTTTTCCAATTTTTATTTTACAAAAAGCTTGTTTTGATGCATTTCCTTATTGTCCCACTTTAGTAGGTCAATATATCATCAAAAACGTAGTCATTATTTCAGCTGCATTTGTAATTACAGGAAATTATAAGAAGGATAATATAGAGGAATGTCTAATCACTTAAATAAATAAATATAAGGTTGAATAGTTATTTTATTTAACTGTTTTGTATAAATTAAAATCAATAGCAATTCAATAGCATTTGATTTCAAAAACCTATTTTACAAGATAGATTTTGAAATAATGTTTTTTTTTTTTAAGATTTTTTGTGTTTAAAAATATCTTTGTCGGATAGCATTTTTTGCTTGAACTATTCAATTTTGTATTTAAAACATTTAGCAGTGAAACACGCCTATTAAGTTTAATTAGCTGAAAATAAATTTTTAAGTCTTGAATATAATGAATTGTTTTAGAGTACTTAGTATTAATTATCCTCATTATTTTCTCCTCATAATTATTGATACTCGATAGAGTCATTAATTTGTTTTTAAGTTTAAAGAGAAATGATATATATAGTGAATTGTTTTAAACTATATTTGTTAATGATATAAAGTTAAATGTTAATTAAAGAAAGTTTTTAAACTTAAGGAATTTGTATGAAAGAAACGACTTTGAAAGAGATTGCAGAAGCTTTAGGAATTTCGATTACGACTGTTTCTAAAGCATTAAAAAATTATTCAGATGTAAGTGAAAAAACTAAAAAAGCAGTTCTTGCATTAGCAGAAGAACTTCATTATACACCAAATAGTTTTGCAGTTAACCTACGTACCAAAGAGTCTAAAACCATTGGCTTGATAATTCCAGAAGTAGTTCACCATTTCTTTTCCAATGTTATTAATGGTATTATAGCTGAAGCTGAAAAACACGGTTATCTTGTTATCATTTTGCAATCAAATGAATCATTAGAATTAGAAATTAAGCAAGTAGCGCTTTTAATTAATAAAAGGGTAGATGGAATAATGTTATCACTTTCAAATGAGTCTAACGATGATTTTCATTTAAAGGAAATTCTTCGAAAAGAAATTCCTTTTGTTCAATTTGACAAAATATCTAAATTAATTCCAAGTTCTAAAGTGATTATCAACGATCAAAAAGCAGCAATGGAAGCGGTTCAGCATTTAATTGACCAAGGTTGTAAAAAAATTGCACATATTCGAGGGCCGGAAAATCCTCAAAATGCTATTGACCGTTTTCTAGGTTACAAAAAAACATTAGAAAAAAACGATATTCCTTTTAATTCAAATTTAGTTTATACTTGTATTGGAGCTGGATTTGAGGAAGGATTTAACTTTGCAAAACAAATTATCGAAGAACATCCTGATGTAGAAGGCATATTTGCTGTTACTGATATGGTTGCAATTGGAGTAATTGCCTATTTAAATGAAATAAAATTAAAAATCCCTGAACAAATTAAGGTTGTAGGATTCAGTAATTGGTTTATATCGCAAGTAATATCCCCAAAATTGAGTACAATAGATCAGCCAAGTTATGAAATGGGAGTTCATGTATTTGATTTATTACTCGAAGAAATTAATATTCGAAAAGAAGGAAAAGAATTTAAGCCTAGAATAGTTGAATTAGAGACAAGCTTAATTATAAGAGAATCTAGTATGAAAACAAATTGAATTAGCAATTCTTATAGCAACAAAAATCCCATCTTATATAAAACAAGATGGGATTTTTTATATGTCGAAATCATAAATCTGAAATCGGCAATCTTAATTCTTAAATCAGATTATCCTAAAGCTGCTCTTTTGAAACCTGTAACGATAAGATCTTTGTCTAAAGATTTAGCATAAGCAGCAACGCTTAATTTATTGTCTTTAATATAATCTTGGTTCACTAAAGTATTGTCTTTAAAGAAACGAGCCAATTTACCTTTAGCGATATTGTCTAACATAGCTTCTGGTTTTCCTTCTTGACGAAGTACATCTTTAGCGATTTCAATTTCTTTTTCGATAGTTACAGCGTCAACACCAGCTTCATTTAAAGCAATTGGTGACATAGCTGCAGCTTGCATTGCAATATTTCTTGCAACTTCGTCAACACCAGCGATGTTTGCAGATAAAGCAACCAAAGTAGCGATTTTGTTTCCAGAGTGAATGTAAGAACCAATAAAAGCACCTTCTAATTTTTCGAAAGTTCTAATTTCAAGTTTTTCACCAATTACTCCAGTTTGTTCGATTAATTTATCAGCTACAGTGATTCCGTTGAAATTAGCAGCTAAAAATTCTTCTTTTGTGTTGAAAGTCAATGCAAGATTAGCCATTTCAGTAGCCATTTTTACAAAGCTTTCGTTCATTCCTACGAAGTCAGTTTCACAGTTTAATGTGATCACAACTCCAGCAGTTTTGTCTGCGTTAACAACAGCAATTGCAGCACCTTCAGTAGATTCTCTATCTGAACGGTTAGCAGCTACTTTTTGTCCTTTTTTACGTAAGTTTTCGATTGCTAAATCAAAATCTCCGTCTGCTTCAACCAAAGCTTTTTTGCAGTCCATCATTCCTGCGCCAGTGATTGTTCTTAATTTATTTACGTCTGCAGCAGTAATTGTTGCCATAATATATTTTGTTTTATTGTTAAAAGTAAAAATTCCAACCTTTAAATTCCAATTTCCAATTTTAATAAATCATCAACTTAACGTTTCTAATTTAATATGGATTTTGGAATTTAAAATTTGGAATTTATATATTTATTTATTCTTCAGTCGCTGGAGTTTCAGGTGCAGGAGCAGCTACTTCAGCTTCAACAGCTGCGGCAGTTACTTCAACAGCTGCTACAGGAGCAACAACTTCAGCTTTAGGAGCAGCTTCTGGAGCTACTTCAGCAGCGGGAGCGTCACCTTCTTTGTCAGAAGTTCTGTTTGCTAGTCCGTCAATTATTGCGGCAGTTACCAAAGATAAAATTTTATCGATTGATTTAGAAGCATCATCGTTAGATGGGATTACAAATTCTACCTCTCTTGGGTCAGAATTGGTATCCACCATTGCGAAAACTGGAATGTTTAATTTTTGAGCTTCTTTAATTGCGATGTGTTCTGCTTTGATATCTACTACGAACAATGCTGCAGGAAGTCTAGACATATCTGCGATTGAACCTAAGTTTTTCTCTAATTTAGCACGAAGACGATCTACTTGCAAACGCTCTTTTTTAGAAAGAGTCATGAATGTTCCGTCTTTCTTCATTTTATCAATAGTAGCCATTTTTTTAACAGCTTTACGGATAGTTACGAAGTTAGTCAACATTCCACCAGGCCATCTTTCAGTGATGTAAGGCATGTTTGCGGCAGCTGCTTTTTCAGCAACGATGTCTTTAGCTTGTTTTTTGGTAGCTACGAATAGTATTTTTCTACCTGATGCAGCGATTTTTCTCAAAGCTTCATTCGCTTCTTCGATTTTTGCTGCAGTTTTATATAGATTGATAATATGTATACCATTACGTTCCATATAAATGTAAGGAGCCATATTTGGATCCCATTTTCTAGTCATGTGTCCAAAGTGAACACCTGCTTCTAGTAATTCTTTTACTTCTACTTTGTTTGACATTTTTTGTTTAGTTTACGTTCTGTTGATTAGCAATGTTCCTTTGGCTTTTGGCTTTTGGCTTCATTTAGATGCTAAACTAATTTCCCAACGCATTGGGACAACAACAACATTGTTTTTAAATTTAATTATCAATAGGTCTTGTACGAATTGTACAAGACAGGTACTATTAACGTTTAGAGAATTGGAATCTCTTACGAGCTTTCTTCTGACCGAATTTCTTACGTTCAACCATTCTTGGATCTCTTGTTAATAAACCTTCTGGTTTCAAAATTGCTCTGTTTTCAGCATTTACTTCACACATAACGCGTGCTAATGCCATTCTTACAGCTTCTGCTTGACCAGTTGAACCACCTCCGTAAACGTTTACTTTTACGTCAAAGTTAGTTGCATTTTCTGTCATAGACATTGGTTGCATTACTTTGTACTGTAAAGTAGCTGTTGGGAAATAAGTCGCGAATTCTTTTTTGTTTACAGTGATTACTCCTGTTCCTTCCGAAACATAAACACGTGCAACTGCGGTTTTTCTTCTACCGATTTTGTGAATAACTCCCATTACTTAAGATCGTTAAGGTTAACTGTTTTAGGTTTTTGAGCGCCTTGTTTGTGCTCAGATCCTACAACAACATTTAAATTTCTGAAAAGTTCAGCTCCTAATTTATTTTTAGGTAACATTCCTTTTACTGCTTTTTCTACTAATAATGCAGGATTTTTTGCCTGTAATACTTTAGCAGTTAAAGTTCTCTGTCCTCCTGGGTAACCTGTGTGACGCATGTAAATTTTGTCATCCATTTTTTTACCTGTAAGGTTAATTTTTTCTGAGTTGATAACAATTACGTTATCTCCACAGTCCACGTGTGGTGTGTAACTTGGCTTGTACTTACCTCTTAAAATCATAGCGACTTTTGAAGCAAGACGTCCTAAGTTATGACCATCAGCATCTACAACAATCCACTCTTTTGTTACTGTGGCTTTGCTAGCTGATTCTGTCTTGTAGCTTAATGCGTTCATAATAATTTTTTAATTAAACATTCCATACCCAATAAAGGGAGCGCAAAAGTACAATTTATAATTTGAAATACAAATACCTTAAATGATTATTTTAACAATACATGTGTAGATTAATTTTTGGATGAAAGCAGGGGGTTTGATTTCATTAACAGGATGGTAAATAAAGTCTTATACAAAAAAACCATTTGAATTCTATATTCAAATGGTTTTGATACTAAGTGCATTCTATTTCACACAATAAATATATTTGCTATTGCTACTGCTTGAGCTGTTGTTAGAGGTTCGTCATAAGATTCAGAACCTGCGGCTGCGCCAAATAATGTTGCGGTATTGTATCCAGCTTGAATTGTGACTTCTTCCCCGTCATAAACTGCTTGTGTTGCTGCTGGCATACCTGCGCCTCTTTGATTTTCTGAAATCCAGCCTTTTAATCCTCTAAGTCTTCTTACTTCTGAAGCATGTCGTGCTTCAACAGAGTGAATCTGTAATGCTGCCGTTAGTAAATCGGGAGTAGAAATTAGATTTCCAGCCTGTCCTTTATAGGCTCGAACTCCTGTGTCTTCAAAAGCTTGTGCCAAAGCAAGAAAGGTTGGGTAATCTGTAAAGGGGCTAAAAGCGCCACCAACGGTAAAATCAAAGGTGGGTTTAGGTACGAAATTTGCACTGGCGGTACCACCTAGTCCTGTAATTAGAAACGAAACATGGCTGTTTTCATGTTTTGAAATTTGTTCAAAAACTTTTCTGTCACGTCCTGCGTTTTCTGATAAAGGAATTACTCCGGAATCTAAAGCCTTCTGATAAAATTCTTTTTCTAGATATTCTAATGTGAGGGCAAGTTGTAAAGCTCCAATCGGTGTACTAGGAGTTGGTGAAATATCGGCTGCATAGGCTGAAGTGGATATGGATGCTAATCCTAATGGGATAGCTGCCAATGCTAAATTTTTGCCCAATTTACTGAATTGACCCAAACTTTCTCTTCTGGAGCCTTTAGCTTGCATTGCGCTTTCGTCAGCAAGCGACTCTATAAATTTTAATATGTTCATAATTTCTAAATTTAAAAGTTTAAGGTAAATACTGTGCAGTAAATTTTGTTGTGATAAATCCGCCAGCTATGGGAATTACTTGTGATGGATTACTTGCTACGTCTAGTCCTGTAGTTACATTTATAACATCATCCCCGGCAAAATCTTTTGAATTTGGATTAATTAAACTTCTAATCGCCGATGCGTGTCTCGCTTCAACAGAAACTATTTTTCCTGCTAACAATAGGTAATCAGGGCTTTTAATTAATTTTCCGGCACCGTTGTAAGCAGCTACACCTGTATCTTCCAGAGCTTTTGCCGTGGCTAGTACTTGAGTGCGGTTGCTGAAATTTAAGGTTCCATAGTCAAAAGATAAGCTTGGTAGTAGTTGAGTAGTTGGGTTTGGTAAAGCACCTGTTAAAGCAGTCTTGAAAAATTCTCTATGAATGACTTCATGACGATAAAGATCCGTTAGGACTGCTTGATCTTGCGCGGTGAAATTCGTCGTGAACCCAGAAGCATTTACAACCTTCGTGTAAAAATCAGCTTCTAACTGTTCTAGAGCATAAGCATAAGTTAAGACACCAAAATCTCCGCTACCTAAATCAAAAACTCCATTTCTTACTCCGGGTAACTGATTCACTGGATCATTCTTTTGATCGTCATCATTACAGCCCGCTAACAATAAACTTGTGCCCACAAGTGTGAGTCCACTAATTTTCAGGAAGCTCCTTCTGTTTGTGAAAGAGGGTTTAACTTCTTGAATCGAAAGTACATTTTTCATAATCTAAATATTTAAAAGGTTAATACTTGTATTCTTACTGTTTAATGATTTAATATGTATATTTGCGCTTAATCAAATAGTTTTTGAAGTAAACTAAAACTTAGTACGCTGTATTTTAGTTGATTATATTGTAAAATTAACTAAATATTTAATTTGTATTATTATATAATTATATGAATAGTTTGTATAATTGCTATTTGAATATTTCCCCTTAACGTGTTGAATTATGAAAGCTAAAGCTACTTTAAAACAAATCGCTAAAGAATTGAATGTTTCAGTTTCTACAGTTTCTAAAGCACTTAATGATAGTCCTGAAATAAGTGAGCTAACAAAAGTTAGAATAAAGGAATACGCGAAGCTGAAAAATTACAAACCAAATGTAATTGGGTTGAATCTTAAAAACAGATCTACCAAAACTATTGGTGTAATTATTCCTAATATCCTTAATTCTTTTTTTGCGAAAGTGTTTAGTGGAATAGAAAAATATGCAGAAGAGAATGGTTACAATGTGATTATTTGTATTTCGAATGAATCATTAAAAAAAGAAGTTAACACTTTAGAAATGTTAAGTAATGGAACAATCGATGGGTTTATTTTATCCGTTTCTGAAGAAGCGCAAAAATTAAATGAGTACAATCATTTCAAAGAAATTATAAATGAAGGTACCCCAATAGTAATGTTTGATAGAATTGCCGAGGAAATTGATTGTGATAAAGTGATTGTTGATGATTTTGACTCAGCCCTTTATGCAACACAACATTTAATTGATGCTGGATGCAAAAAAATAGCTTTGTTTTCTTCGGTTGATAATTTAAGTGTCGGAAAATTAAGGACAGATGGTTATCTTAAAGCATTGGAGAAAAACAATATTGCTATTGATGACAATTTGATTTTAAGAACCAATTCAGAGGAGGAATTAAAAGAAAGAGCTGAGATTTTGTTTAGTAATAATACTATTGATGGAATTTTTGCTTTAGACGAAGATGACTCTGTAATTGCATTGCGTATCAGTCTCAAAAAAGGGTATGAAATTCCTGAAAAACTTTCTATAATAGGTTTTGCCGATGGAATTCTTGCATCAAGACGATTATCTCCGAGTTTAACTACAGTGAGTCAACATGGACCAGAAATTGGCGAAGCTGCTGCAAAATTACTTATTGACAGACTAGAAAGTAAAGACGAAAAACTTCCGTATAAAACCACGGTTATCAAAACAGAATTGAGACTTCGTGAATCGACTAAGTAGTTGAAGGAAGAAGTTCTTTTAACAGATATACTAAAAGTATAACTACAATTAAACTAATTCTGAACGTTTTTTGTTGTTGTGCTTTAAGTAAGTATCCGTCTTTTTTTAATTCCCAAGTAAATATAAGTTCAAATAGTGTTCCTTTTAGATTAAAAATAAAATCTGAAATTTGGTAACTTTTAGTTGCTTTTTGTAAAGCTTCGAATTCTAGTTGTCTTTTTTCTACATATTTAGCATGATCGATTAATTTAGTATCAACTTTTCTGTTGTACAGTTCGTTTAAAGCTAGTTTTAATGCTCTTTCATTCCATTTTTTTGGAGCGCCTGCAATTGCCAATAATTCTTCTGTTGTTCTTGATTTTATTGATGGTTTAAAATCGTCAGTCATTCTTGAATTTACTCCTTTTAATTATGGTTCTGTTATTTATTGGTTACTTTTTTAGTGTCATACACTGAATACTATAAACTAACCACTGACCACTATTCCTAATGTGCTTCTAGCCAGTTTTTCCCCATTCCAATTTCAACATCCAAAGGAATATCCATTATAAACGCATTCTCCATTTCGTGTTTAATCATGGGTTGAATTTTTTCCAGTTCCGAGTTGTGAACATCAAAAACCAACTCATCATGTACTTGCAACAACATTTTCGATTTCCAGTTTTCAGAAACTAATTTTTTGTGAATATTAATCATCGCAATTTTGATAATATCCGCTGCACTTCCTTGAATTGGTGCGTTTACAGCATTTCGCTCAGCGCCACTTCGTACCATAGCATTGGCCGAATTAATATCTTTTAAATAGCGTCTTCTCCCCAAAACCGTTTGGACATATCCCTTTTCTCTCGCAAAATCCACTTGATCAGACATATACGATTTTAGTTTTGGATAAGAAGTATAATAGGCTTCAATTAATTCTGCAGCTTCCTTTCGAGACAAGTCAGTTTGATTGGAAAGACCAAAAGCAGACACTCCATAAATAATTCCAAAATTCACGGTTTTGGCATTGCTACGTTGTTCTCTAGTAACTTCTTCAAGAGGTACATTAAATACTTTTGAAGCAGTAGATCTATGAATGTCTTCGTGATTTTTAAAAGCCGCAATCATATTTTCTTCACCACTCAAAGCGGCGATGATACGCAATTCTATTTGAGAATAATCCGCAGAAACCAAGGTGTGGTTTTCATCACGTGCGATAAATGCTTTTCGAATTAAACGTCCACGTTCGGTACGAATCGGAATGTTTTGTAAATTGGGGTTATTGGAACTCAATCGACCTGTTGCAGCTACCGTTTGCATATAATCAGTATGAACACGCCCAGTTTTTGCATCGACTTGGTTAGGCAAAGCATCTATATAAGTACTTTGCAATTTCACCATTTGTCGCCATTCCAGAATGTCTTTTACAATGGGATTGTCTTTTTCTAAATAACTTAATATTTCTTCGCCTGTGGCATATTGGCCTGTTTTTGTTTTCTTTTGTTTGGGACCACCGATTTTTAATTTGTCGAATAAAATATCACCTAGTTGTTTTGGTGAAGCCAAATTGAATTTCTCTCCAGCAGTTTCATAGATTTTTTGTTCTAATGCATTACTCTCAACAGCCATTTCTTTTGACATAGAATTAAGAAAAGGTACATCTAAATTAATTCCTTCGGTTTCCATGGCTGCCAAAACAGGAATCAGTGGAATTTCGATTTCTTCAAATAATTTTTTTGTTTCGGTTTTGTCTAATTCCAATGTAAAATGTTCTTGGAGTTGCAAAGTGATATCAGCATCTTCAGCAGCGTATTCCTTAATTTCCTCTAATGCGACATCACGCATCGATTTTTGATTTTTGCCTTTTTTGCCAATCAAATCTTCGATGGGTTTTGGGGAGTATTTCAAATAAGTTTCAGAAAGAATATCCATATTATGGCGCATATCCGGATTAATGAGATAATGAGCAATCATGGTGTCAAATAGTTTTCCTTTTACCTTTATATTGTAATTATTTAGAATTTTCAAATCGTATTTTAAATTCTGTCCAATCTTTTCGATGTTGTCATTTTCGAAGAAAGGAATGAATTTATCAATTAAAACTTGAGCTTCTTGCTGATTTTCTGGAAACGGAACATAGAATCCTTTTCCTTTTTCGAAAGAAAATGAAATGCCAACTAGTTCAGCATGTAGTGCATCTAAACTAATAGTTTCTGTGTCAAAACAAACTGATGTTTGATTTTGTAGATTTTGCAATAGCAATTTAACACCCAAATCTCCTTGAATTATTTGATAAGAATGCGCCGTATTGTCTATAGTTGCGTAAAATTGATGATGTGTTTCTTCTGTGTTATCTTCGGAAATAGCACTTCCAAAAAGATCGAATTGCTCTTCGTTTTTGGGTTGTGTTTTTTTGTATAATTTAGCTTCATCTTCAGAAGTATTTGTTGTAGTTGTCCCTCCTTTTTTGAATATAGTATCAAATTGTTCCGCCATTCTTCTAAATTCCAATTCATTGAAAAGCGCGTCTGTTTTTTCGATATCCGGTGTCGATAATTCATAATCGGTTTCATCAAAAACAACGGGACAGTCTAAAATAATGGTGGCTAAAGTCTTGGATAAAATTCCTTTCTCTTTATTGGCTTCAATGTTTTCTTTCATTTTACCTTTTAGCTTGTCTGTGTTGGCCAAAAGATTTTCCATAGTACCGTATTCCTTCAAAAATTTCTTGGCGGTAACTTCTCCAACGCCAGGAAGTCCAGGAATATTATCGGCTGCGTCACCCATCATTCCAAGAAAATCGATAACTTGATCTGGTCTTTCGATTTCGAATTTTGCCAATACTTCTGGAATTCCCCATATTTCGATTCCATTGCCCATTCGAGCAGGTTTATACATAAAGATATTCTCAGAAACTAGTTGGGCAAAATCCTTGTCAGGAGTGACCATAAAAACTTTATAATTCTGTTTTTCGGCTTGTTTGGCAATCGTTCCAATTAAATCATCGGCTTCATATCCTTTGACTTCAATAATAGGGATGTGCATCGCCTTTAATAATTCTTGAATATAGGGAAGTGCAATTTTTATGGCTTCGGGCGTGGCATCACGGTGGGCTTTGTATTCAGGAAATATTTCGTTTCTTAGTTTGCTTCCTCCGTTGTCAAATGCTACAGCTAAATGATCTGGTTTTTCGCGCTTGATAACATCCATCAATGAGTTCATAAATCCCATTATGGCAGAAGTATCCATTCCCTTGGAATTTATTCTTGGATTTTTTATAAAAGCATAATAACCACGAAAGATTAGAGCATAAGCATCGAGAAGGAAAAGGCGTTTTTGAGCTGACATATAAAAATATTAGTTTGTAAAAATAAGCAATTGGGTTTTAAAAAGTCTTTTCATTTTTATTTTGTTTTAAAAATCAAAAACACAATAAAAAGTTAAACTTTTATGGATTGAAACAATCTTCATTTTATCTTCATTTTACCATTATACTTTTGATCTATAAATAACAAATTATTAATTTTAAATTTAGAAATCATGAAAAAAGTATTGTTGTTAATCGCAGTTATTTTAGGTACAAGTGTAATGGTTAATGCTCAAACAGCGCCAGCCAAAACAACTCCAACAAAAGAAGTGAAAGCTACTAAACATGCAAAACACGCAAAACACAAAGCAGAGAAAGCAGCAAAAATGGAAGCTGCAACTGAAAAAAAATAACGGATTCTTGTTTTTCTAAATTATTAATGCAAGTCATTAAAATTAGAAAAAAAACGATTGGTTATTACAAAGCTGGTAAAGTAATTTATCAGCTTTTTTTTATGTTTAGAAGTAAATTATTTTATGACTATCTGGTACAATATTAATAAACTATTTATGGTACTATTTCTAATTAAAGATAAGTATAATTAAAAGTTAAATTTTTTCACATCGCCAAATCTTCATTTAATCTTCATCTTACGAATATACATTTGACCCATAAAATAATC
The DNA here is from genome assembly GCF_004349355.1 of Flavobacterium cellulosilyticum. Lineage (GTDB taxonomy): Bacteria > Bacteroidota > Bacteroidia > Flavobacteriales > Flavobacteriaceae > Flavobacterium > Flavobacterium cellulosilyticum. The sequence goes on along the minus strand of NZ_SMFK01000006.1, from coordinate 104,450 downwards.
AAATTATTAATTATTAAATTTAAAATTATGAAAAAAGTAATGATGTTAGTGGCAGTTCTTTTAGGTACAACTGCAATGGTTAATGCTCAAACTGCCCAAGCAAAAACAACTCCTGTAAAAGAAGCAAAACAAGCTGTTGCTAAAAAAGAAACTAAAGTTTCTTTAGCAAAAACAACTCCAATTAAAGTAGAGGCAACAAAGTCTAAAAAATAATCTATTCTTTATTGAACGGATTGATTTTAATTGGACAACATTTAATAAAAATTGATCCTAAAGAATGTTTTTTTTAATGAAAAGGTTGATAAAGCGATTTGTCAGCCTTTTTTGTCGTAATTTATTTGTTTTGTTTTTAGTTAAATTTGAATTAATAAAAAGTAATTAACTAACGAGTTAATTACTTTTGTTAAAAAATCTCAGAATGATGTTTCGCTTACTCTCTTTTATTGTATTAGTTGTACTTGTAGAATTTTATTCCTTTCAAGTAGTCAAAACCCTTACTAACGTTAGAATGTTTTTGAACACTTACCTATTCATTTCGGCCGCTATAATTGTTTTTATTGCTTTTCAATTCTTGACTTTTGATAGAAGTGTAGGCCAAACAAAAATGACTATGATTGCTTTGGGGTTTTTATTAATGACTTTGTTGCCAAAATTACTTTTAACTTTAGTTCTGCTCTTAGAGGATATTTATAGGTTATTTACAGGATCAGTGACTCATTTTTTAAGTCCTGTTAAAAATAGTTCCTTTATGCCTGAAAGAAGAATTTTTGTCAGTAAATTGGCATTGGCACTAGCCGCTATACCTTTTAGTTCGTTGATTTACGGAATGACTATTGGCAAATACAATTATAAAGTAATCAAACAACAAATATTCTTTCCCGATTTACCAGATGCTTTTGATGGTTTTACTATAACTCAAATATCGGATGTGCATAGCGGAAGTTTTGACAACCCAGAGAAAATCAATTATGCTATTGATTTAGTTAACGAACAAAACTCTGATATGATTTTGTTTACAGGGGATATCGTAAATACTGATGCTAAAGAAATGCATCCATGGATTGAAACCTTTAACCGAATCAAAAATCACAAATACGGAAAATTTTCAGTATTAGGAAATCATGATTATGGTGAATATGTTACTTGGCCATCTCAAGCTGCTAAAGAAAATAATTTTAAGGCTATAAAGGATTTGTATGGTCAAATTGATTTTAAATTAATGTTGAATGAGCATACTTATATTGAAAAAGGAAATGATAAGATTGCCTTAGTAGGTGTTGAAAATTGGGGTGTACATTTTAAAAAAGCGGGGGATTTGCATAAAGCCTCTGAAGGATTAACAAAAGAAGAGTTTAAAATATTAATGAGTCATGATCCAAGTCACTGGGATGCAGAAATAAATAAGCACAGTAAAGATTTTAATCTAACACTTGCTGGTCATACACATGGCCTACAATTTGGTATTGAAATTCCTGGAATTTTCAAGTGGAGTCCGGCACAATATGTATATGATCAATGGGCTGGTTTGTATGAAAAAGCAGGAAAGTACATTTATGTGAATAGAGGTTTTGGATTTCACGCGTATCCAGGAAGAGTAGGAATAATGCCTGAGATAACTGTAATTGAACTAAAAAAAGGTAGGAATGTGGCTTAATTCGTTTTAAATGCTACATTTGTAAAATAAACAGCTCTTTTAAGAACATTTGAAAAATTAAATTCGTTGGTTTTATGTCAAAATTTGGAGAACTTATAAGCACTCAAGTGCCTGTGTTAATTGACTTTTACACAGAATGGAATGAATCGTCAGTTTCGATGCATCCTGTAATTAGGGATGTTGCTGCAGCTCTAGGAGATAAGGCAAAAGTAATTAAAATAGATGTAGATAAAAATCAGGAATTGGCTGATGCCTTACGCATCAAAGGACTTCCTACTTTGATGATTTATAAAGATGGACAAATGATTTGGAGGCAATCAGGAGAGTTAGATGCTAATACCTTAATTGGTTTAGTTCAAGAGCATCTTTAATTTAACGTTTCAAAAACAAAGCCCTTATCTTTTAGAAACATCAATGATTTAGGTAAAGTATATTCCAAATTTGGAAATGCTTTTACGTTATCATGAAATACAATTATACTTCCAGATTGTACATTTTGAAGTACATTTTCTAAGCATTTTTCTTTAGATATTAAAGTGTCGAAATCAGCACTCAAAACATCCCACATTATTATTTTATACCCTAATTGACGCAATTTTTTAGATTGTGAAGGTTTTATTTTTCCATAAGGAGGACGAAAGATTTTAGATTGTAGATTTTGGATTTTAGATTTTGGAATTGACATTACAACTTCACATTTTTTTAAATTATCTAGATATTCATCAGTGGAAGATTTCCATCCGTTCAAGTGATTAAAAGTGTGATTTCCAAAAGAGTGACCTTCGGTAATTACTTTTGAGAAAATATCAGGATGCTTTTCAATATTTTTTCCAATACAGAAAAAAGTAGCTTTAGCATTGTATTTTTTTAATTCTTGAAGGACCCATTCCGTGATTTCTGGAGTAGGACCATCGTCAAATGTTAAATAGACTTTGTTGTCATTATTTGGTATAGCCCAAATATAATTTGAGAATATCTGTTTAATGAAACTGTTAGTTTTTATCCAGTAAAATTTCATAATTAATTTTTTAAAATAGACAAAAATTAAAATCCGGCTAGCAAAATTAGAAATAATTTCGCTAGCCGAATTTTTTGTGTGTATTAATTATTATTCTTTATCACGTCCGAAAATTTCAAAAACTTTAATGTAAGTGTTAAATGGAGTTCTGCTTTTATTATAAAAAGAGACATCTCCACTTTCTTTCATTACTTCTAACAAACTTCTGTAACGTTCAATGTCGGTTATGATATCGACAGCAATGTTTACTTGATCCGCTTGACTTAGTTTAGTATAATAATTCAGGTTTTCCTGGTATTTTATTATTAATTTTTGAAGTAAGACTTGTGCTTTTTCTCTTTCTCCTACTTTATAATACCCTCTAGCAAATGGTTCTACCATAGAGTAGTATCCAAATTTGTCTATTGGCATATTTTTCATTGCTACTTCAATAACGTTTCGTGCTTTGTCATTTTTCCCTTCGGCTATCAATTTATCCATTAATCTCGATAAGACAGAGCGATAAGAGATGCTGTTTTTTCTAGTTTCTGGATCATGATAAATGTTTCCACCACTGTTACCCCAGTCCCATTTCATTACGATGTCATACATTTTGTCAGCATCGATTCCGCCCATATCCATTGGGCTTGTGTCTTTGTCAAACTTTGTTTTTATTGGGACTAACTTATAAACCATTCCTTCTAATTGAAGGTAGTCTTTCATCCATAAATAATCTTCATCGTCAAAAGCTCCAGGACTAAAATATATTGGTCTTTTCCAATTGTTATTGGCTACAATATCGAGCATCATTAATCGATTCTTATAAATTGCATTGCCTTTGATGTCAATGTCTATATAGGGTACAATAGAATCGTTAAATTTTGGTGAAACCACTTTGTTTTGAATTATAGAATTTTTATCAATAGTCATTCTAATTTTATTCGTAGGGTAGAAATGAATAGTTTGTCCGTTTTGCATTTCAACGGTAGATTTTGGATTTTTTATAAAATTGATAAAATCTTTTATATCCCAACGGCTTTTTACTTTTTGAATATGAGCCACATAATCCAGTTTGTCACCCACATATTGGTCGTGAGTAAAGGAAATAGGTAACGGATTTGATTCGTAAGTTTTGGTTTTCATTTGGTCGATATACCAGTCTGTCATAAAAAGGCTCGTGTTGACAATTTTAACATCGGTTCTTACATGTTCAATTTCTTGTGCATACCAAAGTGGGAAAGTATCGTTGTCACCAATGGTAAACAAAATAGCGTTTGGATCGCAAGAATTTAAATACGCTTTCGCCAATGCTGTAGCAGTATATTTTCCAGAACGATCGTGATCATCCCAGTTTTGGTAAGCCATTAGTACAGGTACGGCTAATAAACTTGCAGCGATAATTACAGGACCGGCAATTTTAGGTGCTAAGTAGTTGCGGAAACTTTCGTACAAGGAGTAAACACCGAATCCTATCCAAATAGCAAAGACATAAAAGGAACCCACTAGAGCATAATCACGTTCTCGAGGTTCAAAAGGCCTTTCGTTCAAGTAAATTTTCAATGCAATTCCCATAAAAAGGAATAAAATCAAAAGGACATAAAAACTTTTTCGATCTTTTGATGCATGATACATAATCCCGATTAGTCCTAGAAGTAAAGGTAAAAAGAAATAAACATTACGTCCTTTATTGTTCAATACATCAGATGGTAAATTTTGTTGAGTTCCTAAATGGAGTTCATCTATAAATGGAATACCGCTAAGCCAATTCCCGTCATAATAGTCGTACCTTCCTTGAATATCATTTTGACGTCCAACAAAATTCCACATTAAATACCTGAAATACATATAGCCAAATTGATATTCAGCCATAAAGCGAAAATTATCGATGGTTGAAGGTTTTTCTATGATTAAATAATCACCATAGCTTTTCAGAAACTTTATGTATCCTTCATTGTCAATTTGTTTTTTAGCATAAGCTTGTCTGAACTCTGCAACTGTTTTTTCAATTTCACCTTTTAATTGAGCTATGGCTTTATTGTAGTCTTCTTCCGAAAGTTGGCTAGGATCTATTCCATATTTTGGCAAATCTTCTTCATAAGAATAATTGGGGTTTATCTTAAATTGTGGTGGGTTTGAGAAGTTGATGTAATTCTGAATATTATCACCACTCCATAACCTTGGCAAAAAAGTTTTTTGATCATCATCGCTATTTTGTTCTGCATTTTTATAATTATTAACAATGTCGTATTTTCCAGTTTTATAATTTCTTTCAAAATTGGGAGCCTTGTCTAAATAAGGATTGTTTTTATCTAAACCTGCAAAAGCTTCAGTGTACTGTGGTCCATAAAACAATGGATTTGAGCCATATTGTTCTCTATTATAGTAAGCCAAAACCTCTCGTGCATCTGATGGTTTGTTTTCATTGATTACGGTATTTGCATTTGCGCGGATTGGCAACATCATCCAAGTGGAAAATCCTATTAAGATGAAAAGTATGCAAAGAATTAGAGTGTTAATCTGTACATACCCTTTATTTTGAGTGTATTTTAAACCAAAATAAAAGAAAACAACTAATAATAATACGACAAAGATAGTTCCTGAATCAAAAGGAAGTCCAAGTTCATTGACCATGAAAACTTCAGTCTTCCCAAAGAATGCCATGGTTAATGGTAAAAGTAGTTTAAAAATAAAAAGTAAGATTGCTACTACAAATACGTTAGCAATGATGAAATTTTTGACGGTAACCGTTTTGTAATGTTTGAAAAAATAAAGAAATCCAATAGCGGGAATGGTTAATAATGCCATAAAATGGACTCCAAATGTTAGTCCAATCACTAATGATATAAGCAACAACCATTTATTTCCTCTTGGAGAATCCATGTCTTGTTCCCATCGTAAACCTAGCCAAAAAAGTAAAGCAATAAATAAAGAAGCCATCGCATATACTTCAGCTTCAACAGCACTTGCCCAAAAACTATCAGAAAAAGTGAAAGCCAAAGCCCCTACAGCTGAACTGCCTAAGATTGCTATGGCGTTATTTTTACTTATTGATTGTATTTGTTCATCATTTGTGTTCGGGTCTATAAATCTCGAAATTATTTTTTTTAAAATCATCGAGGAAGACCAAAACATGAATAATATTGTAAAGGCACTTGAAAACACAGAAAGCATATTTACCATTAAAGCTACATGTAGATTGTCTATTGCAAACATGGCAAAAAAGGCACCCATCATTTGAAATAATGGAGCTCCGGGAGGATGTCCTACTTGAAGTTTTGCCGATGTGGCAATGTATTCGCCACAATCCCAAAAGCTCATTGTGGGTTCAACTGTTAGAGTATAGGTTATTAAAGCGATTGCAAAAACAGACCAACCGGTAATTGTATTCCATTTATTAAAATTGAATGCTGTCATATTTAGATTTCAATAATTATTTTTTTGATTTGCAAAGAAAATGTTTTTTTGCTTAAAGAAGCGGGCATTTTTGTAAATTTCCAAAAAAACAAACGAGTCTTAACAAAAGTTTTGGTTTTTAGATAGTGTTATATCTCCTTTAAATCACCAATTGAAAATTTTTTAATAAAAAGTCATAAAAAATTTGCAGAAATTAAATTTTATATTAAATTTGCACTCGCTTAACAGCAATGGTACTGGTCTATGGTGTAATGGTAACACTACTGTTTTTGGTGCAGTCATTCAAGGTTCGAGTCCTTGTAGACCAACAAAAAACTCCTCAAGAAATTGAGGAGTTTTTTTATTTTATACAATTTGTGATTTATATTCTAAAAGTAATAAGAGGTGTAATGGAGTGATTCGCAATGTCTTCGCCAATGCTGCCGTTTAAAAAATGGGATAATCCCGTTCTGCCATGCGTGCATATTCCTATTAAGTCAGCATCAATAGTATTCGCAAAATTAAGGATTCCTTTTTCTACAGTCACATCATTATAAACGTGAGTAGAGTAGTTGTCTATTTCAAAATCTGCTATATAATCATGAATAATTTTTTCGGCTATTTGAGTAGATTTAAAATTATATGGTGTGCAAATTATCACTAAAAATAAATTTGATTTGAAAAAAACTGCAAAATCCAGCATTTTTTTGAAGGCTTCTTTTGTGTCTTCTGAAAAATCAGAAGCAAAAACAAAATTTTGTGTTTTAAATTCTCGGTTTGTTTTTTTGATCACCAGTACGGGAATAGTTGATAATCGAACTACTTTTTCTGTGTTTGAACCAATAAGTAATTCTTCTAATCCTGTAACCCCTTTTGATCCCATCACTATTAGGTCTACATTGTTTATTGTGCTTGAATCAATTATTCCTTCGGCGACTTTTTCAAACTCGAAAGCTCTGGATACGGTTAATCCTTTTAATTCATCAATATCCATTAATTCATCAAGTTTGTTTATCATTGATTCTTTGTAAAACATAATTTCTGGGATGCTATTTCCGGCTCCAAAAACATCGCTTGTTTGATGAGGTAATTCAAGTATGTGTAATAAAACAATTTCGCAATTGTTTGTTTTCGCAATTTTGGCTCCAACTTTAATTGCCTCATCAGAATATTCAGAAAAATCGATAGGTATTAAAATCCGTTTCATAATAAAAATGTTAAGAAGGTTGATAAAAAAATGCGATATTGAGAGGAATAAAGTTACAAAAAAAAATATCGTAAAACAAGATTTTTTGATTTATAAAAAAAACACTATATTTGCACAGTTATTTATTAAAAAACTAGATAATGAGGCACGCATTGCGTGCCTCTTTTTATAAAAAATATGGCATTTAAAGAGAAAGTTTACGATTTATTGGCTGAGGCATTACTAGATAAGCCGTCTGTTTTCCTAATAGATTTAACTATTACAGATAATTTTAAAATCATCGTGACTTTAGATGATGATAATGGTGTAGTTTTGCAGGATTGTATTGATATAAGTCGTGCAGTTGAGAATAATTTAGACAGAGAAGAGCAAGATTTTTCTTTAGAAGTTGCATCGGTAGGTGTTGGGTCTCCTTTAAAAATGGTGAGACAATACATAAAAAATGTAGGAAGAACATTAATTGTAAAGTTAGAAACTGAAACAATTGAAGCAGAATTAGTTGAAGCTAATGATAATTTTATAATTTTGTCATGGAAAGCTAGAGAACCAAAAAAACTTGGAAAAGGAAAAGAAACGGTTCAAAAAATAAAAGAAATACCTTACACGGAAATAAAAGAAGCAATCGTTACAGTAACATTTTAATTAATTAGTTGGCATGGAAAATTTAGCATTAATCGATTCATTTTCAGAGTTTAAAGACGATAAACTTATTGATCGTGTAACGCTTATGGCGATATTAGAAGATGTATTTAGAAATGCATTGAAGAAAAAATTTGGTTCAGATGATAATTTTGATATTATTATCAATCCTGATAAAGGTGATATGGAGATCTGGCAAAGAAGAGTTATCGTTGCTGATGATGATTTGGATTTAGATCACCTAGAGATAACTTTAACCGAAGCAAGAAAAATTGAGCCTGATTTTGAAATTGGTGAAGAAGTTTCTGAAGAAGTAAAATTAGTTGATTTAGGTAGAAGAGCTATTTTGGCTTTGCGTCAAAACTTGATATCTAAAATTCACGAACACGATAACACCAATCTTTATAAACAATTTAAAGATTTAATTGGAGATATCTATACTGCCGAAGTACATCACGTTCGACCAAGAGTTGTTATTTTAGTAGATGATGAAGGAAACGAAATCATTTTGCCAAAAGAAAAACAAATTCCATCTGACTTTTTCCGAAAAGGAGATAATGTTCGTGGAATTATTGAAAGCGTAGAATTAAAAGGAAATAAACCGCAAATAATTATGTCAAGAACTTCAGAAAAGTTCTTAGAAAAATTATTTGAACAAGAGATTCCTGAAGTTTTCGACGGACTGATTATGGTTAAAAACGTAGTTAGAATTCCTGGTGAAAAAGCAAAAGTGGCTGTAGATTCTTATGATGATAGAATTGATCCTGTTGGAGCTTGTGTTGGAATGAAAGGGTCTCGTATTCACGGAATTGTTCGTGAATTAGGAAATGAAAATATTGACGTTATCAATTATACCAGTAATATTCAATTGTATATTACTAGAGCGTTAAGCCCTGCAAAAGTATCTTCAATTAAAATTAATGAAGAAACAAAAAGAGCTGAAGTGTTTTTGAAATTAGAAGAAGTGTCTAAAGCTATTGGTAGAGGTGGGCATAATATTAAACTAGCGGGTCAATTGACAGGATATGAATTGGATGTTATTCGCGAAGGAGATGTAGCTGGCGCTACTGCAGATGAAGATGATGTTGAATTAACTGAGTTTTCAGATGAAATAGAAGGATGGGTAATAGAAGAATTTGCTAAAATTGGTTTAGATACTGCAAAAAGTATTTTAAAACAAGATGTAAATGATTTGGTAAGAAGAACTGATCTAGAAGAGGAAACGATTCTAGATGTAATGAAAATATTAAAAGAAGAATTTGATAGTTAATCAATTTTTCAAAAAGTAAATTTTTAAACTTGTTTTTGCTTTCTAATGGAAGTTTAGGATAAGGAACAATAAAAAGGTAAATTAAAAAGGTTTTATGTCTGAAGAGAAAATTATTAGAATAAACAAAGTTTTAAGGGAGTTAAATATTTCCTTAGAAAGAGCTGTGGATTATCTAAAAGATAAGGGTATTGCTATTGAATCAAACCCAAACACGAAAATATCTGATGACGTGTACAATGTTTTGTGCGGACAATTTGCAGGTGATAAAGGAAAGAAAGAAGCTTCAAAAGAGGTTGGGGAAGAGAAAAGGAAAGAGAAAGAAGCCTTGCGAATTGAACGTGAAAAAGAAGTTGAAGACAAACGTAAACAAGACGAGGAGCGCTTAAGAAGCCAAGAAGTTATCAAAGCGAAAGCTGTTGTGACGGGTCCTGTTCATGTTGGAAACATTGATCTTAATCCTAAAAAAGCCACAATTGTTCCTCCAGCTCCGGAAGTGAAAAAAGTAGAAAAAGTGGAAGTTCCAGAAGTGAAAGTGGTAGAAGAAAAACCACTTCCAAAAGAACCTATACAAGACAAGCCTGTTGTCGAAAAAGCAGAGGTAAAACCTACTGTTGAAATAAAAGTAGAGAAAACAGAAGTTAAGAAAGAAGAGGTTAAAAAAGAAGAGATTAAGAAAGAAGAGGTTGTTTCAGTTAAAAAAGATGCCCCCGTAAATGCGGAAGCACCTACAGATGAAATAATAGCTACTAAATATCAAAAATTATCTGGAGCTACATTAACGGGTCAAACCATAGATTTATCTCAATTTAATAAACCTAAAAAGAAAAAAGAGGAGCCAAAGATTACGCCTAATAAGCCTGGCGCTCCTGGAAGTGCAGCTAATAATGCGAACAAGAATAAACGTAAAAGGATTGCTCCTAAACCGGGTACTCCAAGACCTCCGGGTGTTCCTGGCGCTCCAAATCCAAATAAAATTACCCCAAATACTGGCGGAGGAGGAGGATTCAACGCAAATAGAAGTTCTAGACCTGGTTTTGTAAAAGGTGCTAGACCTGCAATTGTTGCTAAAGTTGAGCCAACGGAAGAAGAAGTTAAAAATCAAATTAGAGAAACTTTAGAAAAACTGCAAGGAAAAGGTGGTAAATCTAAAGCGGCTAAATATAGAAGAGACAAAAGAGATACACACCGTCAAAAATCGGATGATGAGCAAAGAGCATTAGACGAAGGTAGCAAAACTATTAAAGTTACTGAGTTTGTAACTGTTGGAGAAATTGCTATTATGATGGATGTGCCAATTACGAAAGTGATAGGTACTTGTATGTCGTTAGGAATTATGGTAACAATGAATCAGCGTCTTGATGCAGAAACATTAACCATTGTTGCTGATGAATTTGGTTATGAAGTTGAATTTATCACTGTCGATATCGAAGAAGCAATTGCGGTTGTTGAGGATAAAGAAGAAGATTTAGTTTTCAGAGCGCCTATTGTAACGGTAATGGGTCACGTCGATCACGGAAAAACATCTTTACTGGATTATATTCGTAAAGAAAATGTTATTGCAGGTGAATCAGGTGGAATTACACAGCATATTGGTGCCTACGGAGTAACATTAGACAATGGACAAAAAATTGCATTCCTTGATACACCAGGTCACGAAGCGTTTACCGCGATGCGTGCTCGTGGAGCTCAAGTAACCGATATTGCCATTATTGTTGTTGCTGCGGATGATGATATCATGCCACAAACTAAAGAAGCTATTTCACATGCTCAGGCAGCGAATGTGCCAATTATATTTGCAATCAATAAAATTGATAAGCCAAATGCCAATGTTGAAAAAATTAAAGAAAGATTAGCCGGTATGAATTTATTGGTTGAAGATTGGGGTGGAAAAATCCAATCTCATGATATTTCTGCAAAAGTGGGAACAGGGGTTAAAGATTTATTAGAAAAAGTATTATTAGAAGCAGAACTTTTAGATTTAAAATCGAATCCAGATAAAGCGGCTCAAGGAACAGTTGTTGAAGCATTTTTGGATAAAGGAAAAGGATATGTTTCTACGATTTTAGTACAACACGGAACACTTAGAGTAGGAGATTATATGTTGGCTGGAAAACATCATGGTAAAATTAAAGCCATGCATGATGAAAGAGGAAATATTGTAACTGTTGCAGGTCCTTCGACGCCAGTATCAGTATTAGGTTTAGACGGAGCGGCTACAGCTGGTGATAAGTTCAATGTATTTGAAGACGAAAAAGAAGCCAAACAAATTGCGTCTAAACGTTCGCAATTAATGCGTGAACAATCTGTACGTACACAACGTCATATTACGTTAGATGAAATTGGACGTAGAATCGCATTGGGTCAATTTAAAGAATTAAACATTATCCTGAAAGGGGATGTGGATGGTTCTGTTGAAGCCTTGTCTGATTCGTTCTCTAAATTATCTACTGAAGAGATTCAAATCAATATTATCCATAAAGGTGTTGGAGCAATTACTGAAACTGACGTAATGTTGGCTTCTGCTTCAGATGCCATCATCATCGGATTTAATGTTCGTCCTGCAGGAAACGCGAGACAATTAGCTGATAAAGAAGAAATCGATATCCGTTATTATTCTATTATCTATGCTGCAATTGACGACTTGAAAGATGCGATGGAAGGAATGCTTGCGCCAGAGATGAAAGAGGAAATTCTGGGAACTGCTGAAGTTCGTGAATTATTCAAAATCTCTAAAGTGGGTACTATTGCTGGATGTATGGTTATGGATGGTAAAATTGCCAGAAATGCTAAAATCAGAATCATTCGTGAAGGGGTTGTTGTTCACACAGGTGAATTAATTGCCTTGAAACGTTTCAAAGATGATGTTAAAGAAGTCGCTAAAGGATACGATTGTGGTATCCAGATAAAAGGATACAACGACATCGAAGAAAGAGATGTTATTGAAGCCTTCCATGAAGTAGCAATCAAAAAGAAATTGAAATAAAATTTCGATATAATTGATATGAAAAATCCCGAGCAATCGGGATTTTTTGCGTTTACCACTTTTGTTAAATATAATAAGGAGCTATTCCCGCCATTCGTTACAAGCTTTTTGGTTTCAAACTCTTTTTCTAGGCGCTGGCAGGAGCTTCCTTTGGTCGCTCTGCCAGCCCCAGAAAAAAGAATTTTTCAACCTGCATAGGCTTTTCACTGCTGTCGGGGCTACGAGAATATGCTTTTATCAATAATTGAATATCTAAGAGTTTATTTTACAATTGTCACAAATAGTTTGATTTATTTGAAAGGAATTAAATATATTTATGCTGATTCTCCAGTCGAAATTAAAAAGAGCTTTAAAATTGGAACGCCTATCGCCTGCAATACGGATATAATTATTGATTTGACTAGAATGCCATATACTGTCTAACCATAGAATAGTAGGGACTTAGAAAGCTGTATCAATACCATCATCATATATTTAGTAGACGATGACGTTGCATGTAGCTAAATTAATAGGCGTAGAAAAAGAAAGAAGTGGGGTATTGGAGCTATCTTACTATGCAGATATTAGTGATCTTAAAAAGAATCGGTTTAACGAAATCAAAGCAATAAAGTGTGTTCATTTTCTAATTAAAGAAGGGAAAGTTATAAGACGAGATTAGTCTATTTTGTCAAATAATTTCATGCAAAAGAGCTCAATCTTTAATGCTAGTATTTAGTCATTGGAATATTTTGGTTTCGAAAAAAATTATCTTAGCCGAAAAAACTCATTTCGTTTTACCGCAATGATTGAATTTCCGTGAAACGCTATGCCTAATAATACTGATACACTTTAAATAGAACTATAATGATTAAATACTTATTATTTTTTACTTTCATAATTACTACAAACTCCTATTCTCAAGAAATTGATAACAATGAAGTTGTTCTAAACAATGCAGACATCGATGAAAAACCTGCGTTTCAGGACGGATTAGAGAATTTTTATAAGTACATAGCTAAAAATTTTAAAGTTCCTGAAATAGAAGGGTATGGGGGAAAAATTATTGTAGAATATATAATTGAAAAGGACGGTTCTATATCTAACTTCAATATAATTCAAGACATTGGATACGGGAGTTCTGAAGAGGTAACTCGTGTTTTTAAAAAGTGTCCAAAGTGGCGACCTGGGAAAAAAAACGGAAAAGCAGTTAGGACATTATATAGACTTCCAATTACGATAATATCAGGAAAATAGGATAGCACAATAGCTGTTTAAAAATAGATGATCATTAATGGAAATACCATTTAGCATCAATATTCGCAAAGTATATAGCTGTAAGGATATAAATTCCCCACCATACTAAAGCGGCAAATTAGTTGAACTTTAAAATGCCAAAACTTCTTAACATAGACAAAATGAAAATTCAAAGACTACACCATATTGCAATAATATGTTCTGACTACGAAAAGTCAAAACTTTTTTATACTGAAATTTTAGGATTTAAGATTGAAACAGAAATTTACAGACAAGACAGAGATTCGTACAAACTTGACTTGTCTCTCAACGGCTTGTATTTAATCGAACTTTTTTCTTTTCCAAATCCTCCTCAAAGACAAAGTCGTCCTGAAGCTAGAGGATTAAGACATATTTCATTCGCTGTAAGTGATATTGAAAACGAAGTGGACTATTTGAGAACTAAAAACATTTCAGTTGAACCAATTCGTATTGACGAGTACACCAACAAAAAGTTTACATTTTTTAATGACCCAGACAACCTGCCAATTGAAATTTATGAATTATGATTGAGTTCTTGTTTTTTTGACAAATTCTCAATGTGCCTTTCAAATACAACTCTTTGCAATCTTGGGTAGTTTTTGAGATTTTAAACAATAAAGTATTACAAATAAAATAAATTGTAGATCTTTTTGCATAATTGAGTTGTAAAAGTTCTCCTATTTTCTGTCCGAATACATTTCTGTTTGAGTAAACCCAATCAAATTTGGAAGTTAATAACTTTGTCACTTTGGAATAGTTACAAAATACTATATTGTAAATTGAATCGCTAAATTGTAAATTAATCTATTAACAAATGACCAAAAAAAATCGGAATTCTAGGCGCCATGCCCGAGTAGATTAATGGTGTCGTTTTCTTATTAAAAGACGAAGAGGAATTTGTAAAAGGAATGCGTACTTATTATACAGGTACCATAAATAACATTGATGTTGTGATTGTGTTTTTTCGTTGGGGTAAAGTGGCTTCGGCTACAACTGTAGCCCATTTAATAATCGAATTTTGAATTACAGGGCTTTTCTTCATTGGTGTTGCTGGCGCCATTCATCCAGAGTTGAATATAGGAGATATTGTAATTGTCAATAGTCTCGTGCAACGCGATATGGATGCACGTCCAATTATGAAACAATTTGAAATTCCATTGTTAGGAATATCAAGCTTGTATCTTTCAAAATATTTGTTCGATTCTGTTTATTCGAAAATTAAAGTATTAGTTGAAAACAACTTTTTAATAAATACAATTTCTGCTGAGAATCAAAAAACATTTTCAATTTTAAATCCTAAACTGTTCGTGGGTCAGATTGCTAGTGGGTATCAATTTTTCGTCAATAGTGACGAAAAGAAAAGATTATTACTAGCGCTTCCAGAAGTTTTATGTGTCGAAATGGAAGGCGCGGCAGTAGCTCAAGTATGTTATGAATATGATATACAATATGTGATTATACGTACAATATCAGATGTTTCAAATGAGGGGTCTCCTGTCGGTTTTAAAAAATTTGTAGAAAGAGTAGCTTCAAAATATGGACTTGAAATTATTAGAATTTTATTGGTTTAGTTCGATTTTTTGAAATGTATTAATTTAAAATAAAATCATATTTTTCGATTAAAACGGTTGGTTTTTAGTCAAGTATGCCTTTCGAAAAATATTTTTAAAGAGTTGAAAACAGAAATAAAAAAAGTAATTTTTTCCATTCTCAAATTAAGTTTTTAGGGCTTAATTTGGTATGATTCAAAAGGAAAAGTGAAGTGTTTAAATTAAGTAAATTCAACAACTTAAGTTATCGTACAATGCAATGATATTCCTTTTGATAAAGGAGTAGATTAATTTATTTTCCTGGTTTTATTAAAAAAACACTGTTGTAATTCTTTTTGATATCAATTAAATATCTTTCCGCTTCAATACGTGTTTTAAAATTTCCAACCCATACTTTATAATTAGGGGTGTTAAAAATGATGGTTGCATCAAGATCTTTATTCTCTTGCTTGAACTCATTTAAAATCTTTATTGCATTGTCATTACTGCCATTGAAAATTTGAATTTTATAACTGTCATTAATTGTAAGAGAAGTGTTGATTTTTCTTTTTTCATTTAATAATTGTTCAAATTTTGGGTCTTGAATTAAATTGTTACTTTCATCTTGAGCAAATAAATGGCAAGGCAATAAACTGAATAATAAAAAGATGAAAATAGATTCTTGTGTTTTTAGAGTTCTCATTATGTGATTGTTTTGCAACAAAAATACTGTTTTAACGGCACAACTTTATAATGGTTTTTATTTAGAATGAATATAAATTATATTTAAGCTTATTTTAAGGTTTTGAGAATAGTTCTTAAAGTGTATTTTTGTCGAAATATTTTAAAAGAAAAGTGATTTTTATCATATTTTTTATGTTTAAAAATCATATTCAACATTGTAGATAATCTATATTATATGAAAAAGGTGGGTGACCATAATTCGATTTCAAAGAAATTATTTTTAAGTTTAGCATTAATGCTGAGCATATCAATAAGTTCGTTAGCGCAAGAAGCTGCTCCTGCAGCTAGCGCAACTACTGCAGTAGTATCACAAGGTGGTGATCCAGTAAAGGGTAAAGAGCTTTTTAATACAAATTGTGCTGCTTGTCATAAACTAGATGCAAAAGCTACAGGGCCTGCTTTAAGAGGTGTTGGTGCTAAGCATGACAAAGCGTGGATTTATAAATGGGTGCACAATAGTAACGACTTGATAAAATCAGGTGATGCGGATGCTGTCAAATTATTTAATGACAACAATAAAGTTCCAATGACAGCTTTTCCAGCATTAGCGGAAGCAGATATTGATAATATCATCGCTTATACTATGGAAGAGAAAGCTGCCGCGCCAGCTCCGGTTGCAGGAACAGTTGCGGGAACTAATGAAAATGCAGGTGGGATTTCAAACAATGTTATATTAGGAGCATTGGCATTAGTGATGTTAATTCTTATTGTAATGTTATTTTTAGTAAATAATGTTTTAAGAAAAGTAGCTGCTGCAAATGGAATCGTGGTTGCTCCAAAGGAACCTACAATACCAATCTGGAAAGCGTTTGTTAGAAATCAATTTTTAGTTTTAGTTACTTCAATATTTTTATTGTTAGCGAGTGGCTTTTTTGTTTACGGATATTTAATGCAAATAGGTGTTGATCAAGATTATTCTCCAGTTCAGCCAATTCACTATTCTCACAGAATTCACGCAGGTAGCAATGGTATTAACTGTAACTATTGTCATTCGGCTGCTCGAGTTGGTAAAACTGCAGGGATTCCTTCTTTGAATGTTTGTATGAACTGTCACAAAAATATTTCTGAGGTTTCAGATACTACATCAACGGCAGAATATTCTAAAGATTTTTACGATAAAGAAATCCAAAAATTATATAAAGCAGTTGGTTGGGATAAAGACAATCAAAAATATACTGGAGTAACTCAACCGGTAAAATGGGTTCGTATTCATAATTTGCAAAGTTTTGTTTACTTCAATCACTCCCAACACGTTAATGTTGCTGGAGTAGAATGTCAAACTTGTCACGGTCCAGTGCAGACATACGAAATTCAAAAACAATTTGCTCCACTAACCATGAAATGGTGTATAGATTGTCACAGAAAAACAGAAGTTAAAATGGAAGGTAACGATTACTACACTAAAATTCACGAACAACTTTCAAAAAAATATGGTGTAGACAAATTGACTGCAGCTCAAATGGGTGGTTTGGAATGTGGTAAATGCCATTACTAAAGTTTAATTGGTTAATTTGTTTGGTCGTTTAACAAATTATAGTACTAAGCAATTAACCAGTTAAGCTGCTAAGCAAAAAATAATAATTAAGAAGCTAATATTTATATAGAATATGTCATCAAACAAAAAATACTGGAAAAGTGTTGAAGAACTAGACGGAAATAGTTCTATTGTTGAGGCGCTTAAAAATAACGAATTTGTTGAAGAAATTCCTACTGATGAATTTTTAGGAAATGGTGGTTTATTGTCATCTTCATCAACATCACGTCGTGACTTTTTAAAGTACGTTGGATTTAGTACAGCAGCTGCAACTCTTGCAGCCTGTGAAGGTCCTGTACACATGTCAATACCTTATGTTGTTCAACCAGAACAAATTATTCCTGGAATTGCAGATTATTATGCAACTACAGTTTTTGATGGTTTTGATTTCGCCAATCTTTTAGTTAAAACACGTGAAGGTCGCCCAATTAAAATAGACAACAATACTATTGAAGGAGCAAAATTTGCTGCTAATGCTAGAGTTCACGCATCAATATTATCATTATATGATAGTATGCGTTTAAAAGAGCCTAAAATTGCTGGTAAAAATGCTACTTGGATTGATGTTGATTCTAAAATTAAATCAAGTTTAGCTGATGCTAAAGCTAAAGGGGGTCAAGTTGTTTTATTAACTTCTACTTTGGCAAGCCCATCAACTGAAAAATTAATTGCTGAATTCACTTCTAATAATCCGAATGCAAAACACGTTATTTATGACGCTGTTTCTTCATCTGAAACTTTAGATGCATTCGAAACTGTTTATGGTGAAAGAGCTTTAGTTGATTATGATTTTTCAAAAGCTGCGGTAATTGTTTCTGTTGGAGCAGATTTCTTAGGGGATTGGCAAGGTGGTAACTATGATTCGGGTTATGCAAAAGGAAGAATTCCACAAGGTCCTAAAGGGAGTCAAAAAATATCTCGTCATTTTCAGTTTGAAGCGAATATGACATTATCTGGTGCTGCTGCCGATAAACGTGTTGCTATGTCAACAGCAAATCAAAAGCAAGCGTTAGTACTGATATATAATACGGTTGTTGGAGCTGCTGTTCCAGTAATTTTAGATGCAAAATTAAAAGCAGAAGTTACTAAGGCTGCATTACAGTTGAAAGCTGCTGGAAGCGCCGGAGTATTGGTTTCTGGAATTCAAGATAAAAATGCTCAATTGTTAGTTTTGGCTATCAATCAAGCGTTAGCTAGTTCATCTTTTTCTTCTATTGGAACTAGACAAATTAGAAAAGGATCTAACGAAAAAGTAGCTCAGTTAGTTAAGGATATGAAAGCAGGAAGCGTTCATACTTTGATAATGAGCGGAGTTAATCCTGCCTACTCTTTGCCAAATTCAACTGATTTTGTTGAAGGTTTGAAAAAAGTAAGTCTTTCGGCTTCATTTTCACTAAGAGAAGATGAAACTGCTTCATTAACTACGATTGCTGCTGCGGCACCTCACTATTTAGAATCTTGGGGAGATGTAAGCATTACAAAAGGAAATTATGGATTGACTCAGCCAACTATTCGCCCATTATTCAATACGAAACAATTTCAAGATTTATTGTTATCAGTAAATGGATTTGTTGGAAGTTACTATGATTATTTAAAATCAAATTTTGCTTCAAATGTATCGGGTTCTACTTGGAATCAAGTTTTACATGATGGTGTTTTTGTTGGAGAAGCTTCATCGGTTTCTGCAGGTTCGGCAGATTATACCAGTGCTGCAAATGCATTGTCACAATCAAAGGCAGTACAAAATTTAGAATTGGTATTGTATACTAAAACTGGTTTGGGAGATGGTCAACAAGCAAACAATCCTTGGTTGCAGGAATTTCCGGATCCTATTACTAGAGTTTCTTGGGATAATTATGTTACTGTATCACATGCAGATGCTAAATTATTAAAATTAACGAATGAGATAGTTGCAAATGGTGGTTTAGATGGAAGTTATGCTACAATTACTACTGCTGATGGAGTTAAATTAGAGAATGTTCCCGTAATTGTTCAGCCAGGACAAGCAGTTGGAACTGTTGGTTTGGCTCTTGGTTATGGAAAAAAAGTTGCTCTAAAAGAAGAAATGCAAGTTGGGGTAAATGGGTACTCTTTATATAAAGGCTTTAATAATGTACAATCAGTATCATTAACTAAAGTAGATGGAGATCATCAGTTTGCTTGTGTTCAAGGTCAAAAAACTTTAATGGGACGCGGTGATATTATTAAAGAAACTACTTTAGAAATATTCAATACCAAAGATGCTGAACATTGGAATGAAAAACCAATGGTATCTTTAGATCATAAAGAAGTTGAAGCAACTGCAGTTGATTTATGGACTTCGTTTGATCGTTCTATTGGACAACATTTTAATCTTTCAATCGATTTGAATGCTTGTACAGGTTGTGGTTCTTGCGTTATTGCTTGCCATGCCGAAAACAACGTTCCAGTTGTTGGTAAAGATGAAATAAGAAGAAGTCGTGATATGCATTGGTTGCGTATCGATAGATATTATTCTTCTGAAGAAACTTTTGCAGGAGATAATGAGAGAAAAGAAAATATTGCAGGTTTGTCTAGTTCACTTTCTACATTTAATGAAATGGAACATGCATCAGATAATCCTCAAGTTTCATTCCAGCCTGTAATGTGTCAACATTGTAATCACGCACCTTGTGAAACAGTTTGTCCTGTTGCTGCTACTTCACATGGTCGTCAAGGTCAAAATCAAATGGCTTATAATAGATGTGTTGGTACTCGTTATTGTGCAAACAACTGTCCTTATAAAGTGCGTCGTTTCAACTGGTTCTTATATAACAATAACAGTGAATTTGATTTCAATATGAATGATGATTTAGGTCGTATGGTATTGAATCCTGATGTCGCTGTTCGTTCAAGAGGGGTAATGGAAAAATGTTCCATGTGTATTCAAAAAACACAAGCGACTATTCTTACTGCAAAAAACGAAGGAAGAGAAGTTGTTGATGGTGAATTTCAAACCGCTTGTTCTAGTGCATGTACTACTGGGGCTATGGTTTTTGGAGATATAAATGATAAAGAAAGTCAAGTTGCCAAATTGGTAGAAGACGAAAGAATGTATCATTTGTTAGAGCACGTTGGCACAAAGCCTAATGTGATTTATCATGTAAAAGTTAGAAATACGTAATAAAAATAAAAATTAATTTATAAAGGATTATGTCTCATATATACGACGCAAGTATTAGAAAACCTTTAGTTATTGGTGATAAGACTTATCACGACATAACAGTAGATGTTGCTGCACCCGTCGAAGGTAAAGCTAACAAACAATGGTGGATTGTTTTTTCAATCGCATTAGTAGCTTTCCTTTGGGGAATGAGCTGCATTGTTTACACAGTATCTACAGGAATTGGAACTTGGGGATTAAACAAAACAGTAGGTTGGGCTTGGGATATTACTAACTTCGTTTGGTGGGTTGGTATTGGTCACGCAGGAACCTTAATTTCAGCAGTGCTTTTATTATTCCGTCAACGATGGAGAATGGCTATTAACCGTTCTGCGGAAGCAATGACTATTTTCTCAGTAATTCAAGCAGGTTTGTTTCCAATTATTCACATGGGGCGTCCTTGGTTAGCGTATTGGGTATTGCCAATTCCGAATCAATTTGGTTCATTATGGGTTAACTTTAACTCACCATTACTTTGGGATGTGTTTGCGATCTCAACTTACCTTTCTGTTTCATTGGTTTTCTGGTGGACAGGTTTGTTACCCGATTTTGCAATGCTGAGAGACAGAGCGGTAACGCCTTTCAACAAAAGAGTCTATTCTATACTAAGTTTCGGTTGGAGTGGAAGAGCAAAAGACTGGCAGCGTTTTGAGGAAGTTTCCTTAGTTCTTGCAGGATTGGCCACGCCACTTGTACTTTCAGTACACACGATAGTATCGATGGACTTTGCTACTTCGGTAATTCCAGGGTGGCATACTACGATTTTTCCTCCTTACTTTGTTGCTGGTGCAGTTTTCTCAGGATTTGCGATGGTAAATACTTTGCTTATTATTATGAGAAAAGTATCTAATCTTGAAGCGTATATCACTATTCAACATATCGAATTGATGAATATCATCATCATGATTACGGGTTCAATAGTTGGTGTGGCTTATATCACAGAATTATTTGTTGCTTGGTATTCTGGAGTAGAGTACGAACAATATGCTTTCTTGAATAGAGCTACTGGGCCATACTGGTGGGCTTATTGGTCAATGATGACTTGTAATGTTTTCTCTCCACAATTTATGTGGTTCAAGAAATTAAGAACGAGTATAATGTTCTCTTTTATCATTTCAATTGTAGTTAATATCGGAATGTGGTTTGAAAGATTTGTAATTATTGTAACTTCATTACATAGAGATTATTTACCTTCATCATGGACAATGTTTTCACCAACATTTGTAGATATTGGAATTTTCATTGGAACAATAGGTTTCTTCTTTGTATTGTTTTTATTATATGCTAGAACTTTCCCAGTGATTGCGCAAGCAGAGGTTAAAACTATTTTGAAAGCAACAGGAGATAATTTTATAAAAGCTAGAGCAGCAAATAAAGATTCACATCATGAGTAATAAAGTAATATACGCCATTTATAATGACGATGATATTTTGATGGATGCCGTAAAGAAAACACGTGCCGCTCATCATCATATCGAAGAAGTGTTCACTCCATTTCCAGTTCACGGATTGGATAAAGCAATGGGACTTGCCCCTACAAGATTAGCTATATGTTCTTTTATTTATGGCTTATGTGGTTTGTCTTTTGGAACTTGGATGATGAATTATATTATGATTCAAGATTGGCCTCAAGATATTGGTGGAAAACCAAGTTTTAGTTATATAGAAAACATGCCGGCCTTTGTGCCAATTATGTTTGAAGAAACAGTGTTTTTTGCAGCTCACCTAATGGTTATTACTTTTTATATGAGAAGTAGATTATGGCCATTCAAAGAAGCAGAAAATCCAGATGTACGTACTACAGATGACCATTTCTTAATGGAAGTTGCAGTAAACAACAATGAAAAAGAGCTCGTTTCTTTTTTTGAAAGTACAGGAGCAGTAGAAGTTAAAGTAATTGAAAAGCATTAATAGTAGATATGAAAAGCGTATATAAATTAACACTTTTAGTAAGTATTGTTTTTTTAGTTTCGTCTTGTCACAACAAGTCAGAGCCAAACTATCAATACATGCCTAATATGTATGAGCATGTAAGTTATAATACTTACGATCAATCAAATGCTTTTAAAGATGGTAAAGAAGGTCAACTTCCAGTTGAAGGAACTATTAATAGAGGTTTTGAACCCTATGATTATCCTAACACACCTGAAGCTTTAATTGCTGTAAAAGCTGCAAATTTGAAATCTCCTCTTGGAACATTATCTGAAAAGGATAGTGAAAAAGCAAAAGGTCTATTTGAAATATATTGTGCCATTTGTCACGGTAATGCAGGAGACGGTAAAGGTAAATTAGTTACTCAAGGTAAATTTTTAGGAGTACCTAATTACAAAGACAGAGAAATTAACGAAGGAAGTATCTTTCATGTTGAAACTTATGGTCTTAACTTAATGGGTTCACATGCAAACCAATTGAGTAAAAAAGAACGTTGGATGGTTGCAACGTATGTGATGGAACTAAAAAGCAAATAATAATTGTAGAACAAACTCATCGTAATAGATATGTATACATTTTCAAGTAAATTAAAAACATTTTCTCTAATCTTAATGGCTTTAGGCATTTTAGGAATTGGATATGGTTTTATATCTGCACCTAAAAATATTCAAGAAGTGGAGGCGATACTTGCTTCAGATTCTCATAATAATCATAACGAAGCTACTGTTCCTGCTGAGGAACATCACGCTGTTTCTGAAACAAGTCATGCTGAAACAGGAGAGCATAAAGCCGAAGTTAATAGTGAACATGAAGAACATTTGAATCATGTTTTGCATCAATTGCAAAACAAACCGTGGTCCGCATTATATGTAGCTTGTATTTTCTTTATGTTAATTTCATTAGGGGTTTTAGCCTTTTATGCTATTCAACAAGTAGCTCTTGCAGGCTGGTCTCCAGTTTTATTTAGAGTAATGCAAGGAATCACAGCATATTTGCCAGTAGGTTCTGTTATTTTCTTTATTGTATTAATACTTTGTGGGTTGCATTTTAATCATATTTTTGTATGGTTAGGAGAGGGAGTAACCAAGGTTGGTGATCCGAATTATGATGCAATTATCGCTAATAAATCAGGGTATTTGAATTTTCCTTTTTGGATTTTGAGAGCAGCTATATTTTTAGGAGGGTGGAATCTCTATCGGTATTATTCAAGAAAAAATTGTTTGGCGCAAGATGAATCAATTGATGATAGTTTTTATAAAAAGAATTTTAATATTTCTGCTGGATTTTTAGTGTTCTTTATTGTTACTGAATCAATAATGTCATGGGATTGGATTATGTCAATTGATCCACATTGGTTTAGTACTTTGTTTGGATGGTATGTTTTCGCAAGTTTCTTAGTAAGTGGAATTACAACAATTTGTTTGGTAACTTTATATCTTAAATCAAAGGGAGTATTAGAACATGTAAATACAAGTCATATACATGATTTGGCAAAATTTATGTTCGGTTTCAGTGTGTTTTGGACTTACTTATGGTTTTCACAATTTATGTTGATTTGGTATGCTGATATTCCTGAAGAGGTAACTTATTTCGTAACTAGGATTCAAGTTTATAATCTACCGTTTTTTGGTGCAGTGGTAATGAATTTTGTTTTTCCAATATTGATTTTAGTAAATACAGATTTCAAAAGAATATCATGGATATTAGTTATGGCTGGTACAGTTATTTTATTGGGTCATTATATTGATTTCTTCAATATGATCATGCCAGGAACTGTAGGAGACCAATGGTTTATTGGAGTTTCAGAAATCGCTTCAATTCTTTTCTTTCTTGGATTATTTATTTATGTTGTTTTCACTGCATTGTCAAAAGCGCCGCTATTGCCTAAAAGAAATCCATATATAGAAGAGAGTAAACATTTTCAATATTAATATTTAAAAGAAATTAGATGACTAGTTTGTTAGTAATTATAATTTTAGTTCTGTTGGCAATTGCTTTATGGCAGTTAACTAAAATATTCGATTTGACTCAAGTAGGTGAAGAAGCTGATAATTCCCAAATAGCTAATGATAGCGATAATAACACTCAAGGTTATTTGATGTTTGGATTCTTAGCGTTTATTTATATTTTTACAATATATGGATTGTTTACATGGGGGCATTTAGTGCTACATACACCAGCTTCTGCTCATGGTGGAGAATTAGACACTTTAATGAATGTGTCGTGGGTATTAATTTTTATCGTTCAAGCGATTACTCAGGTTTTATTGCATTATTTTGCTTTTAAATATAGAGGTAAAAAAGATCAAAAAGCATTATTCTTTTCTGATAGTACAAAATTAGAAGTATTATGGAGTGGTATTCCTGCAGTTGTTTTAGCTGTTTTAATTCTTTTTGGATTGTATGCATGGACTAACATTATGTTTATTGATGATAATGATGATACTATTGTAGTAGAAGTATATGCGCAACAATTTAAATGGACTGCAAGATATTCAGGTGCTGATAATGTTTTAGGAAAAGCTAATGTTAGACTTATTGAAGGGATTAATACATTAGGTGTAGATTTATCTGATCCAAATGCTCAGGATGATATTGTAGTTTCTGAATTGCATATTCCAAAAGGTAAAAAAATACATTTCAAATTTCGTTCGCAAGATGTGTTGCACTCAGCTTATTTCCCTTATTTTAGAGCGCAAATGAATTGTGTGCCTGGAATGGTAACTGAGTTTGCTTTCGAACCAATTTATACTACTGAAGAATACAGACAATTGCCTTATATGGTTGAAAAAGTAGCTACTATAAATGCAATTAGAGCAAAGAAAAGTGCTGAACTTGTAGCTAAAGGTGAAGCAGCTCTTGATTCTTATACTTTTGATTATTTGTTGCTTTGTAATAAAATTTGTGGAGCTTCTCATTATAATATGCAAATGAAAGTTGTAGTAGATACACCAGAAGAATATAAAAAATGGTTAAGTGAAAAGGCTACTTTAGTTCAAGAAGTAAAAGCAGCTAATGCTCCTAAACCTGTAGAGGGTGGTTTAGAAAAGGATTCTACAAAAGCTCAAGATACTGCAGCTGTTGTTAAAATGGCGATGAAATAATTTATTAAGAAAATTTAAAGTATACAGATATGTCAGCAGAAGGTCACGAACAAGGACACGAACACGAACACCACCATAAAGACACTTTTATTACTAAATATATTTTTAGTATAGATCACAAAATGATTGCAAAACAATACTTGATTACTGGTATTGTAATGGGTATTGTTGGTGTAATGATGTCTATGTTATTTAGAATGCAATTGGCTTGGCCTGAACAATCATTTAAAATATTTAATATATTATTAGGTGATAAATGGGCTCCAAATGGAGTAATGGCGAATGATATTTACTTAGCTTTGGTTACAATACACGGAACGATAATGGTGTTCTTTGTTTTAACAGCAGGTTTAAGTGGAACTTTTAGTAATTTATTGATTCCACTTCAAATTGGAGCTAGAGATATGGCATCAGGATTTTTGAATATGATTTCCTATTGGTTATTCTTTTTGTCAAGTGTTCTTATGCTGTGTTCTTTATTTGTAGAATCAGGTCCTGCAAATGCTGGATGGACTATATATCCTCCATTAAGTGCACTTCCACAAGCTATTTCTGGTTCAGGTGCAGGTATGACATTATGGTTGGTTTCTATGGCTATATTTATTGCTGCTTCTTTAATGGGGTCTTTAAATTATATCGTAACAGTTATTAATCTTAGAACAAAAGGAATGACGATGACTAGATTGCCACTTACTATATGGGCATTCTTTGTTACTGCAATTATTGGTGTTGTTTCATTCCCGGTATTATTATCAGCAGCATTATTGTTGATTTTTGATAGAAGTTTTGGTACTTCATTCTTCCTTTCCGATATTTATATTGCTGGCGAAGTATTGCATTACCAAGGGGGTTCTCCTGTTTTGTTTGAACACTTGTTTTGGTTCTTAGGACATCCTGAAGTTTATATTGTAATATTACCAGCTTTGGGGATTACTTCTGAAATTATTGCAACTAACTCACGTAAACCAATTTTTGGATACAGAGCAATGATTATGTCAATCTTGGCTATTGCATTTTTATCAACAATAGTTTGGGGACACCACATGTTTATTTCTGGAATGAATCCATTCTTGGGTTCTGTATTTACTTTCACAACTTTATTGATAGCAATTCCATCAGCCGTTAAAGCATTTAATTATATTACTACTTTATGGAAAGGTAACTTGCAATTAAACCCTGCAATGTTATTTTCAATTGGATTGGTTTCAACTTTTATTACGGGTGGTTTAACAGGAATTATTCTTGGGGATAGTACGTTAGATATAAATGTTCACGATACTTATTTTGTTGTAGCTCACTTTCACTTAGTAATGGGTATTTCAGCTCTTTACGGAATGTTTGCTGGAATCTATCACTGGTTCCCTAAGATGTTCGGAAGAATGTTAAACAAAAACTTGGGTTATGTTCACTTTTGGGTAACGGCAGTTTGTGCCTATGGCGTATTCTTTCCGATGCACTTTATCGGATTAGCAGGTTTGCCAAGACGTTATTATACCAATACGAATTTCCCATTATTTGATGATTTACAAAATGTAAATGTGCTTATAACAACATTTGCCTTAATAGGAGGAGTATTTCAATTAGTATTTTTATATAACTTTTTCAGTAGTATTTTCTATGGTAAAAAAGCTGTGCAAAATCCTTGGAGATCGAATACATTAGAATGGACAGCTCCTATGGAACATATACATGGTAACTGGCCAGGCGAAATACCTGAAGTACATCGTTGGCCTTATGATTACAGTAATCCTGGTCACGATGAGGATTTTGTTCCACAAAACGTACCAATGAAAGAAGGAGAAGAGATTTTACATCATTAATATCTTTCTATAAATTTCTTAAATGCCTTTCCTTTGGAGAGGCATTTTTATTTGATCATAACTTATTATATTTGTAGAATGAATGAGAATTTAGACCCAACAAACAACGGATATAATCCAGAGGAGCTTGATCTTGAAAAAAAATTGAGACCTTTATCTTTTGACGATTTTGCAGGACAGGATCAAATATTAGAAAATTTAAAGGTTTTTGTTCAAGCTGCTAATCAAAGAAATGAAGCGCTCGATCACACGCTGTTCCATGGTCCTCCCGGACTTGGAAAAACAACATTGGCCAATATTTTAGCCAATGAGTTGCAAGTGGGTATAAAAATAACTTCTGGTCCTGTCTTGGATAAACCCGGAGATTTGGCCGGTTTGTTGACCAACCTTGAAGAGCGGGACGTTTTGTTTATTGATGAAATTCATCGTTTGAGTCCAATTGTCGAAGAGTATTTGTATTCGGCTATGGAAGATTTTAAGATTGATATCATGATCGAATCAGGCCCCAACGCTAGAACCGTCCAAATTAATCTTAATCCCTTTACTTTAATTGGCGCCACAACACGCTCTGGTTTATTAACCGCACCAATGCGAGCGCGTTTTGGGATTTCATCTCGACTACAATATTATACAACGGAGCTATTAACTACTATTGTGGAAAGAAGTGCTTCTATTCTAAAAATGCCTATTTCTTTACAAGCAGCAATTGAAATTGCAGGTAGAAGTAGAGGAACACCGCGTATAGCAAATGCATTATTACGTCGTGTTCGAGATTTTGCTCAAATTAAAGGCAATGGAACAATTGATATCGAAATCGCTCGTTACGCATTAAAAGCTTTGAATGTTGATGCTCACGGTTTGGATGAAATGGACAATAAAATTCTAAATACTATTATCGATAAATTCAAAGGAGGGCCAGTTGGTTTATCTACTTTGGCGACAGCCGTATCCGAAAGTAGTGAAACTATTGAAGAAGTTTATGAGCCTTTTTTGATTCAGGAAGGATTCATAATGCGTACGCCAAGAGGAAGAGAAGTTACTGAAAAAGCCTATAAACACCTTGGAAAAGTTAGAACTAATATTCAAGGAGGTTTGTTTTAGGGCATTTCCCTACGGGTCGGGTCTTCCGCTATATCCACGCAAAAAAGCGTGGGATGCCGCTGCAACCCCTAATGCAACATGAGTAACAAAGAAAAAAATACCATTTTTATTAAATCCGAAGCCAAACGCCTTGGGTTTTTGTCTTGTGGGATATCCAAAGCAGGATTCCTAGAAGAAGAAGCGCCACGATTGGAAAATTGGTTAAACAAGCAAATGAATGGTCAAATGTTCTATATGGAAAATAATTTTGACAAAAGATTAAATCCTACTTTGCTTGTCGATGATTCTAAAAGTGTTGTTTCTTTATTATTGAATTATTACCCTTCGGAATTTCAGAATAGTGATTCGTATAAAATTTCAAAATATGCTTACGGTCAAGATTACCATTTTGTAATTAAAGAGAAACTCAAAGAATTACTTTTTTCTATTCAAGAACAAATTGGAGATGTTTCCGGTCGCGCTTTTGTAGATTCAGCACCTGTTTTAGATAAGGCTTGGGCTGCTAAAAGTGGGCTGGGGTGGATTGGTAAAAACGGCAATTTGATTACTCAAAAAGTGGGTTCTTTTTATTTTATTGCTGAATTAATTATCGATCTAGAGTTGGAATACGATAATCGTACAGCAGATCATTGTGGTTCTTGCACTGCTTGTATTGATTCTTGTCCCACCGAGGCGATTGTTGGACCGCATGTTGTAGATGGAAGCAAATGTATCTCATATTTTACTATTGAACTTAAGGAAAATATTCCACAAGAAATGAAAGGGAAATTCGATGATTGGGCATTTGGTTGTGATATTTGCCAAGACGTATGTCCATGGAACCGATTTTCGAAAGCACATAATGAGCCCCTGTTCAATCCTAATCCAGAAATTCTTTCGATGTCTAAAAAAGATTGGGATGAAATTACAGACGAAACTTTTAATATGGTGTTTAAAAACTCTCCTTTGAAAAGAACTAAGTTTTCGGGAATTAATAGAAATATTGATTTTTTAAAATAATTCATTTAAACAACATCATTCTTCTTAATAACATAATCGGTTTGTTTTTGAAGTGAATATTGCAGCAATATCAAATTCATAAAAGTATTTAGATAGATTTTAGATTAGCTAATTAATTTAATTATTGTGCTGTTCTTTAGATGTTTTTTTTTATTT
Source organism: Flavobacterium cellulosilyticum (assembly GCF_004349355.1). Classification (GTDB taxonomy): domain Bacteria; phylum Bacteroidota; class Bacteroidia; order Flavobacteriales; family Flavobacteriaceae; genus Flavobacterium; species Flavobacterium cellulosilyticum. The sequence continues at coordinate 74,954 of NZ_SMFK01000006.1, read as the reverse complement.
TTATATTCAATTAAATTTATTCTATGATGACAGTTGATCAAATTTTAAGTAATAAAGGGAAAGTGGTATTTTCGGTAATTTCAACAATTACTGTATTTGAAGCTTTGGGTGTAATGAGCGATAAGAACATTGGCGCCATTTTAGTAATAGAGGATGATGTATTAAAAGGCATATTATCTGAAAGAGACTACGCAAGAAAAATTGCTTTAAAAGCAAAATCTTCTAAAAAGACATTAGTTCATGAAATTATGGAAGAAAATGTAATTACTGTGAAGCCATCAGATAATTTAGATTATTGTATGGAATTAATGAATACCAAAAGAGTGAGGCATTTACCCGTAATAGAAAATAATATTATAATAGGGATTATTTCTATAAGCGATGTGGTAAAAGCTATAATACAATTACAAAAAGAAACAATAAAACACTTAGATTCTTATATTTCACAATAAAAAAAAGAATGAAATAAAGTAAATAGCTGCATGTTTTTGCAGCTATTTTTTTTATTTAAAAATTTTACAGCTTGTTTTTTATAATTGCAGTTAGTATAGCAATACTTTTTAATCAAGTCTTAATATCTTTACACTATTAAATAATTAAAAAACAGAATGGAAAATAATAACAAAAGAAGAGAAGCATTATTATATCATGCAAAACCTTCTCCTGGGAAAATTCAAGTTGTACCTACTAAAAAACATTCAACTCAAAGAGATTTATCTTTGGCATATTCACCTGGAGTTGCTGAACCTTGTTTAGAAATTGCCAAAGACATTAATAATGTTTATAAATACACTGCAAAAGGGAATTTAGTAGCGGTAATTTCAAATGGAACTGCAGTTTTAGGGCTTGGAGATATTGGTCCAGAAGCGTCTAAGCCAGTAATGGAAGGTAAAGGTTTGTTGTTTAAAATATTTGCCGGAATTGATGTATTTGACATTGAAATCGGTACAAAAGATATCGAAGAATTTATTCAAACGGTTAAGAATATTGCACCTACTTTTGGAGGTATTAACCTTGAGGATATAAAAGCGCCTGAGTCATTTGAAATTGAAAGAAGATTAGTAGAGGAATTGAATATTCCTGTAATGCATGACGATCAACACGGAACAGCAATCATTTCCTCGGCTGCATTATTAAATGCATTAGAATTAGCCGAAAAAAAGGCAGAAGATGTGAAAATGGTGGTTTCTGGTGCGGGTTCTGCAGCAATTGCATGCGCTGACTTGTACATGCTTTTGGGTGTTAAACTTGAAAATATATTGATGTTCAATAGTAAAGGATTATTGACAAAAAATAATCCATCATTATCTCAGTTGCAACTAAAATACGCAAAAGATATTGAATCTATCGATTTAGAAGAGGCTTTAAAAGGGGCCGATATTTTCTTAGGTTTGTCTACTGGAGATATCATGACAGAAAAGATGTTATTAGGGATGGCTGATAATCCAATTGTTTTTGCAATGGCAAATCCAAATCCGGAGATAGATTATAATTTAGCCATTAAAACGCGTAAGGATATTATCATGGCAACTGGGCGATCAGATTATCCTAATCAAGTGAATAATGTTCTTGGGTTTCCTTATATTTTTAGAGGAGCTTTGGATGTTCGAGCTACCATAATTAATGAAGCAATGAAGATGGCAGCCGTTAGGTCACTTGCAGCATTGGCTAAAGAAAATGTTCCAGAACAAGTTAATATTGCTTACGGAGCCACTAAGTTAACTTTTGGACGTGAATATATTATTCCATCACCATTTGACCCAAGATTAATTACCGTAGTGGCTCCAGCTGTTGCAAAAGCAGCTATGGATTCGGGTGTGGCTTTAAATCCAATCCAGGATTGGAAAAAATATGAAGAAGAACTTTTAGATCGTTTAGGAAACGAGAATAAAATGGTTCGATTTATAATGAATAGAGCAAAAACGAATCCTAAAAGAATAGTTTTTGCAGAAGCCGAAGAATTAGATGTGCTGAAAGCGGCTCAAATTATTCATGAAGAAGGAATTGGGTTCCCAATATTATTAGGGAACAAAGAAATTATTTTGAAATTAAAACAAGAATTAGGTTTTGATGCAGATGTTCAAATTATAGATCCTAAATTATTAGAAGAAGAGTCTAGAAGAAATAAATTTGCCAATACCTATTGGGAAACAAGAAAAAGACGTGGGATAGCCTTATATGATGCAAAAAAATTAATGAACGAAAGGAATTATTTTGGAGCAATGATGGTCAATGAAGGGGAAGCAGATGGATTAGTAACTGGATATTCAAGAGCTTATCCTCATGTTTTAAAGCCTATATTGCAACTGATTCCGAAAGCTTCAGGAGTTTCACTAGTAGCTTCAACAAATATGATGATGACCAGTCGTGGTCCAATGTTTTTGTCTGATACTGCTATCAATATAAATCCAACGGCTAAAGATTTGGCTAAGATTGCTGTAATGACTGCAAATACAGCAAAAATGTTTGGATTAGAACCTGTAATTGCAATGGTTTCTTTTTCAAATTTTGGATCATCGTCTGATGAAAGTGCTTTAAAAGTAAGAGAAGCGGTTGGCTATTTGCACAAAAACTTTCCTGATCTACTTGTTGATGGAGAGATTCAAGCTGATTTTGCTTTAAATCCAGATATGTTAAAAGCGAAGTTTCCATTTTCAAAACTAGCAGGAAAAAAAGTTAACATTTTGATTTTTCCAAATCTTGATACCGCTAATATAACCTATAAACTTTTGAAAGAATTGAATAAAATAGATTCAATTGGTCCAATTATATTGGGATTAGAAAAACCAGCTCATATTTTTCAACTTGGCGCTAGTGTTGAAGAAATGGTGAATATGGCAGCAATTGCTGTAATTGATGCGCAAGAAAAAGAAAAGAAAATAATATAAGTAAATTGTGTACTTATTAATAAAAGGACCATTAGTTAATTTTATTCTAATTTTGTTATATTTGGGGGATATAAAACCCATACATGATAACGCATTTACAAGGAAAATTAGTTGAAAAGTCGCCTACTGAAGTTGTTATCGATTGTGGTGGAGTTGGGTATCATGTAAATATTTCTTTACACACTTATTCTTTGCTCCCTACGGCAGATTTCATAAAATTGTATACGCATCTTCAAATAAAAGAAGATGCGCATACATTATTTGGTTTTGTAGAGAAATCTGAAAGAGAAATTTTTAAATTACTTTTATCTGTTTCTGGTATTGGAGCAAGCATCGCTAGGACAATGTTGTCTTCATTAGATCCTAAACAAATTACAAATGCAATTGCATCTGGCGATGTGGATACGATACAATCTATTAAAGGAATTGGCAGTAAAACTGCACAAAGGGTTATTCTTGATTTAAAAGACAAAGTGCTAAAATTATATGATTTAGACGAAGTTTCAATGTCGAAAAGCAATACTAATAGAGATGAAGCGTTATCTGCATTGGAGGTATTAGGATTTGTTAGAAAATCTGCTGAAAGAGTAGTTGAAAAGATAGTAAAAGACGCTCCAGATAGTTCAGTTGAATTTATTATTAAGCAAGCTTTAAAAAACTTATAAAAGTTGGAAATACAGTACTTAAAAAAGAAACTATTCGTGTATAAAATCTGTGCATTTTTGTTAGTGATATTAGGTGGTTTTGTTTCACAAGCTCAAGTAAATCAGTCGACTCAAGATACAATTCAAACTGGATTTTCTACTGGGAAAATTCAAATACAAGATCCTCAGAGTATCCTTAAATCTTATGTATACGATCCTAGTACAGGAATGTATACGTATACTAATAAAATAGGAACTTTTCCTACGAATTACCCAACCATTTTATCGCCAAAAGAATATGAAGATTTGGTGAGAAAAGAATCAATGCGAAACTATTTTAAACAAAAATTAGATGCTATTGATGGGAAAAAAGATGGAAGTGAAGAGGCTAAAAAAGATTTGTTGCCAAGATATTATGTAAAGTCAGGACTTTTTGAGTCCATTTTTGGTAGTAACACAATAGATGTAAAACCTACAGGTTCTGTCGAAATGGATTTTGGTGCCCGGTATACCAAGCAAGATAATCCAGCTTTTTCTCCTAGAAACAGATCCAGTACAACATTCGATTTTAATCAAAGAATTAGTATGAGTTTAATGGGGAAAGTTGGAACACGATTGAATGTGAATTTCAATTATGATACTCAATCAACCTTTGCTTTTCAAAACTTAATAAAGTTGGAGTATGCTCCATCTGAAGATGACATTGTTCAAAAGATTGAAGTTGGAAATGTAAGTATGCCTTTAAATAGTTCTTTAATAAGAGGAGCTCAAAATTTATTTGGTGTAAAAACAGAATTAAAATTTGGCAAAACAACCGTTACAGGTGTCTTTTCAGAGCAAAAATCACAGACGAAAAGTATAGTTGCTGAAGGTGGAGGAACCATTCAAGATTTTGATATTTATGCCCTTGATTATGATAGTGACCGACACTTTTTTCTATCCCAATATTTTAGAAATAAATATGATGCTGCGTTAAAAAATTATCCTTTTATAGATAGTAGAGTTCAAATTTCAAGATTGGAAATTTGGGTTACCAACAAACAAAATCGTGTAAATACTTCTACAGGCAACAATCTAAGAAATGTAATTGCACTTCAAGATTTAGGTGAATCGCAATTAACGGGTTTGCAGGATAATGAAGTAGTGGTTTTAGATCCTTCAACGGGAATGTTTCTAAAAGCAGCAGATTCTCCATCAGACAATTCAAATAATAGATATGATCCTGCATTAATTAACGGAGGAACCGGTTTGTTAAATAAAAACATTAGAGAAATTGCCACTTCAAATTCTGGATTTAATGCAACTATCAATGAAGGAGCTGATTATTCTAAACTGGAAAATGCTCGAAAATTAAATGCAAACGAATATACTTTTAACGCTCAGCTGGGTTATATCTCCTTGCAGCAAAGACTAGCAAATGATGAAGTATTGGCAGTAGCCTATCAATACACAATTGGAGATCAAGTGTATCAAGTGGGAGAATTTGGTAATGATGGTGTAGATGCAACTGTGGTAACAGGAGGAACGCAATCAACACAAGCGATAATTACTCAAAGTTTGATTTTAAAAATGTTGAAAAGCAATTTGACTAATGTCAAAAATCCTGTTTGGAACTTGATGATGAAGAATATCTATCAAATTCCAGGAGCCTATCAATTAAAACAAGAAAACTTCAGGTTTAACATTTTATATACAGATCCTTCGCCAATAAATTATATTACCGAAGTAACAGGCAGTTCATTTCCTTCTAATCCTTTGGCCGAAAACAAAGTAGCTGAAACGCCGTTACTTAAAGTGTTCAATTTAGATAAACTGAATTATAATAATGATCCACAAACAGGAGGAGATGGATTCTTTGATTTTATGCAAGGATTGACAATTGATACTCAAAACGGTAGGATTATATTTACTACAAAAGAGCCTTTTGGTGAATTGTTGTTCTCAAAATTGTCAAACGGTGGGGAAAATTATAAAGACAGCAGTACTTATAATCCTAATCAAAAGAAATATGTTTTTAGAAATATGTATTCGAATACACAATCTGGAGCATTACAAGACAGTGATAAAAATAAATTCTTATTGAGAGGAAAGTACAAATCTTCTGGAGGAGATGGCATTCCAATTGGGGCTTTCAATGTTCCGAGAGGTTCAGTTGTCGTTACTGCTGGAGGACGTGTTTTAGTAGAAGGAATAGATTATAGTGTGAATTATCAATTGGGTAGAGTGCAAATCTTAGATCCATCACTTCAGGCTTCGAATACACCAATAAATGTGTCTTTAGAAAATAATTCCGTTTTTGGTCAACAAACCAAACGTTTTTTTGGGGTCAATGTCGAACACCATATTTCGGATAAATTTTTAGTTGGAGCCACTTTTTTAAAGTTAAGTGAGAAACCATTTACTCAAAAATCTGGATTTGGTCAAGAATCAGTGAATAATAATATTTTTGGATTTAACACTAATTATTCAACTGAAGTTCCTTTTTTGACCAGATTGGTAAACAAATTACCTAATATGGACACTGATGTTCCGTCCAATTTATCAGTAAGAGGAGAAATTGCCTTTTTGCAACCTCAAGCTCCAAAAGGAAACAGTTTTGAAGGTGAATCAACCATTTATGTAGATGATTTTGAAGGATCTCAATCCACAATTGATATGCGATCTGCTTATGCCTGGAGTTTGTCATCTACTCCAATGAACGATGCTGAAAGCAAATATGATTTTAATGCAAGTGCAAACGATTTGAGTTATGGGTTTAAAAGAGCGAAATTAGCTTGGTATACAATTGACCCTGTGTTTTATACTCAAAAGCCATCGGGAATTTCTAATGATGATATGTCATTAAACTCCACACGACGAATTTACAACGAAGAATTATATCCGCTTACAGATATTGCACAAGGTCAGTCTCAGGTGATTAATACACTAGATTTATCCTATTTTCCTAGTGAAAGAGGACCTTATAATAATGGTTTGAATATTGCTGCTAATGCCAAGGATAATTTTGGGGGAATTATGCGATCCTTAAATTCAACTAATTTTGAGCAAGGAAATGTAGAATACATTCAGTTTTGGGTATTGGATCCATATGTAGGAACAGGGCAAATTCAGCCTGCAAATACTGGTAAATTATATTTTAACTTAGGTGAAATTTCCGAAGATATATTGAAAGATGGTAGGAAACAATATGAAAATGGATTAGGACCAGATCAAATAGTTGTTAATCCACAACCCATTTGGGGAGATGTGCCAGCATCACAATCATTAATCTATACATTTGATGCCAATGCTACAAACAGAAAAATTCAAGATGTTGGTTTAGATGGGTTGCCGAATTCAAAAGAAGGAGCAATATATTCTAATTACGCCTCTTTACCTGATCCAGCAGCGGATGATTACACTTATTATTTGAATACTACTGGAGGGGTTTTAAACCGCTATAAAAATTATAATGGAGTTGATGGAAATTCAGCTGTGGATATAAATGATCCAAATAGAGGTTCTTCTGCCATTCCAGATGTTGAAGATATCAATAGGGATAATACAATGAATACTATAAATGCATATTATGAATATAGTATTGATGTTAAACCAAATATGAGCATTGGTGAAAACTATATAACGGATGTTAGAAACACCCAAGTCACATTAACAAATGGTTCGACTACTGATGCGAGATGGCTTCAGTTTAAAATACCAGTTGCACAACCCGAAAATACAATTGGAAACATATCCGATTTTAGATCCATACGTTTTATGAGAATGTTTATGACTGGTTTTGAAAAAGATGTAACAGTTCGATTTGGTTCTTTGGATTTAGTGAGAGGCGATTGGAGAAGATATACAAATACGTTAGATTACAACGATCAAAATATATTAGACGACGGAACTGCCTTAGATGTATTGGCTGTTAATGTTCAAGAAAACAGTGATAGATGTCCTGTAAATTATATTGTTCCTCCTGGAGTTCAACGGGAACAATTGTATAATAATAATTCGATTATCAGACAAAATGAACAATCGCTTTCATTGAGAGTCTCAGGTAAAGGATTGGAGCCAGAAGACTCTAGAGCAGTATTTAAAAATGTGAGTGTGGATATGCGTCAATTCAAAAACCTGAAAATGTTTTTACATGCTGAATCTTTGCCTGGTGAGACGCCACTTAATGACAATCAGATGGTTGGTTTTATTCGTTTTGGAAATGATTTTACGCAAAATTTTTATCAAATAGAAATCCCTTTAAAAGTTACAACACCATCAGCAACTACGGCTTCTAATTGTACCGCCTTAAGTGCTGAAGAAGTTTGGCCTGCTGAAAATGAAATAAATTTGGCATTGTCTCTACTTACTGACATGAAAGTAAAAGCACCAAAAACCTCATTACCATTAGATACCATTTATTATCCTGATGATCATTTGGATGTTTTTCCGGATGGTGATGGCGATTCAAATTTAAGAATAGGAATTAGGGGAAATCCTAATTTTGGAATGGTTCGTAATTTAATGTTGGGTGTGAAAAATAATGAAACGCATCAAGATATAAAAGGAGAAGTTTGGTTTAACGAACTCCGTGTTTCAGATATGGACAATAGCGGTGGAATGGCAGCTGTTTTGAATGTGGATTCGAATTTGGCTGATTTTGCAACTGTTTCCGCAACAGGAAGAAAGAGTACAATTGGCTTTGGAGCCTTAGAAGAAGGACCAAATCAAAGAAGCCGTGAAGATATTCAACAATATAATGTTGTGGCAAATTTAAGTCTTGGTAAATTATTGCCTCCAAAATGGAAGATTACTTTGCCTTTTAATTTTGCTGTAGGAGAAGAAATAATAACTCCAGAATACGATCCGTTTAACGAAGATATTAAATTGAAACAATTACTAGCAAATACTAGTATTGGAGCTGAAAGAGATAATATTAACAACAGAGCTATTGATTATACTAAAAGGAAAAGCATCAATTTCATAGGGGTTAGAAAAGAAAGAGGCGAGGAACAAAAACCACATATTTATGATCCTGAAAATTTCACATTTTCACAATCATACAATCAAGTTTTACGTCATGATTATGAAATTGAAGATTATGAAGATCAGATGGCAAATTCTGCGGTTGACTATGCGTATAGTTTTAAACCAGTCTCAATCGAGCCTTTTAAGAAAACAAAATTCATGGAAAAAAGTAGTTATTGGAAAATGCTAAGTGATTTTAACTTTAACTATTTGCCTTCAAGTATCACTTTTAATACCAATATCAATAGACAGTTTAATCGCCAACAATTTAGACAAGTTGATGTCGTAGGAATTGGGTTAGATCCATTGTATAGAAGGAATTTTGGATTTAATTACCAATATGGATTTAATTACAATCTAACAAAATCGTTAAAAGTTAATTATACAGCTTCCTCTAATAATATTGTAAAGAATTATTTGAATGAAAATAATGAGCCAGATGATAGTTTTACAATATGGGATAGTTACTGGGATCCAGGTCAAACCAATCATCATATGCAACAATTAGTGGTGAATTATGAATTGCCTATTAATAAGATCCCATTTTTGAATTTCATAAAATCAAACTATTCCTATACTGGGGATTATAATTGGCAACAAACTTCAACACTTTTGTCGAATATCAATATTGAAGGAACAGATTATAATTTAGGAAATACAGTTCAAAATGCAAGTTCTCATAATTTGACAGCTACATTTAGTATGGATACCTTTTATAAATATATTGGGCTTACGAAAAAAACAGCACTAAAAACAATTCCTAAGCCAATAGCTCCTAAACCTGGAGAAAAAATTTCAAATGCAAATGTAAATGCGCCAAAAAGCAATGAATTTTTAAATGGGTTCATAGGCGTTTTAACAAGCGTGAAAAACATACAAGCAAATTATACTAAAAACAGCGGAACTGTATTGCCAGGATATATTCCAGGAGTTGGATTCTTTGGCTCTTCGAAACCTACATTAGGGTTTATTTTTGGAAGTCAAGATGATGTAAGATATGAAGCAGCGAAAAATGGATGGCTAACAAATTATCAGGACTTTAATCAAAATTTCACTCAAGTAAATAATGATATTTTTAAAGCAACTGCAAATATTGATTTATTTCCGGATTTTAAAGTTGACTTAACTTTCGATAGATCTTATTCTGATAACTATTCAGAACAATATGATGTTTCAAATGGTCGATATAACTCACGTTCTCCATACAGTTATGGAATGTTTTCTATTTCAACAGTATTAATTAAAACTGCATTTTCTACAAGTGATCAAAACACATCAGCAGCCTTTGATGAATTTAGAAGTAATAGATTGACTGTTGCAAATAGATTGGCAATGGAGCACCAAAAAAATGAGCCTTCTTATGATCCATCCATTACTGATTCAGATGGTTATCCTAAAGGATTTGGAAAAAATAATCAAGCTGTATTATTACCTTCATTTTTAGCTGCCTATTCTGGAGGCAATGCAACTGATGTTTCTTTAGGAATTTTCAGAAGTATGCCAATACCTAACTGGTCTATAAAATACAACGGCTTAATGCGCTATGAATTTTTCAAAAAGAATTTCAAACGATTTTCACTTCAACAAAATTATAGAGCATCTTACACTGTAAATGCTTTTAGATCTAATTTTGAATATGATAAAAACCCGAATGGTGTGGACTTAAATAGTAATTTTTATAACAAAACCTTATTGTCTAATGTCAATTTAGTAGAACAATTTAGTCCACTTATCAGGATGGATTTTGAATTGAAAAATTCATTAAAAATACTGACTGAAATTAAAAAAGACAGGGCGTTATCTATGAGTTTTGACAATAATTTGTTGACTGAAGTAAAGGGGATAGAGTATGTTGTAGGTCTAGGGTATAGAATAAAAGACGTCATTTTTTCTTCACAATTGGCTGATAGTCCAACGGGTATCATAAAGAGTGATATTATTATGAAAGCAGATTTGTCCTATCGAAATAATCAAACGATTGTACGTTATTTGGACTATAACAATAATCAGTTAGCAGGAGGGCAAAATGTTTGGTCCTTAAAATTAACAGCTGATTATTCGTTCAGTAAAAATTTAACTGCGATTTTCTATTATGATCATGCATTTTCAAAAGCGGTTATATCAACATCATTTCCATTGACCAATATTCGTTCTGGATTTACCATAAGATATAATTTTGGAAATTAATTTATTAAAATTTAAATAAAATTTGAATAGAAGATTGTTACATTTGCGTCTTTCAATTTAAATTATTTAATTACAATTATTATGAATATTCCAGTAAATTTAAAGTATACAAAAGATCACGAATGGATTAACATTGAAGGTGATATAGCAACAGTGGGAATTACAGATTTTGCACAAAAAGAATTAGGAGATATTGTGTATGTTGAGGTCGAAACTTTAGACCAAACTTTAGAAAAAGATGAGATATTTGGTACTGTTGAAGCAGTAAAAACGGTTTCAGATTTGTTCCTGCCTTTATCTGGAGAAATTATTGAATTTAATGACGAGTTAGAAAACACGCCAGAAAGTGTGAATCTTGATCCTTATGGAGCTGGATGGATGATAAAAATTAAAATTGCAAATCTAGACGAAGTTGATTCTTTGCTTTCTAGTGAATCATACAAAAATTTAGTAGGTGCTTAAAAATATTTTTTTTTATTTGGCGGTATTTTGGACTGGATTTATATTGTTTTTATGTCTAATAAAATCTAGTGATTTACCGCAAGTGAACATAGAAAATTTAGATAAAGTGATTCACGCTTTCCTTCATTTTGTGTTTACAATACTATGGTTTTTATATTTTAAAAAGAAATGGAATCATTTTAGCAACTTTAGACTTCTTATAATGTCATTTGTTGGCTCCTTTGTTTTGGGAGTTGCGATTGAATTAATGCAGCAGTATTTTACCACCACTAGAACTGCTGATGTTTTTGATGTTTTGGCCAATTTAACTGGAGCAACTTTAGCGATTGTTTCAATTTTGATTTTAAATAAGTGCAGTGGAATTGTAGATAAAATTTAATTGCGAAAATAAATATTTCAAAATGAATATTAAACAATACTTAGATTCAACTTATTTAAAAACACCTTCTCAAGCTGGGCTAAGTGAAGCCGAAAATACAGTGGTAGTCAAAAAATTTATTCAAGAAGCAATTGATGAAAATTTCAAATTGATTATGATTAGGCCAGATATGGTCACTTTATCTCGTAAAATGATAGTTGAAGCCAAATCATCCGTGCAAATAGGAACCGTAATTGATTTTCCTGAAGGTAAAGCAGGATTAGAAGCCAAACTAGCCGAAGCAATGAAAGCAATCCAGGATGGAGCGGACGATCTTGATTTTGTATGTAATTATGAGGTGTTTAAAGAAGGTAATGTAGATTTAGTCAAAGAAGAAATTCTCAAATGCACTCAGCTTGGATTGACCCACAACAAAATTGTGAAATGGATTATCGAAGTGGCTGCATTAACGGATAAGCAAATAATTCAACTTTCAGCATTGATTAAAAATTGTGTCATCACTAATTTTAAGGAGGAAAGTTATTCGTCAGTTTTTGTTAAATCGTCCACTGGGTTTTTCAAAACAGAAAATAATCTTCCAAATGGAGCAACTGTTCCAACTGTAAAATTGATTCTTGAAAACGCCTCTCCACTCCCAGTAAAAGCTGCTGGAGGAGTGAGAACCTATGACGAGGCAGTCGAAATGATCCGTCTAGGGGTGAAACGCATTGGAACCTCTGGGGCAAGTGCTATTGCAAATGGACAAAAAGCTGCAGACGATTACTAAAAAAAAACACAATATGAAAAAAGGATTGCAAACATTGTTTTTATCTCTTTGTGCTTTTGTGGCTTTTGCACAAGAAGGGAATGATAAATCAAAACAATCTCTTATTTCAGCTGATCAATTCCCGGTTTTTTCAAATTGCCAAAATTTGCAATCTAAAGTATTGGAAAATTGTTTTTATTATCAGGTACAATCTTTTGTTTTTCAGAATTTTGTTGTTCCTGAAAGTTTAGTGCAAAATAATTTTCAAGGAAAAATAAAAGTACTTTTTGAAGTTGATGTTAATGGTACCTTTAAAGTTATTTATGTAAATGCCTTAGATGAAGCTCTTATTCAGGAAGCCAAAAGAGTTTTTGCTAAATTGCCAAAAATTCAACCGTCTACTTACAACGGGAAACCTACCTACACCAAATACAATATTACGATTTCGATTCCTTTACAAAACCCGGATGAAATAAAATTAGAAAGTGTAGCGGTTACTATAACAACTTCAAAGGAAGATAGTGTACTTCCTGAACTAGATAGTATTGCATATAAAAAATTCAATAATCCACAATTCGAGAGTCATTTGAATATTCCTTTTTCTCATAGTTATTATGCGCAGTTTGATGCTGCCATGAATCAAATGGGAGCCAATAATCACACTGCTTCTAAGCCTTATACTTATATAGAAGTTGCTAAATATTATAATCTCGCTGCTGAAAATGAGAAATTGAAGAAAACTGCTTCTGGTTGGTGGGAAAGAAAATTATGGAACGAAAATTTAGTTGAAATTCAAGGTGAAGACTATTGGTTCACGCTAAATCCAATTTTTGATTTACAAATAGGTAAGGCATCTGGAAATAAACAAGTAAACACTTTCGTAAATACAAGAGGTTTAAATATAAGAGGAGGATTAGGTTCGCAACTGAACTTTACTGCAACTGTCTTTGAAAGTCAGGGAAGATTCGCGAATTATTATAACCGTTATGCTAATTCTATTAAACCTGCAGGAGGTAATCCATCTATTATTCCGGGAATTGGAATTTCAAAAGAATTCAAAACCGATGCTTACGATTTTCCATCGGCAGACGCTAATTTAACTTTTACGCCTTCAAAATTTATTGATTTACAATTGGGATATGGCCGTAATTTTATAGGTGATGGATACCGCTCTTTGTTAGAAGGTGATGGTGCAAGTCCGTATCCTTATTTTAAAATCAATACCAATTTTTGGAAAATAAAATATACCAATACCTATATGTGGCTCAAAGATGTTCGTCCTGAAGTGACTTTGGAACGAACGTATGCAACAAAATTTATGGCTAACCATTATTTGAGTTTGAATGTTACTAATAGATGGAACATAGGTTTTTTTGAATCAGTAATTTGGACCGATTCTAATAATAGAGGGTTTGATATGCATTTTGTGAATCCCATTATTTTTTATCGTTCTGTTGAATTTGCTTCTTCGGCTAGAACAGGAAATGCAGTTTTAGCCTTAACTTCAAAATACAAATGGAACAACCAGATTAATTTTTATGGACAATTTCTTTTAGATGAGTTTTCACTTAGTGAAGTTAAAGGGGTGAAAAACAGTTGGAAAAATAAATTTGCATACCAACTGGGGGTAAAATATTATAATGCATTCAAAGTCGATAATTTGTTGTTGCAGTTAGAATACAATCATGTGCGCCCTTATGTGTATTCACACAGTGATCCAATTACAAACTATGGGCACAACAATCAAAGCGTGGGGCATCAATGGGGAGCGAACTTTGAAGAATTCCTAGCGATTGCCCGTTATCATAAAGGTAGAATTTTTGCCGATGCCAAATTCACTATTGGAACAAGAGGTTTGGATTTTGCGGAATCAGGTGAATATTCGAATTATGGAGGTAACATTTACAGAGATTATGATGTAGATCGCTATGCTAATTCTGGAGTAACTGTAGGCCAAGGAAACAAAACCAGTATTTTTATTGCTGATTTACAAACGGGTTATTTAGTAAATCCAACCACAAATCTAAAATTTTTTGGAAGTTTTATTTATAGAAACTTCAATCCAAATCAAAACACAGCAACGGTCTTTAAAGAAAGTACAACTTGGTTTTCAATAGGCATTCGCTCGGATGTGTTTAATTGGTATTTTGATTATTAATGACTCAAAGTAAAATGAATTGATATTTCTAAAATATCAAACCATAACCTTTGATAGTTGTGTTTTTTTTATTTGCCAAATCCCTTTCGATAAACTACTTTTGCCAAAGTTTTAAAAAAGCAAATAAACTTAATTTTGAATAGTACTTCAAATACCATTTCCATAAAATCTATTTATACTGATTTCAAAGCCATAACTAAAGCCGGTTTAGCTATTAGTGTTGTTTTTTCGTCAATTGCTGGATTTTTACTTGGCGTAACTGATTTTCAAGCCTTACATTGGATACTTTTACTAAAATTAGCAGTTGGAGGTTATTGTATGGTAGGTGCATCAAACGCTTACAATCAAGTTATCGAAAAAGATTTGGATGCTTTGATGGATCGAACCAAAAATCGTCCCGTTCCCGCAGGGAAAATGTCTCCAAATGTTGCTTTGATTATCGCCAGTATTCTTACCATTATTGGATTGGTATTATTGTATACCATCAATCCAAAAACAGCCATGTTTGGTGCGATTTCCATCTTTTTGTACACTAGTGTTTATACGCCATTAAAAACAATGACATCTTTGTCGGTTTTTGTGGGTGCCTTTCCTGGTGCAATTCCATTTATGTTGGGTTGGGTCGCAGCAACAGGTAATTTTGGAATCGAAGCAGGAACTTTATTTTTAATTCAGTTTTTCTGGCAATTCCCACATTTTTGGGCAATAGGTTGGTTTTTATTTGAAGATTATGAAAAAGCAGGGTTTTTTATGTTGCCAACAGGTAAAAAAGACAAAGGAACCGCATTGCAAATCATATTATATACAGTTTGGTTAATAATAGCATCACTTTTGCCGGCATTAGGTTATACAGGGCAATTATTTATTACACCAATTGCAGCGGTTTTAGTATTTTTGCTTGGAATTTGGATGCTTTTTTATGCAGTAAAATTATATAAGCTGAGAACGGCAAAAGCGGCTAGAACCTTAATGTTAGTAAGTGTTTCCTATATTACTTTATTACAATTAATATATATATTTGATAAAATTTTAAGATAGTTATGACAACAACAATGACATCCGAAGAGCATAAAACCAGATCAGACAGATCATATAAATTATTGCTTTTGTTCGCAATGATAAGTATGACGATGATGTTTGCGGGACTTACAAGTGCATTTGTAGTAAGTAAATCCAGAGCGGATTGGTTGAAGGATTTTCAATTGCCCACAGCTTTTTACTTTAGTACCGCTGTGATAATAGGGTGTAGCATTGCTTTTCATTTGGCCAAAAAAGCCATTAAAAAAGACAATCAAAGTGCAACTACTGCATTTCTTTTGACTACATTGGCACTCGGAATAACTTTTGTAATATTGCAATTTGTAGGTTTTAGTGAGATTGTTGCTAATGGTTACTATTTTACTGGTGCCGAAAGTTCAATAACAACAACATTTTTATATATTGTGACTGTGGTGCATTTAGCACACCTTTTTGGAGGTTTAATTGCGCTAATAATTATTATTTTTAAACAATTAAAAGGAAAATATAATTCGACTCAAACTATTGGTATTGAGTTAGGTGCAATGTATTGGCACTTTCTGGACTTATTGTGGGTGTATTTATTTTTATTTTTATTTTTCTTTAAATAAGAAAAAATTGTAGATTTGGGAACTTTTTAACGAATAACTTTTATGGAGACAGTTACAACTGCAAATAGTGGTGAGAAAATTTGGGGAGGCGGAGATACTCAGCCAATGGGAGCAAGTTACGGCAAATTAATGATGTGGTTTTTTATCCTATCAGATGCTTTGACATTTTCAGGATTCCTAGCCGCTTATGGATTTTCAAGATTTAAATTTATTGAAACTTGGCCTTTAGCCGATGAAGTGTTTACTCACTTCCCTTTTATGCATGGCGTTTCGGCACCAATGTATTATGTGGCATTTATGACATTTGTATTGATATTTTCATCAGTTACAATGGTACTTGCCGTTGATGCAGGACATCAAATGAAAAAGGATAAAGTAGTACTTTATATGTTTCTTACAATTATTGGAGGATTAATTTTCGTTGGCTCGCAAGCATGGGAATGGAAAAACTTCATTAAAGGAGAATATGGTGCAATAGAAACAAAAGGAGGTAGTTTGCTTCAGTTTGTTGATAAAGAAGGGCATCGTGTAGCTTTAGCTGATTTTGCTGTTCGATTACCTGAAGAAAGAGTTCAATTGACAAGAAGCGAAGGTAAATGGTTTATGAGCGAAGATGCTTTGCCTACTTATTCTGTAGCTGAGGTGGAAGCTGGTTTCAAAGCACATCCTGATTTATTAGTTAGAACAGAAGTGATTTACGAAGAAAGTGCTGCAGACAAGTCAAACGCTACAATTAATCATGAATTAACAAAACACAAACACAAAACAATTTTAACCAGAGCTGAGTCTGAAAAACGTTTGTCACAAGCTAAATTAGTTGTTGAAGGCGCTAATTTAACAAGAAATGAATATGGTAGTAAGTTATTTGCCGATTTCTTTTTCTTTATAACTGGTTTTCACGGATTTCACGTTTTTTCTGGTGTAATAATAAATATTATTATATTTTTTAATGTTCTTATAGGAACATACGAAAAAAGAAAAAGTTATGAAATGGTAGAAAAAGTAGGGCTTTATTGGCACTTTGTTGATTTAGTTTGGGTATTCGTATTCACAGTTTTCTATCTAGTTTAATTTACAAAAAGTAATTATTATGTCACACGAACACGTATCGAACACAAAAAGAATTTGGACTGTTTTCGGAATCTTATCCGTAATAACAATTGTTGAGGTTTTCTTTGGAATTTTAAAACCAGAAGCTTTACACTTGAATAGTTTCTTAGGTTTGAATTTATTAAACTGGTTATTTATTATATTAACATTGGTAAAAGCTTATTATATAGTATATGCTTTTATGCATATGGAAGGAGAAGCTTCAACTCTTAGGAATGCGGTAATTTGGCCTTTAATATTTTTAGTAATTTATTTGCTTTTTATTCTTTTAACAGAAGCGCATTATATTTTTGGTGTTTTTAAAAATTCAACTATTAAGTGGAATTTTTAACAAAATATTAATTCAATAAAAGTCCCGATAGCCTCGGGATTTTTTATTTTTGTACCCAAAATAATTTCATTAAAAATGAAAAAAAACATAGTTCTTTTTGTTCTTTTTATATTGCCTATTGTTGCTTATCTTTTTTTCGCCTCTGGAATCAATAGTTTTACAAAGTTACCAGTAATTACACCTAAGGTAAATGATTTTGGTAAATGGAAGTCTTTGCAAAATGAGAAAGTAAGTCTTAACGATAAAATTACTATTCTTGGTTTTTCAGGTACTAATATTTTAAAAAATAGAGGTAATTTTTTTAATTTAAATCAAAAGATATACCAACAATACCATACTTTCAAGGATTTACAATTTGTAGTTATTTGTCCTCTAGGTACTGAAAACGATGCACAGAAAATTGTAGATGCTTTGTCGGCTTTCACAGATGTTAGCCAATGGCACTTTTTGTTTACTTCGCCAGAAGAAATTGAAGCGTATTATAAACAACTAAAACTTGTTGGGAATTTAGATTCTGATTTTGGTACACCTAAAGTTTATATTATTGATAAAGAAAGAAATTTAAGAGGTAGAAAAGAAAAGAAAGGATACAAAGAAGGGTATGATACTTTTCATCCATCAGAATTAAGTAATGAGATGTTAGATGATTTTAGAGTTATCTTATATGAATACCGTGCTGCCTTAAAGAAGAATCATAATGCTACTAAACAGCTTTAAACCTAAAGAAAATGCTTAAAAACAAATCCTATATTGGTATTTCATTTATCATTTTAATTTTTGGAATTTATGCTGTTCCAAAAATAGTCGATAGAATACAAAACAATGAAATCGTAAAAGGGGATCGCTTAGATAAAGTTAGTAATTCTTCAAAAACGGATAAGAATTTAATTCTAATTGGACCTGCTCCAAAATTTGAATTGAAAAACCAAGACAACTTGATGATTTCAAATGAAACATATAAAGGTAAAGTTTATGTTTTAGAATTTTTCTTTTCTACTTGTCCTACAATTTGCCCTAAAATGAACTTGAGTTTGCTTGATATAGAAAAGACTTTTTTTGGAAATCCTAATTTCGGAATTGTTTCTATTTCTATTGATCCAGAACATGATACTCCTTCCGTTTTAAAATCGCATCGAGAATTATTAGGAGTGAAATCGGAAAATTGGAATTTCTTGACTGGTGATAAAACCTATATATTTGATTTGTCTAACAAAGGTTTTAATCTTTATG
The DNA here is from genome assembly GCF_004349355.1 of Flavobacterium cellulosilyticum. GTDB lineage: Bacteria > Bacteroidota > Bacteroidia > Flavobacteriales > Flavobacteriaceae > Flavobacterium > Flavobacterium cellulosilyticum. The sequence continues at coordinate 56,185 of NZ_SMFK01000006.1, read as the reverse complement.
CTGGCGAAAATAATAAAGCCCGTGGAGGATTTGAACATTCAGGTTTGTTTGCATTAATCGATAAAAATGGAAACATACGTTGTAGAAAAGATGATTATGGGAATCCTATTTTATATTATGACGGTTTAGACAAAAAAGGGGTGAGAGACATTCAACAGGATATTGCAATTTTATTAAAAGAATAAGAATGAAAGAGAATTCATTAGAACAAAAATACAGTAAATTAATAATAATAGTTTCCACTTTAATTCCAGTTGTCGTAGCGCTACTTTTTAGTGTTAAACTAAAAGATTTTGGATTCAATGTAGAACCGCTTTCTTTTTTACCACCCATATATGCAGGAATAAATGGCATTACAGCTATTGTTTTAGTTGCAGGCGTGATTGCCATTAAAAATGGAAACAAAGCACTACACCAGCGATTAATGACGTCGGCAATTGCTCTGTCAGTTGCCTTTTTAGTGATGTATGTAGCGTATCATATGACATCCGATTCAACAAAGTTTGGAGGAGAAGGAGTCGTAAAATTTGTTTACTTTATAATTTTAATTTCACATATTTTACTTTCTATTGCGGTTATTCCTTTGGTTTTGATAACTTATGTACGAGCACTTTCTGAAAAATTTGATCAACATAAAAAAATTGCGAGAATCACTTTTCCAATTTGGTTGTATGTTGCCGTTACGGGTGTTGTAGTTTATTTAATGATATCTCCTTATTATGTTTAAAAAAGTCGAAAGTCAAAAGGCGAAAGTCCAAAGGAAAAATATATTTTTTGTCCTATGTTTTTTGCTCTTACAATTTTCAGCTAACGCCCAATGCGCTATGTGTCGAGCAGCTTTGTCCGGTGAAAGTAATCTAGCACAAGCACAAGCGGTAAATGACGGTATTATTTACCTTATGGTTGTTCCCTATTTACTTGTTGGAGTTATTGGTTATGCTGTATACCGAATGAGAAAAAATAAAAAATAAGTAGAACATATGCATTGGGAATTTCTATTTGAAATCTACCATCTGAAATCTGAAATTACTTCAATCCATCTACGGCTACACTAATAGTTCCATTAATTTTTATAAAGGCAATAATGGCTTTATTGGTCAATTGTATTTTTTGAAATTTAATATCTTCTGTTTTACCATTGATATATACACCTGGCATTGGCGAATAATTGTTTAGGTATTTCAATATGTTTTGTTTTCCTTCTTCTAAATTAGGAATTATAGAATAACGACAATTTTCCTGAATTTTTCTTAAAGCTAAACCTTGAGCTAACCAATTAGCAGTTCGCATTAGTTTGTTTTTGGTGTCCAAGACATAGTCTAATTTATCAAAATACAATTCTTTTGTTTGTTCGTTGTATTGTGGAAAACCAGTCAAATAAATTGTTCCGTTTATAGTTCCTAAAACATCTAAGGCAATAATCATTTTGCCGTCTTTATGCCAAATAGTCACTTTTTTAACAGTAATTTTTTTGCTACCAGAAGTAAATTCTTGACCTGAAAAATTCTTTGTCATAATCTTTGATGCTTCTGCATAAGTAGAAACTGCAGCGACATTTGCAGTAATTTGATTTGGAAGTCTTGTCACTGGTTTTATGGTTATTTTTGAAGCATCAAATTTTGATTTAGGTTGACTTCCTATTACCGTTTCCATAGTGCATTTCATTCCCATATCCATTAAAAACGTATCGTTTTTAAGTTTGGCTTCGGTAGAGTAAATTTCGAATGGAACAATTTGCAACCAACTTTCATAGGCTTCGCTCATTAGAAAAGGAGTGCATATTTTTTCTAATGCTGTTAAAACATTAGGTTTGAAATCCATAGATTTTTCAATCGCATCATCTATTTTTTTTTCGATTTTAGTTCTAAAAAGTTTTATTGTTGGATTGATAAGATACGTTACTGGAACATTTTTTCCAAAAACTACCATGGTTGGACTTTCATTCCAATCTAAAGATTTAAATTCTGTTTTAGTGTTTACTTTCCAATTGGTCAAAGCAACATGGCTTATCAAAGTAATCGTTCCATTAAGGTTGAATTCCTTGGTGTTATACAACTCAACACCTAAAGTTTTTGTCCCAATGCGATATTTGATCAATGCCTTTAAAGGTAATACGGTTTTTATTTTCCCGTTCTCATTGGTTATAGAAATAGGAGCTAATTTCCATACTTTCATTTCAATGTCGTCGTCTTCAATGGTGTTGTCTTCATAAATTAATCCATTTAATAGCCCATTAGTACGGTTCTCTATATCTTTTAATTTGACAATTATTGGCAAATTAATAAATGAAGGTTCATTTTCATATATTAATGGACTGGCATCATCTGGTTCAGGTTTTAATGCCATTATTTTATTGGAAGAAGAACAACTTACAATCAAAATCGTAAAAAAAGAAACAAACAGAATGGAAATTAATTTCGACATTTTTTTTTATTTAGATGAAGCAAAATTAATAAAACAACACAATTTTCGAACTTAAGTTGTAACATTTTTACGATGATGAAGTCTTATAAATTATATGATAAAATAGTATTAACGATTTCTTAATACAATTTTCTTTTCAAAATAAGTAATATTGTGTTTAAATTCAAATAGATATGATTGAGATTAAAGACTTACATAAATCCTATAAAATGGGAAATTCTGAATTACACGTGCTCAAAGGAATTAACTTCAATATCAAAGAAGGAGAGTTAGTTGCTATTATGGGTTCGTCTGGTTCTGGTAAATCTACATTGCTCAACATATTAGGAATTCTTGATGAAGCAGATTCTGGATATTATAATCTCGATTCTATTCCCATAAAAAATTTAAATGAAACCATTGCTTCAAAATATAGAAATCAATTTTTAGGATTTGTATTCCAATCTTTCAATTTGATTAATTATAAATCTGCTTTAGATAATGTTGCATTGCCATTATATTATCAAGGAATAAAAAGAAAAGAAAGAAACGAAATAGCGATGAGTTATCTTGAAAAAGTGGGATTGTCCTCTCATTCACATCATTTGCCTAATGAACTTTCGGGTGGTCAAAAACAACGTGTTGCGATTGCTAGAGCGATGGCATCAAACCCTAAAGTGCTTTTGGCCGATGAGCCAACAGGAGCTTTGGATACGGTAACATCCTATGAAGTAATGGAATTGATTCAAGGGATAAATGATGAAGGAAAAACGATTTTGATTGTAACCCACGAACCGGATATTGCCGCAATGTGCAAAAGAAATGTGGTTCTAAAAGATGGAGTTATAATAGACGATAAATTAATAGAACAAGTGAGAGCATCATCTTATGTTTAATATAGAACGCTGGCAGGAAATATTTGAGGCTATTGCCAAAAATAAGTTGAGGACCGTCCTCACGGGAATTTCTGTGGCTTCTGGTATTTTTATTTTAGTTATCCTTCTTGGAGTTGGAAAAGGACTTCAAAATGGAATTTCGGCACAGTTCGCCAATGATGCAGAAGGAGTTATATGGTTTTGGGCAGGAACGACAACAAAAGAATATAAAGGGATGAATCCTGGACGACGGATACAACTTCGTAATAATGATTTTGAACTGTCAACGCAGAAATTTGAAGATCAAATAGACAAAAAAAGCGCAAAATTTAATATTTGGAATGGAAATATAGTCTACGGAAAGGAAACCGGAACCTATGCTTGTCAGGGTGTTTCACCAGATCATCAAACCATTGAAAAATTGAGTATCATTGATGGTAGATTTATCAATAGTAATGATTTAATAAATAATACAAAAGTAGGAGTTATTGGTCTGAAACTAAAACAGGATTTATTCAAAGATCGTAATGCTATAGGCGAACAGATAGCAATTAGTAATGTTAGTTTTCAAGTCGTAGGCGTTTTTACTGATCCAGGTGGAGAACGAGAGGAAACTAGAGTTTATTTGCCTAGAACTACAGTGCAAAAAGTTTTTGGGGATGGTGATAAAATTAGTGATATGTCTTTTATTTTGAAGAAAACGGACACTTATCAAGAAGCATTAGCCGAATCTGTGAAATTCACCACTCAAATGGGTCAAATGTTAAAAAGTAAAAATACGATTGCTCCTGATGATACTAGCGCAATAGGAATTAATAGTACAATTGAAAATGTCAAGAAGTTTTATGATTTGAATTTATATATCCGATTGTTTTTTTGGTGGGTGGGTATATGCACCATAATCGCCGGTGTAGTTGGGGTAAGTAATATTATGTTGATCATTGTAAAAGAACGAACCAAAGAAATTGGAATTCGAAAAGCATTGGGAGCATCACCTTTATCAATAGTTGGAATGATTTTGCATGAATCTATTTTTATAACCACAATTGCGGGGTTTATTGGACTGTTATCTAGTTTAATGCTTTTAGAATTAGTAGGGCCAAACATAAAAAGCGATTATTTTTTGAATCCTGAAGTAGATTTTGGTACCGCAATAACAACAATGATATTATTAATTTTTTCAGGAGCTTTGGCCGGATTTTTCCCTGCTTATAGAGCAGCAAAAATTAAACCTATTGTAGCATTAAGAGACGAATAATTATGTTTGATAGAGATAAATGGAATGAGATTTTAGAAGCATTGACGGCAAATACGTTTCGGACGATATTAACTGCCTTTGGTGTTTTTTGGGGAATCTTTATATTGGTAATATTGCTCGCTGCAGGGAATGGATTGGAAAACGGTGTGAAAAAAGGATTCTCAGGAATAGCAACAAATACCATGTTTATGTGGACACAAGCTACTTCTAAAGCCTATAAAGGATTGCCTAAAAATCGTCCTTTTAATTTTAATAATGATGATGTTCCAGCTTTGAAGCATAAATTTCCAGATCTATTGTATGTTTCGCCAAGAAACCAATTAGGAGGTCATAATGGAGTAAACAACGTAGTTAGAGGGACAAAAACAGCTGCCTATAATGTATATGGTGATTATCCAGAATATGTTAAACAAGAGTCCATGGAAATAATTAAAGGACGATTTGTTAATTATCAAGATATTGAATTGAAACGGAAAATTGCAGTTATTGGTAAAAGTGTAGTTGCCGAATTATATAATAAAGGGGAGGAAGTTATTGGAACTTACATTAAAGTCAACGGTGTAAATTTTTTGGTGGTTGGTGTTTATAATTCGAAATCAAATAATAACGGCAATGCAGAAGAGGCTCAAAAGAATATCTTTATGCCCTTTACTACTTTTCAGCAATCTTTCAATTATGGTGATAGAGTAGGTTGGATGGCTATTACGGCAAAAGATAATGCCTCTATAACCGATTTAAAACCAAAAATTCTTGAATATGTAAAAGAGAGACACATAATTAGTCCTGCTGATGAACGAGCTATAGGAAATTTTGACTTGTATGCAGAATTCAGTAAAATATTGGGACTCTTTACTATTTTAAAATTTATAGCCTATTTTGTAGGAACATTGGTATTGCTTTCGGGTGTAATTGGGATTTCAAATATAATGCTCATCGTGGTAAAAGAGCGTACCAAAGAAATCGGAATTCGAAGAGCATTGGGAGCAACGCCAGCTGCAATTCGTTCTCAAATTTTATTAGAAGCTATCTTTTTAACGATATCAGCGGGAATGCTAGGAATTGGAACTGCTACGGGAGTTTTGATACTCGTCAACAAAATTTTAGACTCAATGCCTAGCGAAGGGACGATGTTTGCCAATCCAAGTGTCGATTTATCAGTAGTTTTCTTTGCGTTAATTATATTAGTAGGTTCGGGTTTATTAGCCGGTTTTATTCCAGCTCAAACCGCTATAAATGTAAAACCAGTTGATGCGTTAAGAACAGAATAAAAGATCAATCAAAATATAAATCGAATAAAATAATTATTACTATGAAAAAAGGAATTACAGTAACAATTTTAATATTAATTGCATTGACCTTTTTTGGGGCTTTGTATTATTTGTATGCTAAAAACCAAGAATCTCCAATAGTTTTTCAAACAGAAAAAGCAGAAATTAAAACAATTATCAAGAGTACCATCGCTACTGGAAACATTGTTCCAGATGAAGAAGTACTTATTAAACCCAATATTTCGGGTATAATTGAAGCAGTTTATATAAAAGCAGGGGAAAATATAAAAGCAGGAGATTTAATTGCTAAAATAAAAGTAGTTGCCAATATTTCGAATTTGAGCAATACACAAAATCAGGTTCAAACTACAAAAATCGCTTTAGATAATCAAGAAAAATTATTCCAAAGACAAAAAACGTTATTCGATAAAGGAGTGATTTCTGCCAATGATTTCGATGCTACACAATTAGCGTATAAACAAGCCAAGCAAAATTATGCTGCATCCAAACAAAGTTATGAGATTGTAAAAACAGGTACAAGTTCAAGTCTAGGGAATTATGCCAATACTTTAATACGTTCAACAGTGAACGGAATGGTGCTTGAAGTGCCTGTAAAAGTAGGAAATCAAGTGATTGAAAGTAATAATTTCAACGAAGGAACAACCATTGCGAGTGTTGCTGATGTTGGTCAAATGATATTTATTGGAAAAATAGATGAATCCGAAGTGGGTAAAATAAAAGAAAAATTACCAATCGAAATTACAGTTGGAGCCATTGAAAACAAAAAATTTGATGGTGTTTTAACGGATATTGCACCAAAAGGCAAGACAGAAAACGGCGCTATCCAGTTTGAAATTAAAGCCAAATTAACTAATAGAGATGACACTTTTATAAGAGCAGGATTAAGTGCCAATGCCTCCATTATTTTAGAAAAAGCAGATGAAGTTTTATCGGTAAAAGAATCATTGATACAATTTGATTCCAAAACTCAAAAACCTTATGTAGAGGTCGAAACATCGGCTCAGAAATTCGTGAGAAAAGATATTGTTCTAGGAGTAAGTGATGGAATTTATGTAGAAATTATAAGTGGAGTAAAATCTTCTGATAAAATCAAAGTTTGGAACCAAGGCCTGAAAACAGAGGAGAAAAAACCTTAAGATTGTAGTTTAAAACGAATTTCAATCTTAAAAAAAGTGTTAAATTTGCGTTGTGTTTATCACTACGTTTTTATTCAAATAATATGAAAAAGAATAGTTGTATCAGTCTCGTTTTTATTTTGCTAATTGGTTTGTCACTTAAAGCACAAACAAAAAAATGGACTTTAGAAGAATGTGTTAGATATGCTGTTGATAATAATATTACAATCAAACAAACTCAATTAGATTCAGAAACTGCAGCCATTGATAGAAAAGGAGCTTTTGGGAGTTTTCTACCTTCACTAAATGCTAATGCCTCTCATTCTTGGAATATTGGTTTAAATCAGGATATTACAACAGGGCTTTTACGAAATCAAACCACACAGTTTACTTCGGCCGGTGCAAATGTTAGTGTGGATATCTATAAAGGATTGCAAAACCAAAATACGCTTAGAAAAGCAAATCTATCGTTAGTAGCTGCAAAATATCAATTATTAAAAATGCAAGAAGATATTGCGCTTAATGTTGCGAACGCTTTCTTGCAAGTACTGTTTAATAAGGAGAATTTAAAAGTTCAATTGGATCAAAAAGCCATCAATGAAAAACAATTGTCGCGTTCTGAAGAATTAGTAAAAGCCGGTTCTGTTCCTCGTGGCGATTTATTAGACATAAAAGCAACTGTGGCTTTAGACAATCAAAAGGTTATCACTGCTGAAAATGCTTTGTTAATTTCTAAATTAAGTTTAACTCAATTGTTGCAACTTAAGGATTTTGAAAATTTTGAAATAACTGATGAAACTACTGCCAAAGACGAAAACAACATTTTGTCACAAACACCTTTGATTATTTATGATAAAGCAAAAGAAACTAGAACAGTTCTGAAAATTGCCCAAACCAATTTAGAAATTGCCGAGAAGAATGTTGCTATCGCCAAAGGAGGTTTTCAACCCAATTTGAGAGGTTTTTATAATTTTAATTCTAGAGTTTCTTATGCTGATGTTCCTGATTTTGATGCGTCAGGTAAATTAATTGGAACAAAAAGTCCAGCTCCTTTTTTCGAACAATTTGGCAATAATAAAGGGCAGTCTTTTGGTGCGCAATTATCCATTCCTATTTTTAATGGATTTTCAGCAAAAAATAATGTGGAGCGTTCCAAAGTAAATTTAGAAAAGTCAAAAATTGTGGTAGAACAACAAGAATTGGATTTGCAAAGAAATGTTTACACCGCTTTTACGGATGCTAAAGGAGGTTTGAATGCCTATGAATCCTCACTCGTGGCTCTAGAAGCAAGACAAGAAGCTTATAATTATGCCAAAGAAAAATATGCAGTGGGAATGATGAACTCTTTCGATTTTAATCAATCTCAAACATTACTTTCGAATGCTCAATCAGATGTTTTGAGATCAAAATACGATTACATTTTCAAAATAAAAATACTAGAATTCTATTTTGGAATTCCAATCCTTAAAAACTAAATTAAAATGTCAAAAAAATCCATTTATTTATTAATTAGCGGTGCTATAGTTATAATTGCTATATTAATAATACTATCAAAAAAAGGAGTTATTGGAAATAAAGACAATGGTAAATCTGTAGAAATTGCCAATGTTAATACTATGACCATTTTAGAAACAGTTTCTGCAACTGGGAAAATTCAACCCGAAATTGAGGTTAAAATAGCATCAATGGTTTCCGGAGAAATTATTGCTTTACCTATAAAAGAAGGGCAAGTAGTCAGGAAAGGAGATTTATTAGTTAAAATAAATCCAGATTTATATACTTCGGGATTAAACAGATCGGTTGCTAATTTATCTGGAACAAAATCTGGATTAACTCAAGCTGAGGCATCGTTTAAAGAATCCAAAGCAAATTATGATAGAAACAAAACCTTGTTCGATAAAGGAATTATTTCTAAGTCTGATTGGGATAAAACTATAGCTACTTTTGAAGTAGCAAAAGCAACGAAACAATCAGCCTATTTTAATGTTCAAAGTGCTTCGGCAACTGTAAATGAAGCTAGAGATAATTTGGGCAGAACTACTATTTATGCACCTGCTGATGGAACTATTTCTGTACTTAATGTGGAATTGGGGGAACGTGTTTTAGGAACGCAACAAATGGCTGGTACCGAAATTCTGCGTGTTGCCAATTTGAATAATATGGAAGTGGAAGTCGATGTAAACGAAAATGACATTGTGAAAATAAAAGTAGGTGATGAAGCAAAAGTTGAAGTGGATGCTTATTTGAAAAAACAGTTTAAAGGGGTTGTTACCAGTATTTCTAATTCTGCTAGTTCTGCATTGACTGCTGATCAAGTAACCAATTTTAAAGTTAAAATTAGAATTTTAAAAGAATCTTATCAAGCTTTGTTAGATGGTAAACCTGTATCTTATTCTCCTTTTAGACCAGGAATGACTGCTACAGTTGATATTAATACAAAAACCAGAACTAATGTTTTGGCTGTACCAATCAGTTCAGTTGTGATAAAATCAGACACAACGGCTGTTAAGGGGTATAAAATTGAAGATATAGACGATAAAAACACAGTTCCAAAAAGCGATAAAAAATTGGAATGTGTTTTTGTGAAAGTAGGTAATAAAGCTAAAATCCGAATCATCAAAACAGGTATTCAGGATGATGCCAATATCGAAGTACTTACAGGACTTAAAAAAGGAGATGTTGTCATTACAGGACCCTATGCCACCGTTTCTAAGGATTTAAATTCGGGTGACATAGTGACCATAGAAAAGGAAGTTAAAAAGTAATCAGTGATCAGTAATCAGGTAGAAAGATTCGAGAGAAACTTAAACCTTAAACCTTAAACTCATTTTGTCTTACATATTAAACATTGAAACTGCTACTAAGAATTGTTCTGTCGCTTTGGCACAAGAAGGAAAAACAATAATTTGCAAAGAAATTGCCGAAGAAGGTTATTCTCACGCGGAACGACTGCACGTTTTTATCGAAGAAATCATAATAGAAGCTGGAATCACTTTTCAAGATTTATCGGCAATTGCTGTGAGTCAAGGTCCAGGTTCTTATACGGGATTGCGTATTGGTGTTTCTGCGGCTAAAGGATTGTGTTTTGCTTTGAATATTCCATTGATTGCAGTTGACACACTGCAAGTGTTGGCTTCTCAAGCGACTATTTCTTGTGGATTGATTATTCCTATGCTTGATGCCCGAAGAATGGAAGTGTATAGTGCAATTTTCACTCCTAATTTTGAAAAAATCAGAGAAGTTCAAGCCGAAATAATCACTGAAAATTCCTTTGAAAAATTGAATGAAACACTTTATTTTGTGGGTGATTGTGCTGAGAAATGCAAACCTGTTTTAAATAAAGAAAATTTTATTTTTTTGGAAAGAATCAAATATCCTTCGGCTAATGAAATGAGTTTGCTAAGTTTTGGAAAATATAAAAAAAACGACAACGTAGATGTCGCCTATTTTGAGCCGTATTATTTGAAAGATTTTATGATGACTGTTTCTAAGAAGTAGTTGTTTATTTCTTAGAAGATTCTTTTACAAAAGGTTGTATTTCAATTCCTGCGACATCAAATGCTGATTTACAGTTTTCTAATGTGTCAGAGTAAACATTCCAGAAATCTTCAATTTTTGCCCAAGGCCTAACGGCTAATTCAATAGAGCTTTCGCTTAAATTCTTTACAATAACCGTAGCTGCGGGTGTTTCTAGAATTTTTGGGTTGTTATTTAAAACTTCAAAAATGATTTCTTTTGCTTTTTTGATATTGGTGTCATAAGATATAGCAATTGTCAAATCTGCTCTTCGAGATCCTTGCATTGAATAGTTGGTGATTGTACCATTAGACAAGGAACCATTTGGAATAAAAATGGTTTGATTGTTAGAATTAATTAATTTAGTAACAAATATTTGAATTTCACTAACTGTTCCAACAGTACCTTGAGCCTCGATAGTATCACCTACTTTGAACGGTTTGAAAACAATAATTAACATTCCACCAGCAAAATTAGATAGAGAACCTTGTAGTGATAATCCTACTGCAAGTCCCATTGCCCCTAAGATAGCGACAAAAGAAGAGGTTCCTATTCCTAGTTTATCTATAAAAGACACGAACAATAGTACTCTTAAAACCCAAAGTAAAATATCAGCTAAAAAATTAGTCAAAGTTGGGTCTAATTCTCGCTTTACCATTATTTTTCTAATGATTCTATTGATAAGCCTGATGGCATAAAGTCCCAAGAATAGAATTATGAATGCTGAAATTATTTTTGGCGAATAATCTACTAATGTTTTGATAAAAGTATCAGCATAACTGCTAACATTATTGGTGTTGAGATTCATTTTGTCTAATAAAAATCCCTCTCAAATGAGAGGGATAGGTTGAAGTGGCAAAGATACCAATAAAATTATTTTATAAAAATAAATATCCTGTTTCTTCTTTTGTTAATTATTCAAGAGTTTTAGTGGTTTCTGAATCACCCTTCAATTTTGTTTCTTTTTCCTTTACACTTTCAATTGAACTTTTAGCAAGTTCTCCTGCTTTTTCTAAAAATTCACTTGCATTATTTTTTGCTTGATTTGCTAATTCTTCTGCTTTTTCTAGAATTGGAGTTACGGCTATTTTTGTTTGTTCTACAATATCACCAATGGTATTTCCTATTTTTTCAGAATACTCACTTACTGTAGTTTTTGCTTTTTCTAAAGCATGTTCTAAAGTCTCTCCAGCTTTATCAGTAAATTCAGTAGCTGATGTTTTAGCTTGATTTGTCATTTCTCCTGCTTTTTGAAGTATTGGCGTGACAACTTCTTTTGCAGAATCTACTGCATTCTCAATTGCATCGCCTGCTTTCTCTATAATTGGTGATGCAACTTCTTTAGCTTGATCTAATGCATTTTCGGATAAGTCTGCAAGCTCACTTACTTTTTCTTTAGCAGAACCAAAAATATTTTTAAAAAATGATGTTACTCCCATGTTTCTTTAATTTTAAAATTTTTATACAATAGTAAACATTTCTTTTATTCTATTGCAAGTTTTTAATAATTTGCTGAAAATCAGTAACTGGAGCCAAACAGGCTTTGTTTTCACAAAGATAAAAAAGGGTTTCAGTTTCTTTAAAACGATTTTTTAAAAAGGGAAGGTTAGATTCTTTTTTCGTTCCAGCCAGAACAATGTTTGGAAAATATAGTTTATTTAGTTGCTTAGAATAATCCAATGCTAAATTTCCACAAATAGCCAATTCTTTATTTTCTTCTGAAAAACTCAAAGCCAAATCCATCCAATTGGAATAAGCTGATGGATAGGAAATATTAGGTAAAATGTTTTGAAGCATTTGTTGACTTGTTTTTTCATAATGCGAATTCTCGAAATAAATACTTAAATGAAACAAGTTTTTTGCCATAACTGAATTTGATGCTGGAATTACATTGTCTTCTGTTTCAAAATGAGGAGCTATCAAAGCTTCATCCAAATTGGAAGTAAAAGTAAAATAACCTGAATCCTTATCATAAAAATGCTCAAAACTATAATCCATTAATTGTTTGGCATTAATAAGCCATTTTTCATCAAAAGTCACTTCGTATAATGAAATAAGTGCTGCAATTAAAAGGCTGTAATCTTCTAAATATCCGTTGATGGTACTTTTTTTGTTTTTGTAATTGTGCCATAAATAGCCTTCAATCGACCATAAATTAGTTATGATAAATTGGGCATTTTTAGTAGCTAATTCTAAATAAGTTGGGTTTTCCAAAGCTTTGTAAGCGTCAACATATCCTTTTAGCATTAGTGCGTTCCAGGAGGTTAAACTTTTATCATCCAATCTTGGTTTTGATCGTTTTTCTCTTTCGATGCGAAGTGCTTTTTCCCACAGTTTCTTTTTGTTTTTTAGATCAGAAACAGTGTAGTTATTTTTGATCGCAATGTCATTTAGACTTTTGTTTTGAATCAAAACATAATTTTCATCTTCCCATAAACCAAAAGTGTTAATGTTGAAAACCTCGCTGAATAATTCGAAATCGGCTCCAATAATAGTTTTCAACTCGGGAATAGTCCAGACATAAAAAGCACCTTCTTCTAAGTGATTTTCTTTGTTCAAACTATCGGCGTCTAGAGCACAATAAAAGCCGCCTTCGGGATTCATTAATTCTCTTTCGACAAAAGAAAGTGTTTTTTCGATGACCTCCTTATACAATGGATTTTCAGTCAATTTATAGGCGTCACTATATAATGAAACTAATTGTCCATTGTCATACAGCATTTTTTCAAAATGGGGAACATGCCATTTATTATCTACTGAATATCGTGAAAACCCGCCATCAACGGTATCAAATATACCTCCATACGCCATTCGAGTCAAGGTTAGATTCACAAAATCGAATAATGTCATATCCTTTTTTTGGAAAGCAAATCGCAATAAAAAGTGATAATTATTTGGCATCATAAACTTCGGAGAACGTGCCATTCCTCCAAAATCCATATCAAAATCTTCTTTCCAATTTGCAACTAATCGGCTAATTTCCTCTTGATTTATTACTGTTTCTACTTTTGTATTTTGAATTATACTAATAGATTGAATTCCTTGATGTAATTTTTCGGCGTATTCAATCACTTTTTCAGGCGTAGTTTGATATAATTCCTGCAATTGGTTTAGCGATTGAATCCAGTCTTCTTTCTTGAAATATGTGCCGCCCCAAACAGGTCTTCCATCTGGGAGTGTGACTATGTTTAAGGGCCAACCACCTCTACGAATCATTATTTGCACTGCTTTCATATAAACGGCATCAACATCGGGTCTTTCTTCTCGATCGACTTTAATGTTGATGAAATTAGAATTCATAACATTAGCGACTTCTTGATCTTCGAAGCTTTCATGTTCCATAACGTGACACCAATGGCAAGCCGAATATCCTATGCTGACAATGATGAGTTTATTTTCTTGTTGAGCTTCTACCAATGAAGTAGGATTCCATGCTTTCCAATTTACAGGATTATTCGCGTGTTGTAATAAATAAGGACTGGATTCTTGCGAAAGTTCATTCATAGGAATTTCGTTTTTGGTTCAACAAGCTTCTATAAATAAATTCAAAAAAAAAGCGTCTCAAATGAAACGCTTAAATAGTTTTATTGCATTTGATTATTCAAGTTCAAATGTTAATTTTAGATTGACTCTAAATTCAACTACTTTACCTTCTTTTACTGTTGCAGTTTGTTCTTTTACATAAACGGAACGAATATTATTTACCGATTTTGAAGCTTTAGCAACTGCTTTCTGAGTAGCCTCTTCCCAGCTAGTTGACGAACTTGAAAGAATTTCGATTACTTTTAATACAGACATATCTTTGTGATTTATGATTAGAGTTAAAGATAATTAATATTTCGGCCTTTTCAAAATAAATTATCAAAAAATAATTTATAAATCATTTATATTCAGAAAGTTATGACTTATTTCTGGTCTTTGAAATTAGCCGTTTACAGCTTCAACCATTATGCTTTCATCATTAAGCATGCTTTTTAACATATTTTCAATTCCACTTTTTAATGTAAAAGTAGATGATGGGCAGCCGCTACAGGCGCCTTGTAGTGTTACATTAACGGTTTTAGTTGCTTCGTCATAAGAATTGAATGCAATATTTCCGCCATCTGCTTGAACCGCTGGTTTTACATATTCTTCTAAAATATTGATGATTTGTTGTGATGTAACATCTAATTTGTCGAAATTTTCTGTTTTGATTGATTCTTGTTGAATTCTGTCAGCTATTGAGTTTTCGTCAAGAACAGTTCCGCCATTTTCAATATATTGTTTTATAAATGTTCTCAATTCTAATGTGATTTCTTGCCAGTTGTTGACTTCGTACTTAGTAATTGAAATGTAGTTTTCATCCATAAACACTTCTTTTACATAAGGAAATTTGAATAATTCTTTTGCTAAAGGTGATGCGGCGGTTTCATCGATATTTTTAAATTCGATTGCATTTTTTGTCAACATTCGGCTAACCACAAATTTTAATGCTGCAGGATTAGGTGTTGTTTCGCCATAAACGGTTACAGGCTGTTTTTTTGTTTTGTTTTCTGATGGTTTAATTATAATTCCACCATTAGCAACAAATTGTTCTATTTGTTCCACCACAGCATCTTGAACATCTTCCCATTCTACTATACTAAATTTTTCAATGGCAATAAAATTTGCAGAGATATAAACTGTTTTTACAAATGGCAAATAAAATAATTGCTGTGCCAAAGGTGAATTTTGGGCTTCATCAATATTTTTAAATTCGAAACTTTCGTTTTGAGTAATGAAATCTTCAAATTCAAATTTTAAAATAGTAGGGTTTTGCGTTTCTTTTATTGATATTTTAGACATAGTCGGTTTAATTTTTTACAAATTTAACGAAGTTATTTTCTACTATTACCTATATTTGATTTTTTAAAGAGTAATTTAACTTTAAATTGTAATTTTTAAATAAAACATTCTTTTTTACGTTAAATTCAATGGAACGTAATCTCAATCTAATTTTTTTTTATGATTCATAAAGTTAAGTTTTTAATAGCATTTTTCATAATAAGCCAATATTCTTTTTCTCAAGAAGGGATTGCTGTATATTCTGATTATTTATCGGATAATTATTACTTAATTCATCCATCAATGGCTGGGGCTGCAAATTGTGCTAAAATACGACTTACCTCTCGTAAACAATGGTTTGGGCAAGAAGATGCGCCGGCATTGCAAACGGCAAGTTTTAATGGAAGAATTTCTGAAAAATCGGGTGCTGGTATTATTTTATTTAATGATAAAAACGGATATCATTCTCAGTCAGGAATGAAGCTAACTTATGCTCATCATTTGATGTTTTCAAGAGATAATATAGATTTAAATCAATTATCATTCGGTATAAGTGCTGATTTTATTCAAAGCAATTTAGATGAAACTGCGTTTTTGCAATCAGGTGATTATGATCCAATTATAAATGGAACGATTGTTCAAAAAGCATCTTATTTCAACCTTGATATAGGTGCATCTTATAATTTTTTAGATTTTTATGTTCACGGAACAGTAAAAAATGCAATTGAAACAAGAAGAAAAATTTACACCGAATATGAAAGTGATAATTTAAGAAAATTTTTATTAAGTTCAGGTTATGTTTTTGGAGATAAATACAAGATATTATGGGAACCTTCTATTTTATTTCAATATGTTGATAAAACTAAAGAAAAAGCGATTGACCTGAATATGAAAGCTTATAAGAGTTTTGATTTTGGTAGACTTTGGGCTGTTTTGTCCTATCGTAGAAGTTTTGATGGCGCTCAATATCTTAGTGGTAATGGAGTTTCTTCTCAGAAACTTCAATACATTACGCCAATTGTTGGTATGAATTATGGTAAGTTTATGTTTGCTTATACCTATTCCTATTTATCTGGCCCAGTTAATTTTGCTTCAGGTGGTTTTCATCAAATCACATTAGGAGTCGATTTGTTTTGTAGTAAAGAAAAGTATGAATGTAATTGTCCGGCAATTAATTAGTTCGAAATTTAATTCTTTTTACCTATGTTAATTAAAACCTTAAACGGAAAAACACCTTTTATACCTGAGGATTGTTATGTAGCCGATAACGCAACAATTATTGGTGATGTTACCTTTGGTAATTTGTGTAGTATTTGGTTTAATGCAGTAATTCGGGGTGATGTTAATGTTATTACTATTGGCAATAAAGTAAATATACAGGACGGAGCCATTATTCATTGTACGTATCTAAAACACCCTACAATTATTGGTAATAATGTGTCAATTGGGCATAATGCAATGGTTCATGGTTGTGTGATACACGATAATGTATTAATAGGGATGGGTGCAATTGTTATGGATAATTGTATTGTAGAAAGTAATTCAATTATTGCAGCTGGCGCTGTAGTAACTCAAAACACTATAGTGGAGTCCGGCAGTATTTATGCGGGAGTTCCAGCTAAGAAAGTTAAGGACATTAATCAATCGGATTTTGCTGGCGAGATAGGACGTATTGCAAATAATTATGTAATGTATTCCGGTTGGTACAAAACTGAAGAGTAAATCCAATTTTTTAGAAGTCTTTTTCAATTACTGTATACCTGTTTTCAAGTATATTAGAAAGTACTTTTGTATTGGAGTTTGTATAAAATACAGCTTCATTTTCGGGGCTATTTGTAAATCCTACTTTATCTTTTAACACTGCATAAGTTTGTCTAGCAACAGCTTCTCCAGAATCAATAATTTGAATGTTTGGAGGAAGTATCTTTTTTATTTGTGGAATTAAATAAGGATAATGACTGCATCCTAATACAAGATAGTCAATATCTGCTTCTATCATTGGAGCGAGATAGGAGCGAAGTAATTTACTCATTTCTCGTGAATTGATTTTGCCCTCTTCAATAAGTTGAACTAAACCGTAGCCAACTTGCTCAATAATTTTTGTATTTTGAAACATCTCAGCAGTTTTGTTGAAAAGTTCACTGTTCAAAGTTCCTTTAGTAGCTAAAATACCTATTTTTTGTGTTTTTGAATTAGTAGCTGCGGGCTTAATCGCAGGTTCTATTCCTATAAATGGAAGCGTGTATTTAGATCGTAATTCTTGAATCGCATTAGTAGTTGCAGTGTTGCAAGCAACTACAATTAACTTACAATTCATAGTAAGTAATAAATCAGTGTTTTTTATGCTAAGGGTGATAATTTCAGCTTTTGACTTTTGGCCGTAAGGAGCATTTTTGCTGTCAGCTAAATAGATGGTTTTTTCGTTAGGAAGTAATTTATGTATAGCAGCCCATATGGATGTCCCCCCAATTCCTGAGTCAAAAATTCCGATAGGTCTATTGTCATCCATAGATTCAAAGTTAAGTACTACAAATTAAATTTCCTAAAACTTATATTAAAAAAAAACCGCCCAATCCAAATATTTTGGTGGGCGGTTATTAGTATAAGAAAGGATTTTAGAAACCTAAATCTTTTTTCACATCTGCTGTCAAGTTTGGTCCATCAGCAAGTAAAAGAGTTGATCCATCAAGAACATATTGAAAACCCTTTGCTTTACCTACTTTTTGAATAGAAGCTCTTACTTTTTCATAAATAGGTTTTGTGATGTCTTCTTGTTTTTGTTGTAATTCTTTTTGTGCATTTTGTCCAAAATCTTGGATTCTTTTTTGCATATCTTGAACTTCTTTTTGACGATCTGCATTTATAACTTCAGTTACTGTCGCAGCTTCAGCATCGTATTTTTTTAATTTTGTTTGAAATTCTTCTGCCATTTTTTTGTAGTCAGCATCATAAGTTGTACTTAATTTTTCAAGTTGCTTTTGAGCGTCAAGCATAGCTGGCAATTTTGACATAATGTCGTTTACATCAACATGAGCAGTTTTTGCTTGTGCATTAATAGATTGGCTGACTCCTATAATAAGTATTGCAGCAATTAGTAAAGTTTTGATTTGTTTCATCGTTTTAAATATTAATTAATTATTGGTATTTTATTTTGTTGTTTTTAATTGTTCTTCTCTGGCTTTTTTTGCATCTTCTCTATCTTGAAGAATTTTATTTCTTCTATCTTCTAATGCTTTTTTACGGTCTTCTATTATTTTAGCTCTTTTTTCAATTTGTTCTTCTCTAGCAATTTCAGTTGGAGTTTTGCTATTTTCTATAATTGTATCCTTGACTATTGTTTTTTCTTCTGTTTTATTGCTTTCAGAAATCGTGCCAGTTTTTATTGGTTCAATATTTTTATTGGTTGTAGAAGTTGTTTTTAATTGTTCTTCTTTTGCTTTTTTTGCATCTTCTCTATCTTGAAGAATTTTATTTCTTCTTTCTTCTAATGCTTTTTTATTATCTTCCAGTACCTTAGCTCTTGCGTCTAGTTGATTTTGTCTTGCTTCTGCAGCAGCTGATTTTGCTGCTTCTTTGTCAGTTTCATTACTTGAAGGAGTTGCGGTTTTTTGAACTGCTGTAGATGTTCCTGTTTTTTTAGCTTCTCTATCAGCTAGGATTTGTGCTCTTCTGTCTGCGGCAGCTTTTTTCTTTTCTTCTTGTAATAATATTCTATCTTCAATTGCTTTATCTCTAGCTAATTTTCTGTCATCTAATGCTTTTTGCCTGCCTGCCAAAGCTGGGTTCTCATCAATCGCATCTTGTTTCTGTTCTTTTGCTTCTTCCTCTTTGAGTTGTTTTTTTGTCAGTTGTTCTCTTTTTTCAACTCGGTTTAATACTCGGATAATCTGATCGCTTATGTCGAATCTATTTGCAGCAAACAATATCGTTAAATCCGAAGTTTTATCAAATATAAAATCATATTTTTTAGCTTCAGCAATATCTTGTATGGCAGTAAATACTTGGTCTTGAATAGGTTTTGTTAAACCCGCCTTTTGGGTCATTAAATCTCCGTAAGGCCCAAATCTTTTTTGTTGAAAATCTAACATTTCATTTTCAAGAAAAGTGATTTCGGATAATCTTTCTTCGATAAGTCCTTTTGTTAATAAAGCCTTTTCTGCTTTTAGAGCTTCTTTTAACTTTTCTATTTCATTCTTTTTAACTTCAATTTCTTGCTTCCATTTCTGGGCTTTTTGTTCTAATTGGTTTTGAGCTTCTTTATAATCAGGTACATTTTGTAAAATGTATTCCATGTCAATATAACCTATTTTTGTGCCTCTGGTTTGAGCCTGAAATGTGTTTGCGATAATCAGTGCAAAAATTGTTAATAAAATATGTTTTCTCATAACTTTATTGTATTAGAAAATTTTATTTGTTTTAAAATTGTTGTCCAATAATAAAATGCGTTTCCCAACCATTAGCTTTTGTTCCTAATGTTCCATTACCCTGTGGTAATCCATCAAAACCATAACCAAAATCTATTCCTAATAACCCAAATGCAGGCATAAATACTCTTAAACCAAGTCCAGCAGAACGATTTAAAGAAAAAGGATTGTAATTTTTAAATTTATCAAACGATGAACCTGCTTCTAAAAAAGTTAATGCATATATTGATGCGGATGATTTTAGTGTTATTGGGTATCTCAATTCTAACGAATATTTGTTATATATTGTTGCCCCAATTGATTCCCCGGTTGAATTAACTGGAGTCAGTGAACTGTTTGGATATCCTCTTAAGGCAATTGTTTCCCTGCCATCCATTGAATAATTTGCCATTCCGTCACCACCGATGTAGTATCTTTCAAACGGAATTACGCCTCTGTCTTTATTGTATGCACCCAGAAAACCATATTCTACCAAAGAACGGAGTACTAATTTACCATAAACTTTTGTATACCAATCCGCTTTAAATTTTATTTTGTAATATTCTAACCAATTGTATTTCTTTTGGTCCACTTTTGCAGGATCGGCAACAGCATTATTAAAATTTGTCACACTATTTGGGTTAGGAGTTGTAGAAGATGGTATTTTTTCTAAATAATCTCCTGAGTTTACCACAATACCATTAGAACCTACATAAGATGTTCCAGAATATTTATATTTGTATGATTCTTTTTCACCTAGAGTTGCGTAATCTATTCCATTAAACAAGGAATAGGGTAATGTAAATTTACCCATCAAGCTAAACTCTGCTCCATAAGTTGGAAAAATTGGATTTACTCCTTTATTACTTCTTGATAGTCCAATTGTATAAGCTAAATTTCGAGATGCACCATTTCCAAATGTAAATAATCCAGTGTTGTAATTATGAAGGTCATAATGTTGGTAACTGATAGACTGTGATAATCCAAAGTAATCATCTGGAATACTAAGTCTTTTATTTATTCCAATGGAAAGTGTTAGAATATTAAAACTTTTGCTTTTATCTACTTGATAGGTTTGATAATTATTATAATATTGGCTTGTGTAAGAAATAGATGTAGTAAGGTTTACAGGTTTAACCTTGCCAAACCAAGGCTCTGAAAATGAAGCGCTATAGGTTCTATAGTAAGAGCTTGCTTGTAAACGTAAAGAAACTTTTTGGCCATCTCCCATAGGTAGAGGTTTGTATGCAGATTTATTAAATATATTTCTAGCTGAGAAATTGTTAAAAGATAAGCCTAAAGTTCCTATGAAACCACTGCCTCCATAACCTCCTTGCAATTCTATCTGACTTGCACCCTTTTCCGTCAATGGGTATTCAATATCAACTGTTCCAGCTGAAGGATCGACGTTTTTAAATTTTGGCTCTATTGTTTCTGGATCAAAAAACCCTAGCTGTCCTATTTCGCGTATTGTTCTAATCAATAATTCTTTATTGTATTTTTCGCCAGGTTTGGTTCTTAATTCTCTGTAAATAACATGGTCATTTGTTTTGTCATTTCCTGTAACTGTTATTTTATTGAAATATGCGATTGGACCTTCGGTAATTCTAATTTCAAAATCGATAGAGTCATTTGCAGTTTTTACTTCAACTGCATTAATGGTTGAAAATAAATATCCATTGTTTTGATATAAATTGGTAATATCATCTCCATCAGGTTTTGATTTATCAGCAATTCTTTTTTCTAGTAAAACACCATTATAAGTATCTCCTTTATTGATACCTAACATTCCTTTAAGTCCTTGGTCTGAATAGACAGTGTTTCCTAAGAATTTTATGTTTCCAAAACGATATTTATGTCCTTCTTCAACTTTAATTTTAATATTTATCGCATTCAGGTTGGAATCAAAAGCAACGGTATCCGATAGTATTCTGGCATCTCTATATCCTTTTTCTTTATAGGCAGAAATAACTTTTTCTAAATCAGTTTCGTATTTTGCTTTTATAAATTTTGATGCTTTTAAAGTCAGCAGCTTTTTTTGTTTTGTGTCTTTCATTGCAGAACGCAATGCTTGATCGCTAATTTCTTTGTTGCCAATAAATTCTATTTTTTTTATTTTGACTTTATCTCCTTTGTCAATTTTAACAATCATATTGACTTGGTTAGCAGCTGAAGTGTCAATAACAGTGTTGATATTTACTTTAGTATTAAAGTAACCGTCTTTTTTATACTTATTTTCAATGTAGTGTTTTGTTGTTGTTATTAAATTTTCGTTAACAATTTTGCCCTTTGTAAGGCTATTGTCTTTTATTAATCCTTCAATTTTGCTTTTGCTAACTCCTACAATTTTAACTTCATTTAATTTAGGTAATTCATCAACTTGTAAGTCGAGATAGATACTGTCATTTTCTATCTTATTTATATAAAATGAAATTTCATCAAACAGACCTAATTTACCTAGTTTTTTAATTGCGTTGCTTATCTCCTCGCCAGGAACTGTAATTTCTTGACCTTTTTCAAGACCAGCAAAAGTAGATACGGTTTGAGGATTAAAACTTATTTTGCCAATAACATTTACTTTTGCAAGAATATATGTTTTTCCTTGATTATAAGGTACTCTTTCTTGAGCTGTAATTTGAGAAAAACTCCCTAAAATAATAAAACTAAGGGCTATTTTTAAGCTTTTTTGTAACACTAAAAAATTATTTAATTTGTTCACTTGTTTTTCCAAATCTACGTTCTCTTTTTTGATAACTAATAATAGCCTCATATAAATCTTGTTCTTTAAAGTCGGGCCATAATATATCCGTAAAGTATAATTCTGCATATGCGATTTGCCATAACAAAAAATTACTTATTCTATGTTCTCCACTTGTTCGTATTAATAAATCTACTTCAGGTAAATTTCGCGTGTAAAGATGCTCATTTATTATTGAATCGTCAATAGAGTCTATTGAAATTATATTATTTTTAACTTTATCACTAATGATTCTAATTGCGCTTACTAATTCTTCTCTAGAGCCATAACTTAGCGCAAGAGTTAGTGTCATTCGGGTGTTGTTTTTTGTTTTATTTATAACATCAAAAAGCTCATTTTGAGCAGATTTTGGTAGTTTTTCTAAATTACCAATAGCATTTAATTTGATGTTGTTTTCTTGAAGTGTTTTTAGCTCTTTCTTTAAGGATTTTATTAAAATTCTCATAAGAGCATCTACTTCTAGTTTTGGTCGTTTCCAATTTTCTGTAGAAAAAGCATATAATGTAAGGTATTCAATGCCAATTTTAGCGCAGCTTTCGATGGTTTTTTTTACAGATTTTGTACCACTGTCATGTCCTAAAGCTCTTATTAACCCCTTTTGTTTTGCCCAACGACCATTCCCATCCATAATAATGGCTAAGTGCTTTGGTAAATTAGTTAGGTCTATTTTTTCTAGTAAATTCATTTTATTAATCTACACAATAACATGGTTTGTTTCCAAAAGTATAACTTAGTGTTAATCCTGAGAAAACATACCAATCATTATTATTTATATTTCCAAATTTTAACAAGCTTTCGTCTTTTGGATTGCTGCCATCTAAATTATCGGTAAGCGTATACCTTGCTCCAACCTCAAAAGCTAATATAAAATGTGGTAACACATTTGTTTTTACTCCCAAATGTATTGGAATTGCTAAGGATCCGGATGTTTCTCTTTTTGTATTAATGTTTGTTGAAACGTAAGCTTCATGATACCTTAAATAATTTAAACCCGAAAACACATAGGGTGTAAATTTTCTTTTAGGATCGTGTAAGTTAAAATCAAAAAAATTAAATTCAAGGCCTAAAGATACTTCTTTTATACTATTAGTGAAATTATATCCTCGTAGATTTCTACTAGGTTCTTTAGAGTTTTTGTCATATCCAGAAATATATGCTCCTGTGAGTGCAAATCTGTAGGCAAGCCTTGGACTTTTATTCCACTTGTAAAAAAGACCTAGAACAGGCTTGTTTGGTGAAATATAAGTTGTTGAACCAACATCTCCAATATAGTTACTGCCGCCTGCAAAACCACCGATTTCGTGAATTTGTGCATTAGTAATACAAAAGGATAACAATAAAATAATTTTGAAAAGTTTATACATTTAATTAGAATTGCGTGCAAATATAATAATTATCAACACGAATCAATACTCAATAGATTAAATGTGTCATTTATTGAAAAATAGATACAAAATCTGAAAGCTATTTTGGATTCGATACTAGAGAAACGAGTAAAACAAGTGTATTCGTATAATGAGTATTAAAAATGATTTAATTTCTTCGATCTTCTCCCCAAAATAATTTGTTCCGAAGTGTTTTTAAAAAGGTTTCATCTGGAAT
Organism: Flavobacterium cellulosilyticum; assembly: GCF_004349355.1. GTDB lineage: Bacteria > Bacteroidota > Bacteroidia > Flavobacteriales > Flavobacteriaceae > Flavobacterium > Flavobacterium cellulosilyticum. The sequence goes on along the minus strand of NZ_SMFK01000006.1, from coordinate 32,163 downwards.
TTCTATCATATTTATTTGAAATGGTGTTTTCTTAATAGTCAATATGGTATCGTTATTTACAGAAGTAATTCTTGAATCTAATGATACTAAATAATTTTCCTCTCTACCTGAAACTTTTAATCTTATTTCTGTGTCATCTGTAATTACTAATGGGCGAGCATTTAAATTGTGAGGTGCGATTGGAGTAACAACAAAACTTCTTACATCTGGTGTTAAAATTGGACCGCCACAGCTCATTGAGTATCCTGTAGAGCCAGTGGGTGTGGCTATTATTAAGCCGTCTGCCCAATAGGAATTCAAGAATTCGCCGTTTAAATAGGTTTCAATTGTTATCATCGAAGTGGTGTCTTTTCGACTAACAGAAATTTCATTTAATGCAAAGTCAATTTCTTGAATCGATTCGTTTTCTGGCGAAGAAGTTAGGCTTAATAAAGTTCTCTTAGAAATGGTGTATTTTTTATCAATGATAAATTGCATAAACTCTGAAATATTTTCTTTTTGAACGGTAGCCAGGAAACCTAATCTTCCAGCATTAATACCTAAGATTGGAACTCCAGAATCACGAACTAAAGTAGCTGCTCTCAAAATAGTACCATCGCCACCAATACTTATGAGCATATCAAAACTACTGTCCAACTCAGTGTGAGATGAAAACGTATTGTATTCTTTTTCTATTATTTTTTTCTCATACAAAACATTCAAAAAATAGGATTCAATAACCATTTCTACATTGTTCGAATTAAAAAAAACAAAGATGTCTTTAATTATTGGCTCCGTGCTATTTTGATAGTATTTACCGAATATGGCTACTTTCATTGTTTTTTATTAAATATTAAGGTATTTGTCTAAATAGTCGGAACGTTCTTTTAAAGTATTGATGTAATTATCTTCATTATGTTCAGAAATAATTTCATAATCATATCTTCTTAAAGATTGAATAATTTCGTTTACTACTCCTAAACTCATTTTGATAGTAATTTGTGAAAAATCAACATCAGAATCAGATATAAATAAACCTAAAATTTGACCATTGTTGCTTTCAATAATTTGAGCTATTTGGCTAATCGAAAAATCCAACGTTCTTTTTTTAACAATAATAATTTCTCCTTTTTCTTTTAAAAAAGGGGTGTCATTAAAAAATCTCATTATGTCATTTATTTCATAATAACCAATGTATTTGTTAGTTTCGTCTAAAACTGGAACTAAATTAGTATTGTTTTTTGCAAAAACCTCCAAAACTTCTAGCCATATCATATTGTTTCTTGCAAAAAAACCATCTAGGGAATAGCGATAATCAGCTAAGTTTTTTGAGCTGTCAAAGCTTATAATATCTTCGGATTCTATACTTCCAATATAAACTTCCTCTTCAACCACAGGAAAATGAGAGAAAGTTAATTCGCTAAAAAAGTGCTGAACATCTGAAACGGATTCCTTGATGTTTATTGCTTTTATGTCATTGTTAATATAGTTTATAATATCTGTCATAAATTGGTTAAATATATTTGATGCAAAATAATCAATAATATGCAATAACACCTAGTTTTACTTTGTATTTTTGCATTTCAAATTCTATAAATATCTTCAAAAAGTATTCCAATGACAAAGTTAAGTGTAAATATTAACAAAATAGCTACTTTAAGAAATGCTCGTGGCGGTAATGTACCTGATTTATTAAAAGTAGCTACAGATATTCAAAAATTTGGTGGTGAAGGAATTACGATTCATCCAAGACCTGACGAAAGACACATCCGGTATCAAGATGCACGTGATTTAAAATCGATCGTTTATACCGAATATAATATTGAAGGAAATCCAGAAAAAACATTTATTGATTTGGTTCTTCAAATAAAACCAACTCAAGTTACCTTAGTACCTGATGCAATTGACGCCATAACTTCAAATGCAGGTTGGAATACTGTAAAACACAAAAGTTTTCTAACTGAAATTGTTCAAGAATTTCATCGTAACGGAATCAGAACTTCAATTTTTGTTGATCCAGTGCTCGAAATGATTGAAGGTGCAAAAAACATCGGAACTAATAGAATAGAATTATATACTGAAGCTTTTGCACATCAATATAGCTTAGGTAACAAAAACGGAATTGATCCTTATGTAAAAGCTGCTATTTTGGCAAACAAATTAGAATTAGGAATCAATGCCGGACATGATTTAAGTTTGGATAATATTCAGTTTTTCAATCAAAATATCCCTGGATTGCTCGAAGTTTCAATAGGTCATGCCCTTATTTCAGAGGCCATTTATCTAGGATTAGATAATGTAGTGAATATGTATTTACAAAAATTAAAATAAAATAATTTACAAGTCAGTTTACTGGCACTCTGGTGGGCGTTACCCGCAGAAAAAGCGGGTCAGGCTATTCGTTACAATCTTTTATTATATTCCGCTATCGCTTTATATAATAAAAGTATTTTCACTACTATCCTTAACGCAAACCCCATAAACCTGATAAAATATGCTTTATTCAAAAATAGAAGGCGAAGGCAAACCACTCCTAATTCTACATGGATTTCTAGGAATGTCCGATAATTGGAAAACAATGGGAACACAATTTGCTGCTAATGGTTACCAAGTTCATTTGTTGGATTTGCGCAACCATGGCAAGAGTTTTCATTCGGATGAATTTAATTACGAAATATTGGCTCAGGATGTTTTTGACTATTGCAAAACCAATAAACTAGAAAAAATAAATATTCTTGGACATTCGATGGGAGGGAAAACGGCGATGCTTTTTGCAGCATTATACCCTGAAATGGTCGAAAAATTAATAGTTGCGGATATTGGTCCAAAATTTTATCCACAACACCATCAAACTATTTTTGCGGGATTGAATGCAGTGGATTTTTCCAAAAAGCCGAGTCGAAACGAAGTCGAGACTGTACTTTCAGAATATATACCCGATTTTGGGACCAGACAATTTTTATTAAAAAGCTTGTATTGGCTTGAGCCAGGTCAACTTAGCTTTCGATTTAATCTGGCTGTTTTTAATGCCAAAATGGATGAAATAGGAAAACCACTTCCTGAGAATGCCATTTTTGACAAACCGACACTTTTTATTCGAGGCGGAAATTCTAATTATATTCTTGACGAAGATTTCGAAAATATAAAGCAATATTTTCCTGATTCCGAGTTCGAGACTATTCCAAATGCAGGTCATTGGCTGCATGCCGAAAGCCCAAAACTTTTTTATGAAATAGCAAGTTCGTTTTTGGAATAATTCTCCATAAAAAAATCTCCTTTTCTGCTGACAGAAAAGGAGATTTTGTTTTTTAATCTAATTTGATTTAGTTTTTAAGAATCTTAATAGTTTCTGTTTTTCCATTTTCAGAAGAAACTTTTAAAAGATATGTTCCAGCTTGAAGTGATTTTAAATCTAAATCGGCTTTATTTAAAGAACTGAATTTCTTATCAAAAACCTGTTTGCCTAATAAGTCAAACACAGCAGTATTTTTGATTGATGCTATTTCTGAATCTATATGTAAGATGCCATTTGTTGGGTTTGGATACGCCGTAATATGGTTTTTCAATTCAAAACTTGCATTTTTTAAAGGGATTCCAGAATATTTAAAAATTCCTCCTGTGGTTGCATTTGTATTAAATCCTCCTGAAAATCCAAAAGTGGTATTTAAAAATTTCATTGTTCCGTGTTTAATTCCGTCAATGGTTGTCCATGTTAGGCCATCGTCTAGACTATAAGATGATCCTAATGGGTTTGCAAGTGAGCATGAAATAACTGTTGAAGTGCCAGGGATATAGGAAATATCAGTATTGTAAACATTTCCTGTTCTTGAAACAGGATTCCAAGTAGCGCCTCCATCGGAAGTACTATAAAGGTTTACTGGATTATAGGTCATCATAAGGCCTTTGTTTGTATCAGAAAAAGTAAAACTGTCCAAATTGAAATCGGTACTATAAACAGAGTTATAAGCGTTCCATGTTAATCCTTTATCAGATGATCTGTAAATTCTACCCATATCAGTTCCAAACCAAATCGTGTTGCCATAAACAGTATAAAGATTCGCATAACCGTATTCTCCATTAATATTTGGGTTTGGAATAGTAGCACCATCGACCCTTGTCCAATTTGTTCCGCCATTATTTGTAGTGTAAACTTCAAATTCACCACTTTCTGGATCGCCTTGGGTAATTCCATTAGTGGCATCCCAAAAATGAACAAAGTTAGCATAAGAGGCAGCGCTGTTAAATAAAGCGGAAGGTTGTTTCGTCCAAGTTATTCCGCCATTAATTGTCTTCCAAATCCCGCCACGCTGTGAAGTACCAAATGTGTCAGGATGTACAGAAACCCAGGCAGTTGTAGAGGATACAGCAGTAATAGAAGAAATTCCTAATTCATTTGTAGCGATTCCCAAATCAATTGACCCAGGAGTCCAGGTATTTCCTCCATCGGTACTTAGGGTAAATTCTTTAATCTTCAAATCTACAGGATCTTTAGTGCTGTCATCTGCTAATGCCCAAACTACATTGGTGTCAACAATTGAGATGCTAAATAGTCCTCTTTGAGGTGTAGTAAAGCCAGTAGCTTTTTCACTCCAAAATTGGGCGTTAGCTCCGAATGAAATTAATATTAATATAGAAAGTAATTTTTTTTTCATAACTTGTGTGTTAAATTTTATTCAAAACGAAGATAACAAAAAATCAACGGTTTTAATATTAATTAATTTACTTTTATAGTAACTTTAAATTACAATTATTTATGAAACTCCTTTTTAGAATTATTATCACAGCTGTTTTAGTTATACTTATTCCTAAAATAATGTCAGGAATTTATGTGGCGGATTTTAAAACTGCAATTATTGTTGCAGTTGTTTTAGGATTGCTCAATATTTTCATTAAACCAATTTTGGTAATATTGACTCTGCCATTTACTATTGTTACTTTAGGTCTCTTTTTATTGGTGATTAATGCGGTAATTATACTGGTTTGTGACAATATAGTGGGTGGCTTCAGTGTGAACTCCTTTTGGACAGCGCTCTTTTTTAGTCTTGTATTGTCCATATTGCAGTCAATTATGTATAAAATTATTGGAGAAGATAAATAGAAACTTCCTTAGAATTCTAGAACAAATAAGGAGTTAAAATTCAATGGATTAAAAATTTGTTTGGGTTGTAAAAATTTTATAATTTTGCAACCCAATTTTATTATGTAAATTAAAGACAGAAATGGATATTAAAAGAGTAGCATCAGACGCAGTAAACGAAACAATTGTATTGACAGTTGTTCAAATGGATTACAAAGGTCAAGTAGCAAAAAGAATAAACGAAAAAATGCCATTGGCAACCGTTAAAGGTTTTAGAAAAGGTGCAGTGCCAAAAGATCTTGTTGAAAAACAATACGGTCGCGCCATTAAACAAGAAGAAGTTAAAAAAGTAGTTGATTTAGCTTTAGAGCGTTACCTGCAATCTGAAAGATTAAACCTTCTTGGAACTCCACTTCCGAAAGTAAACGAAAACTTTAATTGGGATGCTGAAGAACTAACTTTTGAATATGAAATAGGATTAGTTCCTAATTTTGAAATAGATCTTGAAGCTAAAAATAACATAATTAAATATGTAGTTTCAGCAGATGATAAATTGATTGACGGTCAAGTAGAGCGCATTCAAAAACAATTCGGAAAAGCAATTCCTCAGGAAGTTGTTGAAGCTGGTTTTGATATTTCTGGTACTTTCACAAATGAAGAGAAAGGAATTAATAACCCAGCAACTATTTCTTTAGCTATCTTTAAAGATAAAGCTACTGCTGATAAATTTATTGGTAAAAAAGTAGGCGACGTCGTAACGGTAAATACTAAAGGTTTATTCGAAGATGATCATCAATTAATGGATGTTATGAAAGTAGCTCATGATGATGTTCACGGACTTGAAGTAGATGTTGACTTTACTATAAGTAACATCAATTCTACTGAAGTAGCTGAATTAAATCAAGAATTGTTTGATAAATTATTCGGAGCAGGAACAGTTGCTTCTCTTGAAGAATTGAAAGCAAAAATCAAAGAAGACGCTGAAAGTCAATTTGCGCAACAAGCAGATCAAAAACTATTAAGTGATGTAACTGAATTTTTAATCGAAAATACAAAATTCGATTTGCCTTCAGAATTCTTGATTAAATGGTTGCAAACAGTTGGTGAAAAACAATTAACACCCGAAGAGGCTGTTGTAGAATATGCAAGATCAGAAAAAGGATTGCGCTTTCAATTGATTGAAGGAAAAGCTTTGTCTCAAAGTGACGTAAAAATCACTTTCGAAGATTTGAAAGCGTTTACTTCTAAATCTATCCGTCAGCAAATGGCACAATTTGGACAAACAAATCCTACTGATGAAGAAGTTCAAGGAATTGTTGCAAGAGTTTTGTCTAATCAAGATGAGGTAAAAAAACTTTCTGACCAAGCGGTTGCTGAGAAATTATTGGATATTTTCAAAGAAAAAGCCAATCCAACAACTAAAGAAGTTACTTACGAGCAATTTATTGCTGCGTCCCACGGAGAATAAATTTTAGTTGTAAAGTCAAAAGTCTTAAAGTTGAAAAGTATAAAAATGCTTTTGTTTACTTTTTAAATTTTATGATTTTATTACAAATACAGAGTAATAAAAAATAGTTATATTTGAGCGTCAGAATTTTTTTTGGCGCTCTTTTGTTTAAAAATTTAGCTTTTATGCAACAACTTAAAATTTTTAAACATTCAAAAGAAGACAAATTGGCATCAATTAAAGAAAGGTATGAACTTTGCCTTGGGGTTAAGTGACTTTCAAACTTTAGACTTTCAAACTTTCAAACATAACAAAATGAACTACGGAAAAGAATTTAAAAAATTTGCTACAAAACACCAAGGTGTAAACGCAATGTACTACGATAAAATCGTAGCAGCAATGAATCCAACCAATATGACACCTTATATTATAGAAGAGCGTCAGTTGAATATCTCACAATTAGACGTTTTTTCGAGATTAATGATGGATAGAATTATTTTCCTAGGAACAGGAATTGACGATCAAATTGCAAATATCGTTCAAGCGCAATTATTATTCTTAGAAAGTGCTGATGCCTCAAAAGACATTCAAATTTATTTGAACTCTCCAGGAGGAAGCGTTTATGCAGGATTGGGTATTTATGATACCATGCAATACATCAAACCCGATGTAGCTACAATTTGTACTGGAATGGCCGCTTCGATGGGAGCCGTATTATTGTGTGCTGGAGCAGCAGGAAAACGTTCGGCATTACCACATTCAAGAGTCATGATACACCAACCGTCTGGTGGAGCACAAGGTGTTGCAACGGATATGGAAATTAACCTTCGTGAAATGTTGAAATTAAAAGACGAATTATATCAAATTATTTCACAACATTCGGGACAAACATTTGATAAAGTTCACAAAGACAGTGAACGCGATTATTGGATGATTGCAGATGAAGCGAAAGAGTATGGAATGATTGATGAAGTGTTGAGAAGAAGTTAAATCAGATATCAGGTTTCAGATTTCAGATTGCGGTTTTTGCAATCTGAAATCTAAAATCTAAAATCTGCAATCTAAAAAGATGGCTAAACCAAAATTAGAATGTTCATTTTGTGGAAGAAAAAAACCGGAAACCAATTTATTGATTGCCGGAATTGATGCGCACATTTGTGATAAATGCATTGAGCAAGCCCATGGAATAGTACTAGAAGAATTAAAATCAAGCGGAAAATCAAATTTACCAACCGATTTAGTTTTAAAAAAACCAAAAGAAATCAGAGCTTTTCTAGATCAATATGTTATTGGTCAAGACCAAACTAAAAAAGTTATGGCAGTCGCTGTTTACAACCACTACAAACGTTTAATGCAACAAGAATTAAACGACGATGTAGAGATTGAAAAAAGTAATATCATAATGGTAGGTCAAACTGGAACCGGAAAAACATTGGTAGCAAAAACTATTGCGAAAATGCTTGACGTTCCTTTGGCAATTGTTGATGCAACTGTTCTTACAGAAGCAGGTTACGTAGGTGAAGATGTAGAAAGTATCCTAACTCGTTTGCTTCAAGCTGCTGATTATGATGTGGCAAAAGCCGAAAGAGGAATCGTTTTTATTGATGAAATTGATAAAATTGCACGTAAAAGCGACAATCCATCAATCACACGTGATGTTTCTGGAGAAGGAGTACAACAAGCCTTATTGAAATTATTGGAAGGAACGGTGGTAAATGTTCCCCCAAAAGGAGGAAGAAAGCATCCAGACCAAAAATTTGTTGAGGTTAACACTCAGAATATTTTGTTTATTGCTGGTGGTGCTTTTGATGGTGTAGAACGTATTATTTCAAAACGACTGAATCGTCAAGCTGTAGGTTATTCTACCTCTAAAAATGTGGATAACATTGATAAAGACAATTTGTTGCAATATATCATCCCGAAAGACATCAAAGACTTTGGATTGATTCCTGAGATTATTGGCCGTTTGCCAGTTTTGACCCACATGGATCCTTTAGATAGAGAAACTTTGAGAGCGATTTTGACGCAACCAAAAAATGCCTTAATTAAACAATACAAGAAATTGTTTTTGATGGATGAGGTGGAGTTTACAATTACTGATGAAGCTTTGAATTTTATTGTCGAAAAAGCATTAGAATACAAATTAGGAGCCCGTGGATTACGTTCTTTATGCGAGGCCATCTTAACCGATGCTATGTATGAACTACCAAGTTCTGATGAAAAAGTTTTAACTATCGATGAAGAATACGCTAAAGAAACTTTAAATAGAAATTTATTGAAGCGATTAGAAATCGCTTCGTAATTTTTTTTTGATTTATAAAATTTTAAACCCGACAGCATTTTCAAAGCTGTCGGGTTTCTTTTTGAAAAATCCCTCGATATACTTTTTTATCAACAATAGATTACCGATTTTTGTTCCCCGTAAACCTATATAAATAAAAATGGCAACAGAGGATAAAGAGATTATTTTATTAAAAGTATCTGGTCAGGACAAACCAGGAGTAACAGCTGGTTTAACATCCATATTGGCAAATTATGATGCCATCGTTTTAGATATCGGGCAAGCCGATATTCACGATACACTTTCTTTGGGAATTTTATTTGAAATACAATCGGGTTCCACTTCTGGTCCTGTTTTAAAAGATTTGTTGTTCAAAGCCTATGAATTAGGGATTAATGTTAAATTTATTCCTATTACGATACCTGATTATGAAAATTGGGTAAAAGCACAACGCAAACAACGCTATATCATCAATGTTTTGGGTGAAACATTGACAGCAGTACAATTGGCGGCTGTGACTAAAATAATGTCTGATCAAAAATTGAATATTGATTCCATCATTAGACTAACAGGAAGAGTCTCTGTCGTTGAAAAAGAAGAATATCCTCGTTCTTGTGTTCAATTATCTGTTACAGGAAATATCGTTGATAAATCGAAGATGACGGCTAGTTTTATGGAAATCTCCGGGAGATTAGATGTAGATATCTCTTTTCAAGAAGATAATATGTACAGAAGAAATCGTCGATTGGTTTGTTTTGATATGGATTCGACTTTAATTCAAACTGAAGTTATCGATGAATTGGCTGAATTGAATGGTGTGGGTGAACAAGTTAGAGCCATTACAGAATCTGCTATGAATGGCGAAATTGATTTTAATGAAAGCTTCAAACAACGAATGGCTTTGTTAGAAGGTTTGAGTGAAGAGGTACTTCAAAAAGTGGCTGAAAACCTCCCTATAACTAAAGGTGCACATCGTTTAATGAAAGCATTAAAATATTACGGTTATAAAACCGCTATATTATCCGGTGGTTTTACCTATTTTGGGGAATATTTACAAAAAGAATTAGGGATTGATTACGTTCACGCCAATCAATTGGAGATTAAAAATGGCGTATTGACTGGTAAATATTTAGGTGAAATTGTAGATGGAGCTAAAAAAGCTGAATATTTAAAAGCGATTGCAGAAAAAGAAGGGATACATATCAATCAAACTATTGCTGTAGGTGATGGTGCAAATGATTTACCCATGTTGAATTTAGCAGGTTTAGGAATTGCTTTTCATGCGAAACCAAAAGTTAAAGAAAATGCTGAATCTTCAATTTCTAGTTTAGGTCTTGACGGTGTTTTATATCTTTTAGGTTACCACGACAGACATATAGATATGATGGAGGAATAACAACGGTACTCAGAATAAATAAATCCCGTATTGAAAAATTCAATGCGGGATTTTTTATGTTTTGTATTTAAGTAATTCTCCCTTGGACAAGGAATTACAAATCCCTCTAGCGCCACAACTCATTCTATGTGGTCCGCAGGAGGCCAAAACCGATAATAAGAACATTATTAGTAACAATTTTTTCATTTTAAAGAGGTACAGTTATCTGCATATTTTTCAATTGTTCTATATAATCACGTTGATTGGATAATCTTGGAATTTTATGTTGCCCGCCCAATTTATCTTTTTCTTTTAGCCATTCGTAAAATAATTTTTCACGTGCTACATTGATTACTAACTGATTTAGAGTCATGTTATTGTGGCGTTTGGCTTCGTAATCAGAATTCAAGGATTGCAATGTTTCGTCTAATACTTTTTGAAATAGAACCATATCATGTGGTTTCTTTTTGAATTCAATCATCCATTCGTGCGCTCCTTTTTCTTTGTCTTTCATAAAAATGGGAGCGACCGTATAATCAACAATTTCTGAATGTGTAATTTGGCAAGTTTTAGCAATAGCTTGGTCCGTATTTTCGACCATTATTTCTTCCCCAAAAACATTGATGTGGTGTTTGGTTCTTCCAGTCACTCTGATTCTATAGGGTTTTAATGAAGTAAAACGAACGGTATCGCCTATCAAATAACGCCATAAACCAGAGTTTGTAGTGATAACAATAGCGTAATTTTTACAAAGTTCCACTTCGGATAATCGAATTGTTTTTTGATTAGCTTTTCCAAAGGTATTCATAGGTATAAATTCGTAGAAGATTCCATAGTCCAGCATTAGTAATAAATCATCGGAATAATTCAAATCCTGAATGGCAAAGAAACCTTCAGAGGCATTGTATATTTCGTAGTATTTGAAATCTTTTTTGGGTAAAATCTTCTGATATTGCTCGCGATAAGGTTCAAAACTTACTCCTCCGTGAAAATAAACTTCAAGATTTGGCCATAATTCCAGTAAATTTCCTTTGCCAGTTTCCTCGAGTAAACGATTCAATAATACTAACATCCAAGAGGGAACTCCCGCAAAACTAGTTACATTTTCATATTTTACTTGTTTTATGATAGAACAAAGTTTTGTTTCCCAATCATTCATTAAGGAAATTTTATTGTTTGGTGTGCTGCTAAATTCGGCCCATAGAGGCATGTTTTCAATTAATATAGCAGATAAATCCCCAAAAAAAGTATTGTTATTTTCATGAATTTGTGAACTTCCACCTAGTCTTAAGCTTTTACCTACAAATATTTCAGAATTTTCATTGTTGTTTAAATACATGCATAATAAGTCCTTGGCCGCTTTGTAGTGACAATTTTCTAATGATTCTGGGCTTACGGGAATAAACTTGCTTTTGGCATTGGTTGTTCCACTTGATTTTGCAAACCATTTAATGGGTGTTTCCCAAAATATATTTTGTTCTCCATTCTGGGTTCTTTCTATAAGCGGCTGTAATTCTTCATAGGTAGAAACGGGAATTCTTTCGGAAAAAGTAGCATATGAATAGATAGAAGAGTAATCGTATTTTTGGCCTAATAAAGTGTATTCTGAAGCCCGAATCAAATCCATTAATAATTCCTCCTGAACTTCATTGGGATATTTCAAGAAAAGTTCAATTTGATGAATTCTTTGTTTGAGCATCCAAGAGGCTATTGAATTGAATACGGTTATTGGCATAGTGATTTAAGATATTAGAATATTGATTCTAGATTTTAGATTTGATTTTCAATTGACAAATGCTAACTTTGTATTTGTATCAAAAATAGTGTTTTTTATAAAAACAATTCTATTTACTTTAAAGATTCTGAAAAATATTGCGATCTAAAATCAGAATTTGTTAATTTACAATCAAAAATCATATGACATACGAAGGTGTACTTACCAAAATGCAAACAGAATTTGCGAATCCAATTCAATATTATTTAGTTTTTGAAAATAGTTTTTTAAATGTAAATCAATTGCTTAACAAGGATTTAGAAATTAATTTCTTGGGTTATCAATGTTTGAATTGTGGCAAGAAAAAGAAAATATTTAGACAAGGATTTTGTTATGATTGTTTTTATTCGAGTCCCGCTGTGGGTGATTGGATTATGAAACCTGAATTAAGTACAGCACATCTTGGAATTCAAGATAGGGATTTAGTTTATGAGGAAAAGGTGCAATTGCAACCCCACATAGTTTATCTGGCTTTGTCAAGCGAAGTGAAAGTAGGAGTGACCCGTAAAACACAAATGCCAACACGATGGATAGATCAAGGTGCAACTCAAGCTATTTCAATTGTAGAAGTTCCCAATCGTTTTTTAGCAGGAATTACTGAAGTTGCTTTAAAAAATCATTATGCAGATAAAACCAACTGGCGCAAAATGCTTCAAAATAATGTGGAACAAGTCGATTTAATTGCCGAAAGATTGAAAGTCGAAAACTTAATTCCCTCAGAAGTGCAAGAGTTTTTCTATTCTCAGAAAAATGAATTGTATGAAATGCATTTTCCTGTTTTACAATATCCAACAAAAATAAAAAGTTTAAGTTTAGATAAAACGCCTAATTTTCAAGGGAAACTAACTGGAATAAAAGGACAATACTTAATTTTTGAAGACGGTACCGTTTTTAATGTTAGAAGTTCCGAAGGTTATGTTGTAAATATCAATGTCTAAAAAAACTATAAATTCTACGATTAACAGTATTTTAATTTTGGCATGACCCTCCGTAAAAACTTCGGGTCGGGATTTGCGTTCCCGTTTTTTTTTATCCCATAAAAAAATGGGATAAAAAAAACTCCGCTTTCAAATGTAGTTCGCTGAACTCCAATAAAAAATAAAAGACTAGTGAAGTAATCCTTCACCCAGAAATTTGTGCTTTTATTCTGCTGGTGTAGGTTCTTCGACTTTTTTCTTTTTATTGAATAAGCCATTTAGTAAATCACTGGCTTTTTTAGTAACTTCTTCCTTGGCTTTTTCTTTTACTTCTTCTTTGGTAGCAGGAATAACAGTTTTTGTCGTATCACCAGGTTTTTTATTTTTATTAATTAAATCAGTAAGGGATGATGTGCCTTTTTCAATTAACTTGGTTTTTTGTTGTTGAAACAGTTGAGTAGTCAAGTTTGTGACTGCAGATTTTATATCGGTTGTGATTTTTGGGTTAGAAAAACTACCAGTCATCAATGCATTAATGGGGATGTTTTCCAATTTTGCAGCATCTGCAGGAGTCAATTTGGCTATTATTGCATTGGCTTGGGATCCAAGATATTTTGCAGGAACATCAAATTTCAAACTGTAATTCATGCTTTGATCGAAACCATGTGTTCCACCAATTGTCGCTTTTATATCTTGGTATTTTATATCAAAAGGTTTCACATTTACTTTCCCGTCTTTGAAAGTAATTGCCGCTTTTATATCATTTAAATTAATTTTTTTCAAATCAAGAAATTTGATGTTTGATGTCAAAGCTGTCAATAATGTAGAATTACTGGAATTGATAGTAGTCGAAAGTAGTTGTCCTAACAAATCTCCAGAAAGCGATTTTAAATCAGGAGACATAGTTGTAGAATTAAGGTTCCCGTTAAACTTGATAGTAGAATTCAATTTTCCGTTGATAATTCCCGCAATAGGTGCGATTTTTTTTAACATTTCTAATTGTGTGAAAGATTGGGCAATATCGACTTGATTGAGTCCTAAATCCATGTCGAATGTTGGCGTTTTTCCTTTGGTGGAAACCGAACCATTTACAGCAATTATCCCTCCAAAAATGGAAGATTTTACATTTTCTAATGTTACTTTTTCGTCTTTAACAATCAATTTTCCTGAAACGTCTTTCAAGGTCAAATTATCGTATAAAACTGTAGTTGCTTTTGCGGTAAGGGTGCAATTAAGAAAAGCCGGAATCTTCATGGCTTCGGCATTTTTTGTTTGCTTTGGCTGTTCGCTGTCGCTCGGGTTGGTTTTTTTAGTTTCGCCAAAAGTCATAAAATCACTCACTGCTATTTGATTGGAAACCATATTGAAGTTTCCTTTTAATTCCTGATTTTTAAATATAAAACCGTAGAAATTTTCCAAAACTCCGGTTACACTTAAATCACTTTTTCCTGTTGAAGCATTAAACTGTTTCAAGTTCACTTGACTTGGGTTAAACTGTACTAATGCATTGCTAATAATCATTTCTTTGCCATTTTCGTCAGTATATTTGAATCCCGACAAACTCATTGTACCCGCATTATTGATGTTTTGATAGTCACTTTTTTCTACTGATTGCATATCAAACTTTGTAGTTACATCCGCTTTTAAAATTCCTGATAATGGTTTCTCTAATTTAATTGGATACGCTTTTGACACATTTCCTAAATTGATTGTTCCTTTCAAAACAGCATCGACTAATGCGTTTTGAGTAATGTTTTTAATATTGGCTTTAGCATTAAAAACATCTTGATCAATGCTGAAAGATAGTTTGTCGAGATTGACATAAGTATCGTTTAAGATACCTGTTTCATTAATGATTTTCGTATCTATTACAATGTTTTTGACAGATTTTGGTAAATTGGGATATTGAAACGATGCATTGTTCGATGCAATTTCAATGTTGAATTTAGGCACAGTTGTGTCAGAATACAATCCTTTGGCAAAGCCAATAATAGTAAAATCACCAGTTGTTTTTACATTGTCTAAACGTGAGGCATAAACTGAAGGAATGAGCCCTAAAAAGTTCTTGAAAGATGAGGTTGGCGTTTTGAATTTTAAATCGTATTCCTGACCTGCATCTACCATTTGTATAAATCCATCAAATTCTAATGGTAATTGATTGATAAGCGCTTTGTTTTCCTTAAAAGTATATTTACTATTCTCTAAATCGATGCCTAAAACGGCATCTAAGGTCAGCGAAACATTTCGCATATAATTGACTTTATCCAAATCTAACGATATTTTTGCAGTCGATTTTGTTACTAAATCAAGTTTTTGTGCAGCAAAATCACCAGTTCCTTCGTGGTTCAAACTGTCGATTATCATCTTGATTTTTGATTTTTCGTCAAAATACTTGAACTTGAAATTCTCAATTTTATACTGTTGGATTTTCAATGACAAGGCTTTGCTTTTTGCTGTGTCATTTTCTTTTTTATTTTTTAATGCAATGTCGTAATTAGCAATTCCGTCTTTATTGAAAATGATGTTTATCAATCCGTTTTTTGAAGAAATTCCTTGAATATTCATCGATTCATTTTTACCTTTAAAAAGTTCTTTGATCGACATTTTTAATTTTAATTCGTCTAATGAAACCAAAGTATCTCCCTCAAATGGGGCTTTATTGATGATAACCAATTTTCCAATTGAAACAGTTGCATTGGGAAAATTTTCGAATAAACTTAAATCCGCTTCCGCAAATGAGACTTTGGCATCTACATTTTCGTTTATTGCTTGGGAAATTTTAGCTTTAATTTGGTCCTTGAAAAAATAGGGGATTGCAAATAAGGCCAAAACAAGTGTAACAACAATTATTCCAGTGATTTTAACTATTTTCATTATCATATTGCTATTTTTTATTTTTAATTGAATTATAAAAACCTTGCCTTACTATACAAAAATAGGTGTTTAGCTTTTATCAAAAAAATTCCGTTTAAGTTATTTACTCAAACGGAATTTATATGATTAATTGTTTAAAATGTTTTATTGTATGTTTATTTCAAAAGGCATCATTGCTTGAACTCCTCTTTGAGATTGTATTTTTTTTATTTGATTCAATATTCTAAAATTTTCGTCACCTAACTCTTCTTTTAGGAAGGTTTCTTTCGATTTTGCAAAAGGTAAATTTTCTAAAATATCATTAATATTTTTTTTGAATTCTGGAAAGTTTTGAGTCTTATAGGAATTTATTTTGGCTAAGTTGGCTGCTTCCTTTAATGCAGCGTCTAATCCGCCAATTTTATCCACTAGTCCAATTTTTAAAGCTTGAGAGCCTGACCAAACTCTTCCTTGAGCAATGGAGTCCACTTGAGCAAAAGACATTTTTCGACCTTTGGCAACGTGAGATACAAAGATGTTATACACTTGTTCTACACTTTCAGTAGTGACTGCTTTAAATTTGTCATCCATTGGTAAAAAAGGACTATATTCAGCAGCATTTTCATTTGTTTTTACTTGTTCAGTATGAATGCCAATTTTTGTTGCTAATTGTGTGAAATTTGGCAATACACCAAAAACACCAATAGAACCAGTAATGGTATTGTTTTCAGCGAAAATTGTATTGGCATTACATGCTATATAATATCCCCCGGATGCGGCATAATTACCCATAGAAACTACGACAGGTTTTGTTTTTTTAGTTATTTCGATTTCTCTCCAGATTAAATCTGATGTCAATGCATTTCCTCCCGGACTGTCAATTCGAAGTACAATTGCTTTAACGTTAGTGTCCTTACGAGCTTCAATCAAGGAACGACGCATGGAGCCTTCGCCAATTTTATTTACATCCCCTTCGCCACTCATGATTACACCTTGGGCATAGATAATTGCAATTTTATTTTTTACTTCAAATTGACCTGAGGTTGTAGCTACTTTTCGAGCATAATCTAAAATACTTAGTTTGTTGTAATCTTTGTCTTTGTCCACTTTCAACGCTTTTCGAATGGCATCATGATATTCGTCTTCATAGGCCACTACGTCAACTAAATTTTCGGCTTTGGCCATTTCGGGACTTCTGGCAAGAAGACCATTGGCAATTTCATTCAATTTAGCAATTGAAATGTTTCTGCTTTTCGAAATGTCAGTGGTAATCGAACTCCAAATGGAATTTAATAATGCTAAGGTTTGTTCTCTATTGGCATCACTCATTTTGTTCTCCAGAAAAGGTTCTACGGCACTTTTGTATTTTCCGTGTCGAATAACTTCCATTTTAACACCTGTTTTTTCTTGTAAATCTTTGAAAAACATAATTTCTGCGGATAATCCTTTAAAATCAAAATCGCCAACAGGATTTAGGTAAATAGTATTTGCAACCGAGTTGAGATAATATTCCTTTTGCGAATAAGAATTGGCGTAGGCCATGACAAATTTTCCTGATTTTTTAAAATTTTCAAGAGCGTCACGTAAGGCTTTTCTTTGTGCCATTCCTAAATCGGATCCATCATTCAAAATTGAAATACCTTTAATGTCACTGTCTGATTTTGCTGCATCAATAGCATTTATAATGTCAGAAACGCCTAGTTTTTCTCCGTCTGATAAAAAAGAAATCCATGGATCTTTGTATTTACCAGCATAATCGTTTTTAATGTGTTCTAAATTTAATTCGATAACTGAATTGTTTTTTATGGATATTTCAACTGTATCTCCTCCAAAAATTGTTGAAATAATAGCTATTCCAAAAATGAAGAGCATTAAAAAAATAAATAACCCTATGATTGTTGCCAATACATTTCCTAAAAATCTCATAATGTTTTTTTTATAAGTAATGATAAGTGTTTATATGTTACATTTTAATATTTCAAAACGTAAAAATATTTATTAACACGACAGCAAATATAGTTCTATTCTAAATTTGTTTTAGTTAATTTGTGGTTAATATGAAATCACAGCATCAGGTCGTTTTATCTCTCGGAACTAATCAAGGCAACCGCCTTCAAAACATTGAAAATTGTTTGCAATTGGTGCATCAAGAAATCGGAACTATTATTAAAGTTTCGAACTTGTACGAATCAGCATCATGGGGTTTTGAAAGTGACTCATTTTACAATTGCGCTTTGGTTTTGCATACCTATAGTTCATCACACGCTGTTTTATCCAAAATATTAAAAATAGAACAGAAGCTTGGTCGTGTTCGAGGAGAAAATTTGGGGTATCAGTCACGACTTATAGATGTTGATTTGATTACATTTGATGATGAAATTATTGATTCAGAGGACCTTCAAGTTCCGCATCCGTTAATGCAAAATAGAAAGTTTGTTTTAGTGCCAATGTTGGATTTGAATTTAGATTGGAAACACCCCGTTTTCCTTAAAAAACTGCCAGAATTACTATTACTATCTCCTGATAAAAGTGATTGTATGCTGGTAAAAAAACTAGAAAATCCATTAGATAAAATTCCATTAGAGCAATTTAATTATATTGCTTTTGAAGGGAATATTGGAGCAGGAAAAACAACATTAACAACACAAATTGCCCAAGATTTTAACGCAAAAACAGTCTTAGAACGTTTTGCTGACAATCCTTTTTTACCCAAATTTTACGAAGATCAAAACCGATATGCTTTTCCTCTTGAAATGTCTTTCTTGGCAGATAGATACAAACAGTTGTCAGATGATTTAGCACAATTTGATTTGTTTAAGGACTTCTTAGTTGCCGATTATCATATTTTTAAATCCTTAATTTTTGCCAAAATAACACTGGCAGATGATGAATACAGATTGTACAGAACCTTGTTCGATATTGTGTATCGAGAAATGCCAAAACCAGATTTGTATATATATTTATATCAAAACACGGAGCGTTTGCTACACAATATAAAGAAAAGGGGTAGGGATTACGAACAAAATATTTCTGCTGAGTATTTAGATAAAATCAATAATGGATATCTCGATTATATAAAATCACAAAAAGATTTGAATGTTTTAATTATCGATGTTTCCGAAAGAGATTTTGTAAAAAATCAAGAAGATTATCTTTATATTTTGGACCAAATTCAAAATAAAATTAGTCAATAAATAAATAGTACTTATCTTTTTAAAGTAAAGTGACCTCTTATTTCAGGTTTTGAATTATCTAATTTTAAGCGGTACCAATAATCATCTGCAGGTAAGTTAAGACCATTAAAGGTGCCATTCCATCCTAAACTTGAGGAGTTAAGTTGCTTTAATAGTTTGCCATATCTATCATAAATCTCCAGTCTTGAATGGGGATAATTTTTCATTTCTTTAATTTCCCATACATCATTTTGTCCATCATTATTTGGTGTGAAATATTTTGCAATTGTGAATATGGTGAAATTTTGTGAAACTAAATTGCATCCATTATTATCTCTTACGAACGCTGTGTATTGACCACTTGGAATATAAGAGAATGTATTTGAAGCTTGAAAATCTAGGCCGTTTATCGAATACTCATAGTAGCTTTCTGTTTTTTCGAGAGTAATGGTAATGGTGTTTTCATTTACTTCAATGGGATTGATAATAGGTGCTGGATGTTCTATGACACTAATATTTTTTTTCGAATAGCAGGCAATAACTGTTGGCGAGCTTATGGTTACGCTATAGTCTCCTATAGTAGAAACTGCTATGGTTTGTGTTGTTTCACCACCTGGCGACCAAACATATTTCATTCCAGAAACCCCTGCATCTAATTTCATTGTTTCACCTTGGCACAAAATTAACTCCTCTGTTTTGGTGTCAACAGGATACACAGTTGCTGTAATTAGGCTTTTTGGACTTTTACAACCTGATACCTCTGCATCAACATAATAATTTGTAGTTGTAGTAAGAATTGGGGTTGTAAAGCTGTTTCCAATGGCTATAACATTTCCAGTAGCATTATACCAATTGATAGTTCCACCTGAGGCGGTTGCACCTAGTGATATAGTTCCTGAATCGCAAACTGATGCTGGTGATGTTGAGGTGATTGTTGGGGTGCTATTTACTGTAGCAATAACAGCGGTTCGTGTAGGACTTACACAAGTAGCAGTGAAAGCTTCAACATAATAAGAAGTTGTAGTTGTAATAAATGGAGTTGTAAAAGAATTTCCTGTTGCCACTACATTTCCAATAGCATCATACCAGCGTATACTTCCAGCCGAAGCAACTGCGGATAATGTAACGGTTCCAGAATCACAAACTGATGATGGAGTAGTTGATGTAATTATTGGTATAGTATTAACTGTTGCTACAACTGGAGTTCGTGGTATACTTGTGCAATCAGAAGTAAAAGCTTCTGCATAATAGGTAGTTGATGCGTTAATCGTTGGTGTAGTAAAAGAATTCCCAGAATATAATAAAGTTCCTCCACTGGGTAAATCATACCATCTTATGTTTCCAGCAGAAGCAACAGCTTCAAGAGTTAGAGTTCCTGATCCGCATATGGAAGCTGGCGATGTAAAAGTGATTATAGGCGAATTATTTACAGTTGCCATTATAGCAGTTCGACTTGTACTAGTGCAACCATTTGAAGTAGCATCAACATAATATGTTTTTGAAGTTGAAATACTAGGAGTTAAAAATGTTGTTCCGGTAGCTAATGAAGTTCCACCAGTTGGGACGTCATACCAATTTATAATTCCAGATGAAGCAACAGCTCCTAATGTTAAGGTTCCAGCGTCACATCGAAAAGCTGGAGAAGTTGAACTAATATTTGGAATGGAATTAATTGTCGCAATAACTTCAGTTCTTGGAGTGTTTGAACAATTTCCATTTGTTGCATCAACAAAATACGAAGTAGTGGTGTATAATGTTGGTGTAGTAAAAGTGTTTCCGGTAAAAATTGATGAGCCTCCAGTTTTGCTAGTGTACCAATAAACACTGCCATTTGATGCTGTTGCTAGCAGATTCACACTTCCAGAATTACAAAGTGATTTTGAAGTTGTGGTTTCAATTCTTGGAATTGTAATTGTGGTACTTGCTGATAGATTTAATACAGGATCTCTAGGCATTCCTCCATATTCTACAATGTATCCTTTAGGATAGTAATTGTAAGAGGTAATAGGGTCTCCTGCTTCTGGAAGATCATTCCAAGTTCCTGGATGTCCAACTGCTGGTGATGTTACATGAGCGTAATCTTCATTGTTTTTGGAGTCGTTAGGTTCATTTGGCGCATTCCAATTGGCATAAAAAAAAGGAGCTGTTACGGTACCATTATTTTTTCCAATCCAGAAAGTAGTTCCAGCCTCTGGCCCCGTAACCCATTTCCACGTACCTTCAGTAGCAGCATCACTGCCTCCAATCCAGCCTGTTCCGGGTGCTTGAGCTCCTGCTAATTGTGCTTCGTCGGCAGTTGTTAATGTGGCTAAATAACCTTGTATACCATAATAGTTTAACAGGGCAGCGGCATCTCTTGCGGCAGTCCAATTTATTCCTAATGCAGCCACATATTCGTAATAATGGCCATTGCTTGGTAAGTAACTAAGCTGACCTGTACCTAAACTTATTGAAAAAGTTCTGTTTCCCGATGGAGAAGTGTTGTTGTTATCGAATTGAACATCTTTAATTGCAGCTACAAAATCAGAATAAGGAATTTTATTTCCAGTTATACTGTATAATTTTAACTTTCCCTCAGACGAAACCCAGCTAGATGCAATAGAGGGGTGGATACCTGTTAAGCTTAATTGATCTTGTCCATATACATAACCCGAAGAAATTTGAATATTAACTGCATCAGTATCCGGTTCGGCTGGATCATTTGTAATTGAAATGGTTTCAACTATTTTTTGAGTTGTTCCAGAGCAGTAGATTTGATTTCCTGTTGCCGTAATTACAGGCGGAGCTATGGCCGTAACTTTAGCATTGCAAATTTCTGAATAACTAGCTGTGGCGTCTTTAGAAGAAGACCAATTAGTATCGGAATATAACTTGTTGTCTACTTGTATGCAGGTTAGAGCAGGGTTTAATTTTAGATCAAAAAGAGCTCTAGCGAAATTTGTATTATTTCCATTTTTTAAGTTCAATGTTACTAATTTGTTATTAAAACACATCAGTGAGACTAAATGAATGTTTTTAGAGAGGTCTAAACTGGATATTTGATTAGTAGAGCAGCCTAAACCAGTTAAAGCTGTATTTGTGGAGATATCCAATTTTGTAATTTGATTAGAATAGCAATACAAAGTGCTTAGAGCCAAATTTTTTGAAACATCTAGACTGGTTAATTTATTGCCTTCACAAGATAAAAAGGTTAATGAAGAAAAATCTTGAATCCCTGTTAAATCTGTTATGTTTTTAACAGCAAGGTTCAAATCAGTCACTCCACTCACATTAGCAGTAAGTACCTTCCCGTCAGGAATACCACTATCAATCCCTATGGAAATCAAAGCTTTTTCAAAATTCACATCTGGTATTAAGGTGTATTGTTGAGCATGTCCAAGAAAATTAGATAGAAGTAAAACAATTAGGAGTAGCTTTTTCATTTCAAAAAATATAAGACAAGTTAAAAAGTAAATGTTGCTAAATTAACTTTTCCAAAGCTACAAATTCCAATTCAATTTTTTAAATAAATCCCAAACCACAATTCCAGCACTTACAGAAATGTTCAAAGAATGTTTGGTGCCCAATTGTGGGATTTCGATGCAACCATCACACAATGCTACAGCTTCTTGTGAAACACCGTATACTTCATTTCCAAAAATCAAGGCGTATTTTTTATTCGTTTCAACTTCAAAATCTTGAAGAAAAAACGCGCTTTCAACTTGTTCTATGGCTAGTACAGTAATTTTTTCGGATTTTAATTTTTGAATCGTTTCCAGGACATTTTCATGGTGTTCCCAATCGACAGTTTCTGTTGCTCCAAGAGCTGTTTTGTGAATTTCTTTATTGGGTGGAGTAGCAGTAATACCACACAAATAAATTTTTTCGATCAAAAAAGCATCGGCAGTTCTAAATACAGATCCAATGTTATGCAAACTGCGTATATCATCTAATATTAAAATGATAGGTGTTTTTTTGGATTGTTTAAAATCGTCAACTGATTTTCGACCGAGTTCGTTATTTTCTAATTTTCGCATACGGGATAGATTGTTAGTAAACATAAAAAAAGCTTCCATAAAAAGGAAGCTTTTTTTTAAAATATCAGTTTTTGAATTTAGCTTTTTGGAGCATCATCTCCTAAAACAGTTCCTTTTATTGTTAAAACTTTGGTTGGCATTCCTTCTGCATTTGAAGTAACGGTTACCGTTTTTGTGAAAGCACCAACTCTGTCAGTTGCATATTTAACACCAATAACAGCTTTTGCACCTGGCAAGATTGGTTCTTTTGGAGAAGTTGGTACTGTACAGCCACAAGATCCTTGAGTATTTGTAATGATTAATGGCTTGTTTCCGTTATTAGTAAAAACAAATTCGCGTTTTCCATCTGCATTGTGGGCAATTGTTCCATAGTCGATAGTTTCAGATTCAAAAACCATTCCAGCTCCTTGTACTTTTGGAATAGCTGCTGTAATTTTAGCTCCTGTTTTTTTACTAGATTTTGTAATTTTAGTAGTTTCTTGTGCATTAGAAAAACTAAATGCCAATAGTGCTATCGAAAGTGTAATAATTTTTTTCATCGTCAATATAATTTATAATTGAAAGACAAATTTATAGAAAAAATTGAAACCTCCTCCTAAATTTATCTTAAAAATATTTTAAATTTTATTGTCTATTCATTATTCGCTTTAAAATTTATAAATTCGCTTTCTATTAAATTTAAAACAAAAATTTTGTCATCTAAAGAGAAATTGGTCAAGGAAACACCGTTAATGAAACAATATAATGAAATCAAAAGGAAATATCCTGATGCTTGTTTATTGTTTAGAGTGGGAGATTTTTATGAAACATTTGGAGAAGATGCAGTATGCGCTTCAAAAATTCTTGGAATAACTTTAACTAAAAGAGGAGCAGGTTCCGAAACAGAAACAGCCTTAGCAGGTTTTCCTCATCATTCAATAAATACGTATTTACCAAAATTAGTTAAAGCAGGACTTCGTGTTGCGATTTGTGATCAGCTTGAAGATCCTAAAATGACTAAAACCATTGTGAAACGCGGAGTGACAGAACTTGTTACGCCTGGAGTTTCGATGAATGATGAGGTTTTGCAATCCAAAACAAATAATTTTTTGGCGGCTATTTATTTTGCTAATAAATCGATTGGAATTTCTTTTCTTGATGTGTCTACGGGTGAATTTCTTACATCTCAAGGAAATGCAGAATATGTAGATAAGCTTTTGCAAAATTTTAGCCCAAGCGAAGTTCTTATTCCTAAAAATAAGAAAAGTGAATTCAAAGAAATCTTTGGAGATGATTTTCATAGTTTTTATCTCGAAGATTGGATATACAAAGAAGATTATGCCTTCGATTTATTAACGAAACATTTTCAAACTGTTTCATTAAAAGGTTTTGGAATAGAGGAATTAAATGAAGGGATAATTGCTTCTGGTGCAATTTTATATTATTTGTCAGAAACCCAGCACAATCGCGTTCAACATATCACTGCAATTCAGCGAATTGCAGAAGATGAATACGTTTGGATGGATCGTTTTACCATTAGGAATTTAGAATTGTATCACAGCTACAATCCCAATGCAGTTACGCTTTTGGATGTGATTGATAAAACGCTTTCGCCAATGGGTGGACGATTGTTGAAACGTTGGTTAGCACTGCCATTAAAGAATATCCATAAAATTAGAAATCGTCATCAAGTAGTTTCTTATTTAAAAGATAATAAAGAGGTATTGCACAAAATACAACATCAAATAAAGCAGATTTCAGATTTAGAACGCTTGATTTCTAAAATTGCTGCTGGGAAAGTGTCGCCAAGAGAAATAGTCTATTTAAAAGAATCTCTTGATGCAATAATTCCAATAAAAACCTTGTCTTTAGAAAGTCCTCAAGATGCTGTAAAAAGTATCGGTGATAGTTTGCATAGTTGTGATTTATTGCGAGAAAAAATAAAAACTACCTTAAATCAAGATGCTCCTGTGGCTGTAGCCAAAGGAAATGCGATTGCTAAAGGGATTAATGCAGAGTTAGATGACTTACGAGCGATTTCAACTTCAGGAAAAGAATTCTTGGATGGAATTGAAAAAAGAGAATCCGAAAGAACAGGGATTACGTCTCTTAAAATCTCGTTTAATAATGTCTTTGGCTATTATATTGAAGTTAGAAATACGCATAAAGACAAGGTTCCGCCAGAATGGATCCGAAAACAAACATTAGTCAATGCGGAGCGATATATCACCGAAGAATTAAAAGAATACGAAACAAAAATTCTTGGTGCCGAAGAAAAAATTCATAAGATTGAATCGGAATTATTTGAGCAATTGGTGAGTTGGATTGCAACATACATTAAGCCGGTTCAAATGAATGCTAATTTGGTAGCGCAATTGGATTGTTTGTGTTCGTTTACCCAATTAGCAATAGAAAATAAATATAGCTGTCCAGAATTAGATGAATCTTTCGAGTTGGATATTAAAAACGGAAGACATCCTGTTATAGAAAAGCAATTGGCTGTTGGAACTCCTTATATTGCAAATGATGTTTTCTTAGATAGGGAAACACAACAGTTGATTATGATTACGGGGCCCAATATGTCTGGAAAGTCGGCTATTTTGCGACAAACGGCTTTAATAGTATTATTGGCTCAAATGGGAAGTTTTGTGCCTGCAGACAATGTAAGAATGGGAATTATCGACAAAATATTTACTAGAGTTGGTGCGAGTGACAATATTTCGATGGGGGAATCTACTTTTATGGTCGAAATGAACGAAACAGCCTCTATCCTTAACAATATCTCTGATAGTAGTTTAGTGCTCTTAGATGAAATTGGTCGGGGAACAAGTACGTACGATGGGATTTCAATAGCTTGGGCCATAGCTGAGTTTTTACACGAACATCCATCTAAGCCTAAAACATTATTTGCAACGCATTATCACGAATTGAATGAAATGAGCGAATCATTGCCGAGGATTCAAAACTATAATGTTGCAGTCAAGGAATTAAAAGACACGGTCCTATTCATTCGGAAACTAGTAAAGGGTGGAAGTGCACATAGTTTTGGTATACATGTTGCGAAAATGGCAGGAATGCCGCAAATTGTAATTTTGAAAGCGCAAAAATTATTGAAGAAATTAGAAAAAGACCATTCTAGTGAGGTTTTAAGCGGAGTGAAGTCTTCAAAAGATGAAATGCAAATGAGTTTCTTTAATCTAGATGATCCTTTATTAGAAGAAATTAAGGAAGAAATATTAAATATTGATATCAATACCATTACACCAGTAGAAGCTTTGATGAAGCTCAATGAAATAAAAAGAATGTTAGTTAGAAAATAATTCTTTAGTATTTAAAGTTTAGGTTATCAGAAGATTATGAAATAGTGTTGTTTTTTTTGTAAAAAAGACTTGTGTAATTGAATTAATGTCTTAAATTTGCATCCGCAATACAGAACAAGTATTGAGTTCTTAATTAGAATGCGAATGCGAAAATAGCTCAGTTGGTAGAGCGCGACCTTGCCAAGGTCGAGGTCGCGGGTTCGAGCCCCGTTTTTCGCTCCACACCAAACGCTGGACTTAAAATCCAGTGAACAGCAATGTTCGTGCGGGTTCAAGTCCCGCTCTGAGTACAACGAAAGCCGTAAAGAATTAATTTTTAATTCTTTGCGGTTTTTTTTTTTTTTTTTTTTTTTTTTTTTGATCTCAAATCCTCACCCTGTCAGTTCGTTTTCGCCTTATTTCTAGTCTTTTTTATTAAGTTTGTTTTGAGTCAAACCTAATTATTAATTATGTTTATGTAATGGTTTTTTAAATTCCAAATAATTAAGGTTAATCTACTTTATATTATAATTATAAAAATTGAGTTTAATCTTTTAATCTCAATTAAAATCAGCCAAATGAATTAATTAGACTTTGAAAAAGGTTTGATTAATAAACTTTAATTTAAATTGATTGAAGTTTACAGACATGAAGTGTATACGGGAAATGTTTACAAGTGTATAATTTTATTGTATCAAACACCAGTAATAGAAAGTTGAAAATGAATTGTTTTGTTTTTGAATGGTTTGTATCATCTATTACATGATTTAGTTACAATGTCATCCATGATGGAACCTTGCCCTTAAAAAATTAAATTAGGTTCTAGCAGTAGTTATGATATTTCTAATAACTTTATCAGGTTGGTTGGTGCTTTCTAATATCATGTCGCAAATATTACTTGTATTGCTATCTAATAATGTTTTGTCTAAAATAGTAGTGAGCCCAATTATATTACTTAATGGTGCGCAAATAAGATGTGATTGTTGAAAAACAATCTTTTTCATTATAGCACTATTTTTTTCAATTTCTTCTTTTGCATTTTTTAATTGTAGTTCTTCGCCAACATATTTTGTAATGTTATGTCCTATGCAAAATATTCCAGCTGGATTTTTTTTGTCATCAAACATTGCTTTGTATTCCCACTGAGTATAAACATAACCTCCTTCTCCGTTGTGTTTTCTTATAGTCGCCAGAAATAATTTATCTGGATTCTCAAAACATTTGGTAGAAACTTCGAGGCAAGTGTTCATATCGTCAGGATGCATTGTAATATGATATGGCTGTCCAATAAAATTGTTATTTATATGTGAAAATACTTTTGCATAATTGTTATTTATATATGAATAATTACCATCCATATCGATCACTATAATATAAAACAAATTGGATTCATTCAATAATTTTTTAGTTTATTCGAAGTTTTTCATTTGATTTAGATTTACTCCCAATTAAAAGTAACGTATTTAAAATTCTTACAATTGAAGTTTATCATAATTATGGTTTTTATTTTTAATTGTAAATGTAAATGGGGTTATTAATTAATCTTTAGAGGTTTGTGCGTCTATGTTTGTATTGTTTTTTTTAGGAATTCACAATCTTGTTATTGTGTTAAATCTCTTTTATTGTTGCTCAATTTCTTGTTAAATCAAATGTTCGGTTAATTGCTGCTTTTTGATTTATTCAACTAATATGTGTCTATTTTGTAATGGTGTTTTAAATGTATATGTCTGAGTCAACCTTGAATGTCTAATTGTTTTATCAGTTTTTTTACATTTCTTAAATCTTGAAATAAATCTTAGATTTTTTCAATGTCAAAATGAAATTCAAGTAATTCTATAATACGTTCTGTTTATTGATATTAGTGTTATTGACTTCTAGTTGTTGTAATTTGTCTTTAAATTGGTTCAAAATAGAATTATTTCGAATAAAAAAAAGCCATATTACTGAAGTAAAATGGCATTTATATATTTGTTATAATTGGAGAATGTAATTTTTAAATAGCAACTTAATTAGTTGTTTCGGTTTAAAACAAAAAAAAGCCACGCAGAGCATGGCTTATTTTTTTTCTGATTGTAATTTAGAATTACTTAACAGAAGTTGTGTCAGTTGTTGTAGTAGTTGAGTCAACAACTACAGCAGTAGTATCAACAATTACAGCAGTAGTATCAACAGTTACTGCTTCAGCAGGAGCTTCTTCAGCTTTTTTACATGATACAATAGTCAAAACAGCAACAACGGCTAAACTTAAAAGTACTTTTTTCATCTTACTTAATTATAAAAGGTTAATTATTAATTCGGGGCAAAGATATAAATTTTTTAATACGTAAAATATTTTTTTATATTTTTTTTAAAAAATAATATTGATTTATGGATTCAGCTGTAATTTGATCCATTCTCGAAGGTTTATATTCGTTAATAAAATTAGTATTAGACCTAATAAGGACAGTGGTACTGTGGCTTTATAGCTTTTATGCAGTAAAGAGTGTTTTATTTTTTTTAAAAAAAGAGGTCAGAAAATATTTATTATTCAAATTTCGGGGTGTAAAAATTAATTTTTGTCAAAAAAGGTATTTGCTTTATGTGGTTTTTTGAAATCGAGAACGGAATATCATTAATTATAGCTGTTT
The DNA here is from genome assembly GCF_004349355.1 of Flavobacterium cellulosilyticum. GTDB lineage: Bacteria > Bacteroidota > Bacteroidia > Flavobacteriales > Flavobacteriaceae > Flavobacterium > Flavobacterium cellulosilyticum. The sequence goes on along the minus strand of NZ_SMFK01000006.1, from coordinate 3,366 downwards.
TAAAACACAATTGGTAGCTCCTTTGTTCATTTGTACAAAAGTGCTACATATATGTCCCTTTTCGTGTCGAATAGCATCGTTAGCAATCAAATTTGAAAAAGCATCTAAAAGTTCTAATTTGGTAGAAATTGAGATGCAACCTTCTAGATGCACTAATGCAGTTGCTTCAGCAAAATGACTATAGTTGGGACCAATAATGATGGGTACTCCAAATGTGGCTGGCTCTAAAATATTGTGAACGCCAGGGTTACCAAAACCTCCACCAACATACGCAATATCTGCGTAACTGTATATTTTGGTTAAAATTCCGATAGTATCAATGATAAATACATCAAAATCAGCTAAATTTTTGTTTTCTTTTTCAGAAAACAAGATTACTTTTTTTGATATACTGTTTTTTAATTCTTGAATTTGTTCGGATTTAATATTGTGAGGAGCAATAATAAATTTTACTTTGTGAGAAGTTTGATTGATGAAACTAACTAATAAACTCTCGTCTTTTGGCCAAGAGCTCCCAATTACTATTGTTAAAGTGTCGTTTTTGAATTTGGAAATGAAATCTATTGAATTGTCTTTTTCCAAAATCGAAGCGACTCTGTCAAAGCGAGTGTCACCAGAAATCGCCACATTAGTTTTGCCCATTTGCAATAATAATTTTTTTGAAACTTCATTTTGAACAAAAAAATAAGTGAAGGTTTCTAAAGCTTTTCTGTAAAAACCGCCATACCATTTAAAGAATATTTGATTTTTTCTGAAAATACCAGAAATTAAATACGTTGGTATTTCGTCTTTTCGAAGTTGATTCAAATAATTTGGCCAAAATTCATATTTAATAAAGAAAACTAAATCAGGGTGAACCAATGTTATGAATTTTGCTGCATTTCTTTTTGTGTCCAACGGCAGATAGATGGTGACATCAGCAATACTATTGTTTTTGCGCACTTCATATCCTGAAGGCGAGAAAAAGCTGATTATGATTTTATGGGTTGGATATTTTTCTTTTATCTTTTCTATAACGGGCAATCCTTGTTCGTATTCTCCAAGTGAGGCTGCATGAAACCAAATAGTTTTATCTGAAGGTTTTATTTTTTCTTTCAAAATCTCAAAAACAGGCTTTCGACCACTAATGAAAAGTTTTATTTTCGGATTGAATAAAGCGACAATTTTCAATGAAAAATTCGCAATTTGAACAATTATATTGTAGAGGAATAGCATATCAGAAATTTTCTGGGGCTAAAATACGTTTTCTTTTAAATATCTATAAAATCATTATGCTAAAATACCTATTTTTGTTTTTAAATTATAAAAAAAACAGCAAACGCCAAGAGAGTTGGAAACGTGTTTAGACAAATATTAAACAAAAGGTTAAATGAAAAAATTGCAAATGGTTGACCTAAAAAGTCAATATGAAAAAATAAAAGAAGTTGTAAATAATTCAATTCAAGAAGTACTCGACACCAACACCTACATTAACGGACCACAAGTTCACCAATTTCAAAAAAATCTCGAAGAATATCTTCATGTAAAACACGTAATTCCTTGCGCAAACGGAACCGATGCTTTGCAAATCGCCATGATGGGTCTGGATTTAAAACCAGGCGATGAGGTTATTACCGCCGATTTCACCTTTGCCGCAACCGTTGAAGTTATTGCTTTATTGCAACTTAAGCCGGTTTTGGTCGATGTCGATTTGGTCAATATGAATATTTCCATCGAAGGAATCAAAAAAGCGATTACCCCAAAAACCAAAGCGATTGTGCCAGTACATTTGTTTGGTCGCGCTGCCAATATGGAAGCAATTATGGCTATTGCCAAAGAACACAATCTTTATGTTATTGAAGACAACGCACAAGCCATTGGAGCTAATTGCAAGTTTTCTGACGGAAGCAAAAAGAAAGCGGGAACTATTGGAAACGTTGGTTCAACCTCCTTTTTTCCTTCCAAGAATTTGGGATGTTACGGTGATGGTGGAGCCATTTTTACTAATGACGATGCTTTGGCACACAAAATTCGAGGCATTGTAAATCACGGAATGTACGAGCGTTATCATCACGATGTGGTGGGCGTAAATTCAAGGTTGGACAGTGTTCAAGCAGCGGTTTTGAATGCTAAATTGCCTTTGTTGGATCAATACAATGCGGCGCGTCAAAATGCGGCGAGAAAATATACTTCGGCTTTTGAAGGACAAGAAAACATAATCGCACCAAGTATTTGTGATATTTGTGACTGTCATGTTTTTCATCAATATACGCTGCGAATTATCAATGCCGACAGAGATGGATTAATGCAACATTTGTTGGACAAAGGAATTCCTTGCGCCATTTATTATCCAATTCCTTTGCATTTGCAAAAAGCATATTTGGATGTACGTTACAAAGAAGAAGATTTTCCGGTAACCAATCAGTTGGTGAAAGAAGTGATTTCTTTGCCAATGCACACCGAATTACAAGATGAGCAAATCAATTTCATTACAGATTCAGTTTTAGAATTTTTAAACCAATAGAATGAAGTTTTTTTTTACAATCCTTGCGGTAGTTTTATTCCAATTTTCGGGTTGGACACAAATTAAATATGCAAACAAAGAGGAGACGGAAATTGCTGTTAGAGTTGAAAGTTTACGTCAAGCTTTAATTGATCCTGATGCAAACAAACTTACAGAATTAACCTCAAAAAATTTGAGTTATGGACATTCCAGTGGAGTGGTTCAAAATCAATCCATTTTTATTGAGAAATTAATTAATGGCGAATCTGATTTTGTAAGCATAGAATTTCAAAATCAAACAATTGAAGTAATTGGTAAAGTTGCTATTGTGAGACATAATTTAGTCGCACATACTAAAGACGGTGGTGTGGATAAGGATATTAAAATTGGGATAATACTCGTCTGGCAAAAACAAAAAAATAAGTGGATATTGATTGCAAGACAGGCTTTTAAATTACCAACTTAAAAAAAGTAAATTTCAAATACACGAGGCGTAGGCTTTATCGGTTCTCAAATTGAATTTAAATTTTACAATTAGCTTTGGAAGAAGCTATTAATGGTTTTTAGTATTGGAAAGCAAAGATTAATGGATCAATCCCAAAACCTGTGGAGCGACAAAAATTAAGCATAAATATTTGTTAGTCTAAAAAGGAAAAACTCAATATTTCTAACCCCTCTGAATTGAGATCTAAATGCTTTTATTTTGGCATTGAAAGACTCAGCCGAAGCATTTGTACTTCTGTTATCAAAATAATTCAATATGGTTTGGTAATGATTGATTATTGTTCGGGATATTGTATTGAAAGACTTGAACCCTGATTGATTTACTTTTTCGTGCCATTTGGCAAGTCTAGCAAAACCAATAATTTTATCGGTAGTTTTTT
>NZ_SMFK01000005.1 GCF_004349355.1 Flavobacterium cellulosilyticum | reverse complement strand
TTGAAAAAACTACCGATAAAATTATTGGTTTTGCTAGACTTGCCAAATGGCACGAAAAAGTAAATCAATCAGGGTTCAAGTCTTTCAATACAATATCCCGAACAATAATCAATCATTACCAAACCATATTGAATTATTTTGATAACAGAAGTACAAATGCTTCGGCTGAGTCTTTCAATGCCAAAATAAAAGCATTTAGATCTCAATTCAGAGGGGTTAGAAATATTGAGTTTTTCCTTTTTAGACTAACAAATATTTATGCTTAATTTTTGTCGCTCCACAGGTTTTGGGATTGATCCGGTTTTTTTTTATAACTTGTCCCATCCTGAAATAAAGATTCTGAATGTAATTTACTGTCTACTAAATGTCAACCAAAACTAAAAACCCCTATAAACAGTGAGTTTATAAGGGTTTCTGTGAAGGCAGAAGGATTCGAACCTTCGACCGCCTGCTTAGAAGGCAGGTGCTCTATCCAGCTGAGCTATGCCTCCATTAATTTTTATAACCTAATTTGTATTTAACAAAAGTTAAAAAAATTAGTCGGGGTGGCAGGATTCGAACCTGCGGCCTCCTGCTCCCAAAGCAGGCGCGATAACCGAGCTACGCTACACCCCGAAAAGCAAAAAAGCGGAGAGTGAGGGATTCGAACCCTCGGTACAGTTCCCCATACGCATGTTTAGCAAACATGTCCTTTCGGCCACTCAGGCAACTCTCCAAATTAAGAACTAATATTCCTTTTAAGCGGTTGCAAATGTAGGCTTCTATTCTATATTTCACAAATAATTATTCTCTTTTTTTTAATGTTTTTTTTAATGTTTTTTAAAATCATTAACAATCAAATGGATAGATGATAAAAACAATCTTATTTTATTGAATTTAAAAATTACACCTAGTTAAATAAAGTCAATTTACAATTAAACCAGATACAAAGTAAATCATCCGAATGAAATTATATCAAAATTTAAAAATTAATAAAAACAATACTATCTAAATAAATTCAATCAAATTATCGAATTATTGTAATAATAATATTAAAAATGTAATTTAGTATCTATACAAAATGATTAAATTCGCATTTCAAACATAAACTTAAAACATTATGGACAAAAAAATTGTTATAGTTTCCGCTGTAAGAACCCCAATAGGAAGTTTTATGGGAGGACTGTCAACAGTTTCTGCTCCAAAATTAGGTGGTATTGCCATAAAAGGAGCTTTAGAAAAAATTCAACTTGATGCAAATTTAGTTGATGAAGTATTTATGGGTAATGTCGTTCAAGCTGGAGTTGGCCAAGCACCAGCTAGACAAGCCTCTATTTATGCCGGTATTCCTAATTCTGTTGCTTGTACAACTGTAAATAAAGTTTGTGCTTCAGGAATGAAATCCGTAATGATGGGTGTGCAAGCCATACTTTGTGATGATGCTGAAGTCGTTGTTGCCGGAGGAATGGAAAACATGAGCCTCATTCCACATTATATGAATTTAAGAGTTGGCACTAAATTTGGCCCATCAACTATGATTGACGGAATGCAGAAAGATGGACTTACAGATGCTTATGATAATAATGCTATGGGGGTTTGTGCTGACTTATGTGCCTCTGCAAACAATTTCTCACGAGAAGAACAAGATAATTATGCAATTCAGTCCTATAAACGTTCTACGAAAGCATGGGAAGCTGGTAAATTTGACAACGAAATAGTTCCAGTTGCAGTTTCTCAAAGAAAAGGAGATCCAATACTAATTTCTAAAGATGAAGAATTTACGAATGTAAAATTAGAACGAATTCCTTCATTAAACGCCGTTTTTACAAAGGACGGAACCGTAACAGCCGCTAATGCTTCAACAATAAATGATGGTGCTGCTGCTTTAGTATTAATGAGCGAAGAAAAAGCATTAGCATTAAAATTAAAGCCATTAGCACGCATTCTTAGTTACGCAGATGCAGCTCAAGAACCAAAATGGTTCACAACAAGTCCGGCAATCGCAATCCCAAAAGCATTAAAAAAAGCAGGATTATCAATAAATGATGTAGATTATTTCGAATTAAATGAAGCTTTCGCGGTTGTTGGATTGGTCAATTCAAAAATCCTTGGTTTAGATTCCAATAAAGTAAATATAAATGGAGGTGCTGTTTCACTTGGCCATCCCCTTGGATGTTCCGGAACACGTATAATAGTTACTTTATTGAATGTTTTAGAACAAAATAAAGGAAAAATAGGTGTTGCTGCTATATGTAATGGTGGAGGCGGCGCTTCGGCAATCGTTATTGAAAAATTATAAAAAAATTTAAATAATCCTACATGTTCGGAATTTGTAATTTAGCTATTATCCCACTTCGGATTGAACCAAGTGATAAAAGTGAAATCGTATCTCAAGTTTTGTTTGGTGAACATTTCGTAATTTTAGAACAAATGAAACAATGGTCTAAAATTAAATTACAGTATGATCACTATGAAGGTTGGGTTGATTCGAAACAATACCAAATCATTTCTGAATCCGAATTCAACCAATTATCAGATGATGTAATTGTATTGAATGCTGATTTAATTGAATATATAACCGCACCCAATAATCTGCTATTACCTATTCCATTAGGAGCTTCGTTATCATTTCTGAATCATACAGATATAAACATTCCAAACTTTAATTTCGAGGGAACTAAAACAAGTGGTATTAAAAGCAAAGATTGCATCCTTAATACTGCCTTTATGTACCTTAACGCACCTTATCTTTGGGGTGGAAAAACCCCTTTTGGAATTGATTGTTCCGGTTTTACTCAAATGGTATATAAACTTAACGGATATCAATTATTAAGAGATGCCTCGCAGCAATCAAAACAAGGTGAAGCATTGAGTTTTATTGAAGAAAGCGAACCTGGAGATTTAGCCTTTTTTGACAATGAAGAGGGCAACATTATTCATGTAGGTATCATTATGAAAGATAACTATATCATACATGCAAGTGGAAAAGTACGAATTGACAGACTAGATCATCTTGGAATTTATAATGCTGATATTAATAAACACACTCATAAACTTAGAGTTATTAAAAAAACAATTTAAAAAAAAAACCTGATTAACTCAGGTTTTTTTGAATAGTCAACATTAAATTATTTTTTTTCTTCGAGTGCATCAATTTTTGCTTTTAATGCTTTTTTCTCCGGCGACATTTCTAATGCACTATAAACATTTAAAAGTGTTTTAGCTACATCAATGTTTTTTGGCTCTAATTCAACTGCTTTTTGAAGGAAAGGAATAATACCTTTAAATAACTCTTCTCTTTTTGCTTTTAAAACGGCATAACGCTTCATTTCCTTATCAGAGGTTCCTAATTTATTCATTTCAGTTATTAAATCATTTTCAGCTTCAAGTCTTAAAGCTGCTAAATTGATATAAGCATCTGTATATTTAGGGTTAATTTCAATAGCCCTTCTATAATATTTTTCAGCATCAACGGCATTTTTTGCATTGGCACTAATAACACCTAAATTAAAAACTAAACCTTCATCATTTGGATTTTTTTCTAATACTTCTGTAATTAAAGCTTTATACTTGTCGAAATCTTTAGTTTCTAAATATAAATTAGCTTCAGTTAATGTTAGAGATGTATCATCTGGATTTGCTTTTCTAGCATCTGATATCGCTTTTTTTGCTTCTTCAGTTTTACCATTTTGCACTAAAATTAAAGCGATGTTTTTGTAAATCTCTCCTCTTTTAGAAGGAATAACTTCTGATCTTGGTTTTTCGTGAGTTCCAATTTTTACAGCAAGATCCATTTCTTTCTTAGTATTAAACAGATCTTCTTGACCTGTCACCTTACTATCTGCCATGTAATTAATACCTTTTCCTGAATAATTTAAGGTTTTCAAATCATTATATAATTTAAGAGCCTTATCATATTCTTTAGCATTAACATAAGTTGAAGCTGAATAATATAAATTAATAGTATCTCTATTATCTAATAAATAGGCATCGTATAATTTTTTAGCTCCTTCTGCTTGTTTATTATTTTTAGTATCAGCAACAGCACTATTTATCAATTTATTTTTTATATCAATAATTGAAGTAGTGGCTTGCGATGTATATTTATCTTTTCCGGAAGATTTTTCAACAGCCAATAAATCTTGGTAAGCCGATGCAGCTAATAAAAGATTTTTACCTGTTTCTACATTTTTATTTGCTAAGTCTAGCAAAGCATTTCCTTTTACGAAATAAAACTGAGCTTTTTCCGAGTCCGAAGCACTAGAAATTAAAGGTTCAGCTCCATTAAGAATAGTTACCGCTTCTGCAGAACCTCCACCTTTTAAAGCTTTTTCAGCGGCTTTTATTTGATCTTTTTGAGCAAAAGTAGCTACTGATATCAATAATACTGATGCTAGTAATACATATTTACTTTTCATATTTGTTGTTTTAAATTTGTGTTTCAAAAATAGTCAGAAAAACATTTATTATTTATAATAAAAGTCATAAATAATAAATGTTAGGATTAATGTTTAATTATTATTTTTCATCATCAGAATCGTCGTCTTCAACTTCTCCTTCGACATCGTCGTCGTCAGAATTATCATCCTCTTCTTCTTCTTCATCTTCTCCACCTTCGTCTTCTAGAACTTCTAATACAGGTTTCACTCTTTCGATAACTTCGGATTCAATAACATTTCCTTCTTCGTCAACTATCACTTCTTCCTCTTCATCCTTCATTACTTTAGTAACAGCTGCAATCGAGTCATTTCCTTTTAAGTTAATCAACTTAACGCCTTGAGTAGCTCTACCCATTACACGTAAATCCTCAATAGCCATTCTAATAGTCAAGCCTGATTTGTTAATTATCATCAAATCATCAGCGTCTGTAACATTACTTATCGATATCAGTTTTCCTGTTTTCTCAGTAATATTTAAAGTTTTCACCCCTTTACCACCTCGATTAGTAATCCTATAGACATCTTCACCATCCTCATCAACTAATTTGGTACGTTTACCATATCCATTTTCAGTGACAACTAAAATTTGTGTATCGTTGATATTCTCCTTATCTACAGTAACCATGCCAATCACCTCATCCGTATCATCTTTTAAGCTAATTCCACGAACTCCTGAAGCCGTTCTTCCCATCGGACGGGTTTTAGTTTCTTCGAAACGAACTAATTTTCCAGATTTAACAGCCAATATTATTTGACTTTCTCCATTGGTTAATTTTGCTTCTAACAATTCATCTCCTTCTTTAATTGTGATTGCAGCAACTCCATTTACTCTAGGTTTAGAATATTTCTCCAATGAAGTCTTCTTAACCTGACCTTTTTTAGTTACCATAACTAAATTATGACTCTTAATATAGTCCTGATCTTTTAAATCCTGAGTACAAATAAATGCTTTTACTTTATCATCACTTTCAATATTGATCAAGTTTTGAATTGCTCTTCCTTTGGCGGTTTTACTTCCTTCTGGAATTTCATATACTCGCATCCAGAAACATTTTCCTTTTTGAGTAAAGAACATCATGTATTGATGATTAGTAGCCACAAACATATTTTCAAGGAAATCCTGGTCTCTTGTTCCTGCACTTTTTTGCCCAACTCCTCCTCTATTCTGAGTTTTATATTCAGATAAATTAGTACGTTTGATGTAACCAGCGTGTGAAATGGTGATAACAACATTTTCATCAGCAATTAAATCTTCAATACTTACATCACCACCAGAATATTCAATTAATGAACGACGAGCGTCCCCATATTTATCACGTATTTCAACAAGCTCTTCTTTTATCAAGGCAGTTCTTAAATTAACATCGGCCAATAAAGCTTTCAAATGTTCAATCAATTTCATCAATTCTTCATACTCAAGTCTTAACTTGTCTTGTTCCAGACCTGTTAATTGACGCAATCGCATTTCTACAATTGCTCTAGCTTGAATATCTGATAATTTAAACCTTTCAATTAATTTTTCTCTCGCTTCTTCTGTATTTTTAGACGCTTTAATTAATGCGATTACCTCATCAATATTGTCCGAAGCAATTATCAAACCTTCTAAAATATGCGCTCTTTCTTCTGCTTTTCTTAATTCGAATTGTGTTCTTCTCGTTACAACATCGTGGCGGTGTTCAACAAAATAGTGAATCATATCTTTCAGATTCAACATTTGTGGACGCCCTTTTACTAATGCAATATTATTTACACTAAATGAAGATTGTAATTGTGTATACTTATAAAGTGTATTTAAAACTACATTTGGTGTTGCATCACGTTTCAAGATATAAACGATACGCATCCCATTTCTATCCGATTCATCACGAATATTGGCAATTCCCTCAATTTTTTTATCATTAACCAAATCAGCAGTACGCTTAATCATATCTGCTTTATTGACTTGGTAAGGAATTTCAGTAACGATAATACATTCTCTACCCTCTACTTCTTCAAAACCAACTTTAGCACGCATAACAATACGACCTCTACCGGTTTTAAAAGCTTCGCGAACTCCTTCGTAACCATATATTGTACCTCCAGTTGGAAAATCCGGAGCTTTAATATGATTCATCAATTCATCTATTTCAATTTCATTATTATCAATAAAAGCCAAAATTCCATTGACAACTTCAGTAAGATTATGTGGCGGCATATTGGTTGCCATACCCACAGCAATTCCAGTTGCTCCATTTATTAATAAAGTAGGAACTCGAGTAGGCATTACTTTTGGTTCATACAAAGTATCGTCAAAGTTCAATTGATAATCAACTGTTTCTTTTTCGATATCAGCCATAATTTCTTCCGAAATTTTTCGCATTCTGGCTTCAGTATAACGCATCGCAGCAGGACTATCACCATCGACTGAACCAAAGTTACCTTGACCGTCAACTAATAAATAGCGCATACTCCACTCTTGAGCCATACGAACCATTGCATCGTAAACAGAAGTATCTCCGTGTGGATGATACTTTCCTAATACTTCTCCAACAATTCTTGCCGATTTTTTATGGGCAGATCGTGAATTAACTCCCAAATCATACATCCCGTAAAGTACTCTTCTATGAACAGGTTTCAGACCGTCACGAACATCAGGTAATGCTCTAGATACAATTACAGACATCGAATAATCGATGTAAGCTGATTTCATTTCATCTTCAATGTTAATAGGAATTAACTTTTCTCCTTCAGACATAAGTGTTTATATTTAATAAAATTATTTTAGTTTCAAAACGTGCTAATATACGTCTTTTTGATTTTTTTTTGCAAACTTTAAACCACTTATTTATACGATTTATTAACAACTATAACACTTATTTCAGTTAATAAATTAAACAATTTTTAACATATTTTTAGTGGTTTTTGTTATCAAATAGCTGACATTCGTTTTTAAAAGGAATGGTTATTGTTTATCAATCACTAAATCACTAAATTTACATTATCAACACACAAAAATTATGGATGATAATTTTTCACCTAGAGTAAAAGATGTTATAACCTATAGCAAAGAAGAAGCTTTGCGTTTAGGTCATGACTTTATTGGCACTGAACATCTTATGCTTGGCATTTTAAGAGACGGAAATGGCAAAGCCATTAATATTTTAAATAACTTATCAGTCGATTTAGATCATTTACGTCGAAAAGTAGAGATTCTAAGTCCAGCAAGTTCAAATATAGAAAACAATAATGAAAAGAAGAACCTTCACCTGACACGACAAGCGGAACGGGCTTTAAAGACTACTTTTCTTGAAGCAAAAGTGTTTCACAGCACTTCTATTAGTACTGCACATTTGCTTTTATGCATTTTAAGAAATGAAAATGATCCAACAACCAAGCTACTGAATAAATTAAAAATTGATTATGATGTAGCTAAAGAACAATATCTAAATATGACACCAAGCGAAGAAGATTTTATCGATAACTTGCCAAGAAACGAATCTTATAATGAAGATTCAGGACAAGATGACAGTTTAAAAGAAGGAACATTCAACAACCCTGCTAATAAATCAAACAAAAAATCCAAAACTCCAGTTTTAGATAACTTTGGCCGAGATTTAACAGAAATGGCTGAAGAAGGAAAATTAGATCCAGTTGTAGGTCGTGAGAAAGAAATTGAACGAGTTTCTCAGATTTTGAGCCGACGAAAAAAGAACAACCCATTATTAATTGGCGAACCTGGTGTAGGAAAATCAGCAATTGCCGAAGGATTGGCTTTGCGAATTATTCAAAAGAAAGTATCTCGTATATTATTTAATAAACGAGTAGTTACACTTGACTTGGCTAGCCTTGTTGCAGGCACAAAATACCGTGGTCAGTTCGAAGAGCGCATGAAAGCCGTAATGAATGAGTTAGAAAAAAATGATGATATCATACTTTTTATTGACGAAATTCATACCATTGTTGGTGCAGGTGGAGCTACTGGATCACTTGATGCTTCAAATATGTTCAAACCTGCTTTAGCAAGAGGTGAAATCCAATGTATTGGAGCCACAACTCTTGATGAATACCGTCAATATATTGAAAAAGATGGCGCATTAGAGAGACGTTTCCAAAAAGTAATTATTGAGCCAACTTCAATCGAAGAAACAATTACTATTTTGAATAATATAAAAGACAAATACGAAGACCACCATAATGTAACCTATACTCCAGAAGCTATTGAAGCCTGTGTTAAATTGACTGATCGATACATGTCAGAACGTTTTTTACCAGACAAAGCAATAGATGCTTTAGATGAGGCGGGTTCTCGTGTTCACATTACAAATATTGATGTTCCTAAACAAATTTTAGAGTTAGAACGTCAATTGGAAGCGGTTCGTGAATTGAAAAACTCAGTCGTTAAAAAACAAAAATATGAAGAAGCGGCAAAACTGAGAGATGATGAAAAACGCATTGAAAAAGATCTTGCAATAGCTCAAGAACAATGGGAAGAAGATTCTAAAAACAATAGAATTGAAGTTACAGAAGACAATGTTGCCGATGTAGTTTCAATGATTACTGGAATTCCTGTGAATCGTATCGCACAAACTGAAAGTAACAAACTGGCTATTTTACCACAGCTTATTGAAAATAAAGTTGTTGGACAAAAAGAAGCGGTTTTGAAAATTTCACGTGCAATACAAAGAAATCGTGCTGGATTGAAAGATCCTAATCGCCCAATTGGTTCCTTTATTTTCTTAGGTCAAACAGGTGTTGGAAAAACTCAATTGGCAAAAGTTTTGGCAAAAGAATTATTCGATTCTGAAGATGCATTGATTCGTATTGACATGAGTGAATACATGGAAAAATTTGCTATTTCAAGATTAATAGGAGCTCCTCCGGGATACGTTGGTTATGAAGAAGGGGGACAATTAACAGAAAAAGTACGTCGCAAACCCTATTGTGTCGTGCTTTTAGATGAAATTGAAAAAGCGCATCCAGATGTTTTCAACATGATGCTTCAAGTTTTAGACGACGGATATTTAACGGATAGTTTAGGTAGAAAAATTGATTTCAAGAATACTATCATTATAATGACATCCAATGTTGGAGCTCGTCAATTGAAAGATTTTGGTCAAGGTGTTGGTTTTGGAACTGCTGCAAAAGTTGCCCAAGCAGATGATAATTCTAAAAGTATTATCGAAAATGCATTAAAGAAAACATTTGCACCAGAATTCTTAAATAGAATTGATGATGTTATTGTATTTAACACTTTAGAAAAACACGATATAGATTTGATTATCGAAATCGAATTGAAAAAATTATACGATCGAATCAAAGAATTGGGTTATAATTTAAGTCTTTCTGATAAAGCAAAAGCTTTTATTGCCGAAAAAGGTTTCGACAGGCAATTTGGAGCAAGACCGTTAAAAAGAGCTATTCAAAAATATGTTGAAGATGCCCTAGCTGAAGAAATCATCACTTCAAAAATTGCATCGGGAGATGAAATATTTATGGATTTAGATGACATTTCACAAGAACTCACAGTGAATGTTAACAAAGCAGAGAAACCTACTAATTAGTAGGTTTTTTTTTAAGTTACATTTCTTAAATAAATTGTTTATAATTATTTAATATTTAACTTCATTTTTTTCAATATATATTTACGGTTGAATAAATACATATAAATTTCATTTATGTTACAAAATAAAATAGTTTTAGGTAGCGAAGAATGGTGTTCTTTTCCTGAAATTGGAATTCCTACTATTAAAGCACGTGTTGATTCTGGAGCAAAAACTTCTGCTTTACATGCTATTAACATTGCACCATTTATTAAGGATGGAAATAATTGGGTCAAATTTGATATCAATCCAATTCAAAATAATGTCAAAACTGTTATTCATTGTGAAGCTCCTTTAATCGACAAAAGAATTGTAAAAAGTTCCAGTGGATTTAGAGAACAACGCTATGTGATTCAAACTTTATTGGATATTGGACAAGCAAAATGGGCTATTGAAATGACCTTGACCAACCGAGATTCAATGGGTTTCCGAATGTTATTGGGTCGTGAAGCCATGAGTGGAAAGGTTTTGGTAGACCCCGAGCAAAAATATTTATTAGGACAACCTTCATCTGAAAATTTAAAAGAATTATATAAAAATACAGAAAAAGCAAGTTCAGGTCTTCGTATAGGACTATTGGCAAGCAATCCAGAATTGTACAGTAATAAGAGAATTATGGAAGCTGGGGAAATGCGGGGTCACGAAATGCACTTTTTGAATATCAAGGAATGCTATATGAAACTGGATGCAAAAACTCCAGAAATTCATTATCGCGGAGGTATCATCTTAAATCAATTTGATGCCATTATTCCAAGGATTCGTCCAAGCATTACTTTTTATGGTTGCGCTTTGACGAGACAGTTTGAAGCTTTAAATGTTTATTGTTTAAATTCATCAACTGCCATAACCCAATCCAGAGATAAATTATTCTCTTTACAATTGCTTTTGCAAAGTGGTATTGACATTCCAACAACTGGTTTTGCTAACTCTCCTTTAGATACCAATGATTTGATTAAAATGGTTGGAGGTTCGCCGTTAATCGTGAAATTATTGGAGGGAACTCAAGGAAAAGGTGTTGTTTTGGCCGAAACCAAAAAAGCAGCTGAAAGTGTAATAAATGCTTTTAAAAGTTTGAACGCCAATATATTGGTTCAGGAATTTATAAAAGAAGCCAACGGAAAAGATTTACGATTGTTTGTAGTTGATGGAAAAGTAGTCGCTACAATTCAGCGAGAAGCAATGCCAGGAGAATTCAGAGCAAATATTCACCTTGGCGGAACAGCTTCAATAATAAAACCTACTGCCGATGAGAAAAAAATCGCTATCAGAGCAGCTAAAGCAATGGATTTAAAAGTGGCAGGAGTCGATATCATTCGTTCTTCAAAAGGACCTTTATTACTCGAAGTAAACTCCTCTCCAGGATTAGAAGGAATTGAAGGCGCTACCAATAAAGATATAGCTGGAGAAATGATCATTGCTATTGAAAAGAATTTCAAATTGAAATAATATATTTTAACATATAAGTCATATAAGTTTTTGCCTAATTATAATTTAAAACAAGGAAAAACCTATATGACTTTTTTAATTCATTAAAGTCTAAAACTCCTCAATCGTAACGAATTCATAATCACTGAAACGGAACTAAAACTCATCGCAACAGCTGCTATCATTGGCGACAATAAAATTCCGAAAAAAGGATACAACATTCCGGATGCAACTGTAATTCCCAATACATTGTAAATAAAAGCAAAAAACAAGTTTTGTTTGATGTTGCCCATAACCGCATGACTCAATTTTATGGCTTTTACAATTCCTTGTAAGTCTCCCTTTACCAAGGTAATTTTGGCACTTTCAATCGCAACGTCCGTTCCTGTTCCCATTGCAATTCCAATATTGGCTTGCGCCAACGCTGGAGCGTCATTAATCCCATCTCCTGCCATAGCAACAACTTTCCCTTCTGCCTGCATACGTTTGATTGCTGCAAGTTTATCCTCTGGTAAACAATTGGCAATAAAACTGGTTAAATGCAATTTATCTGCTACCGCTTTTGCCGTGTTTTCATTATCACCGGTAATCATTATCACTTCGACACCTTGATTCATCAACTCTTTTATAGCTGCTTCACTTGTTGATTTTATGGCATCGGAAATAGATACAAATCCAACAGCAATTTTATCAATTGAAATATAAGAAACCGTTTTACCTAATTTTTGTTCAGCCACAATTTTAGTTTCCAACTCTTCGGAAACGCTTGCTCCTACTTGCTCCATCAATTTCTTATTTCCTAAAGCAACCTTTTTATCAACAACTGTCCCAATGACTCCTTTACCTGAAATGGCCTCGAAATCTTTTACTTCTATTAATGAAACGTTTTTTGATTTGGCATATTTTACGACGGCTTCCGCCAAAGGATGTTCGCTATATTGATTTAATGATGCGATGGCTTGCAATAATTCCAATTCATTGTCATTTGACGAAAAAACTTTTTCAACCGATGGTTTTCCTTCAGTAATTGTCCCTGTTTTATCTGTAATTAAAACATTGACTTTATTCATATTTTCTAATGCTTCTGCATTTTTTATCAAAACCCCTGATTGAGCCCCTTTACCTACTCCAACCATTACCGACATGGGTGTGGCCAATCCTAAAGCACACGGACAGGCAATAATTAAAACTGCAACAGCATTAATAAATCCATAAACTAGGGCGGGTTCAGGACCAAAGTTCGCCCAAACAATAAATGTTATCACCGAGATAATCACAACTATAGGCACGAAATATTTGGCAATACTATCCGCTAATTTTTGAATTGGTGCTCTAGAACGACTGGCATCATTGACCATTTGTACAATTTGCGAAAGCACCGTTTCAGAACCTATTTTTTCAGCAATCATCACAAATGATTTGTTGCCATTTATAGTTCCTGCAATTACAGTATCATCGACCGTTTTATCTACAGGAATTGGTTCTCCCGAAATCATCGATTCATCTATGGTGCTTTCACCATTGGTAATTTTTCCATCAACAGGAATTTTCTCTCCTGGTTTTACTCGCAACAAATCTCCTTTTTTAATGTCATGAATAGCCATTATTTTATCTTTTCCATCTATGACTATTGTTGCTTCCGTTGGTGCAAGCTGTAATAATGCTTTTATGGCTCCACTTGTCTGACTGTGTGCTTTGGCTTCCATAACTTGTCCCAATAAAACCAAGGTCAATATCACTGCCGTG
The DNA here is from genome assembly GCF_004349355.1 of Flavobacterium cellulosilyticum. Lineage (GTDB taxonomy): Bacteria > Bacteroidota > Bacteroidia > Flavobacteriales > Flavobacteriaceae > Flavobacterium > Flavobacterium cellulosilyticum. Next base: position 244,507 of record NZ_SMFK01000005.1, on the reverse strand, counting down.
GCTTCAAAATAAAGCGATACACTGCCGTGTTGCTTGAATTCTTCTGGGAAATATTCCGGAAACAATAAACCCACAATACTGAATAAAAAGGCTATCCCTGTTCCAATTCCGATAAGTGTAAACATGTTTAAATTCCATGTCAAAATGGATTTCCAAGCTCGTATAAAAAATATCCAACCTGCATAAAACACCACAGGAAGAGTCAAGATAAATTGTACCCAATTCCAATTTTGAGTTTCCATTATTTGATGTAAAGGATTGTTTGGAACCATTTCTAGCATTGAAATAATAAAGACAGGCAATGAAAAAGCGATGGCAATTTTCAATTTTCTTAGCAAATCAATATAGGTTTTATTTTCCTCATTGTCAGAAGGTTGCATTGGAACCAAATCCATTCCGCAAATCGGGCAGGAACCTGGACCGTCTTGAACAATCTCAGGATGCATCGGACAAGTATAGCTTGATTTGCTTACCAATAAATCGGGTGCTTTAACTAAATCCATTCCACAAACGGGACAATCGCCTGCTTTGTCATATACTTTTTCGCCTTCGCAAAACATGGGGCAATAATATTTACCTGAAGCGCTACTAGGCAATGAAATCAGTTCGTTATTGGATTTTGTTCCGCAACAGGATTTAGCTACTGGAACATCCTTTGTTCTAGAAATAGTTTCAACAGCATCACTTTCCGATATTACATATTTACCAGCTGCATATAATTCTTTTTGTAATTGGAATATTGGAATGTGTTTATCTGAAATTACAGTGGCAGTTGGAGGATCTAATGTAACCGTAGCTTTTACTCCATCGATAGTGTTTAATGTTTTTTCTACTTTGGAACGACACCCGTCACATGTCATTCCTGAAATTCTGTAAGTATGTATCATTTCTTTGTATTTAATATTACAAATATCGGGAGGAATTGATGTTTTCTATTATACAATTAGGGATATAATTTGTATAATTTACAATTTATCTAAAGCATTTCTACAACCAGATTTTTCGTTTTTAAATTGTGTTGGAGTAAAACCTGTTACTTTTTTAAACTGTTTACTAAGATGCGCTACACTACTATAATTGAGGTCTATTGCAATTTGGCTTATGCTTAATTCATCATAAACGAGTAATTCTTTAGCTTTTTCAATTTTTTGAGCAATAAAATAATGTTCAATTGTTATTCCTTCCACATCTGAAAATAATTTACTCAACGAACTATAATCTTGTGCTAAATTAGCTGATAAATAATTTGATAAATTAACTTTTAATTTATCGTTTTGATAATGTACTAATTCTATAATTCGGTTTTTTATTTGTTCAATAATTTTACTCGATTTGTCTTCTAACAATTCAAATCCAAGAAGTTTTAAATTATAAGCTAATGTTTGTCTTTCATTTTCAATTAAATCACGCGCTATTTCTACTTCACCTAATTTTAATGAAAAAATCGGAAGTTTCAATTGTTCAAATTCTAATTTTACAGCTATTTCACATCGACCACAAACCATATTTTTAATGTAGAGTATCATAATAATATAAAAATTTACTAAATAAACAATAGCTCTATAATGATAATAAAAACTTAGTTAATATCCAGCAAGAAAACATAAATAATTTAAAATAAAATTATGTACATTACTCACCTAACATAGAAAAAAATTAGCTGCTGATTATTAGAGCACTATAAATTATATTGTATAAAACATGTCAGAAAACAATAATTCAATTTCAAATCCAGACAACCTTAATGTGTTCAAACATTTTTTCGACTTATCTCCTGATTTGCTTTGCATTGCTGGATTTGATGGCTATTTTAAAAAAATAAATCCCTCTGTATCTAAACTGTTAGGTTATACAGAAGAGGAATTATTCTCCAAACCTATCAGTGAATTTATTTATAGCGATGATAAAAACATCACTGCTACATTAAGAAGTGAATTAACGAAAAATAGTGTTCTTCAAAATTTTGAAAACCGATATGTGACTAAAAGTGGTGAAATTATTTGGCTAGCATGGACTTCAATGCCTGTATATAAAGAACAATTGATTTATGCAATTGCTAAAAACATAACTCACAAAAAAATTCTCGAAGAAGAGCGTAATATAATTGTCACCAATTTATCTCGAATCAATAATGATCTTAAAAAAATAAGTTATACCAGTTCTCATGATTTAAGAGCTCCAGTAAATAATATGATTTCAATTTTTAGTCTAATCGATACTTCAAAAATTAGTGATCCCGAAACACTTGAATTATTAAAAATGTTAGAATTAACTAGCGAAAATTTAAAAGAAGCTTTAAATGATCATCTGGATGTTTTAATTCAAGAAGATCATTTAAATACGGAATTAGAAGATTTAAATTTCGATAATTCGCTTAATTCAGTGCTGCTTTCTATAAATTCATTGATTCAAAATTCGAATGCATCTATTACTACCGATTTTTCAAAACTTGAAAAAGTGAAGTTTAATAAAACGTATATGGAAAGTCTTTTTCTGAATTTAATTACTAATTCTATTAAATATGCAAAACCTGGGACTTTTCCAAAAATATCAATTTCTTCCAGAATTCAAGACGGAATTAATCAACTAGTAGTTTCAGATAATGGACTTGGGTTTGATATGGATATAGTAAAAGATAAAATTTTTGGTCTGCATCAAAAATTTCATAATCATGTAGACAGTAGGGGAATTGGTTTATATTTAGTACACAATCATGTGACCAGTATAGGTGGTAAAATCACAGTTGAAAGCAAAGTCAATCAAGGCACAACGTTTGTTATCTCTTTCAAAGCTAAATAACTTAAGGAAACTGTTTAGTTAAAATTTATTTTGTAGTAATACTTTTTACGGTTTAATACTGAAAACCAACTCTCCATATTTGGCAGGAGATGCAAAATAATATTGAAAACTGAACCATTATGACTCTTATGTAAATATTCGTTCACACCACAATATTACAAATAAAAGAATCGAAGCAGAGCTTAGAGGAATTAAATCCAAGAGACTAAAACCTTAGGGACAGTCCACCTCCAGCACCAAACCGGTTGTCGTAGCTACCCATAAGTGAAACATTTCTGGACAGAAAATACTCCGCTCCTGCACTCCATACCGTTTCCGAAGTAAAATCTTTACCCATGGGCAGATTATTTACAATCCCTAAATCTAATTGATATTCATAATAGCCAAAAATAGATAGTTTAGGAAATATCATTACACTTCTTCCCAATGCAATTCTTGGTCTTAACTCATTATCGACACGCACATCAAGATTGAATAAATATGGTGTTAAATAACGTATTCCAACCACCGCAGTAGTTTTAAATTGATCTAAATTTTTGCGAGTTTCATTTTCTATATTAACACCTCCAAAAACGCGTAAGTAATCATGTAAATAACGTTCGTAGGTAAACTCTGTTTCTAAATTTTTGTTCCAACCATATTCTAAAGAGGCATTAAATTGATTTCTAATATTTGAAGTAATAAGATTAAAACCTGTTGTATGTGAAGCTGCATCAACCATTCCCCAAGAATACCATTTGTCTGTTTCTGCAATAAGTTTAGAAACTGGAAACTCATCCATTCTTGGGTCTCTAGGCGTATCGTATGAAACAACTCTTGCCATTCCTCCCATCATATGATAAAGGATGTGACAATGAAAAAACCAGTCGCCATACTCATCTCCATTATTACTATAAAATTCTATAGTTAGCTTTTGCATAGGTGGCACATTAACCGTGTGTTTTAATGGAGAGTAATCCCCATTTTTATTGATAACCCTAAAGAAATGACCGTGTAAATGCATGGGATGATGCATCATAGTAAGATTATTAAACGTAATTCGGGTTACTTCTTTACTACTTATTTTAATTTTATCAGCTTCTGATAATGGCACACCATTCATGCTCCAAATGTAGCGATTCATATTCCCTGTAAGATTCAACAATACTTCTTTTACTGGAATGTTTTTGTCATAATTAGTATTCTTTAGAGATTTCAAATAGTCGTAATTATATTCTGAAAATAGATCCATTCCTCCCATATTGCCCGTTTTCATTGTGTCTTTTTGGTCATTCATCTGCATCCCTTTCATTTTGGAACGATTCATTCTCATCTCTTTCATTTCACCCATTCGCATAGAATCTTTTGGTTTACTCATATTCATTTCAGACATCTTTGAATCATCCATATTCATACCTTCCATTTTGGAATCATCCATTTTCATGTCTTTCATTGTATCCATAGTCTTAGCATCTTTTGGTTTACTCATATCCATTCCAGACATTTTATCCATTTGCATCCCATATTCCTCCTTCATCTTAAAGCGCTCGTCTTTTTTGGGTTGAAACTTTAAAGCGTGTGCTCCCATTTTCATATCCATTTTTGCCATTTTTTGCATCATTCCAATTTTATCTGGTCTTGGAATAGTCATTGCAGCTAATACTTTTCCATTCCCAATAAATGCAGATGCAGTTCCTGAACCATCTTGAGCTGTGATTTTAAATTCTATTTTTCCTTCTTTCGGAATAGTAATAATATAATCGTATGTTTCAGCAATGCCTATAAAAGTCTTGTTCTTTTTAACGGGAACTACATCATTACCATCAGCAGAAACTAGTAGTGGTTCTTCTCCTCCGAAAGTCATCCAAAACGACGTGGATGCGCCTCCATCAATGATTCGTAATCGTACTTTATCACCAGCTTTAAATTCTGGATACTCCACGCTTTTTTCTCCATTAATTAAGAAAGCGGGGTAATATACATCTGCTATATCAGCACCATTCATTCGTTGTCTCCAAAAGTTTAACTGTGCTCCAAACGCTCCACGAGCAATAACCTGATTTAATGGTGTAGCAGTTCCTTTTTTGATACTATACCATTCGTTGCCTCGTTTTAAATTGCGAAGGACATTCATTGGTTTTTCGTTCGTCCAATCGGATAACATCAAAACCAATTCTTTATCATAGGTTAAGGTTTGTTTTTTTGGCTTGATAACAATTGAACCAAACACGCCACTTTGTTCTTGCAACATGGTGTGTGAGTGATACCAATAGGTTCCAGACTGTTTAATGGGGAATTCATATTTTTGCGTATGTCCAGGTTCGATAGGGGGTGTTGTTAGATAAGGAACGCCATCATAGAAATTGGGCAATAACAAACCGTGCCAATGCACCGATGTTTCTTTACTCATTTCATTTTTCACGTAAATAATTGCATATTCACCTTCTGTAAATTCTAAAGTGGGTCCTGGAATTGTACCATTAACAGTCATCCCTTTTATTTGTTTACCTGCTTTGTTAACCAATTCTTCCTTAATAGTTAAGGTATATTCATGGACAGGTAAATTATCAATATTTAACTCCACAGCCTGTCCAAAAACGGAACTCAATGGGATTAGTAATACGATTATTATATGTTTGATATTTTTCATATTTTTCAATCTTATTTTCTGTATTATTTGAAATTCTAATAGGACACTTCCTATATGACATCTTTTGTAAGTCGCTACTATTTAAACTATAACTTTATTATTTATCTTTTGAAACTTAAAAATTGATCAAGCATCCCTTTTTCTGTCATCAATTTTTTAGAAGAACTATCGCTCATCATGGTAGAATCGTTTTCCATCATTACTGAATCGATTGTAATTACTTCATTAGTTTTTTGATTGCATAAAACTGTTATGAACTTATTAATAGGAGATAAATTACTAGGGCATAATAGTACAAAAGATTTACATTTAAAATGTTACAGAATTATTTTGTTTAATTGTAAAATTTACATTCTTATCACAATCCTATTGTTCTTTTTACCTAATAGAATAGTTTAAATACCATAAACTTGACTATCATTTTGCACCGACTATAAATCATGTTTTTTATATAAAATTTCAATAGTTTTTTGGAATATACTACATTTTCATACCTGCCATAGGATCACTTCCTTTTCTGAAAATATATTCGCTATTTATACCGTATGCACCGGAAATCACCACTTTTGTTGAAGGATCGATTTCTGATTTAATTTCGATCATTCCATTGCTTTCTACTCCAGTTTCAACCATAAGATTCTCATAAACACCCGGTCTTTTTTCTATCCAAATATAGGATGCTTTCTCTTCCCTAATAACGGCATCTGAAGGGATAAACAAACCTTTTATATTAGGTTGAGATAATTGAGCTATGGCTTGCATTCCAGGTTTTAATTGCAAATTGGGATTGGGAATATTCATTCTTATTAACAGTAATCGACTATCTGCATTAATTTCAGGATTGATAAATGTAACTTTAGTATTTATTGTTTTATCTGGAAAATCGGTAAAAGTAATTTTTGCATTCTGACCTATTTTAAGATTTTTTGCATAGGTAATGTTTACTTGTGTTTCGAGCCAAAGGGTATTCAAATTGGATACCTTAATTACCGCTGAACCTTCCATAACATAATTGCCTTCGGTAGCCAATATTTCTGAAATTGTACCACTAGCAGAACTGTAAAAAATGGTGTACGGAGAAACTTTGTTAGCCGTTTTTATACTTTCAATTTGTACATTGGATAAACCAAAATACAACAATTTTTGTTTAGCTGATTGGAGCATAGTTTGGGCATTTCTCCCAAATTCTCCCGGCATCGAAAGTTGTTTGTAAGCTGTAAAATAATCCTGTTTGGCAATGGCTAAATCTTCGCTATACAACTCATAAATGGCTTGGTTTTTAGTTACATATTCCCCAATAGTTTTCAAATATAATTTTTCGATTCGCCCCATAGCTCTTGATGAAACTGTTTTGACATTTTCTTGATTTAATGTTAAAACTCCTGTATACTTTTGTTCTACGCTATTTTGAGTTTCTGAAATAGTTTGGGTAATAATGTTGCCCAGCTGAATCTGCTGTTTGCTTAATGTAATTTCATTAGAAGCAGAACTATCCGTTTTCGTTTGATTATTGGTTTCTTCTTTTTTTGTATTACACCCTGTAAATAAAGTCAACAATATCATTAGAGTTCCTTTCCATATTAAATTTTTCATCTTTATTTTGTTTTAATAAAGCTTTCGCTATCCATTAAATAGTGTGCTTTTTGTGCTATTTTATCTTTAATAGTAATTCCATCAAGAACTTGAACAAAATCATCCATTTCGATTCCTGTTTTTATAGAAATGGCTTCAAAACCTCCATCGACTTTCAAAAAAACTATTTTTTTGTCTCCAATACTCACATACGATTCTTTAGACAACCAAATTCCATTTAAAAAATTGGTTTTAACCTTACCTTCCAATCGCAATCCAATAGGTAATTTCAATACAGAATTGTTTAAATAAACACGAATTCTATTGGTTTTATCGATTGCATTTAATTGAGTTTCGACAAAATTTATTTTAGCATTAAACGAATTATTTCCGTCCAATTCCGTGGTAATACTGATGGATTGATTCAATTTAATTAAACTATTGTCTCCTTGGTTGATATTAAAAATCCCCCAAACTTTATCTGTGTTCACTAATTTGAAAACGACTTGGCTTTTTTTGATATAATCACCTTCTTTAACCGATAAAACTTCAGTAGATGTTCTTTCCATTGGCGAATTAGATGTGCTAGTCATACTTTGGGTTCCGTCAATAATTCCTGAGGCTGGACTATAAATCGTTATTTGAGGTTTTACAGTTTTAGTTGAAACCAGAGCGTTAATTTGATTTTGGGTCATTCCATAAAGCAATAACTTTTGTTTTGATGCTTTTATAATGGATTTATTTTCAGAATCATTTGTAATTAAATAGATAAAATTTTGCTGTTCAGTTAATAATTCTGGGCTGTACAAATCGAATAATTTTTGTCCTTTAGCTACTTTTTGAAATTTAAAATTTACATACATTTTCTCTATTCTACCACTTATCCAAGCTGCAATATTTACAGCAGAATTAGGGTCGTATTCCACAACACCTGGCAAATTTATTTCATTGCTAATTGCAGTGTCTTTTGCCGTTGTGGTTGGATAATTTCCAACAATAAAATTATCGGTTGGTTTTAATACATTATCAATAGAATGATTGTCTACCGTTTGATCTTCCGTTGCTTTTTTTACCAAATTCATTCCGCAAATAGGACAACTTCCTGGTTTATCTCTAATTATTTGAGGATGCATCGAACATGTATATATCTCGTTTTTATGATCCATTTCAGAATGATTGTTCGATTTTACGGCAAACAAATAGATTGTAATTCCAATTATGGAAATGATTATAAAAACCAAACTATACTTTATATATTTGTTCATAATTACTTGATTTCTAATTGTTTTTCAATTTCTACTTGGACTGCTAATACACTTTTCAATTTATCTAAAGCGTCAATTTGAGCCATATTTAATGCTTCCCAAGCATCGAGAGTTACAAATAAATCTCCAGTGTTGTTTTGCCAAGCCAATACCGCCGTGTCATAATTTCTTTTTAAAGCTGGAATGATGCTTTTTTGAGCAATATCGTACTGCTTTTTTAGGTTGATTAGTTCTGTATTCATTCCAGAAAGCATTCCAGTTGCCTCATTCATAATCATCTGTTTTTGCCAGTTTAAGTTTTCATTTTTAATTTTAAAACTTTCAATATTTGCCTTATTCATTTTGTTAGACCAAGGCATTGGAATAGTAACCATTCCCATCAAAGTAAATTGTTTAGGCTGATTACCAAATGGTATCATGTGATCGTATTTGACTCCAAATTCAGGCAATAATTTAGTTTTTTCAACTTCAATTTTGAGTTGGTTTATTTCCATTGTTTTTTCAATGGCTTTTACATCGCTTCGGTTTTGAGAGAGAGAACTCGTATCTATAACTTGGCTATTAAAATCCTTTAATTGATATTCTTCGCCAATTTCAAACAAAGTGTTTTTGTCTCTTGCCATCAAGGTGTTGAGCATAATTCGTTTTTGAGCAATTTCATTTTTCAACATTACAATCATACTTTCTGTAGCAGCATATTGTGATTTCGCCTTGTAATAAGTAGATAATTTATCCATATTATATTGATAGCGAATCTCCATACTTTTTATCATATAGCTCAAAAGCAACAAATTATCATCGGCAATTTTTATTTTTTTATTCAAAACTAACCATTGGTAATAATTGTTTTTTGCCAATGCATTCAATTGATTAATAGTATAATTTTTATTTTCCTTTTCGACCCCAGACATGGCATTCATGAGATTAAAATCGGCTTTTAGTTTGGAAGCATTAGGAATCATTTGTGTAACACCCAACATATACATTCCCATTCCTGCGAAATCACCATCGGCTTTCCACATTTTAGTATTATAAGGTGTCATAAAAAAACCCGTTTCCACTTGGGGTGGCATCCAACTTTTGGCTCCTTTTGCTGCCGCATCCATACTTTGAATATTGGCTTCATACATTTTTAACTGCGGGTTATTCGTTTTGATTTGATTCAAAACGGCATCCAACGAAAGTGTTTGAGCATTACTATTTGTAAAACTTAAAATCAAACAACTTATAACGATATAAAATTTAATGTTTTGCATCTATAATTTCAATTTTACCTTTTGTTCTTAATTCACGAAGTTTTGACATTTCGAAAACAACAGGAGTTACTAATAATACATAAATTGTTGAAGTGATAGTTCCGCCAATTAAAGGAACTGTAATGGGTAACATCACATCTGATCCTGTTCCTGTTGCCCATAAAATAGGAACTAAACCAAACAGCGCCACCGAAACGGTCATCAATTTTGGTCGTAATCTTTTGGCTGAACCTTCAATTATGTATTCTCTTAAAATTTCTTCAGTGATCGTTTCAGCACTATTGCCGTGTTTGGCTACCATTTTATTCATCGCATCATTCAGATAAATGGTAATTAACATGGCCGTTTCGACCGCCAAACCAAACAAGGCGATAAAACCCACAGCCACCGCCACTGATAAATTAATACCATAAAAATAAACCATAAATATCCCACCAATCAAGGCAAATGGAACAGTTATCATGGTGATTATGGCTTCTTTCATTGAGTTATAGGTAAAGAATAAAATGATGAAAATTAATACAACAACAAGTGGCAAAATCATAGCCAATGTTTTGTTGGCTCGAATTTGGTTTTCCCATTGTCCACTCCATTCCACATAATACCCTTTTGGCATCTTTTTCATCATGGCATCTAGTTTTTGCTGAGCATCTTTTACGGTACTTCCTAAATCTCGATCACGAACATTAAACAAAACACTACCACGAAGCATGGCATTCTCACTATTTATCATTGGTGGTCCATCACTTATTTTTACATCTGCAACAGTTTCTAACGGAATTGGTCCAAATTGCATCGTTTGAACTTGCAGTTTTTTTAAGGCTTCAATACTATTTCGATATTCTTGAGCATACCGGGCATTGACAGAAAAACGTTGTCTTCCCTCGATAGTTGTGGTTAATTTCATCCCTCCAATAGATGCTTCAACCACATTGTTAATGTCGTCAACCGTCAATCCATATCTTCCGATAACTTCTCTTTTTGCTTGAATATCGATATATTTACCTCCAGTAATAGGCTCAGCATATAAATCTTTTACACCAGCAGTTCCTTCAAGTGCATTCTTAATTTTTTGAGATAATACATTAATAGTATCTAAACTGGCACCGTAGATTTTAATTCCCACATCGGTTCTAATTCCTGTTGAAAGCATATTAATTCGGTTGATAATCGGTTGTGTAAAACCATTGGTAACCCCTGGAATCTGTAGTTTATTATTGATTTCATTGATAATATCGGCTTTCTTTATATCTGCTCGCCATTCATTCTTAGGTTTAAGTAAAATGATAGTTTCAATCATGCTGATCGGGCTATTATCAGTTGCAGTATTTGCTCTTCCCGCTTTTCCTAATACGTGTGCTACTTCTGGAATTGATTTGATTAATTTGTCCTGAACTTGCAAAATTCGTTTTACTTCAGAATTCGATACATCGGGCAAGGTCACTGGCATAAATAATACTGAACCTTCGTCTAATGGAGGCATAAATTCGGAACCTAATTGAGTATACATTAATCCACCAATCAACAGTGCTATAATATTGATTGCTAATAAAGTTTTTCTCCATTTTAAACATAGAGTTAAAATTGGTGTATAAATACTCTCTAATTTACGGTTAATGGGATTTTTGTTTTCAGGTTTCAGTTTCCCTTTCATTAAAAAACTAATTAAAACTGGTGTAAGAGAGATAGCAAAAAAAGCATCAACAATAAGTATGAGCGATTTTGTCCAAGCCAATGGGCTAAATAACTTTCCTTCCATCCCTGTAAGAAGAAAAACTGGTAAAAAGGACACAATAATTACAAGAGTGGAATAAAAAACACCCGGTCCAACTAGATGTGACGATTCTTCTATAATTTTAAGTCTTTCTTCTTTAGATAATGGATCGTGTTCTTTTTTGAATAATTTTATAAATCTATTTTTCATTACAAATTTTATTGTTGATTATTATCCAATTCTTCTTGTCTGACCGAAATTGTTCGATAGGAATTTTCGACCATTACAATTCCATCATCGACAATAACACCAATCGCCAAAGCAATTCCAGTAAGCGACATAATATTAGATGAAATACCAAAAGCTTGAAGCAAAATAAAACTCACCGCTATAGAAATGGGGATTTGTATTAAGATTACCAACGCACTTCGCCAATGAAAAAGAAAAATCAACACGATTAAAGAAACGGCTATCATTTCTTCGATTAATGTACCTTTTACCGATTCAATGGCTTTTTCGATTAATACGCTTCTGTCATAGGAAGTTTTGAAAGTGACGCCTTCAGGCAACCCTTTTTCGACTTCTTTCATTTTTAGTTTAACCGCATTAATTACTTTATCGGCATTTTCGCCGTAGCGCATTACTACAATACCTCCAACCACTTCCCCATTACCATTTTCATCAAAAATACCCAGTCTTAAATCACCACCCATTTGGATGGAACCAATATCTTTTACTTTTACAGGAACGGAATTGAAGTTTTTAATGGCGATTTCTTCAACATCTTTTATGTTTTTAATATAGCCCAATCCTCTTATAATATAAGCCATATTACTCATTTCAAATTTTCGACCTCCAACATCGTTATTACTGGCCTTAACGGCATTCATCACATCCATTATGTTGACATTATAATATTGCATTTTTAAAGGATCAAGAACCAATTGGTATTGTTTTTCAAAGCCACCAAAAGAGGCAACTTCGGCAACTCCTGGAACGGTTTGCAAAGCAAATTTCACGTACCAATCTTGAATAGCGCGTTGCTCTCCTAAGTCCATTCCCTTAGCATCTAAATGATACCAAAAAACATGTCCAACTCCCGTTCCATCAGGCCCCAAAGTAGGAACCACATTTTGAGGCAATAAGCGTTGGGCATAATTTAGTCGTTCTAAAACACGCGTTCTTGCCCAATAAGGATCCACATTTTCATCGAAAATAATATAAACAAAGCTCATCCCAAACATAGAAGCTGCCCGAATATTTTTGATTTTAGGAATACCTTGTAAGTTTGAAACCAAAGGATAGGTTACTTGATCTTCCATTACTTGTGGACTTCTTCCCATCCATTCCGTGAATACAATAACTTGATTTTCAGATAAATCAGGAATGGCATCTATCGGGTTTTGTTGTACACTATAAATTCCCCAAGCAAAAAGGCAAGCCGATACAAGCAAAACAACCGCTCGGTTTCTTAGTGAAAATGAGATTAATTTTTTAACCATAATAATTTGAATAAAATCCTATTCAGAGTAATCCCTGAATAGGACTTGAATTATTTAACTTCTTCAGTTAATTTCATTCCGCATTTAGAACATTTGTCATTCAGTTTTCCCTGAACTTCAGGATGCATCGGACAAGCATACAATTTTGTGTTTTCATCCATCATTTTCGAATCATGATGCATTGTTGTATCATTATGCATCATTGTTGTGTCATTTTCCATCATTGTGTTGTTTAAAGGTTCGTCTTGTTTATTTTTTTGGTTACATGAAACCATTACGAATGCCACTACGAATAGGGCTAAAATTGATTTTTTCATTTTACAAATTATTAAATTATTACTATTGGTATTCTTTTTTATAAAGGTCATTTTTTGTTGTTTAACTGATGGTTAATAATTCAAATTTAGGCCAAATCCTATCCCCATATCACTGTCATAATGTGTAGTAAGTCCTATATTTTTACCCACTATATATTTGAATCCTGCCATATATTCTTTATCGGTATTCACCATAAAGGCCATTCGCAATCGTTTCGTAACCGGAATATCTTCTCGCATTAATTGTAAACGAACATTTCCATCATGAAAAACCTCAGCTTGCGCCACTACTAATAATGGCAAGGTATAATTAACCCCTAAACTAACTTGAAGGCGTTTGTCTTTGGTACTGGTTTGACCAAATAAATTTTCTTCAATAACACCATGGTCTAATTTTCGATAACGCGCATCAAAACCTATAAAAGGCATCAACCACTGATTTTTTCCAATATACCTTCCGATATGAGTTTCGGATTCGTAACCATGATGGTCACTATAACCCAATCTCCATTCGGTTCCAAAACTCCATCTCGTATTTTGCAACATTGCTTTTCCATCATTTCCATTGGTAGCAAAATCATTTTCTGCCATTAAATGCAGTTGATTGCTTTCGGCTTGTAATTTCTTGTATGCCTTTTCTTTGTTTGGCAAAAGTGGATTTGGTGCTGAATTTTCATAACTAAATACCCTATTCATTCCCGCCATCATATGGTATAAAATATGACAATGAAAAAACCAATCTCCATCAGCATTTGCTGCAAATTCGATGACATCCGTTTCCATTGGCATAATATCCAATACATTTTTAAGTGGCGCATACTCTCCTTGTCCATTCAACACCCTAAAATCATGACCGTGCAAATGCATCGGATGACGCATCATGGAATTGTTGTATAACGTAATCCGAACATTTTCTCCTTTTTTAATTAAGATTTTATCGGTTTCAGATAGGACAACATTATCCATACTCCAAACATAACGGTTCATATTTCCGGTCAATTCAAAACGCAATTCATGCACTGGAGCGTCCTTTGGCAACGTTGTTTTTGTTGGGGATTTTAACATCGAATAATTCAAGGTTACAATATCTGAACTTTTCATTCCCATATCATGACCTGAATGATCCATTTCACCATTCTTAGTCATTTTACCAGATTTCATATCCATTTTAGAGTGATCCATTTGATCTGATTTCATATCCATTTTAGAATGGTCCATTTCACTAGTCATTTTCATTTTTGAATGATCCATATTTGAACTTTTAGAAAGTTCCGGATACATAACGGAATTCATGTCCATTTTTTGCAGACTCATTTCCATCCCCATATCATTCATTGTACCATCTATATTCATCATGTTATTCATCATTTTCATCCCTTCAAAGTATTTTAATTTTGGCAAAGGATTCGCTGCTTTTTTGATGCCTTCTCCAATATAAATTGAAGCAGATTTGGTCCTATCTTCTGGAGTAGCTAAAAATGCATATGATGTGTTTTTTTCAGGAATAGTTATAATAACATCATATGTTTCAGAAACCCCAATTATCAATCTGTCAACGACAACAGGCTCAACATCGTTTCCATCATTAGCAACGACGGTCATTTTTCCACCTGCATATGTTAGCCAAAAATAGGAAGAAGCTCCTCCATTTGAAATTCTCAACCGGACTTTATCACCCGCTTTAAATTGCGACAATTGACTTTCATTTACCCCATTTATCAAGAATTTATCATAGTAAACATCACTTACATCCATGGCCAACATTCGTTTCCATTCGTTTGTTAATTTGGTTTTAAAATGACCTGCTTTAATTGCTTCAGCATAACTTTGGGTTGTCCCTTTTTTGATAGCAAACCAATCAGAAGCATTAAGCAACATCCGATGTACATTTTCAGGTTTATAATCGGTCCATTCGCTTAAAATAACTGGAACTTGTGGTATATCATCGATCCCTTTTCTAAAGGATTCGTCTTCATTTCTTTTCTTTAAGATCAATGAACCATACATTCCTATTTGTTCCTGCAAACCACTATGACTATGGTACCAATGAGTTCCGTTTTGAATTATTGGAAAAGTATATAAATGAGTTGTTCCTGGCTTGATAGGCAGTTGTGTTAAAAAAGGAACTCCATCCTCTTTATTGGGTAAATACAATCCGTGCCAATGTAATGAAGTGCCCTCTTTTAATTCGTTATGTACATAAATTTCGGCTGTATCTCCTTCTGTAAAAGTCAAAGTTGGCATATGGATTTGTCCGTTTACTGCAATGGCCCGTTTTGGTTTGTTACCAATAGTTACCACTGTGTCCCGAACATATAAGTCGTAACGTACCGTTTTTGGTATTGTTTTAGAAAACACTTTCTTCTCCACTACTGCTTTTTCTTTTGGCAAATCAGCTGATTTTATCGGTTGTCTACTAGTATTTTCAACCTCTTTTTTTACTTCAATAGGAGCTTTATAAATAGTTTTTTTAACTGCTTCCTTGGTTGTTTTCTTTCCTTTTTCTTTTATCAAAGTCATACCGCATTTAGGACAATTCCCAGGTTCGGTGGCATGAATTTCAGGGTGCATGACACAAGTGTAGGTTGTGGATTCTACCTTTCGAGTATCCTGTTTTTTATTCATGACCATCCCTTTCATTTCCTGTGAATGTGCAAAGTTGTTCATTGCGAGAATGAATATTACTACTATTATTTTTTTTATTTTATTCATTTAAAATTGTTTTTTGAATCCTAATTCAGTACTAATTTTATATTGTTTAAAGAATTGTATTAAGTTATTCATTCACTTTGACTGAATTGACCCAATTGATAACTTCTTCTTTTTGAGTAGATGTTAGTATTGCATTTCTATGAATTAAGGTATAGGAACTTAAAGGCATTTCGCTAGATTTTATTTGTTTTACAATTCTATCCAATTTAGTAAGCTGCTTTCTTGAGGAGTAATTTCCATATTCATCAAAATTCAAATTATTTTTACCTTTATTAATATGACTTTCCATAAAAAACCTAGTAGGCTGTAGATAGGAATACCAAGGATAATTAGTGTTATTGCTATGACAATCATAACAAGAAGTTCGCAAAATTGTTTCTATGTTTTTTGGAACTTGATACACTTTTGTGAAATTTGCCGTATTTACCTGCTCATAACTTTGGTTACGAGCAGGTTGATACAATTGCATCAACAAAAAAATAATTAACCCAACATAAAGTACCTTTTTGATGCCTTTTTTCATTCTATAATTCTTTTTTCACAGTCCCGCAAGTAGGCATTTTAGCACCTAGATATGGGTTTTTGATATCTTTAGTTTCACTTATCCAAATAGCTCCTTTATTATCATCTGCCATTGGACAATAATCTTGATATAATTTTTGTTGTGTTCCAAAAGTTGTTATTAAATCATTTACATCTTTACTTAAAAGTACAAAATGTTCTCTTTGATGATCAATTTTACCCGAATTATCACCAATATGTTCTGCATTTTCTTTGGCATCATCTGCAATATCCATATAGCTTTTCATTTTATCATCAGACAAATTTTTCATATCTAGTTTAGACAATGTTTCAACGAATGTTTTGCCTGCTTCAGCAGCACTGTTCGAATCATCTTTTGTTAAAGCATTTTTAATAGACAAATAATTACTCACAATTTCTTCAATGGAAAATTTAGAATTGTTAATATCTTGGGTTGTGTTTTCTGAATTCATTGTTTCTGAATTCATTGTTTCATCTTTCTTGTTATTTTGTTTACATGAAACAAGTACGAATGCCACTATGAATAGGGCTAAAATTGATTTTTTCACATTAATAGTTTTTAAATTAGTTTTACTTTTCACGATCGTATTGACAACATCCAGGAAGATTATCATAATCTTCCTTTTTAGCTTTTATTTTTTCACTATCATAACCTGCCAAAGCTATTTTTTTAAGAATTTCGCTTTGGTTAGTTTTGGTTGAATCATAAGTTAGAATTGCCATTTTAGTATCCTTATTCCAGTCAACAGTTGCAATACCTTTTATATTTGCTGATTTTTCAATAGCCTTTTTACACATTCCACAGTTCCCATAAATTTTAACTGTTTCCGCTTTTGTATTTTTTATTTGTGCAGATAAATCTACATTGGATAGCAATAAAGTAATTGCTACCATTATTTTTAATAATGATTTCATTGTATTTTAAATTGAAATTGAAGTTAGATAAACAAACAATTAAACCATAGTAAACCCTATAATTTAAACATTTAGTTAGCCGTTAAATAAAAGATTATAAAGCAAATTTGCTTTAAATTTGACACTATTTTGGATGTCAAAAAGGAATTTAGCTTATTTTAGGAATAAGCCAGAGTGAAGAAAAACCAGAAGAAATACTGGCTTCTGAATGAAAATAATTTTGTTTGTTTTCTGAAAAATCAAAGTTGTTATTTTTGATTTTTAATTCGTAAAAAGCGAGATTGAATGGAACAGATGAAGTCGTACAATTATTATGGCCACATTTACCGTTACAATTACCATCGTGGTTTTTTGTACTATCTTTACTTTTTTTGCAACAGTCTTTAGAATTATCTTTAGAAGACATTTCTTTATTGCAACACGATTTTTCAGATTTCATTTCACAAGCCATAGTTATAGCTGGCATCAAGAAGAAACCTAGCGTAACAAATAGCATAAAAATGTGAAATTTTTTCATTAAAATCTTTTTCAATCTTCAAATTTAAGAAATATTTCAATTCTAATTCTTAATTTTTTACTAAATCGTATTATTTTATATTATATGAGTAGAAAATATTAATAGGCAATACCTTAAATTTTGATAAGTAATTTACATTTAACCCATAAAAATTAAATAAAAACACTTAAAAAATAATAAATAATTCCAGCCAATAAAGCTGAAACAGGAATTGTGAGAACCCAAGCCCATAATAAACTAACAGTAACTCCCCAACGAACCGCTGAAACACGTTTTGTTAAACCAACACCTATAATTGACCCTGTAATGGTATGAGTAGTACTTACTGGTACTTTGAAATGTTCCGTAAAATATAATGTCAAAGCTCCTGCTGTTTCGGCTGCAACTCCTTCAAACGAAGTTACTTTTGTGATTTTAGATCCCATAGTTTTTACTATCTTCCAACCTCCACTAAGTGTACCAACAGCAATCGCTGTGTAACAAGTCAAAGGAATCCATTGTGGCATTACTCCTTTTATCCCTTTATCATCATCAGGAAGGACCACTTGCAACCAATCTGGAAGCATCATGATATCAACACCACTAACTTTAATATAAACAGCTACTGCTGCAGCTATAATTCCCATCACTTTTTGAGAATCATTTCCACCATGACCTAAACTAAAAGCTGCAGATGACAATAATTGCATTTTTTTCAAAACAGAATCTGCTTGATGAAGATTTAAACTACTAAACACTAAGGCAAATGTTGAAATAGCTAGTATAATAAAAGCTACTAAAAACCATTTGATATTATGCGATTCGAATACAACGCTCCAAAAAACGGACGATTCAAAACGAGGCTGTCCTCCATCGGCAATGATTTTATCATAAGGTACCATTTGATAGTAAATAAATAGCACAGTCAAAACCATTAATGAAATAGTAAAAAGCTTAGGTAAAATACTTTTTTTAGAAGCATTTAACAACCAAATTGAAATGAAATAAGATACAATAGCTCCCAATAATGGTGCTAAAACAACGAAAGCAACTATAACAATAACTCCAGATGGCACTCCTCCATCTTTTCCTGTTTTATACCAACTTACAGAATCATACCAATGTCTTGTAATATTTACCCCATCTTCCGAGTATACATAATCCGAAAAGCCATGCATGGCAATAGCGTGAGCAATCGCTGCTCCTGCAAAACCACCAATTAAAGTATGTGATGAACTGGAAGGAATTCCTTGCCACCATGTAATTAAATTCCAGATTATAGCAGCGATTACTCCCGAAAGAATGACTACTAAATTTATCTGACTTGCATCAGCTGTTTTTGCAACTGTATTAGCCACACCCAAACCAAAAACCCAATAAGCTAAAAAGTTAAAAAAAGCAGCCCAAAGTACGGCTTGAAAAGGCGAAAGCACTTTGGTAGCAACTACAGTCGCAATCGCATTTGCAGCATCATGAAAACCATTGATATAATCAAAAACCAAAGCCAATACAATAATAACTATGAGTAAAGTAAAATCCATATTTTAAATTAAAAAGTGTAAATTAACAGATTGAAGTTTAAAAAATCATTCTTCTTAAACCTAAAAATTCCTAAAATTGTTTAAGAATGTTTTACTGTAATTGTTTCTAAAACACTGGCCACACTTTTGCATTTATCAGCAGCAGATTCTAAAACAGACAATACTTCTTTGTATTTGATAATGTTCTTAGCATCTGTTTCATTTTCAAAAAGATCTGCAATCGCTTTATTATATACATCATCCGATTTTGCCTCAAGCTTATTTATTATTACACAAGCTGCAGTTATATTTTTCATTCTCTTCAAATTCCTTAATTCTCTTACTGCGATATCAATATTCTGACAGGCTTCAAGGTTAATTTCGGTTAATTTTCTAATTGATTTTGTAATCTTATCTACCTGATATAATTTCATTCTACTTGAAGCGCCGTGAAGATAATTGGCTACATTATCTATTGAAGTAATCAAGGAATGAATATCTTCTCTATCAAAGGGAGTAATAAAATTTTTACTCAACTCCAGATTAGTCAAACGAGTTAAATCTTCTCCTTTTTGTTCTAATTCATCAATCTTAGAGAAAAGCTCATCTCGAACTTTTAACGGAAGATTAACTGCCTCATGTAAAATAGAAGCCAATTGAACTAAATTGGCCGATGCTTCCTCAAAAAGAGGAAAGAATTTTTTGTCTTTTGGAACCAAAAATTGAAAAATAGTATTTATAGACATTTTGTACTGTTTTTGTTACTCGTTTATTAATTTAAAATACTAAATTACTGCTTTATTTAATGCTAATGTTAACAAATTATTAACTATCATCTTCAATTTCGAAACTATTCAAAAAAACCACTGATTTTTCAATATCATAATGTAAGATTCGATCTTCTTTTACTAATGGAACTTCTTCACGATAGGATTTTATAAACATTTCAATAAAATCACTAGATTCTAAAGGCCTACGATACTCAATAGCTTGCGATGCATTCATCAATTCGATTGCTAAAATTCGCTCCAGATTTTCCATTACTTTCAATGCTTTTGTGGCTCCATTAGCTCCCATACTCACATGATCTTCTTGTCCATTACTAGACACTATACTATCAATACTTGCTGGAGTTGCCAATTGTTTGTTTTGACTTGCTATACTTGCTGCCGTATATTGCGGAATCATTAAACCTGAATTTAATCCGGGATTATCAACCAAAAAAGCAGGAAGTTTACGTGCCCCCGAAATTAATTGATACGTTCTTCGTTCAGAAATACTGCCCAATTCAGCCAAAGCTATTGCTAAAAAATCCAAAGCTATTGCCAAAGGTTGTCCGTGAAAATTACCTCCAGAAATAATCTGGTCACTTTCTGAAAATATATTGGGATTATCGGTAACAGAATTAATTTCAGTTTTGAAAACTTTTTTCACATAATCAATTGCATCCTTCGAAGCTCCATGTACTTGTGGAATACAACGAAACGAATACGGATCCTGAACATGTGTTTTCTTCTGACTTATTATTTCACTTCCGTCTAAAAATTCCTTAACTCGATTGGCAGTTACAATTTGCCCTTTATGTGGTCTAATAAAATGTACTAACTCGTGAAAAGGATCTATTCTACCATCAAATGCTTCCAAGGAAATAGTTCCAATTAAATCTGCCAAATATGAAAACTTGTTGGCTTTCATCAAGGTATAAACACCATAAGCACTCATAAATTGAGTCCCATTAAGTAAAGCTAATCCTTCTTTAGACTGCAACACAATGGGGTTCCAATTAAATCGATTCAAGATTTCGTTGGAAGGCATTTTTTTACCTTCAAAATAAACTTCTCCTTCGCCCAAAAGAGGTAATGATAGATGAGCCAACGGAGCTAAATCACCCGATGCACCTAGAGAACCTTGAGTATAAATAACTGGAAAAACATCGTTATTATAAAAATCGATTAATCGCTCCACCGTTTGCAGTTGAATTCCAGAATGGCCATAACTTAACGATTGTATTTTCAACAACAACATCAATTTTACAATAGCATTTGGGACCTCTTCACCAATTCCACAAGCGTGAGATTTTACTAGATTTTCCTGTAATTTAGATAAGTTTTCATTTGATATTTTTACATTATATAGTGATCCAAATCCTGTATTAATGCCATAAATTGGTTTGGAATGTGATTCCATTTTTTTATCGAGATACTCCCTGCATTTTTGAATGTTGAATTTAGCTTCATCAGATAATGCTAGCATTTTATGAAATGAAACTATCTCATGTACCGTTTCTAATGAAAGTACCGCTGTACTTATATAATGTGTAGTATCCATTTCACTTTAACTTTTGTTAGCTCAAAATTCAATAATTCAATATTAAAAAGCAAGGTTTTGAGTCAAAATAATTAATATTCTTTTTTTAATATCGCGTTTTTTAAAATATTCGCAAAAACTGAATAAAAGGTTTTGTTATTTTATAAAAAACTGTACTTTTGGAGAATTAAATGAAAAATAACAGCAAAACATATCAGACTTTGATAACAACTCAAAATTGGGCTGCGTTTTCTGTTTCATTTACCGCTTCTACTACAACTACTACCCCGTTGGGGTAAACTTTTCAAATATAATCCTGTTATTATACTTTTTTCTAAAGGAAGAAAGTTCTTGGGTGTATAAAAAACATTGCTTTTTCAAATAAAAAAAATAAAATGAAAGTATTAAAATTTGGCGGAACTTCGGTAGCCAATGCACAAAATATAAAATTGGTACTGGATATAGTCCTCAATAAAGCAAAAAAAGACAAACTTGTTGTTGTTGTTTCTGCTTTTACCAAAGTAACCGATTTGTTAGTTCTTGCATCTCAAAAAGCAGCTTTTAATGACGAAAGTTTCAAGGAAGTAGTTTCTGAAATAGAAAAAAAACATTTAGATGCTATAAAGGAATTAATTCCAGTAAGTGAGCAAAGTAGATCTTTAAGTCATATCAAAAGAATCATCAATCATTTAGATACTTTATTAGAAGGTTGTTTCTTGCTTGGCGAATTATCCCCAAGAACTTCGGATACTATTTTGAGTTTTGGAGAATTATTATCTTCTTATATAATTGCAGAAGCCTTCAATCAACAAAATAAAAACTGTAGTTACAAAGACAGCCGTGAATTAATAAAAACCAATAATAATTTTGGTAAAGCGGTTGTAAACTTTGAAGTATCAAACTCCCTAATTGCTGATTATTTTGCCTCGAATGAGGTACAAATTGTAATTATGCCTGGTTTTATCGCTAATTCTATAGATAATATTGGCACAACTCTTGGTCGTGGTGGTTCTGATTATACTGCGGCAATCATAGCCGCTGCTGTCAATGCTACTGAATTGCAAATTTGGTCTGACGTCAATGGTATGTTTACTGCTAATCCAAGAATTGTTAAACAAGCACAACCTATTGCTACAATTTCCTATCAAGAAGCGATGGAGTTATCTCATTTTGGAGCCAAAGTGCTATATCCTCCAACGATTCAGCCTGTTTTAAGAAAAAACATTCCTATAATAATCAAAAACACTTTTGAACCTGAAGCTGACGGAACTTATATTTCAAACCAAAACATATCACAAACCAATCCTGTCAAAGGAATAAGTCATATCGAAAACATTAGCTTGATTACTCTTGAAGGTTCAGGAATGATTGGAGTTACAGGATCGTCAAAAAGATTGTTCGAAGTGCTTTCTCAAAATGATATCAATGTAATTTTCATCACGCAAGCTTCTTCAGAACATTCAATCTGTATTGGAATCCTAGATATCGATGCTGAAAATGCTGAAAACGCCATAAATAATGCTTTTGCTATTGAAATTGCACAAAACAAAATCGATGCTTGTATTGTCGAAAAAAAACTATGCATAATTGCTTTAGTAGGTGAAAACATGAAAAACCACCAAGGATTAAGCGGTAGAATGTTTAGTACTTTAGGTAAAAACAATGTTAATATAAGAGCGATTGCTCAAGGTGCTTCCGAAAGAAACATATCAGCAGTAATCAACGAAAGAGATGTTAAAAAAGCACTGAATACGCTTCATGAAAACTTCTTTGAAGAAAATACCAAACAGCTGAATTTATTTGTAATGGGTGTTGGAAACGTAGGTGAAAAATTTATTGAACAAATTCATCAACAAAAAAAATTCCTAAAAGAGAATCTAAAAATAAACCTTAGAGTTATTGCTGTATCCAATTCTAGAAAAATGCTTTTTGACGAAGAAGGCATTTCCCTAAAAAATTGGAAATCTACATTAGAAAATGGCGAAAATGCAAATAAAGAACACTTTATCTCAAATGTAAAAGCACTCAATTTACGCAACAGTATTTTTGTAGATATTACAGCAAATGAAAGTGTTTCACAATCGTATGAACATTTCTTAAAACAAAATATAGCAGTCGTTACTTGTAATAAAATTGCTTGTTCTTCAGCTTATGATAATTACAGTTACTTGAAACAATTATCACGAAAATACAATGCGCCTTTCTTATTTGAAACCAATGTAGGAGCAGGTTTACCAATTATTGACACCTTGAAACACTTAATTGCTTCTGGCGATAAAGTGAACAAAATACAAGCCGTTTTATCTGGAAGTTTGAACTTTATTTTCAACAATTTCGATGAAAACAATTCGTTTCACGATGTTGTAAAAGAAGCCGGAGTACAAGGATTCACTGAACCAGATCCAACAATTGATTTAAGTGGCGTTGATGTTGCCCGAAAGATATTAATTCTAATTCGCGAAAGCGGTTACCAATTTGATATCGAAGATATCACCAACATATCATTTTTACCGGCAGAATGTTTGGCAACAACAAATAACGAAGATTTTTTTAAATCGTTAATCAAGAATGCAGCCCATTTTGAAAATTTACTGAAAGAAGCAAAAGCAAAAGAATGTCGTTTGAAATATGTCGCTACTTTCGAAAACGGAAAAGCTAGCGTTGGATTAGAATTTATCCCAAAAGAAAGTCCTTTCTATAATCTGGAAGGAAAAGATAATATTGTACAATTTTACACGGATCGGTATGTTGACCAACCTTTACTAATAAAAGGTGCTGGTGCTGGTGCTGCAGTTACAGCATCAGGAATTTTTGCTGATGTAATTCGTGTAGGAAACATTTAAATCTGTCAACAAGTCAAAAGTCTTAAAGATTCAAAGCCAGTAAAACTGTTAATCTTTAAGACCTTATGACTTTAGACTTTAAGACTATTATATGAATGAAATAAAACTTTTTTGCCCTGCAACCATTGCCAATCTTTCTTGTGGTTTTGATGTTCTGGGACTTTGTTTGACTACTGCAGGCGACGAAATGATTATAAGAAAATCGGATGTAAAAGGGATTCGAATCACAAAAATTGTAGGTGCCGATTTGCCAATGGAAACTGAAAACAATGTAGCTGGAGTGGCTGCTTTAGCAATGATGGAAGAAGTGGACACCGAACTTGGTTTTGAAATAGAAATATACAAGCACATCAAGGCAGGAAGCGGAATCGGAAGTAGTGCTGCCAGTTCAGCCGGAGCTGTTTTTGGAATCAACGAATTATTGGGTCGTCCATTTACCCGCAAAGAATTGGTGAAATTTGCCATGCAAGGCGAAAAATTAGCTAGCGGAAATGCCCACGCCGATAATGTAGCCCCTTGCCTATTGGGAGGTTTTACTTTGGTAAGATGTTCCAATCCATTAGACATAATCAAAATTGACAGTCCAGAGGAATTATATGCAACAGTAGTTCATCCTCAAATTGAACTGAAAACATCGGATGCGCGTTCGGTATTAAAACAAACAGTTTCCTTGAAAAGTGCCATAACCCAATGGGGAAATGTAGGCGGATTAATTGCTGGATTGTATACCAAAGATTACGAATTGATTGGTCGTTCTTTACATGATGAAATCATCGAACCGGTTCGCAGTATTTTGATTCCTGGTTTCGATTTGATTAAGCAAACCGCTTATGATAATGGAGCCTTAGGTTCGGGGATTTCAGGTTCAGGTCCTTCTATTTTTGCGTTAAGCAAAGGAAAAGACACCGCCGAAAGAATCGCCAAAGCGATGAGTGCAGTTTATGACAAAATTAATTTGCCTTATGAAATTCACGTTTCAAAAGTGAATCCAGAAGGTGTAAGTATAATATAAGAAGTTAGAAATACGATATACGAAGTTAGAATTACAAAATCGTATATCAAATATTGTAAATCGTAAATAAAAAAATGAAATACTACAGTTTAAACCATAATGCTCCAAAAGTTTCTTTCCAAGAAGCGGTAATTCAAGGATTAGCAGCCGATAAAGGATTGTATTTTCCAGAATCCATTACTCCATTAAATAGTGATTTTTTCAAAAATATAGAAAATTTAAGCAATGAAGCAATTGCTTTTGAAGTTATCCAACAATTTGTAGGCGACGAAATTCCTACTGAAACTTTAAAACAAATCATTGCCGAAACTTTAAGTTTCGATTTCCCAACGGTGAAAGTTGAAGATTCAATCTACGCCTTAGAACTATATCACGGACCTACAATGGCGTTCAAAGACGTTGGCGCTCGTTTTATGTCGCGTTGCTTGGGTTATTTCAATAAAGACAAAAAGGACAATAAAAACACAGTTCTTGTTGCTACTTCTGGAGATACAGGTGGTGCAGTTGCGAGTGGTTTTCTTGGGGTTCAAGGTGTTGATGTAGTGATATTATACCCTTCGGGGAAAGTGAGCGACATCCAAGAAAGACAACTAACAACTTTAGGACAAAACATCAGAGCACTTGAAGTAGATGGTGTTTTTGATGATTGTCAAGATATGGTCAAAAAAGCCTTTTTAGACGAAAGTCTAAAACATCACAAGCTGACATCGGCCAATTCGATAAATATTGCCCGTTGGTTGCCTCAAATGTTTTACTTTTTCTTTGCTTACAAGCAATTAAAATCCGAAAACAAACTTTTAGTATTTTCTTGTCCAAGTGGAAATTTTGGAAATATTTGTGCTGGAATCATGGCCAAAAAATTAGGTTTACCAATCGAACATTTCGTGGCTTCAACGAATGTAAACGATACCGTTCCTCGATTTTTAGAAAAAGGAAATTACGATCCAAAGCCTTCAAAAGCTACTATTTCCAATGCCATGGATGTTGGAAATCCAAGTAATTTTATCCGAATTCAGGAAATGTACAACAACGATTTGGAGCAATTCAGAAAGGATTTTTCTTCTTATTCGTATACTGATGAAGAGACTACAGCTGCGATGCAAACCATTTATAAAACAGACGGTTATATTGCAGAACCTCACGGAGCAGTAGGTTATTTAGGATTAAAAAAAGAAATGATCAATTTTCCAAATGCGATTGGGATTTTCTTAGAAACCGCCCATCCTATCAAATTTTTGGATGTAGTAGAACCTGCTTTAAATATAAAATTACCTATTCCAACACAAATAGAAAGTGTGTTAGGAAAAGAAAAAGTGAGTACAAAAATCAAGACTTATGAAGAATTGAAGGCGTTTTTAGGATAATAATACTATCTATTTTAAACACCAATTGCACTAATTTCCACTAATTATTTTGTGGTTGTTAGTGCAATTTTGTTTTATAACTAAAAATTGGCCATGGATTACATTGAGTTAACAGATTTCCACGGATTTTTCTTTTAAATAAATCAACGTAAATGACTTATTCGTTTGATAAAATTACTTTCCCAAACTCAAATAGGCTTTTCCAATATAGGCGATACAATCGGAGGCGATAAAGGATTGGTAGCCAGTTACAGGCAATGCAATATCGGCAGTTAAACCATGCAGATAAACTCCAAGAAGAGCTGCATCAATAGGTTCGTAGGATTGCGCTAGCAAACTCGTAATCATTCCTGTGAGCACATCTCCTGATCCGGCTGTTGCCAATGCAGCATTCCCAGTAGTATTTTCATAAATTTTTTCACCATCAATTACTAAAGTAGGACTACCTTTCATAACTATAATTAGTTCGTATTGTTTTGAAAGTACCATAGTTTTTTCCATTTTTTCGGTTTCGGAATTCCATTTTCCAATGAGGCGTTCTAATTCTTTTTGATGCGGCGTAAGAATGGTCTTAGATGGCAGTAATTCAATCCATTTTTTGTTTTTAGCCAATATATTGATAGCATCTGCATCAATCACCAAAGGAGTGAAGTGTTTTTTTAAAATTTCGTGAAATGCTTTTTGAGTTCCTAGATCCTGTCCCATTCCTGGACCAATACCAATAGCTTGAGGTGCAAAATTGAATTCGCATCTTGAAATATGTTTTTCGTTTATATCGGTTTGGACCATTACTTCAGGAACAGCAGTTTGGAGGGTTTCATAACCACAACTTGGAATAAAAGTCGTCACCAATCCACAACCTGTTTTCAAACAAGCTTTTGAAGCCAAAACCATAGCTCCTATTTTACCATAACTGCCTCCTATTAATAAAGCATGTCCTAGCATTCCTTTATGAGAATTTGAAAGGATAGGTCTGTATCTTTTTAGGATTTCTGTACAGTCAATTGGAATAGGAATATTCATAACATTTATTTGAATAAATTTACAAAAAAAGAATGACTATTTCAACAAAACGAAATCAAACCATCCCTCTTGCAAAACCAACAGTTTCCCGATACGTTTGTGGAGAAACTGCTGAGTTATTTTTGAAAAAAAGACTGAAATAATGTTCATCTTCATAACCCAATTCGGAAGCGATTTCTTTGACCGCTTTATTGGTCAGATACAATTCTCTTTTGGATTCAATAATAATACGCTCCGAAATTAAATGTGTTAATGTTTAATTGAAATGGTTCTAAGTAATTTTAGCCAAAGCCTGTGGTGTAATATGCAACATATCGGCATAATCACTGGCAGAGTGCTTGGTTTTGAAATGCAACTCAATATAATTCTTTAAATTCCAAAGATTAAAAGGTTCTTTGGGATCCGTTTTTTCTAGATATTCTTCATCGGGTTGTTGTTGTTTTTTGAATCTGGTGGCGGTAATCAAAAATATTTTGAGATAAGAAACCAGCAATTCATATTATGCCAATTCTGGATTTTGCATTTCCGTTTTTATCTGTTCAATCACCATTTCAAAAGTTTTTTTAGAAACCTCATCAACGGCAACATAAGGCAGTTTGAAAATATTATTGAATAAAATTCCATCGCAGGCAATCTCGCCTTGGTGCTTGTGAATACAAAAAATTCGGGGTGAAAATTTAAAACAACACCTTCCAATTTTTCTTTAGAAGCCAACATAAATGGTTGGCATGGACAAAAGGCAAATAGATTTCCTGCTTTGAAAGGATTTTCAGAAAAGTCAGCAGTATCCAATCCTTTTCCTTTTATAATCCAAATCAACGAAAAATAATTCAGTCCCTGTATTTCGTCAAAATGGCAATTGCTATTAAAAGTTGTTAATTTATAGGGCGGTTTCCAATTTTTGGATTAATCAAAGTAAAAGTAGATTCGTCGAACATCTTTTTCTTTTTTAGTAAATTTAGTTAAAACCAATTAATCTTCAAATTTACAGTTATACATATATCCAAACTGTTGATCAGTATTCTGGTCTTTTATTGAAAATAAAAGTGACGGGAAGGTATAACCTGTTTTTAAATCCGTAAAATCAAATGATGCAAATTCCGCTTCTAACAATTTAACAGTGTGCATTTATTTAAACTTTCTGTCTTTTTCCTCGATTGGTAAATCATTGATGCTGGCAAATCGTTTTTGCATCAAACCATTTTCATCAAATTCCCAGTTTTCGTTGCCATAGGCGCGGAACCATTGTCCCTCGGCATTGTGGTATTCGTATTCAAAACGAACAGCTATTCGATTTTCGCGGAAGCCCCATAACTCTTTTTTGAGTTTGTAGTCGATTTCTTTTGTCCATTTGTCTTTCAGGAATGCTTTTACGGCTTCACGACCGTTGATAAACTCAATTCTGTTGCGCCATTCAGTGTCGATAGTGTAAGCCATTACAACACGTTCGGGATCTTTACTGTTCCAGGCATCTTCGGCCAATTGTACTTTTTGCAAAGCCGTTTCCATTGTAAACGGCGGCAAGGGCAATTTTTGTTCCATAAAAACTCTATTTAAAATTATAATATATTTTCATTAATACAAAGATGCAACAAAACTTGGGGACCCTAATGGAGCATTCACGCAAAAGGATGGGAAATTTTTCCAATCAATTAAACAGTCTGATTTTTAGCAATTCATTAGTTATATGTAAGTAAAATCACTAAGTTTGATTGACTACTGAACAAACTAGTAAATAGTGTATATTCTAAATGATTTAAGTTGATTAAAGCTATATAGTAAGTGCATACAAGTTAGTAGATAATTTATTAAAAACCAATTTCATTTTACTACAATGCATCGAGAAAATTTAAATCAACTTTACGGCAATCTTCATGATAAAACATCCATTGAAATCCTTAAGGGCAATTACTTTATAGACGAATTAATCGATTCTCCAAATGATCAAAGGTTTGGACTTACTTTGTTAATTAGACCAAGTGAGAAAATTAAAATTGAAATTGAAAACTTTCTGAATAAGAGTAAGGAAATTGAACCTGAAGAATATTATTATCCCAAATCAGATATGCATATAACTGTTTTATCAATCATTTCTTGTCATTCAGATTTCAATATTTCAAAAATCTCAGTTAATCAATATTCAGACATTATTTCCAAGAGCTTTAATGAGGTTGAAAATTTTGAAATAGAATTTAAAGGTATTACTTTATCAAATTCAGGAGTTCTGATCAAAGGTTTTCCAACTAACGATTCCCTAAATAATTTACGTGATAATCTAAGGTCAAATTTTAAAAAAGAAGATCTTGAAAATAGCATTGATTCTAGATATTCAATATCAACAGCTCATATTACTACGATAAGATTTAGAAAAAAATTGAAAAACCCAAAAAATTTTTTAATTTTCTTAGAGCAATATAAGAATTATAATTTTGGCACTTTAAAGGTCGAAAATATTGAACTTGTGTCTAATGATTGGTACCTTAGAGAGAAAAACGTAAAAAAACTAAATCAGTTCATAATATAAAATCTACTTTGAAAAACCGTTTTATTCCAGCTGTAGCGAAACCTTTCCATGTCGAAAATTCCTAGATTCTTCGGCAAATTGTACTTTTAGCAATGCCATTTCCATTGTAAACGGCGATAATTGCAATTTTTGTACCATCAAAACTATTTTAAGGATTATAATTTATTTTCTATTACACAAAATGAAGATACAAATGGAGCACTCAAGAAAAAGGACGTGCAATCCCAAATAACATAACTTTCTCATTTTTAGCTATTTGTTTATTTATACATTTGTTTTACTAAAGTAAAATCATTAAATTTGATTAGCTTTTGAAAAAGGAAACGAATAGCAGATTTCTGCACGATTTTTGGGATATGATCTTTATTTTTTTGCGAGTATTTTAGTCACATGCCGTTCCCTATTTTCCCCAGGAGAAAATAATTATTAGTGTGAGCGTATCCTATTTAAAAATAAATAAATTTAGATAAAATCAGAAGCAATTGATTTTTAATTAGTTATATAAATATTAGTTTGAATTCTTTAGTGGTAATGCAACTTACATCCATCTGCAAAAAGAAACAGTTCAATTTAGACAAAACAAACTTTAAATCTCACATATTATGCAACAACCATCAACAAAACGACGTATTCCATTTTTTGCAATTGTCTTCCTCTTAGTTTTAGTGGCAATTCTTGGTTACTACTTGTTCATTTATAATCCATGAGAAGGGAATCAATTTTTCTAATTCTTTTGATTTTGTTATTTACTTTTGGTTTAGGGAACTTATTCAAATATCAGATTCTTACCATTGAAATTTTAACAAAAAACAAAGAATTCGTTTCTGTATTGAAAGACATCATAACATTAATAGCAATAATAGTAGGTGCTATTCTTTCTTATTTTAGATTTTTTATAGGAAGAACTTTTTCTGCAAAAGCTGAAATTGAATTTGAAGTTTCTTTAATTGAAACTCCCAACAATTTGATAATGCATACTGTTACAGTTACCATTGTTAATAAAGGAAACCTTACTATTTGGGAACCATTAGCAAAGATTGGTATTAAAGAATTTAACACAACTAAAGACAAAAGAGAACAAGTCATTGAAAAATTCCTTGAAAAATCTTATTTCGGTGACGAAGGAAAAAGAGACATGGTTGTAGACGCAGGTGAAAAAGCCTATTTTATGATTTGGAGAGAATTTGACAATACTACTTGGGCTGTTACTTATTCTGCAGAAATTACTTCATCAAATGGACGTAAGTGGCAAAAAACTATAACAATTGCAAATAAAATAAAGGCATCATAATACGTCATTATATACTAAACTCTTTAGAAAACCTGCTTTAGAATTTCATGAAATTGTGATTTATGGACCATTCAAAATGACAGTTAATACGGCTCGAATGCAATAGAATATTTTCGTCTTACTTAGTATTATGCATAACATTAGAAAAACATTTTATGTCAAATATTATGAATCTAGATTTCCAACTAGCTATAGCAAAAAAAACTATTTACATCTTTCATATAATTACTGACCAAATGGAAAAACCAATATTTGAAAAAGAATGTTTACTCCAAAAATATCCAGGTAAAGGTGGTTGGACATTTGCCGAAATTGCAGGAATTCAACAAAATAAAAACACTCCTTTTGGTTGGGTAAAAGTAAAAGGAAAGATTGATGCGTTTGAATTTAGTAATTTTAATTTAGCCCCTATGAGAAATGGTAAATTGTTCATGGCAGTTAAAGCTGCAATTAGAAAGAAAATAGAGAAACAAGCCGGAGATTATGTGAAAATCCAATTATTTGCAGACAATTCCATTTTTGAAATTCCAGAAGAAATTATAGATTGTTTGAAATACGATCAAAAAGCGTATGAAAAATTTATAACATTAAAAGAAAGGCATCAAAAAGAATTTATAAAATGGATTTACGCAGCAAAAAAAGAGGAAACCAAAGCTATCCGAATCAATGCCATGATGGATAATATTTTAAAAGATGAATTTCTATATAGAAAGAAAGAACTTTAATTATTCCATCCATCAACACATTCTATAACCCTAAGCTGTGCTTTAAAAAAAAACATCATTCTTTTTGAATAGTTTTTTAAAGGAATGCGTCAGCTTTACTATAAAAAAATGTATCGAGAAGCATCTGATTCAAAATGCTTCTCGATACCATTTTTAAAGCATACCATTTCCAATTCTAATGCAGGAGCCAACGGAAAATCTATTGGAATTTGAATGAGATTGTGCAAATAATTCATTGCTGTTTTATCACTAATTTGCAGTATTAAATCCACCATATTTTCGTTGGTGTATCCATTTTCAAAAAAAATAGCTACTTTTTCCGCACTAGCTCTTCCTTTATTTTTACTTATATCGGCTGCTACTTGTACTAAAGAATGTAATTTGGGATCGGTGCTTCGTGGATTTCTGATATCCAATAATTGATCATCGGAGAAACCATTCATTTTTCCTAAAACCAAGTGGACACTTTGACAATACAAACATCCATTTACTTGGCACACGATTAAGTTTACGGCTTCTTTTTCTTTGTTGTTCAAAGATGTTTTAGCGTTTTGATAGGCTAAGAATCGTGTCAATCCATTATCGGAATGGGCGATGGCAGCTTACAAATTTAGGTGCAAATCTAAGGCTTTTTGTAAGTTATCGAAAATATCTTGGTTGGCTAGAGCTACTTCTTCTCGTGTGGGAACGGTGAATGTTTTCATTTTTATAATTATTTAAAGTACTTGTCGTTATTGACATTACAAAGATGCGACGACATTAAAAGACAGAGAATGGAGGAAAGACGCAATGAAATGGATGATTCTTCCAACTTTTATTGCTGTAATCTTGTAGATGAAGAATAAAAACAATGTCTTGTCCCATTTTCGAAACTTCATTTACTTATCAAAACTAAATTAAAATAGTAGCGGTTTTCCTGACGCATGATTTCTAGCCGCGATAGAGCCGATATCCTTTGTGAGGAACGAACAAAGATAAAGGTGAAAGCGGGAAATAGCTCCTATAAACCCTTTGCCACTCCATAAAAAATCGATAAATTAGCCACTTCAAATTATACTTAAATCCAAGATGAAAAATACTGCACTGACGCACATACACGAGAGTTTGGGAGCTAAAATGCTACCGTTTGCCGGATACAACATGCCTATTTTATACGAAGGCGTAAATGCTGAACACGAGGTGGTTCGCAAAAGTGTTGGCGTTTTTGACGTTTCGCATATGGGCGAATTTTTACTTTCTGGTCCAAATGCATTGGCTTTGATTCAAAAAGTAACTTCGAATGATGCTTCAACTCTAACAATTGGTAGAGCGCAATATTCGTGTTTACCAAACCATGATGGCGGAATTGTAGATGATTTGATTGTTTATAAAATTAAAGAGGAACAGTATTTATTGGTGGTAAATGCTTCGAATATAGATAAAGACTGGGATTGGATTTCAAGCCATAATGATTTGGATGTTGACATGAAAAACCTATCGGATGATTATTCTTTATTGGCCATTCAAGGTCCAAAAGCAGTTGAAGCGATGCAATCCTTATCATCCATCGATTTATCGGCAATTCAATATTATCATTTTGAAGTGGCTGATTTTGCCGGAATAGAACATGTGATTATCTCGGCAACTGGTTATACTGGCTCAGGTGGTTTCGAAATTTATTGCAAAAACGCTGAAGTGGAACAAATTTGGAATACCGTTTTTGAAGCTGGAGCATCTTTTGGAATTAAACCTATTGGTCTTGCTGCTCGTGATACTTTGCGACTCGAAATGGGCTTTTGTTTGTACGGAAACGATATCAATGATACTACTTCGCCATTAGAAGCTGGTCTGGGTTGGATCACGAAATTTACAAAAGAATTTACCAACTCAGAAAACTTAAAAAAACAAAAAGAAGTAGGAGTTAGCAAAAAATTAGTGGCTTTCGAAATGCTTGAACGCGCGGTGCCAAGACACGATTATGAAATTGTTGATGCATTAGGTAAAAAAATTGGAATCGTAACTTCGGGAACGATGTCGCCTTCAATGAATATTGGAATTGGAATGGGATACGTGACTACAGAAAACAGTAGTATTGGCAGTGAAATTTTTATCCGAATTAGAAAAAATGATGTTCCAGCCAAAGTCGTGAAATTGCCTTTTTACAAGAAATAAGAAAATGGAAATGACAATTTCAATGGCAAAAATAAATTTAGAATAACAAATGAAGCAATTTGCACTTTTTCTCTTTTTGACAACATACTCCCTTTTTGGTCAAAATAGTGCAAAAACATGTGAAATTCTTACCAATATAACTACCTTAATTCAAAAAGAACATTACCAACCAAAGCCGATAGATGACAGTCTATCGGTTTATGTTTTTGATATGTTTTTAGATGATTTAGACAGCAACAGAAATTTATTTACCAAAAAGGAATACGATAAACTTTGTAAACACAGACTACTTCTCGATAATTATATCCTAGAACATGACTGTACTTTTATCAATGATTTTGTAGCTACTTATCAGTTTGCATTAGAAAGAAAGAAAAAAACACTGGAGAAAATTCAAAAAGTTGATTTTGATTATCAAACAAAAGATACTGTTCAATTTTCTAAAAAAAACTTTCCATTTGATCTGCTCGAGACTGATGTTGAGAAGCGATGGGTAAAGAGAATGAAGTACGATATCTTAGAAGACATTTCTAAAATAAGCTCTAATTTGGATTCACTGAACCAGAACTTTTTAAAATTGGAAAAGACTTCAAAAGCAAAAATTTTCGAATCGAATTTATGCAAAGTAAGCGGTCTATTGAACAGTTCGAAAGGAATAGAATATGATCTTCAAAATAATTTTTTAAATATCTTTTGTACGTATTTTGACCCTCATACTAATTATTTTTCATTGGATGAAAAAACCAATTTTATGTCTAGTTTATCAACTACTGGTTATTCGTTAGGGCTAAATGTCACTCTAAATGATAAAGAAGAAATACTTATTGCAGATATTGTTCCTGGAAGTCCTGCCGCATTTTCTAAAAAGTTTGAAAAAGGCGATGTGATTTTAAAAATCTCCAATAAGAAAGGCGAAGATTTTTTGGTTTCTTGTACATCTTTGGAAAAACTTGGAGAATTAATTTATTCGGATTCCAATAAAGAAATTGAATTAACGATTCAGAAAAAAAACGGAACTATTATAAGTGTGCTCCTCAAAAAACAAATA
Organism: Flavobacterium cellulosilyticum; assembly: GCF_004349355.1. Classification (GTDB taxonomy): domain Bacteria; phylum Bacteroidota; class Bacteroidia; order Flavobacteriales; family Flavobacteriaceae; genus Flavobacterium; species Flavobacterium cellulosilyticum. The sequence continues at coordinate 208,979 of NZ_SMFK01000005.1, read as the reverse complement.
ATGAAAACGGTGGCCAATACGGTATATAGCTTTATTGCCGAAAAAGAAACACGAATTGGTTATATCAATATTCCAAGTTTTTATTCCGATTTTGAAGGAATAGATGGTAAAGGTTCTGCTTATGATGTAGTCGTTGAACTTGCAAAACTTAAAAAAGACGACATCCAAGGAATGGTAATTGACTTACAGGATAACGGTGGTGGCTCTATGGTAGAAGCTGTAAAATTAGCTGGATTGTTTATTGATTTTGGTCCTGTTTCCATTTTAGTTGATAATAAAAAAAAGCAAACTGTACTAAAAGATTATATTCATGGTATAGCTTATAATGGTCCCATTGTGGTTTTGACTAATGGAAATTCAGCCTCTGCGAGCGAATTTTTTGCAGCAGCATTGCAAGACTATAATAGAGCGATAGTAATTGGCAGTACTACTTTAGGCAAAGCAACAATGCAATCAATAATTCCATTGGACAAAAACCAACAGGAATTTGTAAAATTAACGATCGAAAAATTTTATAGAATTACTGGAGAAAGTAATCAAATAAAGGGAATCAAACCGGATGTTAGTCTTCCAATATTATTTGACAGCATTATACCACGTGAAAGAAGTTTCAAAACAGCATTGAAATATGACGAAATAAATTCAAAAACTAAATTCAATCCATTTCCAAAAGCCTACTTTCAAAAAGCCGTAGAATTAAGCAATTTACGAACAAAAAATAATACTAGGTTCAATGAAATAATAGCTATTAACAAAGAAATAAATACAATATACAATAGTCAAAAAAAAATGCTTATAATGACGTTTGAAAATGTATTTAATGATATTCATGCGATTGATTCGCTATGGAAAAAAATAAAAAACAACACAACAATTCTAACGAATTGCACAATTGTGAACAATTCATACGATTCAGAAAAAATAAAATCAGATGCTTTTCAACAAGAAATCAATAGTTCAAAAATTAATGAATTGAAAACAAATCCCTATCTCGCAGAAGCAATTACAATATTGAATGATTTCAATGTTTTGAATAAATAATTGACCAAGCAAAAAAATAAGGATTTTATTAAATCAAAATGCAATTGATTCATAAAAATATTTGAAAAAATAACTAATAACTGTATTTTTGCAGTTCATAATAAAAATTAGCAATGGGAAGAGCGTTTGAGTTCAGAAAAGGAAGAAAAATGAAACGTTGGTCAGCAATGGCCAAAGCATTTACCAGAATTGGAAAAGATATCGTAATGGCTGTAAAAGAAGGTGGTCCAAATCCTGAAGCCAATTCTAGATTAAGAGCGGTTATCCAGAATTCTAAGGCAGTAAATATGCCCAAAGAAAATGTAGAACGTGCTATTAAAAAAGCAACGGACAAAGATACTGCCAATTATAAAGAGGTTTTATTTGAAGGGTATGCTCCTCACGGAATTGCCATTTTAGTAGAAACTGCAACTGATAATAATAATAGAACGGTTGCCAATATTCGTAGCTATTTTAACAAGTGTAACGGAACATTTGGAACACAAGGTTCAGTAGAGTTTATGTTTGATCATACGTGCAATTTTAGAATACCCGCTGAAGGTATTGATCCCGAAGAATTAGAATTAGAATTAATTGATTTTGGAGCCGAGGAAGTTTTTGAAGACGAAGATGGAATTTTAATTTATGCGCCTTTTACAAGTTTTGGTACGATTCAAAAAGAATTGGAAAGTAGAAAAATAGAAATTCTTTCTTCTGGTTTTGAACGTATTCCACAAATTACAAAAAAACTATCGGAAGATGAAGTGGCTGATGTAGAAAAATTAATAGAAAAAATTGAGGAAGATGATGACGTAATGAACGTCTATCATACTATGGAGGAATAAGTGTTCAGTTAACAGTGAACAGTAAAAAAGTATTCAGTAAAAAGTAAAAAACTCCATTCTTGCGAATGGAGTTTTTTACTATCTTAATAATTAGTACTTAAATCTTTGTACTTATAAACTTATTTTATAAATTCTATTTTTTGTACTTCTTCTTCGTTGATACTGTCAAAGAACCCTTGTTCGTTCATCCAGTCATCGCTAAACACTTTACTCATATATCGGGAACCATGATCAGGAAAAATAGCTATAACATTACTATTTTTGTCAAATTCACCTTCTTCAGCATATTGTTTTATAGCTTGTAGTACTGCACCAGAAGTATAGCCTACAAATAAACCTTCTTTTCTTGCTAATTCTCTTGTAGAATGCGCACTTTCTTCGTCGGTTACTTTCATAAATTGATCAATAACATCAAAATCTGTTGCTGATGGAATCAAATTTTTACCTAAACCTTCAATTCTGTATGGGTAGATTTCGTTGTTGTCGAACTCTTTCGTTTCGTGGTATTTTTTTAATACTGAACCAAAAGCATCAACTCCTAGAATTCTAATATTTGGGTTTTGTTCTTTTAGATATTTTGCAGTTCCAGAAATAGTTCCTCCTGTTCCACTGCAAGCAATTAGATGGGTAATTTTACCATTTGTTTGCTCCCAAATTTCTGGACCAGTAGATTTGTAGTGGGCATCAATATTAAGCTGATTAAAGTATTGATTGATATAAACTGACCCCTTAGTTTCCTCGTGCAGCCGTTTGGCTACATTATAATAAGAACGTTCATCATCTGCAGAAACATGAGCTGGACAAACGTATACTTTTGCTCCTAAACTACGAAGCATATCAATTTTATCTTTTGAAGATTTTGAGCTTACCGCTAGGATACAATTATAACCTTTTATGATACTCACCATGGCCAAACTAAAACCAGTATTACCCGATGTAGTTTCAATAATAGTATCACCAGGCGAAAGTATACCCCTTTTTTCGGCTTCTTCAATTATAAAAAGAGCAATTCTGTCTTTGGTAGAATGTCCAGGATTAAATGCTTCTACTTTCGCGTAAAAATTTCCTTTAAATTCTTCTGTAACTTTATTTAGTTTAATAAGCGGTGTGTTGCCTATTAATTCTAAAATATTGTTATAAGCTTTAATTTCTTGTTTCATAAAAAAATAGTTATTCAAGGACACTTTTTATTTTAACCTAAAATCCCTGCAAATTTAACAAAAATTTTTGAATTACTTTTCAATTTTCTCTAAATCTAATAAAAAACTGAATTCTTTTGCTAATTCTTTAATAGCTTCGAACCTTCCTGAAGCACCTCCGTGTCCTGCATCCATATTTGTATCTAAAAACAAAACTGAGTTATTAGTTTTCAAATTTCGCAATTTAGCTACCCATTTTGCAGGCTCCCAGTACTGTACCTGAGAATCATGCAATCCAGTTGAAATATACATATTAGGGTAATTTTGTTTTTTAACATTATCGTAAGGAGAATAAGAAACCATATAATTGTAATATTTTTTAACGTTTGGATTTCCCCATTCATCATACTCACCTGTTGTTAGTGGAATACTTTCATCTAACATTGTCGAAATTACGTCTACAAAAGGAACCTGAGCAATAATACCATTATATAATTCTGGAGCCTTATTTATAATTACTCCCATTAATAATCCTCCTGCTGATCCACCCTCGGCATATAAATGCTTTGGTGAAGTATATTGCTGTTCAATCACAAATTTGGAGCAATCTATAAAATCGGTAAATGTATTTTTCTTTTTCATCAACTTACCGTCTTCGTACCATTGTCGCCCTAAATCTTCACCGCCACGAATATGTGCAATTGCAAAAATAAAACCACGGTCAAGCAAGGTTAATCGAGTCGATGAAAATGTTGCATCTATTGAATGACCATAAGAACCATAAGCGTATAGAAGCATTGGGTTTGAACCATCCCTTTTGATTCCATTTCTATAAACCATCGAAATAGGAATTTGAGTTCCATCTTTTGCTTTTGCCCAAAGACGTTCTTCGGTATAATTATTTTTGTCGAATTTTCCACCTAGGACTTCATGTTCTTTTATAACATTTTTGACCTTTGTATTCATATTAAAATCTATAACCGAGGAAGGCGTGGTCATTGATTGATACGAATACCGCAAAACATCCGTATTAAAATCTACATTTGTAGACGTATAAGCAGTATAAGTCTCACTTTCGAAAGGCAAATAATATTCCCCTTCTCCACTCCAAGGCATAATTCGAATTTTATTCAATCCATTGGAACGTTCTTCAACGACCAAAAAGTCTTTAAAAATTTCAATATCTTCTAATAAAACATCCTCACGGTGCGGAATAACTTCTGTCCAATTCTCTTTGGAAGTAGCCGTTTCCAGCGTTTTCATTAACTTAAAATTCGTCGCTTTATCTTTATTGGTCATGATGTAAAAACTATCGCCATAATGCTTAATGCTGAATTCTAAACCTCGTACCCGTTTTTGAAAAACTCTAAATTTCCCATCTGGATTGTCAGCTTCCAATATTCTAAACTCAGTAGTTAGAGTACTTCCTGATTCGATAGCCAAATATTTTCTAGATTTCGATTTGGCAATTTCAACATTAAAAGTTTCATCTTTTTCAAAATAAACCAATTTATCATCCGCTTGTGAAGTTCCTAGTTTATGTTTGAATATTTTATCCGATCGCAAAGTAATTTCATCTTGACTAGAATAAAAAATGGTCTTGTTGTCATTTGCCCAAACGGCATTTCCGGATACTTTTTCTATTTTATCAGAAAGAATCTTACCTGTTTCTAAATTTTTTACTTGAATATCGTAAATTCTACGTCCAACATAATCTATACTAAATAGAGCCAATTTATTGTCAGGGCTAACACTTAAACCTCCTAATTGGAAATAAGATTTACCTCTTGCCAATTTATTGCAATCGAACAGTACTTCTTCTTTTGCCGTAAGGCTTTCTCTTTTTCTTGAATAAATAGGGTAGTTTTTCCCAGTTTCAAAACGGGTGATGTAGTAATAACCATTATAGAAATAAGGAACAGACTCATCGTCTTCCTTTATTCTACCCTTCATTTCTTCAAACAATTCATTTTGAAAATCCTTGGTATGAGCAGTCATTTTTTTATAATAGGCATTCTCTTTTTTCAGATAATCTAGGACTTCCGGATTTTCTCTTTGATTCAACCAAAAATAATTATCAATTCTGGCTACACCAAATTTTTCTAATGTTTTAGGAATCATTTTGGCGATTGGCGGTTGAATTTTTCGAATCATGTTTACTATTTTTAATTTTTAAAGGTAAAATGCAAAAATAACATAAAGTCACATTAGAATGAATCCGTAATTTATTAATCTTATCACAAATATCAATACGCAATATAGTAACTTTGCAATAAACAATCTTAAAACTATAAAAATGGATTTAATGGGAATGATGGGTAAATTGAAAGAAACCCAACGAAAAATGGAAGAAACAAAATTGCGTATGGATTCGGTTTTAATTGACGAACAAAGCAATGATGGGGATTTGAAAGTTACGTTTACTGCCAACGGAAAATTAAAATCAATCTCAATTGCTGATTCTTTATTGGAAGACAAAGAACAATTAGAAGATTATTTGATTGTTACTCTTAATAAAGCAATTGAAAAAGCGGCTAAAGTAAACCAAGCAGAGCTAGATGCTGTTGCCAAAGTTGATATACCAATGATTCCAGGAATGGATGAAATGTTTAAATAATTAATTTAAAACTCAAAAATTGAATATTTAAAATATGAATTTTACAATAAAATTTTTAGCACTAATTTGTGTAGTTTTCCTATTTTCTTGTTCAGGGGACACTCCTTCAGCTGAAACCAATGTAGTTAAAGATGATTTTAGTTATTTATCTGTAAATACCTCAGGGAAAATTGAAAAAACTGGAAACAATACTGGTAAATTAAGTCCGTTTTCTAAATTTGAAGGATTAACAAATGGAACTATCCTTGGCTTGAATACAATTGCTTGTAATTCAGATAAGATATATTTAATTGAACATATCCCACCAACTGATAAGTTATTCGTTTTTGATAGAAATACAAAAACAACTATTTCCAAAAAGTTACTTTATCCTAAAGAAATAATTGGAGACGAACCTACTATGACATCATTAGTTTGGGATGAATCAAATAAAATGCTTTATGGAATCGTTGTAAATAATCCAAATAGCAGTTCTCCAAATAATTTGTGTTATTTTATAAAAATTAATCCTAATACTTTAGAAATAAGTTATGAAGGTTTGACTTTTAAACAAACCGCATCCTACACAACTTTTTTCAATGCTGGCAAACTTTATAGTTCCTACCATAATGATAATACAATTGAAATAAATTTAAGCAACAATACTTCAAAAGCAGTATTATTTAACAATTCTAAAATCTCTTTTATGAGAGCAACTTCTTATAGCAATAACACAGCATATTGCTTAATCAACAAAATTAATGGAGGTGTTGCTTTAGCAAAAATTAATTTAAGTGATTATTCTTATGAAGATTTGTTACCAAATGAAACTTTGGGTATTTTTAATCCAACTGGAAAAGGATATATTGACCCATCTACAAATGAATATGTATGTTATATGATAAAAGATGCTCAATACTGCCTATTAAAATACAATATCTCAACTAAAATATTTTCGGCAATTAAGTATACTTTAGATTCGTCAATTAATAATAACATATTGATTATTGACAAGGTAGCTAATTAAAAAATTATCATAAAAAACAATGTCGTTAAATTACGATAAGCTTATTATTCCAGGAATGGATGAAATGTTCAAATAAAAAATATTTTATAGCAAATTAAATCCAAATCGATATGAATAATTACAAAAACTGGCACGAAAAACATTTTGAAACTCTTGGCTTTGGTAGTCGATTAGCCGATTCAGTGGCCAAAGGAATGGGTTCTTGGAAATTCATTATAGTTCAAACCATCTTAGTTTTACTTTGGATGGGATTGAATCTTATTGGTTTTATTTATCATTGGGATGCGTATCCGTTTATATTACTTAATCTCGTTTTTTCGACTCAAGCTGCTTATGCTGCCCCAATTATTATGATGTCGCAAAACAGACAAAGCGAGAGAGATAGAATGCAAGCTCAGGCAGATTATCAAACTAATATCGAAGCGAAACAAGAAATAGAAGCTTTAACCATAATCCTCAATAAACTAGACATTGAAAAATTAGACAAAATTATTGCACTTTTGGAAGAAATAAAAAACAAAGGTTAAGGTTTGAAGTTTTATACTAAAAATTTAAACCTTAATTCTATAAAATCATTTTTTCTAAAGTTTCCAAAACATAGGTATGCATCACTTCTCTATAATCCAGATGTGTCACGATGCGAAGTTTTCCGTGACCCATAGCGCTTATAGAGATTCCTTTTTGTTTTAATTTACTCATTAAAACGGCTTCATTAATATTAGATTGAATCGAGAAAATTAAAATATTAGTTTCCACTGGTTCAACTTTGGCAACCCAATTCAACTTTTCTAATACCGCTCCTAATTCTTTGGCACGTCTATGATCTTCTGGCAATTTATTAAAATTGTTTTCCATTGCATAAATTCCGGCTGCCGCCAAATAGCCTACTTGACGCATTCCGCCACCTAATATTTTTCGGATTCTAAGCGCTCTATGAATAGTCGCTTTATCAGACAATAAAACCGAACCAATTGGAGCTCCCAAGCCTTTAGACAAACAAACAGAGATTGTATCAAATACTTTTCCGTATTCTGTTGGATTATCATTGGTAGCAATCAAAGCATTCCAAATTCTGGCTCCATCCAAATGAAATTTTAAATTATTGGCATTACAAACCTTTCTTATTTTTCGAAACTCTTCAAAATCATAACAGGCTCCACCGCCTTTATTAGTTGTGTTTTCGACACAAACTAAACTTGTCAACGGACTATGATAAAATTCTGGATCATTGATAGAAGCGGCAACTTGCTCAGCGGTAATCATTCCGCGATTTCCGTCGATCAAACAACAAGAAACACCACTGTTAAATGAGGCTCCACCACCTTCATAATTATAAACGTGCGCATATTTGTCGGCAATTAATTGCTCACCTGGTTGGGTATGGAGTTTTATGGCTGTTTGATTGGCCATAGTTCCTGAAGGAAAAAACAAACCTGCTTCCATTCCAAACATTTCGGCAACTCTAGATTCTAATTCAATTACCGTTGGATCTTGCTTATAAACGTCATCCCCTACTTCGGCACGAAACATTGCGCGCAACATATCCTGTGTTGGTTTGGTAACGGTATCACTCACTAAATTTATTTCCATATATTCTTTAGATAGTTTACTTTTGCTTTTTTTTATAAAACAAATGTTAATTTGAAGGATTTTTTAGCCCCGATAGTAGTGGAAATCCTTTTCTTTTTTTTCTTTAAAAAAAGAAAAGATTACAACGGATAGCGGGATTAGCTTCAAATAATTATTCGCAAAATTACTATAATTTATGACAACTACCGAACAAATAAAAGGTATTGTAGAGCGCCTTGGTGCGTTGAGGAGGTATCTTTGACGTTGATGCTAAATTAATTGAAATCACTAACGAAGAAGAGAAAACTTTGGCTCCCGATTTTTGGAATAATCCAAAAGAAGCTGAAATCTACGTAAAAAATCTTCGTTCCAAGAAAAAATGGATTGAAGATTACAATAAAGCAGTTGAAATGACTGACGAGTTGCAATTAGGGTATGAATTCTACAAAGAAGGGGAATTCACTTCAGAAGAATTGGATGAGCAATATAATCTAACTCAAAATCATATTGAAGCCATTGAATTCAAAAACATGTTGTCTGACGAAGGTGACAGTTTAAGTGCTGTTTTGCAAATTACAGCGGGTGCAGGCGGAACAGAAAGTTGCGATTGGGCCTCGATGTTGATGCGAATGTATATGATGTGGGCCGAAAAATCGGGTTACAAAATACGGGAACTCAACTATCAGGAAGGCGATGCCGCTGGTATAAAAACCGTAACATTGGAAATTGAAGGTGATTATGCTTTTGGTTATCTTAAAGGCGAAAATGGAGTGCATCGATTGGTACGCATCTCTCCTTTTGATAGTAATGCGAAACGTCACACTTCATTTGCTTCGGTTTATGTGTATCCTTTGGTTGATGACACTATTGAAATTGAAATCAATCCTGCCGACATCGAAATCATTACCTCGCGTTCGAGTGGTGCTGGTGGACAAAATGTGAATAAAGTGGAAACCAAGGTGCAATTGTACCATAAACCTTCTGGGATTCAGATTCAATGTTCAGAAACGCGTTCGCAACACGACAATAGAAACCGAGCGATGCAAATGCTTAAATCGCAATTGTATGAAATTGAGCTCAAGAAACAACTAGCACAGCGCTCTGATATTGAAGCCGGAAAAATGAAAATTGAATGGGGTTCTCAAATCAGAAATTATGTAATGCAACCGTATAAATTAGTAAAAGACGTTCGAACTGGACACGAAACTAGTAATGTAGATGGCGTTATGAATGGTGATATAGACGAATTCCTAAAAGCCTATTTGATGATGATGGGACAAAAGGAAGAGGAATAGATTTTAGATTGCAGATTTTGATTGCAGATTTTGATTGCAGAATAAACAAATATTGCCCGACAAATTTAATAAACTTGTCGGGTTTATTTATATTTTACAATCCTGAATTTAATTCTACGAGGTTTCCCATGATTATATTGGGATTTTGATTTGGGTCAAGCCAATGAATTAATAATTTCATATTTGCTTCGTCAATTGCCACACATCCAGCAGTATAATTGGGTTCTTTTGTAGCCAAATGAAAAAATATAGCACTTCCCTTCCCTTTTATTATTGGATTTCTATTGTATTCTATTACCACACAATATTTATAGGCATCGTTTTTTAATAATAGATTTTCAAAGGATTTTGCATTAATAACACCACTAATGTGTTTATTGTAATCAGCTGAATTTACATCATCTATCCATTTGTCATCCTTGGTCGATTGTTGGTTTTCAAGTAAAATATTACCTTGTTTTTCATAAGAAAATAATTTTCCCAATTTAAAAATTCCAGTGGGGGATTTTCCATCGCCTTCAGATTTTTGAAGTGGATGAGCAAAGCCTTTTTTTCCAATTCCCGCATTTATTGGACCTTGTTTCACAACCCAATGATTGTCTTTTTTTTCTAATACTACCAAAACTGCACGATAACTTTCAATTTGCTCATTGTACACCACTATTAATTGCTCAACATTTTCTAATTGGTATTTATTATTCATTGCAATTTTTAAAGCATTTTCAACTTCGCTGATTCTTGACTGCGCCTGAAGATTTGAAACCGAAAAAAGTATCATCATACAAAAAGTAGATTTAATTTTGCACTTCATTATTGTTGTATTTATTGTTAAATATAATGCTAACCTTGTCCATTTGAACGCAACTTTTAATAAGTTTTTAATTCTCTTATGATTAATATAAAGTTAAAAAAATAAACAATTTAGGAAATGCAATTCAAATTTACTTTATTTGATAACTTTATCCCAAATTAACTAAATAATATCATAATTTGAAAACCTATTCCATACTAGAAATAAATGATGTTTTAAATGGCACAATAGTTGGCGATTCTTCAATTAAAATTTCAGCTCCAGAACAATTAGAACTTGCCAAAATTACTGAGATTTCTTTTATAGGAAACAAAAAATATGAAAAATATTGGGGAAATTCCAATGCCTGCGCAGCAGTTGTAAACGAAGATATTTCTATTCAACCTGGTAAAAACAAGGCTTTCATCAAAGTGAAAAATGCAGATTTAGCCATGTCCCAAGTATTGGAACTTTTTTCTCCTCCTACTCCATTTTTCAGCACTAAAATTCATCCATCGGCAATTATAGACAAAACTGCAGTTATAGGTAAAGAGTCAAAAATTGGTGCAGGAAGTTATATTGGTCCAAATGTACAAATCGGAGAAAATGTTACAATATATCCAAATGTTACCATTCTTGACGAATGTACCATTGGAAAAAACTCAATAATTTGGTCAGGTGCGGTAATTCGCGAACGATGTCACATTGGTAATAATTGCATTATTCATCCCAACGCTACTATTGGTGCTGATGGTTTTGGATTTCGTCCATGTCCTGAAAGAGGCTTAGTTAAAATTCCTCAAATTGGAAATGTAATTTTAGGAAATGGTGTAGAAATTGGCGCCAATTCTTGTATCGATAGAGGAAAATTTAGTTCAACTATTTTGGGTGATGGTTGCAAAATTGACAATTTAATTCAAATTGGACATAATAGTAAACTGGGTAAATTCTGTATAATGGCTGGCCAAAGTGGATTGGCTGGTTCTGTAACACTAGGAAATGGCGTCCTTATTGGCGGAAGCGCATCTATAACAGATCACGTCACTATAGGAGATGGTGCAACTATTGGAGGCGGATCTGGAGTAACTAAGGATGTTCCTGCAAAATCAACCCTCTTAGGTTATCCCGCCATTGATGCTCGTGACACATTGAGACAATGGGCAATTTTGAAAAGGTTAGTAAAAGAATCAAAGAAATAGATTAATAAAATAATCAAAACAAAGAAAACACGAATTTCAAGAATTTACACAAATTAATTTGTGCCCATTCTTGAAATTCGTGTTTCACTTTTTAATCCATTTCATTAATCTACTTCACTTTTAATTTTAGTTAGTTGTTAATGAATTTTCGTAATTTAGCGTTCGCTTTTTTAAACACAAATACAATTTCAATATGGACTTGAACTTCAATAAAAACGAAGACCACAATAAACTTTTAGTTTCGAACTTAAAACATAAATTCACTAAAGTTAAATTGGGTGGTGGTGAAGAACGCATCAAAAAGTTACATGCCGAAGGAAAAATGACTGCGAGAGAGCGCATCGATTATTTACTTGACAAAGAAAATCGTATAGAAATCGGTGGATTTGTGGGAGAAGGAATGTATGCAGAATATGGTGGTTGCCCCTCTGGAGGAGTTGTTGTAAAAATAGGCTATATCAATGGAAAACAATGTATTGTAGTTGCCAATGATGCGACTGTAAAAGCTGGGGCTTGGTTTCCAATAACGGCAAAGAAAAACCTAAGAGCCCAAGAAATTGCAATGGAAAACAGATTACCAATAATTTATTTAGTGGATAGTGCTGGTGTATTTTTACCATTACAAGATGAAATATTCCCTGACAAAGAACACTTTGGACGCATTTTTAGAAATAATGCTTTAATGAGTAGCATGGGAATTATACAAATCTCGGCTGTGATGGGAAGTTGTGTTGCTGGAGGTGCCTATTTGCCAATTATGAGTGATGAAGCTCTAATAGTTGATAAAACCGGAAGTATTTTCTTAGCAGGAAGTTACTTAGTTAAAGCAGCCATTGGAGAAAACATAGACAATGAAACACTTGGCGGCGCTACTACACATTGCGAAATTTCGGGTGTAACCGATTATAAAGCAAAAGACGACAAAGACGCATTAGACAAAATAAAAAACATAGTTAATAAAATTGGCGATTACGACAAGGCTGGTTTTAGTAGGATTAAATGCGAAAAACCAGCATTAGACGAAAATGAAATATATGGCATTTTGCCAAAAGCTCGAAATGAGCAATATGACATGATGGAAATCATCAAACGCTTGGTAGATAATTCTGAGTTCGAAGGCTACAAAGAAGGCTATGGACAAACAATAATCACAGGATATGCCAGGGTCGAAGGTTGGGCTGTGGGAATAGTTGCCAATCAACGAAAAGTGGTTAAAACCAATAAAGGTGAAATGCAATTTGGAGGCGTAATTTATTCTGATTCTGCCGATAAAGCCACTCGATTTATCGCTAATTGCAATCAGAAAAAAATTCCATTAGTTTTTATTCAAGATGTAACGGGGTTTATGGTAGGATCCAAATCGGAACATGGTGGAATCATAAAAGATGGTGCTAAAATGGTAAATGCTGTATCTAATTCAGTAGTACCAAAATTCACTATAATAGTAGGAAATTCCTATGGAGCCGGAAATTATGCCATGTGCGGAAAAGCATATGACCCTAGATTAATTGTTGCTTGGCCAAGTGCTGAACTTGCCGTTATGGGAGGAACACAAGCGGCCAAGGTTTTAGCGCAAATCGAGGCTTCTTCGCTAAAAGCAAAAGGAGAAATCGTTGATGAAGCTATAGAAGCTGCATTATTTGATAAAATAAAAGCACGATACGACGAACAAACTTCTCCATATTATGCTGCATCACGACTTTGGACTGATGCAATCATTGATCCATTGGATACTAGAAAATGGATTTCTATGGGAATTGAAGCAGCAAATCAAGCTCCAATTGAGAAAAAATTCAATCTAGGGGTTATTCAGGTTTAAATTTATTCTACTTTTTAGGTTTCAATTTTAAGAATTATTTAGAGCATTTCTAGTTAAAAATTAGTAACTTAGTGTTAACTTTTAATTGAAATGTTATGACTAATGTAAAAAGTTTGAATAAATGGGCCAATGCGCACACTTATTTATCAGTAGATTTAGTTCGAATTGCAGTAGGGGTATTTTTGTTTTCTAAAGGAGTTACTTTTATTACAAACATCCAATATTTAGTAGAGTTATTAGCCCCTTTTGACAAATCCAATGGTGGAATGTTCGGAATGTTTATGGTACATTATATTGCTTCCGCTCATTTTCTTGGTGGTATTTTAATTGTATTTGGATTACTCACCAGATGGGCAATTATTGCACAACTACCTATTTTAATTGGCGCCGTTATCATCAATTTTTTGGGCGAAATGCACTCGCAAAATTTAATAATTTCATTGTCTTTAGTTGCAATTTGTATCTTTTTCTTGATATACGGTAGCGGTAAACATTCTGCTGATTATTTTTTTAAAATGGACGAGTAATATTGTTTACTGTTTCTTTTAATCCTCCAATAAATACTAAGAGAACTAAATAAAATATAAAGCGCGTTTATTCATAATCAATTGGACTAAAACCTATATTTTTCACTAACAAAAAAGAGAGGATTTTTTAAGTCCTCTCTTTTTTTATTTAATTATTAGTAAGTTGAGCTATACTGAGCCTTCTTAAAATTTTACCTGTCATCGTTTCTTTAAATTTAGGTAAAAATTTAATTTCTTTTGGTTTTTCAAATTTGTCAAGTACATTAAACACAGAATCTTGAATATCCAATGGTTCTCCTTCGACAAATAGAACTATTTTTTTTCCCAGTATTTCATCTTTTTGTCCATAAATAAAATAACGTCTAGGAATCAATGTAGAAAGTTTTTCCTCGATTGCTTCAGGTAATATTTTAACACCACCACTATTGATAACATTGTCAATTCTACCTTTCCAACTAAACTGGGTATCTGAAACCAAATTCACAAGGTCATTAGTAACAATTAAATCATTACTTATGTTTTTTGCGTTGATCACAAGACACTGTTCCTCATTTACAGATACGGTTACATTTGGTAAAACAGTGAAATTTTTCTCTCCAATTTTTTTGGCTGCAATATGAGTAATTGTTTCAGTCATACCATAAGTTTCGAAAATTTCCATTGGCAATTTTACTAACTCATCTTCTAATGCTTTATGCACCTTAACTCCGCCTATAATTAATTTTTTTATTTTCCCAGCTTTCAATTGGTCCAATGAATTCTTAGCTTGTAGTGGAACCATGGCAGAAAAATCATATACTTTTTCATTGTTTTTTAATGGGTTTGATGTTGGCTTTACAAATTCCATATCTAAACCTAAAATAAATGAACGAACGAACATCATTTTACCAGCTACATAATTAGTAGGTAAACAATGTAACATGGTATCACCTGGCTTTAAGCCAAAGAAATCACCAGTTGCCAATGCCGAATCTAACATGGCTTGTTTTTCGATTTTAAATACTTTAGGATTTCCTGTAGAACCTGAAGTCTGTAATTCGATAAATGATTTATCATCAAACCAATCCAATAAAAAATTACCAACATGTTGCTCAAAAGGTTCCCCTTCTTTTATGAAACTGTAAGCAACATAATACATTTGCTCTAAATTTATATGGTAACCATTCAGTTTAAAACGATTATGTATGTTTTTGTATGTTATTTTATTCATTATAATATTATTTTAGTATAATTATTGTTCAGTTATTGGTTGGATTTTGCCAGTAAGTTTATCAGTCCAATTAATCCATTTATATCTTTTAGCAAATATATATAAGATAATCGGATACACAATTAGAATCGAAACTATCATTTCATTTAACATATCAACAGGATTTTCAACTCCTGAATATTTAAAAAGGGCATCTGTTTTTAAAGCAGTAAAATCTGAAGTAATTAATAGCGCTGCCATAAGATTATTACCTAAATGAAATCCTAAAGCTAGTTCTATACTTTCATCCATTAAAGTCATTATTCCAAGTAAAATACCAGTTCCAATATAAAAAATCATTACACCAAAACCCATTTTGGCCACTTCGGGATTGGCACTATGAAATAATCCAAAAACAATAGAAGTGAATAGTAACGGAAACCATCTGTTTTTAGCAATTACACCTATTTGTTGCATTAAATATCCTCTAAATAAATATTCTTCTAACCCAATTTGGAATGGAAAAAAAAGCAAACTAATTATAAATAAAATTGAGAACTTTAAAGGGTTAAAATTCCATTGTATCATAGAATTATCAATTGAATAAGAAATAACAAAAACCACAACATTTAACAAAACAATTAATCCAAGAGAGAAAAAAAATCTATTATAATCGATTTTTTTTCTAGAAGTAGTTAATGATATTATGTTTCTTTTATGCAAATTATGAACCAAGAAAAACAATAACCCTAACAAAAACATAAATGGCGTAAGATTTAATATAAGTGACCAATTATTGGGGATTTCATTCATTGATTTATAAACATTTTCCATTTGCTCCTTTGACATCATAAAATAGGCAATACTGTTGCCTACAAAAATCCCAGCTGTAAAAAAGGTTGTGATAAAAACTCTCCACCATGCATTATTTCCTTTATAGGCTTGTTCTATAAACATTTACAAAAATTTATTTAATTTAGAATTGGAGTGTTATTCACTTATTATAATATCCCGAATTTAAAACTTTTTTCTGTTTTTATCACTTACTTTGCAAAAAAATAAATCCCTTTTTTATGATTCAAATTTATCATAACTCGCGCTGTACAAAATCGAGAGAATGTCTTGCATTTATTGAGAAATCTGGTTTAGAATTCGAAGTTGTTAAATATCTTGAAGCGATTCCAAGTTTTGAGGAATTAAAAAAAATTATTGAAAAACTTGGTATAACACCAATAGAATTAGTCCGCCAAAAAGAAAAAATTTGGATGTTAAATTTCAAAGGGAAACCAATGACTGATGATGAAATTATTCAAGTTATGGTTGAAAATCCAATTCTAATTGAAAGACCAATAGTAATTAATGGAGAGAAAGCCATTATTGCAAGACCATTAGAAAACATAAATTCTATTCTTTAAAAATGTTTCATAAATATTTTAACATTATTTTATGAACTGCCCTTTAAACTAAATACATTTCCAACAATCTAAATTTACAAACTTCAATTGATGAAAAATATCACGTACCTATTTATTTTTATCCTACTTTTAACCTTTTCAATTAATTATTCGCAACAAAACCCCCAGGTTGCAAAAATAAAAATCACTGGAAATGTAATTGAAAAAAACAGCAAACACCCTTTAGAATATGCTACTATTACATTTTTAAACTCTAAAAATCCAAAGGCAAAAACGGGAGGAATTACCAATCAAAAGGGAGATTTTAACATTGATGTAATTCCTGGTGATTATGATATTAAAATCGAATTTATATCATTTACTCCAATAATTTTAAAGCAAAGAAAATTAGAAGTAAGCACAAATTTAGGGCAAATTGCTTTAATTGAAGATGCCACACAATTAAATGAAGTTGTGGTTCGGACTGAACAAACGTCTGTCTCTATAAAATTGGACAAAAAAGTATATAACGTAGGCGCAGATTTAATGGTAAAAGGGGGAACAGTAAGTGATGTTTTAGATAACATTCCATCCGTTTCAGTAGATTCAGATGGAACTGTGAGTTTGCGCGGGAACAGTAACGTTCGAATTTTAATTGATGGAAGACCATCAAATGCAATCAATATTAGTGAAGCTCTACGCCAAATTCCAGCCGATGCTATAGATAAAGTCGAAGTAGTCACCAATCCATCTGCGCGATATGACTCAGAAGGAGGTGGCGGATTATTGAATATTATTCTTAAAAAAGGAAAAAATCTAGGTTTAAATGGTGCACTAATTACATCTGTAGGTAATCCTGAAAATTATGGAGTTTCTGGGAATATTAATTACAAAACAGAACATTTTAATTTATTTACAACAACTGGTTATAATTACCGCACGAATCCCGGAAATTCATTTACAAATACTGAATATCTAAATTCAGATGGAAGTACTAAAAATTATATTAATGAAAGCAAAAATAACAACCGAATAAGAGAAGGTTATAATTCGAATTTTGGTTTAGATTGGTATCTTAACAATTCAACAACTTGGACAAACGCTTTTAATATAAGAAAAAACAATGGCAACAGTCCTGAAACGGTTACTTATAATAATTATGATTTGAATCACCAATACGTTTCTACTACGTATCGCAATAGCACACAAAATAGCGATAGCCAAGATATGGAATACACTTCAAATTTTATTAAAAAATTCAAAAAAGAAGGACACAAATTTACTATTGATGCGGCGTTTTCAAAAGATAAAGACAATGATAATTCCATAATAACTAGTGCTGTTTTAGAAAAAACAAGTAGTGCACAGAAACAAAACGAAAGTTTGATTCAAACAGATTATGTTTTGCCTTTTGGAAAAGAAAGTCAGTTTGAAATGGGCTATAAAGGTAATTTCAATAGTTTATTTACAGATTACAAAGTGGGGAATTTAGACAATTCTGGGAATTATACTCCAAACAATCAATTTACGAACATATTGGATTATAAAGAAAAAGTGAATGCTTTATACACGCAATTAGGAACAAAAATAAATAAATTATCATTCTTGTTCGGAATGCGTTGGGAGGATTCAAAAATCAATGTCAATCAATTGGTTACAAATGATTTTAACACCAAAAAGTACAACAATTTCTTTCCAAGTGCTTTCGTTACCTATGAAATATCAGATGAAAGTAGTACGTCGATCAGTTATAGTCGAAGAATTTCAAGACCAAGAGGAAGAATGATCAATCCATTTTCCAATTACACTAGTAATATCAATATTTTTAAAGGAAATCCCGATTTGAATCCTGCTTTTACAAATTCATTGGATTTTGGCTACTTAAAACGTTGGAATAAACTAACGTTTAATACTTCGATGTATGCAAATAAAACAACAGATTCGTTTCAATTCATCCGAAGAGAAAATGGCGATTTTGTAAATGGAACTCCTGTAATTTTAAGCACACCAATAAATCTAGCCACAGAAAACCGTTTTGGATTCGAATTTACATTGAATTATTCACCCTATAAATGGTGGAAATTAAATACTAATTTTAATTTTTTCAAAGTCGATACTAAAGGAGATTATACCTATACTAATTCACAAAATGTACTTATTACTCAAAATTTTGACAACAATGCTAGTTCTTGGTTTACACGATTGACTTCTAAAATAACATTACCCTACAAAATTGATTGGCAATCAAATGTAACTTATAATGGACCTCAAAGTACATCACAAGGTCGTGTTTTAGGTAACATGAGTGCAAATTTAGGTTTTAGTAAAGATATGTTCAAAGAAAAAGGAACCTTAGCGCTCAATGTTCAGGATGTGTTTAATTCTAGAAAAAGGAAATATGATACATTTATTCCTGGTGTCCTAAACTCCTATAGCGAAATGCAATGGCGTACTAGGCAAATTAATTTATCATTTACTTATCGATTCAATAAACCAAAGGAAAAAGAAAAACCTCAAAAAAGAGAATCAGATAATGGTGGTGAAGAGTATTAACACTAAAAAAAATGCAAAAAAAATCATTCTACATTTTTTTTAATTGTTGTCCGATTAAATCTTTTCTCAATAGATAAAACAGAATAGGTACAGTCCCTAAGGGACATTAGGATGAGATTGACTTGATTTATTTCTACCAATATTTTGCTCCTCACGGAGCACACCTCGTAGAGGTTAAGTATTGGTAGTAAGAAAGTTGTAATATGTGATTTGTCCCGTAGGGACTGTACTTTTATAAAGAATTAATTTTATCGGACAATAATGATTTTTTTTTATAAAACTATCCTATTAAAAATTAATTAACTAATGGCATTAAGACAAATATCCTGATTACATTTGATAGTGTTTTCATAAGAATTTTTAGATTTATTCAATTTATTTGAAACTCTTAAATTAAAAATTTATGAAAAATAATAGAACCTTGATTATTGCAATATTGCTAATATTAGCCATTGGCAATTATACAAGAATTATAGATCACGGCACTATCCGAACAGTTGAATTTTTAGCTATATTTGCCATTGGAGCATTATCTTCTTTATTAATTAGAGAAGTTGCATTAAAAATCAAAGGCAAATAATTTTATGAAAAATCCGCAAATCCTTATATTATTTCTTATTGGAGCAGTGCTTACTGTAATTGGTGCTGTTTTCAAAATAACAAACGAGCGTCAAGATATAACCAGTTTTTTTTTAATTATAGGAATGACTTTCGAAGCTATAGCTGGTATTTTATTGATAATAAAATTATTCAAGAAAAATAAATCAGATTCATTTTTGGATAGTTAATTTACAAATTGGCATAATAAAAAAGGCATTCTCAAATCAAAATTGAGAATGCCTTTTTTATTTATTTAGGATGCTAAAATTTAGCGCTGTCTTGCAACCTCACCATGATGGGTTAAATCCAGTCCTAATTCTTCATCTATATCGTTTACACGAACAGGAATAAATCTATTAATAATTTTAAACAATAATACTGTAAAACCAAAAGCATAAGTTGTAGCAAACAAAATCGCAACACATTCTTTAAACAACAGCATTCCGTCTCCTCCAAAAAATAAACCATTAGGAATTGCTGAATTTATAGTACTATTTGCAAAAAAACCTAAGCAAATAGTTCCTATAATCCCTCCCATTCCATGAACTCCCCATACATCTAATGCATCATCCCAACCTTTCTTTTCTTTATATTTTACAGCCAAAAAGCATCCACAAGCGGCAATAATTCCAATCACTGCTGAAGAATAGATATCTACATATCCTGCTGCAGGTGTTATGGTTGCTAAACCAGCAACTGCACCCGTCATTAGTCCTATAAAGGTTGGTTTCTTTTTGCCTGTATTCCATTCAATCAACAACCAAGTAATGGCTGCAAAAGAAGCAGCAGTATCAGTGTTTAAAAAGGATGAAATAGTAATTGAATTAACTGCTAATTCACTTCCAGCATTAAATCCGTACCAACCAAACCAAAGCAATGCAGTACCAATAGCCACCAAAGGAATATTATTAGGTTCATTTTTTTGATGATTTCTTTTTCCAACAAAATATACGGAAGCTAAAGCAGCAAAACCCGCAGTTGCATGTACTGTAATTCCACCTGCAAAGTCAAAAACGCCCCATTCAGCAAGCAATCCACCTCCCCAAATCATGTGAACAAAAGGGTAATAAACGAATATTTGCCAAAATATAAGGAAGAATACATAGGACTTAAAAGTAACTCTATTAATAAATGCTCCAGTAATTAATGCAGGAGTAATAATGGCAAACATCATTTGGTATGCAATAAATATATATTCAGGAAATCGTTTATCAGCAGAATATAACGTAGATGGGGTTATGCCGTGGTAAAAAGCTTTATCAAAATTTCCAATTATCCCAAAAAAATCAGTTCCCGAACTCATATTTCCACTAAAACAAACCGAATAACCAAAAGCAAACCAGAGTATGGTTCCTATTCCCATAGAAACAAAACTTTGCATCATTATACTTAAAATATTTTTGTTACATCCCAATCCTCCATAAAAAAAGGCAAGTCCGGGAGTCATCAACATTACCAAACTTGTGGCAAGAATCATAAAAGTGGTTAACCCTACATCTAACATAATCGTATATATTTAATTTTGTGCAAATTTAAACAAAATGTTATAATAATTAATTTTCATTTTTAATAAATTTTACTATTAATAAATATAAATAGGTGGCACACCACCTAATCTTACACTATTTAAAACAACAATACCCTAAAAAAACAGGAGTGTCACCTTTAAAAACACATATATATTCCGTTTTTAGAAAATACCACAAAATAAAAACAATAAAAGCATTCCTAATTATTTAATTCTCATTTTTATACCTTTGTGGTTATTTAATACCTCAATATGAACATCAAACTCATAGCCATTGGCAAAACTGATAATAAAAACTTACAATACTTAATTGAGGAATATCAAAAACGGTTGTCTTTTTATATTAAGTTCGATTTAGAAGTTATTCCTGATATTAAAAACGTGAAAAACTTATCAGAAAGTCAACAAAAAGAAAAAGAAGGCGAATTGATTTTGGCAAAAATTACACCAACAGACCAACTCATTTTATTGGACGAAAACGGAAAAACATATTCGAGTGTTGGATTTTCATCAGCAATGCAAAAAAAAATGAATTCGGGAGTAAAAACTTTGGTATTTGTTATTGGTGGCCCTTATGGTTTTTCGGATACTGTTCATGCAAAAGCAAATGGGAAAATCTCGCTTTCGCTAATGACGTTCTCTCACCAAATGGTACGTTTGTTTTTTATCGAACAATTGTATCGCGGATTCACGATTTTAAAGAATGAACCTTATCATCATCAATAAAGAATTAGTCAGTTGTCAGTTTTTAGTGATCAGTAGTCAGTCCAAGTAAATAAAAAGTGGTCAGATAGAAACTAATAAATAAACTCTTCTTTGGTTTCAATTTTTAAACTTTGAATTAAAACTTTGTTTTGGATATAAGTACCAAAAGACAACTCTTTAGCAAAACCAAACCTAATTATTCCGAGTTTCTCTTTTGGAAAACTATTTAAAAATGATTTTAATTCTTCATGACTTCCTGGGAAACCATCGACAAAAATTTCATTTTTTTTAGAAAAAAAAACAATAAAACTAGACTTCGGTTTCTCCTTAACATAATACACTTTTGTGAATGGAAGAAAGGCCAAATTTTTATGAATACTATCGGCATAGGAATAATAATTTTGCGCCAATTCGTTTTTGTGAGCGACTTCATTTCGCTTTTTATCTTGCAATTTCATAACTTCGGGAATTACCAATCGCAAAGGCAATCGCTTGTCTATATTCAGAATCCAGTTGGTTGAAATAATGGAGTTTTTTCTATTTACTTCGGCTAAAGTATCTTTTTCTTTAGTTCTAAAAAAAATATAAATAGGAGAATGATCTACTACATTTGAAACGATGGTAACATTTGATTTTGACAACAAAATATCTTCTTTGTTGCCACAGGAAAACAAAATAAAAAGGAATACTAAACTAAAATATTTCATTATTTTATTGTTTGATTTTATTGAACAAAGTAATACATTCCATTGCTTCTTTCACATCATGAACCCGAAGAATTTTGGCACCCTTTGTCAATGCAATTGTATTTAAAACTGTAGTTCCGTTAAGCGATTCTTCCGCACTGGAATTTAATGACTTATAAATCATTGATTTTCTCGAAAAACCTGCCAACAAAGGCAATTCTAACATTTCAAACAATGTTAGTTTTTGCAAAACTTCATAATTTTGTTCTAGTGTTTTGGAAAAACCAAAACCAGGATCTACAATCAAATCATTTATTCCAAAACTTCGAGCTAGTGCCACTTTTTCTGAAAAATAAAATAGTATTTCTTTGACAATATTTTCATAATCTGTCAATGTTTGCATCGTTTTTGGCGTACCACGCATGTGCATCATTATGTAAGGTACATTGTATTTAGCAATGGTTGCTAACATCACATCGTCAAGATTTCCAGCCGAAATATCATTGATCATTGCAGCTCCATTTTCTATGCAAACCTTGGCCACTTCGCTTCTAAAAGTATCAATAGAAAGAATAGTTTCGGGGAATTTTTGTAAAATAAGTTGGACAATAGGAACAATTCTTTGCAGTTCTTCTGCTTCTGAAACAAACTCCGCTTTAGGTTTACTGGAATAGGCGCCAATATCAATAAATGTTGCACCATCATTCAACATTTTTTCAACTTGAAACACTATTTCTTTATCACTTTTGTATTTCCCACCATCAAAAAAAGAGTTGGGAGTTATATTTAAAATTCCCATTACTTTGGGGCTTGATAAATCGATAAGTTGTCCGTTGCAGTGTATTGTCATTTTCTAAATAAAAAATCATTAATCATCATCCTTCAATCCAATAATTATTCCTTATTTTTGAAGAAATTTTAGACAAATATACAGCATTAAATGAACAATACTTCACAAGAATACGATATGGTGATTTCGGTTTGCCGAACTCTTTTTATCAATAAAATGAAAGATTACGGTAGTGCTTGGCGCATTTTGAGACACCCATCTTTAACCGACCAAATCTTTATCAAAGCACAAAGAATAAGAAGTTTACAAGAAAATGAAGTTCGAAAAGTAGATGAAGACGAAACTGGTGAATTCATTGGAATCATCAATTATTCTATTATGGCTTTGATTCAATTAGAACTTGGCGTTGTCGATCAACCTGATGTTGATGTAGAAAAAGCGACTCAATTATACGACTCGAAAGTAAAACTCACCAAGGAATTAATGGAAAATAAAAACCATGATTATGGGGAAGCTTGGCGTGAAATGAGAGTCAGTTCTTTAACGGATTTGATTTTGCAAAAACTACTTCGTGTTAAACAAATTGAAGATAATAAAGGAAAAACATTGGTTTCAGAAGGAATAGACGCAAACTATCAGGACATGATCAATTATGCTGTATTTGCTTTAATTTTAATGAAAAATGTTAAATAACAAATATCAAAAGACAAATAACAAATAAATTCAAAATTAAAAAAATCTAAAAATTTAGAAACTATTGGAACCTAAAAAATACGATTTAGAAGAACGGACTTTGAAATTTGCAATAAGTTCTAGGCTATTTTTAAAGAAATTACCTCGTACAATTTCCAATATTGAAGATGCTAAACAATATGTTAGATCTTCTGGATCTGTAGGAGCAAATTATATTGAGGCAAATGAATCTTTAAGCAAGAAAGATTTTTGCTTTAGGATTAAAATTTGCAGAAAAGAAGCTAAGGAAAGTAGCTATTGGTTAAAAATAATGAAAGCTACAAATATTGAATTTGAAGCAGAAATAAATATTTTAATACAGGAATCAGACGAACTCAAAAAAATATTTTCATCAATAATAGAAAAGTCATCCTAAACTAGCTAAAATTTCATTTACCATTTTTGAGTTTTGAAAATTCAAAAAATTAATAATTGGAATTTATTTGTTATTTGTCTTTTGCTATTTGGAATTTAAAAAATTTAGAATTTAAAAAAAATTTATGAAAAACATCATCACACAATTCTCCAGACTATTTGTTGGAATATTATTTATTATTTCAGGATTGATAAAATTAAATGACCCCATTGGTTTCTCCTATAAATTAGATGAATATTTTAGTGAGCCTGTATTTAACATGCCTTTTTTTATTCCTTTTACATTAGCAATTGCACTCTTCTTGGTTATATTAGAAGTAGTTTTAGGAGTCTTGCTTCTCATTGGTTACAAATCGAAAAACACCATTTGGAGTTTATTGCTTCTAGTCGTTTTATTCACTTTCCTTACTTTTTATTCCGCTTATTTTAATGTAGTAAAAGACTGCGGTTGTTTTGGAGATGCTTTGCATTTAACCCCTTGGCAATCGTTTTCAAAAGATATTATTCTACTGTTTTTCATCTTAATTTTGTTTTTCAATAAAAAGCTAATAAAACCTTTATTTTCGAATAGTATTCAAAATACTATAACTTACCTTAGTATAGGCCTTTGTGCTTTTATGGGATATTGGGTAATTAATCATTTACCATTAAAAGATTTCAGACCTTATAAAGTAGGGACAAACATTAGAACATCTATGGAAATTCCTGAAAATGCTGCTAAATCTCAAGTAGAAATGGTGTTTATTTATAAAGTAAATGGTGTTGACAAAGAATTTACCGAAAAAGATTTGATGTCACTTCCTGAAGGGGCAACATTTGTTGATAGAATTGATAAAGTTATTGTGCAAGGTTATGTCCCTCCAATACATGATTTCAAACTAGAGTTAGAGGGCCAAGACAACACCCAAATCATTCTCTCAAAAGATAAAGTATTATTAATTGTGGCATATAATTTAGAAAAATCAAATACAGAAGTTTTAAAAAACAATGTTAAATTATATGAAAAAGCGCTTTCTAAAGGTTATTATGTAGCCATGCTTACAGGATCTTCAAAAGAGGTTATTTCAAGTGTTAAAATGAAATATAGAATTCCATTTGATATTCTTTTTTGTGACGCAACAACTTTAAAAACAATTGAAAGAGCCAATCCAAGTTTTGTTTTATTGAATTATGGAACCATAAAACAAAAAGTGCATTATAATGATATTGATGATTTAAAATTGTAATACAACTGAGTGTATGAGTAGTAGAAAAGTAAGAAAGAAAAGGAAATTAGGGTATGTTTTTGCATGCTTTTTCATTTTTGGATTAGGATTTTATATTCTTGATGAAATCTCGACTTGGTATGAGGTTCCATTAGGTTCTACATTTTATGTAATATTAGGATGTACTTTAATGGCAAGTTCAGGAGTTTATATTATTTATTCTATTAAAAAAATATATTTTACCAAAGGAAAGAAAAGATCTAAACAACTATTTTTGAAAAAAGAAGAGAATAAACTTGATAAAAAATAAACAGATTCCAAAAAAATTTACAACTACAACAATTGCGTTAATAAAATGCAGACTAAAACAACTATTTAATGACTAAAATACTAGCCTTATTGATTACTTTTACAATCGTTTCATGTTCAAAAGCTCAAAAAACAAAATTTTCAAAAGAAGTTTTGACTGAAAATTTATTAGCTTCTGATGGAAGCCAAGTTGCATTTCAAGATATTTTAAAAAAACATAAAGGTAAAACTTTGGTAATTGAACTATGGGCTTCTTGGTGTGGAGATTGTGTAAAAGCAATGCCAAAAATTAAAGAATTACAAGCTAATAATCCTGATATCGGTTATGTGTTCATTTCTATGGATAAAACAGTTGAAAATTGGAAAACAGGTATTGTAAAATACGAGCTTAAAGGGGACCATTTTATGGCTAACGACCAAATGGAAGGAGTTTTTGGAAAAGGAATAGATTTAAATTGGATTCCAAGTTATATCGTCATTGATAAAACTGGTAAAATTGTAATTTATAGAGCAATTGAAACCGATTTTAAAAAAATTAATACCACTTTAGAAGAATTAAAAAAATAATATAATTATAATTACAAACACAACTAAAATGAGAAAGAAGATTGTTGCAGGAAACTGGAAAATGAACAAAAATGCAGAACAAACAACTGAATTGTTAAATGAATTAATAGCACAGGTTTCAGCTGAAGCAAGCGCAGAAGTAATTGTTGCTCCTACATTTGTAAACTTAGCTTTAGCAGTTAGTCAATTAAAATCTACAAACATTAGTGTTGCTGCACAAAACATGCACCAAGCACAAAATGGAGCATATACAGGAGAAATTTCTGGAGATATGCTTACAAACATTGGTGTAAATACTGTGATCCTTGGTCATTCTGAGCGTAGAGCTATTTTTAATGAAAATGATGCCTTGATTGCAAACAAAGTAGATGCAGCTTTAAGTCATGATATGACAGTTATTTTCTGTTTTGGAGAAGAATTGAAAGACCGTCAATCTGGTAATCATTTTAATATTGTTGAAAATCAATTACGTGATGGCTTATTTCATATAGAAGCTAAAAACTGGGAGAAAATTGTTTTGGCTTATGAGCCTGTTTGGGCAATTGGAACAGGTGAAACTGCTAGTCCAGAACAAGCGCAAGAAATGCACGAATTCATTAGAGAAACGGTTCGTAAAGCATTTGGAAGTGATATCGCTGAAGATGTTTCCATTCTTTACGGTGGTAGTGTAAAACCAGATAATGCCAAAGAAATTTTCTCTAAACCAGATGTAGATGGTGGTTTAATTGGTGGTGCTGCTCTTAGCGCAAAAGATTTTTTAGCTATTGTAAACGCAATCTAAAAACTCCTTTAAATTAAAATATATTGGTTTAAAATCGTAAATGATTTAAAAAAATAATCTTCAATTATGTAAAAATAGTTGGGGATTTTTTTGTGCCAAATTCTAAGTTCTAATGAATAGAATTATGTAATTTTGAGTAAACATTATTATCTCAAAAATGTTTTTCAATATACAATGCTAAATCAAATCGAAACGTATTCTCCAACTGAATTCATAACCCTTGTTTACAGCGGTGAAGACTTTTTTAATCGTTTGGAACAGCTAATTTTAGAATCTAAAATTGAGATTCATATCCAAACTTATATTTTCGAAAATGATGTAATTGGAAAAAAAATAATTGAAGCTTTAAAAGAAGCGGCTAGCAGAAATGTCAAAATTTATATCCTTATAGATGGTTTTGGCTCATTTTCATTTCCAGAGGAACTAATAATTGAACTCAAAGAAATTGGCATTAACATTCGGTTTTTTTCTCCTTTATTCTCCACAAATAGTTTCTATCTAGGAAGAAGATTGCATCACAAAATAGTTGTTGCAGATTCAAAAATTGCTTTAATAGGTGGCATTAATATTGCAGATAAATATTTTGGTAAAGCAACCTCAACGCCATGGCTTGATTATGCTGTTCAATTAAATGACGAGAAGATTGCTTTGTCGCTTTCTAAAAATTGTATGGATATCTATTATAGAAAGAAACAAATCAACAGAAAAAAAATCGCATCAGTTTATCAAGATTTCGAAGAAATTTCTGTAGACATCCTTCAAAATGATTGGCTGAAAAGAAAAACTGAAATCAGTAATGCCTATATAAACCACTTTCGCAATGCGAAGAAAGATATAGTAATTGTTGGCAGTTATTTTCTTCCAGGCAAAAAATTGATTAAAGCTCTTAAAGAAGCCTCTCACAATAATGTAAAAATCAGATTAATACTTTCCGGAATTTCTGATGTACCTATTGCACGACGTGCGAGTTGTTATTTATATTCCAAACTTTTGAATAATAATATTGAACTTTACGAGTGGAAAAAATCAAATTTGCACGGAAAAGCAGCGGTTGTTGATAATAAATGGACAACAATTGGATCCTTTAACCTCAATAATTTGAGTTCTTATGCCAGTATCGAAATGAATGTGGGAATTAATTCAACTGAATTTTCAAATAAATTTATTTTGGAACTTGAAAAAATAATGGAGCAATCTGAAAGGATAACACCAGAATCACTAAAATTAAAAAGTGGAATATCTTCTAAATTCATCAATTGGACATCGTATTGGATTACGAGACTCATAGAAATTATCATCACCTACTTACCTCAGAAGCGTTTTAAAAAATTGTATTAAATACTAATTTACCTATTCAAAAGGCAAGAATTTCACTATATTTATAGTAGAATTAAGAGGACTAAAAAATAACACGAATCTCTTTCATTTTACAGAATTCAAAGATTTGAATTAATAAAAAAATAAAATTAAAAATGGCATTTATCGACTATTATAAAGTATTGGAAATTAATAAAAGTGCAACGGAAGCCGAAGTGAAAAAAGCATTTCGTAAACTAGCCCGAAAATACCATCCAGACTTAAATCCCAATAATAAAGAAGCGGAACAGAAATTCAAAGAAATAAATGAAGCCAATGAAGTTTTGAGCAATCCCGAAAATCGCAAAAAATACGATCAATATGGCGAAAATTGGAAACATTCCGAAGAATTCGAGAAATCAAGACAGCAACAACAATCTCGAAGAGGAAGTCAACAAGGTGATTTTGGTGGATTTGGAGGATTTTCTGGAGGTGGTGATTATTCCGATTTTTTTGAATCCATGTTTGGTGGTAGTGGTGCCAGAGGAAGAAGTCGTAGTGCTCAATCAAAAGGAGAAGATTTTAATACCCAATTACAACTTAATTTACGAGAGGTCTATAAAACCGATAAAAGAACTTTAACCATTAATGGAAAAAATATTCGTCTTACTATCCCAGCTGGTGTAGAAAATGGGCAACAAATAAAAATTAGTGGACTAGGTGGCGAAGGAAGAAATGGTGGACCAAAAGGAGATTTATACATTACTTTCACTATAGAAAATAACACCAACTTTAAACTGGACAAACACAATTTGTACGCTACAGTTGATATTGACTTATACACTGCCATCTTAGGTGGTGAAATAACAGTAGATACATTTGACGGTAAAGTAAAACTCAAAGTAGCCCCAGGAACCCAAAACGGAACAAAAGTAAAACTCAAAGGAAAAGGATTTCCTGTTTATAAAAAGGAAGGCAGTTTTGGTGATTTGTACATAGAATACCAAATAAAAATTCCCTCAAACCTTACTGAAAAAGAAATTGAGTTATTTGAGGAATTGTCCAAGTTGAAAAAAGACTAAACTTGACGAATCATACTAAAAACCACTATAAATCAACTGTTTATTTGTATATTTGACTAGCCCCACTTTTTCAAAATAATTCATCTATACAAATGAATACTATTTTTAAAATAATCGAATCATTTAAGGCTTTCGTATTTGATATTGGTGAACTCTCTGAATTTGCTGGAAGTTTTTTTAAAGAAGTTTTTAGAAGTCCTTCTGAATTTAAGGAATTCCTCTATTGAATTAAATAAAGTTATTACTGATCTAAACGATACAATCCTCAATATCAAAAACGGAAAAGGAACAATAAATTACCTTGCTAATGACCCCAAATTAGTTTAGAAAATTGATTCTACATTTACCAATATCAATAAAGCCAGTATTAAACTAAATGAAGATCTAGAGGCTTTAAAAATTAATTTTCTTTTTAGAGGAAATTCCAAAAGGTTAGAGAAAGTAAAGACAACCAATTCAATTGAAAATAAAAATAAACTATAGTATTTTTAATATCTTAAATCATGATTACAATAGAAAAACATGGTATTTTACTAAGTCCCACCGAAAATGAATTTGAAAACAATGCGGTGTTAAATCCAGGCATTTTTCAAGAAGGAAATACAGTTCATATTTTTTACAGAGCTGTTCAGAATGGTAATTTTTCGACAATAGGATATGCAAAATCAGATGGTCCAATGAATATCGTAGAAAGATTAAATCATCCATTAATTAAACGTGAATTTGATTATGAAAACCATGGTCTTGAAGATCCCAGAATAGTAAAAATCGAAGATGTTTATTATCTAACCTATACGGCTTATGACAGTATAAATATTACAGGAGCATTTGCCACATCAAAAGATTTAATTCATTTTGAAAAACACGGAATAATTACCCCTGAAGTTAATTATCAAGAATATGAAAGTCATGTAAATCGCTCTAATCCAGCAAAACTAAATCCAAAATACCATCAATATTATAATCTTTTTTCCCAAATAGGAATAGCAGGAGATAAAAATAGACTACTTCGCGACAAAGATGTTGTATTGTTTCCTAGAAAAATAAACGGACAATTTGTCCTTTTACACCGCATTTGGCCTGGAATTCAAATTGTAAAATTCGATAAATGGGAAGATTTAACCCTTTCTTTTTGGGAAGATTATCTTAGGAATTTAACCGATCATATTATTTTGGATCCCAAAGATGCTTATGAAATGAATTACATTGGAGCTGGCGTACCTCCAATTGAAACTAAGGACGGATGGCTGTTAATTTATCATGGTGTACATGAAACCACAACTGGAAAAATTTATCATGCAAAAGCAGCGCTTTTACATTTAGAAAAACCAGAAATAGAAATTTCAAGATTGCCCTACCCGCTTTTTTCCCCAGCTAAACAATGGGAAATGGAAGGATTGGTTGACAATGTCGTTTTCCCAACGGGTTCTTCCTTGTTTGGAAATGAACTATTCGTATATTATGGAGCAGCAGATAAACATATCGCTGTAGCCAAAATGGATATAAATGAATTGCTTTTAGAATTAAGAAAACAGCCTTAAATAAGGTAGTGATGAAAATTGAAAAAGAAATAAAAATGTTAATCGTAAGCTCTTATCCACCTCGAGAATGTGGATTAGCAACTTTTTCGAATGACGTCCTCATTTCAATAAAAAAAGTCTTTGGAGCAACGCTTCCCATAGAAATATGTGCTTTGCAGAATGAAAAAGTTACTTACAAATATGGCAAAGAGGTAAAATATACTATTGCAACTTCTTCATTAGACAATTATCGATTAGTAGCTGAAAAAATTAACGAACGTAACGATATTGGTTTAGTATGCATTCAACACGAATTTGGTCTTCATGGTGGTGAATATGGCAATTATATTCTTGCTTTTCTATTAGCATTAAACAAACAAATTATTACCGTTTTTCACACTGTACTACCTCAACCAGATGAAACTAGAAAAAAAATAGTGCAGGCAATTATTGATTTATCAAACAAAATAGTAGTACTCACTACTAATTCAAGAGAGATTTTAGTAAATCAATATGGTATTCAAAATTCAAAAATAAACCTGATACCACATGGAATTCATTCCATACTTTGGGAACAAAAGAAAATAGTAAAAGATAAATATCACTATTCAGATAAAATAGTACTTTCTGCATTTGGGTTAATTAGTGAAAATAAAGGAATCGAAACCGTATTGTATGCTTTACCCGAAATAGTAGCTAAACATCCCGAAGTGATTTATTTAGTAATTGGAAAAACGCATCCAGAAATCATCAAAAGTGAAGGTGAACAATACCGCAATCAACTAGTAGCAATTACCCAAGAACTTCATTTGGACAATAATGTTATTTTTATAAATGAATATGTTGAACTAAAACAATTATTGGATTACCTAACTTTATCCGATATTTATTTGTTTTCTTCTAAAGACCCAAATCAAGCTGTAAGCGGAACATTTGCTTATGCCATGGGCTGTGGATGCGCCGTTATTTCTACTCCTATTCCACATGCTATAGAAGTCCTAAAAGAAGGAAACGGAATATTGCTAAATTCATTTTCAAATTCAAATGAATTTCAAGAAGCTATCATCAAACTTGTTGAAAATAAAGAATTACGAATTCAAATGGGAAGAAAAGCCTTTTCACAATCTCAAGAAACGATATGGGAAAATATTGCTATCAAATACGGTTTGTTATTTTGTGAATTAACTAATAAAGAAGAGGATTTAAAGTTCGAGTTACCACCTTTACAATTAGATCACATTAAAGATCTCACTACAGATTATGGCATTTTACAGTTTTCAATCTTTAGTGAGCCAGATCTTTCCTCAGGCTACACCTTAGATGACAACGCAAGAGCTTTGATTAATATGATAATGCATTTCTCTCTTTATCACGATAATGAAGTGTTGAAACTAGCCGAAATATATCTGCGTTTCATAGAAGGAATTCAACGAAAAGATGGTTTATTTGACAACTACAAAGACATTGATTGTCAATTAACTGCTAAAAATTTAGAAGTTAATCTTGAAGATTCAAATGGTCGAGCTTTATGGAGTTTGGGATATGTGATTTCACATAAAAACATACTTCCAATTGATTTTATTATAAGAGCTGAAACATGTTGGGAAAAAGCATTTATTAGATTGAATGAAATAAATTCCCCTAGAGCAATTGCTTATACTTTAAAAGGGCTTTACTTCTACCATTTAGTTTATCCACATGATAAAATACAGGTCAACATCAAACAATTAGCAGATAAACTCTTAGAATTATACAATATCCATTCGGAAGAATTTTGGTCTTGGTACGAAAACTATATGACATATGTAAACAATGTGCTGCCCGAAGCGATGATGTATAGCTATTTAGCAACGAGAGAGACAGAATATTTAAAAATAGCCACAATAACCTTTGACTTTCTATTATCACATTATTTCATGAAAGGCCAAATAAAGGTGATTTCTAATCGAGGCTGGTTCAAAAAAGAAAACGAAAGAGTCTTTTATGGCGAACAACCTATCGAAATTGCCACTACAATTATTACATTAGATCTGTTCTACCAAATAACAGGGAACATAAAATATAAAGAACAAATTAAGGTCGCTTATAATTGGTATTTAGGAAACAATCACCTTAAACAAATTATGTACAATCCTAAAAATGGCGCTTCGTATGATGGTCTTGAAGACAAATCTATCAATATAAATCAAGGAGCAGAATCGACATTGTGCTTTTTTAAAGCAAGAATGATTATGGATAAATACGCTAATAACAATTCATAAAAAACACAAACTACAAAACCATAAATTACTGATTTTACACTACATATACTTCAAAGCCTCAACAAATGAATCAACATCGGCTTTAGTGTTAAAATGACTGAATGAAATCCTCAAACTTGGTTTTCTTAAATCTTCTGCTGAAAGCATTTCCGCTAAAACATGAGATGGCTTAATACTGCCACTTTGACAAGCGCTACCACGCGAAACTGCAATCCCCTTCATATCCAAATGAAACAAAATCATTGCAGTTTTATCTTCAGTGAAAGGCAGTTTCACATTCAAAATAGTATAAAAACCATTTTGATTTCCGTTGATTTCAAATGCAGGAAAGGCAACTTCAAGTTGAGTAATTAGATAACCTTTCAATTCAGAAATTTGCATTTTTGCTATTTCTAAATTAAGATAAGAAAGTTCCAAAGCTTTCGCCAGTCCAGCAATTTGATGTATTGCTTCTGTACCTGGTCGCAATCCTTTTTCTTGTTCTCCACCAAAAAATAAAGGCTGTAAACCAGAATTCTTTTTAATAAATGCAAATCCAATTCCTTTTGGTCCGTGGAATTTATGCGCACTAGCCACAAGAAAATCTATAGAGAGCGATTGCAAGTCAATTTCTACTTTTCCAACTGACTGTACCGTATCTGAATGAAACAATGCATTATGCTGCTTACAAATCCTTCCTACCAAGTCTAGATCCAACACAGTTCCAGTTTCATTATTTACATGCATCAAACTAACCAATGTTTTGGTGTCTTGAGAAA
Source organism: Flavobacterium cellulosilyticum (assembly GCF_004349355.1). GTDB lineage: Bacteria > Bacteroidota > Bacteroidia > Flavobacteriales > Flavobacteriaceae > Flavobacterium > Flavobacterium cellulosilyticum. The sequence goes on along the minus strand of NZ_SMFK01000005.1, from coordinate 174,822 downwards.
GCAAATCAACTAAATTCGTTATATCAATTTCTCCATTTGGTTTAATCGCAACATAATCCACCTGAATATCAAATTCATTTTGCAAAGCTTGAATCGTATTTAAAACTGCGTGATGCTCTATTTTACTGGATATAATTCGCTTTATTTTTAAATCCTTAACTGCAGAACGAAGAATCCAGTTATTAGCTTCTGTTCCGCAAGAAGTAAAAATAATTTCTTGGGCTGAGGCGTTGAGTAATTTTGCAATTGACTTTCTGGAAAGTTCCAGAATACTTTTAGCATTCCGGCCAAAACTGTGGGTTGATGATGGATTTCCATAATCCTCAGTTAACACTCTTGTCATTTCCAAAATAACTTCAGGATGTATTTGTGTAGTTGAAGCGTTATCGAGATATACTTTTTTCATTGGCACAAAGTTATGAAATATCAATTGTGATTTATCTACATTCTATTGTCATTTTTTCACTATTTTTGACCCAAATAAATTTTAGGATGAAATGAGCATTCCTATAAATTGGTAGCAAACACTAATTATAGTATGCGAATTACATATACAAGACAAAAAAATAAATATCAATATATGAAAAGAGTAGTAAGCTTATTGGCTTTAGTTTTGTTGTTAAATGCTTGTGATGATGGAAACTTAATTCAGGAAGACATTAGTTTCGATAATATTTCAGCACAAAGTTGCACAACAAATGATATCCTTTACAAAATAAATGATCAAGAAGCCTTATTGTTACAAATCCCATTTAGCAGTTTTACAAACGTGGTAAGTACTGCAGGATCGCCAACGAGTATAGACATAGACAACTCAACTTACCGAGCTATCTATCGTTTTTACAATGGAAAAGTGGCATCAGATAACATTTGTAGTATTATCCCTTCGACAACACCAATCGTAAATGACCAATGGACAGCTACATCTGGAAAAATTCAAATCAACACAACTGCCGTAAAATCTACAAACACAACAAATAACAGCACTAAAATTACAGGTTATAATCACAATATTGTTTTTAAAAATATCACTTTTACGAAAACAAATGGAACACAAGTTTACGAAACTTTTTCTTTTGGAGACTATGTAACTTCAGCTACATCTTTACCTTTTGGTTTTGATAAAATTTTAGATCAATGCAGCAATACAAAACAAGTATACGACTATAACAGTAGTGAAACATTTACTTTAGACAATTTAGACGCAGCATTAATCGTAAATACCGAAACTCCTTTAAACACGCCAAGAATCGCTTTAATAGGCTCGACTAACAACAAAGTAACGTATCGACTGTATTCAGGAATTATTACACCTAGCTATTTTTGTAATACAACAACACCATTTACACCAACAATTAGCGAAGAATGGAATGCCGTAAGCGGTGTTGCCGGAGTGAGCGGCATTATAGAAGTTACTACAATAAAAAACGGCACCTCCGCCTACAAACACACCATCGTTCTTAAAAATGTGACATTAAAAAAAGGCAATAGTGATTTTAAACTTGGTGATTCGTATACTTATGGTGAATTAACAACGACCAACTAATTCCAACTATTTAGCATTTTGTTTAATAAATACTTCCGTTGCGCCCAGTCCATATTTTTGATAATTGGCGTCTTGAAAAGCAATATTTTCATAACGACCCAATAAAAAATCTAGTTCAGATTTTAGAATTCCTTCACCAACTCCATGTATAAAAACTATTTTAGGAATTCGATTTCTTATAGCAAATTCTATATGGCGTTTTGCCGTTTCCGATTGCAATGTTAGAATATCATAATTAGACATACCTCGTTTATTAGGTACGAGTTTTTCGATATGTAAATCAAACTCTGGCGCAGATACTTCGTGCTTTTCTTTACGCTCTTTTACAAAACTTCTTGGTTTTGGAATTTCTTTTTCCTTTGCAACTTCACTTATATTAATCCTTGTAACAGAATCCATTAAGTTGCTGGAATTGTTTATCTTAAGCAATTCGTTGACAAAATATGTCATCACAAATCCTTCTTCAGATTCGATGGTTACCTCATTATTTTTCACTGAAATAACAACTCCATTTACCGCTTCGTCTAGAACTGAAACCGCATCTCCTATATTGAACATTTGCATCTTATTTAACTTGTAAAACAAATAACTATTTGAAAACTTTTTTCAAAGGTGGTAAACTTAATACTTTATTTTTGGTAAAGATAATTCATCTAAATTAAATAAAACCTACTTCCCTATTTGACTCACTTATAGCCATAAATTTATTGGTTCCAAAATCTGAATAATCCTTTTTATCAAAGCCAAAATTAGATTTTTTATTGCATTTCCAGAGACTTTATCTGATACTGGAAATTCAATTTGGAGATATCAATTATGAAAATAGCAGTTAAATTCATAGGATTCAATTTGAATACTTAATTACACATAAGTAAAAAATATTTTTATTTAATGCTACCATACAGGTCACTTTGAATTAAAACCATGTAAAAAACTAATTTATTTATTTAATTTAAACGACATTTTCTAAAAACAACTTACTTTTACTGTTTCCAAATAACTAAATTTTACAATCGTGTCTAAAAATTTGATTATTCAAAACATAGCTGCTTTAAAGAGCCATTTATCCATTAATTATGGGATAAAAACAAAAGTAGAAGCTTTTACAGAAAAATTATTTTATACCTTGTTTGATTCAAATGCTCCATTAGATCAAAGTATTGATGAACTTGAAAATTCGTTTAAGGAAATTTCTAAAATCGCTTGTAAAAAACCCGAAGATGTATGTGACAAAGTTTGGGTTCAATTTCTTGATAAATTGCCTTCAGTTCTCCAAAACCTGAATCAGGATGCTGAATATATTTTAGCAAACGACCCTGCTTCGGACGGTATTGAAGAAATCTATTTAGGCTATCCAGGATTTTATGCTATTGCCATTTATAGGTTGAGTCATGAATTATATACATTAGACATGAAGCTTTTTTCTAGGTTAATGAGTGAATATGCTCATAAAATCACTGGAACTGACATTCATGCCGGTGCTTCAATAGCTTCACCTTTTTTTATAGATCATGCTACGGGAATTGTAATTGGAGAAACAGCAGTCATTAAAAAACATGTGAAAATATATCAAGGTGTAACTTTAGGAGCTTTAAGTGTGAGTAAAGACATGAAAAATACCAAAAGACATCCAACAGTAGAAAAAAACGTTTGTATTTATGCCAACGCTACCATTTTAGGTGGTGAAACTACCATAGGTGAATATAGTATCGTAGGTGGAAATGCTTGGGTTTCCAAATCGATTCCACCAAAATCAGTTGTACTAAACACAACTACAACAGAAGTAAAAATAAAAGAGTTAAAATAATATGAAGCCTCAAAAATTATTAGATTTAATAGGAAACACTCCTTTAGTTGAAACGGTTAATTTGGTAAAAAATAAAAACGTAAAGCTTTTACTAAAACTAGAAGGAAACAATCCTGGCGGAAGCGTAAAAGATCGTGCTGCTTATAACATGATTGCATCGGCACTTGAAAGAGGTGACATCAAAAAAGGAGATAAATTAATTGAAGCGACTAGTGGCAATACAGGAATTGCATTAGCTATGATTGCTCAGTTATTCAATTTAGACATTGAACTAATTCTTCCTGAAGATTCAACTAAAGAGCGTACCCAAACCATGAGGGCTTACGGTGCAACAGTAATTCTTACACCTGCAAGTACTGGAATTATAGGTTCTAGAGATTATGCCGATAAAAAAGTAGCTGAAGGTGGATATATCATGCTAAATCAATTTGCTAACGAAGACAATTGGAAAGCACATTACAAAACTACCGGTCCCGAAATATGGAATGATACCGAAGGAAAAGTCACTCATTTTGTGTCGGCCATGGGGACTACGGGCACTATAATTGGAACTTCAACATATCTAAAAGAAAAAAATCCTACCATTCAAATTATTGGCGCACAACCAAGCGACGGATCTCAAATTCCAGGAATCAGAAAATGGCCTGAGGAATATTTACCAAAAATATTTGACGCTTCAAAAGTGGACATTATAGTAGAAGTTTCTGAGCAAGAAGCTCGTGAAATGACAAAGCGATTGGCTAAAGAAGAGGGTGTTTTTGCAGGAATGAGCAGTGGTGGTTCTGTAGCGGTGGCTTTAAAAATAGCCAACCAATTAGAATCAGGAGTAATAGTTGCTATTATTTGTGATCGTGGTGATCGCTATTTATCTTCAGATTTATTCGATTAAAGTTTTAAATATTATATAAACAAAAGTCTCGATTTGTAAACTAAATCGAGACTTTTGTATGTTTAAAAATTACTACATTAAAGTTGCCTCAGAACTTATTTCTGTATTTAATAATTTTGAAATTGGGCAATTCTTTTCAGCTTTAGTAACTAATTCTTGAAAAGTCTCGTTTGAAATTCCTTTAATCTTAGCATTAACTACTAGACTTGAACTTACAATTTTACCTTCTTCTAAATTAATTACACACTTGGTTTCAATGCTATCAATCTCAAAACCACCTTCAGTAATAAAAGCAGAAAGCTGCATAGTAAAACATCCCGAATGTGCTGCTGCGACAAGTTCTTCAGGGTTTGTCCCTGTTCCTTCTTCAAATCGAGATTTAAATGAATATTGTGTATTGTTTAATATCCCACTTTGAGTAGTTAGGTGTCCAGCACCTTCTTTAAGCGAGCCTTCCCATACTGCAGTTGCGTTTCTTTTCATAATTTAAATATTTTTAATTACTCAAATTTAAGAAATTAACAGTAATAATATTTAAGATTTACATATTATTTATGTTAATTTAAATTGGCAACAAAGTAAACTTTCAATTATTATAGATAATTGAACTTAGTTCAAAATGCAAGATGGAATTATTATATTTGTAATCCAGTCAAATAGTCAAATTTTAAAGCAAAATTAGAAACACTATTAATGTCCAAACTCAAACTACTATACCATTATTTCAAACTAATTATGTTGGGAAAATTACAAGCTCAAGATTGGCCTTATTTAAAAAAATACCAATCCGAAAACGCAACTCTTAAATCAATATCATCTAAACAAAAAAGAATTGTATTGATGGGAGATTCCATAACCGAATTTTGGTCAACAATTGATCCCGAATTTTTTGAATCGAAATCCTATATAAACAGAGGGATTAGCGGTCAAACCAGTCCACAAATGTTAATTCGTTTTAGAGCTGATGTAATTGAGTTAAAACCTTCGGCAGTTGTTATTTTGACTGGAGCAAATGACATTGCAGGAAACACAGGATTATCATCATTAGAAATGATTATGCATAATATTATTTCAATGGTAGAACTTGCTGAAAAAAATCAAATAAAAGTGATTCTTTGTTCTGTATTACCTGCCAATCTATTCCCATGGAAAATAAATGAAAATCCAGCAGATACTATTATTTTACTCAATGAAATGATAAGAAAATATGCCGGTTCAAAAAAGACGTTATATTTAGACTATTATTCGGATATGGTAAATAAACAAAAAGGAATGATATCAACTTATTCCAATGATGGCGTACACCCAAACAAAAAGGGATATGAAATTATGGGTCCACTTTTGGATAGTGCAATCGAATTGACTTTAACATAAAAATATTGATTTAACCTTTTCAATTTCTATTTTAAATTCAGTTTATTTAAAACTTGACATACTAAATTTACCATGTCTGTTTATAAAAAAGATAAAATTTACCACAAAATGAAGTGATATCTTTTTTTATTATTACTCAACTATGTATTTCATTTATGATAACAGGAGAATTAAAAAAATTATTTCTCTTCTACAAATAAAAAAAACCGCAATAGATAAATGCCATTGCGGTTTTGATTCTAAAGAAAATTTAGACTATAAGATATAATCCGTATTTATGAAATTTGATTCTTTACTATTTAGTAAATCTTGTAATATTTTATTATTATAATCAATGTCTTTAGACGCTACAAATGTTCTAATAGAGAAAGATCTCAAAGCATCATTTGTACTCAATGTTCCAACTGCAGAATCTTTTCGACCCGTAAATGGAAAAACATCAGGACCTCTTTGACAAGAACTATTCAAATTTACTCTACTAACTAAATTTACAAGTGAATCAATAAGCGGCGCAATAGTTTTAATGTTTTTTCCAAACAAACTTACTTGTTGTCCATAATTAGATTCAGCCATGTCATTCAACGGTTCTTGTATGTCTTTGAAAGTCATAATTGGGACAACAGGTCCAAATTGTTCTTCTGAGTATACTCTCATTTTTTTGTTTACTGGAAATAAAACCGCCGGAAAAATATAATTTTCAGAATGTTGACCGCCTTTTGCATTGATCACTTTTGCACCGTGACTTGTTGCATCGTCAATCAGTTCTTGTATATAAGCTGGCTTTTCTTGCTCAGGCAACGGTGTTAATGAAACTCCTTTTTCCCAAGGATTACCAAAAACAAGGCTATCCACTTTATCTGAAAAACGCTTATTAAATTCATCAGCTATAGATTCATGAACATACAATATTTTCAAAGCTGTACAACGTTGCCCATTGAAAGACAATGATCCTGCGATACATTCGCTAATTGCTAAATCTAAATCGGCTTCGGGAAGTATAATTGCTGGATTTTTTGCTTCTAATCCCAACACAAGACGCAAACGGTTTTTGTTTGGATGTTGATCTTGTAAAGCAATAGCTGATTTACTATTTCCAATCAAAGCTAAAATATCAACTTTTCCAGATTTCATAACTGGAGAAGCAACTTCTCTGCCTCGACCGTATAAAATATTAATTGCCCCTTTTGGGAAACTACTTCTAAAAGCTTCTAATAAAGGTGATATTAACAAAACTCCGTGTTTTGCAGGTTTAAAAATAACTGGATTCCCCATAATAATTGCAGGAATCAATAATGAAAAAGTTTCATTTAGCGGATAATTATAGGGCCCAAGACATAGTACAATTCCAAGTGGACTTCTACGAACCATTGCATTTACACCTTGCACTTTTGAAAAATGGGCGCTTCTTGCATTTAATTCCTTATAACTTTCAATAGTATCATAAATGTATTCTACGGTTCTATCGAATTCTTTTTCAGAATCACCTAATGATTTTCCAATTTCCCACATCAATAATTTCACCACTTCTGCACGAGTTGCTTTCATTTGCCCCACGAAGTTCTCCATGCATTTGATGCGATCTACCACTTTCATTGTTGGCCACTCCCCTTGTCCATTACTAAATGCTTCCGATGCTGCATTTACAGCTTCCATAGCTTCTATTTCTCCCATAAAAGGAATCGAACCCAACAATGTTGGTTCGTATTTTTCAGTAGAAGAAATTGTAGAATATACTGGAGTTGTTTTGCCTGTCCATTTTTTTAATTCACCATTAACAAGATAAGTATCTTGATTAAGTAAAGAATTAATTTGAAATTCTTGAGGTATTGTATTCATAATAAAATATTTCTTTTTAATAAAATTTTAATTTTAATCCCAATAAAGCATCATTTATATTACAATTACTCTATTTCACCGTTCCATTCTAGGAAACCTCCCTCCAAATTATAAGCGTTTTCAAAGCCAAGATTATTCATGATTGCACAAGCTTTTGCACTTCTAGCTCCTGAACGACAATACACATAATAATTCTTAGATTTATCTAATGCTTCTATTTTATCGATAAAAGCTTGTCCTTCATATATATCAATATTTATTGCATTGGGTATTATTCCTTCATTGCACTCATTTTCAGTTCTTACATCCAATATCACTGCATTTGCATCGGCTTCTAATTGAGAAACCCAATCTTCTTGTGTTAAATTCATAGTAATGTTTTTTGTAAAATTACAAAGTTTTTATTAAATAGTAATGACCTAATTTATTAAATAGATTAAATTTTGAAGAAAACGATTTCGAATAAACATAATATTGGCAATATTGTGAATTTATAAAATTAATCCTAAAGATTTTAAACAAACTCATTATTAAACAATAATTTATTCCTTACAAATTATAATAATCTCAAAATAAGACATCTTCTTAGTTCCCTAATTATAATGATTTTTACATCAAAATAGAATAGCTGTTCCGCACTCTAAAATTATATTAACATAAAATTAACGTATACATTTGTATATACAACTATAAAACACACTACATTTGTACCGACAAATAAAACGAATAAAAATATGAATATTGACGAAGTTATAAAATCAACTATTCCAATGGATATTTCAAAAAAAATTATTCTTAACATTCTGTATACTCAAAATGTTTTGTCGGATAATTTTAATGAACTATTAAAACCGTATGATGTTTCTACTGAACAATATAATGTTCTACGAATTCTAAGAGGTCAGAAAGGCAATCCAGCAAACATGTCTATCATTCAAGAACGAATGTTGGCCAAAACAAGTAATACCACCCGATTAGTAGATAAATTATTATTAAAAAAATACGTTACACGTGAGGTTTGCCCAGAAAACAGAAGAAAAATTGAAGTTTTAATCACTCAAAGGGGATTAGATATTTTGAAAGATTTAGATCCCAAAGTAATTACTTATGAACAGTCTTTTTTGCAAAATTTAAATACCAATGAAATTATTCAATTAAATCAATTATTAGAAAAATTCAGAAATAAATAAAATTAAAAGAAATTATGAATACTTTTTTAGACCATCAAAACTGGAGATATGCAACAAAGAAATTTGATGCCACAAAAAAAATCTCTACAGAAGATTTAAACTTTTTAAAAGAAGCGATACGATTAAGTTCTTCTTCGTATGGTTTGCAACCATATAAAATTATTATTGTTGAAAATCCTGAAATTAGAGCACAAATACAACCTGTTGCTTGGGGACAATCACAAATCGTAGAAGCCTCTCATTTGATCGTATTTGCTAACAGAACTTCAATCGAAGAAAATGAAATTGAAGACTTTTTCAAAAACATTAGCAATACAAGAGGAATACCTACTGATGCTTTAGACGGTTATAAAGGTTTTCTGAAAGGAAATATTACAAAATTATCTGACGAAGCAGTAAATATCTGGAATTCTAAACAAACTTATTTAGCCATGGGTAATTTACTAAACGCTGCTGCTGAACTAAAAATAGATGTTACTCCAATGGAAGGTTTTGAACCTGCCAAAGTAAATGAAATATTAGGGCTTGACAAATTAGGCTTGAATGCTTCTTTATTAGCAACTCTTGGCTATAGACACGAAGAAGATGCTACCCAACATCAGAAAAAAGTTAGAAAATCAAACGAAGAATTATTTATCACACTTTAATTATTAATAAACAATCAAATTTAACACCATGAAAAATTTAAAATCAATTACATTAGCATTAGTTGTATTTATTGCAACTGCAACAGCATCTGCGCAAACGAAAAAGATTGACGCTACAAAAAGTAAAATTGAATGGTTAGCAAAAAAAGTAACTGGACAACACAATGGTGTAGTAAGCTTTAAAGACGGAGCATTAGTTTTTAAGGGACAAAAATTAGTAGGTGGATCTTTCACTGTAGATATGACTTCACTAACTGCTACTGATCTTACGGGAGAATACTTAGGGAAATTGAACGGTCACTTGAAATCAGAAGATTTCTTTTCTACTGAAAAATTCCCAACTTCAACTTTAGTTTTCAAAAAAATTGGAGCAAAAGCTAAAGATGTTTATACGGTAACTGCTGATTTAACGATCAAAGGAACTACAAATCCTGTTACTTTTGACATTACTGTAAACGGAAACGCAGCTACTACTACTTTCAACGTAGATCGTACTAAATATGATATTAAATATGGTTCTAAATCTTTCTTTGAAAGCATTGGAGACAAAGCTATCAATGACGAATTTGAATTGAAAGTTACTTTAAATTTCTAATTTAAGGTTACCTCAAAACAACAACCCCAACAAGTTTTTTGTTGGGGTCCTTTTTTTAACAAAAACAAAAAATATAGTGTTTTTTTGATTATTCTGTTTGGATAATCAAATTTCATTTCTATATTTGTGGAATGAAAATTATCTTAAACAATACTTGGTGGTGGAATAATTTACGTCAATCGTCGTGAACAAAGCTACTATAGTATTAATCTATAAAAACAAAAGGCTTGTCATCACGACAGGCCTTTTTTTATGCCCAAGATTATTAGAATACCTAAATAAATTAGTAAACTAAAAATAAAACAAATTGGAATCATTTATTTTAAATACACATTACAAACAAATCCTTGCAGATACCATAACACCAGTGAGTGTGTATCTAAAAATCAGAGATCAATTCCCGAACAGCTTACTTTTAGAAAGCAGTGATTATCACGGAAACGACAACAGTTTTTCGTATATATGCTGTAATCCAATTGCATCGATAAAAATTGAAAATGAAACTATCTTAAAAACATATCCTGACGGAACTAATGAAAGCATCACTATCGATTCATCTTCAAATATTCCAGGAGTAATTCAAAACTTTTCAGAGCAATTCAAATCTGAGAAAAATGATTTCAAATTCATCAATAATGGTTTGTTTGGTTACATTTCATATGATGCTGTACGTTATTTCGAAAAAGTAAGTATTGCCAAAAAAGAAAATAGCAATACCATTCCTGATGTTTATTATGCGGTGTACCAAAATATCATTGCCATCAACCATTTTAAAAATGAAGCCTATATTTTCTGTCACAGTTTGGACGGAAAAAATAATATTTCGGAAATCGAACAATTATTGCAATCCAGAAATATCTCTTCCTATAAATTTTCAAGAGATGGAGAAGGTTTTTCTAATTTAACTGATGATGAATTCAAACACAATGTAACATTGGCCAAAAAGCATTGTTATAGAGGTGATGTATTCCAATTGGTTTTATCCAGACGATTTACTCAAGGGTTCAAAGGTGATGAATTCAATGTATATCGTGCCTTGAGAAGCATCAACCCTTCACCCTATTTATTCTTTTTTGATTATGGCGATTTCAAAATATTTGGTTCTTCGCCAGAAGCACAAATTATTGTAAAAAATAGAAAAGCTGAAATTCACCCTATCGCTGGAACATTCAAAAGAACTGGTGACGACGAAAAAGATGCTATTCTTGCCAAAAAATTATCAGAAGACAAAAAAGAAAATAGCGAACACGTGATGTTGGTCGATTTAGCGCGTAATGATTTAAGTCGTCACGGTCACAATGTTACTATTGAAAAATACCGAGAAGTTCAATTTTTCTCTCATGTAATCCATTTGGTTTCTAAAGTGTCAGGAAAATTACACGATAAAGCCACAACAATGCAAGTAGTGGCCGATACTTTTCCAGCAGGAACTTTGAGCGGCGCACCTAAGCACAGGGCAATGCAACTCATTGAAGGATACGAAAAAACAAATCGTAACTTTTACGGTGGCGCAATAGGTTTTATGGATTTTGAAGGTAATTTTAATCACGCGATTATGATTCGTACTTTCTTGAGTAAAAACCATCAATTGCATTGTCAAGCAGGAGCTGGAATTGTAGCAGGATCAGATGAAGAAAGCGAAATGCAGGAAGTGTATAATAAACTATTAGCATTGAATAAAGCATTGGATTTAGCTGAAACAATATAAAAAAGTGGTCAGTTTTTAGTGTTCATCGCAACAACTTGAACCTAAAACTTTAAATAACAAAATGAAAAAATGAAAAAAATACTAGTTATAGATAATTACGATAGTTTCACATATAATTTGGTACACTATCTCGAAGATTTAAATTGTGAGGTTACTGTTTACAGAAACGATGAATTTGATATCGATGAAATTTCTCATTTCGATAAAATATTACTTTCTCCTGGACCAGGTATTCCAGATGAAGCTGGATTATTAAAGGCGGTGATTGCCAAATATGCACCAACCAAAAGTATTCTTGGTGTTTGTCTTGGCCAACAAGCAATTGGAGAAGTTTTTGGAGGTACACTTTCCAATTTAGAGAAAGTGTACCACGGAGTTGCCTCAATAGTAAAAACTTCAGTAGATGATGAATTATTATTTGAAGGATTAGGAAACGAATTCGTAGTTGGACGGTATCATTCTTGGGTTGTTGATCCTAATTTACCCGATGTTTTAGAAGCTACTTCTTTCGACGAAAATGGGCAAGTAATGTCTTTGCGTCATAAAACGTATGATGTTCGTGGCGTGCAATTTCATCCTGAAAGTGTATTAACACCAAACGGAAAGAAAATTTTGGAGAATTGGTTGAAGAATTAAGTCGAAAGACCATAAGAATCTATTTTTTACTTTTGACTTTTGACTTTAAAACTTTAAGACTATTAATTTGAAAACAGCCAAAATCCATCATGTATTCGTTTGTCTTTTTATTTTTAGCGTCTTTTCTTGTAACCAAAAAAAGGAGCAAAAAGTAGAAACCATACCTATTGCTCAAATGGAAATTAAGTTGGATTTATTGGATTTACAGGCAAAAAACAGATTGGGAAAAGATACCGTTGTAACCATCATTAACGATCCAGTTTATCATAAAGAGAAAAAATACAAGGCGGTAAGTGCAACACAATTGATTAAAAATGAAATTGATTTAACCAAAATAGACCCACAAAAAACCAAAATAGTATTTGAATGTATGGATGGCTATCAACCTGAAATGCCGTTGGATTTATTTTTAAAATCAAATGCTTTTTTGGCATTCCAAGATATAGATGCTCCAAATGGTTCTAAATGGGTACCGATAAATAAGAATGGAAATAAGATGATTGCGGAGCCATTTTATATCGTGTACGAGTCTGTTTCAGAGAATGACTCCAGGTATAAATGGCCTTATAATTTGGTTCGGATTTATCTTGAACCATTAAATAAATCGTATAAGGAATTATATCCATCAAAAAATAAAAAATTGGAAACGGGATATACTTTATTTCAAAACCAATGTATAACTTGCCATTCTTTAAATGGATTGGGTGGAACAATGGGACCAGAATTAAATTATCCGAAAAGTGTCACCGAATATTGGAAAGAAAACGAACTTGTCGATTATATCGTGAATCCTTCTTCGTTTAGAAATAAAGTTAAAATGCCAACACTCGGTTTATCAAAACAACAATCCCAAGAAATTGTGGATTATTTAAAATATATGTCTGACAACAAAAATAAAATTTAAATGAAAACCATATTAAACAGGCTCATCAATCACGAAATACTTTCGAAGGAAGAAGCAAAAAATGTATTGGTCAATATTTCCAACGGAAGTTATAATCCAAGTCAGATTGCATCATTTCTAACCGTTTATATGATGCGAAGCATAAGCATCGAAGAACTTTCTGGTTTTCGAGAAGCTTTATTAGATTTGTGTATTCGCGTAGATTTATCGGCATATAACACTATCGATTTATGCGGAACTGGAGGAGACGGAAAAGATACTTTTAATATTTCAACATTAGCTTCGATTGTGGCTGCTGGTGCAGGAATAAAAGTTGCCAAACACGGTAATTATGGTGTATCTTCTATTTCGGGTTCAAGCAATGTGATGGAAAAATTGGGAGTAAAATTCAGCAACGAAAATGACTTCTTAGAGAAATGTATTGACAAAGCCGGAATTTGTATTTTGCACGCACCACTTTTTCATCCAGCCATGAAAAATGTAGCACCCATTCGAAGAGAATTAGGTGTAAAAACATTTTTCAATATGTTGGGACCAATGGTAAACCCTTCCTTTCCTCAAAATCAATTAGTAGGTGTTTTTAATTTAGAACTAGCTCGAATGTACGGTTATTTATATCAAAACACCGATCGCAATTTCACCATTTTACATGCATTGGATGGCTATGACGAAATTTCATTGACCTGTCCAACAAAATTCATTTCAAACACTAAAGAAGGGGTTCTAAATCCAGCTGATTTTGGTGTTCGACAATTAATTCAAAGTGAAATAGCAGGCGGAAAAACTATTGAAGAATCAGCGGCACTATTCTTGAATATTTTGTCCGGAAAAGGAACTGAAGCCCAAAACAACGTGGTTTGTGCCAATGCTGCAATGGCGATTGCTACAGTTACGAAATGCAGTCCACTTGAAGGTTTTGGACAAGCCAAAGAAAGTTTACTTTCTGGAAAAGGATTATCCGCTTTAAACACATTACAAAAGTTATCTAAACAATAATACAAATGGAACTTTTTCCTTTAATTTCTTTACTAATTGTACTATCGGCCTGTTTTGCTTATGTCAATTTTAGGTATTTAAAATTACCTAAAACCATTGGTTTAATGTTTGTTTCCTTATTGTTTTCTCTAGGAATTATTGCAGTGAGCAATTTTTTTCCATCATTAAAAACTAATGTGAAGCTTTTGTTAAGCGGAATCCATTTTAGCGAATTATTATTAGAGGTAATGCTTAGTTTTATGTTATTCGCAGGAGCTATTCACATTAAATTTAAAGATTTAAAAGCGGAAAAATTAAGTATTCTGTTGTTCTCTACAATCAGTGTAGTCATCAGTACCATTTTAGTAGGTTACACCAGTTTTTATATTTTAAATTTATTCCATTTTAATGTAACTTTACTTCAGTGTTTTCTTTTTGGTTCGTTAATTTCTCCAACTGACCCCATTGCGGTATTTAGTATTTTAAAAACTGCAGGAGTTACTAAGTCTTTAGAAACAAAAATTGCAGGAGAATCATTATTTAATGATGGTGTAGCAGTTGTAGTTTTTATTTCTATCTTACAATTAGCCAAAACAGGTGACGAGATTTCAATTACAAATGTGCTTACTTTTTTTGGAAAAGAAGCTCTAGGAGGAATTTTAATGGGAGGTATATTGGGCTGGATAGCATATAAAATAATCGCAAGTATAGACAATTATAATTTAGAAGTACTAATCACACTTGCTCTTGTAATGGGTGGATACTCCCTCGCCCATTACATCCATGTTTCGGGACCATTAGCTATGGTAATCGCTGGATTAATTACAGGAAATCATGGTAAACGATTAGGAATGTCAAATATTACAGCCGAGTATGTAGACAAATTTTGGGAACTTATCGATGAAATATTAAATGCTTTATTATTTGTTTTAATAGGATTGGAATTATTGGTCATCAAAGTCAACAATACTTTATTTCTTGTTTCGTCAATTATAATTATTGCAGCCTTAGTAATACGGTATGTTTCGATTTTTATCCCTTCTATATTAATACGTTTAAAAGAAAAAATCACCCGAAAAACAATACTTATTCTTACTTGGGGTGGATTGCGAGGCGGAATTTCCATTGCACTAGCTTTATCGATTCCTACTGAATTAGGGAAAGATATTTGGGTAACCATAACCTATATAATTGTTTGTTTTTCAATCCTTGTTCAAGGATTAACCATTGGAAAAGTAGTAAATAGATTAAAAGAATAAATAAAAATGAATATTTTAGATAAAATAATTATCGATAAAAAAAGAGAAGTCATTCTCAAAAAATCAATCATTCCTGTTTCGCAATTAGAAGCTTCCGTTTTATTCGATAGAAAAACGATTTCATTAAGCACTAATTTGAAAAATAGCTACTCAGGAATCATAGCAGAACACAAACGTCGTTCGCCTTCAAAAGCCGAAATAAATTACGGTTTCACAGTGGAAGAAGTGGTAAAAGGATACGAAGATGCTGGTGTTTGCGGAATATCTGTTTTAACAGATGGCAAATATTTTGGTGGTTCATTAGACGATTTACTTTTGGCAAGAGCTACAGTAAATATTCCACTATTGCGAAAAGAATTTATAGTGGATGAATACCAAATCCTAGAGGCAAAAGCTCACGGTGCCGATTTAATTCTGCTTATTGCTGCGGTTTTGACTCGGGAAGAAATCAAATCATTGTCGGCATTTGCTAAGAGTTTAGGATTAGAAGTATTACTAGAAGTTCACAATTTAGAAGAATTGGAGAAATCGATAATGCCAACATTAGATATGATTGGTGTGAACAATAGAAACCTAAAAACATTCGAAGTCAGTTTGGATTTCAGCAAACAATTAGCCGACCAAATCCCGAATGATTTCGTGAAAGTTTCCGAAAGTGGCATTTCATCTATTGAAGCCATCAACGAGCTAAAACCTTATGGTTACAAAGGGTTTTTAATTGGTGAAAACTTTATGAAAACAAATAATGCAGGCCAAGCGGCTACGGAATTTATATCAAAATTATAAAACGCTCAAGCCTCTCAGGGTTCTAAATCCTAACAGGCTAAAATCTAAACTATATGAAACTCAAAATCTGCGGAATGAAATATCCCGAAAACATAATCGAAGTAGGTGCACTCCTTCCTGATTATATGGGATTTATATTTTGGGAAGAATCAGCCCGATATTTTGACGGAATAATTCCTGCATTACCGGAATCCATAAAAAAAACTGGGGTTTTTGTTAATGCCTCTTTAGAGTATATTTTAGATAAAATTAAATTACATGATTTACAAGCGATCCAATTACATGGTCACGAAACAGTTGAATTTTGTGAAATATTAAAAAAAAATACACCAAAAGGGCTAGATATCATAAAAGTGTTTTCAATTTTAGATACCTTTGACTTTGCTGTAATAAATTCTTTCGAAAAGGTATGTGATTTTTTCCTTTTTGATACTAAAGGAAAATTACCCGGAGGAAACGGAACCACTTTCGATTGGAAAATATTAGAAAAGTATCCTTCAACGAAACCTTTCTTCCTGAGTGGCGGAATTGGATTAGACGAAATAGAAGCCGTAAAAGAAATTTTGAAAACCAATTTACCCGTTTATGCCATTGATATAAACAGTAAATTTGAAATAGAACCCGGATTAAAAAACACAGAAAAATTATCTAGTTTTAAGCATAACTTAAAACTTTAAACTTTAAACTAAATGAGTTACAACGTTAACGAAAAAGGATATTACGGAGAATTTGGAGGGGCATATATCCCTGAAATGCTATATCCTAACATAGAAGAATTACGCCAACAATACCTAAAAATAACGGCTGAACCTGAATTTCAAGCCGAATTTGATGCTTTACTAAAAGATTATATAGGTCGACCTACTCCACTCTATTTTGCAGCACGTTTATCTGAAAAATACAATACTAAAATCTACCTCAAAAGAGAAGATTTATGCCATACAGGCGCACATAAAGTC
Organism: Flavobacterium cellulosilyticum; assembly: GCF_004349355.1. GTDB lineage: Bacteria > Bacteroidota > Bacteroidia > Flavobacteriales > Flavobacteriaceae > Flavobacterium > Flavobacterium cellulosilyticum. The sequence continues at coordinate 157,711 of NZ_SMFK01000005.1, read as the reverse complement.
AACAACACCATTGGCCAAATATTATTGGCCAAACGATTGGGTAAAAACCGAATTATTGCCGAAACTGGAGCTGGTCAACACGGAGTTGCTACGGCAACGGTTTGTGCTTTGATGGGTTTACAATGTATTGTATATATGGGTGAAATAGACATCAAACGCCAAGCACCCAATGTGGCTCGAATGAAAATGTTAGGAGCCGAAGTTCGTCCTGCTTTATCAGGTTCAAGAACCTTGAAAGACGCCACAAACGAAGCCATTCGCGATTGGATCAACAATCCGGTTGACACTTATTATATCATCGGTTCAGTAGTAGGACCTCATCCTTATCCGGATATGGTAGCCCGTTTTCAAAGTGTAATTTCAAAGGAAATCAAAGAACAATTGTTGGAAAAAGAAGGGCGTGAAAACCCTGATTATGTCATAGCCTGCGTAGGTGGTGGTAGTAATGCTGCTGGAGCCTATTATCATTTCTTGGATAACGAAAATGTGAAAATTATTGCTGTAGAGGCAGCAGGTTTAGGAGTCGATTCTGGCGAAAGTGCTGCAACGTCTGCATTAGGTAAAATAGGAGTTATTCACGGAAGTAAAACCCTTTTGATGCAATCTCCCGACGGACAAATTACCGAACCGTATTCCATTTCTGCTGGTTTAGATTATCCTGGTGTTGGCCCAATGCACGCCAATTTATTCGCAACTGGTAGAGCAGAATTTATTTCTATTACAGATGATCAGGCCATGCAATTTGGCTTGCAACTTTCACAACTAGAAGGAATTATTCCTGCTATCGAAAGCGCACACGCCTTTGCAGTTTTAGAAGAAAAGAAATTCAAACCAACAGATATTGTCGTGATTAATTTATCCGGTCGTGGTGACAAAGATTTGAATACCTATATCGACTATTTTAAATTATAATTGCATTGCCTATTCGCGCTTTTAGGCTTGAGTGGGCGTTACCCAAAAAAGGGTCGGGCTATTCGTTTCAATCTTTTTTGGCTAGCAGAAAAAGCTAGCAAAAAAAAGGATTTTCACTACTATCCCTAACGCAAAAACAAAAAATGAAATCATTATTAATTACTATTGAAAATGGAAAATTTATTTGCATACGGATCTTTAAAAGAGGAAGAAGTTCAAGAAAACATTTTTGGACGAGTTTTAGTTGGCACACCCGATAAACTAATTGGGTACACCAAAAAAATAATAGAAATTGAGGAAGAGTTTGGACTCACTCCCTACCCAATTATTACTGCAACTCAAAATCCGGAGGACAGCATCAAGGGAGTACTTTATAAACTAACAGAACGAGAGCTGCAACAAGCAGATACTTATGAAGGTATCCACTATAAACGAATCCAAGTGGAATTGCAATCTAATGAAATCGTTTGGGTTTACAGTGCCGCTATTTAATAAGAAAAATAAAGATCATAACAGATGCTGAATCTGGTAATAAATACAAAATGAACAGAATAAATCAGAAATTACAAGAAGATAAAAAAATACTATCCATCTATTTTTCTGCTGGATATCCCAATCTGAATGATACCTTACAAATCATTCAGGATTTAGAAAAAAACGGGGTCGATATGATTGAAATTGGATTACCGTTCAGCGATCCATTGGCCGATGGACCAACCATTCAAGCTAGTTCTACACAAGCTTTGCAAAACGGAATGACCACACAAGTGTTGTTTGACCAACTGATAGCTATTCGTAAAACAGTTTCGATTCCATTAGTAATTATGGGTTATTTTAACCCAATATTGCAATATGGAGTAGAGAGTTTTTGCCAGAAATGTGCCGAAATTGGCATTGATGGTTTAATCATTCCCGATCTTCCAGTCGATGTATATGCCGAAGAATTCAAAGCTACTTTCGAGAAATACGGACTTAAAAACATATTCTTGATTACCCCACAAACTTCAGACGAACGCATTCGTTTTATCGACAGCGTTTCCGATGGATTTATTTATATGGTAAGCTCAGCTAGTGTTACTGGATCTTCAGCTGGTTTTGGAAGTGTGCAAGAAAATTATTTCAAACGCATTGCCGACATGAACTTGAAAAACTCTCAAATCATCGGATTTGGAATCAATAATGCCGAAACTTTTAACCAAGCCACTCAATTTGCCAAAGGCGCTATTATAGGCAGTGCTTTTATCAAACACCTAACAGAAAATGGGGTTGACAGCATTGGAAAATTTGTAAAATCGATTCGATAAAAATTTTACTTTCAACAATAATATTACCGCAAATTCACAAATTATTTGAAGCATATAGTGCTTACTTTATTGTGAATTTGTGGTTTTTCTATTTAAAATAAATATCCGATTATTATGCACCACTCGTGAATACCACTTTTTCTCTGCTAAAAAAAAGTGTATATATTATTTCTTAATTCTAAATTATATATACAACTTTTCTTATATTCACCGTTAGCAGCAGATAAAAAGAATTCCAAATATATTAATTATGACAAGAAGCATTTATTTAAAAATAACAAATAGTTTAAAACTAATTTGTTTCGCATTTTGTTTATTCATTAATTCTCTTGAGTTAGCTGCTCAAAATCCCCCTTTAATGGGATGGGCAAGTTGGAATCAATATGGTGTTGCAATTAATGATTCCATCATAAAAGCACAGGCTGATGCTATGGTTTCATCCGGATTGGCTAAAGTAGGATTTCAATACATCAATATTGATGACGGACTCTTTAATGGGCGATATGCTAATGGTGCTTTAACGATGAGAAAAAATTCCCTAATGGTATGAAATCCTTAGCAGACCATATCCATTCTGTTAGTTTGAAAGCTGGATTTTATTCAGAAGCTGGAATTAATACCTGTGGCTCTATTTGGAGTAATTCTCCCGGAGGCGTAGGTGGTGGATTATATCATCATGATCAACAAGATATAGACACCATTTTTAAATCATGGGGTTATGATTTTTTGAAAGTTGATTTTTGTGGCGGCCAGGAACAAAAATTAGATGAAAAAACACGATATACCGAGATTAAAATGGCAATAGACAATACAGGTAGAAACGATATTAACTATAATGTATGTCGTTGGCAATTTCCAGGTGTATGGATTACCTCATTGGCAGATTCATGGCGTATATCCCACGATATAAATTTCAAACCGGGTTCTATTCCACAATGGAGCAGCATTCTAAGTATTTTAGATTTAAACACCTACTTAGCACCTTTTGCGAGCCCAGGTCATTATAATGATATGGATATGCTCGAAGTTGGAAGGGGATTGTCAGCTGAGGAAGACAAGAGCCACTTCAGTATGTGGTGTATTTTATCTTCTCCTCTTTTATTAGGTAATGTTTTGTCTGCAATGAATCAACAAACAGTTGATATGCTTACCAATTATTTATCCATTTTATGGAATTTTATAAACTCACTTTTCGATTATATTCTTCGTTAAATTTATTTATTTGCTAACATATTTCATCATCTGTTGACTCAAATACCCAAAATCATCTACGCTTTCGTACTTTTTATAAAATCTCCATTTTCAGAAAAAACTTCAATTACCAATTGATTATCAATATATATCCCAACTTCATAAGTAACGTCTTTCATATCTCGGGTTACTAATAATGTCTCCACTATGGGGAAAGAAGGATAATTTGCAGTCATGTACGCAGTTATAGCTTCTGGTAATTCATATTTATCTACTGTTGCAGTGAATGCAAGTAGGTTACCATTTATATCATAAACAGCCGAAGAATACCGATTGTCAAATATAAATTTACCTTCAAAAACTAGCTTTTGATTGTATCTGCCTTGGTATTGAGAAAACCAAACAGGATCATGAGTTGGAAAATCAATACTAAACTTTTCTAGAACAATGGCTGGAACATTTTTATCTAGTTTTGACTTTGCCGTATTTTGAGCTTTAGCAACACTTACTTGGGATAAAAATAGTACTACAAGAATCCCTTTGAATAAATTTGACATGATTTTCAAGTTTTACTAAATTTAAGAATTTAAGCAATAGCAAATTAAATTATAAAATTAAATTAGGAAAACATTATGACTTCTCGAACGCAGATTTAAAGTGCAAAAACGCTTATAGTATACAAAACAAAATTAAACTTATACAACCAATTGGATTTAGTGCCTATTACAAATGTAATTTTTAGAGGTTGAAGTGTTGGCATTTTCAAATTAATTCAGTAATTTTATTATCGTTTTTCGTAAAAGTTATTTTTGTCCAAGCATTCCACATATCTTCTAAAACCCAAACATAAGTACCAAAGTACAATTATTAGCAGCTACGACTATTTTTAATTATCCAAAGTAGGGAGACGCTATTCATTTTATTCCTATTTTGATCTCGATACCATTTAAATAGAAATAATTTTAAATAAATGAATATGTCAAATGTATCAATTTACCTCAACTTCATGGGAAATGCTGAAGAAGCATTCAATTACTACAAAAAAGTTTTCAAGTCGGACTTTTCAGCACCAATTCTGCGGATGAAAGATATTCCTACACAACCAGGAATGCCTCAACTTTCTGATGCCGAACTAAACAAAGTAATGCATGTTGCATTACCTATTCTTGGCGGGACAGAAATTATGGCAACCGACTTACTTGAAAGTATGGGCCACCAATTAATTGTAGGAAATAATATTACTATCAGTTTGAACCCAGATACAAAGCAAGAAGCAGATCGATTGTATAATGAGCTTGCTATGGATGGAACAAAAAATGTTCCTCCCCATGATGAGTTCTGGGGATATTGGGGAACTTGCAAAGACCAATTCGGAACTCAATGGATGTTCAATGTATCAATTCCAACTTATAAAAAATAGTCAAACTCAAAAAACAAACATTATGGCTAATAATATCGTAACACTACACAGGGTTTTTAACACTAATCCCGAAAAAATTTATCGTGCGTTTACTGATGCTATTGCAATGGCATCATGGATTCCTCCTTACGGATATTTATGTATTGTTCATACTATGGACGTAAAAATAGGTGGAAATTACCATATGTCATTTATCAATTTTTCAACAGGAAATGGACACTCCTTTACTGGAACCTACATGGAATTGAAGCCGAATGAATTCATCAAATATATGGATGAATTTGAAGATCCTAATTTGCCGGGAGAAATGACAACTTCAGTATGGCTAAAAAAAGTTTCTTGCGGAACAGAACTTAAAATCATTCAAGAAGGAATTCCCTCAATTATACCAACCGAAATGTGTTATATGGGTTGGCAAGATTCATTGGATAAATTGAAAAAATTAGTTGAGCCTGATATTCCAGATGAATAAACAGAGGTACCAATTTACAACTCAACTTCAACCGTACTGTAGAATTTCAAGTAAAATAGACTTTAATAAGAGGTTCAGTTGCCTCTATAATTTCAGATTGTAGAGATAACAAAACCTCTTTTCTTTTTCTTTGACGACAAATAATAAAACTTATTTTTAATTTGGTGGTATATTTTGATTCACATGAAAGAAATTTGTTGGGTCATATTTTGTTTTAATAGCGACCAATCGCTCAAAATTGTGTTTGTAACTTGCTTTAATGCGCTCCGGTCCTTCATCCATGATAAAATTCAAATACGCTCCTCCAGAGGCATACGGATGTAATGCTTCCCAATACTCTTTGCACCATTGCGTAATTTTAGGTGCATTTTCGGGACTTGGGTCAATACCCACAAACACTGCTGCGTATTTGGCATCACGATATGCCCACGGTGTTGCCTCTTTTGCTACTCTGCTGGCAGCCCCACTTATAGGATACATATGCATTTGAGACAGTGGGGTAGGAATTTTTGAACCAAATTTCAAATGCTCTTCCCTCATTTCTGCAGTTACATTAGTGAAAAAGTCAGCTCTCCAATACCATTGGAGACCTGTTGGGAGCATTCCATCAAACATTGTTTGAATCATTGGGTAGGGCATTTCACCTACTGGATGGAAGATGGGATCCAAGGCCAAAATTGGTTTAAAGACTTCTTCGGCTTTGTACATTGGACCAGTATAACACCATACCACACCGCAAAATTGTTTGTTATGTAGCGCTTCCGGAAATGGAGGCCCTGGAACAATCATAGTAGCAAAAAACCCATTCAAATCATCGGGAGCCTTATTAATAAAGTCGTGGTACCATTTCATGATTTCTTCGGTTTTTTCTATTGGCCACAATGTTGGCCCACCAAATACTGTTTTAACTGGATGTGCTTGAAATGTAAAAGCAGTAACAACTCCAAAGTTTCCACCACCGCCACGAATAGCCCAGTACAAATCAGGATGATGATTCGCATTGACTGTTACAAAGCTACCGTCGGCAAGTACCATATCGGCCTCCAAAAGATTATCAATAGTTAACCCATATTTCCGAGACAAGTGGCCTACTCCACCCCCTAAGGTTAAACCGCCCACCCCTGTAGTGGATATAATTCCAGCCGGAATAGCCAATCCAAATGGATGAGTAGCATGATCTACTTCACCCCATAAATTACCTCCTCCTACTTTTACGGTATTGTTTTGGGTATTCACATTTACAAATTTTAAACCCGACAGGTCAATCACCATTCCATCGTCGCAAATACCGAGTCCTCCTGCGTTGTGACCTCCACCACGAATGGACACTAGTAAATTGTTTTCACGCCCGAATTTGACCGAATATATTACATCAGCAACATCCACGCACATCACAATCATCCCCGGATGTTTATGGATCATACCGTTATACACTTTACTTGCATCCTCATAAGCTTTATCAATGGGGAGAATGATTTCACCTCTGATTTGAGAAACAAAGTCATCAATGATAGTTTCTTTGAGATTTTTTACCATATTAGTCATAATACTATTATTTAGAAATGAATAAATAATAAAAACAGCATCAGTTTGTAGTGTTTATTAACTGTTTTTACATGCTAAAAATCCAAGTAAATATAATGATAATCTTCCATTTATCGTCGCTTTATGATTGTTAAAATTATGATAATGAACACTTTATTTATTTATACATTTTAGATAATCAACAAATTAAAAAAGTATTTATGTTTTCGTTTGGGAACTCCATCAAAAATAGGAGCAGTTGTATTAAATTGATCTTTTAACCTAAAGTTTTCTAATAACAAGTTCCTTAAAATGTTCTTTTAAAATAGAAATTTGCAGGATAAGCCATTCAAAATTATTCGATTTTTTGCGAAAATACTTCCTACTTTTTTTAGTCAACAATAAACGTAGAACACTATTTTAGTTTTATTTTATGATGATTATTCGATACTAAAATAAAATCAAGCTTATCTTTGTCAATACTAATTTAAATAACCAAAACTGTTACTTAAATTTCAAACCTAAAGTTAAAATCAACTCAATGAAGAACAAACCAATTGCTTATTCTATTTTGGACCTTGCTATAGTTAGTAAAGGAAAAACAATTAAAGAAACGTTCATGAATACAGTTGCCTTGGCACAAAAAGCAGAAGAATTAGGATATACTCGCTTCTGGTTAGCCGAGCATCATAATATGGCTGCCGTTGCCAGCAGTGCGACTGTTGTTTTAATTGGCCATGTTGCTCAAAGTACTACAACAATGAGAGTGGGCTCTGGTGGTATTATGCTCCCGAATCATGCTCCACTTATAGTTGCGGAACAATTTGGCACTTTGGGAAACCTATATTCCAACCGAATTGATTTAGGTCTTGGAAGAGCTCCCGGAACCGATCCGGAAACCACTCGTGCCATTCGTTCGGATTTTATGGATGCAGCCCATTCCTTTCCTGAGGAAATAGAAAAAATTCAAAATTATTTTTCGATAAACAATCAGCAAGCTAAAGTAAGAGCCACTGTTGCCGAAGGTGTTCATGTACCGCTTTATATTTTGGGTTCTAGTACTGATAGTGCTCATCTGGCAGCAAGAAAAGGACTTCCTTATGCTTTTGCCAGTCACTTTGCAACAGCGCAATTGTTTCAAGCATTAGACATTTACAGAAGTGAATTTATGGCTTCAGAAGTACTTCAAAAACCCTATATAATTGCGGGAATCAATGTTTTTGTAGCTGAAACCGATGAGGAAGCAGAACGTATGGCCACTTCATTTATAAAAATGATTGTCGGAATATTAACTGGTGTAAGAAAAGAATACCTTGACGAAGCTAGCGAAATGACCGCTGATTTAAAAGAAATATTGACACATCCTACAGTGCAACAAATGACCCGTTATACTTTTATTGGAAGTAAACCAACGGTTAAGAATCAAATCAAAAGCTTTTTGGATAAAACTGAGATTGATGAACTTATTGTAGCAACCAACTGTCATAATCAAAAAGACCGAATACGATCTATTCAATTTTTTGCAGAAATCATGAGCGAACTCAATAAAGAAAGTCTTTCTTAATAGTTAAAAGTACAGAAAATCTTATTTTTATAATACAACTACATATAAATCTCACTCAATAGAATCATCTTACTTCGATTTTTAAGCATATATTCTTAGCATTAATTGATTCCTCTTTTTTCGAAAAGACAGACAACCTGATTTTTCTTTGATCCATAGTATTATTAAGAAAATTTGACGTATCTTACAGTGTTTTTAGATTAAATAGGGCACGAAAACTATATTACCATCTTTTTCTAGTTCTTTATCTTTTTTAAAATATAAATTTAGCCCTTAATTAATAATAGAGAATAGGCATGTTTTGGTTTCATAAGGATATTGAACGATTAGAAAAAGAAATAGCAGCATTAGAATACAATCCAAAATTGATATTTTACGGGAGTTCTACATTTACTTTATGGAATGAATTGTCAACTATTTTCAAAGAACATAATCCTCTAAATTTAGGTTTTGGAGGGTCTACATTGGCTGCTTGTACTTGGTTTTTTGAGCGTGTTTTTGAAAACATTAAAGACATAGAGGCTATCGTGATTTATGCCGGAGAAAATGATCTTGGAGAAGGAAGACACCCGGAAGAAGTCCTGATGTATTTGGAAAACATATTATATAAAATTAGAGCAAAATACGGCAACATTCCTTGCACTTGTATTTCTATAAAACCGAGTAAAAATCGTTTACATTTGTCAGGAAGCATCCGTTATACAAATAGAAATATTCAAGAATTAATGTCTAAAGATTTGAATTTCCATTATGTAAATATTTACGATATAATGTTAGATCAAAACGGAAATCCAAAAGAAGAATATTATATCGGTGATGGTCTGCATTTAAACCAAGTTGGTTACAAATTATGGGAAAAGTATTTAAAAAAACATCCTGAAATTTTTCCCAAAAAAACATTGGAAAAAAGATAAAAAAAAGGTGTTTTTCAATTTTGAAAAAAAACAGTATCATGAAACGAGAATATCACAAATGGTACAGTCAAAATCTTGAAAAAGAGATGGAACTCCTTGTCTTTGGTCATACAGGTACAAAAGTTTTATTTTTTCCTCCACGCATGGGGCGCTTTTATGATTATGAAAACTGGAAAATCATTGACGCTTTAGAACCTAAAATTACAAATGGTGAATTACAGTTATTTTGCGTAGACAGTGTAGATTTAGAATCATTTTATAATAGTTTTCAACATCCAGATTATAGAATTTATAGGCATATTCAATACGAGAAATATGTACTTAAAGAAGTATTACCTCTAGCAAATACAATCAACCCAAACCCAAATATTATTTCTGCAGGTTGTAGTCTAGGTGCCTACCATGCTGTAAATGTAGCAATGCGTCATCCTCATTTATTTTGCAAAGTCGTCGGAATGAGTGGTCGTTATGACCTTACAAAATCTAAAGGATATTTTCAAGATTTATTAAGTGGCTATCATAATGATTTTGTTTATTTTAATATGCCCAATCAATATTTAAAAAACATGGAAGACGATTTTTTAATACATCAGTTGGATAAAATGGACATTATTCTAGCTATTGGTAAAGAGGATCAATTTTTGGACAGTAATTACGAACTATCAGGAATTTTAAATGAAAAAGGAATTTCCCATCAAATAATTGAATGGGACGGGGAAGCTCATAAATGTAGATATTGGCGAAAAATGGTGCAGCTCTATTTATAAAAGTTAAAAACTGTTGTTTAAGGTCATTGTTTCATCAATACAGCTGCAGCACTTAATTTACTCAGATATAACCCTAATAAAAAAGAGGCAAAAGCCTCTTGTTTATTAATATTTTAGAACCGAATTTAATAACTTTCGGATACAATTTCAGCATCAAATTCCATTTCATCTTCAACAGCTACAGCGCCACTTTCAGGCTTAGAAGCTTTGATGGCATTAAACTTTTCCATTTGTTCTAAATCTCCTTCTTCGCCAGAAAAATAAGGAAAAACATCCATTATAGGTGATTCTGAAATAGCTGGGATAGTGTAGTCTCCCATAGTACCAGTCATTACTCTAACTGTATTATCAAAAGCTTCTTTTACATCATTGGCTTGCAATAAAACATACATATTTGTTTTGCGTTCTTTGCCACTTTCTTCGTCATATGCCAATAAGGAAACTCTGGATTTAAACCATCGATCTGAATTTTCGAATGGGTGAATTTCAGCGTAATTGGCCACTTTTATATTTGTTATTTTAAATTCTTCACTGATATAGGCAGCCATTTCTTCATTAATTCTCGATTCAGCTTCTGTATAAGACATTGCATCAACCAAATACGGTTCGGTTGTAACTTTCTGTACTCCAGTATCATCTGTTTTTCTATATTTTACTTTGCATTCGTACCACATTGAGCTCATATTTTTTTTTTAGGATGTCAAAGATAGATTTTAGAAATAATATATAGCATCATTCTTAAAATAGATATTCACAATTTTGAACACGAAACTAAATTGAATTTTTTGCCCCATAATATTGACATTATATCACAAAATTGAAATTGGATACTCAAAAATCTAAACTGGGAAACTCCTTTTCCTAAATCAACTTTCACTATATTTGCACTTTCAAAAATTACTTTATGGAAACTGTTTTAGAAAATACATTACCCGTTGGAACCCGAGGTAAAGCCGAACAGAGCGTAGCTAAACCAAAATGGTTGAGAGTAAAACTCCCAATCGGTAAAAAATATACCGAACTTCGAGGTTTAGTTGATAAATACAAATTAAACACGATTTGCACTTCAGGAAGTTGCCCAAATATGGGTGAATGTTGGGGTGAAGGGACAGCGACCTTTATGATATTAGGAAATATCTGTACCCGTTCTTGTGGATTTTGCGGTGTAAAAACCGGAAGACCTGAAACTGTAGATTGGGATGAACCTGAAAAAGTAGCGCGTTCTATTAAAATAATGAACATCAAACATGCTGTTATCACGAGCGTGGATAGAGATGATTTGAAAGATGGAGGTTCTATTATTTGGATTGAAACTGTAAAAGCAATTCGAAGAATGAATCCAAATACAACTCTTGAAACGCTTATTCCAGATTTTCAAGGAATCGAAAGAAACATTGACCGAATAGTTGAAGCCAATCCAGAAGTGGTTTCCCATAATGTGGAAACTGTTCGTCGATTGACCCGTGAAGTACGTATCCAAGCGAAGTACGATAGAAGTTTGGAAGTCTTGAAATACCTAAAGGAAAAAGGCATTAAAAGAACTAAATCTGGAATTATGTTGGGTCTTGGTGAATTGGAAGAAGAGGTTTTGCAAACAATGCAGGATTTACGTAATGCCGATGTTGACATTGTGACTATTGGTCAATATTTACAACCTAGTAAAAAACATTTACCTGTAAAAGAATTTATCACACCAGAACAATTCGCTAAATACGAAGCTTTTGGATTAGAATTAGGATTCCGCCATGTAGAAAGCGGACCACTAGTTCGATCCTCCTATAAAGCGCAAAAGCATATATTATAGTCGAATGTCATAAAGTCGAAAGACTTGACTTTAAGACTTTAGACTTTAGACTTTAACACTTATGACAAGAATTGCTATAAATGGTTTTGGACGTATTGGACGAAATTTATTTCGATTACTTTTAAATCATCCTACTATTGAAGTTGTTGCGATAAATGACATTGCAGACACTGAAACAATGGCACATTTGGTTAAATACGACAGTATTCACGGTGTTTTGCCATCCGTAGTTTCTCATGATGAAAAAGGAATAATTATTGACAATATACATTATCTATTTTTCCATGAAAAAAGAATTGCTAACTTAGACTGGAAATCTATCAATATTGATGTTGTTGTGGAGTCGACTGGAAAATACAGAACTTTCGAGGAAATAAATGCACATATTGTAGCTGGAGCCAAAAAAGTAATTCTCTCCGCCCCATCTGAAGTAGACGAAATTAAAACAGTAGTTTTAGGAGTAAACCAAGACATACTTGACGGATCTGAAACCATTATTTCAAATGCAAGTTGTACTACAAATAATGCGGCTCCAATGATAAAAATCATTAATGAACTTTGCGGAATTGAACAAGCATACATAACTACAATTCATTCTTATACAACAGATCAAAGCCTACACGATCAACCACATAAGGATTTGCGCAGAGCTCGTGGAGCTAGTCAGTCTATTGTTCCAACCACAACTGGAGCAGCTAAAGCATTAACTAAAATTTTCCCTGAGTTTGAAGGTAAAATTGGAGGTTGCGGAATTCGGGTTCCAGTTCCTGATGGATCATTGACTGATATTACTTTCAACGTAAAACGAGCGGTAACGATAGAAGAAATTAACACCGCTTTTAAGATTGCCTCACAAACTAATTTAAAAGGAATTTTGGATTATACTAAAGACCCAATTGTTTCCGTTGATATTATTGGCAATACCCATTCCTGTCTATTTGATGCTCAACTCACCTCCGTAATTGATAAAATGGTAAAAGTGGTTGGTTGGTATGATAATGAAATAGGTTATTCTTCAAGAATTATAGATTTAATCGTTTTTACTAATTAAAAGTAAATTTATTATTACTATTTTTGTTAAATTCCAATAAAGATTCTTAATGAAGTATTATTTATTATTTTTAATTTTATTCACTACACATTTATTTTCTCAAAAACAAATTCCGAACGAGAAAATAGATAGTATTACCTATTTTTCCCGTTTAAGAGACACTAATATTAAGGAGAGTAAATACGGTAGAGCACTTTATTATACTCAAAAAGCGATCAGTTATTCGATAGCAAATAACTTACCCGAAGATCAAAAAATCCAAACTTATTATTTAGCAAAACTTTATTTCGACGTAAAAAAATATGATGATGCTATAAAAGCATTTAATAAAAGTTTGTTGATAAATCAAACGCAAAAAAGAAATTTACTACAAGCAAATTCATTCTACTATATTGGTAAGTGTTATATGAAAAAGAAAAGTTTTCAAAATGCTGAAATAAGTTTTAATCAGGCTTTAACTATTAGTGAAAAATTAAAAAACAAATCCATAATTGATCTTATAAATATAGAAAAAGGAATTATTTATAAAAATAATGGAAACTTCACAGCTGCAATATCCGTTTTTAATATAATAATAGCAAAACCAGACACCCCATTTCTTTTAGATATAAAAGCGGAAGCTTTATATCAAATAGGAAAAATTGAAATGGATGAAAACAGAAACAATTTAGCTTTAAATTATTTCAAAAAAGCATTAGACCTAAATTCTATAAATAATAATTTAGAACAAAAATCTGATATTTTATTAGCATTAAGCGTCGTATATGAAAAGATACTTGATAAGAGTAATGCCTATTTCAATCTGAAACAATATAATATTTTAAAAGAGAGCATTTCAATATTAGATAATGAAAGATTAGGCATTGATGAGTATGAAAATTTTAAAGAATTAGAAAGAGCAAAAGAACTTGAAATCTTAAAAAAAGAAAACATTCAAAAAGAAAAGAATAATAAATTTTCTAAACTAATCAGTATTCTTGCTATTGCTTTAATTTCTATTTTATCATTATTAAGTCTCGCTTTATACAAAAACAATATTATTAGAAAACAATCTAATTTATTATTAGAAGAAAAAAACAAGGAATTGATTATTGCAAAAGACAAAGCTATAAAGGCTTCTAATGCAAGATCTGAATTTCTTTCCACTGTGAGCCACGAACTTCGAACACCTTTGAATGCAATAAATGGTATTGCTCATTTGCTATTAGAAGAAAAACCTAAGAAATCCCAAATGCACTATTTAGAATCGTTGCAATTTTCCGGTACGTATCTAACCAACTTTATTAATGACATTCTAGAAATTAATAAAATTGACTCCAATAAAGCTCAAATTGAAAAAATCCCCTTCAATATCAAAGAATTATTAGCAAAAATACAAAACTCTCTGAAGGAATTAGCTACTGAAAATAATAATGCATTTAGCTTTGAAATAGATTCGGAAATTCCTGATTACTTAATTGGTGATCCAACAAAAATATCCCAAATATTTTTGAATTTAATCAATAATGCGTTGAAATTTACTCATAATGGAAGCGTAATGGTAATAACAAAACTTATATCACTAGAGGATAAAAAAGCTAACCTTTATTTTGAAGTAACAGATACAGGTATTGGAATACCCGAAGATAAATTAGAAACAATTTTTGATAGTTTTTCACAAGGATCTGTTGGAATAAATAGAAAATATGGTGGAACTGGTTTAGGATTGACTATCGTTAAAAAATTAGTTGGAATTTTAGGAGGCCGAATAAAACTTGAAAGCACAGTTGGTATAGGTTCTTCTTTTTCATTTCAATTGCCATTTAAAGTTTCTGAAAAACCATTGATAATTGAAGAAAATAATAGTCATACAAAAGATTCTGTATTAAATACTAAAAATATATTAGTCGTTGAGGACAACAAAATTAATCAAATGGTTTCTAAAAAAATGCTTGAAAACAAAGGAGTAATCTGTGAAATTGTTGACAATGGCGAAGAAGCTATAGAAATTGCAAAAAACTACAAATACGATATGATATTAATGGATATCCATTTACCAGGAATAAATGGAACAATTGCAGCAGAAAAAATACGTGAATTTGATAAAATAACACCTATTATTGCACTTACAGCTATATCCTTGAATGAAAACAGAAAGAATCTTTTATCTTATGGTATGAATGATGTTATTACAAAACCTTTTGTTCCTGAAGAGTTTTACTCTATTATATCAAAACACATTTAGTAATTCAATATCAATTCCTTGATTAAAAGACGTACATTAGGTTCTGCTTTTTTTGCCGCTTCTAAAACTTCATCATGAGAAATAGATTCAATACTATTTTCGTCACCCATATCCGTAATTACAGATAATCCAAATGTTTCCAACTTCATGTGACGGGCTACAATTACTTCTGGAACAGTTGACATACCCACACAATCAGCACCAATCTTTTTTACCATTTTATATTCGGCAAGCGTTTCAAATGTTGGCCCTTGAAGACCTAGATAAATACCATCCTGCACTTTAATATTGAGGTTTAAGGCTAATTCTTTCGCTTTTTCAATCATTTTCCGCGAGTAAGGCTCACTCATATTCACAAATCGTGGGCCAAAACGATCATCATTCATACCTCGCAAAGGATGTTCTGGCATCATGTTGATATGGTCGTTCAAAATCACAATCGAACCCACCTCATAGTCGCTATTCACTCCTCCTGAAGCATTAGAAACTACTAATTTATCGACACCAATATATTTCATAACTCGAACTGGAAAGGTAACTTCTTTCATAGAATAGCCTTCATAGAAATGAAAACGACCTTGCATAGCTACTACTTTTTTAGTGCCAATAGTTCCAAAAACTAAAGCTCCTTTATGACCTTGAACCGTTGAAACAGGAAAATTTGGAATTTCTGAATAAGGCAATGTATATTCTATCTGAATTTCATCAGTAAAACTACCTAATCCTGAACCCAGAATTATTCCATATTCCGGCGTGAAATTTGTTTTCTCTTTAATATAATTAACAGTTTCTTGTACTTGTTCCCACATAATTTAAAATGGTTTTATTAAAATTATCTTCTCCATTTAAAAATGAACTTCGAATTGGTAAATAAAAAAGTTGGCTATTTGCAATTCTTCCTTTCAATCTCACGAAATCTTTTTCGGTGGTAATGATAATCTTGTTTTGTGATTTGTTTTTGATTGCTACTATATCTTTTTCTTCAAAATGATGATGATCTTCAAATGTCAAACATTCATCATTTTTATGCTGTAAATAGCTAAAAAAAGGATCTGGTTTTGCGATACCAGCCAAAAGTAGTTTATTAACATCCTTTATTTCACTAACTTTCATAGTTTTGTCTTCGGAATAAATACATTCATCATATTCTATATAGGTAAAATACAATTCTTGATTGGATTCTAATTTGAGTTTTGATTTAATTTGAGTTTGTTCTTCAATTGAAAGTACTGCAGGACATTTAGTAACAATAACTAAATTAGCTCTTTTTGCTCCACTCCTACTTTCTCTTAAATTTCCAGTTGGTAATATAAAATCATCCGAATATAAATCTCCGTAAGAAGTCAACAAAATATAAAAGCCTGCTTTTACTTTCCGATGCTGAAAAGCATCGTCAAGCAAAACAACAGTTGGTTTGTCATTTTGTGAAAGTAATTGTACAATTCCGTTTTTTCTATTGGCATCAACAGCAACATGAATGTTTTTAAATTTTGTATAAAATTGAAAAGGTTCGTCACCCAGAATTTCAGCATTAGAAGTGGCATCAGCCAAAACAAAACCTTCGGATTTTCTTTTGTAACCGCGACTTAAAGTAGCCACTTTGTATGTTGGCGAAAGCAACCGAATTAAATATTCTATTTGAGGCGTTTTTCCAGTTCCGCCCACACTGAGATTACCAACAGCTATAATAGGAATATCAAAAGCATACGATTTTACTATGCCAATATCAAAAAGAAAATTTCGAATACTAGTAATGAAACCATAGAGAATAGCAAAGGGAAAAAGTATTTTTCGAAGTAAATTCATAAATTATTTATCAGAATAATGCCCCATTGCAGCAATGACAAATACAGTTACTATATCTTCTTCTACTTTATATATGAGTCTGTCTTTTTTATTAATTTCTCTAGACCAAAACCCCGAAAGTTGGTGTTTTAATGCTTCAGGTTTTCCTATTCCTACAAAAGGAGTTTCGGATAATTCTATCAAAATCTTGGCAATCCTTTTAATATTCGTTTGATTTCCTGACTTATAATGTTCTTTAATCTCTTTTTGGGCTTTAGGTTCAAATGCTACAATATACTTCCCCATACATCGTCTGGATTTAATCGGGTTAGTTTTTTTTTATCTAAATTTTTTGAACGATTTAATATTTCTGCCACAAAATCAGGATTATAGGAACTTTGATCTTCATTTACACTATCGCAAGTACCTACATTTTCAATAATCTCAATCCCCTCAACATTTTGCAAAAAAGCTTCTGTCATAGCCAAAAATGCTTTTCCAGCTTTAGTGCGTTTGTCTATTTTAAAGGTTATTGTTGTCATCACTTTGGATTTTGAATTACAAATATACAAAAATCGTACTACTTAAATTATAGTATATGACTGTCGGTTACTAATACCAATAATATATTTCAGCCACGACCCGAGCCTGAAAGTGCGAATAGGCGAAGCAATTACACAAATTATCACGAATTCCTATTTTAATTTTTAAAAAATTAGTGTAATGAATGGCAAAGTTTTTATAAAACCTAATGTGATGAAAATTTAGTCCGCTTAGCGAACAGTCATATTATATAGTAGTCTTTAAAAAACAGTATTAAATGGATTAAAACCATTTTTAAAAAGGATAATATTTTATCTTTGAAATGAAATTTTTGTTTCTTTAGTTTAATGTTGCTCAACTTTGATCGTTAAACTTTAAACCTTAAACTAAAAAATAATGAAAATCAAAGAAATAATTGCAGTACTGGAGGAAATGGCCCCCCTCGCCTATGCCGAAGATTTCGACAATGTAGGATTACTAGTGGGAGACCAAGAATCGGAAGCAACGGGAGTTTTGGTTTGTCACGACGCTCTAGAAAGTGTTATTGACGAAGCTATTGCCAAAAAATGCAATTTGGTCGTATGTTTTCATCCTATTTTATTTTCGGGATTGAAAAAAATTACCGGAAAAAACTATGTTGAAAGAGCGGTGATAAAAGCGATAAAAAATGATATTGCACTTTTTGCTGTTCATACTGCTTTGGACAATCATCAAGATGGTGTAAATAAAATCTTCTGTGATGCTTTAGGTTTAACTAAAACGAAAATTCTAATTCCGAAGCCCAATTTCATTCGAAAATTAGTCACTTATACCGTTCTTGAAAATGCAGAAATACTAAGAAACGCCTTGTTTGATGCTGGTGCAGGAAACATAGGGAATTATGAAAATTGCAGTTTCAGCTCCAAAGGAATTGGAACATATATGGGAAATGAACATAGTAATCCTGAATTTGGTGAACGTTTTGAGTTTGTAGAAAGTGATGAAATTAAAATAGAAATGATTTTCGAAAAACATTTGGAAAACAAAATTCTAAAATCGCTTTTCAAAAATCACGCCTACGAAGAAGTGGCTTATGAAATTTATGATATAAAAAATTCAAATCAGAATATTGGATTAGGAATGATAGGCGAATTGAAAATTCCAATGCAGGAAAAAGAATTTCTTAATTTCGTAAAAGAGAAAATGATATCGGACGGTATTCGACATAGTGCCTATATAGGAAAACCTATAAAAAAGGTAGCTGTTCTTGGTGGATCAGGAAGTTTTGCCATAAAAAATGCAATTCAAGCTGGAGCAGATGCTTTTTTGACCGCTGATTTAAAGTATCATCAATATTATGAAGCTGAAAATCAGCTAATTTTAGCCGATATTGGACATTTTGAGAGCGAACGTTATACAAAAAATTATATTGTTGATTATCTTCGGAAAAAAATCCTTAATTTTGCAATCGTTTTATCAGAAGAAAATACAAATCCAGTTAAGTACTTATAGATATAGAATATGGCGACTACAAAAGAATTGAGTGTTGAAGACAAATTAAGAGCAATTTACGATTTACAATTAATTGACTCTAGAATTGACGAAATTAGAAACGTGAGAGGTGAATTGCCTTTAGAAGTGGAAGATTTAGAAGATGAAGTTGCAGGATTAAGCACCCGTTTAGAAAAATTGAAAAATGACTTCGAAACTATCGAAGATCAAATCAAGGTGAAGAAAAACGCTATTGATGAACACAAAGAATCTATAAAAAGATACACAAAACAACAAGAAACGGTTCGTAACAATAGAGAATTTAACTCTTTGACTAAAGAAGTTGAATTTCAAGAACTAGAAATTCAATTGGCCGAAAAGCAAATCAAAGAAATGAAAGCTTCAATCGATCACAAGAAAGAAATAATTTCACAATCTAAAGAGCGATTAGAAACTAAATCAAATCACTTGAAGCATAAAAAATCAGAATTAGACGCTATCATGTCTGAAACTGAAAAAGAAGAAACTTTTTTATCTGAAAAGTCAGATGAATATCAAAAGCTAATCGAAGAACGTTTATTAGCTGCTTACAATAGAATTAGATCTAGTGTTCGTAATGGATTAGCGGTTGTTTCTATCGATAGAGGAGCATCTGCAGGATCTTTCTTTACAATTCCACCACAAACACAAGTAGAGATTGCTTCCAGAAAAAAAATCATTACTGATGAACATTCAGGAAGAATTTTAGTCGACAGTGTTCTTGCTGAAGAAGAAAAAGAAAAAATGGAAAAGCTTTTTGCTAAATTCTAAAATTATTTAAGTCCCGATTCACATCGGGACTTTTTTATTATGATAAAAGATTCACTTTATTTTCTATTTACTAAAACGATAGGGTTATATCTTAACCTTATGAGTTTCGTATTACCTGAAAAAGCGATTCAATTATCGCACGCTTTTTTTAGCGAACCTAGAAAAGGAAAATTCACAAAAGCCAAACTTCCTAAAATACTAAGGGAAGCTCATTCAGAATCCATTCAATATAAGGGAGAATCCATTCAAACCTATATTTGGAAAGGAAATGAAACGGTAATATTACTGGTTCATGGTTGGGAAAGTAACTCTTCGAGATGGAAAAAAATGATGCCTTATTTGAAACAATCAGGTAGCACCATTATTGCTTTCGATGGCCCAGCTCAAGGATTGTCTAGCGGTAAAGAATTTAGTGTTTTAAAAATCGCTGAATACATAGATGTCGTTGCAAAAAAATTCCAACCCCATTATCTTATCGGTCATTCACTTGGCGGAAAATCAAGTTTGTATTACCAATACAAATACCAAAATCCTGAAATTCAAAAAATGGTGATTTTAGGAGCTCCAAGTGATTTTAAAATTATATTGAATAATTTTATTTCTTTATTGAGTTTAAATTCTAAAATCAAAAAAGCACTAGAGGATCAATACATTTCAGTGTTAAACCACACCCTAGATCAATTTACATCTAAAGAATTTGCTTCTAAAATCACTACTAAAGGCTTATTAGCCCATGATATTGATGATACAATTGTTTTATTTGAAGAAGGAAAAAAAATTGCAAGCGCATGGAAAAATGTCCAATTTATAGAAACATCAGGTTTAGGACATAGTTTACACAATGAAGAGTTGTATACTAAAGTAGCTCAATTTTTGTTTGAAAAAGAATGATTTTCAAAATCACATTTCCCTTTTACTACCGATTTTAAATTACTAGATCATCAGATTTTCACACCAGTATAGCAAACTGACGAAGTAAATTACCTATTTTTGCATCATGGAAGATAATTTAAAACGCCTCAACAAATTTATAGGAGAAACCGGTTTTTGTTCCCGTCGTGAAGCCGATAAAATAATCGAAGAAGGTCGTGTAACTATTAACGGAATCGTTCCTGAATTAGGCACCAAAGTTTCACCAGATGATGAAGTACGAATTGATGGCAAACTAATTCGGGAGAAAAGAGAAAAATCCGTTTATTTGGCTTTCAACAAACCCGTTGGTATTGAATGCACCACCAACTTGGACGTTCGTTATAATATTGTGGATTATATCAATTATCCAACACGTATTTTTCCGATTGGACGATTGGATAAAGCCAGTGAAGGTTTGATTTTTATGACCAATGACGGGGATATTGTAAACAAAATTCTACGCGCCAGAAACAATCACGAAAAAGAATATACCGTAACAGTTAATAAATTGATAACGGATCGTTTTATTGAAAAAATGAGTAATGGCGTACCTATTTTAGATACAATTACTCGAAAATGCAAAGTAGAAAAAATCAGTTCGACTACGTTTAAAATTATACTTACTCAGGGTTTAAACCGTCAAATTCGTAGAATGTGCGAATATTTGGGTTATGAAGTTACGGCTTTGAAACGCATCCGAATTATCAATATTTCATTAGATGTTCCTGTGGGTCGTTATCGCGATTTGACCGATGCCGAAATCAAAGAACTGAATGATTTGATTGAACCTTCGAGTAAAACGGAAGAAGCTAGTTTGCCGAAAGCGGAAACTCCAAAAAGAAGAACAGAATTTATCAAAAAAGACGATCCACGATTTAAGAAAAGAGGGGATTATTAGTTTCCAAACCTATTAAAATCATCAAAACCCAAGACATAAATCTTGGGTTTTGGTGTTTTCTAATTCTTATTTAAAAATTCATAATAGCCTATTTTGGATAAAAAGTTACGTTTTTTATAAGCTTCAATATTATCCTCTCTATCTGTTTCACTATTTTCACCATTTAACTTATAAAGAGAAAAATAAGTTCTTCTGGCTTCATTGTTATAATTTAGAGAACTTAAAAATTTAGGTTCTACTCCTTTGTTAACCGAAATATTATAATTGGTAATAATAGTACCCCAATTTATAAAACTACAAACTAAAATTACGCCATACAAAACCCAAATCATCTTATTAAAAAGAAAAGCATTGGTCTTTTGATATTTAATTTTGTAAAAGGTAAACAGTAATCCAATAAGAGTAATCATTAAAAATGCATATACACCCAATCTTTTATAAGTAAGTCCAAAATGGATAATATATTCTGAGTTTTTAATTGCCGAACTTACAACTAAAACGGCATTTAGGCTGACCCATATTTTTGCCAACAGTTTTAAAAATAAAGCTTTAGCGTCAAAATTGAATCCCTTTTTAAAATAAAACAAAATCACTCCAACTGCCATAATGATAGAAATAATCACCGAATTTACACGGTCATGAGTTGCAGAACTAAGTTCACTTATAGGTTGTGTTTTAAAAAATTGTTCATAATTATAGGCTCCAATAAAAACCAAAAGCATCAGGTTTAAAAGTATCAGTGATATTTCTCCACTTTTTCGTTCGAAATCAATATCTAAAAAAGAAAAACTTGTAGTAACATCTTGCACACTTTCAGTTGAAAAATTATTGTTTAATTGATAACTATTAGCATACAAATAATCGGGAACCCAATAATTCCAATAACTAAATGAAAAATAAAAGCCCAATGCTACTACTAAAATTAGAGAACCAAAATCGATGTCAAATTCATATTGTAATAATCCTGAAAAAGTCTCGCTACCAAATGAATAGGCTATGAAGAAACAAATTATAAATAATGCCGGAATCAACACAAAAGCAATTAATTTCTTAACACCATTATTATTAATTTTAGTTTGGGGCAACCATTGATTAAATATAAAAGGTCTGCCCAATGAAGTGATTCCAGTAATAATAACAATGGGAATAGATTGAATGATTTTTAGCTTATTAAATTCGTTCTGAAATTGAAGAAAAATTAACGAAATAAACAATGCCAAAAAAGAAACAAAATCACCATACCAAGCAAAGGCTAAACAAGAAAATAAAGCATTAACAAACAAGAACTTTATCAAAGCACTTTTGGTTTTGAATTGTATAAAAACCAAAATGGCTACTACAATTCCGAAAAGAGCTAAATTTAGCCCTATTGATTCCTTATAAAATAGGAAAGAAAAAAGAGCGGTACAAACTAGAATTAATTGGTGTTTTTTCATATTTTAAATTTTAAAAGTACTTTGCATTTCAAAGCAAGTGGTTAAAAAAAAGGTTAATTAGGATTTAAATAATTTTTCTAAGGCATTGAGATGGGATGTAAAAACGATTCTCCCAGTATTAGTTACTCTATAGGACGTTCGTGGTTTCTTACCAACAAATTCTTTTTTGACTTCTACGTAGTGTGCTTTTTCCAAAGCTGATGAATGACTCGCTAAGTTCCCATCGGTTATATCCAACAAGGATTTCATTTCAGTAAAATCAACCCAGTCATTCACCATCAGAATGGACATAATACCCAATCGTACCCGGCTTTCAAATTCCTTATGTAATTTATCAATAATTCCCATGAACTATTTGTATTTATTATAAAGGATTAACCCATAAAGCACATGTAAAACTCCAAAACCAATCATCCAAAAAAGAAAACCGCTTCCGAGGAAAAAAAGCGCAATACACCCTAATAGTGCTTGAAAAATTCCTAAGTACTTAATATCTGATAATGTATATTTTTCAGCATTAATAAGGGCTAAACCATAAAAAACCAGGGTTGATGGAGCAACTAAAACAAACAAATGATGATGTATTAATGCTAAGCAAAAAACGCCTCCAACAAAAAGTGGAATGGTTAAGTTTAGCAATAATTTTTTGGTAGCGGATGTCCAAATTGCTAATTTGTTTTTCTGGCTTTTTCTAACCGTAAAAAGGATCCCAAAAAACAAAGCAAAAACAAAAATAAAAAAACCTACTACTACTAATTGCTTTATCAATTCTGGACGATAGACATCATTTGTTCCATCTAATAAGTTTATTCCATTATCCTTAGCTAGTTGAAATGCATAACCACCTCCTAATAAAGCAGAAATTCCGGCAAACACCCCTGATAGTCCGCTTAATGATATAAACCTGGAAGAACGCTCCATCATGGAACGAATATGTGATAAATCTTCTTGATGTTTTTGATTCATATATAAAGTACTTTGAAATACAAAGTTAAATATTAATTTCATATGACAATCAAGATATGATTTTTTTTTAAAAGTTTCTTTTAAAAAATGAGTTCATAAAATATAGAATTTTCAATTTAAGAAAAAAAGAGATTATCAATACTCAAATTCATTTATGTTTAAATATTAATTTTCAAATTAAATACCATTTTATTTAAAAAATTAGTCCTACAAATTTAATGCTATTAAAAATTATTATGTAACTTTAATCCGTCCAAATATTTGATTTTCACAATATTGTATAAATTTTTAATTTTTTGTATTATGAAAAAAAAACTAAGATTACCCGACTCTTCTTTATTTCCGTTAATTAGAAAAAACAGCCAAATCATTTCCATACTAATGACTTTGGCTTTTCTGAACATGTGTATCAGTTGCTCCTATTACAAAGCAAAAACTATCAAAACAAACTCTGATAACTTTGCCAGCAAATATAATTCTATAAAAAAAACCAACCGATATATAATTATCCATTCAGATAATCAAATTTGGCATTTAAATAACCTGATTGTAAATGATGACCAAAAAGAAATATCTGGTTCTCTAATGCCCGTAGAAGAAAGTCATACTTTATATCCACTAAAAGAAAACCAAAAATCCCGAGTTTATAAAAAATCAAAATCATCTGGCAAAACATTAGAAATTCATTTTTATACTAACGAATCGATAAACACTAATTCACATTCTCAGGTTGTCATTCCATTTTCGAATATTAAAGAAGTAAAAGTGTATGAACCCGATACTGGGAAAAAGATTTTAAGTATTGTTGGTTTTACAGTTGCATCATTAGCTGTTATTGCGATAATAATTGCAGTAACGAAAAGTTCCTGTCCTTTCATTTATATTAAAGAAGGTAATTCTTATGCTTTTACTGGCGAATTATATCCTGGTGCTGTTCTTCCTTCATTAGAAAGAACAGATTACCTTCCTCTACCTAATTTCATACCGCAAAATGAAGAATACGAACTTAAAATTTCAAATGAACTATTAGAAATTCAATATACTGATTTGGCCCAACTTGTAGTTGTAAACCACTCTCCATCCAATGAAGTTTTATTAGACCAAAATGGAAAACTGCATACAATTGCTACTAAAGAAGCTCCAGAAATTGTTACTTCTAACAATGATAAATTGTCAATAAATCCTTCTTTAGAAAAAGACAGCAACGCCTATCTTTTTGATGAAGAGAATAAAAATAACAAAGGAATGAATACGATTGTTTTTACTTTCGACAAACCCACTCAATCTAATCAAGCAAAATTAGTTTTATCTACTAAAAACTCGCTTTGGTTTGATTACGTTTACGGGAAATTTAACGAACAATTTGGTTCGTTTTTTAATCATTTTCAACAACAGCAACTTAAGGTTCCCGCAGAAAAAAACATTAAATGGCGAAATGATCAAGGAATTCCATTATCTGTTTTTGTTAAGTCAAACAACGAATGGGTTTTAATTGAAAAAATAAACCCAGTTGGTCCAATGGCATTTAGAGATTTAATTATCCCTATTGATTTAGAAAATATAAATTCTCCAAAAATAGAAATAAAACTCGAGTGTGGTTTTATGTTTTGGGAAGTCGATTATGCTGCAATTGATTTCAGCAAAGACATTCCGTTAGATATACACTATGTCAATCCAATTTCCGCTACTGATGAAAAAGGCAAAAACGTTACCTATTTACTAGACAAAGAAGACAAAAACTATTTAATTCAGCCCAACATTGGCAATCAGGTTGTAATAAAATACCATGTGCCATCTCCTAAAAAATACGAAAAACAAACTGTCTTTTTAAAAAACAGAGGCTATTATACTTACATAAGAGATTATAAAGGAATACCCAATTTTGCAAAATTGAAATCGTTTAGAGAAATAGGAGCATTATCCCAATATTCCAAAGATGAATATGTAAGATTTAATACGAAAACTAATATTTCCGATATAGTTTTCAATCATGAATAACGAAAATTACATCAGTCAAACTATATCAGTTTCTTATGGTAAACAAGAATCGGCTATAGTACCTCAAACCAAAATGAAGCAATCGCTAGTTTCAGGTTGGAGAAAGAAATTTGCTGTGTTGTCATTTCGTTTGACAATAATTGGTATTGCCATAAAAAGCTATAACAATCCATGGAATTGGATTTATATCCCATTAAGTTTAATAAAACTAAGAAGAAAAACATTAGGACAACACTATCTAACAAAATTAGCCTGTGTAGATAATAGGTATTATTGGGGGCTTTATGCTCCAGGTTGGAATGGAATTGCGTTCCAAAAATTTATTGCAGCAGAAATGAACCATATTATTCCAGTAAAACAAAAAGTAAACCGTTTCATCAATACGTATGTCGCCATAACAAAGAAGTGTTCCTTACAATGCGAGCATTGTTATGAATGGGAAAACTTAAATAAAAAAGAAACACTTTCCCCTCCTCAACTTAAAAGAATTGTCGCTAAAATTCAAGAACAAGGAGTCAGCCAAATTCATTTTTCTGGAGGAGAACCACTTTTAAAAATGGATTTATTAATTGATATTTTATGTAGCGCCAAAAAAGAAACTGATTTCTGGGTCTTGACTTCTGGATTCAAACTAACTTCAACTAACGCCAAAAAATTAAAAAAAGCTGGATTAAATGGTGTTATGATTAGCCTAGATCATTTTGAACCAGAAAAACACAACCAATTCCGAGGTTTTAAAGAAGCCTTTTATTGGGTTGAAAATGGAGTACAAAATGCTATCGACAATCAATTGGTTGTTGCTTTATCCCTTTGTACCACAAAGGAGTTTACCACTTTAGACAACCTCTATACATATGCTAATCTTGCAAAAAAAATGGGAGTTTCTTTTATTCAATTCTTAGAACCAAAAGCAGTTGGCCATTATTCTGGAAAGGATATTTTTCTATCGGATAACCAAATAAAAATGTTAGAAGATTTTTATTTAGAAATGAATTACAATCCTAAATACAAAGAATATCCACTCATAAGTTATCATGGGTATTATCAAAGACGTCAAGGTTTCTTTGCAGCTGGGAACCGCAGTTTATATGTTGATCCTGATGGAGACATAAATGCTTGTCCTTTTTGCCAAACAAAAACAGGAAATGTATTAGATGACGATTTCGAAAATTCTATATTAAAATTGCAAAATTTAGGATGTCATCAATTTAATGCAAAACAAAATTAAAAAAAAGAACTATGTTTTTCTTTAATGAAAATAGCTGGTTAGCAGCTGCCATTATTATCTTTTTAAGGTATTTCTTAATTGCTGGAGTTGCTTATTTTGTTTTTTATATTTGGAAGAAAAACAAACTTTCTCATTTAAAAATCCAAGAAAAAAACCCAACACCAATTCAAATTAAAAAGGAGTTTTTTTACTCAATGCTTAGCTTACTCATCTATAGTGCGACTAGTGGCTTGGTTTTGTATTGGTACAAATTAGGGGTTACAAAAATTTACTTTGATATAAATGAATATGGCATCACCTATTTAATAGGCAGTGTTTTTATCATGGTTGTTATTCACGACACTTATTTTTATTGGACGCATAAATTAATGCACAGCTATAAATGGTTTTATCGATTTCACAAAATTCATCACTCCTCTCACCAACCTACACCATGGGCTGCCTTTGCTTTCCACCCGGTTGAAGCTTTTATTTCTCTAGGAATAATTCCTTTGATAATTTTTATTATTCCAACACATCCAATTGCTCTGATATTGTTTCTAATAATAATGACAATTTATAATGTATTAATCCATTTAGGTTATGAAATATTCGCAAAGAAAAGTGTTTTACACTTTATTGGAAAATGGAAAAACACAACCAGGGATCATGATTTACATCACGAAATTGGAGGCCGTTTTAATTATGGATTGTATTTTTCCTTTTGGGATCGCATAATGGGAACCTATTTAGAGAAACAAACAACATCTTTTGAAAAGAAATTATTATAAAAATCAAAGAATTAAAAGTACTCTTAACGGCTTAATATACTATATTCGAAAGAGTTAAAAACATTAAATTCTATTAAACCCTATTTATCTTAAAACAACAAAGCCCATTCTTTCGAACAGGCTTTGAATATTGGGTTAAAACTAAATCTAGTTTTTATTGCTTCTAATTTTTCGTGCTAAAAGGGTGTTTTTAAGCAACATGGCTATCGTCATTGGTCCTACTCCACCCGGAACTGGAGTGATAAATGAGGCTTTTTTACTTACTCCATCAAAATCAACATCACCTGTTATTTTATATCCTTTTGGGCTTGTAGCATCATCAACTCTAGTAATACCAACGTCAATTACAACAACACCATCCTTCACCATATCAGCTTTTAGATAGTTAGGAACTCCTAAAGCAGTGATAATAATATCGGCATTTTTTGTAAACTCTTCAATATTTTTAGTTCTACTATGTGTCAAAGTCACAGTTGAATCTCCAGGATAGCCCTTGCGACTCATTAAGATACTCATTGGACGACCCACGATATGGCTACGTCCAATAACTACAGTATGTTTTCCAGAAGTTTCCACTTCATAACGTTCTAACAATTCCATGATTCCATAAGGAGTGGCTGGTAAAAACGTTTCCATTTCTAATGCCATTTTACCAAAATTAGCAGGATGAAAACCATCTACATCTTTATCTGGATCAATAGCCATCAAGATTTTTTGTTCATCAATGTGTTTTGGCAAAGGCAACTGAACAATATAACCATCTAGATTGTTATCCTCGTTTAGTTCTTTTATTTTATTAAGTAATTCTAATTCCGTTATCGTTTCTGGCAAAGCCACTAAAGTAGATTCGAAACCAATTTGTTGGCACGATTTTACTTTACTACCAACATAAGTTAAACTAGCTCCATTACTACCTACAATGACAGCTGCTAAATGAGGCACTTTTTGTCCATCCGCTTTCATTTTTGCTACTTCAATAGCAATTTCGCTTTTTATATCTTCTGATGTTTTTTTTCCGTCTAGTAGTTGCATTAATTTTGGTTTAAAAGTTTAAAAGTTTAAGGTTTAAAGTTTTATTGAATACCCTTTAAAATAAAAACATTAAAACAAGTTGTCTTTTTTATAGCGTTTAAAATTAAGTATCTGAGCTCATTCCAGTATCACAAAACTGAATACTAAAAACTAATCTCTAAATACTTTTTTATCTCATTCCTGGTCCTCCTGGCATTCCACCTTTCATATTCCCCATCATTTTCATCATGTTCTTTCCGCCTGGACCTTGCATCATTTTCATCATTTTGCTCATTTGTTCAAACTGTTTCATCAGTTGATTGACTTGCTCAATTTTTGTCCCAGAACCTTTTGCAATTCTGGCTTTTCTTTTTACATCAATTAAAACAGGTTTGGATCTTTCGATAGGAGTCATCGAATGGATTATGGCTTCAATATGTTTGAAAGCATCATCTTCAATTTCTACATCTTTCATTGCTTTTGACGCACCCGGAATCATTCCAACCAAGTCTTTCATGTTACCCATTTTCTTCACTTGTTGAATTTGGGATAGGAAATCGTCAAAACCAAATTCA
Organism: Flavobacterium cellulosilyticum; assembly: GCF_004349355.1. GTDB lineage: Bacteria > Bacteroidota > Bacteroidia > Flavobacteriales > Flavobacteriaceae > Flavobacterium > Flavobacterium cellulosilyticum. The sequence goes on along the minus strand of NZ_SMFK01000005.1, from coordinate 128,162 downwards.
TTTTTGGCGATTTTCTTTTGGATTTTTCTAGCTTCTTCTTCGTCAAATTGTTCTTGTGCTCTTTCTACCAACGAAACCACATCTCCCATTCCGAGGATACGTTCCGCCATACGAATTGGATAAAAGACATCAATGGCATCCATTTTTTCACCAGTACCAACAAATTTAATAGGTTTGTTAACTACTGATTTAATTGATAATGCAGCTCCACCACGTGTATCACCGTCTAATTTAGTTAAAATTACACCATCAAAGTTTAATCTATCGTTGAACGCTTTTGCTGTATTTACTGCATCTTGACCCGTCATTGCATCAACAACAAATAAAGTTTCGTGAGGTTGAATGGCTTTGTGAACATTGGCTATTTCGGTCATCATGGCTTCATCGACAGCCAAACGACCAGCGGTATCCACAATCACTACATTGAATCCATTTGCTTTAGCATGTTTGATTGCATTTTGGGCAATCTCAACGGGGTTTTTATTTTCTGGTTCTGAATATACTTCAACTGCAATTGAATCTCCAACAACATATAATTGCTGAATTGCCGCAGGACGATAGATATCACAGGCTACCAAAAGTGGTTTTTTACCTTTTTTAGTTTGAAGATAATTTGCTAATTTTCCAGAAAAAGTAGTTTTTCCAGATCCTTGCAATCCCGACATTAAAATAACTGTTGGAGTCCCAGAAAGATTGATTCCGGCAACATCTCCACCCATTAATTCCGTTAGTTCGTCTTTGACTAACTTCACTAATAATTGTCCTGGTTGAAGGGTTGTTAATACGTTTTCACCAATTGCTTTTTCTTTTACTTTAGTAGTAAAATCTTTGGCAATTTTAAAATTCACATCGGCATCCAATAAGGCACGACGCACTTCTTTTAAAGTATCGGCAACGTTTACTTCAGTTATTTTTCCGTGCCCTTTAAGAATATGAAAGGCCTTGTCTAATTTATCGCTTAAATTATCGAACATAATTGTAATTATCTATATTGAGGTGCAAATATAAGCTAAAGTTGTAAAGTCTCAAAGATAGAATGTTGTAAAATTTCGATATTTATCACTAAAAAACGAGCCAAAATGATTGGTTATTTGATTCCTAAATTTTAATTTATGTGATTGTTCTCGTTGTTACGTTAGAATTTTAAAAAATTAAATTTGATAACTTTTAAAAAGTGGTCCAATCTTGTTTTGCGTGAGGGATTAAAGTGGAGCTCTTTTTTTATCCCGTTTTTTTTTCGGGATAAAAAAAAGCGGGAACGGAAAGCCCGACCCGTAGTTTTTACGAAGGGTCACGCCATAGCGTAACTCGTGATTTTTATACTAGTTTTTATCTAAATAGAGGTAATGATTGTCATAGCCGCCTTCTACTTTTCTAAAACGCAATTGAGAATTATTAAATTCAAATAATTTCCAATCTTCATCTAATTGATGTAATAAGTCAGGACTAAAACTTATTTTAAATTCTCTATTACCATTATCTATTCTGGTTGTCCATTGCCCCATAGTAGTTATTCCTGATTTTGAAGCAGACACTGATTGATCTTTTTTGAATACAAAGACGTAACCCGAGTATAAAAGTGTATTGTCTTTTTCATGGTAGGAATAAGATATTTTCCATGAATATTTAGTCAAAGTATCTATAAAATCAAGTAAAGGATTGCTGTTTTTAGTGCAATTGTCAATTGCATATTTAATTTCATTTTCAAATTGGGAATTATTCCCTATTGATTTCACATTTTTATCAGTATCAACAATAGTAAATGGATAACTCAAAGCAATAAACTGACTTTCATTTAAATTTTTAATAAAATTAAAAAGAGATTGATTGCTTGTAATCTGAATTGAACTTGCTATTTGATTGGCACTATTATAACTATTGATTTTAATTGGATAATTAATAGTTATGCAATTGATTTTAAATAAAAGATCTGGTTTTGAGTTCCAATTGGACAGCAATAAATCAAATTCCATTTGATTTTCAACAACTTTTTCAGTATAATCATAAAAAGTCAATGTAATTGGAAAGTTGATTTTTACAACTGCATTTGCATTTGCATTAATTACATTATGTACTTTTTGATAATCAGAAATAGAATTGATTACTATACTTACGTAATTTACAGCAATTGTATAAGGTAATTTTATAGTAAAATAACTGGATTGGTCAATTATATTATCATCAGCAGTATTCACCATTGCAACCCTTTTAAGCTCAGTAGTAAGTGGTGAAAATTTTGTAATTGTTGCCTGATTGTTATAAACTTGTTCCGCTGTTTCACTTTGACAAGAGAAAAGCAGAAACAAACTTATTAAAGTTAAAAACTGGAAATATTTTTTACTTAACATGGTAATTTTAATAATCAAAAGTAATGAATTTTAAACTTATTAATTTTATTCTATATAATTTAACTAAATCGGAACTAAAGTTAAAAAAATTAATTTTATTCGAAAATAATTATATTAATGCTGCGTTTAGATTTTCTAAGCGAACAATACGTTTTCCTAGACTACTATAAAACAATTTAGTTTACTTTTACCCTACTAAAAATTTATTTTATATGTATTTTAAAAAGTTAAAACCAAAAGATATAAATGTCAAATAAAAATAGGTCTACTACTTGTGATGAAATCATTTTTTCGTCATTTTTTAAAAATCATTTTAAATCATTACGGAATTATCTTTATTACAAATTTGGAGATAGAGATCAAGCAGAAGATTTGGCTCAGGATGCCTTTATAAAACTTTGGCAAAATTGTGCATCGGTTCCAATAGAAAAAGCAAAATCCTACGTCTACACTATTGCAAATAACAGTTCTTTAAATCAAATTGCGCATCAAAAAGTGGTTTTACGATATGCAAAAAACTTTGGTGGATCAGATAAGACAAATGAAAATCCAGAATACATTTTGGAAGAAAAACAATTTCAATCCAACCTTTTGAAAGCTATTGAAGAATTGAACGAAAAACAAAGAGTCACTTTTTTGATGCATCGAATTGATGGAAAGAAATATAGTGAAATTGCTATCGAGTTAGAAATTAGTGTTAAGACAGTCGAGAAACGCATTCATCTAGCTTTATTAACTTTACGAAAACAAATAGATTTATAAAAAGTAGGGTGAATAGACATCTAATTGTTTTAATATAACAATACCAATACAATGAAAAAAAATTACATATTGGCCAAATGGCTAAACAACGAATTATCGGATATGGAACTTGCCGAATTTCAAGCGAGTCCTGATTTCGAAAAATACAATAAAATAAAAAAGCATAGTTCTCATTTAGAAGTTGATGAAATTGATGAAAACAAAATTTTAGGAAAAATACTTCAACACAAAAAAGCAACTCCTAAAATAATTCCAATGTACAGAAAATGGATTGTTAGAGTAGCCGCTATTTTTATTTTGGGACTTAGTATCACCTTTGTGATGAAAAATTTTGTACCGCAAACACAAACTGCCGAATTTGGTAAAACAACTACTTTCTCCTTACCTGATAATTCAGAAGTGGTACTGAATTCAGGCTCTGAAATTGAATACAAAAAATGGAAATGGAATGCTAACCGAGAAATTGAATTAGAGGGAGAAGCCTATTTTAAGGTTGCCAAAGGCAGTCGTTTTGAAGTTAAAACAAATTTGGGAACGGTAGCTGTTTTAGGAACTCAATTTAATGTTAAAGCTAGAAAAAACAGACTTGACATCACTTGTTATGAAGGTCGAGTAAAGGTGAATTATGAAGACACTCAACTTATTTTGACACAGGGTCAAAACGTAATATTTGAAAATGGAATACAAACAAACACTAGTATAAACGCATTAAAACCAGAGTGGATCGACCATCAAATTGCGTTCAATAAAGAAAATATTAGCAATTTACTAGACGAAGTTCAAAGGCAATATAACATTATAATTGAATTACACTCTAAAGACACCAACGCCCTATTCACTGGTAAATTACCAACTAATAATTTAGATGTTGCATTACAAATTATAGGAACGACCTATAATTTAGAAGTTAAAAAAGCAGCAAAAAACAAAATAATTTTTGAACAAAAATAAATGCTCCATCACAAACGTATTGGTGTCTTATTTTATTTCTTTTTTCTTGTGCTGAACGTTTCAGCTCAAGAAAAAAGCAAAGTTGTAGCATTGAAAAATATATTAATCGAAATTGAAAAACAGCATATAGTTAGTTTTAATTACACCGACGATAATGTGGATGGCATTCAATTAACTCCTCCAAATAAATCACTTTCGTTAGATCAAAAACTCAGATATCTCGAAAAAAAGACCACTCTTTCTTTTGAAAACATTAACAATAAATTTATCAATATTTATAGTAAAAAACATCTTGAGTCAAAAATAATTTGTGGGTATATTTATTCCAAAACAGACAACCAACCCCTTGAAAACGTCAATATAAATTTTGTTGATGCCAGCCGAATTATCACCAACTCCAATGGCTATTTTGAATTTAAAAATAATATAAAAAATTATTTTTGGATTAGTCATGTCGGATTTATAACACAAAAGATTTCGATAGTCAATATAGACTCTAAAAATTATCTTAAAATAGTATTAGAACCTGAAGTTACTGAACTTCCAGAAATCAAAACCAATGCTATTTTGGCATCAGGAATTTCAAAAAACGCGAATGGATCATTTGAAATTAAACCAAAAAAATTCGGAATCTTACCAGGATTAATTGAACCCGATGCATTACAAACGATGCAACAAATCCCAGGCATTAACAGTATCGATGAAAGTGTAGCCAGTATCAATGTCCGTGGCGGCACTCATGATCAAAATTTATTTCTTTGGAATGGAATAAGAATGTACCAAACGGGACATTTTTTTGGTTTAATATCGGTCTTCAATCCAAATTTAGCCAATACAATTTCAATATATAAAAATGGAAGTTCGGCTTTTTATGGTGAAAGTGTGTCTAGTGTAGTTGCTATTTCTTCAAATAATGATGCGATTGAGAAAGATAATTTTAGTGCCGGAATCAATATGATTAATGCTGATATTTATGCAAAGCACAATCTTTCTAAAAACAGTTACATTGAAGTTTCTGGACGAAAATCCATTACTGATTTTTTAGAGACTCCAACCTACAAAGAATATTTTAATAAAGTATTTCAAAACGCCACTATTACTGATTTTTCACAAAATCAAAACATTGACTATCAAAGCAATAAGAAATTTAGTTTCTATGATGCTACAATAAAATATTTTCAAAAAATAGGGCTTAAAGATCAAATTATAGTCGATTTAATAACCATAAAAGACAATCTCAATGTTATTCAGAGCGCCACTATAAATAATTCAATCGATTCTGAAAAAGATGTTTTGCGTCAAACAAATTTTGGAGGCAATTTATTTTGGAAACGAAATTGGAATAATTTTAATACTACAAAAATAAACACTTACTATTCCTCTTACGAGCTTTTAGCCGATAAAACCATAACAGATGGAAATCAAATAGTAACACAACAAAACACTATTCAAGACAATGGTATAAACATCGAAAACAATCATATTCTGAGTTCAAAATTCACATTTAATAATGGATATCAGTACAATGAAATAGGTGCAATTAATTTAGATCAAGTGAATAGTCCTAATTTCTATCGGAAAATCAAAGATGTATTAAGAACCCATGCGCTAATTCTTGAAGGAAAATACAATGATACCCTTTCGAAAATATATTTGAACATAGGAATGCGATACAATTATATTGAAAAATTCAATAAATTTATAGTAGAACCTCGATTACAGTTTAATTATGGTCTTAACAAAAATCTAAATCTAGAAGTTTTAGGAGAATTTAAAAGTCAAAATTGTCAGCAAATAATTGATTTGCAAAAAGATTATTTTGGAATTGAAAAAAGACGTTGGATCTTATCAAACAATAGTACTGTTCCTATTCAAAAAAGCAAACAATTATCAGTAAGTCTGTTCTATAAAAAGAACAATTGGTTGCTAAATATAGAGAACTTTTACAAGAAAGTGGATGGAATAACGAGCTCAAGCCAAGGTTTTCAAAACCAATTAGAATTTTTAAAAATAACGGGGAACTATGTGGTTTTTGGAACCGAAATTCTGATTCAAAAAAAAATAAATCACTTTTTAACTTGGTTGAGTTATACCTATAATGACAATAATTACCAATTTCAAAATTACGAATACCCCATTTTCCCAAACAACTTTGAAATGGACCATAACCTTTCTTGGGCTGGGATTTATGAAAAAAATAATTTTAAAATTGCTTTGGGGGCAAAATGGTCTTCCGGTCGACCTATAACTTCTCCACGTAGTACAGAAGTAAATGCATCTAATCCTGAAATTGTATATAACAGCCCAAACAACACTAATTTAAACCCTTTTTTCCAAATTAACCTTTCCTCTACTTATAAATGGGAAACTATAAAAGGCATTCAATTTAAAATAGGTGTATCTATAGTAAACATCTTGAATAAGAAAAATGAAATTAATGAATTTTATAGAATCAGTCCTTTGACAAATTCTATACAAGAAGTAGAAACATACTCTCTTCAAAGAACTCCAAACCTGAGTTTTAGAGTGCAGTTTTAATCCTATTTTAAAAATTAAATTTCCATGTAAAAAACTAATTATCAAATATTTAAATTACATTTAAAAAATTAAAAGTAAAACACGGTAGGGTAAGCTACATCAAAATTGTTGTATTATTGGAATCAAATAAACATATAATATGACTAGAAAAGAATTTTTTGCTCGAGCTGGCTTTGGTGCCGCTTCAGTTTTGGTGCCAGCTTGTATCTCTGGTTTAGCATTGAGCTGTAGTACAGACGGAGGAAACTCCAGTGTTGCACCAACAAATGTAGATTTTACTTTAGATACTTCTACTGGATCTTTATCCGTAGATAAAGGATATTTAGTTTCGAATCAAATTATTGTTGCCCGAGTTGATGCCTCCACTTTTATTGCCGTTTCAGCAGCATGCACTCACGAAGGAACAAATGTAAATTATGTTGGACCAAGTAATTCTTTTCATTGTCCAAATCACGGTGCCAATTACAGTAACACTGGAATACACTTAAACGGACCGGGCTCAGCCAATTTAAAACAATACAATGTTACTCTTACCGGAAATTCGTTACGAGTCTATTCCTAATAGTTTAATATTTAAAACCCCAAAATAAATTATGAAAAAAATAAATAAAATAATTCTTATAGCATTATTAGTTATTGGTCTTTTGGGAATCTCAAGTTACTATTATGTAATGTATGGAGGAGCAAGAAATTTATCCAATGAAGATACCGCTTTTACCGTTACCGCAAAAAGTATTTCAAATGAGTTTGCTGCTAATGTTGAAATATCAAATAAAAAATATCTTGAAAAAGCAATCGCCATAAAAGGAACCATCACAAAAGTAGCTGGCAATGAAGTGATTATTGATGATTACGTTATTTGTAATTTAAAAGAATTAGACCCTTCCATCCTAAAAAACCAAGTCATAACATTAAAAGGTCGAGTAGTAGGTTATGATGACTTAATAGGAGAGTTAAAACTAGATCAATGCTTTAAAGCATTTTAATTTCTAACAAAAAATTATTAAAAACTAAAATAAATTAAATGAGAAAGAAATACTTTATAGGTTTTATGTTTATCTTTTTTACGACTGGAGCCCTTTTTGCCCAAGATGACTTGCTGAATCAATTAAACAATCAATCACCTACTGAAAAACAAATTGTACCAGCTGCTTTCAAAGGATTGCAAATATGTAATATGCAATCGACTAAATTACCAGCACAAGGCGAATGGTATATGGTTGTTTCGCATCGCTTTGGAGATTTGACTAATGGGCTAGATAATTTTTTTGGATTAGACAATGCTTTAACAAAAATTGGTGGCATTTATGGAGCTACAAATTGGCTTTCGCTAGGCGCTTCACGACACACCTATAATAAACTATATGAATTAACAGCAAAATACAAATTTGCTAATCAGATAGAAGATGGTTTTCCGGTTACCATTGTTGGATATAATACTATGGACATTAATAGTGAATTAAAAAAAGCGGCAAATCCAGGAATAAAATTCACCAATCGATTGGCCTATACTTCTCAATTAATAGTTTCAAGAAAATTTTCGGAATCTTTTTCATTTGAGGTTGCCCCTATTTATTTACATAAAAATTTATATGAATATGGTATAGATCATAAAGATCAATTTTTTGTTGGTGCAGGTGCTCGCTACAAATTATCAAAAAGATTGAGTCTTAATTTAGAATATGCAGCTCGTTTGGAATTTGTTGAAGGATTTGTATCTCCTTATCAAAATCCACTATCTGTAGGTTTGGACATCGAAACTGGTGGTCACGTTTTTCAATTGGTATTTTCAAATAGTCAACCTATGAATGATGTAGCCGTATTTTCAAACACTACCGGAAATTGGAATGGTGGAAGTATCTATTTTGGTTTCAATATGTACAGAGTTTTTTAAAAAATAAATAAGATTATATTATGAAAAATATACAAATATTATTAATCCTTATCAGTTCAATATTCATTGTTTCTTGTGAATCGAACACCTATAGTGACATCGCTGTTGTTACAAATCCTACTTATAGTGCCAATATAGGTCCAATTATTAAATCCAGCTGTACAAGTTGCCATTCTGGAAATGCACAATCTCCAAACTTAGAAACGTATGCCGAAGTAAAGGATGCCACTATAAATGGTGAACTAATATGCCGAATTGATCAAACTCAAGCTTGTGGACGAGTAATGCCACAATCAGGTTCTATGCCAAAAACAACAATTGCTATGTTTTTACTATGGCAAACCCAAGGATGCCAAAATTAAAATAAAATCTATATAAAAAACATGAAAACGAATAAGTTAATAATAGCAACAATATGCCTCTTAGCTGGAAATATAATTTTCTCGCAAAAATTGATGACTCGCAAGGGAGAAGTAAAATTTGAGGCTTCTATGGCTGCTTTTGAAGAAATAGCAGGAACAAACAATACGGCCTCTTGCATTCTTGATGAATCTACTGCTGATTTTGCCGCTTTAGTTCTTATAAAAGCTTTCAAATTCAAATCACCTTTGATGGAAGAACATTTTAATGAAAATTATATGGAGTCTTCTAAGTTTCCAAAGGCTAGTTTCAAAGGTAAAATAGCAGGTTTTGATGTCAAAAAATTATCCGTAACAAAATCTACTTATGATTTAGAAGGAGATATAACAATACATGGTGTTACGAAAAAGATAAAAACTAAACTTAATCTTTCTCAAAATGGGGACAAAATTATTGCTACGAGTGTAATTTTCGTAAAACCGCAAGATTACAAAATTGAAATTCCCAATCTTGTAAAAGATAAGATTGCCGAAAACGTAAAAATATCGATGAGTTTTACACTTGAAGCAAATTAATTAAAATACTATTCAAAAATAAAAAAAAACTAGTACTACTTACTTTATTTTGTTTCATTATCGCCAAAGCACAAAACAAAACTATTTTTGAAATAGCCCGAAATGGAACATTGTCTGAAATTCAATCAATATACAAAACAAATCCCAATTCAATCAATTCAGTTAACGAGAACAAATCAAGTCCTCTTATATTAGCTTGTTATAGAAGCTATATTGAGGTTGCTAAATTCTTAATAAAAAATGGGAAAGATATTAATTATAGTTCTGATATGGGAACAGCACTTATGGCTGCAACTTATAAAAATCAAACTGAATTAGTAAAATTATTATTAGAAAACAAAGCCAATCCCAATACCACTGATGCCAACGGAACAATAGCATTGTTACTAGCTGTGCAATTCAAAAACATTCCATTAGTCAAAATACTTTTAGAATATAATGCCGATAAAACCCTCAAAGACAAAAAAGGAAAATAGCTTTTTAATATGCAGTTTTTTCTGAAAACGAACCAATAATTAACCGATTAAAGTAAATCTATGAAAAAAATTACTCTTCTAACATTGTCAATGACTAGCCTTGTAGGTTTTTCTTAACAAAAATCTACTGGAAATATTACGATGTCAACCAATATGACAGTAAATTTAACATTAGACAACACAAAACTAAAAGCAACAATGGTACTTACTGGTCCATCAGACAGATGGTTTGCTTTACAATTTGGAACTTTTGTAGTTGGCGATGGAATGGCTCTTGGAAAAGATTTTGTATATGCCGACGGCACAACATTAATTGATGGAAATATGGTAGATGTTGGAGTAACACCAAATACTGATGCAATCCAAAATTGGGCAATTACCTCAAATACAATAACATCAGGAATTAGAACTATAATTGCACAACGAGATTTATCGACTGGCGATACCAATGATTACACATTTAATTATACAAATTCAACAATAGATTTTGCTTGGGCTCGTAGAGGTAATGCAGGTTACACACTAAACAACCACGGAGGAGGAAATCGTGGTTATGTTGTGAGTGTTCCGCTTACAACAACTTTGGGTATTGAAGATTTTTCATTGAAAGCATCTTCAATCTATCCTAATCCATCAAACGGTAGTTTTAGCGTTGAAAAAAAATCAGGTATAGACAAAATAAATGTATATTCTCAAACAGGTTCACTTATAAAAACTATTGAAATGAGTGACAAATCTAATAAAGTTGAAGTAACCTTGGAAAGTTTGCAAAAAGGAATTTATTTAATCGAATTGCAAAATGGAACAGAAAAAACTTGGAAAAAAATAATTATAGAATAATTACTAATCCTTTTTTTTTAACTATTTCTTTTCATAAAAAAAGACCTCAAATGAAGTCTTTTTTTATTTAGTTTTTATGCTATTACATTCTTTCCGGAACATCAATTCCTAATAATTGAAATGCTAATGCAATAGTATCGGCTACTTTTTTTGAAAGCTGCACTCTAAATACTTTTTTGTCTAAATCATCTTCACCTAAAATAGAAACCGCTTGATAAAACGAATTGTATTCGCGCACTAAATCATAAGTATAATTTGCAATTAATGCTGGACTGTGATTTTGCGCTGCATTTTGAATTACTTCAGGAAATAATTCAATTTGTTTTACTAATTCTTTCTCTTTTTCATGTAACTGAACTATACTCGATGTAACACTAAAATCAAAATTAGCTTTGCGTATTATTGATTGGATTCTAGCATAGGTATACTGAATAAAGGATCCCGTATTTCCAGCAAAATCAACTGATTCTTTTGGGTCGAAAAGAATTCGTTTTTTAGGATCCACTTTTAATATATAATATTTCAATGCACCAAGACCAATGGTTTTGTACAATTTTAATTTTTCATCAGCAGAAAAACCATCTAATTTCCCTAAATCTTCGGCTATTTTTTGAGCAGTTTCAGTCATTTCAGTCATTAAATCATCCGCATCTACGACTGTTCCCTCACGTGATTTCATTTTCCCTGAAGGCAAATCCACCATTCCATAAGACAAATGAAACAAGTTTTTTGACCAATCGAAACCTAGTTTTTTCAATATCAAAAACAACACTTTGAAATGATAATCCTGTTCATTTCCCACCGTGTAAACCATTCCTCCCACATCTGGAAAATCTTTCACTCGCTGAATGGCTGTTCCAATATCTTGTGTCATATAAACGGCAGTTCCGTCTGATCGTAAAACGATTTTTCGATCTAATCCTTCCTCAGTCAAATCGATCCAAACAGAACCATCTGGATCTTTTTCGAAAACTCCTTTTTCTAATCCAACTTGAACGACATCTTTTCCAAGCAAATAGGTATTACTTTCGTAATAATAACTGTCAAAAGAAACTCCAAGATTGGAATAAGTTGTAGCAAATCCATCATAAACCCATTGATTCATGGTTTTCCAAAGTGCCATTACTTTCGCATCTCCAGCTTCCCATTTTAATAGCATTTCTTGAGCTTCGAGAATAATTGGAGCTTGTTTTTTGGCTTCATCTTCGGTTTTTCCTTCCAACATTAATTGGGCAATTTCTTCTTTGTAAGCTTTATCAAAAGCTACATAATAATTCCCAACTAATTTATCTCCTTTTAATCCAGTAGATTCTGGAGTTTCTCCGTTTCCAAATTTTTCCCAAGCCAACATCGACTTGCAAATATGAATTCCTCGGTCGTTGATAATTTGAGTTTTATATACTTTTTTTCCAGAAGCTTTTATAATTTCGGCAACGGAATATCCCAATAAATTATTTCGAACGTGCCCTAAATGCAAAGGTTTGTTTGTATTTGGCGAGGAATATTCGACCATTACCGCAGTTTCATCCGAATTTGGTTTTACAAATCCGAAATTATCGATAGTTCTGATTTCATTGAAAAAATCTAAATAGTATTTATCTGAAATAACAATATTCAAAAATCCAGAAACTACGTTAAACTTACTTACTTCCGATACATTTTCGACTAAATAAGCCCCTATTTTATTTCCTAATTCTACTGGATTACTTTTAACAATTTTCAATAATGGAAAAATTACCATTGTAATATCACCTTCAAAATCCTTGCGAGTGGATTGAAATTCAACTTTATCAAGGTTGACGTCAAATAAAGTTTGCACCGCTTTTTCGATATAAGGAGTAAGAATCTGGGATAGGGTCATTTTGTTCTGATTTTAAGGGTGCAAATATAGGCATAATGTCTCAATTAGGAAATTGAGAAACAAGATAATTTCTGACCTAAAATTATTAGCTATTTGATTAGAAAAAATATTTTTCGCTGTATTTTTAAAATAGAACTGTAACATTTTTTATCAATCGGAGTCTACTTGCATAATTACATTTATGATTTAAAATACAAATTGCTTTATTTTGCACTAATTCTACTCAAAAACAAACTAGCGTCATTCTAATATTCACTGAAAAACCTTATGAACTTAAAACTAATTTTACTTTGCTTAATTGGATTTGTACTTTCCATACAAGCCCAAAACCCAGTTAATCAATCTGTTTCAACTGGATCTGGAATTATTATCGGCAAGATTATTGACAAAAAAAGTAATTCACCACTTTCGTACGTAAATGTTATTGTGAAACTAGACAATAAAATTATCACTGGAGTAATCACAACTGACAAAGGAACTTTTGCAATCAAAAATTTAGCTTTAAAAAATTATTCAGTTGAGATACAATACATTGGATATAAAACCATTCTGAAAAAGGTTGCCTTGTCAGAAGAAAATAAATCAGTGGATTTAAACACAATTGCAATTGAAGAAGATGCTACCCAACTTTCTGAGGTTGAAATTGTTCAGGAACGATCTATAATTGAACAAAAGACAGACCGAAAAGTCATAAACGTAGGTAAAGATTTATTGAGTGCTGGTGCTACAGCTGCTGAAATTTTGAACAACATCCCCTCTGTAAGTATTGATCAACAAACCAATGAAATAAGTCTTCGAGGCAACTCGAATGTTCGAATATTAATTGATGGAAAACCCAGTACAATCAGCGCTGCCCAACTATTACAACAAATCCCTTCTAGTTCTATAAAACAAATTGAACTGATTACCAATCCTTCGGCAAAATACAATCCCGAAGGAATGAGTGGTATGATTAATATCGTTTTAAATAAAAATAGTAAAGTTGGTTTTAATGGGAATTTAAATGGTGGTATCACACAAGGTAAAACTCCTAAATTTAATGGTTCTACGGATATGAATTATCGAAATGGAAAATTCAATCTTTTTGGCAACTATGGATTAAATAGTGGAAAACAAACTCGAAATGGTTTTGTACAGTTCTTAACTCCAGGTCAAGAAAATAATCAGTCCTTTAATTTTGACAATAGAAATACTTCAAATCTCTTAAAAATGGGATTTGATTTTTACTTAAATGACACCAATACCTTCTCCATTTACACTATTCAAAATAGTTCTTTCAACAAAGGAAATTCATTAACAAGTATTGTCTATCCAGATCCAAATAAAAACATACAGCAATTTTCAAATAACCAAAAAGATAATTACAATCACACCTATAATTTGAATTACAAGAAAAAATTCAAAAAAGAAGGTCATACTTTAGAATTTGAAGCCAATTATAGTTTGGGTGACAATACTGAAAACATAGTATATAGTGGTTTTAATAATAGAATAAATGACACTCCTAATTCAAATAACAGCACTTTAATCAATTTAGATTATACTAATCCTTTATCCGAAACCTCAAAATTAGAGTTAGGATTAGAGAGTAGATTAGAAAAAACAAATAATAATTTTTTGGAGAATAATGTATTAAATTCAAATTTCAATTACGATCGTAAGATATATTCTGGATATGCAACCTATTCAAAACAAATTGGAAAATGGAATTTACAAGCTGGAGCAAGAATGGAAGATTACTTAGCTAATGCTTTATTTAAAAATCTAAATATGAATGATACCAAATACGAAAATAATCGGTTTACAATTTATCCTTCAGGTTTTGCTAGTTACATTCCAAATGACAAAAACTCCTATAATTTCAGTGTTTCTAAAAGAGTAGATAGACCTAGTATTTCACAAATTAGCCCAATATTAGAAAGAAGCACCCCTCAAATTGATTTTCTAGGTAATCCGAATCTGCAACCTCAATATACCAATTCATTTGAAGTAAACTATACGCGAAAAACAAAAATTGGTTCTATAACTTCGGGAATTTTTTACAGACAAATCAATAATGAAATCACAAGAACTGCTATAGAAAACCCTACAAGTCCTGACAAAATAATATTATCATATAACAATTTAAATGACAATAAAGCATTTGGAGTTGAAATTTCAGGTAATTTAGATTTCACAAAATGGCTTAGTACCAACATCAGTTTTGACGCCTACAACAAAACCGTAAAAGGATATTCAGATAAGGATTATATTGAAGTAAACAATACCGCATTCAATGCCCGAATAGCAAATACATTTAAGGTTTCTAAAGCGTTACGTTTTCAATTATCTGGTATGTATCGCGGACCTGATTTAAGTATTCAAGCATTGGCAAAACCAATGTGGAAGATAGATGCTGGCTCTAGCATAACTGTTTTAGGAGGTAATGGAACAATTACAGCACGTGTAAGTGATGTATTTAATTCTATGCATTTTGCTTTTGAAAGAAGTGAACCAAAACCCATTAATGGAGAATTTAAATGGGAAAGTCAAACTGCTTTTCTTGGGTTTAATTACCGTTTTGGTTCTGGAAAAAACAAAGCCATTCAACGAAAAGCAAGAGAAAATAATGAGACCCAAAGTAGTGGTGGATTTTAAAATTTAGTTTTAATAATTTTGTTGCAGTTGAGACCCCAAAATAGCTTGTTTTGGGGTTTCTTGTGTCTAGCTATTCTGAAAATCAATATTAATAATACTTTATAGGACTGATTTATATCTCTACAAAATATTTTCATCAATCTAAAATAGAAAAAGGTTTTAAAATTATTATAAGGCTTTAACTTACAAAAATTTCACTGATTAAAAATTCTACTTTTTTTTGAGCTTCTATTAGTAATAAGCGACTTTAAATCTAACTACAACCGCTATTAGAAATCAAGTACTGAATGGTCAATGTCCAGATCGCGACTATATTTTGACTTTTTATACCACTTTGGCTGATGCCAATAATTTAAACGCAATTCCAATCACCAGTCCAGCAGCCTTCCAAAACCACACCCCATTTAATGATAACGTTTGGATTAGAGTTGCCAATAATACCATTCCTAGTTCTTGTTTTGACATTGTCGAATTAAAATTAGTTGTAAATCAATTGCCTGTTGTCCAATTAAAACCAGAATATTTTATTACTAAATATACCCCTATTTAGAAATAACAATGAGTGACGCTTTTGAAAACCCAACCTTTGTCACTGTCACGGTATTGGGTACAGGTTCTGGAAATTATGAATATCAATTAGATGATTCTCTTTTTCAAGACAGTACTATCTTTTCAAATATTGCAGCTGGAGAACATTTCATTTCTGTAAGAGACAAGGACGGCCATTGTAATCCTGCTCCTTTAATGCAATTATTATCAATTACCCTACATTTTTCACCCCAAATGGAGATGGTTATAATGACACCTGGAATATTACCAATTTACTAAAAACAAATCCTAATGCACCAATATCTATTTTTGATCGATATGGGAAATTAATAAGCAAAATTTCGTCTGCAGCTAATGGCTGGAACGGATTATATACTGGTTTACCATTGCCAGATTCGGATTAATGGTATACTGTTGATTATTCTGAAAAGGGAATTCCTAAAACATTTAAATCTCATTTTTCCTTAAAGAGATAATTCTATTTTTATACCAACGTTTTTTACTAAAAAACACCTTATTTATCAAAGTGGTATATCCCCTTTCTAAGAATCCTTTTTTTGGGTTTTATGAAGTCAGTATTGGAGTTTCTTAAGATCATTCTATACTATTATCATGTAAATAATTACCTTATTTTTTCACTACTTTGTGTACTTAATCGATTATATTATACTTTTAATCGTCATTTTTATATATTTGATCTAAGATGTTATTTTATGAAAAAGATATTTTTGGTTTTCAATTTAATTAGTTGCTTTTTGTGCTATTCTCAAAGTATACAAATCAATACAAGTACTTATTCCGTTCCAGAATTAGTTAAAGATGTATTAATCAATAAAAACTGCATAACATTAAATAATATTACCTGGAGAACTGGTAATACAAATGGATATGGATCTACAAATGGAATAGGCTATTTTGAAAACACAAATCCTAATTTTCCATTAAAAAAAGGAGTGGTATTAAGTACAGGAAATGTATTAAATGCAGCGGGACCAAATACCAGTATGCTTGATGACGGAAATGATACTTGGCTTGGTGATGCCGATTTAGAAGCGACACTTTCATCAGCTGGAATTCCAATGCAATCACTAAACGCTACAGTACTAGAATTTGATTTTATTCCATTTTCCTCCAATTTCGACTTTCAATTCTTATTTGCTTCTGAGGAGTATGGTAATTATCAATGTCAATTTTCAGATGCATTTGCCTTTTTGCTCACCAATGAATCAACAGGAGTAACTACAAATTTAGCCGTTATAGCTGGAACAACAACACCTATTTCGGTAGTAACAATTCGGGATTTCTTGTATAACTCTTCTTGCCCATCGGCAAATTCAAATTATTTTGGTTCATTTAATGGGGGATCCGCTGCAGAAAGTTCAGCAACAAATTTTAATGGACAAACCGTAGTAATGAATGCTTCTTCAACCACTTTAATTCCCAACACTACCTATCACATAAAATTAGTAATTGCAGATAGAAAAGATTTTAAAGCCGATTCAGCTATTTTTTTAGGTGCTAATAGTTTTAATGTAGGACAAGATGTATTAGGACCAGACTTAACTATTGCCAGTAAAACAGCACTTTGTGAAAATACCAGTTATACAATAAATTCCAGTTTAGACCCTACAATTTATTCTTTTGAATGGACTTATAACGACACTCCTATTGGTGGGAACACTCCCAGTATAATTGCAAATAAACCAGGGAAATATGGTCTTACTTATTCAATAAAATCGACCAGTTGTTCTGTAACCACCGATTTTATAAAAATCGAATATTATGATCCAATTATAACTCCTGAACCTATAGATTTATATAAATGCGATTCGGGACAATCGAATTTTACATTCGATTTGGCTATAAACACTCCTATCGTAAATGTTCCTGGAAACCAAATAAGCTATCACGCTTCTAAAAATGACGCACTTTCAAATGCTAATCCTTTACCTGCAACTTATACTATTTCTTCTGGAAATTTTCCCACAACTATTTGGATTCGAATTGAAAACACTTCTAAAGGCTGTGTAATTACTAAATCTTTCGAATTAAAAACCACACCACCTCCTGTTGCTAATTTTCCAGGGAATATTAGTTTATGCGAAAATACCCAAGGATCAAAAACAGCTTCTTTTGCTATTTCATCACAAACAACAGCCATTTTAAATGGACAATCTTCTGACATCTATTCTGTTTCTTATTATTCAAATTTAGCTGAGGCAGATTCTCGAACAAACCCAATAGCTACATCAAATATTACCTCCGGAAACGCCACTATTTTTGCAAGAATTCAAAACAATACGGGCCCCAAATGTTATTCTATTACGAGCTTTAAATTGAATGTAATTCCGAGGCCTTTATTAGATGTTATTCCAAATCAGTATGTTTGTAAAAGTTTTATACTTCCAGTATTAGAAAATACTGGCACTTATTATTCTGGAGCAAATAAGGGTTTGCCCATACTTTATGCAGGTGATGAAATTTCAATTGATAAAAAAATATATATTTATAACGAAACTGCAAACACACCAGTTTGTTCCGAAGAAAATAATTTTACAATTAAAATTATTAAACCAGTAGATATTACACCCAATTCGATAACGGTGTGTGATCAATATTTATTACCAGCAAATCTATTCAACATGCGCTATTTCACTATGCCAGGTGGACCAAATGGTGGTGGAGATGAACTTTTTGGTGGAAAAACAATACTTACAACAATTGGTTTAACCACACTATATACTTATTTTGAATCAACCGAATTAAATTCTTGTACATTAGAAAGTAAATTTGATATTACTATAGATGAAACACCAAAAATAACTGGGACATTTACTAACATTTTTGAATGTATTTCTTATGATTTACCTCCATTAAGTGTGGGCAATTATTACACTTATAATAAGTCAAATGACAAATATACACTTGCAGTTTCTCCAATAATAAGTACAACAACATTATATGTTTTTGCACAAAACAATTCCTGTAGAACTCCTGATATAATATTTACGGTTTATATTGGATCTTTAGGACTATCCAATATCAATCAGTGTAATTCTTATAATTTACCTTCAGCTCCTATTGGCGAATATCGTGATGCACCAAACGGAGGTGGGAATTTGATCCAACCTGGAATTATTAGTAAATCAACAACAATTTATACCTATGTATCAGGTGCTGGAACACCTAATTGTACAGCAAATCAATCTTTTAAAATTAAAATAAACGCTCCTTTTTTGACAAAACCAGCAGATGTAACCGCATGTGAAAGTTACCTATTACCTTCTCAGATAGATCAAGAAGAATATTATACGCTACCGGGTGGTTCCACTAATGCTGAAAATGTGAAATTAATTCCTAACAAGAGCATCATAACAGAAACTTCAACCCTATATATCTTTAAAAAATCATTGGAAGTTGCGGACTGTTATAATGAAATACCTTGGTCAATTACAATTAATAAAAAACCGAAAATTGACTCAAGGGGTAGCATCGTACAATGTGATGATTATCAATTGACACCTTTAGAAAATGGAAATTATTTCAATGAACCAAACGGAGTGAATCCAATTCCAACAGGAACAATCATTAGCGAGAAAAATAAAAGAATTTATATCTATGCTGTAAATCAAAATGATAAATCCTGCTATGCTGAAAACTTTTTTGACATTACTATAAATGGAGCAAAAGCCGACCCTATTCCATCACAATTAACCTATTGTGATAGTTTTACCTTTCCTCCTTTGCCATCTCCTAACAATTTTTATTATGATGCGCCAGGTGGTCCAAGTGGTGGCGGAAATAAAATTCCTTTTGGAACAACAATTACGAAAGCAACTGCAATGCCTTTCTATTATACATATTATGAAACAGGCGACCGATTAAACTGTTTTAACGAGAACGCTTTTAAAATTACTATTGTAAATAAACCTGTTGCAAACCCTGTAAATTCAATTGAAGTATGTGACACTTTTGGCCCTAACGATGGTATCTATCAGTTTGATTTAACAACATCAGATATTAGAAGACAAATATTAAGCAGTCAAAATCCTGATTCTGAATTTACTTTAACTTTTTACAACTCTCAAGCAGAGGCTAATAATCCAAATGCGATTCCAATTGCGAATCCACAAAAATACCAAAACCTAAATCCAAATAACGATTCCGTTTGGATACGAGTTGCTAATAATTCGATAGCAAACCCCTGTTTTGATACTGTAGAATTAAAATTAAAAGTCAATCGAATACCTAATATCAATTTAAAAACTGAATATTTTGTTTGTGAGGACTATGCAACTGGATTATTATTGAATTCCGCTACTTTAAACACTGGTTTGTCTACAACAAATTATAGTTTTGCATGGACCTTTAATGGAGAGTCCTATGGCGGAAACACAGCGTCTATTACCTCATCTAAAAGTGGCACATACGCTGTTATCGCTACTAATACTACAACATTATGTACATCGACTTATGAAACTAAAATCACAATTTACAATCCACATATTGAGATCACATATAGTGATGCTTTTGAAGAACCTAGCTCTATAACTGTCACTGTTTTGGGCAATGGATCAGAAAATTATGAATATCAAATAGATGGTTCCAATTATCAAGACAGCAACATTTTTAATGCTTTTATTCCTGGAGAACATACCATCGCAGTAAATGATAAAAATGGCAATTGTAATCCTGCTCCTATCAAAGTCATTATCATTAATTATCCGAAATTCTTTACTCCAAATGGCGATGGTTATAATGAAACATGGAATATAAAACATCTGTTATCAACTAATCCAAATGCACAGATTGCAATCTTTGATCGATTCGGAAAACAAATCACTCAAATCACACCTTCTACCCAAGGTTGGAATGGCTTACTGAACGGACAATTATTGCCTTCCTCTGACTATTGGTTTACAGTGGACTATTCAGAGAAAGGAATTCAAAAAACGTTTAAATCCCATTTTACTTTAAAAAGATAACTTGAAGTAATTTTTAATTAATAAAAAATAAAATACCGCAAATTCGCAAATTTTAAGTTCAGACAAATACTGAATAATTTGCAAATTTGCGGTATTTCTATATTAAATTAAAGGGAGTTGTTTACCATTTAATAATCACACTTCCCCAAGTAAATCCACTTCCAAAAGCAGCTAATACAACAATATCACCCGATTTTATTTTTCCTTGTTCCCAAGCTTCTGTTAAGGCAATTGGAATGGAGGCAGCGGTTGTATTGCCGTATTTTTGAATGTTATTAAAAACCTGATCGTCTGTTAAATTAAATTTCTTTTGAATGAATTGAGAAATTCTCAAATTGGCTTGATGGGGAATCATCATATCAATATCTGAAACCTCTAAACCATTCGCTTCCAAACCTTCGTTAATCACTTCGGCAAAACGAACTACCGCATTTTTAAAAACAAATTGACCATTCATATACGGAAAATAACTTTCGTCATTTGGATCGTTTTCTTTAAGAATATCTGTCACCCATCGTCCGCCCATTCCGGGTGCTTTTACAATAAGTGCTTCGGCGTGTTCTCCTTCTGAATGCAGATGAGTCGATAAGATTCCTTTCGTCACATCTTCTTCCCTACTCAAAACAGCTGCTCCAGCGCCATCTCCAAAAATCACAGAGACACTACGACCTCTCGAAGTCATATCCATTCCTGTTGACTGAACTTCGGAACCAATCACCAAAACATTTTTATACATTCCTGTTTTGATGTATTGATCAGCAACCGAAATTGCATATACAAAACCAGAACATTGATTCCGAACGTCTAATGCACCTACAGTTTTCAAACCTAAGTCACGTTGCACCAAAACTCCTGGGCCAGGAAAATAATAATCAGGACTTAGCGTTGCAAAAACTATGAAATCGATATCTTCTTTTGCAACTCCTGAACGCTCAATAGCAATTTTTGCCGCTTTAACTCCCATGGTTGTGGTCGTATCTTCACCCGGAATGATATGTCGCCTTTCCTGAATTCCGGTTCGTTCCTGAATCCATTCGTCGTTGGTATCAATTACTTTTGATAAATCATCATTTGTCACTATATTACTTGGAACATAAAAACCCAATCCTGCTATTTTTGAATGGTACATGTTTTGTCATTTTATTAAATTTTGAGCCCTAAATCCTAGATATTGTTAAATTCTAGTACAATATAATAATTAAATTGATTGAGTCGATTTATTAAATCATAATTTCTTCTATTAAAAGTTTCAATATAAAAACTTACTTTTGAAAAATAAGTTCGCTTCCTATTAAAATGAAAAAATCAATTCTTTTTTTCTTTCTATTTATAACTACAACCTACAGCCAAATCTCGGATTGTACCGATTCGCTTGCTAGAAATTTCAATCCAAAAGCGACTGTAAACGACGGAAGTTGCAACTATAATTGCACCAAAATCAAACCCGAAACTACAATAAAACTGAGTGATTCGTTAATCGAAACTTCGGGCTTACTTGCTTTCAATAATTTACTTTGGACTCACAATGACGACCATGATACGACCATTTATGGTTTGGATGCAAATGGAAAAATCCAAACTAAAATCAAACTCGAAAAGGTTAAAAATACGGATTGGGAAGAAATATCTCAAGACAGCAATTATCTTTATATTGGTGATTTTGGCAATAACAATCAAGGAAACCGAACGGATTTGCACATTTTAAGAATCGAAAAAAAATCATTCCTGTCGAATGCGCCACTAATAGATACGATTTCGTTTTCTTATTCCAATCAAATCGATTTTAGTGTCCAAAAGCAAAACAAAACCGACTTTGATTGCGAGGCTTTTATCGTTTCGCATGACAGTATTTATTTGTTTACGAAACAATGGAAGCACAAGAGAACGGCTGTGTATACCTTACCCAAAACAGCCGGGAACCACATTGCACAATTAAAAGAAACAATAAAGGTGAAAGGATTAATCACGGGTGCTACATTAACTCCAAAAAATAATATTATTCTTTGCGGCTATTCTAAAAAGCTAAAACCTTTTATTTACTTACTATACTGTTACGAAAACTTTGATTTTGCTAGTGCTAACAAACGAAAAATCAAATTAAAACTTCCTTTTCATCAAATTGAAAGTATTGCCACTCTAGACGGAAAAAAATTCTTTCTCACCAACGAATCCTTCATTCGAAAACCGTTTTTTAATGTTCGTCAACAAATACATTTAGTGGATTTGACTTCGTATTTGAAAGAGTAAATAATTCGCAAGCATTCAAAAGTTTTAAACCATATAAGGCATTTAAGGTAATATAAGCAGAATTAAATACAAGAATATACCTGTCATTCCAATATTAGTTTCGACTTAATTTCTAATTGTTTTTAAGATACAAAAATTTTAATGACCTTAAATGCCTTATATGGTTAGTATCCAAACAAACAATTCGGTTTTACTACTTTAATAGCTTACTTTTGCAAAAAAGTTATGTTTTCATAACTCCTAATTTATAACTCATACTTTACAAAGTGAATTACTTATCAGTAGAAAATATATCAAAATCTTTTGGAGAACGCGTGCTGTTTAAAGACATATCATTCGGGATTAATAAAGACCAAAAAATTGCTTTTATAGCCAAAAACGGTTCTGGAAAAACCACCATAATGAACATCATTAATGGTTTTGACGAACCCGATACAGGCCAAGTGGTGATTCGCAAAAGCATTAGAATGGCTTTCTTGTCACAAGACAATAAATTGCAAGATGAATTGACGATTGAAGAAAGTATATTCGCCTCTGATAATGAGAGTTTAAAGGCAATCGAAGCGTATGAAAAAGCATTAGAAAATCCCGAAGACGAAGAAGCGTACCAAAAAGCTTTTGACGGAATGGACCAGCACAATGCTTGGGATTTTGAAACCCAATTCAAGCAAATTTTATTCAAATTGAAGTTGGAAGACTTTAAACTGAAAGTAAAAAACCTTTCGGGTGGACAGAAAAAACGGTTGTCCCTTGCTATCATTTTGATCAACCGTCCTGATTTATTGATTCTGGATGAACCTACGAATCACTTGGATTTAGAGATGATAGAATGGCTAGAAAGTTATTTTGCCAAAGAAAATATTACTTTGTTTATGGTAACGCACGACCGTTTCTTCTTAGAACGTGTTTGCAATGAAATCATTGAATTAGACAACGGAAAAATATACCAATACAAAGGAAATTATTCTTATTATTTAGAAAAAAAGGAAGAACGCATCGCCTCTGAAAATGCCAGCGTGGACAAAGCACAAAACTTATTCGTAAAAGAATTAGAATGGATGCGTCGCCAACCTAAGGCAAGAACGACCAAATCGAAATCGCGTCAGGATGATTTTTATGACATCAAAGAAAAAGCCCAAAGTCGACGTAGGGAAAACAAGGTCGAACTAGAAATCAATATGGAGCGCATGGGAAGCAAGATTATCGAGCTTCACAAAATCTCTAAAAAGTTCAACGATCATGTGATTTTGGACAAATTCAGTTTTGATTTTCAACCTGGAGAACGCATTGGAATCATTGGAAAAAACGGAACAGGAAAATCAACTTTCTTGAATCTAGTTACTGGAACTTTACCACTAGATAGCGGCAGAGTGGTAATTGGTGAAACCATAAAAATCGGATATTATACCCAAAGCGGAATCAACCCAAAACCGGGTCAACGCGTTATTGATGTCATCAAAGAATATGGAGAATTTATTCCGTTGATGAAAGGACGATTGATATCGGCTTCCCAATTATTGGAGCGCTTTCTATTCGATTCCAAAAAACAATATGATTTTGTGGATCGATTGAGTGGAGGCGAGTTGAAACGTTTGTATTTGTGTACGGTTTTAATCCAGAACCCTAACTTTTTGATTCTCGATGAGCCTACCAACGATTTGGATATTGTAACCTTGAATGTCTTAGAAAGTTTCCTTTTGGATTATCCAGGATGCTTGCTAGTGGTTTCTCACGACCGTTACTTTATGGATAAGATTGTCGACAATTTATTTGTTTTTAGAGGTCAAGGCGAGATAGAAAATTTTCCTGGTAATTATTCTGATTTTAGAGCGTACGAAGACAGCACCGATGTAGCTCAAAAAGAAGACAACAAAGCCGAAAAGAAAGACTGGAAACAAAACAATCCGACTGGAAATCTAACGTTCAACGAGCAAAAGGAATTCCAGAAAACCGAAAAGGAAATCAAGGATTTAGAAATCGAAAAAGGAAAAATCGAACTTTTATTTTCTGAAGGAAAAATAGCCGAAGGAGATATCGAGAAAAAAGCAAATGAATTGAAAAATATCATTTCGAAAATGGAAGCCAAAGAAGAACGTTGGTTTGAACTAAGTGCCAAAATGGAAGGGTAAATGTCTTCTTTCACTAAGAGTCGCAAAGTAAAAACACAAAGATTCTCAAAGTTCTACTTTTTATAATCTTTTTTCTTTGTGCTTCTTCGTGTAGGCTTAGTGTATCTTCGTGAAATAAATAATCTATACCCCTACAACTTTAGTGCAAACACTGAAATTGCTTGGGGTTTTCTTTTTGTTAATAAAAAGTAAGAAAAAAGATGAAAACAAATAGCATTTTAATGATTTGTAAAGCTTTATTGTTATTTTAGCAAAAGGAATAAGTTTTGAATTTTCAGTCTTGTTTAAAGTATTGCACTTAATATCAAACTAGAAATAAAAAATAAAACCTAGTAAACAGATGAATACATTTGAAACAAAAACGGGGTTTTCAATTGAATTAATAGAAAACAGACTCATATTAAGAGGCGAATATAACAACTTACCTTTATATGAATCAATTGGTGGAATAATTACTGCTATAGCATTGGTATCAAATCCTGCTGTTGAAATAAATTCAATTGCAGACGAAGATAATAAAATACTATGTGGAGTTGTTATGAGCCCTAATCTAAATATATTTAGAGATATAGGACGTAAAGGAAAAGAAAATTGTTATTGGTATTTTTCAGCTCATACTATTGAAAAATTACAAAATAGTTTTAAGGGTGAAATTAAAATTGGTCATTAAAACAAATACAAAAATAGACTAAAAAAAACACCACACACATTACACGATTATAGGCATTTGCAAATATATAAGAATTGACGTTTAGCATTAAATACAAAGGACACATAACACAATCTGTTTCATAGTAGAAAATTTATATTTGAAACTATTTAAAATTAGCAAATGAAAGAAAAAATTAGAATTATAATTGAAGACAATACCTCCCCAAAAGGGAAAGTATTTGATTATTTAATTCAAGTTTTGATTCTATTATCACTTATTGCTTTTTCAATTGAAACATTACCAGATAATTCTGTTTATACAATTGAGATTTTAGATACCTTCGAATTAATCTGTGTAATATTTTTTTCCATAGAATATTTATTAAGAATTTTTGTTTCAAATAAACCATTCAATTATATTTTTAGTTTTTATGGAATTATAGACTTCTTAGCTATTTTTCCATTTTATCTAAGAGGAGCATACGATTTAAGAGCATTAAGAGCTTTCAGAATATTTAGAATATTTAGAGCCTTGAAATTAATTCGATATAATAGAGCATTAAACAGGTTTAGTATCGCAGCAAAAATAGTTAAAGAAGAAATAATTTTATTTTTAATTATTACTGGAATTTTTATTTTCCTTTCCTCAGCCGGAATTTACTTTTTTGAAAATGAAGCTCAACCCAAAGTTTTTACATCTATTTTTCATAGTGGATGGTGGGCTATTGTAACATTAACAACTGTTGGTTATGGTGATGTTTATCCTATAACAAATGGAGGAAAAGTATTTACCTTTTTTATATTGCTAATTGGTGTTGGGATTGTAACAATTCCTGCTGGATTAGTTGCTAGTGCTTTATCAAAAGCCCGAGAAATAGAAGAAATAGAAGATGATGAAATTAAAAAAATTTAAAGTCCTATGAATATACTTAATGACATCGTAAGCGGAGCATCTAAACAGTTTGGAAGGGAATTTGGACGCGCTGGAGCAAACGTAATTTTAAAAGGTACAAATTCCTATACAATTCGAGGAATTAGTGATTATTCAGGAAGAATTAAGCCTTCAGATAATAAAACAATAAAGGCAATTAAAGAAATCCAAAATTTAAAATTCGTTTCTACCAATAAAGCAAACGCTTCAAGATTAATAGAATTAACTGATTTAATGCTTTCTAACTTTTCATTTAATGGGAATGAAACATTAAATCAATTAGCCGATCTTAATGAATTGGTTATATTATATAATAATAAATTTGACCATGGAAGCTCTTTAATTGATGATAAATTTGAAGATAAAAGTATTGATTATTTAAACGAAAAAAGAAGTGAATTTGTAGAATTGATGAATCAATTTAATAAAGACACTATAGTATTTATAACTAATAATCTTGAATTAGCTTCTCAAAAAAGAAAATCAAAAAAGACAGCAACAATCCTTGCTTTCCCTCTTTTAGGAGGCTTAGGTATTCATAAATTTTATTTGGGACAAATTGGATATGGAATTTTGTATTTAATGTTTTCATTTTTACTAATTCCTGCTATAATTTCTCTTTTTGAATTTATTTCATACACAAGTATGTCAAATGATAAATTTGACATTAAATTCAACCCTGAATTTAGTTATTATAATCAATTTAAAACAACAGATTAAAGACAATCAGATATTAAAACACCCTAGCTTCTCGAAGTCTCCCACTGACGCTCGTTTGCCCTACCCGCTCGCTCCACTTTCACTCGTGCTCGATTGCATAGAGTACCTACTTCAATTAGAAAACAAATCGTAGCGTTTGCAACACGAATAAATAAAAATGAAAGTCCTAAGTATTCATTCCTGAACGATTCATCAACCTAAAAAGAAAGTATTGCATTACGTTTTTAAAACATCACTTATATAAGCATTCCCTTATAGTTTCCCCAAATCAACACAAAAAACAGAACAAATTGGACCGAATATAAAGTTGTTGTAAATTTTTATTTTGTTTTGTTAGCTATCCTAACTATATTTGTATTGGCAATAATGTCATAACTTTTTAATTCTTAAAAGATGAGTAAATCAGTTTTCTATCACGCAGGTTGTTCTGTATGTGTAAGCGCAGAACAAGACATTGTCAACCTTTTAGGTGCCGACAAAGTAGAAGTTGTACACATTGGCAACGACAAATCAAGAATTGATGAAGCCGAAAAAGCTGGAGTAAAATCTGTTCCCGCTTTGGTGACACCAAACGGAAATGTATTACACATCAACTTTGGTGCTTCTATGGCTGATGTTAAAGGTTAACAAATATGCCTCATAAAAGGAGAACACTTTACTTTATGAGGCATATTTATAAAGAACTAGCAACTCATGACATTGATTTATTTATCATTCCTTAAAGTAATATAAGAATACAAAAGTAATTTTATTAGATTGGGAACCGAATTGGTATAGAATAGATCCCTTTTTTGTTAAGTTTGTTATTAAGTAAAAATACTTTTTAAGCGGATCGAAAAGTAGCAATTCCGTATCTTGTTTATTTACAACAGGAAATTGTACCTGAATTATTAATTTAGAACTATATGAAAAAATCTTCTTTTGATTTAGAATATCAAAATTCAAATATAGAAAGCAAAATTGTAGCTTCACTGGAAAGAATTTCTCAAGCCTTTAGAGTTTTACTTTGGAACGAAAGCAAAGAGTTTTCATTAAGTCCAATTCAGGTTCAGGTACTAGTTTTTCTATTGCATCATTCAGACAAAAAAAGAAAAGTAAGTTATTTGGCTGACGAATTTAACATGACAAAGGCAACTATTAGCGACACCATAAAAACATTGGAACAAAAACTCCTTATCACAAAAGTATACGAACAACACGACTCCAGAAGCTACATCATTCATCTGACCAAGAAAGGAAAAGAAACGGCTGAGAAAACCGCACTTTTTGCAAACCAAATTCAAGTTCCTATTGAAAATTTACAAACAACAGACAAAGAAAATCTACTTTTAAGCTTATTGGACATTATTCATCATTTGAATAAAGCGGGAGTTATTACTATTCAAAGAATGTGCTTTACTTGTCATTTTTATCAATCAAACAAAAATGGAGAAGAACACTTTTGCAATCTTCTCAATACTAAACTAGCCGATAATGAATTACGTTTTGATTGCCCAGAACATCAGCAAAAAAAGACGCTAGTATAAGAAACGCAGTAGAATAATTGAGTTTTAAGGAAAAACCCTAACCTGAATACTCCACTTTTATATTCAAAATTTTAGCTAAAAAATCACATTCGTTGTCTACAAAAAAAACCAATAATGAAAAATTACATCCTAAGGTTTTATTAGATTTTAATAAGGTGTGTATTATATTGGTACCGATTATAATTCTTCACTAACCAAAAGATATTCCCATCTAGGCCGTTCGGAAATAAACAAGAAACTCTCGTCTTAACTTTACTACAAACTTTATTCTTTAGTTATACACCTTGATTAGTTTCAATTCTCGAATTCCTTTCATTCGTTTCCAAGCGACTAGGTGTCTTTGCTTATACAACCATAAACAGCCTAAATCCAATAAGAAATAAAACAAACTAATTCCACTTGGTGGATTGGCACTTTTTAGAAACGGAATTGTACCATAAGCCGTTTTTGGCCAAGCCCAACATTCATAATGGGTTCCTACAATTTCTAAAAAAGCAACCACGATATACATGCTTAAAAAGAACAAGCGTTCTCTTGGTTTGTTTCTTAATAAAAAGAGGACTAACAATGACATAACAAAACCAAAGATGTCATAAGCAAAAATTAAAAAGGCAGTAGCATATCCTAAAACGAAAATTGTAAATAGTTTTTCGAGTTGCTTTCTATAGGTTTTAACTACAGCTTCTTTACAAAAATAAACTGCTGCTATATACACAATAGCATGTCCTGGTGGAACGTATAAGGGTACATTTCCTAATCGATAAGTATACATACCTAAAGCAATTGAAAATAAATGCTCGCCAACAAAGCCAATTAGTACCGCAAATAACATGTGCTCTCTAATCCTAACTGGCGATCTATAAAACAATACGAAAAATCCAATTAGCATTACAAATGTTGCTAATTGTTGTGTGTTTTCGAAAAAGGGCACCATATATTTACTATCCAAATACAAGCCTAAGGCTATGAATAAAAATAAATAACCAATGGTTTTGTAGAAAGCTAAAAAAAGTGACTTGGCAATTTTTAAATTCATGCGGCGAAATTACATACTATTTATATAAAATTCAATTTCTAGTTGAATTTTATATTTCTCAATGCGATTTTAGAATACTCTTATCTGCTTTGTTTTGTTAATCAAAAACCCATTCTTTAAAAACAGCCCTACTTTCTAATCCAACAATTTTTATATATTTGCCATTCAAAAAAATAATTTTCTATGAAACACTTCTTAACTGCCCTACTTGCCTTGACCCTTTTTATTTCTTGTGATAAAGAAAAAGATATTGATTATGCCACTAAAAATGAGCAAGAAATTAAAGACTACATCGCCAAAAACAACTTAACAGCACAAAGAAGTGATTCTGGTTTGTATTATATAATTACCAATCCAGGAACTGGAGCAAATCCAACTGCAAATTCTAAGGTAACTGTGGCCTATAAAGGTTATTTTACTAATGGAACTGTATTCGACCAAAGTAGTGCCGAAGGAATTTCGTTTGGCTTGAATCAGGTTATTCAAGGTTGGACAGAAGGAATTTCTTATTTTAAAACGGGTGGAAACGGCATCCTTTTGATTCCTTCTCAATTAGGATATGGAAATAACTCAACTGGCCGAATTCCTGGAGGTTCCGTACTTATTTTTGAAGTTAAATTACTTTCAACAAATTAATAAAATTCCCTTTTCTGGAGGAATATAAATTCATAAAAAAATCGTCTAAAAATTTCTTTTTAGACGATTTTTTAATTTAAGGCTCTTATAAATTATTTTCTATACAAAGGATCTGCTCCAATAGTTCCTACCAAACTTTCAATATATTCTGGAGAACTGGCAACAGCTAGCAATGTTACTACATTTTGCAAGCCCGTATTTAAATCCATTTCAATTACAGAAACAGCATTCAGTGGATTTGAGATGAATTTTTCTAAATAACTAATTTGATTGGCATAAAAACGAATGTCTTTTTGCTGTTTTAATTTCAGTCTTTCTTTATACCAATCGCTATTAATGATATGATCTCTATCAAAATAACTTCTCAATTCAGGGTCGCTCATTTCTTTGCCATCATAATTACCATAAGCCATCATGTGCAACACTATTTTCAAGGGTGGAATTGCAGATTCAATGCTTCCATCTTCAAAATATCTCAAAGCCACTTTTTGTTGTGCTTCTACAATGTTTGCGATTCCATCTACATAATCTTCCATTCCCTGCAATTCTGGTTTTAACATTTTTTCGTTAAAAACAGCATTGGGTTCATCAAACAAACGGTTCAAGCATAGTAAAGAAAAAGTACGTGTAATACGATAACCTAATCTACTTGCCAACACTTTTTTACCTTGATATTCAAAATCTTCCAGTTTTTCTAATGAACCATTGGCAATCAACACTTTTGGATCACGATCATTTGGATTAAGTCGTGCCCAAATTTCTGGTATTAATAGGCTAATATCATGATCTACTTTGTTTTCGCCACCTACATAACCTGCAGCAGTACTAAAGGCATTAGACTCTGTTAAAATATGCGATAACAAGGCGTTATTTAAATCCGTTGTTGGTGTCAACATATTAAAAGGGCCTTTTGTTAACGCTCCTTCAGAACCGGCACCTGTAGTTGAAGGTGATTTACCGGTAAGGCTACATACAAAATCCATAAACAATTCAGGAGTTTCCTGATAATGTATTGGATTGTAAACAGCCAATGGTCGAATCCCAGCTTTTTTATCAATCGGATTATTTCTTCTTCCTGGCAAAACGGCATTTACTACTTGGATAACAGGATCTTCTGATTTAATTTTCCGGAATAAACGAACACCAACTTCACCTAAATAACTAGCTTCTGTTTCATTTATAAAAATATTAGGCTCTAAATAACGAGGATTTTTTGTTGGCTCCCCATCAACAATTCGGGTATGAGAAGGTAAGGCAAAATATTCCTCTTCATTTGGACTGTTTACTATACTTTCGATTAAATCTTTAACCGGCTGAGTATATTTATCAAAATTGATCGTTTCTTCAAAAATGGCAATAGCATCTTTTTTTCGTAAAGGTTCAAAATTGGTCAAGTAAACATTATCACTTACAATATCTTTTTCGGCTCCTTTATCGTACCCTCTTACAATAGCCTCATCAGGTCTTTGAAACAAATGCGATTCACAATTGGCAACGACTTTAAAACTTTGATTTTTATATTCTGGATTTAAATTTTTAAACTGATTTCGTGGTAGGGTAATCGAAGCCGAAATATCATCTTCCATCTGAATTTTATGGCAAGGAGAAAAGTCAGATCTCAATTTATTCAATAGCCAAACCCCTTTTTGATTGAATCCAATACGCACATAACTCCCCATTACGGGTGTATTGTTGTATTGCAATCCAGTTCCGTTTTTTCCGTTTATAATTTCAACCGACATACAATCTTTCCAGTTTAAAGAACTGCTATCTTGTCTGAACAATCGTTTTACAAATAATACTAATGATCTAATATGAACTGGAATGTTTTTAATAAATTCGTTAAATTCATCACTGTTATCATCTGAAGGTGTCAATAGTTTCACTGCTGAACCTAAGGTTCTTCGTTGGTCTAAAAAGGATCTGGATTGAGGCAATGTTGGATCGGATTTTTTCCATCTATTGGAATAATTATATTCGATGATTTCATCCGCCTTTTTAAAATCTTCTTCAATATCTAAAATATTAAATGCATTATACGTAATGGCATTTTGCATTGATTTAGAAATTTCAGATTTTCCCCCGCCCGAAACTGTACACGGTTTATGGCAAAAAATACCTTCAGGAGACGTATTGACGATCCTCCACAAAGCAACTGCATTGTGCTTTTCTAATTTAAATTTATTACCTGTTGGATGAACATAGGTTTTATTTGGAGATAAAATTAGTTTTTGCTCCTGATTTCCATAAGTCCATGTAATACTATTGGTATTGGTATTGATATAAGCGTCTTCTGGTATATAAACGATGTTTGGATATTTTTTATCAACTGCATAATTGGCTGATTTCAACTCTATTCTATCTCCTAGAAAAGATTTCACATCTTCAAAACTATATTGACATCCAAACTTTTCTGAAAAAACACTTCCATCAACAATATCACCCATTACACCTCTAGGAAATGCAATCGCGCCTCCAGAATGCTCTTCTTCAACCAAACCAAATAAATTAGCCGAATAACTAATTTGAGTTTTAATTTCTTTTTTAGAATAACCAAAATAATTATCAGCAATTATGGTTACCACTACTCCTCTATCATCTCTACATGTTACTTTAAATGCGCCTCCATCATTGTACAATTCATTTTCATCTTTCCAACACATTTCGTCCTTTTTTTGACGAGCAGTCGCATCATTATAATGAGGCAATCCAATATCTTTTTTCTTAAGTAGTTTTAATTGTGGCGCAAGTATAATACAACCCGTATGGCCTGTCCAATGTTCTGTATCCAAAGCCGCATCATTTTGTGCCAAATTTGGATCTCCTGCATTTCCAAAAATAGCTTCAACAAAATCCAAATTACTAACCAAACTCCCCGGTGCAAAAAAACGAACTTCCATTGTTTTTTTTGAAAGAACACCTTTCACTTCCGGACAAACCATTGGTCTCATCAACATGGAAACCATTAATTTCGCTTTGTCTTCCTGATTTGAAGTAAAAGGCAATATTTTCAGTTTATCCGATGGATTGATTGCTGCATTCAAAAAATGTGCAAAAGCTATTTTAGGAACTTCTTTTTTATCTAATGGTGCGGGCAAATCTCCCTCTACAATATGAAAGGTACCTTTTGTAGTTCTTTTATCGTTTACTGGGTTATTTAAAATCCCTTGTTTAATTCTATAGGATGTAATATCCTCACTCTTAAAAGTAGATCCATTTGGGGGCAAACTCAATTCTCTCGCATGGCCACTTTGAGTTAAAATTAAAGTGTCATTTGGTAATTTATATGATTTATTAAAAGGTACTTCTTTAAGATAATCATTCAAAAAGTTTTGAATTCTCGTGTCTGCCGGTGAAAGGTGGTTGGACAACAATCGCGATTTTTCACGGAAACTTTTAATTAGTCCATTCGTTAGTGCCTGAAATTTAGGATTGCAAAATTTTTCTGATGAATTTTCGGCATCATGATAAATAGCCTGTCCTAATGATGCCAATTGAAGATTAATATACTGAACAGTATCTTTTCTATTTTGCTTAATTGGTTCTTGATTTATTGTAATTTCTTTACTCATTTATGTAGAATTTATAATGATATTTTTAATATTCTTTAGAATTAAAAAATATAGGAAACTTTTATCCTCCTTACAAAGATGACAAAAACTGACTAATAATGAAAGAAAAAGACTTATTAATTAAAAAGAAAAAAACAAATAAGTTGCCATTGGGCAAAATTACAAGAACTCAACAAAATCAAACACTGTGTGCGCAAACGATTTCGAATTAAAAGATACTATTTTAAACTAAAACAGTCTCATTTCTCGTTTTTAATTAGACTCTAAAAAGGAAGAAAAAAAATAAAATTATTATCGTTTTTAAACTTAAAAACAGCCAGAACAACTTAGATAATTCACTCTAATTATCCTATATTTACTATATGATTAAATTGTAATTTCTTTTGTACTGTTTTTTTAAGAAGAATTGATGTAAAACCAAATGTTTATAAATAAAAAAGTAACAATGAAAGTCTCCTTCCTTTTCCTTGCTTTTGTTTTATCTTTTAATGGATTTTCACAACAACTAGTGGATTCATTTTATAATCAATCAATAGTAAATCCAGAATATGCACAGAAAAAAGGGCCAATCGTATATAGTGACGAAGGACATTTTAACTTTCATACAAAAGAGGACCAATACAAACTATTCTCCGATGTTTTAGAAAAAGACGGATACAATGTAGTTAAATATACATGGAGAATTTTTCCAATCAAATTAGCTGCAGCTACAATTCTGGTGATTGCTAACGCTGTGGACGCAGTAAATGAAGTAAATTGGGAATTACCTACTCCATCTGCTTTTTCAAAAAAGGAAATTGAGGATGTAGCAAATTGGGTAGCTGATGGCGGAAGTTTATTTCTTTTTGCTGATCACATGCCAATGGCAGGAGCTGCCACTGAGTTAGCAGCTAAATTTGCGTTTGAGTTTTCAAATGGCTTTGTATTTCATACACCTACAAAAGGCACTGCTTATTTTGATAAAAACAAGGGGTCCCTTAAAGAGAATAGTATCACAAAAGGTAGAAATGCAACTGAAAATGTAAGCCAAATAGTTTCTTTCACGGGGCAAGGATTTAAAATACCTGATGATGCCTCTCCCATTTTAGTGTTTGATGAAAACTACGAGAACTTCATTCCCGAAAAAGCTTGGGATTTTAATAAAAAAACACCCAAGTTCAATGCGAAAGGAATGATTCAAGGTGCGTATAAAAAATTTGGTACAGGTCGAATTGTTGTATTTGGAGAAGCTGCCATGTTTACAGCTCAATTTACACGTCCCGAAAAAATACATGCTGGTATAAATAGCCCTTCAGCTTGAGAAAATAATAAACTATTACTCAATATTATTCATGGGTTAGATAGAAAAAAAAGATTATTTACACAAATAAAAAAAGAATAGATATTCAACCTTAAATGTAAGTTATTTTGAATTATAGAACCATTTTCCTATGTGTGTTTTTTCTTTTCCAAAACGCTTTTTCACAGGATGTGAAAAAAGAAGTTAAAAAGAAACGTCCTTTAATCTCGATTGTAGATTTATTTAAAAAAAAGGACACCCTAAAAGCAAATAAACCTAAACTAAAACCAAAAACAAATTTAATTGCATTCCCTACCTTAGGCTACCAGCCCGCTAATGGTTTTACTTTTGGATTTATTAGCCAATTTAGTTTTAAAGAAAAACGAGAAAACAAAATCTCATTACTCTCTGGAGGAGCTTCTTATAGTACACAAAAACAAATATTGTCCTATTTTAAAAACAACATGTACCTCAAAGATGATCGCTACTTTTTAAGTGGAGATTTGCGGTATTATGTATTTTCCCAAGCCAATTATGGATTAGGTACCAATATTATTCCTTGGGACGCTACATTTAAAAAATTCGATTTCAATTCCATAAAACAACCTATGGAATACAATTACTTCAAAATGCATGAAACCATATCTTACAATATCTTTCCCAATTTTTTTAGTGGAGTCGGATTTCATATTGACAGTTACTCCAAGATCAACGATACCCTATTGGATGTTGCTAACGAAAAATACACCTACCATTATAATTATTCAAAAAAATACGGATTCAATGACAAGCAATACTCCGTAACTGGGGTAAGCTTAAATTTGATATACGACACCAGAGACAACTTAATCAATACAAATAAAGGACTTTATCTGAATTCAAATTACCGTTTTAATCCTAAAACCAAACAAAATCCATACAATAGCAGCACTTTATTACTCGAAAGTAGGTATTTCATCCCCTTAAGTAAAGTCAATAAGCAACACGTTCTAGGTTTTTGGACTTATGGTCAATTTTTAATTAGTGGCAAGCTCCCTTATTTGAATCAGCCTGCAATAGGTTGGGATCAGAACAGCCGAAGCGGAAAAGGATACACTCAAGGACTTTTTAGAGGCACCGATCTAGTATATTTTGAATGTGAATACCGTTTCCCAATAACCAAAAATCAATTAATTAGTGGAACCGTATTCACTAACGCAACTACTGCAAGTGATGTAGATCAAAACCTCCATTTATTTCAATTCATCCAACCCACTATAGGCGTTGGATTGAGAATTCTTCTCAACAAAAATACCTTAACCAATTTTATATTAAATTATGGATTAGGGCGTGATTCTCAAACTTTCTATTTCAATGACGGAGAAGGATTCTAATACAATTCGTCAGTTTTCTATTGATTATTTGGGCGTGACCCTTCAGATTGCTACGTCCTGCGTCCTAGCAACTTTGGGTCGGGCTGTACGTTCCCGCTTTTTTTAGCAAGGCAAAAAAGCCTCACTAAAAAAGAGCTCCACTGCCATCCCTCACGCAAAAAAAGAGAAATCTACCAAGGAATCGGATTGTAATCTTTCAAAAACTTCCCACACCAATGTTTTCCAGTATTGATTCCGTCAAACAACGGATCCATAACGCGTGCTGCGCCATCTACTATATCCAATGGCGGTTGAAAATCTTCTTCTTCCTGTTTCCTTTTAGCTAATTCTGCTGGATCTTCATCAGTAACCCATCCAGTGTCAACGGCATTCATAAAAATACCGGATTTCGCCAAAGTTCCTGAGGAAGTATGGGTCAGCATATTTAAGGCTGCTTTTGCCATATTGGTATGTGGATGACGGTCTTCTTTAAAAAAGCGATGAAACTTCCCTTCCATTGCCGAAACGTTGATGATGTGTTTTTTACCCGTATTGTCTTTTTTCATCACTTCCGAAAGGCGGTTGCATAACACAAAAGGTGCCACCGAATTGACCAATTGCACTTCGATCATTTCAGTCGTTTCAATCTGCCCCAATCGCAATCGCCAGCTGTTGGTTTTTCGCAAATCGATTTGCTGTAAATCGGCATCAAGTTCTCCTTCAGGGAAAACCTCATTGGCGACAAGCGCATTATCGAACGAATATGGAATTTGAGATAATTTGGCGGAAGCCCGCAAACCAATTCCAGGTTCTGGTCCGTGCCAAGTTACTGGCATATTATCATTCGATGAAAAACCGGTTGTTAGTACTTTTAATTCATCCAAGCAATTGGCATGATCCATTAATAATTCTTGAGCTTGCTTTGGTAATGAACCAATTGGCAGTTCTTCATTTTCCATCAAATGGGTATAAAAACCAGCTGGTCGTCTCACTGTTTGTGCTGCATTATTGATCAGAATATCCAAACGTTCGTATTTTTGTTCAATATAATTGCAGAAAATTTCCACACTCGGAATATGCCGCAAATCCAAACCATGAATTTTCAATCGATGGCCCCATTCCATAAAATCATCTTCCTTAGAAAATCGCAAAGCAGAATCCACCGGAAAACGAGTGGTAGCAATAACCGTCGCGCCACCACGCAAAAGCATTAAACTGATGTGATAGCCAATTTTTAATCGTGAACCTGTAATAACGGCTATGTGTCCTTTTACATCGGCAGTTTGAAACCGTTTGGCATAGTTAAAATCACCACAATCGGTACACATCGTATCGTAAAAATGGTGCATTTTAGTGAACTCCGTTTTACATACATAGCATTTTCTTGGAGTTTCTAATTCCAGTTGTTCTTTGCTTTCCAAAATGTGAGATGCTAGAAGTTTTGGCGCCATAAAAACACTTGTTTCACGCGCATACCGAATACCTGTTTCCTTACGAGCCGTTCTATCTTTTTTATCTTGTTTACGTTTGGCTACTGCTTTGCCATCTTTTTTCCGTTTAGCTAATTCATCCCGATCTGGACGTGAAAATTGTCCAGCAGCTTTTATTAAAGCAGTTCGTTGTTCTTTTGGAATATCAAATATTTGGTCCGTATCTGTATTTAATTGTGCCAAAATAGCAATACATCGGTCAATTTCTTCGGTAGTTATGGCGATATTATTATCTATTGCTGATGTCATAAGTTTCTTAAAATTCAAGGTGGCAAATATAGTCTTTTTAAGTCTAAACGTTTCACACATAGAAAGGCTACACGATATATACTTTCAGAATTAAACAGGTCTCTTTAAATTTTAAAATTAACTTTCTTATGGTATATAGTGATTGCATTGGCAAAATCTGCAAGCTGAACTTTTCACTCAGTTTAGACCTATTTTTATCTGTTATCAAAACATTCGACTTTAAGACTTTGGACTTTGGACTAATATCTTAGTACCTTCGTACTTGTTTTATAAAAGTCTATATGATATTCCAAATCAAATCCTATATCAAATTCCTTTGGAATTCTAAGAACGAACACGCTGTTCATTCGCCTTTTGTATTTAGTTTGATTACTAAATGTTTTTATGATAAAAAAGACAAACCTGAATATCAAGTTTTAAAAAACTATCGGAAATCCCTTTTAGAAAACAAAGAAACTATTGATGTAACTGATTTTGGTGCGGGATCGAAAATTTTTAATTCGAAAACAAGACCAATTGCAAAGATTGCTAAAACAGCAGGAATTAGCCGAAAAAGAGCTGAATTATTATACCGAATCACGAATTATTTTCAACCCGATTCGGTTTTAGAATTAGGAACTTCATTAGGGTTAGCTACTTCTGCCCTAGCATTAGGAAATCCGAAAACAAAAATAATAACATTAGAAGGATGCCCTAATACTGCAAATCAATGTCAATTGCAATTGCAAAAATTCAATATCAATAATGTAGTATCTTTAAGAACGGAATTTTCAACATACTTCAAGACAAATAACTTACAACCTACAACTTACAACCTCATATACTTCGACGGCAACCACCAAAAACAGGCCACACTAGACTATTTTGAATTATTATTACCTACAATTACTAACGACACAGTTTGGATTTTCGACGATATTCATTGGTCAAAAGAAATGGAAGAAGCTTGGGAAATTATTAAAACCCATCCAAAAGTGACTGTGACAATCGATACTTTTCAATGGGGATTGGTGTTCTTTAGAAGAGAACAACCCAAAGAGCATTTTGTGATTAGAACCTAAAAAAGGACAGCCATTACTGACCATCCTTTTTTCTGAATTAATAACTAACAAATTAAATTATCAAATTATTGTTTTGCTTTAGTCATTTCTTCAGATTTAGCTCCCATTCTATTTACTTTCAACATCGGTGCAAATTTGAATTTTAAGCCTGCTATTTTTCTATTATCTGAAGCTGAAAGACCTTCTTTTTCAACAGTGTTTTTTCTACTGTCTAAAGCTTCGTACATCAATTTGATTTCGTCCCAATCTTCACGAGTATATTTATCTTTATTATCTTCAGCTGTGTGAACAAATAATTGGTACACTTCGTGAATATTAGAGGCATTTACCCAATCAAAATTCATATCGTCTCCTACTTTCCCTTCACCAAACAAAGCATTTCTTAAATTTTGTTTAGTATTAGTCATAGGATTAGGACTGGCAGCTTGCAAATCGACCTGAACTTTTGTTTTTAAATCTTCATATTTAGCTTTACTAGCATTTATCTTTTCCTGTTCAGCAGCACTTTCTTTTAAATTTGCCAAACCGGTTTCTGCTTCATTCATTTTTAATTGATAAGCAGCATCAATAGCTTGCCAATTAGTTCTGACGTCTTCAATAGCAACATTTTCAACTGAGTCTACATATACAACGTAGGTGTCAACTGATTTCTTTGCTTGAGTTTCTTTTTCATCCTTACATGATGTAAACCCTACTGCGATAATCGCAATTCCAATAAATAATTTTCTTTTTTTCATAGTTTCTTTTTGTTAAATATTTAAACAAATATAACATATAATGCAATATCAACAATGCATAACTGGTAATTATGATAATAATATATTTAATTATGAAATAATTTCACATAAAGCGTGAATTGTATAAATTTGTATCAAAATTATATAAACCTTTAATTACAGTTTCTTTGTATTAAAATCATCGATAATCCACCAAAACAGGAAATTCTAAAATTCAAACTCGAATCAAGAAAAAAAATGTGTTTTTAAATTGTGAAATTATGTAACGAATACAGATTTCAATCAACCTATATAAAATGTATTTTGTACTTTTAAAATCTGAAATTATAAATCGTCAATCCCTATTCCTAAATCAAAATGAAGCCACTAATAAAAATTACCAATATCAAACGAGATTTTGTTCTTGGAGATGAAATCGTTTATGTATTAAAAGGCATTGATTTAGAAATAAATAAAGGAGAATATGTTGCACTAATGGGTCCTTCAGGATCAGGAAAATCAACCTTAATGAATCTTTTGGGATGTTTAGATACGCCAACTTCCGGGAACTATATTCTTAACGGAAAAGATGTAAGTAAGATGAAAGATGATGAATTAGCGGAAATTCGAAATAAAGAAATTGGCTTTGTATTTCAAACTTTTAATCTTTTACCTCGAACCACAGCGCTCGAAAATGTGGCTTTGCCCATGGTTTATGCAGGATATTCAAAAGCCGAAAGAAGAATAAGAGCTACTGAAGTTTTAGAGCAAGTAAGTCTTGGAGATAGAATATTGCATCAACCCAATCAACTTTCAGGAGGTCAACGCCAGCGTGTTGCCATTGCCAGAGCATTGGTAAACAACCCTTCTATCATTCTTGCTGATGAACCCACTGGAAATTTAGACAGCAAAACTTCAGAAGAAATCATGAAACTCTTAGCCGAAATTCACAACAACGGGAATACTATTATTGTTGTAACTCACGAAGAAGAAATTGCCGAACACGCCAATAGAATAATTCGCTTAAGAGACGGAATGATAGAAAGTGACATTACCAAGTGATCCTTGTGCAGTGGTCAGTGGTCAGTGGTCAGTGGTCAGTGGTCAGTTAAAAATAAAATTAAACAGTGATCAGCGGAAATCTACAATAATTAAAATCTTAGATTTATTCTTTAACCCTAGGTGAATTAGAAGAGCTAGACCTCAAAATAATTTTAGATTACAAATTTTAGAGTTCAGATAGAAAATCTAAAATCCTAAATCTCAAATCAAAATTCCTAAATCAAAATGAAAATTTACACTAAAACCGGCGATGGCGGTACCACAGCACTTTTTGGAGGAACACGGGTTCCCAAAGATCATATTCGAATAGAAAGTTATGGAACCGTTGACGAATTAAATTCCCACATTGGGTTAATTCGGGACCAGGAAATGAGTCCTCATTATAAAAACATTCTGATTGAAATTCAGGATCGATTGTTTACTGTAGGCGCCATTCTTGCCACTCCACCAGAAAAAGAAGTTTTGAAAAGTGGTGAAAACCGATTGAAAAACCTTGGGATTATAGAAAGTGATCTCGAATTACTCGAAAATGAAATCGACACCATGGAAAAAGCGCTTCCGCCAATGACGCATTTTGTCTTACCTGGAGGACATACTACAGTGTCATATTGTCATATTGCGCGTTGTGTTTGTCGTCGAGCAGAACGACTAGCTGTGCATTTAGACCATATCGAACCCATTTCTGAGATGACAATTAAATACTTAAACCGACTTTCTGACTACCTTTTTGTGTTGGCACGAAAGTTGTCATTTGACCTGCAAGCGGAGGAAATAAAATGGATCCCGAGGAAATAGTGGTCAGTGATCAGTGATCGATTTGCAGTTAAAAACTGAACACTGAACACCGAATACTGAACACTTTAAAAATACGTTCTTATCTTTAACAAAAAAATAAATGAATTTTTACTTGTCTTTTTCAGTAAAAAATTTATTTTTGCACAAAACTAAACAGACAAAAGATGTATTGGACATTAGAATTAGCATCCTACCTAAGCGATGCACCGTGGCCAGCTAACAAAGATGAACTTATCGATTACGCTATTAGAGCAGGAGCTCCATTAGAAGTAGTAGAAAACCTACAGTCTATAGAAGATGAAGGCGAGATATATGAATCGATGGAAGAAATATGGCCAGATTATCCCACAGACGAAGATT
The DNA here is from genome assembly GCF_004349355.1 of Flavobacterium cellulosilyticum. Lineage (GTDB taxonomy): Bacteria > Bacteroidota > Bacteroidia > Flavobacteriales > Flavobacteriaceae > Flavobacterium > Flavobacterium cellulosilyticum. The sequence goes on along the minus strand of NZ_SMFK01000005.1, from coordinate 85,574 downwards.
ATCTTTGGAATGAGGACGAATATTAAAAAAATATCCCAAGAAAAAGTCTCTAAAGAGGCTTTTTTTTTGTTTAAATTTACACTGATTTTAAATATAGAAATACAATATAGAAATACAAATAGATTATGAGTTTCATAAATAGCTTACTTAAAGCCTTTGTTGGCGATAAATCGGAGAAAGATGTAAAGGCTTTACAACCTTATTTAGTAAAAATTAAAACTTTCGAAAGTGCGTTAACCGCATTGTCGAATGACGAATTAAGAGCAAAAACCATCTTTTTCAAAGAAAAAATAAAACAAGATCGTTCAGAAAAAGATCTTAAAATCACTTCCTTAAAAACGGAAGCTGAAGGCATTGAAGATATCGACAAACGCGAAGATATTTACTTGGCTATTGATGCTTTAGAAAAAGAAGCTTACGACATTTCTGAAAAAACCTTGATGGAAATTCTTCCAGAAGCTTTCGCAGTTGTAAAAGAAACGGCTCGTCGTTTCAAGGACAACACTGAAATTAAAGTAACGGCAACTGCCAAAGACCGCGAGCTTTCACCATCAAAAAGTTATATTACAATTGAAGGCGACAATGCAATATGGTCTAATTCCTGGAATGCTGCTGGAAAGCAAATTACTTGGGATATGATTCATTATGATGTCCAATTGATTGGTGGGATGGTATTGCACGAAGGTAAAATTGCCGAAATGCAAACAGGAGAAGGAAAAACCTTAGTGGCTACTTTACCGCTTTATTTGAATGCCTTAACTGGAAACGGAGTGCATTTAGTAACCGTTAATGATTACTTGGCAAAACGAGATAGTACTTGGAAAGCGCCACTTTTCGAATTCCACGGTATGACTGTTGACTGTATCGACAACCACCAACCCAATTCGGAAGGTAGAAAAAAAGCTTACGATTCTGATATCACTTACGGAACCAACAATGAGTTTGGTTTTGATTATTTAAGAGATAACATGGCACATTCGCCAAATGACTTGGTGCAAAGAAAACACAATTATGCCATCGTCGATGAGGTCGATTCGGTATTAATTGATGATGCTCGTACACCATTGATTATTTCTGGACCTGTTCCAGAAGGAGATCGTCACGAGTTTACCGAATTGAAACCAAAAATCGAAAACCTTGTCGCACTTCAAAGACAATTAGCCAATGGTTTCCTATCAGAAGCTAAGAAATTAATTAAAGAAGGAAATACAAAAGAAGGTGGTTTTATCTTGCTTCGCGCGTATAGAGCTTTGCCTAAAAACAAAGCCTTAATCAAATATTTGAGTGAAGAAGGAATCAAACAATTGCTTCAAAAAACCGAAAACTCCTATATGGAGAACAACAATAAAGAAATGCCAAAAGTCGATGCGGCTTTGTATTTTGTTATTGAAGAAAAAAACAATCAAGTAGAATTGACAGATAATGGAGTTCAATTCCTTTCTGGAGACACAGACAGTGACTTTTTCGTTCTTCCAGATATTGGAACTGAAATTGCTGCCATCGAAAAAAAGAATTTAGACAAAGACGCAGAAGCCGAAGAAAAAGAAAGATTATTTCAAGATTTCGGAATCAAAAGCGAGCGTATTCATACCTTGACACAGTTGCTTAAAGCCTATTCTCTTTTTGAAAAAGATGTAGAATATGTAATCATGGACAACAAGATTATGATTGTCGATGAGCAAACAGGACGTATCATGGATGGTCGTCGTTATTCTGACGGATTACACCAAGCCATCGAAGCCAAAGAAAATGTAAAAATCGAAGATGCTACTCAAACTTTTGCAACAGTTACACTACAGAACTATTTCAGAATGTACAGCAAATTGGCTGGTATGACTGGAACTGCAGTTACAGAAGCTGGGGAACTTTGGGAAATATACAAATTGGATGTGGTAGAAATTCCTACCAACAGACCAATGGCGAGAAAAGACAAAGAGGATTTTATTTATAAAACCACTCGTGAAAAATTCAATGCCGTTATCGAGGATGTAACCGAATTATCCAAAGCAGGAAGACCCGTTTTAATTGGTACAACCTCTGTTGAGATTTCGGAATTATTGAGCAGAATGCTAAAAATGCGTGGGGTAGCTCACAACGTTTTGAATGCAAAAATGCACAAGCAAGAAGCACAAATTGTAGAAGAAGCTGGAAAACCTGGCGTAGTAACTATTGCAACCAACATGGCTGGTCGTGGAACGGATATTAAATTATCTGCCGAGGTGAAAGCTGCTGGAGGTTTGGCCATCGTGGGTACTGAACGTCACGATTCGCGTCGTGTAGACCGTCAGTTACGTGGTCGTGCTGGTCGTCAAGGAGATGTGGGAAGTTCTCAATTTTATGTTTCGCTTGAAGACAACTTAATGCGTTTGTTTGGATCCGAAAGAGTCGCCAAAGTGATGGACAGAATGGGATTAGAAGAAGGAGAAGTAATCCAACATTCTATGATGACAAAATCTATCGAACGTGCGCAGAAAAAAGTAGAAGAAAACAATTTTGGTGTTCGTAAACGTTTATTGGAATACGATGATGTGATGAATGCCCAACGTGAAGTGGTGTACAAACGTCGTCGTCATGCTTTACACGGGGAACGTTTGAAAGTAGATATTGCGAATATGTTGTATGATACCTGCGACTTAATTGTGAGCGATAACAAACCGACTAACGATTTCAAAAACTTCGAATTCGAATTGATTCGTTATTTCTCTATCACTTCCCCAATTACTGAAAGTGAATTTAGCAAACTTACCGATATTGAATTAACTTCAAAAGTATACAAAGCAGCTTCTCAATTCTATACTGAGAAAACGGAGCGCAGTGCAAGAGAAGCATTCCCAATTATCAGCAATGTTTATGAAGATAAAAACAACCAATACGAACGCATTATTGTTCCGTTTACCGATGGAATAAAATCGTTGAATGTGGTTACAGACTTGAAAAAAGCCTATGAAACTCATGGAAAACAACTTGTTGCTGATTTCGAAAAAAACATCACACTATCCATAGTTGATGAAGCTTGGAAAAAACACTTGCGTAAAATGGACGAATTGAAACAATCCGTTCAATTGGCCGTTCACGAACAAAAAGATCCTTTGCTTATCTACAAATTCGAAGCTTACAATTTGTTTAGCTCGATGTTGAATGGGGTGAACAAAGAAGTAATTTCGTTCTTGTTCAAAGGTGATTTACCGCAACAAGTAGCCGCTCCTGCCATTCAAGAAGCCAAAGAAGTACGTCATAAAGAAAATTATAAAACCTCTAAAGACGAAATTGTGAATAGCGAAAGCGCCAATCGTGAAGCGGGACAAACACAACAACGTCAGGTTACAGAAACAATAGTTCGCGACCAACCAAAAATCAATCGCAATGATACCGTAATGGTTCAAAACGTTGCTAGTGGTCAAACACAAGAAATGAAATACAAAAAAGCCGAAAGCCTAATCGCTAGCGGAGCTTGGGTTTTAGTTCACTAGTTAGCAGAATTCAGGTTGCAGTTTTCAGATTGCAGACCCAATAAATAATCTTATCCCCAATTACGAAAGTAGTTGGGGATTTTTTTGTTTATCTATTTAGGAGCTAATCCCGCCATCCGTTGCAACCTCTTTGGTCTCGAACTCTTTTTCTAGGCGCTGGCAGGAGCTTCCGTTGGTCGCTCTGCCACCACCAGAAAAAGCGGTTCTCTACCTGCATCGGTTTTCACTGCTACCGGGGCTAGGTATTTTGTGCAAAATAACTCCATTTACGGTTTCCCGTAAAATTTATTTATTGGAACAAATTATCTTTGAGGAACACCAAATTACAAAATTAACATCAGTTTTTTCGGAGATTAATTTATACATTTGGACAAAAATAAAGCCTTACTTTTATCAAACCTATCTACCCAAAATTGGGGTGATAAGTCGAACATCGTCAGACCTACATACAAGATGGCAGAAACCAGTAGAAAAAATGCAGAATTCAACAACCAAAAGTAAATGAAAGAAGAATTTATAATATTTCAGAAATTTAACACTGAAAGTTTAGCCATAGATTTTGGATGCTTATTAAACGAAAATAAAATAGAAAATCTACTTGAAAACATTTCAATAAACTTTGACCCAATTCTTTCAAACAATGAGTTCGGAAAAGAATATTGCGTGAAAATTAAAAAGATTGATTTCGAAAAAGCGAACGTTATTTTGAGCGAAAAAGCGAAAGCAGAAATAAATGAAATTCAAGATGATTATTACTTGTTTAGTTTCTCAGACGAAGAACTAATCGATGTAATTGAAAAAAGTGATGAATGGAATAAATTTGACGTTGAACTTGCTCATAAATTGTTAAAAGAAAGAGGAAATGAAATTACCGATGAGCAAATAAATGAAATTAAAAAACAACGAATTGTTGAACTATCGAAACCCGAAGAAGGGCAAAATATATATATAATCATTGGATATATTTGTGCTATTTTGGGTGGACTTTTAGGCGTTTTTATTGGTTGGCATTTATTGACATATAAAAAAACATTACCTAATGGAAACCGAATTTATGCCTATTCAGAAAATGACAGAAAACAAGGAAACAGAATATTAATATTAGGCGGAATATTTATAGTAATCTGGATTTTATATAGAATACTGAAATAAATAAACTGGCTATCTGCCAATCGAGTAGACGGCTCCGCCAGAAACTGACGGAGTGCGCCTCTCACACCACCGTACGTACGGATCACGTATACGGCGGTTCGCAAAGTGATGGGTTAAGTTCGATGTAAACATCGGTTAAGGATTGATAGCCTTTTTGTTTTAGGCGTTTTAAAGTAATGGTTGAGCCTAAAATTGGACTTTGCGCAATTGCCCAACCGCCTTTGCGAGTGCGACTAAATGCATAAGCGTGGTCTTGGTCAATTCCCAATCGTATGAGATTCTTTCTCTTTCTCTCAGGTTTTTTCCAATCGTGCCAAATGCAATATCGAAGTCGGTTTCGCAGCCAGCCATCTAAAGCTCGTAGTTTTGCCATAATACTCGTTCCCCGAAAATAGTTTAACCATCCTCGTTGCACTTCTTTTATTTTGGCAATACGCTCTTCTAGCTTCACTGGCGCGGTCTTTCGGCTGATGCTTTTGAGTCTTTCTTTCAGCTTTTCCCATGCCTTTTCTGCCACCACCAATTGGTAATCGTTCTTACTTCCTTTCTTGTACGTAGGCACAAATCCAAATCCCAACAATGTGAAGTGTACAGGACGTCTAACTCCGATCGCTCGGATATCCCGATCGCGCGGTTATGAAGTAAATTTCTAGTAACCGGATAGCGCGGAATTCTATTCCGTGCCCACAATGTTGAGCAATTTATAATTTTCCGATGATTATTAAAATAGTTACGAAAGAAATGATACAGGACTAGATTATGAGTAAAAGGTAATTGCGTTAGATTTGTTTTAGTTGCTAATAGGAATGGGCACAGAATACAATTCTGCGCTATCCTTTAGAACATATATGTGCATATTCGAGAAAACGGGAGTCCTAACACTTTACCTAAAAAAGAGTCTCGACTGCGCCCGACTTGACAGCACATTTTAAAGTAAAAGATGGCTTTTTGTGAAATCGAGCGCAGTCGAGATTATGTCCAAAGCGAAAAGTCCAATTCTACTCACCAATTCTTTCATCTGGCCCATTATTAAAATAACCAAGAAATTTAAAAATTCTATCTTTGTGGCCTTGCTTGAAAATTCAAGTTAAATTATGAAGAAGTGAAAAAAGCGGAAAATTTAGCTACATGTTGGACTATTTGCCCCGAATGTAAGGGGCGTGGCAAAAAAAGTCGGGGACTCCCTAAGAAAGCACGACTCGACTACCAGCGGGCACTTGATCATTTTGACAAGTTGAAAGACGAAGGGACGCCACCAATTCGTCCTACAGCTCACCTTCACTCCTGCTTGAAATGTGGTGGTTCTGGCTTGCTTCATTCCGATAGCCAACCAATAGCGGATACAGAAAACTACCCTCACCTTGCTATTATTGGTGGAGGTATTGGAGGAGTGGCTCTCGCTGTGGCTTGTTTGCACCGCAGCATCCCTTTTACCCTTTATGAACGTGATACTAACTTCGAAGCTCGAGCTCAGGGTTATGGTCTCACCTTGCAACAAGCGAGTAAAGCAATCGAGGGATTGGGTATTTTCTCTTTAGATGAAGGAGTGATTTCAACAAGACATCTCGTTCATACTACAACAGGAAAAGTGATTGGGGAATGGGGAATCCGAAAATTAATGCAGTCAGATGTAAAAATAACTTCAAAACGTACTAATGTGCATATCGCACGGCAGTCTTTGCGCTTGGCACTGCTGGAGCAACTTGGCGGACATGATGCGGTACAATGGGGACACCAGCTAGTCGATTTTGTAGCATCTGAAGGCGGAGGAGTCGACCTGAGTTTTCAAGTGAATGGAGAGATTCAGCATGCCAAAGCAGATCTTGTGGTTGGTGCCGATGGTATTCGCAGTTCGGTGCGCAAGTTGCTTCTTGGTGACGGTATTACTCCTTTACGTTACCTTGGTTGTATTGTGATATTGGGTATTTGTCCTTTGAGTGCGCTCGAAGGGCTGAATAGTAGTTTGCTGGACTCGGCCACTGTATTTCAAACTGCCAATGGCAATGAACGAATCTACGTGATGCCCTATTCGTCTGACTCGGTGATGTGGCAATTGAGCTTCCCAATGTCCGAAAAAGAGGCGATGGTATTAAGTGCTCAAGGACCGCAAGCCCTCAAGAAAGAAGCGTGTCGTAGAACACAATGGCACGATCCCATTCCACAGATTTTAAAAGCGACGCTGAAAACTCAAATTTCTGGATACCCTGTATATGACCGAGAATTACTCCAATCAGAATTGTTAGAGAAAGGCGGACCAATAACACTGATTGGTGACGCTGCTCACCCAATGAGTCCATTCAAAGGACAGGGGGCAAATCAAGCGTTGCTAGACGCACTCTCGCTAGCTCGGGCTATTTCTAGTGGATGTTGGTCTTTATCGCAATGGAAAAAAGCGGGACTGAGAGATAGTGTATTAACGAAGTTTGAATCAGAAATGTTAGCACGCAGCGCTTCAAAAGTTAGCGATTCTGCTGCCGCTGCAGAGTTCTTGCATTCCGAAATTGTGCTTCATGAAGGCGATGAACCGAGAGGGCGTATTTTAAAGAGAAAAGACGCATAACTAGTCACCGTATAACTTAAAAAAATAATTAAAAATAGGGTTAGCACTGCGATTCCGATAATTATAGAATACTGATTACATTGTCTACCTATCTGCCAACAAACTTAACTTAGAAAAGGTTAAAATCGAATGTAATTGTGAGTACGAAGTCGTTTGAATTAGATAGAAGAAACCTCTTGTTATATAAATCAAAAGTAACTTATAATAACTTTAAGAACTCACCCTTGGGATTTACTTTGTACGAAACGACATCAATCAAAGTATCATTTACTTTTCTATTGCCTATAATATCTCCTTTTACATTATAAAGCAATTTGTCGACTGACATTTTTTTAATTTCAATCGTCTTGTCGTTTTTTATTACAAAATTGCGGTAATATTCAGTTTCAAATTCAAATCTACTATCCAACAACAACGCGTCAACCTGAACACCAGATCGATAACTATTCAGTTGAATATTGGCCACCTTACTATCATTTTCACCAAAAGTGGAATACAAAATAACTTTAAAATTGGTATCTCCAAGGTCGAACGATTTGATGGTATAATAATCAAAATGATCCGATTTAGTAAAATTAAAATCATTTTCTTTTACCTCAAAAGCCATTTCTTCAGTTGAAAATTTTTGAGGATCTTTTACAGCTGCAATTTTATATTCGTTAAATTCTTTATCGAAATCCAAATAGCTTTTAGTGTCTGCACTAGTATAAATTTCTTTCTTTTTTGCATGAATTGATGTGCTTATTGTCTCTGCCTTTTCGCTCGTCTTTTTGCAAGAAAAAAGTGTGCACAATCCTATTATTATAAGTAAAAAGTTTTTTTTCATTCTTTTATTTCTTTAAATAAGGGTTCGAAACCCTGTACGTGTAAATGATGGTAATGATCTTTAGTTTTGTGCGTAATGTGATTGAGATAGTGTGTTTTGCCTTTTATTTTATAGGACCAGCCTAACATACTTTTCCATCCAAACTTGTACAATGCATCATTCCATTTATTTTGCCTTTCATAATCTAAAGAGTCTGGCGTTTTTATGATATTTAGACTAGTTCCTTTGCCACAAGGTAACGATTTATCTTTTCTTAAATATTTAAAATCACCATTATTCCCATTGATATGACTCCTACTCGGCTTGGATGATCCATCATTATGGCTAAACCCATTACAACTGATATCCAAATAATTAACCTCGAACATGGCTCCAAAAAAACCAGCTAAAGTTTGTTCATTCAAATAGGATCGAGGCGAATCGACATTAAAATGATATTGATATTTGCCCTCTTTATAATATTTGGGCACCTCTTCTAGACTTATTAAATTGACAAATTTATCTTTATCTCCTTTGTATAGTGGCTTTTTGAAGATGGTAAATATACCTAAAACATGTTTATTTCCTTCTTTATCAAAATACACATATTTGTATTTATTCTCCAATTTTTTATTTACAATTTTAGGAATGTATTTTACTATGCGTCCATTATTGTATATTCTGTAGGTTACGATTTTACTTCCATTATTAATTTTTAGTTCCTTATCAACTAAAACTTTTAAAGAAGACATTTTAAGTTTAGGAATCGATTGTATACTATCATTAATGGTTTCGCTTAAAGTTTTTTTGGATAAAAGAGATAAATCTACTTTATCCAAATTGATAGTTATCATTCTTAAATTATTATTTTTTGCTGCTAGGTTTAAATGGGTTAGTACTAATAAGACAATAGATATAAAACAATACTTATTCATTAATAAAATTCTTGAAGTTTTTTTTAATAGTGGTGAATTGGGGGCGCAATTGGATATTTTTCCTAATTATTCAATATTTACAAATATACTTGGAATGATGTTTTAAAACAAAATCTTTTGACTGTATCTGGTTAAGTGTGGCTATTACAGCTAAAATAGGTTCTTTTGTACGATTTTTGAAGCCGCCATTTCTTGGAAAATCCAAATTAATTGCCCTTTCCAATTTTTAATTACATTTCTTTTTTGGTTAGGATTTAGTTTGACACCAATTTACTGATTGGCTATGTGAAAAGAAGTAATCTCATAAAGACTACTGTTTTAAAATTATGAAAGCAATATATCATTCTTAGCCCTGATCGAACCGATATCCTCCTCTTCCCGATACATCGAGAAGAGGAGATAAAGGCGAGAGCAGGAGGATTCGTTCTTGAAATCGCCAATGGTTCTGCTCCTAAAGAAAAATTGTTGTTTTATAATTTCCCTTAACTTGTTATAAATTAGAAGAAGGCGACAATCCCAAAATCGATATGTGCATTGTAGATTGGATTTATAAATTCATTGTTTTTTCTTTAAAATATCTTTTTTTAATTTATCAGTATAAAGTTTGCTAGCTTCTTCAATATATACGGGTTTGGCTGCATTTAATTGGGTATCTGTAATTGTCTTATAATTTTCATATTTTTTTCCGTTCCATCGCCAAATAGGAAACTAAAGTTATCGATAATTTAACATATTAACACTTAAAAATTGTCGTCTCAGGCTTATAAAATTCGAAACAACAAATAAACGTAATGATATTGCGCTTTCACCTTAAGATTTTAAAAAGTTAAGTTTCGTTATTAATAATGTTCTAATTTTGTTTTGTCTAGAAAACAACAATCTTCGCCAATTAAAAGAAGCTGTAAACGATATGAATCCAACAAAAATAATACTCCCTATAATTGTTATTGCTCAATTTTGCTGTACCTCACTTTGGTTTGCAAGCAATGCCGTAATGAGCGACTTAGTAATCAATTTTGGTCTTAACGAAAACGCTGTGGGATTCTTAACCTCAGCAGTGCAGTTTGGTTTTATTTTAGGCACTTTAGTTTTTGCACTATTAACAATAGCCGATCGTTTTTCCCCTTCAAAGGTATTCTTGATAAGCGCTTTATTTGGCGCTATATTCAACGCAGGAATTATATGGGATGGCAATAATTTAACCTCCATTCTCATTTTACGATTCTTAACCGGTTTTTTCCTCGCTGGAATTTACCCTGTTGGAATGAAAATAGCCACTGATTATTTTGAAAAAGGATTGGGCAAATCCTTGGGGTTTTTAGTTGGCGCCTTAGTACTAGGCACTGCTTTTCCGCATTTATTAAAAGGAATCACGAATGGGTTTCCATGGAAAGCCGTACTATTTACAACTTCTTCTCTAGCCATTCTGGGTGGTTTGATGATGGTCTTTTTAGTTCCCGATGGTCCGTATCGAAAACAAAGTCAAGGTATCAACTTATCGGCTTTCTTTAATGTATTTAAAAATCAAAACTTGCGTGCTGCTGCATTTGGTTATTTTGGCCACATGTGGGAGTTGTATGCTTTCTGGGCATTTACACCATTATTGTTAAAAACATATAGCAATTTGCACCATGAAGCAAGCTTTAACATTTCGGTTTTGTCTTTTACAATCATCGGAATTGGAGGACTTGCATGTGTACTTAGTGGTTATCTCTCACAAATCTTTGGTGTTAAAAACATAGCCTTTATATCCTTATTTTTATCCTGCATTTGTTGCCTTATTTGTCCATTATTATTTACACAAGCATCAGAAGGTTTTTTTATAACTTTCTTAATTTTCTGGGGTATGGTCGTAGTTGCCGATTCTCCTCTTCTGTCGACATTAGTCGCTCAAAATGCCCCTGCTGAGATAAAAGGAACAGCGCTTACCATTGTAAACTGTATTGGCTTTGCCATAACAATCCTTAGTATTCAATTAATCAGCTTGCTAAAAAACACGATTGACACTACTTTTATCTTTGGCTTTTTAGCCATCGGCCCCTTCCTTGGTTTATTGGCGTTAAGTAAAAAAACGAAACTTTAATTAAAATTGGCACGGCACTGGGTTTCCAATCCTAGGCAGGTTTTTGATTTATAAAAAAAATGAAAAATAAACATTCTCATAGCTACCATGAAATAAAAAACAGTACTCGAATACCCCAACTTTTGATGTCACATACAACAGAATTAAACTACTGATAATAAGTAATTAACACAAAATTACAAGTTTCTAGACAACAATTTTTTTATATTTGTTAGTTGTCAAACAAAGTCTTTTTCTGAGACTTTCATTGTCTTTATCTTACGCTTATAAACAAACTAAAAAATAGATTTTATGAAAAAAGTACTTTTCTTAACTGGAGATTTTACAGAAGATTATGAAACGATGGTTCCGTTTCAAATGCTTGAAATGGTTGGCTATGACGTTCATGCCGTTTGTCCTGACAAAAAAAAGGGAGATTCTATAAAAACTGCCATTCATGATTTTGAAGGTGACCAGACTTATACTGAAAAACCAGGACATAATTTTGTGTTGAACTACAGTTTTGATGCTGTAAAAGTGGAAGATTATGATGGCTTAGTGATTGCCGGAGGGAGAGCTCCAGAATATTTAAGACTAAACCCAAAAGTACTCGAATTAGTAAAGCATTTTTTCTCAACCAATAAACCTGTTGCTGCCATCTGCCACGGCATTCAAATTTTGACTGCTGCCGGTGTGGTAAAAGGAAGAAAACTAACGGCATACCCAGCAGTTGGTCCAGAAGTAACTTTAGCGGGAGGAGAATTCCAATCGATTCCTGTAGACGGAGCTTATGTAGATGGAAATCTTGTTACATCCCCAGCTTGGCCTGCACACCCGAGTTTTATAAGAGAATTTTTGAAACTTATGGGAGCAACAATTAAGATATAAGCCAAAAAGCTAGAATCCCGTCCAATAGGACATATCCTCATTAGTTTAACCCATCATAGTTTAAAGTCTTTTTCAACCCATCCTCAATTATGAAAATAGTTGGGGTTTTTTTCATTAAAGGAAGAAGTTCTCTATAAAAATATACTATTTTTGCCGCACAAAATTCGCTTTTCTGAAACTTTTTTACTCCATATTAATTTCATTTTTATTGCTTGTACCATCACTAAGCAATGTATTTATTTATTTGAATTTTAAGATTCATCAGGAAGAGATTACAAAGAACTTGTGTGTTCAACGTCAGATGAAAGTCAATCACTGTAACGGTCAATGTTTTTTATCTATCCAACTCAAAAAAGCAGCCGAAAAAGAGAAAAAAGAAGCTGCCAACTTAAGAGAAAAACAAGAATTAGTTTATATTTATTCTGTTTCAAAAAATCATTTTACTCCACAATTTAGTAGCGAAAAATCTAAAGTTTTGATTACGCTCCATTGCGAAAAACCAACATCAATTCAGTTAGGAATTTTTCGTCCACCACTCGTATAAATCTTTATTAATTTTCATTTCATCCCTCTTGAAATGACTTTTTCATAGGTTCAAACCCATGGAACAATCCCCCTATATAAAATTTACACAAAATTCTAATGAAAAAAATAATATTACTTTTCGTTCTAGCTCTTTTTGCTACTACCTCTTCTTACAGCCAATGCGCTTGTTGTGCCGCTTCAGGTGCCAGCGCAACTTCAACCGATTACAACAACGGAATTCTTACTTTACAAAAAAAACAATTCGTCATTGAAACTTATGGCGATTATAGAACAATCCAAGATGGTCATGCACATGAACATGATGAAAAACTACTCAAAAGCATGTTCATCAGTTCTTTAGGTGTTCGTTATGGTGTGACCGATAAAATCACAATTTCGGCATTGGTTCCTTATGTATTTCTGCATACAAATGACGGAAATAATCACGGAATTGGCGATTTGAATCTTATGGGGACTTTCACTGTTTTCTCGAAAAACAATTTAAATTTTGGTCTTCAAGCTGGTATTGAACTACCAACCGGAATTCAGAAAAATTCCAATTTCGACAACTCTACTGTGGTGGTAGGTTCTGGTTCTTATGACCCTATAGTTGGTGTGTTATTTTCAAAACATTGGGACAAAATGACACTCGTTGGCAATGCTCTTTATAAATATACTACCAAAGGTTTTCAGGACAATTATTACGGGAGTATTGCCATACAAAATCTATCCTTATCCTATAAAATAATAGAAGGCGGTCGTTTAAATTCCATCGATGAAAAAGAAGAAAATAAATCCTCCAATTTTGGTTGGAATATTTTTGGTGGCTATTATGGCGAAGGACTAGACAAGTTAAAAGAAGACTTAGAAGTGGATGAAAACTCAGGCTATTATCTCGGATTTGCCAATTTGGGAACTACACTTTCCCATAAAAAATGGAGTTTCCCTTTGACACTTTCTGTACCAATCATCAATAAAATGAATGGTGAACAAAATGATGCTGGAGTTCGGTTGCGTTTTGGAATTATAAAATCCTTTTAACTTGAGTTCGATTCGTTTTTAGGAGCATACTATTATCGTCACTTTTTGACCTATTTCCCGCTTTACGTTGCAATCTTTTGTCCCGCAAAACAAAGCGGGACAAAAGGATTTTCACTTTAATCGGGGCTATTATTCAAATTAGATTTGTTAATTCATTGTTGTCCGATTAATTCTTTTCCCAATAGATAAAACAGAATAGGTACAGTCCCTACTGCACATTAGGATTGGATTTGCTTGATTTATTTCTACCAATATTTTGCTCCTAACGGAGCTTGCCTCGTAGAGGTTAAATATTGGTAGTAAGAAAGTTGTAATCTGTGATTTGTCCCGTAGGGGCTGTACTTTTATAAAGAATTAATTTTATTGGACAATAATGTTTTTAATTAAAACCTTTAAAAAATTAAGAATTATTAAATTCCGATTTTTAATAACTATACTCCAATTTCAATCCTCAATTACGAATAGTACTTGAGGATTTTTTTTTACATTTGAGAAGAATATAATATCATAACTGTCAGCTAAACGGACTAATTTTAAGGACACAAACACTGTATAAAAACTTTGCCACGAATTACACGAATTTTCACTAATTTTTCAACAAACTACCTTGGGTCAGAGCCCCAGAGGTGTTAGCGAAATAACAGCCACAGATTCACAGATTTTAAAAAATCATTTTTAATCTGTGAATCTGTGGCAAAAAAAATCGAAAGAGATCTTCGAGGAATTAAATCTAAAGAGATTAAATCAGAAATTTGTGCTAATTCGTATAATTCGTGGCTAAAAAAAAATCAACTTGAAAAACATCACACGCACTGTTTGGATTTTATCATTTGTAAGTTTGTTTACAGATATGGCAAGTGAAATGTTGTATCCCATTATGCCAATTTATTTAAAAACTATTGGTTTTTCGATTGTGCTAATCGGAATTCTTGAAGGTGTTGCCGAAGCAGTCGCTGGACTCAGCAAAGGGTATTTTGGCAAACTTTCTGATAATTCAGGCAAACGAGTTCCTTTTGTGCAAATAGGCTATTGTTTAAGTGCTATTTCAAAACCAATGATGGCGATTTTCATATTTCCTCTTTGGATCTTCTTGGCAAGAACCATCGACCGTATTGGAAAAGGAATCCGAACTGGAGCCAGAGACGCGATTCTTTCAGATGAAGCTAGGCCCGAAACCAAAGGAAAAGTTTTTGGTTTTCATCGCTCGATGGATACTTTAGGAGCTGTTTTGGGACCATTACTAGCCTTGCTCTACCTCTATTTTTATCCAGAAGACTACAAAACCTTATTTTACATTGCATTTTTCCCAGGTGTTTTAGCCATCTTAGTTTCCTTTTTACTCAAAGACAATAGGAATTCAATATCAAAAAAGAATACCTCAACCTCTTTTTTTGCCTCTTTTCACTATTGGAAAAACAGTCCTGTATTGTATCGCAAAGTAGTTATTGGATTATTGGCCTTTGCCTTATTCAATAGTTCAGATGTATTTCTATTATTGAAAGCAAAACAATCAGGATTAAGCGACACTTACGTCATTGGATTGTACATATTTTACAATTTGATTTATGCCCTCTTTGCTTTACCTATTGGAATAATGGCTGACAAAATTGGATTGAAAAAAACGTTTGTAATTGGACTTTGTTTATTTGCGTTCGTGTATTTGGGAATGGGTTTCAGTACAAATAGAAATACACTAATTGGACTATTTTCCCTTTACGGAATTTATGCTGCTGCCACCGAAGGTATTGCCAAAGCTTTGATTAGCAATAGCATCGACAAAAAAGACACAGCAACCGCAATAGGAACCTATGCTGGTTTTCAAAGTATTTGCGCAATGCTAGCAAGTTCATTGGCGGGATTGATTTGGTATCAATTTGGCGCAAGCGAAACCTTTATCGTAACAGGAATTGCCACAATTTTCATTCTGATTTATTTTGTGTTTTGGGTGAACCCAAGAGTTGTAAATTTAGAAAAAAAGAAAAACTCAGAATAGTGGAATAATTTAAAAAACCATAAAACTACTGCAAATTTGAGCTTTTTATGCGCTGTGCAAAAAAACTTCAGCTGGAATACTAAAATAATCTTTCAGTTTTTGTGCCATTTTTAAGGTTAACTCTCGTTTTCCAGAAAGAATGGCTGAAACATGTCCTTTACTTCCTATTATAGGTTCAAGATCTTTGGCTTTCAATCCCATTTCTTGCATTTTATATTTAATAACTTCTATTGCATCAAGATCGGGTAATTTATAATTTTTCACATCATAATCTTGAACCAAAACAGTTAATAAATCTAATTCATCACCCTCTGGAGTGTTTGGTTCTGCATGGAATATTTCCATCAATCGCATGGAAGCTTTGTTGTAATCTTCTTCTGTTTTTAATACTTTCCATTTCATAATTCTATTTTTTATCGGTTAAGATTTTGGTGTCAAAAATTACAGATGCAACATTAATTTTGTCATATTCTTTGTGTGTTCCGAACCATATTACATAGCAAGCCGTTTGTACAAAATTTATTGAAACCACTAATCGAAATTCATTGCCTTTTATATTGAAAACAACTCTATTATGATTTACAACACTTGCATTTCCATATACTTTTTTGAGTTCGTTAAAATTGCTAAAATCTATTTTAGAAAACTCATTATACCAAATTAATAATGGCGTTTCTGCCATTGGATATTTTTTGATGTAAAATAAAATCGTTTTCTTAACTAGGATTTTCATTGACCAAATATAAATAAAAGTTTTCAATTTGCAAACTTTTGTATTGTTTAATTATAGTATTTGGTAAGTTCTTGTGTTATGAAAAGACAAGAATAGAAAAATTCATATTATTTCATCAAAATATTCTTTACATTTACTCCATCAAAAACTAAAAAATTAACCTTTAAATATACTTATTATGGCTAAAAGTCAAGACGCAAAAAAAACCGTAAAAAAAGAACCTCTTAAAACTCCTAAAGAAAAGGCAGCTGAAAAAAGAGAAAAGAAAAATGCTCCTAAAAGAGACTAAAAATTAGTGTTCAGTATTTAGTGTTCAGTTTGGTACTGAACACTATTTTTTTACTGAACACTGAACACTACTTTAAAGGTATGTTCTCCAAAATTTCCAGAACAAATTTCCAGAATTTTTGAGACGATTTTATCGAAGCTCTTTCGTCTGGTGAGTGAGCACCTTGGATCGTTGGTCCAAAAGAAATCATATCCATTTCAGGATAATTAGTTCCCAGAATCCCACATTCTAGTCCTGCGTGACATGCTACCACATTGGCTTTCGTGCCGTTTTGTTTTTCGTAAACACTTTCTAAAACAGTTAAAATTTCCGAATTAACATTAGGTGTCCAACCTGGATAAGAACCTGATAATTCCACATAACAACCACTCAATTCAAAAGAAGAACGTAAGGCATTCGCCAAATCAAATTTGGACGTTTCCACCGAAGAACGGGTCAAACAACCAATTTTAATTTCTCCGTCTTTGATGATAACTCTTGCAATATTATTGGAAGTTTCGACTAAATCTTTCATTTCAGCCGACATCCGGTAAACACCATTATGAGCTGCGTAAATCGAACGGATAATTCCTTCTTGAACTCCTAAATCCATAACACTTTTCGGCAAATCGCATTTCACGATTTCGATTATCAAGTTAGGTTCAGTCGTTTTGAATTCGGTTTTAATGTCATTGATGATTTCTTGCATATCGAAAATATAGGCTTCATCATACATTCCGGCAACAATCACTTTAGCAACACTTTCACGAGGAATAGCATTGCGCAAACTTCCACCATTGATTTCAGCAACTTGTAGTCCAAAGTTTTCGAAAGCATCAAATAACAAACGATTCATAATTTTATTGGCATTACCCAAACCTTTGTGAATATCCATTCCTGAATGACCACCATTTAAGCCTTTAACCGTTATCGTATACCCTACCGAATGTTCAGGTGTTTCCTCTTCGTGATATTCTCTAGTAGCGGTAACATCGATTCCTCCGGCGCAACCAATGTCGATTTCATCATCTTCTTCGGTGTCCATATTCAAAAGGATTTCTCCTTTTAGGATTCCTCCTTTCAGATTCATTGCGCCTGTCATTCCAGTTTCTTCGTCAATGGTAAACAAGGCTTCTATTGCTGGGTGTTGGATTGCTGTGGATTCTAAAATCGCCATGATCATTGCCACTCCAAGTCCATTATCGGCGCCAAGTGTAGTGCCACGAGCACGAACCCAGTCGCCATCGACATACATATCAATTCCTTGGGTATCAAAATCGAAAACGGTATCCGAGTTTTTTTGGTGTACCATATCCAAATGTCCTTGAAGGACAACGGTTTTACGATTTTCCATTCCAGCTGTGGCAGGTTTTCGGATAATTACGTTTCGGATTTCGTCTTCAAAAGTTTCCAATCCCAATGAATTTCCGAAGTTTTTCATGAATTCGATTACTCGATCTTCTTTTTTGGATGGACGTGGAACGGCATTTAAATCGGCAAATTTATTCCAAAGCGCTTTTGGCTCTAGATTTCTTATTTCTTGGCTCATTTTATTTTTTTTATATTATTTAGGATATTTTGACGGATTCAAAGAAGTATTAAAAACTGACATTATAAAAATAGTTTTAAGTTTTTCATCAATGAAATAAAGAATAATAAAAGGAAATTTACGAATAGGAAAACCATGATAATCTTTATATCTAACCTGAAAAAATGGACTTTTAGTTAAAGTTTTAATATGTTGGTCAACAACTTGGTAAAAAAGTTCACCCAATCCATCTTGTTTAGAATCATAATAGTTAATTGCATCTTGAATGTCTAGTATAGCTCTTGGTTCAATTACAACTTTATAAATCATTTTTCAGATTTAAAACGCAATTGTTTTTTTGCATCGTTCCAAGGAATGAAATCATCTGTTTTTGAAGTTGATCTTCTTTCATCCAACAAAATTTTCATGTCCTCAGTTACAGCAATTTCATCTACAACTGTTTCGTAATTAAACTTTTCTATTAATTTCATAAAGAAAGTCAATTCATTATCTGGAATATTTAAAGTGATTTGTGTCATTCTTCCTTTTATTGAATAACAAATTTACAAAAAAAGAAAGCCTACAACTATTTTAATTGTTATTTTTATGCCAAAAGTAAACACGTGCAACGCAAATTCATTCTTCCTTTATTTCTTATCGTTCAAATTCTGTTTTTGAAAATTATTGTCTTTTTTCCAGAGTTTGTAGAGCAATTTTACAGCAACGGATTGTATGTGAACCTTTCGAATTTTTCGAGAATAATTTTAGGAAAAGTTCCGTTTTCTGTTGGTGATGTACTTTATGGAATCGTGATTATTTATGTTCTACAATTTCTTTGGAAAAGTCGTAAATCTTGGCGTGAATTTAAGCAAAATTGGAAAAACAATAGTTTGAAAGTTTTAAGTATTCTTTCGGTTGTGTATTTTTTGTTTCACATTTTATGGGCATTGAATTATTACCGCGAACCGCTTTTTGAAAAAATGAAAATCGAAAGGGATTACACAGATGCTGATTTACTCACTTTTACCAAAGAACTAATTTCTAAAACCAATGAAATTCAAACTCAAATCACTAAAAACGATACTCTTAAAGTAGTTTTACCCTATTCGAATGAGCAAGTTTTTGATATGAATTTGAATGGATACAAAAGACTTTCGAATCAATATCCTTTTTTCACTTATACCCATCCTAGTGTCAAGAAATCACTTTTCAGTGTACCACTTACTTATATGGGATTTGCGGGTTATTTGAATCCGTTTACCAACGAAGCACAGGTCAATTATTTGATGCCGATGTTCAATTCTCCAACGACATCTTGCCACGAAATGGCACACCAAATGGGATTTGCGAGCGAAAGTGAATGTAATTTTATTGGATTTCTAGCTTCGGTAAAAAACGACAATTTATACTTTCAATATTCGGGTTATAGTTTTGCCTTGCGCTATTGTTTGCGGAATTGGTACGTTCGTGATGAGAAAGTATTTGATGAATTACTAAAAACTGTTCATCCCGGAATCTTGAAAAACTACAAAGAAAGTGAAGATTTCTGGAAACAATATGACACTTTTATTGACGATGGTTTCCATCTTTTTTATGACAACTTCCTAAAAATGAATCAACAAAAAGACGGTATGGACAGCTACAACAAATTCGTGAATTTGATGGTGAATTATTACAAAGCTAATAAGCTTTAGTCGAAAGTCATAAAGTCATAATGTCATAATATCAAATAATTGTTACTATTACTACATTCAACTTTAAGCCTTTAGACTTTATGACCTCTTAAACCTCATCACTCGTAAAAGTGACAAAACTTTTCTTTTTAAAAGGACGAATAATCAATCTTCCTTCGCGGTCAAAACGAATGTAGTTGTACACCCAATTCAGGAAAACCACCGCTTTGTTTTTGAATCCAATTAGTGAAAACAAATGCACAAACATCCAAACGAACCAAGCAAAAATTCCACTAAAATGGTAAGGTGGCATATCGACCACTGCCTTATTGCGACCAATGGTTGCCATTGAACCTTTGTCTTTATATTCAAAAGGCTTCATGGGTTGTTTATTTACTAGTTTCAGCAAGTTTTCTCCTAATAACCTTCCTTGTTGGATTGCAGGTTGTGCCATCATGGGATGTCCTTCAGGAAACCCATCAATTTCCATCATGGCAATATCGCCAATGGCAAAAATAGCATCATAACCTACAACTTGACTGAATTGATTCACACGAATGCGTTTTACTTTTTTGACTAAGGATTTACCATCTAATCCATCGATCATGGCTCCTTGTACCCCAGCGGTCCAAATTAAGGTAGAAGTATCTATCGTTAAATCAGTATTGGTGGTAATGGTTCGGCCATTATAGTTGGTTACCCGAACATTTTTTCTGACTTTCACCCCTAGGTTCAATAAAAATTGTTCTGCTTCTTGGGATGATTTTTCACTCATGGTATTGAGAATTCTATCGCCAGATTGAATGAGGTTGATTTCCATTTTGGCAATATCGAGATCGGGATAATCTTTTTGGAGAATATCTTTTTTCATTTCGGCAAGCGCGCCAGCCAGTTCCACACCAGTTGGCCCTCCTCCTACTAATACAAAATTGATCAATCGATTTCTATCAGCCTCATCTTCTATAAGAACGGCTTGTTCAAAGTTTTCTAAAATTAGACTACGGATATTGAGTGATTGCGGAATAGTTTTCATTGCCATGGAGTTGCGCTCAATTTCTTTGTTGCCAAAATAATTGGTTTTTGATCCTGTAGCAATTACGAGATAATCATAACTCAAATCTCCAATTTCGGTGATTACTTTTTTGTTTGCAGTGTCAATTTCTTTTACGGAGGTGAGTCGGAAATAAATATCTTCATATTCCTGAATGACTTTACGAATGGGATAAGCAATGGAACCCGCTTCGAGTCCGCCAGTAGCTACTTGATACAATAAAGGTTGAAATGTATGATAATTGTGTTTATCAAGTAGTACTACTTGAACTTTTTTATTTTTGAGTTTTTTGGCCAAAGCAATACCAGCAAAACCTCCGCCGATGATTACTATTCTAGGATTAGAAGATTGTTTGATATTCATAAAATGTAGTTATATCACAAATATACGAAGATTAAAGAATTTTATTCATAGTTGTCATTTCAGCTTCGTCGAAATGACAAATTGTTAGCGTTATTATGAATAACAAAATGTCATAAAATAGCCCCGAGTGAAGTGGAAATCCTCTCGCTAGATTGCGAGGAACGGAGCAATTTAGCGAGAGATTGTAGCGAAAAGCGGGACAACTGCTTATTAGGAACAAGATGGTGTGTGCTCCTAAAAAAATCACTTAATTTGTAACGAAAATCATTTTTTGACCACTAACTCCATTATGAGCGAGAATTTAGAACAGTCTTTTGTGCAGCAATTGAAGACCAATCAGAATATAATCCACAAGATTTGTAGGTTGTATACGAATGGTGAAGACGCGCACAAGGATTTGTTTCAGGAAATTACGATTCAGTTGTGGAAAGCTTTTCCCAAGTTTCGTGGTGACAGTAAGTTTTCGACATGGGCGTATCGAGTCGCGTTGAATACTGCTATTACTTTGTATCGAAAAAGCACGCGTTCCGTTAAGACGGTGGATTATGAAAATCATCAGTTTTTTATCAGTCAGGAAGATTATAATTATGAAGAGGAAGAACGATTAAAACTGATGTATAAGGCGGTTTATCAACTAAATGACATCGAAAAAGCATTGATTTTCATGTATTTAGAAGACAAGGATTATGCTGAGATATCGGAAACTCTTGGAATTAGTGAAGTGAATGCTAGGGTAAAAATGAATCGAATCAAAGGAAAATTAAAAAAAATATTAAATCCTTAAGGAATATGAAATGAGCAATATATAAAAATTGCAAATTACATAAGACCGACAAAAGACAATTAAAATCTGCAAATGAAAGAGCTGGATTTATTAAAAAAAGATTGGAAAAAGAATGAGAATTCTTTTGAGCAAGTTTCAGAAAATGAAATCTACAAGATGCTACATGCCAAATCTTCATCGGTTGTGAAGTGGATTTTGATTGTAAGTATCATAGAATTCGTTATTTTGAATGGAATTAGTTTCCTAATTGGCGATAATGGGTATTCAAAATTTTTGGATTTACATCCCTTTATTAATTTTTTGGAGAAGTTTAATTATTTGGTTATACTCGTTTTTATCTATTTGTTTTATCGTAATTACAAAAACATTTCGGTTTTACATTCATCTAAAAAACTAATTGAACACATCCTAAAAACCAGAAAAATAGTTACTTATTATATTTTTTGGAATATTTTTATTGGTGGAATTTCGGGAGCAATAGGTGGAATAGAAGGTTTTAATCGAGGTTTTAACGGAGGGAATAATAGACCCGAAAATACAATAGGAGTTATCGAGGTAAATTACATTACGATTATTGTAATGGCATTATTGATAATGGGTGGAATCTGGTTGTTTTATAAAATATTATACGGCGGTTTCCTTAAAAAGTTAAAACAAAATAATGAAGAATTAAAGAAGATAGATCTTTAGCAATTCCTTTTTTGACTTATTTAATATTCCCACTTTCTTAATTTATTGAGTTCTTCATCGGCCTTAATTTCATCAGCAGGAATTACTTTTAAAAATGATGGATGTTGTTCGATGGCAAATTCTATTTGTTCACAAATTTTCTCGACGCTATCATTTTCATAATCAATTTCTATTGGTGGTTTAATGATGAACGATTGCAGAATTCCTTTCTTTTTTATCCGCAATCCTTTTTTGTCGAACGAACGTCGAAAGCCATCGATCACGATTGGAACTACAATAGGTTTGTGTTGCTTGATAATATGTGCAGTTCCTTTCCGAACGGGTTTGAATGATTTTGTAGTTCCCTGAGGAAATGTAATTACCCAACCATCATTTAGTGCTATTTTTATGTTCTCGGTATCATTAGGATTTATGTCTTTTTTTTCGGTTACATCTTTTCCACAAGAGCGCCAAGTACGTTCTACTGTAATGGCTCCTGCATACGCCATAATCCGAGGTAACAATCCCGCTTTCATGGTTTCTTTTGCAGCTACATAATAAATATTCATCTTGGGTTGCCAAATATATCCCACGTTCTTGATCGTATCTTGACGACCACTCAAACTAGCATTGAATACGTGAAACATCGCCACTACATCAGCAAAATAGGTTTGATGATTAGAAATAAACAGCACATTGGTATCAGGCAATGAAGTGATGATTTCAGAACCTTCAATTTGCAATTCATTAAACCCTCGGTATCGTTTATGTGTTAAAACGGCAAAAATCCGGATCAACCATTTTTTTACAAATAGAATATGCCCAAATGGATTTCTCTTAAATAATCCCATTAAAATTTATATTTTTGTTAAAACTGAAAGGCAAACTTACGAAAATAATAAATTAAAGTACTTTTTTCAAGACATCTTTCAACTCACTTAACATCATGGCCGTTGCTCCCCAAACGATATGTTCATTAATATTAAAAGCGGGAACCGATATATTTCTAGCGTATGAAGTTGCTATATTTACATTTACTATAATTTTATCATCCAAAAAAACAGAGAGCGGCAATTCAATTATTTCGGCAACTTCAGTAGAATCTGGAATAAACAATAGTTCTTCATTGCAGATTCCTAAGTACGGATAAACGATGAAATTACTGGGTTCGATATACAATTGGGTAAAAGCCCGAATGATTTTCATTTTAGAAGGAGAAATTCCTATTTCTTCTTGAGTTTCACGCAATGCTGTATTCTCAAAAGTTACATCTTGCGTTTCATATTTACCTCCAGGAAATGCAATTTGAGCGGAATGAATACCTTCATACGAATTTCGAACAATAAGCACTAAATGTGTTTTATTCATTTTCGGATAAAGCAACATCATAATAGCTGCTGACTTTGGGTTTTTCCTTTCAATTTTTAAATTTTTCAAGCTTTCAATGCGTTCTATTGGTGCCATTTTATAATGCGCTTCAGCTGCTGGAAGAGTAACATCTAGCAATTTTGGAACATAATTTAAAAAGTCTTGGAAATCCATAATCAAAGTCTATTTTTGTAATGCAAACCCGTTTTGTAAATATATGCATTTGAAATGAAAATTTCAATGGCAATAGTAATGTGAAAAATAAAAGCAATGACAATGACAATGGCAATGGCAATGTAAAAATAAAAGCAATGACGATAGCAATGGCAATGGCAATGTAAAAAATAAAAGCAATGGCAATCGTAAATTAAACAAACTACAAACATCAAATCAAAATATGTACAGCAAAGAAGAGGCTCAAAAATTAAAACGCGAATTCTGGGTTAGTTTTGCAGATAAATATCCCCGAAAATGGGTGTTGTACGATACTAAAATCAAGGATTTTTCTTTTAAATTTTTTGTTGATAATAAAAAAGCACAAGTAATTATCGACATTGAACATCGGAATGACGAAAAGCGAATCGTCTATTTTGAAAAACTAGAATCTTTAAAAAGTGTGTTAGAGGAGGATTTCATAAAAGATTTGGTATTCGAAAAAAACCACACATTGGAATCAGGTAAAAACATAAGTCGTGTTTGGGTCGAAAAACTGAATGTAAGTGTGAGTAACAGGAAATATTGGGATGAAATTTTTGACTTTTATAACGAAAAAATGCACGCTGTAGAAATGTTCTATTTAGAATATGGCGATTACATTCGCGATTTAGACTTAAATACTTAAATATTACTTAAAGTATTTTAGCCTTCCTACAAAACTGCTATATTTGAGAAAACTTTTAATCGAATGAAAAAATTAAGCATCGCTCTTTTTATTGGTATCGCTACCCTTAGTCTGAGTGCCCAAAATTCTTTAAACGAATACAAAAAACAATATCCTGATTATAATGAATTAGTTCTCAACGACAGTCAAGTATATGATTTTACAATTGAGAAAAACAAGATTAAAGTACTACAGGACAATCATTATGAATCTTTAATTCTTAATGATAACGGCATTCAAAACAACAAAGAATCCTTTAGCTATTCTGACTTGGTTCAACTTCAAGGTTATGATGCCTATTCCCTTATAAATGACAACGGAAAAGAAAAAAAAATTAAAGTTACCCAAACAAATGAAGTACAATCTGGCCAAAGATCCGTGTTTTATGATGATGTAAAAGAACGTCAACTTATTTTTCCAAATCTTGAAGCTGGAGCAAAAAAAGTTTATAATTATCTAACTGAAATAAAAGATCCTTATTTACTTCATAAATTTATTTTTGGAAGTAATTTGCCAATTTTAAATTCCTCATTAGAAATCAGAACCGATAAAAACATCAACATAGGTTATAAAATTTTTAATGATAACACGAATTCTATTGTATTTACAAAATCAGAAAAAAAAGGAAAATGGATTTATAATTGGACAGTAAAAAATGTAAAACCAATTAAGTTTGAAGGCAATTCGCCTGGATTTTTGCATATTGTTCCTCACATCAATATCTTCATTAAAGATTATACCATAAATAATAAGAAGACAGAAGTATTAGGTGATGTTGACAAATTGTACACTTATTACAAAGGCTTTGTAAAAGATTTAAACATAACCGAAGACCCCATTTTAAAAGAAATCACCCTTAAAGTTACTGAAGGTAAAACTACCGATGAAGAGAAAATAAAAAGTATATTTTATTGGGTGAAAGACAATATCAAATACATTGCATTCGAAAATGGTTACGAAGGATTTATCCCAAGAGAAGCCAGTTTAATATGTGAGCGGAAATTTGGTGATTGCAAAGACATGGCGAGCATTATTACAGCTATGGCAAAATATGCCAATGTAAAAGACGTTTATATATCCTGGATTGGAACCCGTGAGATTCCTTATTCGTATACTGAAATGCCAACTCCTGCCGTTGACAACCACATGATTGCAGTGTACAAAAAAGAAGACAAATACATCTTTCTGGATGCAACTGATAAGGAAACACTTTATGGAATTCCAACATCATTTATACAAGGAAAAGAAGCTTTGATAAATGAGGGTGACACCTACAAAATCGTTACCGTTCCTGTAGTACCAGCAGAAAGAAACGAAATCAAAGAAGAGGTTAAAATTAAAATTGAAAAAGAAAAATTAGTAGGTTCAGGGAAAATTGAATTTAACGGATACAATAGAAGCCGTCTATTGATGCGCATCGGAGATGCCACAAACAAAACGAGATTCGAAATGATAAAAAGTCTTGTCCTTAAAGGCAACAACAAGTTTAATTTAAAAGACTATACTGAAGAAAACATAAATGATAAGGATAAGCCCTATCAAATAAGCTATAATTTTGATTTAGGAAATTATATCTTAAAAGTGGACAAAGATACTTATATTAGTTTATTTTTAGACAAACCTTTAGAAAAAGCAACGATTGAAAAAGACCGTGTAGCAAAGTTTGAATTTGAACATTTGAATTACATCAACAGTCAATATGAATTAGAAATCCCGCAGAATTTCAGCCTAAATCATCTACCACAAAACTTTTCTGTAGATAATGCTTACATCAAAGCAACAATAGTTTATGAAGTAATAAACAATACAATTCGTTTAAATTTACAACTCAAACAAAAAAAATTATTACTTGATAAAAGTGATTTCGAATTGTGGAACGAGACCATAAAAGAGTTAAAAAATAATTATTCAGAAACCATAATATTATCCGAAAAATAATGAAAATCAATTATATAAAATCCATTATTACCCTTGTTACTATTTTAAGTACTTCATTGCTATTCAGTCAAGATTATTCCTTTAAAAACTATGATTGGAACGAAAAGGAAACGAAAGTTGAAGTCCCTGAAAAATACAAAAATGAGAAAGAAGTCATTCTAAGTAGAATTTCAAAAATTGAAATAGTTGTCAAAGGCAAAACGGCAAAACAATACCATTTGTTACACGAAAAGATTTTCATTAATTCAGACGATGCCATTGAACGCAACAACAAAATCTACATTCCTTTTAATCTTAACGAAAGTGTTTTAGTAAATAAAGCTCGTGTTATTTTGAAAAACGGAACGGTAATTAATCTCGATCAAAAAGACATCAAAGAAGATGTTGACCAAGAAAGAGGAATGAAATACAACTATTTTGCAGTAAACGGGCTTGAAAAGGGTGCTGTTATCGAAAAAATGTATGTTCTAGAAGAAAGCCCCGAGTTTACGGGTCAAACTATTAAAATGCAAGATGAATATCCAATTGCAAATCTGAATTTTGAATTAATTTACCCCAATTATCTCATTTTTAAAACCAAATCCTATAATGGATTAAGCGAACCCGTTATTGATGAAAAGAATATAGAAAACACAAAAGTATTATCTATAACAGAAAAAGACATTCCCGCTTTAGATAATAATGAAAACTACTCCAATTGGGCTGTACAATTAAAACAATTCCGTTATAAACTGGATGAAAACCAATTAAGTGGCGGAAGAAATTTAAATGGTTTCAAGGAATTTGCATCTAATATTTACGAAAAATTAAATCCTGTTTTCGATAAAAAACAACAAAAATCAATTGATGATTTCTGTGCAACTATTCCAAAATCAGAGGATTTGCAAGCACAAATTTGGAATATTGAAAATAAAATTAAAAAGACGATAACCTACAATAAATATATTGACACAAAAGCTTCAATAACGGATATAATCGATTCTAAACAAGCCAATCAATCCGATATATTAAAAATCTATTTGGCGGTTTTTAAGGAGTTTAAAATAGAAAACAACATGGTTTTTACTTCCAATAGATATAAAATTCCATTTGATAAAGATTTTGAAAGTTATGAAAACCTAAACGAACTTTTATTTTATTTTCCCTCGATAAATAAATATTTAACGCCAACAGAAATTGAATATAGAATTCCTTTATTCCCTGTAACTATTGCTAATAATTACGGTCTTTTTGTTAAAGAAAAAACATTTACAGGAGTCAAAATGGGAATTGGAGAAGTCAATTTTATCGAAATACCGGGTAATGATATTTCACATGACATCATGAATATTACCGTTGATTTTACTAAAGATTTCGAAAACCCATTAATTACAAGTAATCTAACTTTTGGCGGCTATTCCGGTTTAAATTTTCAACCTTTCAAAGATTTTGTTTCTGCAGAACAATACAAAACGTTTTTGAAAAATGTAGCTGAAAACTATACTGTAGAAGCAGATTTCAAATCCTTGACTACTGAAAATGATGGAACAGATTTTATTGGCAAAAAACCGTTTATCTTGAATGTAACTTATGATGGAAAAGACCTTACTAAAAAAGCGGGTGAAAATTACTTATTTTCAATTGGTGAAACTATTGGTAAACAAATGGAATTTTACCAAGAAAACAAAAGAACCTTACCTGTAGAAATTGACTATCCTCATTACTATACTAGAAATATTAAAATTCTTTTACCAAAAGGAGCCACAATAAAAAATCTTGACAAATTTGTGATGGATTATAAAACCCAGATTAATGGCAAAACGGAAGCTGCTTTTATTAGTAAATACACTAAAAAAGGAGATGAAATTATGGTCGAAAACAAGGAGTTTTACAATATCATCAACTATCCTCTAAATAAGTTTGACGAGTACAAAGCAGTGATTAATGCCGCAGCTGATTTTAATAAAATCGTGATTATTGTAACTAAATAAATCTATACGTTTAAAAAAAAGACCGCAAATTCGCAAATTAAAAAGATGTATTACATCCATAAATTGTGAATTTGCGGTCTCTTTTTGAATTATAATTATCAAAAGAAGCTGATGTTCCTTGAGCTTTTTAGGGTTTTGGATACCGTTTTCTGATATTACGTATCAATTCTTCGAGTCCGTTTAGTTTCAATTCGTAAACCAATTGTAGTTGCTCTCCTAGCTCTCCTTTTGGAAAACCTTTGTTACTGTACCAAACCACGTAATATTCCGGCAAATCAATAAGATGCTTGCCTTCATATTTGCCAAAAGGCATTTTGGTATGCGCTAATTTTATGAGTTTATTTTGGTCTGGAGTCAAGGGTAAAAAGGGTTAATTGATTAATCGGTTAGGAAAACGTGAACTGGTTAAGAAAAAGGTGAACTGGTTAAGAAAAATTTAATCGATAAATCGATTAACCAACTAAACAATTAAACAGTTAACCAAAAAAAATTAATTAGCCACTTTAACAGTCAAATCACTGTCGTAATACAATATATAAATTCCTTTATTGGTATAACCGCCCTCTTCTTTTTTAGAATAAACAAATTTATTGTCCACTTGTTCTGTCGAGATTGTATTGGCACAATCTTGAAAAGGTTGATTTTGCAAGATGCGCATCATAGTATCGAAAGTCACATCAAAACCTCGTGTGGCATAAGTATTTGGCACTATTTTATTTTTCTTTTTATATTCATTTTTGAAAACTAAAGCTTCAGCAGATTCGTTATCTTTATTAATCGAAGGATACATTAATTTTAATTTCACTAAGTTTTCAAACTTAATTTCATCTGTATCTAGTGTTTCATTGTTTTCAATTGTTACTAATTGCATATCGTATTCTGGCATTGCATCCATCATCGTTTTAATTGTCGCCTTAATCATCACTGTATTTCCCGTTTCGAGAATCACATAATTTGTTTTATTTTTCACAAACAAACTTTGCAAATTTGCAGCCGATAAATAACCAGAGTCTGAAAGTGGCACGATTTGTACCTCTTTTTGGTTTTGCTCAAGATATTGTCTTGAGGATTCTCTTTTTTTATCGATAACAGCAATCATATTGCCTCCTTTAGATTTCATAAAATCAAAAATCGCACTTTTCAAATTATCTGTTGTTGGAATAGTTTGGTACAAATTAGGATATGAATTCCCTATATCTTTAGAAAGTGGCGAAATAACTGGTACGTTATTACTGTTTAATAATTGAGCTGTAGTTTCTAAATTGCTTTGATAAAATGGTCCGATAATAGCATCCGCCGTTTCAAGATTATTCTTTTGGATAATACTATAAATAATAGAGGATGTTTTTGATTCTTGAGAATCAAATATCTTAAAATCAATAGGTAGACCTAGAGTTTTGGCAGAATCTATTGCAATCATTGCACCTGCATAAAAATCCAATGTCATATTCAAAAACTTATCTTGTTTCAAGCGAGTGGACATGGCATTTAAGGTGTCACTTTCGATTAACGGTAAGTTAAAAGGCAACAATAAAACTATTTTTTTTCTTGTAGTTCCTATAGTTTTATTAGTCAAAGCGGTGATTGCTTTTTTAGTTTCAAGTGAAATTGATGAAGTAGTTGCAGTAATTGGAATAGTTGGAACTTTTAAAACCATCCCTATTTCTAAGCCATTAGCTAATGTTGGATTCAATTTAATTAATTCCTCCTGACTTAAACCAAACATTTTTGACAAACTGAATAAAGTCTCCTTCGGCTTCACTTCATAGTTTGCATATTTGACTGCTTCTATATTTTTTTGTGGAATTTTTGCTACAACTTCCTTTTTGGGTTCAATTGTCGCAATTACATCCGGTTTTTGAACTGTTCCTTTAATTAATAATTTGTAACCAATGGTCAAATTAGGGATGATTTCCGGGTTGCGTTTTTCTAATTGCTCCACTGTAATTCCATATTGTTTCGCTATGGAATATTTCGTTTCTTTAGGCAATACTTCATGATAAACAACTTTTTCTTGAATAGGCGAGCTTGCTTTTGGATTTGTTTTCGATGGAATTATCAGTACTTGACCTATTTGCAATCCATCCTTTTCAAGAAATGGGTTGGCCTTTTTCAAAGCTTCATCTGTAATACCATATTTTTTTTCAATGGCAAACAAAGTTTCTTTGGTCAATACTTTATGGGTTTGCGTTTGTGCTGACGACGCTGTTTTTACAGTCGTTGTTTTTTTAGGAATAAGCAAAATACTATTGGGTTGTATTCCTCTTTGTGCATCTGGGTTGATTTTATAAATATCATAGGGAGTGACATTGTATTTTTGCGCAATTTGGGTAATGGTTTCCCCTTTTTCCACTTTATGTTTTTCATAATTTTGTCCATACACAGAACAAGTTAGAACTAATACAATAATACAAATAACTCTTTTTAACATGATTCTAATATTTTAATTTCAAAAAATCAATTTCAATGGCAATAACAATTTCAATGGTAATGGTTATAAAATGGAATGATAAGAACAATTTGCAATTTCAATCCCATTAAAAACAACAAAAATCAATTTCTAAACTATTTATTGAAATTGATTTTTGTCATTGATATTGCTATTATTTTTTATTCCCACTCAATAGTTGCAGGCGGTTTTGAACTAATGTCATACACTACTCTATTAACGCCTTTTACTTTATTTATTATATCGTTGGACACTTTCATTAAGAATTCATAAGGTAAATGTACCCAATCGGCGGTCATTCCGTCTGTAGATTCTACAGCTCGAAGCGCCACTACTTTTTCATAAGTACGCTCATCGCCCATCACTCCAACACTATTTACAGGAAGCAAAATCGCTCCTGCTTGCCAAACTTTGTCGTACAATCCCCAAGATTTTAATCCATCGATAAATACTTTATCCACATCTTGTAATATTTGAACTTTTTCAAGTGTAATATCTCCTAAAATTCTAATGGATAAACCAGGACCAGGAAATGGGTGTCTTCCTAATAATTCTGGATCTATTCCTAAAGAGGCTCCTACTCTACGAACTTCATCTTTGAAAAGCATACGCAAAGGTTCCACAATTTTCAATTTCATATAATCCGGTAAACCACCCACATTATGGTGTGATTTTATAGTTGCCGATGGTCCTTTTACTGAAACTGACTCAATAACATCAGGATATATTGTTCCTTGTGCCAACCAGGTTACATCTTCGATAAGATGTGATTCTACATCAAAAACTTCGATAAAAGCGTTACCAATCGCTTTTCTTTTTAATTCAGGATCTACAACTCCGGCTAAGGCGTCGTAAAAACGTTGTGAAGCATCTACTCCTTTCACGTTCAATCCCATTCCTTCGTATTGATCTAAAACCGATTGAAATTCATTCTTGCGTAATAAACCGTTATTTACAAAAATACAATATAGGTTTTTACCAATAGCTTTATGCAATAAAACGGCTGCCACAGTAGAATCTACTCCTCCTGAAAGACCTAAAACTACTTTATCGTCGCCTATTTTTTCTTTCATTTCTGCCACAATTTCCTCAACGAAGGCATTAGGCGTAAAATTTTGAGGTACTTCGGCTATTTTTACTAAGAAATTCTCTAGCATTTTGGAACCATCTGTTGAGTGAAAAACCTCTGGATGATATTGTATGGCATAGGTTGTTTCTCCCTCGATTTTGTAAGCCGCAAATTCTACATCGTGAGTACTGGCAAGCTTTACACCATTTGTAGGTAAAGTCTTGATACTATCACTATGACTCATCCAAACCTGACTGTTTTCAGAAACGCCTTCAAAGAAAACTTCGTCTTCTTTTATATAGGATAAATTCGCTCTACCGTACTCTCTGGTATTCGAAGCAGCAACTTCACCTCCACTAAAATGGGCTAAATATTGCGCACCGTAACAAACGGCCAGCATGGGCAATTTACCTCGAATTTGGGATAAATCTGGATGTGGCGCGTCTTCTCCTCTTACAGAGAATGGGCTTCCACCAAGGATTACCGCTTTATAACTTGATAAATCATCTGGAAAATGATTGTATGGGAAAATTTCGCAGAATATATTCAATTCGCGAACTCTACGTGCAATAAGCTGAGTGTATTGCGATCCGAAATCTAAAATAAGTACGTTGTGTTGCATTTGGCAAAAATACTTTTAATAATTGGGATTGTAAAATCGAATTTTATAAAAATTTAAATTTATTCTTTAACAATAACAAAAGTACCTTTGACGCCCTTATCCCAATTGTCCCAATAGTCCGAACGCACTTCTTTTCCTTGGTCGTCAAAAATATGAAATTCGCAGGTATTTCCACCTGATTCTCCTTTGCTATAAGCCTCTAATTCAAAAGTATTGATACCATCTGCAAGATTAATTACAAATTGTCTGTTGTCTCCAAATAATTCCATAATTCCTCCAACTTGTCTATTATTTAATGTTGCCTTAATCATATCACTATCAACTACAATAAAGTCTCTGTATTTTATTACAAAATATTTTGACTTGGTTCTAATCTCTCCAAAATTAACATCAATTTTTACTAGCAGCCGATCATCTTCTTTTAAGCCTTCGCTAACTAATCTTTTACTTAATTCTTTTGTCATTTTAGACTGATACACCTCACCAATAGTATGTTCAAAATTATTTTTTTTAATCATTGAAAAATTATTTTTGACAGTACCCATCTCAAATGAATTATCTTCTTTTGGTTTTGTATTGAAAATATTGGTTTCTTTTAAGATATTGGGTGTGACAATTTTTGGTGCTTCTACTTCTGGTAAATCTGCTGGAGGAGGCAATTCTTTTTTTGGTTTTACAATTACGTTCAAAGGCGGTATTGCTTTGAATTTAATATTGGATTCAACTTGCCCAAAGCTTTTTGGTGCAATACATATAATAAGGAATAAAAAAAGAATTTGTTTCATAAATAATATATTGACAAATCAATACTTTAAAAGTTCAAAAATAACGGAAATCAAGCGTCTTAGGTCACAAAAATAATATAATTTTAGGACTAAATACCTTCCAATTTCCTAATCAATTGTTAATTGAACTTCAATAGTTGTGCCATAAATGCCTCATTGGATATTTGTATATTATTTTAAACCTGAGTTCGATTAATAAAATATTAATTTTCATTAATTTTCCAATACTACAAGGTCTTTTTTGACCTTGTAGGTGTCAAGATGCTTTAAAAATAATACCCACAAGGTCAAAAAAGACCTTGCAGGATTAGTAATTAGATATAACCCTCCGTAAAACAGCAGTATATTTTAATATTAATCGAACTCTGATTTTAAAAACCTACTGTTTCAATTTTATTCCTATCCAATAAAAAAAAAGGGGCGTTTTCTTATCTAAAATTTTATAAATTGCGGCTTTAAATAGTATTTCTGATTTTGAATTCAACTCATTAAAAATCAACACAACAATCAAAAAAAACAATTAAAATGAAAAGAGAAAACATATTGACAGGTTCTCCTTGGGAGGACAAAATGGGGTATTGTCGTGCAGTTCGCATCGGAAATATCATAGAAGTTTCTGGAACTGTAGCTATTGTTGATGGTACAATTGTAAAAGCTGATGACGCTTATGCACAAACTTTAAATATTCTTGAAAGAATAGAAAAAGTATTGGAGGATTTGAATGTAGGGATGAAAGATGTAATTCGTACTCGAATATTCACTACTGATATTACTTCATTTGAAGAAGTAGCCAAAGCTCATGCTACGTTCTTTAAAGATATAAAACCAGCTACTGGTTTTTATGAAATTAGTAAATTAGTTGCTCCAGAATATTTAGTAGAAATTGAATTCACAGCTGTTGCGAAAGAATAATTATTCAATATATCCATCATTTTCCCACGGTTGAAACCGTGGGCAATGATTTGACAAAAAAACAAGCAACAAATTTATTTTCTATTTTCGTTATCTAAAGTCCCTACTAAATACGAATTATTCACTTGAAAAATGTTTACACTGGGATTTTTATTCAAAAGGAATAACAATTTATTATTATTTTAAACTCAAACCATTAAGAAAATTAAGGTTTAAATGGTTTCTTCAACAATCTTAATTTTCTTAATGGTTTAATAAAAATTAATATTCAAAGAACATTCTGAAGAACAAAAAAATTAAATTAAATCGTGTAATTCGTGGCTTAAAAAATTATAACCTCCTCAATGAACCTAAAAAAAAACACCCTTCTCGCAAGCAAATGGATTTTAATTTGTGCTTTGATAGGCTTTTTTTCGGGTACGGCATCAGCCTTTTTTTTAGTTGCTTTAGAATGGGTTACACACTATAGAGAAGCTCATAATTGGATTATTTGGTTATTGCCTATTGGCGGGTTAATAGTTGGTCTCTCGTATCATTATTACGGAAAGGATGTGGTAAAAGGCAACAACTTATTGCTGGAAGAATATGAAAATCCACAACAAACCATTCCGTTAAAAATGGCTCCTTTAGTACTAATAGGAACCTTAATTACCCATCTTTTTGGAGGTTCTGCTGGCCGTGAAGGAACTGCTGTGCAAATGGGGGGAGCAATTGCCGATCAATTCAAAGGGATATTTAATCTTGATGATTCCGATCGAAAAATTTTAATTATTTTAGGAATTAGTGCAGGATTTGCTTCTGTCTTTGGCACACCTCTAGCAGGTGCTTTGTTTGCTTTAGAAGTGTTATATTTTAGCAAAATCACCTATAAAAGCATTGTTTTATCCTTTTTAGTAGCCTATTTTTCGTACTACACTGTAGAAATTTGGCACGTAAAACATACCCATTATCACATTCCAACTGTCCCTGATATTACAGCAATAATGCTGGGTTGGATTGTAATAGTTAGTATCCTCTTTGGTTTTGCAGCAATGTTGTTTTCAAGATCAACTCATTTTTGGGGGAAATTATTTTCAAAAACAATTCCTTATGCTCCATTACGACCATTTGTTGGAGGAATAATTTTGGCTACGGCATTTTACTTTATTGGAACCACAAAATATATAGGTTTAGGAGTTCCCGTAATTGTTGATGCTTTTTCGAATGCAAATAACTCTTATGATTTTCTTTTAAAAATACTTTTCACTGGATTCACTTTAGGAGCTGGATTTAAAGGTGGCGAAGTAACACCACTTTTCTTCATTGGTGCAACCTTAGGAAGTGCTTTGTCAATTATTGTGCCTTTGCCAATTGCGCTCTTAGCAGGAATGGGATTTGTAGCCGTATTTTCAGGTGCTACACACACTCCTATTGCATGTACCGTTATGGGACTGGAACTTTTTGGCATAGAAAGTGGTCTGTTTATTGCAATTGCGTGTATAGTTGCCTATTATTCTTCAGGTTCTGTAGGAATCTATCATTCACAAATAGTAAAAGGAGCTAAATACAAGTTATATCAGCGTTTTAAAACAAAAGATTTAAAAGATTTTTAGTATTGTAAAAGTTTGTTAAATCTATAAATGTTTTCAACATTAGATTAAAAAAATGTAAATTCGCAACCTATGAAAAAACAAGACATACAAGCGATACAAGAATTGTTATCCACTCCAAAAAAAATTGCCATTATTCCGCATCGTAGTCCTGATGGCGATGCCATGGGATCAACTCTTGGATTGTATCATTTTTTACTAAAATACAATCACCAAGCTATTGTTGTTTCTCCAAATGAATTTCCTGATTTTTTAGCTTGGATGCCAGGCTCAGAAACGGTTAAAATATTTGAAAAAGACAAAAAGAATTGCACTAAGATATTGGAAGAAGCAGAATTAATATTCACTTTAGACTTTAACGCTTTGCACCGTGTGGGCGAAATGGAAAATGTACTGAACAAACTTTCTGCTCCCTTTATAATGATCGATCACCATCAATCACCCGATTCTTATGCAGCCTATACTTATTCGGATACTTCTTTTGGTTCTACCTGCGAAATGTTGTATAATTTTATATCCTCTCTAGGAAAAAGAGCCACAATAGATAAAACCATTGCAACTTGTATTTATACAGGAATTTTGACCGATTCTGGTTCATTTCGTTTTCCAAAAACTACTGGAACAACACATAGAATAATAGCCGATTTAATTGACTTAGGTGTCGAAAATACCGAAATTCCAACGTTACTTTATGACAACAGTTCTTATGAAAGATTACAATTGTTAGGTAGAGCATTGCAAAACATGAAAGTGATGCCTGAACATAAAACGGCCTATATCACGCTAACACAAGCTGAGTTAGACTCTTTTAATTATATTAAAGGAGATACAGAAGGCATTGTAAATTATGGATTAAGCATAAAAGGAATTGTTTTCACGGCTATTTTTATCGAAAATGCCGAAGAAAAAATTATCAAGATTTCATTCCGTTCGCAAGGTAATTTTGATGTCAATTTATTTGCTAGAGAACACTTTAATGGTGGTGGTCATCGCAATGCAGCTGGAGGAAAATCAGATATTTCGATGGAAGAAACAATTCGGAAATTTGAAAATTTAGTGTCTAAACTAATAATATAAGGTATTATGAAATATTTTAAACTTATTCTTTTTGTATTCCTTGTTGCATTTTTTGCTTCCAGTTGCAAACACAGTCAAGAAGCCAGAAGACCTTTGTCACAAGCTTCAGGCACTTTTATAAAAAAATCAATTGAGCGTAATAAGAAAATTATTGCTGGAGAAGAAGGGAAAATTGACTCCGTTATAAAAAGTAATCCTAAAATAAAATACTTAGCTTCAAAAAAAGGCTATTGGTACACCTATATCATTCAAAATAAAATAGATACAATAAAACCTAAAAAAGGAGATATCGCTTTTTTTAATTATGAAATAAAAGATATAAAAGGAAACATCATCTATTCAGAACTTGAATTGAGACCCCAAACTTATGCCGTTGACAAACAAAATATAATGGCCGGAATCAGGGATGGAATCAAATTGATGCATAAAAACGAAAAAGTAACTTTCTTGTTTCCATCACATGTTGCTTATGGCTTTCATGGCGATGAGAAAAAGATAGGTCCAAATCAACCTTTAATATGTACAATATACTTACTTAATTTTATTTCAGAAGAAGCATTTGACAAAGAAATCCAATTAAAAAAAGCTGCAAAATTAGACGCAAACAATACCGAAATACAAAATGAACCTATTAATGAACACAAAGACAGCGTAACCAATTAAGTCTAAAATATAAAAAATGAAAAAAAGCATTCTTTTCTTATTTATCATTCTCTCTTCTTTCTATTCTTGCAAAGAAGACAACCACAATCTTCCTGATGGTTTATATGCCAAAATCGAGACCAATAAAGGAACTATAATTGTTCAATTGAATTATCAAAAAGCGCCCATCACAGTGGCTAATTTTGTGACATTAGCCGAAGGAAAAAACACTTTTGTTACTAATGAAAATCTTAAAAACAGACCTTTTTATGATGGTTTAAAATTCCACAGAGTCATTAAAGATTTTATGATTCAAGCTGGCGATCCTTTAGGAACAGGTTCTGGTGATGCAGGTTACAAGTTCAAAGATGAATTTAGTGATCTTAAATTTGACAAAGGCGGTGTATTAGCAATGGCAAATAATGGTCCTGCTACTAACAGCAGTCAGTTTTTTATTACTCATCTAGAAACTCCTTGGCTTGACAATAAACATACTATTTTTGGACATGTAGTTCAAAACGGAATGGAAACAGTAAACAAAATCGAACAAGATAATTATATCAAAAACATCACTATTATCCGTAATGGTGAAGCAGCCAAAAAGTTTGATGCTGTAAAAACATTTCAAGATTATTTCGTTGTAGCAGCTAAAAATCAAAAGAAAAAATTGGAGATAGCTACTGAAAACCAAAGAGTTTTAGATGAGCAATACAAAGCACTTTTTGACCAAAAAGTAGCTTATTTTTCTGATTTAAAATCCAAAGCTAAAAAAACACCATCGGGTTTGCAATATGTGATTACCAAAAAAAGTGGTGGTAAGAAACCTGTTAAAGACAGTAATATTTACATTCATTATGCTGGATATTTAGAAAACGGTTCGATGTTTGATTCAAGTATTGAGGAAATTGCCAAAGCTTACGGAAAATTAGACCCCAACCGAGCAGCACAAAAAGGATACCAACCAATCCCCTTTCAAGCTGGACAAAAAGAGGGAATGATTCCAGGATTTATCGAAGGATTAGAAAAATTATCTTTTGGTGACAAAGCAGTGTTATTTATCCCTTCTAAATTAGCTTATGGAGAAGCTGGTGCTGGAGGAGTGATTCCGCCGAATGCCAATATCATTTTTGAAATTGAATTACTTGAAAATTTACCTAAATAAACTATTAATTTAAAAAAGTTAGACCTTAAAATTTATCCGAATGAAATCTAAAATCTTATTATTCTTATTTTTGGGAATGTTGAATATTCAGGCCCAAACTGGTAAAAAACCAGTGGCTGCAAAAAAACCTGCTGCAACTACTAAACCTACTACAACTACCAAACCCGCTGCAAAACCAACAGGAGCAGTTGAAGGTATTTTTGCAACTTTTCTAACGAACAAAGGGACAATTGTACTTCAATTAGAATTCCAAAAAACACCTGTTACAGTGGCCAACTTCATTTCACTTGTGGAAGGAAAAAACACCTTTGTAACCGATGAAAAACTAAAAGGAAAACCATTTTATGATGGATTGAAATTCCATAGAGTAATTGCTGATTTCATGATTCAAGGTGGGGATCCATCTGGAACTGGTGCAGGAGGTGCAGGATATGCTTTTAAAGATGAATTTACAGATAATCTTAAATTTGAAAAAGGAGGCATACTTGCAATGGCCAATTCTGGCCCTGGAACAAATGGAAGTCAATTTTTTATTACGCACAAAGAAACCCCCTGGTTAAACGGAAGGCACACCATTTTTGGTCATGTTACTAAAGGAATGGATATTGTGAATTTGATAAAACAAGACGATATTATACTAAAAGTAACCATTTCAAAAATTGGTACTTTGGCAAAACAATTTGATGCAGCAAAAGTATTTTCGGATTATTTTACCAATAAAGGAGAAGACGAAAAAAAACAAGCTTTATTAGAAGTTGAAAACAATAAGAAAAAAGCCGATGCTGAAGCTGAAGCTAAAAAAATGTACGAAGTAAAATATGCAAGTGTAATTACTGCTAAATCGGCTTATTTATCAGGTATTAAAGCTACTGCTACAACTACTCCATCTGGTTTAATTTATAAAATCACGCAAAAAGGAACTGGATCAAAACCGGCCGATGGAACCACTTTTAATTTTAATTATTCTGGTTATTTTGAAGACGGAAATATGTTTGACAGTAATTATCCAGAGGT
The DNA here is from genome assembly GCF_004349355.1 of Flavobacterium cellulosilyticum. Taxonomy (GTDB): domain Bacteria; phylum Bacteroidota; class Bacteroidia; order Flavobacteriales; family Flavobacteriaceae; genus Flavobacterium; species Flavobacterium cellulosilyticum. The sequence goes on along the minus strand of NZ_SMFK01000005.1, from coordinate 45,597 downwards.
ATGTAAAGCTTATGGTAAATATGACTCCAATAGAGATGCTCAAGGCGGATACCGTCCCTTCCCTTTTGAAGCAGGAAAAAAAGACGGTATGATTCCTGGATTTATAGAAGGATTGGGCTTGCTTTCTTATGGAGACAAAGCCATACTATTTATCCCTTCAAATTTGGCTTATGGTGAAACTGGTGCTGGTGGTGTGATTCCTCCAAATGCAACTATTATATTTGAGATTGAAATGATTCAACTGAAATCGGAAGCTAAATAATTCACTTAGAAAAAAATAATTTACCTAAAAAAACCCGACAATTTTTAAAAATTGTCGGGTTTTTTATTTAAGGTTTTTAATGGTCAAAATAGTAGATTAAAAAGCTGTTGATTTTATCTGAAACGAGTTGATATCCAATACAACACTATCTATTAGAGTTAAGTATTATAGATAACTGGACTTTTGTCCAGTTATCTAACTCATTTTTTTACACTTTCCCTAAAGTATATAACTGCTCCATTGTTGGCGATTTGCTTCCACCAGCTGGTTCTAATGTAATTCCAAAAGCTTCGGCATCCGATGTTTTTTCTACAGCAAATATTTTTGAATCATTAGCTCTAAAATCAGACAATAATCCAATACTGGTTGGGGTAAGTTGCGGTTGTAACTTTAGAGACCAAATTTGGTACACCTTGCCTTTTGGAGGTTCAGGTAATCCGGTAGCATCTACATAAACCACTTCCGTTTCTTTGTTCCAATAAATTTTTGCCGATGACTGAGGTGAAACCGCTTGACCAGCCAACTGGATTACGCTGTTTTTTGTATCACGAACAATAGCCAGAGCCATTTGGGATTCTTTAGTTTTTAATTCTAAACCACTTACGGTTTCTTGCAAAATCATTTTTTCTTTTTGAGCAATTATTGTCTGATTATTGCTGTCTGACAATTGGGTGTACTGATAACCAATTCCCAATAAAAGAGCCACAGCTGCAGCCCAACCTATATTTTTCGACCAAGAGCTTTTAGGTTCCATCTCGATTACTTTCGAATATTTCAAACCTAATTTGGCTTTGATTTTTTCAAAATTCTCAGAAGATAAAAACGGCGAAAAGCTAGTCGATAAATTCACGATTCCTTTTTCTATTGAAATAATTTCTTTTTCAATTTCGGGATTTTCTTTGGCGATTTGGTTCACTTCATCGTTTTCAGTCTCGCTGAGTAAACCATACACATAAAGTTCTAAAATACCGGAGTCTATATATTGTTTTGTATCCATTATACTTTTAAATAAGTTCTTAAATCATTTATACAATTTCTATTGTGAGTCTTAACAGTTCCAAGCGGAATTTCCAATTCGTCCGAAGCCTCTTGTTGTGTATATCCTTGAAAGAATAATAATTCGATAATTTGAACACACTTTGGTTTTAACTTCTTTACAAATTCAAGAATCCCAATAGTATCGATCCTATTGTTCTGATTGTTGCTGTCTTCTAATAGATTTACGAAATTTTCGTCAGATAGGTTTTTTTTACTGTTGTTAAATCCTTTAGAACGTAATTTATCAATAGCCGAATTTCGAGCTATATTCAACATCCAAGTATACAATCGTCCTTTGCTTGCACTATAGGAATCAATACTTTTCCAGATTTTTACAAATACTTCTTGTAAAGTGTCCTCGGCATCTTCGGTTTCTTTTAATAGATTGGAAATTACCGAAAATAAACTTTTCGAATACATGTCATACAGTAATGTAAACGCACGTTCATCCTTATTTAGGATCAACGGTATTAATTCTTCTTGAGTCATTATCATTTGTTTTTTGTTTTTGTTATGAACATATACGATAGAATTCCTTCTTTGGTTTTAAAAATAGTGATTTTTTTTGATGTTTGGTTTTAACCTTTTCAAAATATAAAAATATCATAAAATAGTTATTTTTTACCAGACTCTAAATCAGTTATTTAAAAAATAATTTTGATTTTTTTAACTTTTTTTAAAACCATATCGAAAGCTTCTTCGTAAATCCATTTATAAACAATTAAATTTTATAATCATGAAAAAATCAAAAATTGCATTAGGTCTATCGTTAATAACGATTACAGGTCTAGTATTTATGGCAGCGGATCACGCAGATGCTCCAGCGGTAACAGGTAATGCGGCGGACATTACAGATGTATATGCTTTTCAAGGACAAGACACCAATAATATGGTATTTGTGGTAAACACTCAAGGTTTATTGACTCCAAATGCAACAGCTTCAGCTGCATTTAATGAAAACGTAATGATAGAAATTAACATTGATAACAATGGTGACAATGTAGAAGATTTAGTGATTCAAGCGATCAAAAGAAATAACAAAATGTATTTCTTTGGCCCAGTTGCTCCAGGAACTCCAGGTATTTCAAGTATGGTAAAAACAAATGCCATGTCAGGAAGTGTTGACATTTCTAAATACGGTAGTGCACCAATTATTGCTACTGAAAACGGAATGAAATTTTTTGCCGGACCAAGAGACGATCCCTTCTTTTTTGACTTAGGTCGTTTTAATTCAATTTTAGCAGGATCAGCACCTGGATTTAATAACCCTGGTACAGACACTTTTGCGGGTACTAATGTATTAGCAACAATTGTTGAAGTACCAAAATCATTATTAGGTTCTTCAGCTACAATCAATGTTTGGGCAGAAACTAAGAAAAAACAATAATTTAAAATTTAAAGACAAAAAAGATGAAAACAAATAAAATTACACTAGTAAAATTATCTCTAATTGCAGTAGCAGCAGTATTTGTAAGCTGTGACAACAAAGGAGATTCGATGGATGCTGCGAGCCTTGATTTTTCAGGAACTTATATACAACAAGATCAAATGGCTAGACCAGCTATCAATACGGTTTTTATAGCTTCAGGGGCGCCAAAAGATGCTTTTAATTCGGCTATTCCTACTAAAATGGGCGCTTCTTATCAAGGAGTTTTTCAATCGAGATTAATGGCTTTAAACGCTAATTATACTACTAATGCATTGGGACAAACTGCTGCACAATTGACAGGTTTATTGGCAACCGATGTTTTAGGTGTTGATAAAACGAAAAAGACTACTTTTTTTGACGGAACAAATATCCTTACTGGACGTGCTCTTGCCGATGATGTAATTGATGTAGAATTACTTTTAATTTTTGGTGGTCCAACAGGTGGTTCTAATGCTGGACTTACTTCTGATCATGTAGATAAAAATGACAAAGATTTTACTGCTGGATTTCCATACTTAGCTTCTGCTTGGTAAAATCATTATTTCAGAGCGTGTTGGGAAATGCGCTCTGATATTTTACAACAACAACAACAACAATATCAATATCAATTGTAATGTCAATTGCAATAGCAACAACAAACAAACAAACAAACAAACAACTACAAAATGAAAACACTATCAAAAATATTCGTCTTACTACTGGCATCTTTTACGGTGTTGAGTTGTAATGAAAAAAATAAAAACATCATTGTTCAAACAGATTACAACGACTTTTTATATGTAAAGGACAATAAACCACGTGATTTTGCTCAAGGCGAAATTGATTTTTGGCAACAAAAGTTTGATAAAGACCCAGAACAAATCAGTTATTTGAGTCTTTTGGCATCTAATTATTCGAAGCTTTTTGAAAATACAGGTAATGTCAAATACTTATATAAAGCGGCAGAATTATTGCTAAAATCGAATGAAACCTATCATTATACCAAAGTAGGTACAATTCGATCTTTAGGCAGAAATTATATTTCTCAACATCGTTTTAAGGAAGCTTTAGTTTTAGCAAACAAAGCTTTGAAAATTGGAGAAGGAATGAAAGAAACTCAAAAACTTCTTTTTGATGTTCAAATGGAATTAGGAGATTATAAGAATGCTGAGAAAAATTTGAAAGCACTCACAGATAGTTCCGACTTTGATTATCTGATTCGCGTTTCTAAATGGAACGATCATTTGGGCGATTTGAAAACAGCCATTTCATTAATGGAAAAAGCAAATGATGTAGCTGTCAAAAACGATAATAAATCCTTGAAAATCTGGACGTATTCCAACCTTGGAGATTTGAATGGACATGATGGAAATATTCAAAAGTCCTATGACTATTATTTGAAAACCTTAGCTGAAGATCCCAACAACACTTATGCCCTCAAAGGAATTGCTTGGATTGCTTTTTCTTATGAAAAAAACTCAGTCGAGGCGAATAGAATTATTGATGTGATTTCACAAAGACATCATACCCCTGATTTTTATTTGCTCAAAGCACAAATCGCTGAATATGAAAATAACGATACCGCCCAAAAAGAAAATTTAGCGTCTTATTTCAATATGCTCCAAACAATTAATTATGGTGCCATGTATAATAAATACAATGCCTTATTGTATGCAGAAGACAAATCGACTGCAGCTAAAGCACTTGAAATTGCTAAAATTGAAATTGATCACAGGCCAACACCTGATTCTTATGATTTATTAGCTTGGTCTTATTATAAACTTGGTGATGCCAAAAAAGCATTGGCTATTTCAGAAAAACATGTCGCTGGAAAATCATTTGAACCCAAACTAAATTATCATTTAGCTACCATTTATAAAGCCAATAATAAAAAGGAAGCAATCGCACCCATTAAAACAGAATTGCTAAAAAGCACTTTTGAATTAGGACCCAATTTGGAAAAGAAAATAATTAGTTTGTAAACTCAGTTAGTATAAAATTTTATAAGTCTTTAAATGTCAGTGTATTGTAATTTATACTTTTCCTGCAAGGTCTTTTTTCGACCTTGTAGGTATTAGGATACACCAAAAAATACTTACATAGTTTTGGAAACCTTGCAGGATTTTAAAACCAATTTCAAATCAACTTTAAAAAAAACAGCACTCAGATTTAAAGTATTTCAATTTATAAGCCTCTGTTTTCTAAATTTTTTATTTCAAATCCAATTTCATGAAATTATATAGCCCCATTTTTTTTCTTTTCTTGATTTCGACCTATGCGCAAACTCAAAAAGGGTTGGTTAGAGACTCCATAGGAAATCCTATTGAGAATGCGTATATCATCAATGATAATTCGCAAACACACGCTCATACCAATGAGTTTGGAAGTTTTACAATCGATAAGACGACTATTGGTGATGTATTGAAAGTTTCTTCTTTAGGGTTTAAAAAGAAAAGCTACATACTAACTTCTAGTGATTTGATTATTGTTTTAGACAATGGAATTTACAATTTAGAAGGAGTTGTGATTCAGCCTAAATTGAATGCTATGAATGTCATTTCGAAAATGGATTTACAAACGACACCCGTAAATTCGTCACAGGAAATATTACGAAAAGTACCAGGATTATTCATAGGTCAACATGCTGGTGGCGGCAAGGCAGAACAGCTTTTTTTACGCGGTTTTGATATTGATCACGGAACTGACATAGCCGTTTCAGTCGATGGGATTCCTGTAAATATGCCCTCTCATGCACACGGACAAGGCTATGCCGATCTGCATTTTGTGATTCCGGAAACGGTAGAAAAAATAGATTACGGAAAAGGAACCTACTATGCCAACAAAGGGGATTTTGCCACAGCAGGTTATGTTGATTTTAAAACTCGTGATCGTGTAGAAAACAGCAGTGTTAGTATAGAAGCGGGACAGTTCAATAGTTTTAGAACGGTTGGAGTTTTTAATCTAATGGATAAAAATAAGCATCAAAATGCTTATTTGGCCACTGAATATATTATGACCGACGGTCCATTCGAAACACCACAAGATTTCTCAAGAATTAATGTGTTTGCAAAATACACAGCGATTCTAGCCGACAATAGTAAATTATCGGTTATTGCATCCAACTTTTCAAGCAAGTGGAATGCTTCAGGTCAAATTCCCCAACGATTGGTTGATGATGGAACGATTTCAAGATTTGGCGCAGTAGATGCTACCGAAGGTGGAATAACTTCCAGAATGAATGTGAATACTAGTTTGTTAAAGCGAATTGATGAAAATACTTTTATAAAATCCAATGTGTTTTTTTCTAAGTACAATTTTGAATTGTATTCTAATTTTACTTTTTTCTTAGAAGATCCAATAAACGGCGATCAAATTCGTCAAAAAGAGAATCGAACTATATATGGCTTTAATTCGGAACTAAATAAGAAAATCAATAATTCGGTATATCAATTGGGTTTTGGACTTCGAGCCGATGCTACAAAAGATACCGAGTTGTCACACACCTTAGGTAGGTACACAACATTAGAACAGTTGAAATTGGGAGACATCAACGAAACCAATATTTTTGCTTATCTCAATGCAGAGTTAGAATTGGGTAATTTAAAAATCAATCCGGCTATCCGAATTGATTATTTTAAATTAGAGTATCAAGATAAACTAGCAGCTGCATTTGGATCTCAAAGCGAAATTAAAATGAAGTTTTCGCCTAAACTGAATTTTATTTATACTGCAAATAACAATGTACAATTCTATTTAAAATCGGGTCTTGGTTTTCATTCCAACGATGCAAGAGTTGTCGTAACGCAGAAATCGAAAGAGATTTTGCCAACAGCATTTGGTGCTGATATTGGAACAATTTTCAAACCATTTCCTAAATTATTGATTAATTCGGCAATTTGGTATTTGTATTTGCAACAAGAATTTGTTTATGTTGGCGATGCAGGAATTGTAGAACCAAGCGGAAAATCACAACGATTGGGATTTGATTTAGGATTACGATATCAATTGGCATCTTGGCTGTTTGCTGATTTTGATTCCAATTATGCTCACGGAAGAAAAATTGACGAAGGTAATGGACAAGATTATATTCCACTAGCGCCAAGTTTTACAACAACTGCGGGTATAAGCATTACTAATTTAAAAGGTTTTTCTGGAGGCATTCATTATCGTTTTTTAGATGATCGTCCTGCAAATGAAGACAATTCAATTGTAGCCAAGGGTTACATGATTACGGATGTAAACCTAAATTATGAATATCAAAACATCACTTTTGGAATAGCGGTGCAAAATCTATTTAATACTAAATGGAAAGAAACTCAATTTGCTACAGAATCAAGATTGCAAAAGGAACCAAACGGTGTCGAAGAGATTCATTTTACACCTGGAACCCCATTTTTCTTAAAAGGAAAAATAGCCTATAAATTTTAAATTTTGTTTTTGTTTGATAATAGAAATATGGATTTTGTTGTTTAATTCCTCTATTATCGTTGTTAGGAAGCTCAATGGTTTACGCCATTGAGCTTTTTAAATACTACTAAAAAGATAAGAATTGCTCAAGTAGTCTTCTATTCCTGTACTGAATTTATCTTAACCGTAACTTTTCTCCTTGTTATTTGAAATTAAATACAGCACTGGAACCTTTTATTCTTCACATTTTTCCTCTGCTTCTAATAGGGTTGAATCATTGTTCTTGGTAGGGAATATTTTCGAAACGATATATCCTGCGATCATTGCTAAGGCAAAAGAGGGTGCTAAAACATCTAATTCTTTTAAATAGATGCCTATTCCTTCAATATCTATTACCACAAACTTGAATAGTATCACAGACATAAAACCGGTAATCATGGAGGCAATAGCTCCTTTTTCTGAATAGCCTTTCCAAAAAAGAGATAGAATGATAACGGGACAAAAAGTGGCAGCAATTCCTGACCATCCGAAAATCATAATCCAGAAGACTTGTCTATCGGGATACAAGTTGTATAAAAGAATGGCGATGCCCAGTGCTGCTAATGCCATTATGACGGTTACTATTCTAGAAAGGTTGGTTAAATCTTCATCTTTTAAATCAGGTCTGAATATTTTCTGGTAAAAGTCACGTGTAATAGCACTAGATGCAATAATGAGAAGCGAGTCAATTGTAGACATAATCGCTGAAAGCACTATGGCAATGAAGATTGCCACAAGAATTGTAGGTAAGAATTCGTGGGTCATCATGCTTAAAACATCTTCCCCACCATTCCCTAAAACTACTTCTGGATCCTGGCCTTCGGTTGTAAAATAAATTCGAGCCAAAATACCAATCGTCACAGCTGCGGCATCGGTAAAAAGGGTAAAAAGCAAGGCGACCCATTTTCCTTTATCAATCTCTTTTTCGTTTTTAATAGACATGAACCGAACATAAACTTGGGGTGATCCTAAGAATCCCAATCCAATCATGGAGAAACCAAGTAGCGTAAATAGATTCATCAATCCATCATCACTTTTGCCCATAATTTGCGTTAGACTTGGGTCAATAGCATTCAAACCTTCGGTGATTCCAGTTCCGTGATCCATAGAGAACCAAACCACTATGGGTAGTAAAACCAATCCGAGAAACATTAAAATCCCCTGAAACATATCTGACCAAACAGCCGCAACAAATCCACCTATAAAAATATAAATCAGCACAATTACAAAACCAATTAGAGCACCAATCCGATAGTCAATATCAAGCATCGATTCGAATGCAATTCCCGTTACATCCATTTGGGATGCGACGTAAATAACAACAAAAATAACCAAGGCTGAAGCCGATATAATTCGAAGGCTATTTGTCGATGATTTAAAATGACTTTCAAGATAATCTGGTATGGTGATGGCTTTATAACCGTCAGATAGCCTTTTGAATCGTTTGGCCATAAATTGCCATGAAATAAAAACGCCAAGCAATTCTCCAATTACAACCCAATAGGCAGAATAGCCAGCCATGGCGCCCATTCCAGTAAGGCCAATTAATAACCATCCCGATTCGCCGGTAGCTCTGGCAGAAAAAGCAACAGCCCAAAAGCCCATGTTTTTTCCTCCAACATAATAATCGCTCATACTTTTGACTCTCCTCGAAGCAATAATTCCGATTAAAAATAAAATAGCGACATAAATTGCGAGGACGATAATTTTTGTAATCATAGTTTTTTTTTAATATTCCTGTGTAGATTGTAATTCTTTAGCGATAGCAATTATTTGCAAATAGTAGTTCCTTGCTAAAAGTGGTTTGATCCCAAAATAGGCTTAATTTTCGGTTAATCCAAATTCACTCAACTACAAAACTATTTTCAAAGTCAGCTAAAAGCCCAATTCTTGCTTACTTGAATTGGACTAAACTCTCGTGAACATTATTCTAAATTTTAATTTTTTATCCAATTAAAATTCATTAGTAGGACTACCACAAAGCATCCTGATGTGTTAAGAGAAATCAAAATTACTAGGAATACCAAATGCGAAGTTCAATAGATGGCAGAACTAATCCACTGTTTTGAGCGCAGCTTTTTGCTCAAAGAAAAAAGTCAAAGTACTTTTAAAAATCACTTTTGTCGTTTGGTTTTATAGCCCCGTATTTTGGTAAAACCCCAACTGAACTTCATTTTTAGCAAGAACACGAATAGCTGTTTTTTCTTCAAAAAAGTCCTTGATTACAATAAAGCAGAAAAAACAACCTCATAAATGTGTTTTAAATATTCTATTTCATGTCATATGGAATAGAATCTTCCCAGTACCAAGGCGTGTAAACACCTCTAATTCCCAATTCCAGCACTTTCTTAAAGATACTCTCTGCATTATCTCTATTAGACATTAATAGAATTCCAAGATGCTTTTCTGGAATTAGAATTGAATAATGCTGAAAGCATTCTCCATGTCCCTCTTTGAAATATCCTTATCTATAACACGCTTTTAAAATACCCCAACCCAGACGATAATCTAAACCTATACTAACATTTTCGTTTGTTTTTTCCAATGACTCTAGTCCGAATTGTTTCTTTGAATTAATCCGAATATTGGGTGCGAACATAAGTTTGGTAATAGCAGAGTTATGTGAGTTCAATTCAATTATTTTTGCTAGAAATTTGGAGTAATCCATGGGAGTTGTCTCCAAAGAACCTGCTGATCATGCTTCATTTCTCGTAACTTTGTCAATTATTTTTTGCGCGTTTGAATTTCCTGAACAATAGTTAAAAGTGTTTTATTTTCTTACTAATGATTTTGAACTTACCATCAAAGAAGTTGCTGATTATTATAAAAGAAGATGGGATATCGAGGTGTTTTTTAGATTCATCAAACAAGAACTAAATGTCAGATATCTTGTCTCGCTCAGAAAAAACGGAATAGAAGTTATGATTTACATGACCTTGAATGTGGTAATGTTTGCTCTGATCTATAAAAAGGCCAATAATCCTGGTTATAAAAAAGCTAAAAGAAGATTTGATTTGGAAATAAGGAACTTATTACTGGAATAATGATTGCATTTTCAGGTGGTGATCCCTCAAAAGTCTTTAAAACATAAGTGGTCGAAATTTCTTCCCACCATTACTATCTCTCAGCATTTTTTTTATAGCTATAATAATAGTTTTCACAACGCCTTATCAGGCCAGAAATCTTTTGGAGAACAATTAAAAATTTTAGCTATTTCATTTAAATACTTAATATTATCCTTAGCATTATTATAAGATGAATGAGTATCACCTGTAAAACTGATGTCTTTATTTAATTTTAGAGTTAGTTGTTCTTAGGTAAGATTATTGGATTCTCTTATTTCTTAAACCCTTTGAATAGCGAACTTTTCTATTTCTATTAAGTTATTTTCCAAATAATACAAATATACAGTAGACATTTTATTTTCATATAATTATAAAAACATAAGTTCGTAAACAGGGATCTTTTCGGTGATATTACTTTTCGCATAATAACAAAAGAGCGCACTTATTAAGTATCGCTCTTTTATTTTGGGCCAGTTTTTTATTTTTTTAATAAATTAAATAAATAAAAAGAACCCTATAAAAATGAATGCAGATGTTTTTTTAACCTGGATAACTTTTACTTACACAATAAATAAATTGGCAATAGCAACCGTTTCTTGGGTTGTTAATGGCTCGTCATAAGCTTCTGATCCTGCAGCTGCACCAAATAATGCGGCTGTGTTATAACCTGCTTGGGTTGTAAGTTCTTCACCGTTATAAACAGCTTGAGTCGCTGCCGGCATTCCTGCTCCTCTTTCATTTAATGTAATCCAACCTTTGAGTCCCCGTAATCTTCTTACTTCAGAAGCATGTCGAGCTTCAACCGAGTGAATTTGCAAAGCCGCTGTCAATAAATCAGGTGTTGAAATTAAATTTGCGGCTTGTCCTTTATAAGCTCGTACGCCTGTGTCTTCAAAAGCTTGTGCCAAAGCCAGAAACGTTGGATAATCATTAAACGGGGCAAAAGCTCCGCCAACTGTAAAGTCAAAAGTAGGCTTTGCTACAAAATTCGGGCTTCCAATCCCACCTAATCCATTGATTAAAAAACTAACATGATCTGTTTCATGGTCAGAAATCTGCATGAAAACTTTTTCATCTCTTCCACCTTTAGGGATAACACCCGATTCTAAGCCCATAATATAAAACTCTTTTTCTAGGTATTCTAATGTCAGAGCAAGTTGCAGGGCGCCGATTGGCGTACTTGGCGTTGGGGTAATATCTGCTGCATAGGCAGAATTTGTCAACGATGACAGTCCGAATGGAATGGACGCCAATGCTAAATTTTTCCCCAATTGACTAAATTGTCCAAAACTTTCTCTTCTGGAGCCTTTATTTTGCATTAAACTTTCATTAGCAAAAGACTCTATAAATTTTAATATGTTCATAATTTCTATAATTAAATGGTTTATGGTAAGTATAAGGCGGTAAAATTAGTTGTGATAAATCCCCCTGCTATTGCAAGTACTTCTGAAGGATTTTTCTTTACGTCAAGTCCTGTTGTAGGATTAACCACATCATCTCCAGCAAAATCTTTAGAGTTAGGGTTGATTAGACTTCTTATCGCAGAGGCATGTCTCGCTTCAACAGAAACTATTTTTCCAGCTAATAGCAAATAACCAGGGTTTGAGATTAATCTTCCTGCGCCGTTATAAGCTGCAACTCCTGTATCTTCTAGGGCTTTAGCAGTAGCTAGAACCTGATCGCGATTGCTGAAATTTAAACTTCCATAATCAAAAGCTAAATTAGGAAGTAATTGGCTTGTTGGATTTGGAAGAGCACCACTCAAAGCCGCTTTGAAGAATTCTCGGTGAATGACTTCATGGTGGTACAAATCAGTCAGCACCTGTTGGTCTTCAGCTGTAAAATTTGTTGTAAAACCATTGGCATTTACGACTTTAGTATAAAAATCGGCCTCTAATTGTTCCAAAGCATACGCATAGGTCAAGACACCTAAATCGTTCCCCCCTAAATCAAATACACCATCTTTTATGCCAGGGAAATGACCACCACCATATTTTGATTTTAAATTACTATTGCTAGCACTTGCAATGACATTCTCGTCATTATTACAACCCGCTAACAATAAACCTGTGCCCACAATAGTGAGTCCACTAATCTTGAGGAATTTCCTCCGGTCTGTCAAGGAAGGTTGTACTTCTTGAATCTTTACTACATTTCTCATAATTTACATAATTAAAAGGTTATTAATGGTATTAATAAATGATTGTAGTAGGTGTATTAGGTTTGGGAATATTAAATCTTAAATAAATAACACTCAAATGGATTAGGATTATAATTATTTGTCGAAGTTTAAACTTTTGCTATTAATTATTGTTTATAATTTCACTCATTTTCCCCCGTTTTTTTTCATTTTCTTCATTACATCTTCTTTGGTCAATCCTGTGGTATTTATGTCGGGATCGGCGGTGTTTTCCTGTGTTGAAAAAGAAAGTTTTTGCATATAAATTGGGTTCCCTCCATTCATTTTTTCTTTTACAATATCTCCATATGCTTTTCGTGCTTCTTCAACAGATTTTTTGCCTGTAATAATATCATGAGCCAGATTTAATGCTAAAAAGTTATTTCCTTCTTTATCACAGCGTGCGCTCATGGTTCCTTGTGTACGGTCAAATGTCACGCTTCCATCAAATTTAGCGAGTTCGCCCATTATATCCATGGGCACTTTGTAGCTTATGGTAGTCTGCATCATGTCTGTATGCTCAATGGGGAAATTATGTTTGGTTTCTTTTTTATTAATGCAGATTTTTTTCCAAACGCCTTTGTTCATCCAAATCAGCTCGTTTTTTGTGATACCATCGGGTTTGCCGTATTTGTCCGTGATTTCTTTTACCGCCATACGTGAGGCTTCTGGCCAGCCATTTAAATCGGGCATCATGATGACTTTTTTATCTTTAGACATTTTATTATCCTGTGCTGATAATTTTCCCAATCCTGCTATGAGAATCAGCGAAAGAATCGCTACTGCTTTTTTCATTTTGGGTGTTTTTTTTATTGTTTGTGAATACTATTTTAAAAATTATTTACACTTTTATTTTGTGACTTTAACTGGAGCACAAATCTTCCCTCTATATTATATCTTCGTCGGCGGTATTGGTTGCTTTGGAATTGATAAAGGTTAGGCAATTTCATAGAACAGGTGACTAATGCCCTGCAATAATTTTGTATACTTAATCTTTTTTACTAAGCTAGATTTGGGATTTTAAGCTTTTTTTCAAAAATCAGGTTATGGGAACTAAAATTTCAAATTTTTACTTGAACTATCTTTCTGCTCATTCCAATTTCCTTTCGGAGTTTTTATTTTTCTTAGTGTAAATTAACATTATATCGTTGTCTTTTCTAAGGTATTCTTTCTGGAAAAAAAAACGATTCTTTCAAATAGCTACTTTATTGATAACTCGTTTTTTCGTGTTTTCAATCACATTTAGTTTAATTCTGGAAGCTCTGCTTTGAAAAAGGAAAGTTTGAAAACCTGGGTTTTCATCAAACTAAAAAGTCAACTTTTGGTAGATTACTACCTGAGCTTGCCCCAAAGTAATTTATTAAAACTTGTATTTAGCCATCGTTACAAAATCAAGTTCTATTTTAATGCCTTCTTTATTTCTGAAGCTGCTTGTAATAAAGCTGATTTAGTTCCGGGAATTGTACTTATTGGATTTAACAACCCCCAATCGTGGATCATTCCATTATAACGTGTTGCAGTAACTTTCACCCCTGCTTCGTCTAATTTTCGGGCATACGCTTCGCCCTCATCTCTTAAAATATCATTTTGTGCAGTTTGCACCAATGCTGGCGGCAATCCTTTCAACTGGCTGCTTGTAGCTTGCAAAGGAGAGGCATAAACTTCTTTACGTTCTTTGGGATCAGTTGTATAATTGTCCCACATCCACATCATTAAATTTTTAGTCAGGAATCGATCCTTGGCAAATAAGTTATAGGATTCTGTTTCAAAATTAGCGTCGGTAACGGGCCAAAATAAAACTTGTAATTTAATAGTCGGCCCTTTTTTTTCTTTAGCCATCATTGCAACCACCGTAGCCATGTTTCCTCCAACACTGTTGCCTGCAACTGCTAGTCGTTTTCCATCAACTCCAATTTCATTTCCATGTTCAGCTACCCATTTTGTAGCATTATACGCTTGATTAATAGCGACCGGGTAATGAGCTTCAGGAGATGGTGAATAGTTAACAAATACTGCCGCTGCGCCAGATTCCACCACTAAATCTCTAACCATTCGCTGATGGGTAGGAAAATCTCCAAGAACCCAACCACCACCATGGAAGAACATAAATACCGGCAATGTGCCTTTTGCATTTTCAGGTTTAATGATGTTTAGTTTAATATTTTGACCATCCACAACAATTATTTTCTCGGTAACAATTATTCCAGACATATCAACTTTTACAGATGATTGTAAGCCACTCAGCACTGCTCGACCTTCTTTAGGTGGCAATTGTTCTATAGGCTTGCCAGTTCCTGAATTAAGGACTTTCAGAAACACTTTGATATTGCTTTCAATGTGCGGATCTTGTGAAGCATCTTTTGTTTGTGCAGCTACTTCACCAGAAAAAGCAATCGCTAATAATAATGTCCCGACTTTTTTTAGTTTTGATTTCATATTATGTGTTTTAAAATATAATGGTAGAGATACAATCTGCAAATAAATTCAATGGAATAAAAAATCAGAGCTTTTTGTAACATTCAATTACAGGATATGAATTCTACACAAAACTTTTTTTACGGTGTTTTCAAAGATTAAATGGCATTACTAGGATCGATTTTGGCTTTTCAAGCATTTTTTTTCAAAAATTAAGTAGACATCACATAAAAATCCAAATTTTTGATGGAAGTATCTTTTTGCTGTTTCCTTTTTACTTTTGGTTTTTTTTTCGAAGATTAAATTTATAAAAAAAAACGACTCATCAATTTGGTTTACAGATAATTAACAAAAAATTAACTGCGTTTGGTCATTGACTATGAAAAGAAATTCCTTTTAAAAAAAAGCACAACTCTTTCAAACAACTCTTTCAAACAACTCTTTCAAACAGCTCTTTCAAACAGCTCTTTTTGAAAAATCACTTTTGTAGTTTGGTTTTATTGCCAATTATTTTGGTAAAATCCTAACTAAATTTCATATTAATCAAGTACACGATAAGCTGATTTCGAAGGATTAAACCGTCTGAAAGCACTGAATTTGATATGAAGTAAAAAACCTTTTTTAACTAATGAACCACTAATTTCTTGTAGGATTTGTTAGCGGTTCGTTGTCATTATTTGTCGACTGTGTAATTCAGTTCAGTTACACCAGAAGTAAATTGTCGAGTGGTCAATAGTTTTAGTTTTATTTTGTCTTTGATGTCTACAAACAAAGGAATGCCTTTTCCAAGAATAATTGGATTAACAAAAAGCCAGTAGCCGTCTATTAAGTTCTGTTGAATAAGTGAATGTGTTGCAGTCGCGCTACCAAAAAGCAAGATGTCTTGACCTTGCTGATTTTTTATTTCATTAATGTTGTTCGAAAGGTTTTCGCCAATAATTTTTGTGTTAGTCAAACCCGCATCTTTCATTGTTTTTGATAAAACAATTTTATGAACTTTGCTATACCATTTTGAATGTTCAATGTCGTGCTTGGTCGCAGTCGGCTTGTCAGCTGCGGTAGGCCAATAATTTTCCATCATCTGATAAGTTACTCGTCCATATAATGCCGTGTTGCCTTCGCTTATCCGCTTACCGACATAATCAAAAATTTCTTCATCCACTTTTATCCAGTCCATTTCTCCGTTCGGTCCTGATACAAAACCGTCAAGTGAAATGTGCATAAATGAAATTATTTTTCTCATTATTTCTATTTTTTATTGTTGTCTATAGATTGATACACTCCTTTTATAATGACTGCTATTTTTTTCACACCTTAGGCCCATTCACAAGCTTGAAAACGGCTGTTTCATCTAAACGAAAATACGATAAAAAAACGATTTTTAAACTAAAGTTAACACTTGATAAATTATATTTATTGTAGCTATTGTTGTTCTATTTATCCGCCTTTCAAACATTATAATTACACTTCAATCACAAAAATATTAAATCAAGAAACGTTTATCTAGAATCAAAAATATTTTAATAATAGAGCCCTAGATTCTATTAAACTGCGCGATGGGTTCTGTATTTTTTCTTGATACTTCATGTATGATCTTTGACGTTAATTGTACTATATTTGTGTACTGATCTTTATTTTTATAAAATAATTGATTTATGAAACAGCAAGGAATATATATTGGTGCCGAAGGTAAATTAGCAAATTACGATATTCAATGTACCCAAAACCAAAAGCGACCACTCGTGGTATTTTGTCATGGATTCAATGGATTCAAAGATTGGGGCGCATTCAACTTGATGGCGGATTACTTTGTGCTAAACGGGTTTCAATTTGTAAAATTCAATTTTTCTCATAACGGCACCTCCCCGGAGCATCCAATGGATTTTGTAGATTTAGAAGCCTTTGGTAGGAATAATTTTGAAAAAGAACTTTTGGATATCGAGGCTTTGATAGTCAAACTAAAAAAGGAAAGTTTTGCAGACTGCATCGATTTTGAGAAACTATTTTTAATAGGGCATTCTAAAGGTGGAGCAACGGCTCTGGCGTATACGTTGGCACATCCAAAAATTAGTACTTGCGCCACATTAGCTGGAGTGCTAGACCCCATAGCTCGATATGGAAAAGCGAAAGATACCCAATGGAAAGAAAAAGGAGTGAAATTTGTCCTCAACGGAAGAACAAATCAAAAAATGCCGATGTATTATCAATTGGTCGAAAACACACAGAAAATAAAAGACAAATTGGATATCCGAAATTTACTGAAATCCGATAAACGAAAATTTCTTTTTATCCAAGGTGGAAAAGATGAGGCGGTTCCTGTTTCGGAAGTAAATTTGGTAAAAAACCTCCCCAATTGTACCGTCTTTATTATTGAAGATGCCAATCATGTTTTTGGTGCATCCCATCCGTACACGAGTTCCGATTTACCTGATGATCTGCAAAATGCCTTGAGCCAAATTACAAAATTCTTTGCCTCTTTATAACGGCTTAACATTCCCCACTTTCAATAGCACTAATTTTTCATTGCCTTGGAGGTTCGGGCATTACACCTAATTGTTGTAACAACCCAATAGTATCCATAATTATCCTGCTTTCCGAAAATAATTCATTTCTCAGCACATCGATAACCATTCCCCAAGCTTCAACTTTTTTATTGGTAGGAGGAATACCCATAAAAACTCCATTATGTGTTCCTTTCCATACAAATCGACTGACTACCTTTTCGTCTTCTGCAATTTGTTCAAGCATTGTCCAATTCTTATCAGGAAATCCGATATGCATTGAGTTTATAGCAAATTTAAGTCCTTCTCTTCTTGGACTTTGACCAGGGAAGGGTTCAAATTAAATAAAGTCTACTGACACCATTTTATCAATTGCATCCAGATTTTGTCTGTTAATGACCTCCTCTATAAAAGAGTTCATAAACTGTTTGTTAGTTTCTTTTGTCATTATCTAAGTATTTAATTGTTTATAATATCAAGAAATGAATACTAACCTCTTGTCTCCAGCAGCAGTTGTAAAACGAGGGACTAATTCTCTTTTAATAAGATAAACATTTTCTAGCAGAAAATCGATTCCAATTTTATTTCCATTTGCAGTTGCAACAAACTACTTTTGGCGGTAGTTTTTATTTCGTTTCAATGTCAATTCCTTTTTGTCCGTTTTCGCCTAAATAATGTTTCAACAAATTTTCGTATAGACTTACTCCTGTGTCAGAGTTGGTGAAAATCAATAGTCCTTTCTTTGATTTTGGGAAAATAAAAAAAATAGTTTGAACGCCATAGTCAGAACCGCCGTGAGACAATGCAAATTCTCCATTACCTAAATCATAAATTTCAAAACCTAAATCAAAATGTTTACCTTTTGTACTTGCTACTTGGTCTGTAGTCATTTCAGCAAATAACTTTTTTGTCCATGCATCACTATTCATCCCACTTACTAAAAAATTGCCGTAATCTTCTATAGTAGTCAATAAATCATCCGCTGCATTTGGTGTTTTATTTTTTCTATTTTCATATGCTTGATGTACGAAACTAAATGAGGTCGCTAATTTCCATTCACGATTTTCTAATTGGCAAACATTTGTGAACTTAGCCATTCCAGCTTGACTTTCTCGTTTTTCAGAAAACATGTGTTCTCCATTTTGAACAGCACCATAAATAACACCATTTTTGAAAGTGGAAATATTTCACTACTTTCTTTTACTAAAAACCTATTGAATTGTCGGGTTTCTGGATTTTTGCAAAGTCCTTTTTTAAGTCGTAAAGAAATTTTTTTTTATCAGAAATTCCGTCTTTGTCGCGGTAAAATTTTAGATTTTCGCTGAGTAAAACTTCAAAGTGTTTGAGGTCGCAATGATTAAAACCCAACTCAAAAAGCAAACTATCTTTTGAAAGAATGGTTTTATGGAAGTCTGAATTATTGTCAACTTGTGCAAAAGCAGAAAAAGTTGTCAGGAAAAACAAAAGTGGTACTAATTGTTTTTTCATTTTGTAGATGTCGTTCAATTTTGCGGTGTCGTTTATAAATTACCGTTAATGTCAGTTTGTCTATATACCTAATGCAAGTCGCTGAGAAATTCGTAATTGATATTTTTCAAAGATAGGATTCCGATAACAAAAACTACAAATCGAGGTTTTTAGACAGTTTGACATTTGGCGGCCTGGGGATGTGGCGGAGTAAAGGCGCCTAAACTTTCGGTTAATCACTGACTTTACAAGTACTAAACCACCTTTAAATTAAGTCCAAAACTCGCCATTTTTGTATACTGCGGTTAGCTAAGAATTTCTAGTTATTAGCACTAATTTTCTGGATCTCCTTTAACAGTAGTCTTGCTTGAAGTTTCAACTCAAATTGAGACATTACAATTCTTGAGAGTTGCCTAAGTATGGCTGATTCTTGGGCATTCATACTTCTGGGCTCTATATCAATTATACACACTGTGCCCAAATTATAACCATCAGAAGATCGTAACGGAGCAGCCGCGTAAAATTGTAATCCCATTATACCAGCAACTAATGGATTTGCAAGTGTTCGAGGATCTTTTCGAGCATCTTCGACGATATAAATATCTGGAGACATAATTGCTGAACTACACAAACCAGAATTTCTTGGTATTTCCTCTACATCAAGTCCGTAGGATGATTTAAACCAAATTCTGTCAGTATCAACAAGAGTAATTATTGCAATTGGCACATTAAATATTTCCGTTGCCAATGACGTTATTTCGTCAAAATAACCATCTGGGGGAGTGTCAAGAATTTCATACTTATATAAACTCTCTAGTCTTTTATTTTCTAATCTTGGTTCCATATTCAAAGTTAATGAAATTTTATTTAAAATGTTTCTCAAAATCTTTGCTAACAAATTCAAGCTTGTTAAAGGAGGCGATTTCTACCACTAATGTTGCAGCTTAGAACCAATGTTTGATTGACCACATATGTGTCTGCGGAGCACTGAACCGACACTTTTGCCAAAACGTTGTTAGTGCTATGCTCCTTTATTTTCTGTCCGTTAGCAACATTTTTTATCTTGCTGAATTGAAGGACAAGCAACACTTCCATAACTGCAATATACACAGCAGTCACCTTGTTTTGGTTTAAGAACTTGTTTGCAATTTTCGCATTCGTAAAAATATTGGCAAGCGTCTGTCGGCATTGTTTCTTCTTTCTTGTGTCCGCAGTTTGGGCAAGTGATTGTTGATTGTAATATGACTTCCATTTTAATTATATTTTTTGTCGGTTACAGCATATCCTATTGTGTTAATTGCTATTTCAATTTCGGAAATGTTGGTTTTGGACTCGTCAAACTCTACAACTACTTTTCCATTTTCGTATGATGCGTTTGAACTTATTATCTCTGCCAATTTTTCCATTTTGTGGCTAAGGTGTACTTCGCAGCTTGCACATGTCATTCCGCTAATTGCAAATTCCACTTTTTGAATCTTGGATTTGTCAACAACGATGATTTGCTTTTCTGTCTTTGGGTAGAAAATACTTGAATAGTATGGAAAAGCAAGCATAACGATTGCTAATGTTGTAACACTACCTAAAACCATTTTTGACTGAATGAATTTTGGTTTTTCTTCTTTGTCGCAGTTGCAGTCAATTAGTTTTTTTGTTTTTAATTTTTGATACCAAGCAAAACCAAGCACTAAAAATGTCAAGCCGATAAAATACGGTCTGAAAGGTTCGAGCCAATAAAAGGTGGAAGCAAGTCCGCTCGTTCCTGCAATAAGAGCCAAGACAGGTGTAATGCAACAAAGTGAAGCTGTAATAGCTGTCAATAGCCCTGCCCCAATTAGTTTGTTGTCGGTTTTCATATTGTTTCCAAGATTTTATTTTCGTCAAGTATTTTAAAAAATGGTTTCAACATTATTTCATATTCATTTGTCAAGGAGTAAAAAATGGTTTGCGCTTCTCTTTCGGTTTCAATTAGTTTTCGGTCTTTTAGTTTTCGCAAGTGTTGAGAAACTGCCGAAATTGTCATACCAAGAATGTCGCTGATGTCGCAAACACAAAGTCGTTTTTCTTCATAAATCAGAAAGAGAATTTTCAGCCTTACCTTGTTACCCGCTAATTCCAGTCCGTTCGATAAATAGTCAAACGAGCCGTTGAGTTCTGAAACTCGGCCTTTACAACGGTTTATTTGTTTAACGTCCGCTTGTTGTCTTATGCAAGAATTATTGTTCATAAGTCAAAGATAGTCTATTTGTTTATTTAAGCAATTACTAAAGTACATAATTTAAAAAAAATCCAACTTGTCTGTCGTTTTGTCTCGTTATAGCCTTGCCACAACTTTTTGCTCCCTGTGGCTAATGGAAAGAATTTGTTCCATAGTAGCGAAACGGAGTTAAGGAAATAGAAGTTCCTGAAACTGAAAACGTAGTAATTGCGATTATTAGCTGTTAAGAGATGGTTTAGTTTATTTCAACTTTATTTTTTTTGGATTTTGTCTAATTGAGAAATATGAAAAAATTTCAATTTTATTGTTTTTAACGCTGTAATACAATGTATTGTGTGATTGAATTACATCTCTACGAAGCTCTTTTTTTACATCTGAAAATTGAAAAAAATCAGCATTTTTAGCAATCAAGGTTACTATTTCCTCCATATTTACATCGAAATTTCGCAGTTCTTTCTGTCCTATTTTCTTTTAAATATCTATTGTATTTTCTATTTCTTTTAGAGCAAAATCTGTTCTAGTCTGTCCTGGCTTTTGAATAGCACCTGCAGTAATAACAACAATATCGGTCTCTTTGCACCCTTTAAAACCCGCAGCATATATTTTTGTAAGCTGAGCAAAGCTTAGTATATGATTCAAATGAATACACTCGTCTTTGGCTAGTAACTCATTTTTGTTGATTAAAAGAATTTCGCGGGCTTAACCACTAATCATTAACGAAAAAGCGAAGGTATTCCTTACATTGCCAGCGACAATTATTGCTATTTTTGGTTTTAGAGATTTCATCTGTTTCTAATTATTTTTTTTTAACAGTCAGACCGGTAAATGGAAACCCTATAATCATCTGTTGTTTGTTAAAAAGATATTCTCAATGTAATTCATAGTATTAATTTGTAAGTATAATTTAAAATAGCAAATTCAACAATAAAGTTACATAACAAACTGTATATCAAATTTATAATGGTTATCTTTTAACTTTCATTATTTCTAATTACTCCCTCTTCATTTTACTTATTATTTGCGTTATTGCATCTTAATCGAAGTGCTTTTACTATAACTAACATTGAGCTATAGCACATGGCAGTCGCTAAAACGGATGCTGTCTTTTCGACATTTATTCACAACGAATAAGCTAATTATATCTTGGTTTTTCAGGTGCTTCCCATTTTTCTGAAATTAAATTTCAGGATAATAAATCCAATCGATCCCGCTATAATGGAGCCTATGAATATTCCGATTTTAGAATCATTAATAAGGGCTTCATCAGCATACGCTAAATTGGTAATAAATAAGGACATGGTAAATCCTATTCCAGCCAATAAACCTACTCCAACTATTTGTGTCCAACTCACTCCAGTAGGTAATTTAGCCCATCCCAAACGAACACTTAGCCAAGAAAACAAACTCACACCTGCTACTTTTCCTAGCAATAAACCGAGTCCTACACCTAAGGTTACTTTGTCCAGAAAATTAAATTCATTTCCAGCAATGACAATTGATGCATTGGCAAGTGCGAATATTGGCATCACCAGATTGGCAGTAAAATTACTCAGTGAATTTTCTAAACTCTGAACAGGCGATTGTACTTTTTTTACACTCTCTGTGATGGAGTCAACTGCTGAGATCTGTTCTTTTCCCAGCAAAACTTTTGAATCAACCAATTTGGCATTTTCGAATTTTATTAAACTGGATTTGGTTTGCTCAATAAAATCCTCTGTTTTAATTTTTCGCCTCCCTGGAATTGTTATAGCTACGAGCACACCGGCTACCGTTGGATGAACACCAGATTTCAGAAAGCAAAACCATACAAACAAGCCAACGAAGAGATATAGAGAAACAATCCGCAGTTCAAAATAATTGAAGATAAGTAATATTACAAACAAACCGGCTGCTGCCTGGAGATACACCCATTGGATATCGTTGCTATAAAAAAAGGCAATAATCAGTATTGCTCCGATATCATCTACGATTGCAAGGGCAGTTAGAAATACTTTTAGTCCTAACGGCACTTTGGAACCCAAAAGACTTAAAATACCCAAACTAAAAGCAATATCCGTGGCCATGGGGATACCCCAACCATGGGCTATTTCAGAATTTCCTACTACTAGTACAAAAAGTAGGGCAGGCACTAGCATTCCACCAATAGCAGCACTCAAAGGCATCACAACATCCTTTATTGTTGACAATTCCCCGGCCATTACTTCGCGTTTTATCTCTAAGCCGACCACAAAAAAGAATAAAGCCATGAGGCCATCATTTACCCACAGTAGCAAAGGTTCTGATATCCGAAATGCTCCATGCCCAATCGTTAACTCTTTATCCCAAATACCGAAATATACATCAGCATAGGATGAATTACTCCATACCATAGCTATAATTGCTGCAATGAGTAGTAATATCCCTGTCGATGATTGTCTTTTCAAGAATCGGTCGAAGGGACTCAAAATTGTTTTTGCTATTTCTGCTGTTTGCTCCTTTATCATTTGCTATTATTTTAAAACTCATCAATTCCATTCATTCCAACGAATCCACTGATTTTTTCTTAGTGCGCTGAATCGTTCAATTTTAATTTTACTTTTTTTAATAATGGCCATGCAATTTTCGCTTCGGGAGCAATTGTTAGAAAAATTTCTAGCAAATGATGAAGTTCATTTTGCATCAAGCGGTCTTCTTTACCATAATCCCAAATTGGGTAAATCGTTTCAGTAAATATTTGATCAAAAGTAAGTTCTTTTACAATAATTACTACTTGCGATTCTTTATCCTTAATTGTATTTTCTGGATAAAAATGCAATCTGTACGTATACAATTGGAATAATGCTCTCATGCTTTCTATTGCCGTTCCAGGATCATTAATTCCCGGGCTCAGTGCCTTAAGAGCTATTTCGGTCAATTGGCGGAAGCCAAAAAAGAAATTCTCTTTTATGGATTCACTGCCTTCTATGTACACCTCTTTTCCTATTGCTTTTAGTATATCGCTAGCTAATTTCTTATTCACTTTCATAACTGGTCCCCCAACTAAAACATAGCTACCAGGAGATTGCATCAATTGTAAAACACAGTCATTTTCGTGACAAATACGCATTAAAACTGCATTATCAAAACCCTGATAAATACCAGATTTAGCAGCTATAATCAGGCAATAGCTTTCAAATGAAGGAATTTCAGGAGGCGCTTGCTCTAAGGTACAAGCATGCTTTAACGAAGTCATAGTCTCTTCTAAAACCCGCTGTATGATTACCTCATACTTTACAGATTGAGTTATGAAATGCAAAAAATAGATGAAAATAAAAATATCAAAAATAGTAAGCGCTATCAGCAAATAAGTACTTAGTGCAGGAATCTGAACGCCTTTATCTATGTCTCTTATTGTGCTTAAAAGTAATAATGAATAGATGATTGTGCCCACATAAATGCCTAGTACCAACTGTTGGAAACGGCTACCAATAAGCCTATCTAAAATCCGGTTGCTTAACTGAGAAGCAGTCTGATTCAGAACAATCATTACCATAGAAAAGCTGAACACGGTCAACGTAATAATTCCAGAAGTAATAGAAGAGATAATACTACGTGCCGTAGTAGCGTCGCGTAATCTGAGGACTTGCAAATGAGATTTTATTTGCATACCCATTTCTGAAAAATCGAATGAAATGCTGAATATTGAAAGTGCCAAGAATGCCAAAACAATAATTGCGGGATAAAAAGCAATACTGTTCATAATTTTGCTTTGGTAGTACTTAAGCCATAATCTGATATTTATTCCCATCACATTTGTTTTAATAAAAGTCTTTTTGCTTAAAATTGAGTAGCCGAAAATTTTTATTTACTCCATTGCTACATCAAACCCATAATATTATCATATATTTTATTACTCTAAATCTTAACAAATAGAGGATTGTTACGATAGGCTAGTTAGCATAACAAAGTAGAAAAAATGCTGACTAGTTGTGTTACACAATTACCAATAATAGTTTCATAATTCTCACACTAGAATAGATACAGTGGATATGAAACCAATATATAAGAGGATTGCCGCTTTTTCGTTTTCGACTGTCGTTAATTGGAATAGATAGAAATGAGAAACATAAACTAGCTTTTTTTTTGAACTGCTTTTGGGGCGTACTCTACCTACGCTTATTTTTTTTGGGGAATCTTGCTTTATTTTTTACTACCTATTAATTTTCTTTCCAATGCAAAAACCATTTTTCTCCTGCAAACACCAAAATAATTCCGATTGCAGCAATAATAACTACAAAAATGTCAGAACTTAATTTAATCCATAGAAAAGCAATTAATACAATTAAATCAAGTAATAATGCAGCTATCAATAGTACCCCATTGGCATTTACCTCTTTTCTTAAATGTTTAAAAACACCCCAATGAACAATCATGTCCATTATTAGATAGAAAATTGCTCCAATTGAAGCAATTCGCGATAAGTCAAAGAAAATGGTTAAGGTAATGGCAATCACAACTACATAGAGTAGCATATGCTTTTGTATGCTTCCTGACATACCAAAATGGTTATGAGGTATAAGCTCCATGTCCGTTAGCATAGCGGTCATACGCGACACAGCAAAAATACTGGCAATTACTCCTGAAATTGTAGCCACAATTGCTATTCCAACTGTAAAATAGAGTCCATAATTTCCAAAAGCAGGTCTTGCAGCTTCTGCCAAAGAGTAATCTTTTGCCTTGACTATTTCAGTAATTGTCAGACTTGCATTTACGGAAATGGCCACTAAAAAATAGACTACTGTACAAATGAGCAATGAAATAATAATTGACCTGCCCACATTTTTATGCGGTTTGGTGATTTCTCCCCCACTATTGGTAATCGTTGTAAATCCTTTGTAGGCCAATATTGAAAGTGCAATAGCACCAATATAACTTGCAGCCGAATAATTTTTTACTGCATCAGACGAAGGCATGACGTCACTTAAAGTAAAATCGGCAACCCATAAACCTCCAATAGCAAACACAATTATGCCTACTATTTTTATAAATGCCATGAATTGAGAAGTTTTTCCGATAATCTTATTTCCCGATACATTAATAATATAGGCAAGTATCAAAAGGGAGACGCCTAAAGCTGGCACCCACAAAGAATTCTTGCCTACATCAAAAAGCTGCAAAGTATAAGCCCCAAAGGTTCTTGCCACTAAGCTTTCATTTATAATCATAGAAAGTGCCATGAGAACAGAAGCTGCTGCGGTTATTGTTGTTTTGCCGTAGGCTTTCATTAATATCATAGCGATACCTCCTGCAGAAGGATAAGCATTAGACACTTTAATATAAGAATAGGCACTAAAACCTGATATAATAGCTCCAATAATAAAAATATAGGGAAACCATGTTCCTGACAGTTCAGCTACTTGACCTAACAGTGCAAAAATCCCCGCGCCAATCATCACTCCTGTTCCAAGTGCCACAGCTCCTTTAAGAGTCAAACTTTCTTTTTTGTAATTGTCCATTGTAGTTTTGTATCTAAATATCGATTTTTATCTGCATGTACCCCTAACCTCAGCTTGTAAAAAAACTTCCATTTTGTTTCAAACAAATACACTGAAAACAATTGCTTAAAAACAGTAGATTTCATATATAAAAATACATCTAAGAGATTTAACATTTTTTAGTTGTTTTTTATCATAGAATGTACAGTGCATCCGACATTTCATAACTTTTATTTTAATACATGCCAAAAATGATTTTGGAAATTGCAAATCAAAAGGCATTATATAGCGTTATGTCTAATTATTTATTAGATTTTTTGCTTCAATAAAAATTTGTTTTACATCTGGGTATTTTTCCATTATTTTTTTTTCTAGCCGATGTACTGCCAACATGATTTGTTCGTTGCTGATTTCTTTTTTAAAATTCACATCCAATGCAAGGAGTACTTCTTCAGAACCCATTTGCATGGTAAGTGGTTTAGCTAATTTAAGCACATCATCGTCGCTATTTACAATTTCATAAATACCCTTTACTTTTCCCTTATAAGTACTTTCCCCAATTAAAAGATTTCTGCTTTCTTTAATTAATATTATGGCAACAATTGCAAGCAATAAGCCTATAAAAATGGAAGCAACACCATCTATAATGGGAAGCTGGTAGTAATTAGTTAAAAAAATTCCGCAGAAAGCAATCAATAATCCTGCAAGAGCAGCACCGTCTTCGTAAATAATTACAAATAAAGAAGGATCTTTGCTATCGCTGAGATTGCTCCAGAAATTTTTTCTTCCTTGTCTTTGAATAAATTTTCGAATAGCTATTATAAATGATGTTCCCTCAAAAAGTGCTGCACAAACGAGAACAATATAATTCCATGTTGGATCATTTAATGGTTCAGGATGATTAATATGGTTAATACCTTCATATACTGACATGCCACCTCCAATACCGAATATAAGCACTGAAACTATTAGTGTCCAGAAATAAAGCTCCTGCCCGTATCCGAAAGGATGTGTATCGTCAGGTAACTTTTTACTCTTATTTATTCCTAAAAGCAACAGCAGTTGGTTTATTGAATCCACAGTACTATGAATGCCTTCAGAAAGCATCGACGAACTTCCTGTAAACGCTGCAGCAATAAATTTAATGATGGCTATTCCAATATTTGCACTTAACGCAAAATAAATAGCTATTTTAGATTTTACTTTCATTGTAAATTAATTTGTAAAGTTTCAGAAATTAAACTGAAAAAAAATATACTTCCATCCATTCTCAAATAGTTGTTTCAACAAGAATAGCTGTAGTCTTTATTGATGGTTTTTCTATTTCGTTTTTTGATAAACTATCTTTAAGATCACCGTATTTTATTATTTATAATACTTTCATATCAGTTGAGTTTTAATTTAATTATTGATTAAGCATACTGTTTATTTTTTAGTATTTCTCCATGACTGCCATGCACCAGACGACCAAAGTGCCCAAGCGATGAGAACCGGCTGAAAGAAAAGTCGAATTAATCTGGCACTATCAGAATTTAAAGCTCCAAAAGCATCTTTTCCATCAAAGTATTGGGCTAAATTTCCTGGGAAAACCAGGATAAAGAATAGAGCTAAAGCCCATCCAAAATTCACTCGTTGCTTTTTCCACAATAGTAATGTCAGACCTAATGCTATTTCAACAACACCTGATACTACTACCACTAAATCTTTGCTCAATGGAACCCAATCAGGAACTTGAGCCTGGAAATCGATTCTATTAAAAGTAAGATGACTAAATCCGGCATAGACCATAAATAGAGCTAATAGGATTCTGAAAATATTTTGGGTTAGAGATGTGTTTACTTCTTTTTTCAAAACTTTATTTTATACATTAACAATTAAAAGGGATTTGATAGATTGCTTTCATACATTGGAATTTTCATAAACATGGCCCTTAGTTTACTTCTTTCGTGGCTGCATTCTTAATCAATTGCTATAGCATTTTGATCGCCGATCTTATTTCTTCTTCGTTTTCCATTTCATCGAGTGAGCGGGTTGTATAGTGAATTTGCATGCTGGGCTTGCCCACTTCGTTGCTAAGCGTACTTTTAATTACAACGCTGTCAGTCATCCAAACGGTATAAAAACTAAGATCGCCGTCCGATACAGCTTGTCCCGGGTTTGCCTTATCGTTCGCCGTGTCATTTGAAATCCATCTTTCCTTCTGCTTGGTGGGAGTACCTTATTTTTCGGTGATTAAGTCTGAAAATGCATTATAAGTCAGCACATAGCGCTCGGGGTTATTGTACTTTCTGGCAAAAATATAAACCGTTTCAATCAATTTACTTTGCCCATTGAATACATAAAGAATCTTGACATCTTTGCCACCGAGAACATCGCTATATAGCAGTTCAACTCTATCCTTTCTAGTAACATATTTTGCCTTTTCTTCAGTCAAGACTTTTTCAAATGAATCCCCCCAAGTAAATCCTCTGAAATCATTTTGTTGTTTTTGACCAGAGCCTATTCCTTGCACAAGAAGAACCAGATGACATAATATTAAAGCTCTCATAATGTTGGTATTAAAGTAATTTATCTACTCTTATTCTATAAAGTTTAAAAAATAGTATTGCATTAATTATTGCAATTGCCTGCTATGTATTTTGGAATAAAAAATCAGGAAGTTTGTACGTTTATTAGTTAGCCTACTTATTCAATTCCATTTGGGAGAGTTTTTGCCCGCCTTTAATTCCAAAGTCCAAAGTCCGAATTGGAAAAGGAATAGTAATCTCTTGCTCATCAAATGCTTTCTTAATCGCTTTGATGGCATTGCTTCTCATCGTCAAGTAGCCGGGTTGGTCAGGATATTGGATCCAAAATCGAATATTAAAATTGATCGAACTAGAGTCGAATTCAGAATAGTCAAAAACAATCATGTCCTTATCGATTACCCCTTCCAAATTTTTAATTGTGCTCAGTACTACATCTTCAACTTTATCAAGATCATCTGCGTAAGATACTCCTACAACTAAATCAACACGCCTTTTTTCTAAGACAGAAAAATTGTAAAATGGGTTCTGTAAAAAGTCTTTATTTGGAATGTAAACTTCTTGGCCTTGAAAAGTCTCAATAACCGTATCCCGCAAGTTAGTTTTAGTTACTTTGCCCATAATATCATTGGTTTGAATTATGTCTTCTAATTTAAAAGGTCTTTTAAAGGCAAGTATAATTCCAGAAACAAAATTTGCAGCTATATCCTGAAAAGCAAAACCCAATGCCAAGCCTATCACACCAATTCCTGCAAGTATTGAAGTTAAAGCCTTATTTAGCCCGAGCACGCCAAGCATAATAAATATACCAATGCTCAGGATTGCTCCATAAATTATAGTGGAGAATAAATGCCCCAATGCTTCGTTATTTGATGCTTTGTAGAAAAGTTTTTTAAACAATTTACTTCCAAATTTGGCAAGCACAAGAAAGATAATCAATAACAACAAGGTCACTACCATATTGGGAAGCATGTTGATGAAGGTATCAAGCCAACCTTCTAACTTTTGTACTACCGTTTGTACTGGTTTCGCTACTTGCTCTTGTATGTCCTGTATCATTATGCTTTTATAAATTTACTTTTATTTAGTATAAGGAACTATTCCTTTACTGTGTTGAGAGTATTTCCAAAAACATCTATACACATTCCCCGATGGCAGTATCATTTTCCTCTTTTACCCTAAAGGGCTTCATAATAACTTACCATCCCATTACCTTCTGATAAAACTCAACTGCTTTATTAATATCTGGAACTGTAATTCCAATATGCGAAAATGATCTTGGGTATGTTTCTCTCTGTGCCATAATGTATAGTTTTTTTAAAATAATTGACCGTATTATTTGAGTCTACAGCTTTTTATCAAGAACGAACAGCTTTTTCTATAGGAACTTCCCCGCTTAGAATTTCAAAAATTTGTTTCTGTTTGACGTCCTCTTCTAAGGCTTCCACCAATGTTTTAGCCACATCTGCTCTTGAAATGCTTCCTTCAATTTTTAGTTTTTCTTTAAGCTTAATTTTACCTGTTCCATCTTCATCTGTCAAATGACCAGGTCTTACAATACTGTAATTCAAGCCACTTGAACGCAGATGGTCGTCAGCATTTTGCTTTGCTCTCAAATAATCTTCAAGATCATTACTTACCGAGGGGTTGTCTGCTCCCATGGAGCTTAACATCACAAACTTTTCGATTCCTGCGTCTTTAGCCGCATCAATCAGACTTTTTGCTCCTTCCTGATCTACACCTATGATATTTTTACCTTTTGATCCTGCCGCAAAAATTACTTTATCGGCATTTTTTACCGCATGGCTTAAATCTACTTCTAAATCGGCAAGCACCGTCGATACGCCTTGCTTTTCAAAACGGTCTTTTTGCTCTTGTTTTCTGACCATCGCAATAGGTTGATAGGTCTCTGATGCTTTTAATAAATTAATGATAATTCTTCCTGTGGTTCCATTTGCTCCTGCCACTAATACATTTTTTCTTTCACTCATGATTTTTTATTTTTTCTTTTAATTAAATAAGATACTCATTATCTACATTTTGAGAGACTTAAGAAAGCGTTATAATAACCTTTCCTTGTGCTCGTCCGGTAGCTAGATATTGATAGGCCTCGATACCTTTTTCGAAAGTATATATGAGATCTACTATTGGTTTTATAGCGCCATCTTCAACCATACTTTTAATGTCTTTGAGCTGCTTTGCATCAGGTTGCATCCAGGTAAGTTTATAAACTGCTGATTTCTCTTCAATCAATTTAGATAGTTTTTCAGGAAGCTTATAATCGGTCATGCCCATTTGCTTGGCAGTTTCTTCATCAGGCGGACCTACTATGGACGTCACTTTTCCACCTTCTTTAATAATTTCAAAAGCATCGAAGGTGTAATCACCTCCCAAAGTGTCGAAAACGATGTCTAAATTAGTAGCGACTTCTTTATAATCCTCCGTTTTGTAATCAATCACACGATCAGCTCCCAAGGCTTTAACCCAATCTACATTTTTGGTACTGGTCGTAGTATAAACAATAGCGCCTTTTGCCTTGGCATACTGGATAGCAAAACTTCCTACACCGCCTGAACCAGCGTGGATAAGAATTCTGTCGCCCTCTTTTATACCAACGCGTTCCAAAGCCTGAATTGCAGTAAGTCCTATTAAAGGTAAGCCGGCCGCCTCTTCAAAGGAAATATTCGCAGGCTTTTTAGCGACTAAATCACTTGTAACGGCTACATAGTCCGTTATAGTGCCCATTTGTTCTTGTGGCACTCTGGTATAGACCTCATCGCCAATTTTGAAAGCACTGACATCAGTTCCTAGTTCAACAATTACGCCACTCAAATCAAAACCGATGGTAGTCGGTAAGTCTAAATGCATCATTTCTTTTAGTTTTCCTTCGGCCAATTTATAATCAATCGGATTTAGAGAAACTGCTTTGACTTCTACCAGAATGTCGTTTGGCTTCACCGATGGTTTTTCGATTTCACCAATGGCTAAACTGTCTTTTAAGTCACCGTATTTTACTATTTGTAAAGCTTTCATATGAGTTGTGTTTTAATTTAATTTTAGAGTACGCATGGTATTTATTTCTTAGAATTTCTCCATGACTGCCATGCACCAGTCGACCAAAGTGTCCAAGCGATGAGCACAGGTTGAAAGAAAAGGCGAATTAATCGGGATCGATCAGAGTTTAAAGTGCCAAAAGCATCTTTCTCACCAAGGTATTGGGCTACATTACCCGGGAAAACAAGGACAAAGAATAGGGCTAATGACCATCCAATATTTACGCGTTGCTTTTTCCAAAACAGTAAAATCAGTCCTAATGCGATTTCAACAATACCTGATAGTAGTACCACCAAATCTTTGCTCAATGGAACCCAATCAGGAACTTGTGCCTGGAAATCAATTCGATAAAAAGTAAGATGACTACATCCGGCAAAGACCATAGAAAGAGCCAATACTATTCTAAAAATATTTTGCGTTAGAGAGGTTTTTACATTACTCTTCATCTATTTAAATTATATTTTGCATAAGTACTTTTATTCATAAATTACTGAATCTCTAATTCTGATAATTCAATATCGAAGTCCCAGCGCTAGGTTTTACTAAAAGAAAGCGTAGCTTACTGCTGCTGTTCTGTTGGCATGATGTAGACATCATTTATATTCACGCGGCTCGGTTGCGTTAGTGCGTAATAAATAGCCTCTGCAATATCCTCTGGTTCTAGCATCGTCATTTTCTGCATTTCTGATAGTTTGTCTAAAATATCTTCGTCTGTTATGGTATTCATTAAGTCTGTTGCCACAGCCCCGGGCTCAATAGAGGTAACACATATACCATACTTTGGAGCTAACTCCTGTCGTAAGCCTTCCGAAAACATTTTCACCGCTGCCTTTGTGGCGCAGTAGACTGCACCACCCGGGAAATATCGATAGGCTGCTGTAGATGAAATATTGATTATATGCCCTTGTTTGTTTTTAATAAGGGTAGGAAGAACAGCAGCTACACCATTCAACACTCCTTTAATATTAACATCCACCATTTTTTCCCACTCATCGGTCTTCAACTTCTTCACAAAAGACAAGGGCATCAAACCTGCATTATTAATTATTATATGTACAGTACCATACTCCTCGAGTGTTTTAGCTACTAATTTTTCCATGTCTGCCTTCTTTGTAACATCAGCAATGACTACTAACGCCTTGCCTCCTTTGTCCTCGATGGTCTTCTTAAGCTCGTTCAATTTATCTTTACTGCGTGCGGAAAGCACTACTGTGGCACCCTTCATTGATAATTTTAAGGCCGTTGCTTCTCCGATTCCACTTGAGGCTCCAGTTATTATTATTATTTTATCTTTAATATCCATTTTATTATTAATTTTAGTTTGATAATTTATATTCGGTTCAAAATACATTTTACTTCAACAATGCAGGGTTGCTATGTTTGTTAAAAAGGATCATTTATTCCGCTTACGCGAATGAGTTTTTTATTTACAAATTCCTGAATCCCGAGCTCTGATAGTTCACGGCCAAAGCCTGAACGTTTTGTTCCGCCAAAAGGAAAATTGGGTTGTGTCTGGGTTGGATGATTGATGAATACCATGCCCGTATCTATTTGGTCAGCTACTCTTTTTCCACGCTCAATGTCTTGTGTATAAACGGATCCACTTAAACCAAAATCAGAATCATTGGCCAGATCAATAGCAGCTTGTTCGTCTTTTACGACATAAAAGGATGCCACCGGGCCAAATAATTCTTCATGATACGCAGCAATACCAGGTTTCAGATCGGTGAGAATGGTAGGTTCCATAAAGGCACCGTCACGATCGGCACGTTTACCACCCAATGATACTTTTGCGCCTTCATCAACCGAACGTTTCACCTGATCGGCTAAATGCACTGCTGCCTCTTCGCTACTCATTGGGCCTAAATCTGTTTCAGGATCCATCGGATCACCTACATTCATTTTTGATAGAGCATCCTTAAACTTTTGAATAAATGTATCAGCAATAGCTTCCACTGCAATAAACCGCTTGGAGGCAACACAACTTTGACCATTGTTATTCATCCTTCCGAAAACGGCCCATTCTACTGTTTTATCCATATCGGCATCTTCCAGTATAATGAACACATCACTTCCACCAAGCTCGAGGACCACCTTTTTCAAGTGTTTTCCGGCCTCCATGGCAATACTTGAACCGGCTTCTTCACTTCCTGTAAAAGAAATACCCTTTATTCTTTTATCGGAAACCAATGCTGATGCACGTTTGCCTGTGATAAATAAATTGGTGTACAATCCTTCGGGAGCCTCTGCTTCTTCAAATAATTCTTGAATGACAGCAGCACATTGTGGAACAATGGAGGCATGCTTAAGCAAAATAGTATTGCCCACCATGATGTTCGGAGCGACAAAGCGAGCCATCTGATAGAATGGAAAATTCCACGGCATTACGCCTAACAATACACCAATGGGACTGTTTCTTATAATGGCAGATCCATATTCGGGGTTCAGTACTTTATCTGCAAGAAACGCTTCTCCGTGATCTGCATAATAATCAAAAATATTGGCACTCAAATCGATTTCTCCTTCCGCCTGAGCAATGACTTTGCCCATTTCTAAGGTGATAGTTTTAGCCAATGCAGACTTCTTGTTACGCATGAGCGTAGCTACTTTATGCAGCAGATCGGCTCGCTGTTGGTAACTGCTTTCTTTCCAATCAGTAAAGGCATTTTGCGCTTTTACTACCTTGGCTTCAATGACCTTTTCCGTCATCTCTTCAAATGACTTCAAGGTTTTATTGGTGTTCGGATTAACTGTTTGTATAGACATATTGATTAATTTTTTAATTATGTTATATGGTAACTATTCCTTTACTGTTTTGAAAGCATTTCCAAATACATGCTTCAATTTTAAGGGTCGGAATGGCTAAGCTAAAATTTGCATTATGAATTTCGAGAGACTTTATCGAAATGATGGGACATTATAGATTTGTGTGTTACCCAACTTTTGGAAAAGATTACATCATTTACGCATCTGCACGTTTTATCCGTGTCCGAATAAATATTTTGGCAATCTCATTAACCAACAGCGCTGCCAACATAAATGAATTGATATGATATTATTGCCGTTAATAATCGTTTAAACGTCCGCTTATCGTTTCCAAAGAAGTTTTTAATTTGTCAATAGCACCAAACATAGCCTTTTCAAGGGTGTTTGAGTGGTCGGTAGCAGCAGTTGGTTTCATCCCTTCAAGACGGGCTTCAACCAAACATCGCTTATCGTTAGATCCGTCTTTATTGCCATCTTCGTCAGAAAGGTGGATTTCCAAACGGGTTATTTGCGTACTGAACCTGCTTAGTTCTTCCGATATTAAAGAAGTATAAGAAGCTATTTGTTCTTCGTTCAGGATTACATTTTTGTCTGTATTAAATTGAATTAGCATACTATTTTATTTTAATTAGTATCGAAATATTGCTGCGAGCCCTGTTTCAGAAGGCATCTTATCGGTTGGAAGAACCATCACCTGTCCACCCATTTTTATTACCAGTTCTCCCATATCGTCCAGCAGGTCATCTACTCTCGGATTTATCAAATCTTTTTTCTGCGTATTTCCCGTTACCAGATTAGTTACCCTGACTGCAATAATCCGGTCGGCTTCAACAAAAAGGGTATCAACCCGTCCCTCAACTGCCGCCACAGCTACTTCCTTATAGTCGTCGCTGCCTTTGCCATTTGCCCTTGACTGCTCAAACCTGGCAACTAGGCGGTCAAGTTTCAGATTATATTCGGGTTCCATTAATTCCCAAGACATATTTGCCAGTTCATCTGGCGAAACGGACGAGGGATTTATAGAAATCCCTGTCGGTAACAACAAATGATTTTTGTTTACCTTTTGAAAAAGGCTTTGGTGTTCGGGCAATGTGGCAAGGATAAGAGGCCAGCCTGAAGGTTTCGAATAGTGTTCATTAATTGCATCCGCAACCACACGGAAAAACCTTTCAGCGTCTTTTTCAGTTTCCTCTTTATTACCGCCTTGGCCGTGATGCATTGGCGAACTTTCTCCTCCGGCACCACCATATGATGCAACAGTGGTATGAGCTTCTGTCAATTCTTCACCAAGCGCTTCTGTCATGGTTTTTGGAATATCAGCAGTGAGTTTAACCTCAGTAAGGGAGTGACGGTTGCCTTCAAAAAGACGGATATCCTGAAGAGTTAAGCACAAAACGTGATAGTTGTCAGCCGATTGCAAATATTGCCGCAGTGGTTTGGTATGAAAACTGTCGGCTACCATGGCCAATTCCGAAACCGATTTATTCAGTCCGACAACTTTAAATATACCTTTTGCACTAAAAACAGCCAGTCCCTCTAAGGCGTGATCCCAAACATCATTGTCGTTAACAAGGGCATATACAGATTCAAGATGTTTTTGCACTTCAGCGGCTGAATATTTCTGCATCAACGATTCCTCCAATTCCTTTACAAGATTTTTAAAAAGAATGCTATCCTGAAGATTCTCAGGATGTGTATGGTGCGTAGGCATA
Source organism: Flavobacterium cellulosilyticum (assembly GCF_004349355.1). Lineage (GTDB taxonomy): Bacteria > Bacteroidota > Bacteroidia > Flavobacteriales > Flavobacteriaceae > Flavobacterium > Flavobacterium cellulosilyticum. The sequence goes on along the minus strand of NZ_SMFK01000005.1, from coordinate 9,091 downwards.
TAAAGTGAAAGACAAGTCGCCTGGTCTACTACCAGAAGCTCCTGAATTAATTCTTTTGTAAGTAATTCCATAATTTTTTTTTTTATTCTTTTCGATGAAAAGTATTATTAAACTCTTCACGATCATAAAATCCATCGACACTATTCGAATTGTGAATCGTGTTATCTCTCCCGTAATGGCGAACTAAATATAATTCGTATGCAAAATCTATCGCATCTCCCTTTGTAAACCGTTTAGCTTTAGCAAAAGTTGAGCTATCAATTTGATTGGTATTTACCGATTTGTTCTTCTCATCTATAACTGCCATGCCGATAGGAATAATCAGGTGATTTTCCCCTTCCTTGTTTACAAACTCATGCAAACCTTCGTTAACTTTGCTTTGATACGTATTATGCTCTTCTTCTATCAACGTCTCATCAACTTCAACATCTAGATAAACTACTCGTTCGTCAGTTTTGTTTACCAGCAAATGATCCACTTTCCCAATAATACGGTTATTTGCATCTTTTACATCCCAACCCCTTACATCGCTATAATTTTCGGCCACTTTATAACCGGATAATTCGTCCAGATTAAAAAGATTTTTGTTTGTTTTTGTCATCATTTTAATTTTTAAAGATTAATTCATTTTTTGAAGAAGGTCAGAAGCCTTTTCAAAGTAATTCTTAACTGCATCTTTTTGCTCAAGAGTAAGTACTCCCGGTTTTATTGATTCTGATGCAATTTTTAATTCTGCAACTTCATTCGTCAATTCCGGATATTTAGCCTTTTGGATGTTTTGCAATACATTGGTTAAAATATCATCTGCCTTTCTAATATTATCCGCATGTGTTGTTTCAATAGAATCTTGTTCAATCATTTTTGCATATTCCCTTGCCTTTTCTAAATCTGCATGAACTTCATATCCAACCGCATTGGCCGTAGCATCAGTAGCCTCAATTAGTTTTAATAGCGCTTCATTTGTATATTCATGATCCAGACTCATTTTTTCTTTACTGTTTTCTACAAAATTTACATAAGCCGCAACGGTGCCGTTATTTTCTTTTACTCCTAAAAGGTCAGATTCGTTCGTATTAGTGATGGAATCTGCTTCAGGTACTACCTCTGTATTTTCGCCGTTATCACGAAATACCAGAAAATATACAAGCAGTCCAACGATTACAAGGCCAAGTAACAACCAAGGCCAAATCGGTTTTTTCTGTTCAATCTTAATTTCTGCCATAATAAATTTCTTTTTAAGTGTTAAAATATTTATTCGATACCATTTCCTTTTTCAGCTATCGTCAGATAGAGTACAAAGAAGGTTTATTAATTATAGTTTTCATTTTCCTTGAATGACTTTAACAACTATTGCGACAATTGTAATAAATAGCAATAAATGTGTCAACTAACCGATTTGAAAAGCAAAAAATCCAACTAGCCAGCCAATAATTAAAATTACCGCTACGATGTAAAGTAAATTTATAATAATTTTTTTTTAGGTTATTATTATTACTATCGTTTTAAATAGTAATCACCTCTAACAAAGGTAAATACATAAAAACGAATAAGTGTTACATAATATATGAAAGACTTACAAGATTCACACATTCTTTCACTTTTAATCCTTGAATACTGGCATCTCTCTATCGTTTCGATTGCAATCCAAAACTGCATATGTCTTTTATTATTTTTAGTTTTTTATACCTTTCCTAAATAATCAATAATAATTAATTAGGCTAGAAGTAGCACTACATTAATACACCGTTGGCAATCGTTTTTTAGGTTTTTACTATTTGATCGCTGACTAATAGCTCTAGGTCATTACTTTTTTCAGGGTTATTTTTTTTTAAAAAATCAACATCCGCCTTATATAATTGTTCCATTTCCTTCAAATAAATAGAATTGAATTCACTCTTAACAGCTTCTAATTGAGATGGGTTTGTAAACATCATTGCATATGCCTCTTTTAATGACCAACTTTTAATTACATCTAAGAAGATGTCTTTCCATACATGAAAGTTTAAAGTAATGGGGTTATAGGAATTAATTGGTGTCGTGATGCCATAAAAATGTCTGTTCTTCCTCTGCTTGAAAAGTTCCAAATAATCTGTCCCAGATAATAAATATTGATCCAAAGTTCTTATCCAAATATTTTTTATTACATGAATGATGCACTCTGTGATGAGATGGTGTAACAAAAATATATTCAATTGGAGCCTGTAATATTCTAATATATTCAGTATGAATCCAGAATTGATAGAGTACTTCGATTTAGTGACATATAAAAAAATTACAGAGTCAAATCCCATTTAAATTACAGGATTAAAAAAGATGAATTTAATGTATTGTGTCCAAACCAACCTAAAAGCCACAGACAAGTTAAATTTTTCTGAATTGTGTTGTGTAACATGAGTTGCCCACCAAAAACGATTAACATGGGTTAATCGATGTGAACAGTATCTACAAAAATCTATTGCAATAATGCAAAGAACGTATGCATACCATTCGCTTGGGATGCTCCACGGAATAACATTATAAAAAATAGTATAAGCCCGAAAATCCGTATTTTTAGTAAAGCTGAGATACCAACATTTACAAGACCTATAAATGTGGCCTATAAGGTGTCTACCCTATTATAATACTCTTTTTTTTGAATAATGGTTAGAACCACTCCAAAGCAACAAGTAAAATTATTGGAATAGCTGCAATTTGGATAATATTTAGACCTATTATTTGATCTAATAGCATTTCCATAGTCAAAAGATTTTCTTTCATATTGTCAAATTATATTGGAGTTATTTTAGTTGTTGTAGCACTTCCAAGTTTTTTTTATATTTCAAGATGAGATACTAATGCAGACTACCTGCTTGAATGCCTTAATTAATGATTATTAAGTACCCAAAGAAAGATTAAATATTACCTTAGATCCATCAGGTGCAATTGCAAATATTTGTATAATTCCTCTTTGAGCAGATAAAAAGGCCAGATCAATATCTTTAGAACTATTGATAGGTTTGCCGTTTATATAGGCAATTATGGTTCCGACAGGAATTCCATTATGGTCAAAAAAACCGCCCATGCGAACATTTGTTACTACTACCCCTGAATTAATATTGAAATATTGTTTCTGACCTTCTGTAAGCGGCGCAAAACTGACACCGAGCTTATCATAAATTTGGTCGAGCGATTTATTACTATTAGATGTTGTCTTTGTTGGCGCTTCCTTTTTTAAAGTTGCAGAAACAGTCTTGATTTTTCCGTCACGCAAATAGCTTAGTTTGATTATATCTTCAGGTCGATGTCTAGCAATCCTTTCCGAAAACTCTGTCGATGAAGCCAATTGCGTTCCATCTATACTTTGTATAATATCGCCTTCTTTAAGACCGGCTTCAGCTGCTGCGCTATTGTTCATTACATTCGTTATATAGACGCCATTTACTGTCCCAAGGGCAATACCCTGTTGCTTGAAATACCGTTGTTCATCTGAAGGTGAAGGAAATGCAACTCCCAATACTCCTCGATTTACAGAACCATATTGTTTAAGATCATCCAGAATTTTCTTAGCCAAGTTTACAGGTATTGCAAATGAATATCCTGCATAGCTACCAGTTTGAGAAGCAATCGCGCTATTAATACCTATAAGTTCTCCGGCTGTGTTTACAAGTGCACCTCCACTATTTCCTGGATTAATTGCAGCATCAGTTTGAATAAAAGATTCAATTGCTGTATTAGCAGTTGTACCTGAATTACTTTGAGAATTGTTACTCCCAGGGCGGTTAATTATTCCGATGCTTCTTGCCTTAGCACTTATAATACCAGCAGTAACAGTTGTATTTAGCGAGAAAGGATAACCAATAGCCAAAACCCATTCGCCAATCTGTACATTATCTGAATTTCCTAATTTTACAATTGGAAGTCCGTCTGCTTTTATCTTTAAAAGCGCTAGATCGGTATTTGGGTCACGACCAATTAATTCAGCTGAAAACTCACGCTTATCCGGTAATATGACTTTAATTTCTGATGCATTTTCTATAACATGATTGTTTGTTGCTATATATCCGTCTTGGGAAATTATTACACCAGAACCTGAAGCCATTGCAGGAACATTGCTTCTGGATTGCGTGCCATAGGGTTGTCTAAAATTAGTATTCTCTGTTGCCGGTTTTAAGAGGATTTTAATATGAATCACTGCAGGCATTACCGCTTTTGATGCGGCTACAAAATCTCCAATTCCGTTTGATTTATTCCCCATTTCTGTATTGCCACCAGAATATGCTGTCACAATACCATCAGTAGAAACAAAATCAGATGATTTTTTTTTGTCCGAGCAGCTGGTGCTAAAAATCTGAATGATTGAAAACAGAACTATAATTATTATTTTTTTTTTCATAAAAGTAATTTTTAAAATTTATCTTATTAATGCAAAGCTACATGACCACAAAACAATACCACCTTTTCATGTGTATTGATGCTATTTTCCAATTCTAGTAGATGGCCTTCATTGGATATTATTCTTGGTTATCTATAGAAATTTTTATTAAATGAATATACTGATTCTATTTCGGCCCAAGCCATATCCCCAACCTAAAAGTCACAGACAAGTTATATTTTTCTGAATTGTAGTTTGTAACATGAGTTGCCCACCAAAAACTATTAATATGGGTTAATCGATGTGACCAATATTTAAAAAAATCTATTGCAATAATGCAAAGGAAGTATGCCCACCATACGATTGGGATGCTCGAAGGAATAATATTATAAAAAAACAGAATAATTCCAAAAATTCCTATTTTTAATAAAGCTGAAATACCAACATTTACACTACCTATAAATGTGGCAGAAATCGTGTCTATGCTATTATAATAATCTTTTTTTTATGCAATTGTAAGAATCCACTCTAATACAACAAGTAAAATCATTGGAAAGGCTGCAATTTGGAAAATGTTCTAACCTACTATTTGATCTAATAGCTTTTCCAGAGTCAAAGGACTTTCTTTTATAGGTAGATAATATTTGTTTTTTTTAAAGGAATATGGTATCGCCGTTCTTTATTTGTGTTTGTCATTTGGAATCATGGCGATTTCATATAGTAAAATTATATTGGAGTTATTTTAGTTGTTGGAGCGCTACCAAGTTTTTTAATGTTTCAAGATCAGAAACTAATGCGTACCATCTGCTTGAATGCCTATATAATAAATATCGCAGTCTTTTGCTGTTTCTTCTACAAATATCACATCAAAACTCAAAAAAAAATGTGCTTCTTTAATTGAAGACTTTCATTTTTTTAAAGTTAGTTTTTTAAACTTTAATTCTACCATTAATGTTTCATTAAATTAGTTCGAAAGTACTTATCTAGCAGCATTTATTTATTTCAAAGCTATGACTTCACTAGCACTTCTCATCTATTAAATACAACAATCTTGCATTTGCCACTGTACCTTTGTTCGATAGAGGGTAAGCAAGAGCCTTTATATTTCAATTATTTATTTCCATAAATGAATGAGGAACAAAATTTCATTTACGCTTAATATATTCATAATAATTCTGTAGATCGGTTTCATAAGAATCACTTAACGCTTGATTATCAATATATTTCGGACTGTTTTTGACCTGATCTTCAGATGCATTTACAATCACCGAAGAAGTTTCCCAGTTTATTTCGCTGATCCATTTGGGAGCTATCAAAACCTTTTTTCCGGGAAAACAATTACCAGTATCCACTTCCAGATAATCAATTGCCCATGTTTGGTCATTGATTATCAAATCTTCTACATCACCAATTCCTCCATCTGTTGCTTGAATATTATAACCCGATATCGCTTCAGTGCTTCTTAAATGAGAGTCATGGGGTACATCCGGTTCTTTTTTTTGTATATATTTCAAGCCTATAGGATAAGACATACCCATTCCTACATTACCCATGCTACCTCCCCAATAGTAATTCCCCCAGGGATAATACCCATATAAATCCATTTCATGCTGACGAGATATAGGCTTATCCGTATCAATTTTTGGACTGTCCTTTATCTGTGCCATGGTTAGATTAACCGGAAAAGTTTGCTTCTCCCAATCTGGGGTAAGCAAAGCTTGTGGCGACAGCAAAATTTTTCTGCCGATGAGCCAACTTCCTGTCTCTACAATTATATACCGTATTGTCCAAGTTCTGTCGTCAAAGTAAAACTCTTTTACTTTGCCTATTTCTCCATCTGTAGCATGAATGGTAAAACCAATCAGACTTTTAATTTTTCGTTTCATAATATTTATTTTTATTTCAACAATTACATTTTTTCGTAATCTAAATCAATAAATTCCTGTGGACTAACATCCAATTCTTCTATAATAATATTCTTTTGGGAATTAATTGCAGTCTAAAGAATGTTGCTTAAAAATTTAGGGATTCTCTGTTGTTGCCTCTTGTGCGGGTCTCACTTCATCAGATGCATTTGCCATATCTTTGTCAAATGAATATAAAGCATCACTACTCATTTTTTCGCCTCCTGCTATTTTCATTTTATCCAATAAGTTCATCGCAAGCGTTTCTTCTTCCACTTGTTCCATAACAAACCATTGCATAAAATTATATGTTGCCCAATCCTCTTCTGCATGGCTCAACTTTACCACTTTGTAAATGGCATTTGTATTATCAACTTCGTGCTCGAAAATTTTTTCAAAACAGTTGTTTATACTTACTGGATTCTCGGGTGGAGCAGGAATAGCAATCACTTCTACCTCAGCACCTCTTTTTAAAATGTATTCTACTATTTTCATCATGTGGTTCCGTTCCTCATTAGCATGTCTGAAAAGAAAACTTGCTATACCTGAGAATCCCTGTTCGTCGGCCCAAGCTGCATAAGATAAATATATTTGCGAAGCATGTGCTTCTTTTGTCATTTGTGCATTTAATGCTGCTGTAATAGTTTTTGAAAGTCTGTTCGTTTTCATGTGATTTTTTATTTAATGTGTTATTTAAAATTCTTCTTTTACAATTGATTTTTTATCTACATGCAAATCGGCTAATTGTTTTTCGATTGCTTCCATCATTGGCGGAGGACCGCAGAGATAAAAAAATTGATTTGTTCCGCCACTGTTTGCTTGAATGAAATCTTTCGTAATTTGTCCTTTAGCATATCCCTCAACATTTTCATCCGACAAAATATTGATGAAATTAATACCTAATAATGCTGCAAATTCCTCTTCTAGGATGATGTCATTCTTAGTTTTATTGGCAAAAATGAGTTTATTATTCCCTATTTCATTTTTCGAGTGTAAATCCCTGAAAATGGAAATAAACGGAGTAATTCCTGCACCTCCTGCTATAAATACACCTTCTCCTTTGTAGCTGATTGCACCATAAACCTCATGTAAAATTAACTCATCGTTTATTTTTAGATGGAGAAGTTCGTTTGTCACATTTTTATGCGAAGGATATGTTTTAATAGTAAATTCGAGATAATTATTCTCCGGCAGACCAGTGAAAGTGAACGGATTTTCTTTATCGCTCCAACCCTCTTTTTTTATAGAAATATCTGTGGCTTGACCTGGTGTAAAGAGGTACTTTTTAGGTTTTTCGGTAACAATTTTCAATACATCGTGTGTGATTTTATCTATTGATTTTATTTTTACAATATGTTGTTTCATCTTATTTTAATTTATGAATTAGATAGTTTCTCATTTATGTTCTCGGGCTCAGTGGGAAAAACCAATTCATATTTAGTTGATACTAATTTCTCCTCCTTATTTTGGCATTCGAGTCGACTTAAAGATTTGAAATAAGAACTATACGAGTATTTTTTTTTCTTGTCTGCACTTACTGTATAACAATGAATATTCTTAAAATTGGTTCGTTACAACATTGCTTTTCTCGCTATAGAATAATCTTTCCTCTATTTTTTTTTCCATATCAATAGGCATCTTAGCATCGTCAAGCATAGCATTAAAATCAAATCAAGTAAAACTGTATCCAAGCTCAAAAAGCATCTGGATTTTTTTGTTTGTCTTCAATTTTTCCTATAAAGCAGGAATTAAAATCGTTTCGTATTCTTTACCTGTTATTTTTTATTATGCTTTAACTCCTAGTAATTGGGATGGTAAATCATTAATTATTTTTAACATTATGTTGTTTTTTATTATTGACTTAATAGGTTGATTAGCCAATTGAAAAAATTAGAGAGTGTATCTATTTCTTCCTTGCGAATTATTTTTTTTTGCTTAACTAAAATCTATATGCTACTATTTTTTAGTTGGAATAATGAAAAGCGGTAAAGAGGTGTCTTTTAATACTTTTTCAGCAACACTTCCCATAACTATATTTTCCAACCATTTCCTGCTGTGCGTGCCCAACACGATTATATCAGCTTGCAGATCTTTTGCTGCTTCTAATATTGAATCCACAGTATCCCCTTCTTTTACAAGTATTTGAATACCTTCATTTCCAAGTTCATGTTTTATTTTATCAAGAAAATTTAAGGCGACAGTTTTTAAATCATCTACATTTTTTGTTTGTAATGGCATCATTCCAATAAAGGAAGCAGTATATCCAGTATAATATAATGTGGGGTTTGAGATTACATGTAACAATATAATTTCAGCCTGCATTGCTTTAGCCATTGTAAAACCCCTTTCAGCAACTTTTTGGGAGCTAGAATCATAATCCAAGGTAATTAGTACTTTTTTCATAAAAATTTTTTTATTTTAAGAAACAAAGTTAACCTCCAGTTGATGAATATGTGTTATAGAATTAACTTAATGAGTTATATCATTTACTGATTTGATTACTATTCCTATAATAAAATACTACGAGTTCAAGTAGATTGGACATGCTAACTTTACCCGCATAAAAAGTTAAGAATAAAAACCTTAATTTTAATTTATGAAAAAAACGCGAATAATTTATGACCGAGCTTTTAAAGAGAAAGCAGTCCAGTTGAGTTTTGAAAGAACAAATATTTCAGAACTGGCCAGAGAGTTAGGAGTTACTGCTCCACAGTTGTATAAATGGAGAAAAGAATATGAAGAGTTCGGACAAGGAAGTTTTCCAGGGAACGGCAATTTAAAGCAAACGCCAGAACAGGAACGCATTTCGGAACTTGAAAGAAAGCTCAAAGATGCA
>NZ_SMFK01000004.1 GCF_004349355.1 Flavobacterium cellulosilyticum | reverse complement strand
TAATGTACTAGAATCCTATAAACTGATCACAAGAAGCATGAGCCGTAAAGGAAATTGTTGGGACAATGCAGTGGCTGAGAGCTTTTTTAAGACTTTGAAAACGGAACAGATTTATGGCAATAAGCTTATATCTAAAGAGCAAATGGGACTCGATTTATTTGAATTTATTGAAATCTGGTACAACAGAAAAAGAAGGCATTCCGCTTTAGAATATAAAACAATCGAAGAATTCTGGAAACAGCAAAATATTTTTAAAAATGTTGCTTAACTAATAGTGCGGTTTTTATTTGCATATCCAGATGTAGGGTTGGAGATAAAAGGTTCTTTAGAATTTACAATTGGGACACTTTGTGTTATTTGACATTAACAAACCCACTAACGATTGTGGTAAATCCAAGCAGGAAATATTTAAACCGTTTGGTGTATAATAGTATAAAATTGTCTTGTAACTACAAATTTCATTTGTTTCAACTCATTATATATCGATACTATTCACCACAAGTTTTATAGTCGCTTTTATAGCCCTGTTTTTAATTTCTTGTATTTAATAAGACTTGTTTATAAGATAAAGCAGTGTTGTATTACCGACATTAATTCATTTTTTATAATCGGTTTTGAAAGGTGTTCATTACATCCCGCTTCGGTTGCTTTATCTTTGTCACTAATCATACCATCAGCTGTTTGTGCAAGAATAACTACACTTGTATTAAATTGGCGTATTTGTCGGGTCGCTTCATAACCATTCATTTTCGGCATTTTAACATCCATTAATATCAAATCCGTATCAGGATTATTACGGCAAAGTTCAATGGCTTCAAATCCATTTTTTGCATGAAGGATCTCACGACTTATTTCTGTGAGCATTAGACTTAATAGTAAATCAGATATATTATCATCATCAACAACTATTACTTTAAGATTACTAACTTGCTTTTCATTTATACTGTTGTCATTATCGTTTGTAATTGCAGCAGTTTCTTTTAATTCATTAGTATAGGGAATAGTAAAATAAAAGGTGGAACCTATTCCTTTTTCGCTTTCTACCCATATTTTACCACCAAGTATTTCTACATAAGCTTTGGAAATTGACAATCCCAAACCGGCTCCCTGATAAGCACGTTTATCGGAAATATCGGCCTGAACAAAACGCTCAAAAATTGCTTTCTGCCTACTTTTATCAATACCAATTCCTGAATCTTTGACGTAAAATTCAACATAGCCTTCTTTTTTTTCATAGCCCAATTCTATTGAGCCCTCTTCGCTGTATTTAATAGCGTTTTTTACAAGATTGGTTAATATAGCAAATAATTTTTCCCGGTCCGTTCTAATGAATGCTTCCCTGAAAGGCAAAGGTTTTTTAATTAAAAACTGCATTCCCTTGTTTTCAATCTCTGGTTTAAAGAACGTATGTATATAGTCAATTTTCTCGTTTATATTTGATTCACTTATGTTTACTTCCATCAGGCCCGATTCTATCTTTGAAATACAAACAATATCATTGATAATATTAAGCATACGTGTACCACTTTCTTCGATAATATGGATGTATTCTTGTTGTTCTGTTGCTGTTAAGTTTGGTTGATTCAATAGGGAGGCAAAACCAAGAATGCCATTCATCGGAGTACGAATCTCATGACTCATATTAGCGAGAAATGCTGATTTTAATTTGTCACTTTGTTCGGCTTGTTCTTTAGCTTTAATTAATTCTTGTTCAATTACCTTTCTTGCAGTAATGTCCCGAATATTGCATTGAATCACATTTTGTTTATCGGATAAATACACATTACTAACAAACTCAACTTGAATTTTATGTCCATGATTAGTTATAATTGGTAAATTATCATAACGCACGTAATTATTTTTCTGCAATTCCAAAAATTTATGTTGATTAGAAATTAAATCTTTAAAAGAGCCTATTTCCCAAATTGCTTTTTCGATGAATTCTTCGTGCGTATATCCCAATAAATCAATTAGAAAAGGATTCACATCAACAATTTTTCCCGTTTCTGCATCTAGTATTAGAATACCATCTTTTGCAGATTCAAAAAGCCTGCGATAACGAATTTCCGAAGCAATCAAGGACATCTCTACTTTCTTCAATCTGGAGATTTCGTTATATAAATTTTTTAGGGAATTATTCTCATGTTGTAATATATTCAGCTCCCTTATCAGTTCTTCATTGTTTTTGTCCTGAAATTTCATAATATATTTATAAAATGATTAAAATTTATGTCGAGTTTTTAGCATTGGCTTTTTCCGTTTTACAGCAAGGTTTTGAATGGCGTTTCATAGAAATACCTTTTCAAACCACAATAGATTTATTTGTTGATGGTGTACTGGACAATACAACCCTTTTTAACTGCCATTTTTTTTACTAGTGGGAAATTAAAAAGCTTCTTAAAATAAAAATATTATTTTTTATTTTGATTCTTTAGTTTAATAACTAACCAAATAACAATCACAAGAACAATAAGGCCGATAAACCAACCATATCCCATTCCCCAACCATTATTCATCCCGTTATTCATCCCATTATTCATCCCATCCATCATAATACACTACTTTAAATTAATAAATTAGATCTTTATAAAATATTGCTACAAAGAGGCAATAGCCCTTTCGAGTTTTTCTTTTATTTCAGTCGCTATTCCTGCCAAACTAGAATTTTCAATTGCCATCATCGAAGCAACAGGATCAACTGCCGCAACTTCAATTTTATTATTTTCCAATTCCTGAACAATAACGCTACAAGGTAGCATAGTTCCAATTTTGTCTTCCTGCTGTATTGCTTTGTAGGCATAATCTGGATTGCAGGCACCAAGTATTTTGTATTTCCGAAAATCGACATTCAATTTTTCTTTCAGTTTTTCCTGTAGGTTAATTTCGGTAAGTACTCCAAATCCTTCTTGTTTCAAAGATTCAGTTATTCGAAGAACCGCCTGATCAAAGTCGGCACTGATTTTTTTGCTGATATAATACTTCATAATTATATTTTTTTAATTAATATTCGATATTTTCATTTTATTTATATCTTCCAAATTCCTATCTTTAAGTATCATATCCATCATCTGCTGATTTTTTATTATAATAGAACTCATTGCGGAGATCATTAGAGTATCTCCTTTAAATTTTTCCAACATTCGGCTCATCAAACTTTGCATCATTGCAGGATTATTTTCCATCATTTTTATCATAATTTCCTGGTTTTGCATCATCATTGTATTCCTATTTTCATGCCCCATCATCTTTATCATTTTATCATTTCCATTATTCATCATAATCCCCATCATTTCTATCGATAGATTACTGTTATTAGCAATTGTGTCCATAATTGCTATTTTAGTATTCTGATTTGAAAGAATTTTGTTAACATCTGTTTTGGTTTGGCATGAAACCAATAGAACTACTATTGCAAATAATAAGGTGCTTTTTTGTGTTATTTTCATTATATTACCTTTAAAAGATGAATGTTTCGTTTGGCAAATATCATTCTTTTAATAAGGAAAAGTGTTGCAATATTTTCCATTATATTTGTGTAATTCACATATTTACAGCAATTAAATAGTATCTACTTCCCTTCACTTTTACAGCCAATAGATCAGGGTCAGCAACCCCTTCCATTGGAACCATTCGGTTGTGCTCTAGGTATAATAGTCGTATTAGTACCAGCTCCATGGAGCGTTAATTGCCTTTTATTATAATTTGATTATCTATTATTACTTTTTCTTCAAATAGATTTACAACTCATTTTTAAATTGGAATATCATACAATTTAATAATATTGCTACTAAATTAAGACAAATGAATAATCCAGAAAGAAAAAATGGTTGCACTAATCATAACACGCTTTTGAACGTAAAGGCATCTTTCAGCAGTAACCTTTTTGTATACTCTTCCTTGTATATATTACTATTCTTATGATTTTTTTTTACTTCAATAAGCTTAAAGATTTTCAATCATAAATTTTATTTTAAATTGAAAATCTTTAAGCTTATTGAAGTAATTTTTATAATTTACTGCCTAAATAATAATTATCAATTTCCTTCTTATAGACTTCATTTACATCTTGATCAGCATTGTATTCAGGACTTTTTTTAACTTCATCTTCTGTAGCGCTTACAACAACAGTAGAAGAATCCCAATCTATTTCCTCTATCAAACTTGGTGAAATGAGCACTTTTTTCCTTGGAAACCAACTCCCTGTATCCACCACCAAGAAGTCAAGTTTCCAGCTACTGTCGTCAATAATAAAATCTTCCACGTCTCCAATCTCTCCATCAGTAGCATGAATGGCATACCCTTTTACTTTGTGAGTGCTTCGCAAATGGGGATCTCCACTTGAATCTTTAGCTTCCTTATTATTTGCATTATGCACCGCTTCTTCAAGGGGTTCACGAACTTGCATCATCATTCCGGAAGTGCCCAAACCCATTATACCGTAATTACTACCCCAGTAAGTTCTCCAGGGATAATAATCATACATTTCTATTTCATGTTGGCGAGAAACAGGTTGTTCAGTGTCAATATCCGGACTGTTCTTTATTTGATCTTTTGTAAGATTAACTGGGAAAATTTCATGCTCCCAATCCGGTTTTACTAATGCTTCAGTTGCGATAAGTACTTTACGGTGATTCAGCCAGCTACCTGTTTCTACAATTAAATAACGAATAGTCCAAGTATGATCGTCAAAGTAAAATTCTGTTACTTTTCCGATCTCTCCGTCGGTTGCACCCATTGTGAATCCGATTAAACTTTTGATGTTACGTTTCATATTTTTATTTTTTAAATTATATTGATAATTCTGTTTATTTTTAGATCGTCTCCATTTTGTATTACTATATCCTATTCAGCATAGGAAAGCCATTGTTTATTCACTTTTTTAAAAATCAAACTTCTATTCATTTCTTCCAGTGAATTACAACCCGATGCAGCCAGTAATTCCAAAAAATCTTCCGATATATTTTTGTGGTAATTCCTGACTCTTTTCCATTTTTCTGAAACTACCAAACCTCGAACCAATTTTGGGTCATTTGTAGCTACTCCTGTAGGACATTCATTGGTATTGCATTTCAAAGCTTGTATGCAACCCAAAGCCAGCATCATACCTCTGGCGGAATTGCAGACATCTGCTCCGATACAGAGGGCTTTAAAAATATCAAAAGCTGTAAATATCTTAGTAGCAGTAATCACTTTTATTTCTTCTTTGAGCTTGTATGCGTTGAGTGTGTCCACCACAAAAATCAGGGCATCTTCCCAAGGCATGCCTACGTAGTTTGAAAAATCAATGGGAGCAGCACCCGTACCTCCTTCAGCTCCATCAACAGTTATGAAATCCGGTTTTATTCCTGTTCGTACCATCTTTTCGCACAGCTCTATAAACTCTTGTTTATTTCCTATGGCTAATTTAAAACCTACCGGTTTTCCGTTAGATAAAATTCTCAATTGTTGAATAAACTGCAATAAGCCTTCAGCATCACTAAAAGTAGAATGGCCGGGAGGTGATAGTATTTTGGTATGGGGTTGAACCCCTCTTATTTTCGCAATTTCTTCATTGTTTTTAGCTGCAGGCAATACGCCTCCGTGTCCCGGTTTTGCACCTTGAGAAATTTTGATTTCAATCATTTTCACCTGTTCCCAATTTGCCTTAACTTTGAATTTTTCTGGATCAAAATTTCCATCCTCATTGCGACAACCAAAATAAGCTGTCCCTATTTCCCACACTAAATCGCCACCAAGCAAATGGTATTTTGATATGCCGCCTTCGCCAGTATCGTGAAAAAAGTTACCTGCTTTAGCACCTTGGTTAAGTGCCTGAATTGCATTTTTACTCAAAGCCCCAAAACTCATGGCTGAAATATTAAAGAGGCTGGCACTATAGGGTTGCAGGCAATCTTTCCCGCCAATGACAACGCGTGGCGGCGTTTCCATTTTCTTGGCAGGATAGATGCTGTGCTGCATCCATTTATAATTATCACTATATACATTAAGCTCGGTTCCAAAAGGATGAGTTTGGGTTTCCTCTTTAGCTCGTTCATAGATGTAAGTACGGTGATTTTTATCAACTGGTTTGCCATCTGTATTGGATTCCACGAAATATTGATGAAGCTCCGGACCAATCATTTCCAATAAGTAACGCATGTGGCCAACTACGGGAAAATTTCTAAGGATCGTGTGTTTTTTCTGAAATAAATCATGTAATCCAAGCGACACGAGCAAGACCACAAAAACAATAAAACCAGGCAGAGGCCTTATCATAATTACTAAGAATATGGTAAAAATCAGTAGGACGATCGTAGTAAATTTAACAGCTTCTTTCATAATATATTATAATAATTCCTTTAGGTATTTTAGATCACTCTTTGTTGTATCCACTATTTCTGCAAATTTTCCATTAAGCATCATTTTTCCCATCGATTCTACAAAACCTTTCACTTGTTCAAAGCTTAGGTTAGGTGGCATTGCCAGTGCATTGGGATCTGTGAAAATATTGATTATCGCAGGGCCGTTATGTTTGAATCCGTTTGCAAGTGCTGATTCCACATCTTTGGATTCTTTTGCTTCCCATGCAGCGATGTTCATGGCTTCCGCCAATTTTATAAAATCAGGATTAACCATATCGGTTTGCCAATCGATATAGCCTTCTACACGCATTTCAAGTTTCACCATTCCTAAGACCCGATTATTAAAGATGATGATCTTTACTGGAATTTGATATTGACTAATAGTCATCAAATCTCCCAAAAGCATTGCAATACCGCCATCTCCACAAAAAGCAATCACTTGTCGGTCGGGCTGTGCTAAACCTGCCCCCATAGCCATAGGCATGGCATTTGCCATAGATCCATGATTGAACGAGCCTGTCAAGTAGCGATTTCTACCCGCTTTTAAGTAACGGGCGGCCCACACTGCACTCATTCCGGTATCCACCGTAAATATCGCATCGTCATCTGCTAATTGATCAACCAAATAAGCAACGTATTCTGGACTAATATTTTTTTCAGATCCTTTTTCTTGAACATAGCTATCATACTTATGTTCAATTTCTTGATGTAATGAACGCATTTTGTCAAGGAAATCCGTAGAAGTTTTCACTTCAACTAGAGGTATAAGCTCTTGTAACGTTGATTTAATATCACCACAGTATCCAAAATCTACTTTGGCTCTACGCCCTAATTTTTCAGGTTTGGTATCAATTTGAATGATCTTGCAATTTTCCGGCAGAAAATCGCTATAAGGAAAATCGGTACCCAACATCACAAGAACATCTGCTTGATGCATGGCTTCAAATCCGGATTTGTTGCCTAAAAGCCCATTTAGACCAACACAATAAGGATTTTCTTTACGTTCAAAAAATATTTTTCCTCTAAAACTATATCCTAATGGTGCATTTAGCAATTGTGCTAGTTGCATGACTTCATCGACTGCATAGCGGCATCCGTGACCGCAAAACAGCATCACCTTTTCATGGGTATTGATGCAATTTGCTAGTTCTTGAAGATCTTCAGGACTTGGAATAATTCTTGGTTGTGTATAGAAATTTTTATTGGAAGAATGGACATGTTCTATTTCTGCCGCCGCTACATCTCCTGGAAGACCTAAAACAGCAACGCCTTTTTTACTAATGGCATGCTGAATAGCCGTTTGTAATCCATTTAATGCTTGTTTTGGTGTATTGGCCATAAAAACATATTTCGAACAATCTTGAAAAAGCAATTCGGGTCTGGTTTCTTGAAAGTTTTCCAAACCCATTTTTTCAGTATGAATTGTTGAAGCAATAGCAATGACAGGGTTTTCAGCTCTATTAGCATCATATAAACCATTGACCAAATGCACATGGCCTGGGCCGCTACTTCCCATACAACAACCGATGCCATTCAGTTCTGCTTCCATCGATGCGGCATAGGCTCCCGCTTCTTCGTGTCGCACATGAATCCATTGTAACCTTCCGTCTCTCCTTACCGCATCATTTACGGGATTGAGACTGTCACCTGTAATGGCATAAATTCTTTTTACGCCTGCCGCTACAAGCATTTCTACTAAGTGGTCAGAAACATTTTTTGACATTTTTCTTTAGTATTAAAATTATATTTATTGTTGCTATAATCCAACAACTAGCAACCCTTTTTGTAGGCTTCGGATTTGCATATGGGTTGATTTAAAAAAAGATTGGAGACTTTTTTTAAATGATTTTCTTGTTTTGCATTTGGTGTCTTTGCCATGCAAATGTGTATTCGCAGAGATGAATTTTCTGTAAGAACAAACCTTTGTTCGGATCACAAAATCCAGCTTTTAGCGATCGCAGTTCACTTCAGTAAAAGATCTGCTCTGACAAATAGTTACTGTCAGTGAGCGTTCTCTAGCAAACTCTTTATTTATTTTTTAGATACCGTTTGCAGTAAGGGAAACATAGAATAGGCTGGCAAAAATTTAGATAAAGTGTCATGGTGTGACAACATTAAAAAAATATGCTCCCTATTTGACCTAGATCGCAAACCACATTCTTTTCGATCTTTGAATTTTAAGCATTAAAATGCTTTTTGACGAAGGCATGTTTTTCATTATCCGACATTTTATCTGCCGATTTGATATCAATTACTATATTCTTAAAATGTAAATCTTTATTGAGGTAATTGTGGAGTTCTACATTTGCATTAGTGGGGCCAAAAAGGAGTACATGACCGTAGTTCAAAATCACATCTGCTATTTCTTTATAATAGGCTTCGTTCATTTGCTGTCTTTTGTTATGCATCAGGCTTTCGCTTTTTTGTAAAGCTTCTTCCTTTGTATCAAAAGTAAATTTTGATTCGATATAATTGCTTTTTTTTTCGTCGTTTAAATCGATGAGCGCTGCAGAAGAATGATCCATCCAAATGCCTAAGTTTTTTGTTGCTTTCATTATATTTTGATTTTAGTAATTTTTAATACGTCCAAGTATGGATTCTAATGTAGTTTTGAGTTTGTCAAGTGCACCTGAGAGGGCTAGTTCGATTCTATCGGATTGATTTGAAACCGCAATAGGCTTTCGCCCTTCGAGCCTAGCTTCTAATAAACAAAGGATATCATTCATTCCCTCTTTTTTGCCGTTTTCATCTGATAAATGAACTTCAATTCTTGTAATATGAGATTGGTATCTCGAAAGTTCTTCTGTAATTTGGGAAGTAAAAAACTCTTGATTTCTTTCTTCACCGCTTATTGTTTTGTCTGTGTTAAATTGAATTTTCATTTTTAAATAGTATTTAAATTGTTTCTTAATCTTTTATCTCCACTAAATCATTGCGGTCGGCTCCTCACAAATTGTAGTACTTATTTTCTTCATCCTCACTTTCCTCACTTTTTTGGTTGGTCGTCTTATTCTGCAATTCGAACATCTCAATCCTAACTAGGTAGCTATTCTATATAAGTTTTTCGTTTGATACGCTTCTGAGTTATTTTGAGTGATTTTTTTTGAAGGATTTTCGGGATTTAGTTCTATTTATTTGTTTTTTGATTGTATATTTCCTTAGTTGAGAGATACATTAGGTGACTTAGGAGTTTTAATTGCTCAAGAATATTTTCTCCTTTAACGGCCTTATACATTTCAATAATAAGCTGTTTTGCATATCAGTTTGTTATTCCTGAATCTTTTGCCTTGTGAAATTTTTTGAATTATGAATAAATTGTCACAATATCACAAAGGTGAGGTTTAATGCTGTTTAAAACCTTACACAATAAAAAATGATTGTTACATAATTGCTTGTTAGCATTCAATTCTTCTCAACTATTATCTTCAAGCTAGGATAAAAGTGCCACATTTCTTTAGTTCGTTTTATAGGAACATTAAGGAAGATTTAGCTTATCAAAAAAAAGTTCCTTACTACTTTTCATTTTGTGAAGTATAAGGTCAAGAATAAAATATAATTAGTATTTCTGTCAATGACAGTTGTCCTTTTTTTATAGAATTGTTGCATAAACTGACATAATTGCCTGTTATAATTGTTCTTTATGAGATTATTTTGAAAAATATTCTAAAATTGCGCTTTACTATCATCAAAGGGCTACAGCACCACTTTTGTATTTTATAGGGTATCAATTGGTGTGTTTTTAAAAATCCTCTCCAATTTTTTAGCCCTTTGGCGTGGTTTTGGCGGCTACTGTTAGAATAAGTTAAAGTAAAATGTTCGCTGCGTAAGAATTATGCAAAGAATATTTTTCAAAATTAAAACATAAAGGATGAATCAAGTTAAAGAGAACAACACGGTCAAAGTACATTACACTGGTAAACTATCTGACGGACAGGTTTTTGACAGTTCTGAAGGAAAAGAACCCATAGAATTTACTTTAGGAAAAGGACAAATAATACCTGGTTTTGAAAAAGGATTAATCGACATGAAATTAAATGAAAAAAAAACCATTTCAATTGCTAAAGAGCAGGCGTATGGAGATATCAATGAAACTTTAAAGCATGAAGTACAAAAAAGCGAACTTCCCCAAGATCTTACTCCCGAAGTTGGTATGGGACTAGTTTCTAAATCCCCAGATGGACAAGAAATGAATTTGCGTGTGGTTGAAGTTAGAGCGGAAAGTATTATCATTGACGGAAATCACCCATTAGCGGGCAAAGACCTTATTTTTGATCTTGAAGTGGTCGCAATTAATGAAACTGAGATTACAATCTAAAATAAGTTATTTATTTTTAAATTTACGGATAGCCTTTGCTTCAACTTGTTGAACAAAGGCTATTTTTATTTATTGCGTGAACGATTTTAACAATGGTATATTGAAAGTGCTGCATCGATACATTATCTTCAATAAATTGCTTAATATTTATAATTAGTTGATTATTAGTTGTAAAGATTAAATAATTTGCAGGAGTAACTTCAAGTGAAAGTTATAGAAAAAGCAGTAAAGAAACTTTTTTTTTGGATAAATGTCCTTGTTCCATACGAGGAAATTTGCATAGAATAGCCGTTTTTGATCAGCGGGGTCCGCCTCTTAGCTATCTTGGCGGTAGCCAAAACTCAAATCCCTGTAAAAGCTAATTTATGGGCAAGGGATGTTAGGAATAAAAGTGACCGAAAACACAAAAAAACGAAACAGAAACTACACCAAAAAAAAGAGGACTTTAAATCCTCTTGATATTCTCTCTAAAATTTTCACGATAAGTGCATAGTGTTAACGGAATATAATCGGTTCCGTTCAACCGGAGTTTGATTGTTGGTGCTACGCACCCAACGAAACTCTAGCTGTTTGCCGACGTGCTTCTTTTCAATATGTTTGAATTAGCACATCGGTTGGAATATTCAATCTCTCGTGAAGTTGACGAATCATTTCTAATGAAAGTTTTCTTTTTCGGTTTAAGATTTCACTTGCGCGACTTTTTAATCCAACAATCTTAGCCAAATCATTTTGATTATACCCCATTTGTTCCATTCTGAATTTGATCGCTTCGATTGGATCTGGTAAGCCAATTGGAAAAGATTCGTTTTCATATTGATCAATAAGAATTCCCAATACTTCAAGTTCATCGCCTTCAGCAGAACCGAGTTTTGCATCAAAGATTGTTTCCAACCTTTTCAAAGCTTTATTATAATCTTTTTCTGTTTTTATAGGTTTAATTTCCATAGCTTTTAAATTTCATTAGCGTTAATCTTATCATACTCTGCGTGCGTTCCAATAAATCGAATCCAAATCATTTGATAATTATAATTTATCCTTACAATCAATCTGTAACTATTTCCTTTTATATTAAAAACAAAGCGATTATCATTTAAAATACTCGCGCTTGGATATTCTTTTTTTACTTCGTTTGGATTTTTCCATTCAGCATTACTTGTTTCCTGAAACCAAGATTTCAGTTGTTGTTCTGAATCTGCATGAGCTGTCCAAAAATCGCGCAATATCTTTTTCGAAATTATTCTCAATGTTTAATTTTTTGTCAAAGATAATTAAAAGTTCCCAATTCGGGAAATGTTTGTAAATTTATTTTCTGCGCAAAATTGGTGCATGTTGACAAACGGCAGTTTGTCTAAAAACCTATAAACTGCGTTATTTTAATTAATTTCAGAGTAAAAATAATTGATTTAAGCTACAGTTAAATATTTTTTAGAATATATATTTAGTTTGGGATAAGAAATATTTTACTCGTAAAAAGCTTTAAAAAAGCTTCTTATAGCAAGAATAAACAAAGTCAGCATTTGTAGATACTGTTTTAAAAGATTTTGGTCAATCAAGTTGAATATTCGACGCAGATTGTAAGCTGTAAAGATCAGTCTTACATAGGCAGAGGCGTGTTTAATTATTTTCTTGGTCATGATTCCCGATGAATGAATAGATAAATGATGTTTGGAATATAAGCAAAACATTCGCCAAATTTCTATTTCCATTCACGGCAAAATCAAAGATTTTTAGAGCCAAGTTTGGCAAAAAACTCAAAGCCAAAGAACCAATTCAATACGAACATAATCGAAACCATTTATGGAAGAAACCTTGGGTGATTTTTGCCAAGAAACCTTTTGGAAACGTTAAGTCTGTGGTGGAATATTTGGGCAGATGCACCCACAAAATTGCCATTAGCAATCCTAGAATAAAAAGTTTCGATAACCAAATGTGAATTTTGATTACAAGGATTATCGAATGGCTGGAGTCAAAAAACTAATGACACTTACACATGAGGAATTTATCAGGCGGTTTTCCTTACTTATTTTACCCAAACGTTTTGTAAAAATCCGTCATTATGGCTTTTTGAGCAGCACTTGTAAACGTCAAACGCTCAATATTTTACAGGGGAATTTAAAGATAATAGTACTAGAAAAAAATAGAGAAAAAGCCCTTTCGACCTAAATGCCCGTGTTGCAAGACAGGAAATTTGCATAGAATAGCCGTTTTTGATCAGCGGGGTCCGCCTCTTAGCTATCTTGGCGGTAGCCAAAACTCAAATCCCTGTAAAAGCTAAATTATGGGAAAGTATTTTAGGAATAAAAGTGACCGAAAACACCAAAAAACCAAGCAGAAACTACTCCAAAAAAAAGAGGACTTTAAATCCTCTTGATATTCTCTCTTAAATTTTCACGATAAGTGCATAGTGTTAACGGCATCTAATCGGTTCTCCAGAAAAGTTCGGGACAGGCAGTTCAACCGGAGTTTGATTGTTGGTGCTACGCACCCAACGAAACTCTACTGTTACCTGCTGGCTTTCTTTCTTCAGACATAACTGGCCAAAATAATTGATTTTACCATTTCTTTTAATTTTAATTGAATATTTAATCAATAATTAGCTTCCTGTTAGGAAGGTATTATGTTCTCATCTTTTAATTTGTCAAACAAATCAAAGAAAGAGTCTCTGGTATCTTGGTATTCCGTAAATCCTAATTTACGACTTTTGGACATATCTGTCATAACTTCTATTGGGCGTCCCAAATCGAGATCGGTATGCCACGGAGAAGTCAACCTTTTTAAATCTGATTCTACCAAACGATGCTTGTCAGCAATTTTTTTCCAGATTACTTCATCATCTTTCATTATTTCTTCCAAACTATTGTTATTTTCCACATAACCTTGATATTCAATACCGAAATATTCAGCTAACTGTTTCCATAACCAACTCCATCGAAAGATATCGCCATTAACTACATTAAATGCTTGATTTGCGGCTTCTGGTGTAGTTGCCGCCCAAAGAAAATGCTTGGCTAATATTTGAGCATCGGTAACATCTGATATTCCATTCCATTGTGCTGCTGACCCTGGCCAGATAAAAGGAATTCCATTTTCCTTACAGATACTTGCATATACAGCTAACGTCGTTCCCATATTCATTAAGTTCCCAATAGCATGCCCAATAATGGTGTGTGAACGATGTACGCTCCATGTAAATCCGTCACGCTTTGCTGCTGCAAAAATTTCGTCTTCCTGAGCGTAATAGAAATTGTCTAGTTTCAATCTAGGGTGTTCCTCTCTAACAGGGGTTTCAGGTAAAAATCCTTCCTGAGTATAAGCTTCAAATGGCCCTAAATAATGTTTCAATCCTGTAACTAAAGCAACATGTTGTACTGATTTTTTTGGAGATAATACTTGTAGGAGATTACGAACCATTTCACCATTTACCCGAATGTTCTCTGCTTCTGTTTCTTTACGCATCCAAGCTGTGAAAAAAACGTGAGTGGGTTTTACATTTTTTAATGCTTCTTCAAGTGATTTTGGGTCAAGTAAATCTGCTTTGATGTTTTGCAGGCCTTTTAGTTTAACTTCAGAATTTCGGGTAATACCATAGGTTGTCCAATTATTCTTTAGCAATTCTTGAGCAAGATTGTTTCCTGATATTCCACTCGCTCCAACAATTAATGCAATTTTATCCATAATTAATTATTTTATCTTGTTTCAACTAATGGGACAAAATTACATTAATTTTATAGGCTATGCTTTGATGTGAATCAAGAAATACTATTGATTTGAATCAATTATCCTTGTGTAAGTTTTTCTTAATTCGGCTAATAGTTTCAGGTGAGAGGCCCAGATAAGATGCAATAAGGTTTTGCGATATTCGTTGCGAAATAAATGGATACATTTTTATTAATTGAAGATATTTTTCTTCTGCAGTATAAGTATTGGAACTTATTAACCTTCTGTCTTTTGTGATTAAGCTATTTTGGTACAAAATTCTAAAATATCGTTCCATAGAGGGTACTTCAATCAATAATTTTTCATAATTGGAACGGGAAAGCAATAACAATGCGCTATCTTCAATGGCATCAATGGAAAGAATTGCTTTTTCATCACATATAAAACTTTTGAAATCCGATACCCACCAGCCTTCCCAAGCTAGAAAGCTAATATGTTCTTGCCCCTTGTCATCTATTGTGTATGATTTCAAAGCGCCTTTAGACACAAAAGCTAAATTTTTACAGTAATCGTTTTCTTGAAGTAAAAGTTGTTTTTTTCGTAGCTTTTTAATTTCAAAGAAACTAGCTATGCAGTTTTTTTCTTTTTCTGATAGTTTTATCTTTTCTTCAAGTTGTTGAAATAGTTCATTAAACATAATTTTTTTATTGTAATACATTCTAATTCAGCCTGCTTGTAGCGTTCGTTCTCGCGCTTGTGGATGTTGCGGACTTCGAAGAATAGTATTTTCGGCTAAACGAAAATACAATTTAAAAACGATAATTCAACTAAATTCCGCAATAGCCACATACATGTGTTGAACTAAACCTTCGGTAGCACCAATCTGAATTTTGATCACCCCACGAAGATAACTAAAATTCATTAGTATGACTAAAAAAAAAGCATTCCGATGTATTAAGAGAAAACAATATTCTCAATCAAGCCAAGCGTGAAGTTCCGGGATTTGAGCAACTGATGGTTTTGGCAA
Source organism: Flavobacterium cellulosilyticum (assembly GCF_004349355.1). GTDB lineage: Bacteria > Bacteroidota > Bacteroidia > Flavobacteriales > Flavobacteriaceae > Flavobacterium > Flavobacterium cellulosilyticum. Next base: position 268,682 of record NZ_SMFK01000004.1, on the reverse strand, counting down.
GATCCCACCGGAACTTGACCCTGAGCAAGTACATGATTACCTTTTTTATCTTCAAAAAAAGTCCAAAACCCCTTCGTAGACTTACTTTAAACACACTGATTACGGCCTTCGATTTCTACTTAAATCCGGAGGCTTACCGTATGAGTATCTTTATTTTCCGTCGATAAAACACGAAAAAAAACTTCCTGTTGTTTTGAGTAAAGCCGAAGTCTGGGCCATGCTGCAAGGTGCCATATTGCTCAAACATAAAATTCTTATTGGCTTGCCTTATGGTTGTGGACTTCGTTTTCTGTCAAATTAAATTTGCAGCCTAAAAAAATAGCCTTCTTAAATGGCTTTATTTGGATTGTAACAATAGGGAAATTGGAAGATTTTAAAGAAAAAACGAGGTTTTTTCACAGCCTGATGTTTGTTGGTAGCTGGCTTTATTCAGTTCGTTTAATTTTAGTTGGATTTTGACGAGTATCAAAAACATCAGCAATTTTTATAAGTTCCGACTTATAATCAATTGAGTAAATAATTTTATATTTTTTACAAACTAAACTATATATCGATATTCATCTTGTCTGGCAATTAATAATTCTTCAATTTGTAACATTTCGGGATTATCCATAATCTTGTTTGGCTCTGCTAAAAGTTTTTGAAGTAAATTTTTAGCAACTTTTAAACTTGCATTTTCAACATAATATTCGAAAATCTCATCAAGTTGCCTTTCTGCAAAATCTGACCAAATAATTTCAAAATTCATTAACTAATTTTTTTTAAAAGCTCAGAAGTACTTTTATATTTGCCATTTTTAAAATCACTTTCTGATTGATCAATTCTTTTGTTAAACTCTTTAATTGACATTGGTTTTAAAAGTTTGCCTTCTTCAATCTCGTACGATGATTTTTTTCTCAATAAATTTTCAAATTGAGAAATTACTTCTTCACTTTGAAGTTTAAGAAAAGCTTGTACGAATTCTATTTTTCTCGTTTGTATATCCATTTCAAAATATTTTTAACAAATTTACAGATTATCTTAGACAACAAGTTCGTTTTCTCATTTTTTTGGCTTGCGACCAACGTCAGTCTTTGAAAAAAACTTCCGTTTTAATTCAAACAAATATATTAAAATAGGTGCACAAAAACAGGAAATTTCGTATTTTTAATAATGCGACATATCACAGGAATTCCTCGCAATCTGCTATTTTTTTTCTAGTTTAGAAGACACTATTTTACCGGAAAACCCCGTTCGTTTTATCGATGCTTTTGTCGAAGCATTATCATTACAAACTTTAGGTTTTTCTGTTCAAAACTTTAAATCTGAAGGTCGCCCGAGCTTTGATACTAAAATCTTTCTTAAAATTTATTTGCATGGTTATCTAAATGGTCTGCGTAGCTCAAGAAAGCTAGAAAAGGAGTGCGCTCGCAATATCGAATTGCAAAGGCTTTTATGCACAATCACTCCCAACTACCAAAGTATATCTGACTTTAGAAAACACAATTCATCGGGATTAAAAAATTTGTTCAAACTCTTTGTTTCTTTCCTTAAAGATGCTGACTTGATTGGATGTGAAATCATCGCTATTGATGGAACCAAAAGCAGAGCGCACAACAGCAGGAAAGCGAATTTCAATAAAAAGAAAATTGAGAGGTATCTAGTGTATATTGAAGAGCGAACCCAAGAATATCTAGCTGAATTGGCCAAAAATGATTTACAGGATAATAGCTTTACAATCAGTACGATTACAGAAAAAAATAGAGCGATTAAAAAAAAATAAATTACGCTACGAACATTTACAAGAAAAACTAAAGGTATATGTGTTGGATAAAGTAGAGAAAAAGCCTTTTTTGCCAAAATGTCCCTGTTGCAAATCAGGGAATTTACACCGAATAGCCGTTTTTGATCAGCGGGGTCCGCCTGCTTGGTATCTTGGCGGTAGCCAAAACAACATTCCCTGCAAAAGCTAACTTTACGGGTAAGGGATTTTATGCCCAAAAGTGACCGAAAACACTGAAAAACGAAGCAGAAACTAGTCCAAAAAAAAAGAGGATCCTAAATCCTCTTAATATCCTCTCTAAAATCTTTACGATAAGTCCATAGTGTTAACGGCATGTAATCGGTTCCGTTCAACCGGAGTTTCATTGTTGGTGCTACGCACTCAACGAAACTCTTAGCTGTTGTATGCTTTAATTTTATTTACAAAAAAGTCAGACCAATACGTTTATTTAGCCCTAATTCAAAAATTCTAATTAAAGTCGAAAGTTGAATATTACCTTTTCCGTTTTCAATTCTCGAGATGTAACTTTTTTTAGTTCCTGTTTTTTCTGCTAATTGCTCTTGAGTTATTTTTGCTTCTTTTCTAGCATCTTTCAGCATTTCACTGATAATAAACATCTGCGTTTTTTCTTCGTAACTATTTCTACTTTCAGTTCCGATTTTTCCGTGTTCAACTTCAATAAGTTGGTCAAAAGTTGTTATTCCTTTATATTTTTCCATTTTGTTAGTTTTTATGTTGAAAATATTCATTCATTAAAATTAATGCTTTATCCACTTCATTTTTTGGTGTCTTTTGAGTTTTCTTGTGAAAACCATTAAAAAGCACATTCAATTTTCCTTTGTCAAAACAGCAAAATATTCTATAAATATTTGACTGATATTCAATTCTAATTTCATAAAGTCCATTTGTTCCAGTTAAATGTTTTAAAAATTTCTCAGGAACCTTTTCAACTTGTTTAATTAACTCTAGAACATATTTTATTTTCTCTTGGACTTTTCCATCTTGTTTTTGGAAGAAATCAATAAAATGATTTTCGTAAAATATAATTTGTCTGCTCATACTGCAAAGTTATCTCAAAAGTTAACAAATAGCAAATAAATGATACATTATTTAGGAGTGTTTTCGTCTCGTAAGCGATTATAGCTCACAACGTCAGTTTGTCTAAAAACCTATAAACTGCGTTATTTTAATTAATTTCAGAGTAAATATAGTTGATTTAAGCTACAGTTAAATATTTTTTAGAATATATATTTAGTTTGGGATAAGAAATAGTATACGCGTAAAAAGCTTTAAAAAAGCTTCTTATAGCAAGAACAAATAAAGTCAGTATTTTTATACTGTTTTAAAAGATTTTGGTCAATTAAATTGAAAATTTAGCGCAAATTGTAGGTGACGAAAATCAATCCTACATCGTCAGAGGCGTGTTTAATGTTTTTTTGTCATAATTCCCGATAAATGAATTGATAAATGATGTTTGGAATAAAGGCAAAACATTCGCCAAATTTCTATTTCCATTCACATAAAAATCAAAGGTTTTTAGAGCCAAGTTTTGCGAAAAACTCAAAGCAAAAGATCCTATAAAATACGAACAAATACGGTAAGAATTATGGCAAAAACCTTGGGTGGTTTTTGCCAAAAAGCCTTTTGGAAACGCGAAGTCTGTGGTGGAATATTTGGGCAGATACACCCATAAAATTGCTATTAGCAACTACAGAATAAAAAGTATCGATAATCAGAATGTGACTTTTGATTACAAGGATTATCGACTGGCTGGAGTCAAAAATCTAATGACACTTACACATGAGGAATTTATCAGGCGGTTTTCCTTGCATATATTACCCAAACGATTTGTAAAAATCCGTCATTATGGTTTTTTGAGCAGCACTTGGAAACGACAAAAATTGAAGCTTTTACAAGAAAAACTAAAGGTAAATGTACTGGATAAAGTAGAGAAAAAGCCTTTTTTGCCAAAATGTCCCCGTTGCAAAACAGGGAATTTACACCGAATAGCCGTTTTTGATCAGCGGGGTCCGCCTGCTTGGTATCTTGGCGGTAGCCAAAACAACATTCCCTGCAAAAGCTAACTTTACGGGTAAGGGATTTTATGCCCAAAAGTGACCGAAAACACTGAAAAACGAAGCAGAAACTAGTCCAAAAAAAAAAGAGGATCCTAAATCCTCTTGATATCCTCTCTAAAATCTTTACGATAAGTCCATAGTGTTAACGGCATGTAATCGGTTCCGTTCAACCGGAGTTTCATTGTTGGTGCTACGCACCCAACGAAACTCTTAGCTGTTGGCAGTAGTTTTTTCAATCCAGAAACTTTTCCATTACTAATTTATCTTCTTTCGAAAGATACTTAAAGAATAATTCTCGTTGGTTAGTGTCGGAAACTGAAGTCCATTTATATTCGGTTTTTGTTTTAAACTCTTTTTCGTTGTGATAATCTTCTAAAAAAATTATTGTTATTCCAAAACTATATTGACCTTTTCCAGGCATAACCGTAAGCGGACTGAAATTATTACTCCCAGGAATTTTTTTTACTTCCGATTCTTCAGTGACAAATTTGGTTAGTGCTTTGTTGAAGCTTTTTAAGTTAACTTTTTCACCAGTTTCTTTATTAAAGCTCAATATGTTACCTAAAGAATCAATCTTGACAAAGTCACGATTCTTAATATCTTTTTCATCGGATTTGGAAATAATTATCTGATAAAGTTTTTGAGTTTTTTTCTGAGAATATGTTCCAATCGAAAGTAAAGTGAAAAGGAAAATAAATGTTATTTTAATATTCATAAGTCTTAAAATATTGAGGATTTAAAATTACTGCCAACGTCAGTTTGTCTAAAAACCTATAAACTGCGTTATTTTAATTAATTTCAGAGTAAAAATAGTTGATTTAAGCTACAGTTAAATAATTTTTAGAATATATATTTAGTTTGGGATAAGAAATAGTATACTCGTAAAAAGCTTTAAAAAAGCTTCTTATAGCAAGAATAAACAAAGTCAGCATTTTTAGATACTGTTTTAAAAGATTTTGGTCAATTAAATTGAAAATTCTACGCAGATTGTAAGCCGTAAAGATGAGTCCCACATCGGCAGAGGCGTGTTTGATTGTTTTCTTGGTCATAATGTAATAAAATCCCCATTGCCGTTTGATGACGCCGTAAGGATGTTCTACAATGGCTTGTCGTTTGCGATATATTTCGTAGTTGTTTTCCATTCGTATTTTGTTTTCATAAATCAAATCAGCATACTGGGAACGCTCAATGAGTCTTCCTTTTTTGTTTTTGGTGCATTTCGAGAAAAATACGCAGGACAAACAGCCAGCAGTTTTGTAATGCTTCATTTTGGTTATGGATTTCCCATTGGTTTTATTGTACCAATTTCCGTTTGTGGTTAGGATTTCATTGGCAGGGCAAGTATAAGAATCGTTGTCTTTGTTGTATTTAAAATGTTCTACATCAAAAGCCAAATCTGGCGCATGAGCTGCTACACCAGGAATGGCTACCAAAACGTCAATGCCAAGCATATTAGCGTATTTAAACTCGCTTCCGGTGTGATACCCTTTGTCGTAAATGGCGGTGAAGTTGTTGTGTCCCAAAATAGTTTTGCTGCGCCGAAGCATACTGCCCATTGCTTTGGAATCGTTTTCATTGGTAACCTTAAAATCAATAGGAATGTTGTGCTGGGCATCAACAACAGTTTGCACAGTATAAGCCACTTCGGAGATATTGTTACGGGTCATAATCTGGCGACTATCAGGATCTGAAGTCGAGATTTGAGTTACTCCTGTGGTGTCAATTGTATTTTGATATTCAATGTATTTTTGTTTTTGATTAGTGTGTTTCTGAATTTTTTTAGTGATGATTTTATTGTTTTCAGAATCGCCATCTTCTTTGGCTAAAGCGGCGTTGTATTCTTCGAGTCGCGCATCGATATAAGCAATGTGTCGTTCTATTTTTGCAGGATTAAAGTTGTTTTTCTTAGAGTTTTGAGCTCTAAGTTTAGTACTATCTCCCGCTACCAAAGTACCTCCAATGAGTTCAAAATGAGCTGCCATTTTTACTGTGGCACGAAAAACACGAGCAATGGCTTTAGGATTGTCTTTACGAAAATTGGCAATAGTATTGTGATCAGGAACAAGCCCTTTCATAAGCCACATCAGTTCAATGTTTCGGGAGCATTCTTTTTCAAGAGTTCTGGAAGAACGCATACGATTGAGATAACCGTAAATAAATAGTTTCAGTAAATCCGAAGGGTGATAAGCGGGTCTTCCGTTTTCGACAAAATCAAAATTAAATCCAAAATCCGATAATTTCAAACTGTCCACAAATAAATCAATGAGTCTGATTTCGTTGTCTTGCGCAATAGCATCGTCAATAGATGTTGCAAAAAGCGGGAGTTGGTTTCTGTTGGTTCCAATAATGAATTTACTCATAAACTATCTTTTTAGCGGTTTAAAACATACTTAAAGATAAAGAAAAGGAATGTAAGAAACAAGTTTTTTGAACGATTTTTCATACTAAAAAACAAATTAAGGAAGGGGAGGTTTTTAGACAGTTTGACGGGCTGCTGCTTGTATCGTCGTTGCGGACTTCGGAACTACAAAATTTCATCTTAAAAATAAACATAATGCGAAACGAAAATATGATTGAACAGGAAAATCCGCAATGCGTACAAGCAGCTGTTATGCCTTTGCTTACTCACGGTTCATTATTTTCTGGAATTGGAGGATTTGATTTAGCTGCTGAATGGATGGGATGGAAAAATGAATTTCATTGCGAATGGAATCCTTTCGGGCAAAAAATATTAAAATACTATTGGCCAAACGCTATTACTTATGAAGACATCACAAAAACAGATTTCACTATTCACAGAGGAAAAATCGACATCCTTACTGGAGGGTTTCCATGCCAGCCATACTCAACATCAGGAAAAAGGCTTGGAAACGAAGACGAACGTCATTTATGGCCAGAAATGCTTAGAGCAATTAGAGAGATTAAACCACGCTACATTGTGGGGGAAAACGTTCTTGGCCTTGTTAATTGGAATGGAGGGTTGGTATTCGAAGAGGTGCAAGTTAACTTGGAAAATGAAGGGTACGAAGTACAACCGGTTATACTTCCAGCTTGTTCCGTCGGTGCTCCACATAGAAGAGAGAGAATTTGGTTTGTGGCCTACTCCAACGAGTGTACAAAGAAATCATCCAGAACGAGTGATCGGATTGTTAGAAAAAGGAGCGAAAACAATGATGAGTCGAAAGAATGGAGAACAGAGACCAAACAGCATATTGGATCAAGCGATGTTCAACGGACTAATACCGACACCACGAGCAAACAAAGTGAATGGGATGAATCTAAACAACCAAAAACTAGCGGAAAGAAACAAGGGGAATTTAGAGGAAACGGTTGCCAAATGGGTAACGAGTGGAATGCTACCAACCCCGAATGCATCGGACAACAGGAACAGAGGGAATCCCAAGGATCCTTGCGTAAAAAAGCGTTTGGAAAAAGGAAAGCAAGTTGGACTCACGATGATGGTAGATGGCCAACTCAATCCCCAATTTGTAATGGAGATGATGGGATTTCCGAGCGATTGGACACTACTTCCATTTCAAGAAGAAAATGGAATGAAGAATCAATCAAAGCAGGAGGAAACGCAATAGTGCCACAAGTAGCACTACAGATATTCAACGCTATCGCTATGCACGATGCTTCTTTAAGTGAGGCATAACGTCCCGCTGCTTTGAGATGGCTGGAAGTTCGTAACCGCTCAATTTTCGGCTTAACGAAAACTTGATGCGAATCGGTAATTCCACTAAATTCCAGCTATATCAAAACAGCTGTTATGCCTAGTTATTCTTGTTATTTAGTTGGTTTTGAAGTCGCTGTCGGTTTAACTTTATCTTCAAGAATTTCAATTACACTTTTCTTCAAGTCATCATATTTTAAGTTGTCGTTGAAGCCAATGTTGAATGTCGAATGTGTATCGCCTTTTGTTCGGCAGAGTAAATATTTTGACCCGCCTTGTTCTACAGAAATTGGAGAAAACTCTGTTTGGATTCTATAATCAATGTTGTCCTCCTGATTTACAACATAGAACAAATGTTTATTGTAAATGTCTTTTGAACCTTCTTCATATCTTTCATATACTTGAATTTGCTTGTCATTCCATTTAAATTGATCGAAGCAAAACATATCTTTTAAATTGTCTTTAAGTAGCCCATTTCTGTGAGCATCATATAGTTTGACTTTATATGGTTTTGCTTTATCATACTCTTTTCTATGATAAAAGATTTGGATGAGTTTTGCATAAGAATGATAATCGGTTGGGTCTAATTGTAAAAGCTCAACAAAGGCAGGTTCAGCTTTCTCATTATTACCTTTTGAAGATTCGAGTAGTCCGATATTGAACAATGCGTTGATATATGAATTAGATTTGTTGTCTATTTTTGATTTGGCTATATAAAAGGCTTCTAATGCTTTGTCATTATTCTTTTGGTCAGAATAGATCTGAGCAACAAATGAATATGGTCTGTCTTGGCAGTTCTTTTGTTCAGTTGCTTTTTTGTACGCTTCAAGAGCTAAGTCTAATTTTTCTAAATTATAGTAAGAGTCGCCAAGTCCGCTGTAAAATTCGGCATCGTCCGATTTTAAACTAATAGCTAATTGGAATGATTTTACAGCTTCATCATACTTCTGCATATAGTTCAAAGTTGAAGCCTTTATATATAGTGGAGCAGGGTCTTTTGAATCTTTTTCGATTGAAAGGTTCATAAATTTAAGACAATTGTTGTCGTCTTCTTTCATATAGTAAGCTTGTCCAATATAATACAGTGCTTTGGCGCTGTAATCCTTTGATTTAGAAGTATGTTGTTCTATGATTTTGTCAAATTGCTTATTGTCGGACAAAGTTTTTAAATCTTCCGTTGTTTGGTCTTGAGCAAAAATTGTCAAGCTATAAATAGTCAGAATCAGTGATGATATAATATTCTTAACTTTCATTCGGTTCTTTTTTTTATAATTAGGCATAACGTTTTGCTGCTTTGAGATGGCTGGAAATTCGTAACCTTTCAGTTTTCGGCTTAACGAAAACTTGATGCGAAACGGGAATTCCACTAAACTCCAGCTAGCTCAAAACAGCTGTTAGGCATTGTTTTTTTACCAATTTAATGTCATCTCAGGTTCTTTTTCAACTGTATAAATTGTAATATTATCTTTTGTTTCGCTTATACTAAAAAAATCAATTTCTGCATTTTGAATATCAGCAATTAGTTTTTTTTCAAATTCCTCAAAATTATTTTTTTTGATTAATCTTTTTGATTTACCTAATATTTGATTTAATGAAAATTGATTTCCAAGCATTTCTTTATTAACCTTGTTTTGTGTTAATTTCAGAAAATCTTCATATTTATCTATGACTGTTTCAATAGTTCCTTTTACTTTTTTATCATTAATGAAAAGATTAGTTAGTAAATGGTTTATTATGTCTAATAAAATAAACAAATGCTCTTTTTTCGGTTTTTCAATTTCATGTAATGCATCATTTCCTAAAAATCTAATTGAATGCAATCTTTTGGATTCACTTAAAGTTAAATGTCCTTTATTATGAAGCAAATCTATACGCTCTTCTAAATTTCCTTTTTTTATTTTAAGATGGTTACACAGTGCTTCTATTATAGCTCTTAAACCTCCAGCTGTCAATATGTAAGAGTTTGATTTGAATGCTAAAATTGTTTCAGTATATATTCCTTTAATTTTATCTGGTAAGTAAAATAAGTGCTCAAGTTCGTTACTTTTTTCAAGGTAAAAAGGAAAAATGTTCTTTTCAAAATAATATTCTCTATTTCCTTCTTCATCATAATCTACCATTTCAGTGTCTCCCGAGACTTCTAAAAATGATATATTTTCACAACCAAGACATTCAATCACAAAATAGTTTTTAATCCACATGAAATAGTTGAAGTCATCACCACCTCTAGTTTTCTTTTGAAAAAGTTCTTTATGATTTCGTACTCCTTTGCAATTTCGACAAAAATATTTTTCTTCCATCCTGAGTTTTTTAAAATAATGCCTAACGTTATGCCACTTTGAGATGGCTGGAAGTTCGTAACCGCTCAATTTTCGGCTTAACGAAAATGTGATGCGAAACGATAATTCCACTAAATTCCAGCTAGCTCAAAATGGCGGTTAGCAACTGGCTTTTTATTTAATCTCATTCCAATATTTTTCCATTAAGGGAATTCTTTCGGTTACTTTTTTGGCAAGTTTGTCAAATGTGTTTCCAAAGTTAATAAATGATTTCTTGTCATATCTAAACCAATCTGCTTTTCCATTATTTTCATTTTCTGAATTTGGATATATTCTTTTTCGTTCATTCAGGTCGTGTGCATTTAACTTTTTTAGTTCTATAATTTCATTCCAATGAGTTGTATGTTCTTTTCCAATATGATTTGCTAACTCTATTATAAAACCACCACCATCTCTGTCAAATTGAAAAGTTAATAAATTCGTTTTATCATTTTCAGTTCTTCTATAATGAGGGAAACTTCCCTTAAATTTCAACTTTCTTAATTCGGGAATAAAAATACTATTTAATGAACGAATCATATTGTCTCTTTCTATACTCATTTTTTTTTAAGCTTGTTGCTAACGTTATGCCACTTTGAGATGGCTGGAAGTTCGTAAACGTTTAATTTTCGGCTAAACGAAAACTTGATGCGAAACGGTAATTCCACTAAATTCCAGCTAGCTCAAAATGGCTGTTGGCGGTTCGGTTGTTTATTTATAATGTTTGACAATTCCAATTTAAGATTCGGTTAGGCGTTTCTGTTTTTAGTAATCTTTGTCAAACTTCTACTTTCCAGTTTTCGAATTTTATGTTTTTGTGGAGTAAATTTTTACCACAAATTATTATCATTTAAGATTTTAATTATTCCGATTAAAATAAATGCAATCCCCCCAAATATGCCTTTTATACGGTTTCCACTTTCAAAAACAGTTTCCTGTGATTTTTTCTTTTTTGTTATAAACCAAATGGTAAATATTCCAAAAGAAATTAAAGAGATACTTATTAAAATGTCTTTCACAAATAAATATTTTGATTATTAATATTCTTTCAATTTGCGTTTCTGCACTCAACTGACCGCTAACTCTTAAGTATACGCAACTCGTATAGTTGATACACTAGTAAAAGCTTGATAATTAGTTGTTTAATTTCGACTAGCCAAAAAAACGCAATGCGCATTTTTGGCTAGTCAATCTCTTTATTAATCACAAATATAAGAATAGTTGTGTTATAGTTTATCTAATGGACTAATTATTTTTCGAATATTTTTATCGCTTACTTCGGTATATATTAGGGTCGTTCTGATGTCACTGTGTCCTAAAAGTTCTTGTATGAATCGAATATCGGTTCCTTGCTCTAATAGATGCGTAGCAAAACTGTGTCGCAAACTATGTATGCTGACCACTTTGTTTAATTTTGACTTTTGTAGTGCATTTTTAAAAATCTGTTGGGTACTTCGGATGCTATACTGCCCGCCATATTGGCCCTCAAATAAATAATCTGTTGGCTTGTATTGGATAAAATAATGACGCAGTTGTGGTAAAATACTTTCTGGCAAATTGACATAACGGTCTTTCTTTCCTTTGGCTCGTTCGATAAAAACTTGCATCGATTTGCTGTCTATGTCTATGATTTTTAAATTCACAATTTCCGAAACTCTTAATCCTAATCCATAACAAAGTTTAAGGATAGTATTGTGTTTAAGATTGGGTGTGGCTTCAAACAGTTTTTTGATGTCGGCAGGAGCAATTACTTTTGGTAATTTTAAAGGTTTTTTTGGACGTGGTATTTCCAACATAAATCGTTCTCGCCTCAGTACTTGTTCATAATAAAACTTGATGGCATTTATGCGGCTGTGTATTGTAGCTTCGGTTAGTTTTAGTTCGTTGATGCAAAACAAAATATAATTGCGAATGTCCTCAACGGTAATGGTTTGGGCAGGGATTTCTTTGAGATAACTTAAATAAATGCCAAATTCATTGCGATAGGTTATTAAGGTTCTACCGCTATATCCCTTGAGTTGAATTTGTTCTATGAATCTTTTTAGAACCAATTGATTTCCAATTTGAATTTGTGACAATGCCGATTTTCCTTCGGAGATTGCTATTCTAAACCGCACTCGGTTTTCATCGGTATCAGGAAGATGCCAAGCCACAAGCGATTGACTCCAACGGGCCCCTTCTAATTGTTTTATTCGAGCAATTAATTCGATGTTTTTTTCGAAATAAACAGCGATTCTTTTGCTGCCTTTATGCGTGATGATTTTGGCTTCCCAGTTCATAATCAGTTATTTTAGTGTACTAAAGTAACTAATTATTTATTAGATTATTAAAAGTAATTTTGTATTCAATTTCTAGTTGTTTGTCGGTATCTTTTTTACGAATATAAGTGAAACTATTAGTTCACAAAAATTCGCAAAGTTCAAAATAATCCTTCTGCTTTTAAACTTTTAAAAAATAGTGGACTTTGCATAAAACTTTGCGAACTTTGCGCATAAATAATAGAAAATGAAAATAAATTTAAAAAACGGAATCGACAAACTCCTTTTCGGGATGAAACAAAACGATGTTATTGCCCTTTACGGTAAACCCAACCGAAATTACAAGGACGAAGACGACAATATAATTTTTGCCTATAACGCTCTGAAAATGCGTCTGACTTTCTATCAGGAAGAAGAATTGAAGTTGGGATATATTGTGGCTTCGAGTCCAGACTTGGATTTATTAGGCAACAAAATCATTGGAAAAAAAATCAATGAAGTCAAAAAGGTATTGGCGACCAAAGGAATCACTAAATTCACCCAAGAAGATTTTGATACTTTCGAAAACTATTTCAACGAGGAAAATTGGATTATTCTGCAAACGGAATACGAGGAAGTTGTTAAATTTGAAATTGGCGCCATTATCAATGCTAAGGACGAATTCGATTGGAAATTTGGAAAGAAATAAATTTGTTTTTGTAAAAGTTGCTGAATTAAAAGATATAATGCTTTAATCCCGATATTTTTTTTGAATATCGGGAAGTATTTGATTCAAAATGGACTTGATACCATTTTAAAATACCGATTTTTATGGCGAGTCTGTTTATTATCAATTGTACTTCAAAAAAACAGAACTGCGTAAAAGAATCCTATATTTGCACTTTATTTAATACATGGACTACACCTTACTTTCATCTCCTTTACAAGGGTTCACCGATTTTCGTTTTAGAAATGCTCAAAACAAGATTTTTGGAGGAATTGATACTTTTTATTCGCCTTACATCCGCTTGAATGGAAAACTGGAAATAAAATCATCCTATAATCGAGATTTACTACCCGAAAACAACAATAGTCTAGAGGTAATTCCGCAGATTATTACCAACGATGCCGATGAATTTCTGTTTGTCTCCAAGTATGTTCGCGAATTGGGGTATAAGGAATTGAATTGGAATTTAGGTTGCCCCTATCCTATGGTGACCAAATGTGGCATGGGTTCGGGTTTGATCAGTAATACCGAAAAAATAAACCATATTTTAGACAAAGTGCATTCGGAATCGGATATTATTGTCTCGATGAAAATGCGTTTGGGCTATGACACTACCGAAGAAATTTTGGATGTTTTTCCCATACTAGAAAAGTATCCCATTAAGAATGTCGCGATTCATGCCCGTATTGGCAAACAATTGTATAAAGGTGGCGTGCATTTGGATGCCTTCCAAGCTTGTGTTGACAACACCAAATTGAAACTCTATTACAATGGCGATATTACTAGCGTAGCTAAGTTTAAAGAGATGCAAGAGCGTTTCCCCACTATCGATCATTGGATGATAGGACGAGGATTAATAGGGGATCCTTTTTTGCCCAGCATGATTAAAAATAACTCCTTTGACTATCCTAAAAATAAAATGGAATTATTTAGTGAATTTCATGAAACCTTGTACCAAGGCTACAGCGAATCTTTATCTGGTTCTACCCATATTCTTTTGAAAATGCATCATTTATGGGAATACTTTTCGGTTATCTTTTCAAATCCTCATAAAGTACATAAAAAGATAAAAAAAGCACAAAGCATCAGGAATTACGAAACAGCTGTGAAGGAGGTTATAAAAGCGGGATAGCAATTCTTTGCATCGATTTGCGTGAGGGATAAAAGTGAAAATCCTCCCGATTTTTCATCGGGAGATTGAAACGAATAGCCCGACCCGAAGTTACAAGGCGATAGCCGGAGTAACTGACTGGTCACGCCCAAATAAAAATTAAAACAAAAAAAAAGGTTCAACTTTGCAGTTGAACCTTTCTAATTAAAAATAATATAGAATCTACTTCTTATAATATTTTTTATATTTTGGATAAGTTATAGCACCAAATAAGGCAATAGTACCTAAGGAATACCAAATCCAGCTTAATGATTTTGCCTCTCCACTAGCATATGAATGCAATCCTACCAAGTGGAAATTTACACCAAAATAAGTAAACAAAATAGATACGAATGCAAATACACTCATTAGATTAAAAACCCATTTTCCTCTAAGTGAAGGAACAAATCGAGAGTGAATTACAAAAGCATAAACCATGATACTTATCAATGCCCAAGTTTCTTTTGGATCCCAACCCCAATAGCGACCCCAACTTTCGTTAGCCCATTGTCCTCCAAGAAAATTCCCAATGGATAGCATTATCAGTCCAACTGTTAATGCCATTTCGTTGATATAAGTTATTTCCTTGATGTTCAATTTCATCTTATCTCTATTTTCGGCAGTAGTAAATAAAATCAATAATAAAGAAACAACTCCCAAAATCATTCCCAAAGCAAATGGACCATAACTGGCCACAATGATGGCAACATGAATCATTAACCAATACGAATTAAGTACGGGTTGCAAATTTGCAATTTCGGGATCAATCCAGTTCATGTAAGCAGCCGTTAGAATCATGGCAGTTACAAATGCCGATGAGGCGACGGTTAATTTTGATTTTATATCGAAGGCCAATCCAAAAAACATCGTTGCCCAAGCCACATAAATAATAGATTCGTAAGCATTACTCCAAGGCGCATGTCCAGAAATGTACCAACGCGATGCAAGTCCAAGGGTGTGTAATACAAAAAGTAACCCAATGATAACGTGAAAGATATTGATGATGATATTCAATATTTTTCGCTCTTTGAAAATGTTTAGAATAGTAAAAAACAACATTAAAAGGGCCGCATAAATGTACCAATAAGGCAACTTTTGAAACACATCGTATTTATTATACAAAATCTCCATATCGATTTTCTCTTCGCTTGGATGTACTTTACTACCAAATTTTTTCTGATAGCCATTGATACTTTCTAACAATTCATCTGCTTGCTTATAATCCTTTGTGTCAACAGCATGTTCTAGCGAACCAAAATACAAGGAAAGAATACTTGATGTATAGGTTGCTTCCATTCCTTTTAAACCAGAATGTTCTACTTCTGGTAATGAAATCCATTTGTTATTGGCATCATTTGGAATCGGAAATATTTTCAAGATACTACCTCCTAATGCATTATCCATCAAATTGATTTTTTTATCAGTTTCGATAAAATCTTTTTCAAACTGATTGGGGTTTGCCGATTTATAAGCGGTATCTAAGTATTTTGATAATTTATAGTTTCCCAAATCATCAAAAAAGGAAATGAATGATGCGTATTTTGCATCTGAGGCAACTCCGATTAGTTTACGAATACTGTCATTACCCGACTTGATATAAATTATTGGAGCATGAATCCACACTCTACCTTCCATTGTCATTGATAACAGCACCTGATCAGGATTCATCCCTTTATAGGTATTCTGATGGCTTACTTTTCGCAATAACTCTGATGAAAAAGTATTAATAGGTTTCATTCTTCCTCCAGCGTCTTGGATAATTAATCGTCCAAATTTAGCCGCATGCGCTTCTGAAACTTTGTGTTTTTCGAGTATCGAATCTATTTGCTGCGCGGTAGGTGTATGGCTTTGGTGTGCTTGTGCAAATGAAGCACAGCTAAATAATAAAACCAAAAGGGTAAGTAGTTTACTTTTTTTCATTTTTACGTTAGCCAATTTTCGTTTTAAATCTGCAAATCGGGAATGCTTCGTAAAAAGGATAGCCAACATAGAAAAATAGAGCATAAAATATCCAATATAAGTGATAAACGACCCCCAATAATCATGATTTACAGACAAAACCGTTCCTTTTTCATCGGGGTCGAATGAAGATTGAAAAAATCGGTATCCCTTATAATCCAAGATATTATTCATAAATATTCGGGCATCAAATGGTTTGTTTCCATCTTGAACAGTGACTTTACTTTCGAAAGAAGAATAACTTTTCTCGGTTCCAGGATATTTCTGGGCTATAAAATCATTTAATTTTAAACTAAAAGGTAAAGTGTAGACTTTACTTCCAAAGAAAAAAGTATATTCTAGTTCACCTATTTTAACAGATTTGGATTCAGCAACTCTTCCTTTAGAGCCAATAACAGTTACCATTTTTTGTTGACCATCGGCTGTCAATTTTAGTGTTAAAGCATCACTACTACCCTTCGCCTTATAATCATTTTTCGATTCATAATCGATAACACCTTTCACCGCAGGATCTGGAAAAACAAAACGTTTTTCGCCAATACTATATAAAGAACGCATCATTAAAGGTTGTTCTATATCTTTAACTACTTTCCCTTTTAACTGGTCCGCCATTCGCATAAAATCACCTTCAAATGGAGTCTGAATTGTTGAAACACCTTCTTTGATCGTTATATTTATTGCTCCTGCTGTAAATTTATTCAAGGTAAAAAGCACATTATGAATGTTTTGAATTTCACCTTCTTTTATAAAATGTTCTTCACGACCTCCATCACCAGCCTCAACAAGTTTAAGATACAAAACCCCTTTAGGATCCGGTTTTATTATCTCTTTGGCACCCATAATAAAATTTTCATATTTCACTTCAAATTGGGTCTCGGCAAAACTTTCATTTATAGAAAAGCTATTATTGGTAACCGGAGAAAGTCGTAAAGGTTTTTCAAAAACCCTACGCTTCATTTCTCCTTTGTAATCACCGTCAACAAAAACGGTTAGAAACATTTTATCAGAATAAAATACATTTTCAGTGGCGCCTTCACGAATAGGCATCATTCCTTCGAAACTAATATAACGTGTAATAAAAGCACCTGTAATAATAAAAACAAAAGACAAATGCAGCATAAGTGTTGCCCATTTTTCTTTTTTCAATAATTGATACCGCTTGATATTTCCAATAAAATTAATAAAGAAAAAAATCATAATTGCTTCAAACCACCATGAATTATAAACTAAAATACGTGCAGTGTCTGTGTTGTATTTGCTTTCAATAAATGTTCCAGTGCCCATAGCAATGGCAAAAGTTAAGAAAAGCATTGCCATTAGTCGTGTAGAAAACAAAATGGAAGCTATTTTTTTATTCATCTGTAAGTAATTACGTTTTTTTTAAAGTGCTACAAAAGTACTTAATTAAGTTGAGTTGCTAAATTGATAATTTGTTAATAAAAACCAAAAATGAAATAGTAAAAGAATATATAAAACAAGAAGGAAAACCACTTTGGTATGCCCATCAATTGAATCGCTTTAATATAGACTTTTATCTTTTTTTTGTTAAATTTGCCAAATGATTAAAATAGTTATTATTGGCTCCGGAAATGTTGCACAACACTTGATTATGGCTTTCGCCAAAAGCAAAGAAATCGTTGTATCACAAGTTTTTTCTAGGAGAAAAGAAACTATCAACCACTTAATCGATTCCAAAAAAATAACAGCTGATTTTAACGATTTGGCTGAAGCCGATTTGTATATCATCTCTGTTTCTGATGATGCAATAAGTGAAGTTTCATCACAATTAGCATTCGAAAATCGTCTTGTTGTTCATACTTCGGGCAGTGTTGCTATCGATTCATTAGACTCAAAAAACCGAAAAGGCGTTTTTTATCCTTTGCAAACTTTTTCAAAAAACAAAGCAGTCGATTTTAGCACAATTCCAATTTGCTTGGAAAGCGAAAACGAATCGGATTATGAGTTATTAGAAAAAGTGGCGCAATCCATTTCTAAAAACACCTACAAAATCAATGGTGATCAACGAAAATCCTTGCATGTAGCGGCTGTTTTTGTGAATAATTTCGTAAATCATTTGTACCATATAGGCAATGAAATTTGCATTGAAAATAAGGTTTCTTTCGATGTTTTAAAACCACTAATTCTGGAAACTGCAAATAAAGTACTATCGCTTTCGCCAAAAGATGCGCAAACAGGTCCTGCAATCCGAAACGACAAACATACCATTGAAGCTCATTTAGATTTTTTAACCAATGAGAATCAAGCTACACTATATAAATTACTAACACAATCGATTCAAAAAAATGGCAAAGAGTTATAAAGAAATAATGAACGACATCACTACTTTTATATTTGATGTAGACGGAGTGCTCACGGATGGTTCTGTTTTTGTAACCAACGAGGGTGAAATTCTAAGAACGATGAATATTCGGGATGGATATGCTCTAAAAGCAGCAGTTGAAAGTGGTTATAATGTTTGCATTATTTCTGGCGGAAGCAACGAAGGAGTTCGTGTGCGATTAAGAAATTTAGGTATAACAGACATTCATCTTGGAACGCCTGATAAAGTAGCCACTTTTGAAGAATATACAGAACTGTACAACATAAAGCCCGAAAACGTGCTGTATATGGGAGATGATATTCCCGATTATCATGTGATGCAACTTGTTGGACTACCAACTTGTCCTCAAGATGCTGCACCAGAAATCAAAGCTATATCACGTTATATTTCTCATAAAAATGGAGGAAAAGGAGCCGTTCGAGAAGTAATTGAGCAAGTAATGAAAGTTCAAGGAAAATGGATGTCTTATTTTGACGGAAAACATGATTAAAAAAAGTGGTCTGTGGTCAGTGATCAGTCATCACTTACACAAACACAGATCACTGATCACTAAATTATAAATAAAACAAATGAAACAAACAGTAATTTTTGATATGGATGGCGTAATCGTTGACACGGAACCCGTTCATAGTTATGCTTATTTTCAACATTTTTCTGAATTAAACATTGATGTTTCTGCAGCAATGTTTACTACATTTATGGGGAATTCTACCAGAAACACGTTCCAAAAACTAAAAGAATTATTCTCGTTAGATGGTGAAGTGGAAGATTTAATTCAAAGAAAACGAACCTTGTTTAATGATGCTTTTGACAATAAAGAAGATTTATATTTAATTGAAGGAGTCGAAAAATTAATTAAAAATCTCCATGAAAATGGGATGCAATTAATATTGGCTTCCTCAGCTTCGAAAGTAACAATAGAGCGCGTTTTTAATCGTTTTGGTTTGCATCAATATTTCACTCATATCGTCAGCGGAGAAGATTTCCCCAATTCAAAACCACATCCTGAAATATTTGAATATGCTGCTAGTTTATCTATTGCACCAAAAGAAAATTGTATTGTTATTGAAGACAGTAATAATGGTGTAAGAGCTGCAAAAGGAGCTGGAATTTTTTGCGTGGGTTATAATAGTGTGAATTCTAAACTACAAGATTTGTCTATGGCTGATCTCATTGTCAACGATTTTGATGAGTTGGATTTTAAAAAAATAACTAATTTTTAATATATTTTTCAGTTAACAAATTGTAATTTTGAATAAATCTAAATAATAAAATATGAAAAAAATAATTTTTATTTTAGCAATGATGATTGCTAATTACGCAACAGAAGCTCAAGTAAAAACGCCGCAGGCAAGTCCTAAGTCGACTTTAACACAAGTTGTTGGTTTAACAAATGTAGAAATTGTTTATTCTAGACCAAGTGCTAAAGGCAGATATGTTTTTAATAATTTAGTGCCTTTTGGAAAAATTTGGAGAACTGGAGCGAATGAGAACACCACAATATCTTTTAGTGACGATGTTGTTATAGATGGAAAAACTTTACCGAAAGGGAAATATGCTTTATATACAAATCCAAGAGCTGATAGTTGGGAAATCATTTTCTACTCCGCCACAGACAATTGGGGAACACCACAAACTTGGGAAGATTCCAAAGTTGTTTTGAAAGCAAATACAAAATCAGAACATCTCGATCGATTTGTTGAGAGTTTTACCATAGATATTGACAATTTAGATAACAACTATGCGGTTCTAGAGTTTAGTTGGGAAAACACTATTGCTAAGCTAAAATTTGAAGTTCCTACTCAAAAAATTGCCATGGCAAGTATCGAAAAAGCATTGGCAGGCCCATCAGCTGGAGATTATTACTCATCGGCCCAGTTTTTATATCAGTCAAATGGAGATAATGCAAAAGCCCAAACTTATATAGATAAAGCATTAGATTTAAGTGCAGACAAACCATTTTTTTATTACCGTTTAAAATCTTTGATTCAAGCCAAACAAGGCAACAAAAAAGGAGCTATTGAATCTGCTAAATTATCCCTAGCAGGTGCAACATCAGCAAACAACGAAGATTATATAAAAATGAATAAAGAAAGTATTGCTAATTGGAGTAACTAGTTTTATTACAAAGTACTACTATTTAAACTCCCGTTCCAAAATAATATTGGAACGGGATTTTTTTATGCTTTTTTTCGAAAAACTGTAAATTGTATCATCAATGACAAAATAATAGTTAGCATAGCCCCTATAAAGTTAAGCCACAAATAACCCAGTTTTTCTTCGCCACTTGGATAGATGTATATGGCAAAATAATAGATAATAAAAATGGTGATTTGGCTTATAACTGCACTCGAAAAAACGGCTTTTGCTTTTACATATTTCAAATAAAAACCCACAAGAAATATTCCCAAAACTGTTCCGTAAAATATAGAACCAATAATGTTAACTAATTGAATTAAATTTTCGAATAAAGTACCAATACTGGCAAATAAAATGGCAATTACACCCCAAAATAAAGTGAAAAATTTGGTAGCATTCACATAATGTCTTTCTGTTTTTTCTTCTTTTTGATTTCGTTTATAAATATCAATAGCCGTAGTCGATGCAAGTGCATTCAAACCTGAAGCAGTAGATGACATGGCTGCAGAAATGATTACAGCAAGTAATAACCCAATTAATCCTTTGGGTAAATAATGCAGAATAAAGTGGAAAAACACATAATCTTTGTCATTGGTTTCACTGTTTTCGTCTGCTTTATGAATTATTTCTTTGGCTCGATCCCTTAAATCTTTTTCTTTGTTTGACAAACCAATTAACTCCTTACGAAGAATAGGGTTGTCATAATCCTGATTCAATTGATCAATGTATAATAAATTAATTACCTTTTTGTCTTCAGAAAGAGCATCTAACTTTTTTTCTAAAGTATGGTATTCCTCTTTATACTGGGATTTTTCAATAATTGTTTTGTTGTTGGGATTAAAATTTAAAGGAACTGGATTGAATTGAAAAAAGACAAATACCATAACACCTGTCAACAATATAAAGAATTGCATGGGCACTTTAAGAAGTCCGTTCATTATCAAGCCCATTTGGCTTTCTCGTACGGATTTCCCAGACAAATAGCGACCTACTTGGGATTGATCTGTTCCAAAATAGGCCAAAGCAAGAAAAAATCCTCCTGTAATTCCACTCCAAAATGTATATTTCTCCTCGGGATCAAAAGAAAAATTTACAATGTCCATTTTATCATTGGCTCCTGCAATATGCAAAGCACTACTAAAAGTCATATCGTTTGGTAAATAATGCAATATGAGAAAGAAAGTAATAATCATTCCTGACATAATTACAAACATTTGTTGTTTTTGAGTAACGTTCACAGCCTTTGTACCTCCAGAAAAAGTATAAATTATAACCAGGACACCTATTACAATATTCATTATCGTTAGATTCCAACCCAATAAAGCCGATAAAATTATGGCAGGTGCATAAATAGTTAACCCTGTTCCTAACCCTCTTTGAACTAAAAATAAAATAGCAGCAAGAGAACGCGTTCTTAAATCGAACCGTTTTTCGAGGTATTCATAAGCCGTAAAAACTTTGTATTTATGGTAGAGCGGAATAAAAGTCACGCAGATTACCACCATGGCAATTGGCAATCCAAAATAGAATTGCAAAAACCCCATTCCATCATGATATGCTTGACCTGGAGTCGAAAGAAAAGTAATGGCACTGGCTTGAGTTGCCATAACCGAAAGTCCCACCGTATGCCACGGAGTTTCATTGCTACCTAGAATATAATCTTCTACGTTCTTGCTGCCTTTTGTTTTCCATACGCCGTAAATCACGATGAAAAGTAAGGTTACAATAAGTACGATCCAGTCAAATAATTGCATGTTTTAGGAGTATAATTTCATTAAAAAATAAAAAATCAAAATATAGATTGCATTAGCCACAAGAACCCAAGTGTAGCTTTTCTTCCAAGTTTTTACTTTTTTATTGTCCATAATTGTTTTTTTAAGGCTTTACATTTTCAGCTGGAATAGTCACTGGATTTTTCAAGGAAATCATATTCGATAGCAGTTTATAGGTTCCGGAAATTCCTTCTGGCAATTCTCTAAAGAAACTCAACCCCGTATAAATATAATATCCTTTTCCATATGGAGCGACTAATAAAGCTCCATTTTTTGGCGATTCTCCTGTATCATTTGAAGATAAAATAGGGACAAAGGCTTTATCGTATTCATTAGGATAATACAATCCTTGTTCTTGTTTCCAACCTTCGAAATCTTTTAAGGTAATTTTATTAGGTGCATTAAGAACTGGATGGTTTGGAGCCAAAAAACGAACGGCAGCATTTTCTTCGGTCACTCTATCACGGGAAATTTTTAAAGGAAAGGGCGCTATTTGATCCGTTACCAAGTCATTTGGCGTATTGTATTGGACCAGCATTGTCTTGCCTCCTTTTACAAAATCAAAAAGAATATT
This sequence comes from Flavobacterium cellulosilyticum, assembly GCF_004349355.1. Classification (GTDB taxonomy): domain Bacteria; phylum Bacteroidota; class Bacteroidia; order Flavobacteriales; family Flavobacteriaceae; genus Flavobacterium; species Flavobacterium cellulosilyticum. The sequence continues at coordinate 245,952 of NZ_SMFK01000004.1, read as the reverse complement.
TTGTTTATTTCCTAGTGTTTGCAACGTATTATAGGCTCTAACTCCAGTCATTACAACATCAAAATTGGCCATTTTTTCTGGAGAGATATCTTCAGGATTAAGAATGGAGACTTTATAACCCATTTGCGTTAAACTATTTGGAACCTCATCTCCAGCTCCCATAATATAGGCGATTTTTTCGCCGTTTGTTTTTAAATCCATTCGAATAAATTTCGATTCCGCCGACTTCAATATTTGTTGTTTCGTTATATGATTAAAATCGATTATAATTTGTTCTTTATCAAATTTTTTATTATCAATAGTTGCAATGCTTTTGGCTATTACTTCGTCTTGGTTATTTGGAGGAGTTACTTCGAAATACACTCTTTGTTCGTCTCCTTTTTTATCAAAATTAAAAGGAATGAATTGCGGAGCAACTTGCCAGTTTTTCGGTAATTCTAATTGCAAATTTCCTTTCACCTTATCTTTTCCAGCTTTTACTTTTACAGCAATATATTTCTTGTTAGTATTTGCAAAAAGCGACACTTTATCTACAATACACATCGTTACTTCTGGAACTATATCCAGATAATTGTATACTTCTCCTTTAACTTTGTCATTGTATTTATAAATTACATTGCGCTCAAAAGGAATTTCATTTCCATTAATTTGAATCGTAAAAACAAGTTTTACTTCCCTAATTATATCAGGAATTCCGATGTTTAATTGATCCGTTACAGTGTACATTCCTTCCGTTCCTTTTTCTTTTAACCAGTAAGGTTGTGTATATTCAATCGAATCAGGTAATTGTAAATCAAGAGTAATTGTTTGCGAAATATTATTTTTTAAATCTAACTTTTGATTTGTAATTTTTTGTTCTGGATAGGTCTTGATATTTATCAATTGCATCGGAATTGAACTTCTATTAATAGTTTCCAATTTCAATTTAACACTGCTTCCTGGTGTAGCTTCTTGATTTTCGGCAACTGCTTCGAGGAATAAACCGGAGCAAGCCGATATGCAATTTGTAATTTCGGCTAATTTAATAGATTTCCAATGATTTTCGTCCAAAGTTTGAATCATGGAATAAGCCTTTACTAAATCGGAAACACTGGCCGAAGGATTTTTAAAATTAAATTCCGAAGCAATCTTAGTAAGCAATTCACCGACAGCTTTTCCCCGAGAAATTTTATTCCATGACGTATCAATTCCTTCAAAAATGGAAGATTTATTCTGAAGTGATTGCCCTTTTATTAATTCTAAATATTCTGTTTCCTCACCTCTACTTCCAGTACTACCAAATCCTTGCGATTGGTGACTACTTCTACTCAACGCTGCAATTTCCTGATTTGATTTCCCGATAGATGAATAATAAACACCGGTTTCCAAAGTAAATAAATTGGTTTTATTGGCAGCGTCAAACTTTTCCTTACTTCCATAAAACCACCATGTAGTGTTAAAAAAAGCTCTTTTGGGTTGCCAAGGCTTAACCCATTTTAATTGTTCTGGAAAAGCAGTTGGATTATTGGCTAAATCAAAACTTTCGACACTTAACATGGCAGATGCAGTGTGGTGACCGTGGGTATTTCCAGACGTACGGTTGTCAAATCGGTCGATAATGACATCGGGTTGGAATTTTCGAATTGTCCAAACAATATCCGAAAGCACTTTTTCTTTATCCCAAATTTCTAATGTTTCTTCAGGATTCTTGGAAAAACCAAAATCATTGGCTCTAGTAAAAAACTGCTCTCCACCATCAATTTTTCGGGCTTCAATTAGTTCTTGCGTTCTAATAACTCCTAATAATTCTCGTAATTGTGGTCCAATTAAATTTTGCCCACCATCGCCACGTGTCATCGACAAATAACCAGTTCTTGCTTTTGTTTCATTAGATAAATAAGAAATTAAACGGGTGTTTTCATCGTCAGGATGTGCAGCAATATACAGTACTGATCCTAAAAAATTTAACTTCAGGATTTGATTATAAATGGTGACTGCATTTGGTTTTTGAGGTTGTTGTGCATTCACAACTTGATAAGAAATCAGAAATAGTAAAAAAAAACGAATAAAAGCTTTTTGCATTTTTATATAATTTAATTTGCAATTAGCCCAAATATAGTAATTTTAAAATTTTAAACATCATCCAAATATTTATTTTAAAATAAGGGAAACCATATTAAAATAACTTTCATAAACCGTAAGTTTGGTATTTTATTACAAGATGGAGCGTTTCCTAATTATTTAGATAAATATAATCGCATAACTGCCTATGAAAAGTCTTTTCAAATTAATATTTATATTTATTGTAATACATTTTAGTTGCGTTTTAAATGCTAAAGATATTTGTAGCGCCAATATTTTGGCATTACCATCAGCAACTATTTCTGGAACAACAGCAGTTTGCCAAAATGCTTCGCAACCTCTAATAACATTTACAGGATCTGGAGGAACGGCTCCTTATACTTTTACATATACCATTAATGGAGGAGCGGATTTAATTGTTAAAACAACTGGAAGTAATAATTCAGTTACAGTTCTCGTGAATACTACTAATACTGGTACATTTAATTATAATTTAATTAGTGTTCATGATTCTGCTAATCCAAATCCTGAACAACCTAGTCTTGATATTGCAACGGTTACTGTAAATGCACCTACTAATGTAGATTTTACATTTACTAATAATACTACTTGTTCAGGAACTGTAATTCAATTTGCTGCTACTGCATCAGGAACAGCCTCTTATACTTATGCTTGGGATTTTGGCGATGGCACAACCTCAGCACAACAAAATCCTAGTCATTCTTTTGTTTCATTAGGTTGTGGTACTGCTAACTTCAACGTAACTTTAACTGTAAAAGGTGGTGGTTGCACAATTTCAAAAACTAAGATTATCACAGTAATACAAAAACCTGATATTAGTTTTAGTGATATAAATAATCCATTTGATCCATTTAACAATTGTGCAAATGCATCATCAAATGCTGTTTACTCAGTCAAGGTTGGTAATTCTTCAGCTTCAACATGTGTATCATCATATTCAATAAATTGGGGGGATGGAAATACACAAAATAGTATAACATTCCCAATTACCCATAATTACGCTACTATTGGTGCATACTCTATGATTATTACCGCAGTCGGGAACAATGGTTGTATTAATTCCAAAACTTATATTATCAAAAATGTCTCAAATCCATTAGGAGGATTAAATAGTCCTGGTTCAACCCAAAATTTATGTGCCCCAACTACAAATCTACAATTTTCCATTTCCAATTGGGGAAGCAATTCTATAGATACAACTTATAAAATAAATTATAGCGACGGCTCGCCAACTGTAATTTTAACTCAAAACCAATTAAATAGCTCAACTTATTATAATTTATCAGACCCCTCTAATTCTACTAACTACCCAATCCCACATGTTTACTCTACAAGTAGTTGTCCATCACCCAGTTTTGAAGTAAAATTAGATGTAACCAATGCATGTGGTACCACACCATTTACATTAGGGAACATCTCTATATTGACTAAACCAACTGCAAATTTTACTTCACCACCTAATGCTTGTATTAATTCTAATGTTTTATTTACAAATACAACTGTTTCAGGATATGGTCAAAATTGTGTTCAAGGCTCTATTTATACATGGGATTTCGGGGATGGTTCACCTCTTATAACAACTCCAATATCTTCCCCTCAAAATATAAATCATACTTATACTACTTCTGGAACTTTTACAATTACCCTAACTTCCCAAAATGGATGTGGAACTTCTTCAAAAACGCGACAGATATGTATTGAATCTCCTCTTGTTCCCACGTTTACCTTAAACAACACTACTGGTTGTTCCCCGCAAGCGATAACATCAACAAATACAACAAGTGAAACAAATTCTTGTATTCCTCCAACTTATATCTGGAGTACCACTTTTGTTCCTTCATCATGTGGTTCAAGTATTACGGCAATTCCTAATCAAACCGCCACAAATGCCTCTTATAATTTCACTGAACCTGGAACATATACTATAAAACTCACCGCTACAAATTCTTGTGGTAGTTTTTCCACTTCACAAACGGTAATTGTCAAAAAACCACCTACTGTAACAATAAATGCACTATCCAATTTTTGCGGACCAACGACTATAAACCCAACAGCGATAGTGAATAGTTGTGCTCCCGCTACTAGCACTTTGACCTATGCATGGAGTTTTCCAGGAGGCACTCCATCTTCATCTACTTCGGCTGTTCCTGGAGCAATTAGCTATTCCGCAGCTGGAAATTATACAGTTTCATTATCCGTTACTAATGAATGTGGGACTACGATGGCTACGAATCAATCTTTTACAATCAACTCTACTCCTACAATTACTGGCAATTTGTCTTCTTGTGTTGGTTTTTCGTCACAGTTAACTGGTTCAATAACTGCTGCAACAGCTTTTCCTTGGATCTCTTCAAATCCGTCAATAGCAACTGTTAGCGCAACAGGATTAGTAAGCGGTGTTTCAGGAGGAACCACTACTATTACTTATACCAATTCTAATAATTGTAAAACGACTGCATTATTTACTGTCAATGCAGCTCCTACAATTACACAGCCCACTTCCAGTACAGTTTGTCAGGGAGCTAATCCAATTCCCTTATCCATTACAATTAGTGGAGCAACTGGAAGCCCAACTTATCAGTGGTATTCCAATGTTGCAAACGATACTACTACAGGAACTGCAATACCAAATGAAACAAATACAACTTACACCCCTTCTTATGCAACAGTTGGTACTACCTATTATTATTGTATTATTACTTTGCCTTCCGGTGATTGTTCAAGTATTAAATCAAATACCGCTACAATAACTATTAATAGTGGCGCTACAATTAATTCTCAGCCTACTGCAACACAAAGTTTATGTGTTGGTGCAACTATTTTATCTCCACTAAGTATTATGTTTTCAGGTGGGACTGGAAGTGTTAGTTACCAATGGTATTCTAATACATCCTTGTCGAATGTTGGTGGGACTGCAATTACAGGAGCAACAAACTCAGGATATACTCCACCCGCAAATATAGTAAGTGGAAACTATAACTATTATGTATCCGTTTCGTTCTCAGGAAATGGTTGTGGTCCAATATCAAGTGATCCAGCTGAAATTATTGTTGTTAGTGATCCAATAGTTGACACACAGCCATTGTCTACTCAAACCTTATGTCAAAGTGCAACTCCAACTAATTTGACAGTATCTACGAGCGGAGGAATTGGCACATTTACTTATCAATGGTATTCAAATAGTGTAAACTCAAATACAGGTGGAACTTCAGTTTTTGTAGCAACAAATAACAGCTTTACTCCTCCAACATCCGTAGTTGGAAAAACCTACTACTATTGTTTGATTTCACAAACAGGAAGAGGTTGCAGTGTCCTAAGTGCCACGGCTGAAGTGATTATCAATTTGGCTCCAAAAATAGTGACTCAACCCCAATCTAGCACTGTGTGTTTAGGTACTACACCAACACTTTTAACGGTAAGTTATAGTAATGGTGCTGGAACACCATCGCATCAATGGTATTCCAATAATGTCAATTCAACCACAGGAGGCACTTCAATTTCTGGCGCATCAACTGCATCGTATGCACCACCAAAAACAGCCATTGGAACTGAATATTATTATTGTATCATCACTTTACCAGTAGGTGGCTGTTCTATTCTAACATCAAATATTGCAGCTGTTACCATCAATCCAATCCCTGTTATTTCAAACAAAAACACAACAATATGTAGTGGAAATTCATTTACAATTACTCCTGACAATAGTAATGGTGACACTGTACCTGCTGGCCCAAGCTATACTTGGACGAATCCTACAATTAGTCCTTCAAATTCAATTTTGGGAGCATCGGCTCAATCGGTTCCTCAATCTTCAATTGGCCAAACACTGATCAATACTACGACCAATCCTGCAACGGTGACTTATAAAGTGACCCCTCTTTCAGGAGTTTGTTCTGGGACTATTTTTACAGTAGTTGTTACAGTAAATCCATCCATTTCTACAAATGTAATTTCAAATAACAGCAGTTGTTTTGGAGCAAATAATGGATCCATCAAAACCAATGTGACTGGGGGAATCCCTTTTAATTCAGGACCTCCCTATATTATTTCTTGGACAGGACCAAACGGATTTACCGCCTCTACATCTGGTATTTCTAATTTAATACCCGGAAATTATAACCTAACTATAACGGATGCTGGAGGTTGCCCTTTTGATAAAAGTTATACCATCTCTGAACCGAATGAAATTATCATATTCACCGATGAAAAAAAAGACATCACTTGCTACAATTCTGCCAACGGTAAAATTAAAATCTCCATTTCAGGCGGAACATTAAATTATACTTTTGCATGGACAAAAAACGGAATCCCTTATGCCTCCACTGAAGATGTATCAAATTTAAGTCCTGGTGTTTATAGTGTTAAAGTTTCTGACGTAAATAATTGTGGGCCAGCAACGGCGTCGTTTACCATCGCTGAACCACCAATTTTGGTAGTAAATTTAGCGAGCAAAACCGATGTTATTTGCTATGGACAACCAACCGGAGCTATAACTCTAAATAGTTCTGGTGGAACATTGCCCTATACTTATGCATGGACTGGTCCAAATGGATTTACAAGTACCAATCAAAATTTGACGAATCTTTTTGCAGGATCCTATACTTTAATTGTTACCGATAATTTGGGTTGTTTCAAATCATTAAATATTACATTAACTCAATCGACAGCAATTAGTATAAAAGCAACTACAACTCCAATTACTTGTTATGGTGACAATAATGCATCTATCAATATTGCAATTTCTGGAGGTGTGGCTCCTTATCAAATTTCGTGGAGTAATTTTGCAATAGGAACTTTTCAAAATAATTTATCGGCTGGAGATTATTTAGTTACAGTCACTGACAACTTAAACTGTGTTCAAACCTTAAACATAAACATTCCCGAAGCACCTATTTTCACTGTCAATCCCGTGGTAAAAAACATCAGTTGTTTTGGCGCAAATAATGGGAGTATTGACCTGAATTTTATTGGAGGTATTGCACCAATTAAATTAAATTGGAGTGATGGTTCTACAGCTGGAACTACCAGAAATAATTTGAAACCTGGATCCTACACTGTCACAATTATAGATTCAAAACCTTGTACAATCACTAGGACTTTCATTATACTTGAGCCTCAATTATTAGTCCTCTCCGCTAATCTCACCCATGCTTTAGATTGTGATAATGCCAATAGCGGTGCCATAAATCTTCTCGTTTCAGGTGGTTCTGCACCGTTCACTTATGTATGGTCTAACGGAGCTACAACCGAAGATTTAAATAACATACCTGCAGGAAATTATTTGGTGACTGTAAAAGATGCCAATGGTTGTTCCAAACAAGCGCAATACAGCATCAATAGACCGCCACCAATTGTGACGAATGTTGTAACCAAAACAGATTTTGATTGTGAAACCAAATATGTACATCAAACCTTTGTGGCGCAAGTTTCGGGTGGGGTTCCACCCTACCAATTGGTTTGGTCAAGTGGTACTTTTAGTGGTCCGAATAATGAATTTATGAATACGAGCCAAAACGGAACAGCAATTTTATCCGCAACCGATGCTATGGGATGCAAATCAACGGTCGCTTTCAATGTTAAATTACAAAATCTTGGAACACCTTCGTTTGATTCAAGTTCATTTGCCTATTCCACTTTTGGTACTTATTCCATAAATGACCCTATACAGTTTACCAATACGTCTACAGGAGATTATATCAGCATGATATGGGATTTTGGGGATGGCACCACATCAACTGAACTCAACCCAGTTCATACATTCATCAATCCAAAAGAGTATGTAGTGACACAAACAGTTAGCTATCCATTCGGATGTATTTATGTGCAAAAGATCACATTTAGTATCGGAAAAGGGTATGTATTAGTAGTTCCAAATGCATTTACTCCAAATAACGATGCTCTCAATGATACTTTTAGACCAGTAACCAAGGCTTTAAAAAATGTACGTTTGGATGTTTATGACACATGGGGTTCCATAATCTATTCAGAAACTGGTGACGTATTGCGAGGTTGGGATGGAAAAATAAAAGGATTTAATGCAGAAAATGGCAATTACTACTGTAAAGTAAGTGGCGCAACTTTTTATGGAACTATTGTCAATGAAAACCATCCTTTTGTTTTACTAAAATAAGAACTAAAAAAAATGAAATTAAAACTTGTTTTATATATACTATTGACATCCATAACTTGTATGGAAGTTAAAGCGCAAGACCCCGTTTTTACTCAATTTTTTCTGATTCCAGAATCATTAAATCCTGCATTTACTGGGACTTTAGTGACTGGATATATGGGACTAATTCACCGTTCACAATGGCCCAATGAAAATAGAAGAATAGATACTGAATATGCTTTTATTAATGCTCCAATAGGTCCTGAAAGGGAAATGGGTTTAGGTCTGACAATTTTAAACCAGCGGGAAGTTTTTACTAACTATAATTACGTTCAAGTCAATGGTGTTTATTCGTATAATGTAAATCTAAACAATGAATGGAGATTACGATTAGGAATAGAAGCGGGTTATGGCAACAAAAGTTTTAACTTTAGTAATCTTACATTAGAAGATCAAATCAATAGCAATACCGGATCAATAAGTGGAAGTTCGGCAGATCTACTAGCTTTAAACTATAATAATAAAATTAATTTTTTTGATATTTATTCAGGAATACTTCTTTACAATGATACATCCTGGTTTGGTGCTTCTTTAAAGCACTTAAACACACCCAATATTGCTTTTACTGATAATGCAAACGTGCCACTGGATATGTTTTTAAGTATTCATAGTGGGTATTCCTTAAGTCTAGAGAATAGCAATTTAGGTTTATTTCCTGATCAGACGAATGTATTACTAACTGCCAATTACATGCGACAAGCGCAATACAACAGATTGGATTTGGGTACCGCCATAGCATTAAACCCTTTAATCTTAGGCGTTATCGCAGCAACTAATCTGGAAGGAAAAACCAATAATAGTCATGTATTAACCTCTTTAAATCTTTTTGGAACGATACAACTTGATCGTTTCGTTTTTGGCTATTCTTATGATGTTTCTACATCAAAGTTAGGAAATACTCGCGGTGTACACGAGCTTTCCCTGACTTGGCAAATAGGTAGAGAATGCGCGAGTTGTGATAATTATTTAGTAAAAAAACCTTGGGGTAGAAATTATTAAAGAGCTGTATCTTTTAATTATAAAATTTTATTTATAAATAACGGTTCTAGGTTTATCTAAACCAAATTCTTGAAACCCAAAATCAGAGGTGTTAAAAGAATTTGTTTTGAAAATATTATTACCATTTCCTGGAATTGATGGATAAAACGAAAGTGAAATCTGGAACGATCGAAATACTAAATAGTCATTTGCAATAATAAATCCAATGCCTATTTTTGAATACGCTTTACTTTTCATTAATCCTCTTGATTCATCTCCAAGCATTGCAATAGTATAATTAAAATACGGATTAAGTCGAAATCCAAATAGATTCCAAGTAGAATAGGCTTGCGTTTGAAACGTCAACACCATTTTTTGGGTACCATAAACTGCACTTTTAAACCCTTGAATTCCATATCTCTCATTTATAGAAAGTTGATCCCCAATTGAATTTTGCCGATTGATTCCAATAAGCAATTGTGGCTTAACAAACTGTCTTAGTTTCCAATCTCCCAAATCTATTAATTTAGAGAAATAATTAGCCTGAAAAGAAAAAGCAGTTTGCGTTGTCTTTGATTGATTAAAGAAAGTTCCCAACTCAAAATTAGTACTCAAAAAACCCCAACTATAATAATCCCCAAAGGAAACGCGACCACCTAAATAGAATTTACCAACATCATTTTTGTATTGATAACCACTAGTTATGCCTACAATTTTGCCTATTGGAACATCTTCGGTAGCTCCATTTCTAAAAATATACCTATCCTCCACAAACTTTCGCATCGAAATTCCAATACCTGTTAAAACAAATTGTTCTGACGAATAAAAATCGATGGGATCATAATCAATTATAGGACTATCAAGATATTTTACGTGCAAATATCGGCCAGTAACGATAAGATTAGTAATTCTGTCATTTCCCGAATTTCCTTTAAAAATAGTAAATGCCCGTCCGCCCCAAAGGTCTTGTGAGGTATATTTGAAACTTTGTTTAGCGTAAACCAAATTTGCATCAGAAAGTGAATCGATTTTAAATTGATGATCCAAATTAATCCCGCCAGCCCATTTTGCAAAATACGAATAAAAAGGGCGTTCAATATTGATGCTTTTACCTTGATTATCATCTATATCATTAAAATAATTCAATTTTGTTTGAACGAATGTATTTTTAATATTTGGCACGATATATTCTAGATCATATCCTTTTTTTCCATCACTGAATCTTTGTTTATACTTACTGTTAAACGTATGTCCGGTTCCAAAAAAATTGCGTTCAATCAGATTTAAATTAGTTTGAGAATTCGAAAGAGAAACTTTAGGAATCATACTCCAAGAGTCTAAAACACGTATAAAAACATCAACTGAATCTGCATTTCTTGCAATTAATTTCGTTTCAATTGCAACTCTGTTGATATAATTTTGAGCCCTTAACAAACGAATCGATTCCTTTACCAATAAGGAATTAAAAGGTTTATTTTCTGTAATTAGCAGTGAATTTCGAATGGCAAAATTTTTGGTTTTATTATGGATGAAATTACCGTTTTTTTCTGCCCAATTTCGCGGTTTTTGGGTGGTATCAATCTCAGAATAACCAAAAGGATCAAGAGTTACAATATTGATGTTTCTGATAATTTTACCTTCTAACTTGGAGTAATTTATAGCAACAATTTTTTTAGCTTTTCTTTTTCTTGTATAAATTGGTCTAAAAAGCAACTTATGCATGAATTTTGTAAACTTATTTTTTTTAGAATAGATTTGAATATCCTTATATACTTCTAAACTATCTTTCTTTGGCACAATTACTTGTGAAAATGAAGAATGAAAGCAAAGTAATAGGAAAACAAGAATGATATTTTTTTGTTTTTGAAACATCAAAAAAGAGTATTATTTGCTTTTAATAAAATTAAACCGAAAATGATAGTAAACATAGTCTCAAACTTACTTTTTGAAGACTTGTTTATTGTCAATTGTGGATTAAAAAAGTAAATTTATTACTTTTTTATATAATATCAATGCATTACTGCAGTGATTTATTAGTTCTCCATTTGAAAGCCTTTGGTAAATTGTCTCCCATTAAATATCCCCAAGGCTCCGCTGTATCAATTTTATCGAAAACAATCTTTATAATGGCTAAAACTGGGATTGCCAAAAACATTCCGGCAATTCCTCCTATTTGCCCACCAATGATAATTCCTATTATGGATACAAAAGCATTTATTTTCACTTTTGTATTTATGATTAAAGGAACCAGAATATTATTATCAATTAATTGAACAAAAACATTTACGACAATAACTCCAACTATCAGCGATACTTCAGGAGTACCTGTCAAAGAAGATAATACTGTCAAAACCCCAGCAATTAAAATTCCCAAATAGGGAATTAGATTTAGAATTCCTGTTATAATTCCAAGTAATATAAAGTATTTTACTCCAATAAAAAAAAGACCAATACTTGTTAAAATTGAAACAGCAATCATTTCGAAAATCAATCCCGAAATATAACTTTGAATAGATCCTTTTATTTGGCGTAGGATTTCCTGCAGCTTAGTATGGTATTCTTTTTTGAATAATTTAGCAAGGAACACCATAAAATGAGTTCTATATAAAAGAATTAAAAAAGTATAAATTGGAATTAAAGTCAAATCCAAAATAGCATTTGCAAAAGATAATAAAGTGGTGCCAATTGTCTCTTTTCCCTTTTTAAAAGAATCTTGAGTTACATCTTCAATATATTTTCGCTGATCCCACAAACTTATATTAAAATTGGACCTAATATAATGCTGAATATCAATTATAAATATATTTATATTCTTTCTAATAACGGCAAAGTCCTTTCCTATATCGCTGATTTCATAAGATAGAAAGGCTAGGATTCCTATAATTACTGTTAAAAAAAGAATTATGGCAATTGTAGCCGACAAACCATTTGGCAATCTTAATTTCGAATTTAAAAAATCAACAATTGGCAGTATTAAAACAGCAATCATAAATGCCATTAATATTGGGATTAAGACACTTTTTCCCATATATAGAATGTAAGTTATACCAATCATACTGATTACCATAAAAGTAAGTCTAATATAAAAAGGGAATTTAATTGTGCTCATCATATCATTTTGCTATTAAAAATCACCGCATAATCGTTATGATTACATCCTATTTAACAGGCAAATATGACAGTTATTTAGGTAGTAATTGTTATAGGATTTTCATTATTATTTATATAATTACTACATTCAAAGGGCAGCTATAAATTAGTTAGGGTAAATTACTTAAATATTCAAATACTTTATCAGTAGGCATTCCCATAACATTGGCATAAGAACCTTCAATTTTTGAAACACCTATAAAACCTATCCATTCCTGAATACCATACGCTCCTGCTTTGTCGAATGGCTTGTAATTTTCGATATAATAATGAATGGCTTCATCGTTTAAATTATTGAATGTTACTTTGGTCACTTCATAAAGCACTGTGGATTCCGTAATGGTTTTAAAACAAACCGATGTAATTACTTCGTGAGTAGCATTCGATAATGATTTTAGAATTGCAAAAGCATCTTGTGCGTCTTTTGGTTTCCCCAAAGGCTTGTTGTTGTGCCAAACAATAGTGTCACTGGTAATTAGGATTTCATTTTCTTTTAACTCACCCTCAAAAGCACTGGCTTTCAATACAGCTAAATAGTTGGTAATTTCTGCTGCTTTTAATTCTGGTGGAAATATTTCTTCGATTTCTTTTAGTCTGATTTCAAAATCCAAGTCTAAATCCTTGAAAAATTGCTGGCGTCTCGGCGACCCCGACGCTAAAATCAACGTGTATTTTTGTAATTTATCTTTAAGCATTGTATTTTATATTGAGGTTAATTACTAGAATCGAAAGTATTCCAAAAAACAAAATCCATTTTAAAACAGTACTCAAATGATGATACTCTTTTTTATTGTTTGCGGACCAAATTTTTATTGTAAAATAAATTAAGGGTGCCAAAATAAAAATGATTCCGTATAATGTCCCGTAGAACAAATTAAAGGCAAACAAGTTAGTATTGATATAATTCACAACTAAAATTAAAGGAATAAAACTCGATCCAAAAACAACTTTTGCCGTTTTCGCTGTTCCTAAAACGATAGGCAAGGTATTCATTCCTTGATTTCGATCCCCTTCAACATCTTCTAAATCCTTGAGTATTTCCCGAATGAAATTGATAATAAATGCAAAAATGGCATAATCTAACAGAATCCCAAAAAGCAATCCCATAATAGGCCTGTTTCCCTCAAAAGTTACGGGATACAAATCAAATAAGCCAATGATAATAACACTAAAAAACAACATTAAAGCCACTATAATATTCCCTATAAGGAAACTTTGCTTTAAGCTCGAGGCGTATAAATAAAGTGTGACCGCAATTATAATAAAAGTCGACGCAAAACTGGGTTTTTCAATCACATTTGACAAATAAAATCCAATCGCAACACCAACAATCGTAAATCCTATGTACAGATTATATCCTAGAGTTTCGGAAATAGTCTTGCCAATAATTACTTTTTCAGGTTTATTTATTTTATCCGTTTCAACATCAAAAATATTATTGATGATGTAACCGCCAGCAGCAATGCAGCAAGTTGCCAGAACCAATAATCCAAATTGCCAATCGGCCAAAGCCAAAGAGACGTTTTGTAATTTCAAGAAACCATACCTAAAAACGAGCTGCATGAATGCCAGCATTAGTAAATTTTGGTAGCGAATGAGTTTGAGGTAATTCATTTTTTATTTGCTTTAAAAAAGTGGTCACTGATCAGTGTTCGGTGTTCAGTTGTTGGATTAAATAAGTGATGTTTTTTTTATTTCTGAAGTGCCGTTTACTGATCACTGAATACGGATCATTATCAACCGCTTACTCCCAATTTTTGAGGATTTAAAATCATATAATTAATTAATTTTCCAACTTCATTACTTTCATTTAATAATTCGTTATAAATAATGTCATTTATATAATTGCATTTGAATGAAAATTCAAGCCACACTTGAGTTTCAGAATTTTCAGCATCCGAATCTATTAATTTACTGTGGAAATTTTTAGGATAAACTCTTTTTCGATATGCTTCAGCAATGTTGGCAGGAACACTTCTTGAGGAACGTCTAATTTGATCTGTCAAAGAATACATTTCTTCTTTTGGAAAAGTTTTTGTTATTTCAAAAATTCGCATTGCCAACGAAAATGATTTTTTGATACGCTAATAAGTCTTGAAATCTCATGTTTCTATTTTTTTTATAAATTCATTGATCACTGATCACTGATTACTGAACACTGATCACTGATCACTGATCACTACTTCTTAAGCAAATATCGAATCACCGTTTCAGCAGCGTATAAACCAAATAATCCCGGCATATAACTGTTTGTTCCGTAAAAAGATTTCTTATAATTCGAGCCATCGGTCATTTTTAAACTGGCTTCATCTTGAATTTCAGATGAAAAAACCACTTTCAATTTATCAATTTTCACGGCTTTTAAACGACGACGAATCGTTTTAGCAAGAAAACAATTCACCGTATTGGTGATATCAGCTACCTTCACTTTTGAAGCTTCCATCTTTCCTCCTGCTCCCATTGATGATATAATTTTGACTCTTTTACGTTTGGCAGCGATAATCAAATTTAGTTTTGGTGTGATACTATCGATGCAATCCAAAACATAATCAAATTCATCTGATACTACTTCCAGAGCACGTTCTGGAGACAAAAACTCTTCAATTCGTGTCAACTTCAATTCTGGATTGATATCCATTAATCGATCTCCAACAATAGTTACTTTAGCTTGTCCCACGGTCGAATGCAAAGCAGGTAACTGTCGGTTAATATTCGTAATATCCACAACGTCACCATCAACAATAGTCATCGTTCCTACTCCGGCTCTCGCCAAAAATTCAGCAGCAAATGAGCCAACACCGCCCAATCCAACAACTAAAACATTGGCATTTCTTAATTTTTCTAATCCTTCGGCTTTAAATAATAGTTCTGCTCTTTCTGTCCACTCTTTCATTTTTGCTTAGCGTTTTTGTTTTATTATTTTGATCTTTTTTCAATGTCGTTTCCTTACTAGTTTATTCGTCACTTAGATTTTGAGTCGTAATGCAACAGCTTTACTATTTTAAATGTATCGAGAAGTTCTTAAATTACGTCATTCTCAATACATTTTATTAAAAAAAGCTATCGTATTTTTTCAATAAAACACTCGAACAAATGAGCTAAGGCTACTATTTCATTTACTAAAGAAACAACATCGATTCCTTTTTATAAATTTGTTTTACTTTCAAAAACCGCATTATAGTTTTTATTTACAATTTCTTGTAATTCCTTTACTGATATATTTTTATATTTCGCTGCCAAGGCATACACTTCTTGAATTCCCTCATCAATAGTATCCGTTTCCAAGAAGATCCGATAGTTTGGAATATTTTTAAAAACCGATTCTAATTCTGGGTTTCGCAATAAATTTTTACCAAACGAAAAATAAAAACCAGCCTCAATCAATTGCTTGGCGAGTTCATTTTTTTTTGAAAAACCGTGGATGATTATTGGAACTGTAATATTCAATTTTTTCTTACTTTGAATGAGTTCCTGAAAAGCAGCAACACAATGAATCACAACTGGTTTTCGGTATTTTTCGGCCAAAACCAATTGTTTTTCGAAAACATATTGTTGTTCTTCAAAAGGTGTTTCGCTGCGTTTATCCAATCCACATTCACCCAAAGCCAAACATTCTGGCAAGGCTAATTTCTCCTCGAGAATTTGAAAATCGGATTCTAATCGATTTTTATTGATGAACAAAGGATGAATTCCAATGGAATAATTTGGAATAGATGCATCAAATTCCTGTGGATATTGATTGACTAATTCCAAAACATCTGCTTGATTTGAGAATTGATGTGTATGTGTATTAAAATAGTTCATTAGTTGTGAAATTGCTTTACTCCGGCTTTTACCTCAATATTCAAGTCATTTTCCAAGGGTACTTTTGGACAAGAATACTTATGATTATAGGCGCAATATGGATTGTATGATGTATTAAAATCGATAACGATTGTATCTGCTATTGGAGTTGTTAAATCGATATATTTTCCGCCAATGTAGCTTTCATTTCCCGAAGTTAAATCTGAAAAAGGCAAAAACAAGTAGTCTTTATATTCTTCTTTCCTTGAAAGTTCAATGTTTTTATAAATGTTTAATTGGAATGATTTCCCATCAATCGAAAAATGAGCTTCGCCATATTTCACATACATCGGTTTTCTGTCTGTTGATGTTTTCATTTCAAATGGTTTCTCTTTCTTTGTTCTAACGAATTTTGCGATAACAAAGAATTTTTTATTTATTGGATAAAAATCCAAAGTCTTGAATGCAGCCAAATCTTCTGGAGTTAAGGGACTCGTTTTAGCATCAGCAAATTCACTATTTATTTTCTTTTGGAATTTTTCAACAGCAGCAACATCGAATTTTTCTTGGCCAAAGCCAAAATTCAATATGGACAAAAAAACTAAAGTTAGTAGCGTTCTCATTTTTATATTTTAGCAAAAATAGTTTAAAAGTTATAAAGCAACAAAGTTAATAGTTGGAAATCAGAGTTTCTGTTTAGCAGCAGTTAGCCCAGATAGTAGTGAAAATCCTTTTGAAAATAATGCGTATTTTTCTTGTTGTTGCAGAACGACCAACGGAAGTTCCTGCAATAAGGTAGAAAAAAAGCAATTATTGAAAAAGATTTGAAACGAATAGCTGGAAAAAGCTCCTTATACCCAAATTCCGCATTAGAAATCTACGACACCCAAATTTTTCTTCAAAACCAAGTATTTACTCCTTTTTTTAAAATTGAAATACAATGTATTCCTTCTTTAACAAAAGTCCTTGCGCACTTGTTTTTATTGAATAATTCAGTTTCATAACGAAGTCTAATGCGGAATCTGGGTTAAAAACGTTGTAGATTTGCAAAACAGAAAATCATCTCATGTTAAAAACCGCGCTTCATCGCTATGTCAATAATTTCAGGGGTTTTAGACGTGAAATATGGATTCTTGCTCTAATCACATTTATCAATAGAGCGGGCACGATGGTTTTGCCTTTTTTATCAAAATATTTAAAAGAAAATTTGCATTTCTCCTATAGTCAAGTGGGCTGGATTATGGTTGCTTTTGGCATTGGATCGATGCTTGGTTCTTGGCTAGGAGGAAAATTATCCGATAAAATTGGGTTTTATAAAATAATGGTTTTCAGTCTTTTTACCAGTGGAATGTTATTTTTTATATTGCAATACATTACATCATTTTGGGGATTGTGTTTTGGAATATTTACCATTATGGCGGTTTCGGATATGTTTCGACCAGCTATATATGTTTCGCTGGGTGTTTATGCAAAACCCGAAAATAGGGTTCGAGCATTGTCACTTATTCGCTTGTCGGTGAATTTGGGATTTGCTACTGGACCAGTGCTTGGAGGTTTAATTATTCTGGGAGTTGGTTACCAAGGATTGTTTTGGATTGACGGCAGCACCTGCATATTGGCCATTATAATTTTTGCTTTGTCTGTGAAAGAAAAGAAAAAAGTAGCAGAAATCTCTAGGCTTTCCGAATTAGAAATCCAAACAAAATCGGTTTTCACAGACAAAACCTT
Source organism: Flavobacterium cellulosilyticum (assembly GCF_004349355.1). Lineage (GTDB taxonomy): Bacteria > Bacteroidota > Bacteroidia > Flavobacteriales > Flavobacteriaceae > Flavobacterium > Flavobacterium cellulosilyticum. The sequence goes on along the minus strand of NZ_SMFK01000004.1, from coordinate 228,062 downwards.
TTGGGTTTTTCTATTTATAAGTTTCACTACGGCGATGTTGTTTTTTCAAATTTTCACCACTTTACCCCTATATCATAACGAAAAATTTGGCTTATCTGAATTTGAAACTGGACTGCTGATTTCCATAAACGGAATTTTAATTTTTATGTTCGAAATGCCAATTGTGAGTGCATTGGAACGCAAAAAAACGAATAGGGTTAAAATCATCTTTTGGGGAATTGTTCTTATGGCTAGCAGTTTTTTTATTTTATTGTTAAATACTTGGGTTGGTATATTAGTAATTGGAATGCTATTCATCACTTTTGGCGAAATATTTGCCTTTCCATTTTCGAATGCTTTTGCGATAGGAAGAGCACCAAAAGGACAAGAAGGGCGCTATATGGCTTTGTATGCTATGAGTTTTAGTTTGGCACATATCGTGAGTTCCAAGCTAGGACTTGAAATTATTGGCCATTTTGGTTATACCGCAAACTGGCTTTTAATGGGAACCTTAGGATGTGTCGCCTTATTATTTTGCGTTTGGTTGCAACGATTACTACAAGCAGAAATCAAATAAATTCCTATAAAAAACTTTCATTATTCTTCTGAAAACTTAATTTTAGTTAAATAACTACAAATATAGTTGTATAACTAGAATTATAGTTATAAGTTTGTTTATCGATTAAAACAGTATTACTAAACAAATTTGATATGCAAAAGCTGACTAACAAAGAAGAGGAAATTATGCAAATTATATGGAAGCTAAAAAAGGCTTTTGTAAAAGAAGTCATGGCAGAAATAACTGAAGATCAACCGCATTACAACACCCTATCAACAATTATTAGAAATCTGGAAGAGAAAGGTTTTGTATCTTACAATGCTTTTGGTAAAACCCACCAATACTTCCCCATTGTAAAAAAGGAGGAGTATCGAAAGCGGTTTATGAACTCTGCAATTGACACCTATTTTGATAGTTCCTATAAAAATATGGTTTCGTTTTTTGCTAAAGAAGAAAAAATTTCAGCCGAAGAATTACGTGAGATTTTAGCGATGATCGAAAAAAAATAATAGTATGGAAACACTACTTATTTATAGCCTCAAATCCAATGGATTAATTGGCATGTTTTTTTTAGCGTATTATATTTTATTGCGAAAAGAAACTTTTTTCAATAGCAATCGTTGGTTTTTATTATTGGGATTAATCACCTCGGTAGTATTGCCTTTGGTCGTTTTCACAAAAACGGTCTGGGTAAAGCCGATCCCAAATAATTTTGATTGGTCAAAAATTCCAGTGGCAACTCCAGTTGTAAATGAAACTTTAGAAATCAATTGGTATTTAATTTTAGCTATTCTTTATTTGATCGGAATTGTGCTTTTGACTCTAAAATTCGTTTTTGATTTTCGTAGTTTACATCAAGTTTTAAAAGGTAAAACAATCCAACATCAGGCCGACTATAAATTGCTTGACGTTACTAAAAACGTGGCTCCTTTCACTTATTTTAATTATATCGTGTATAATTCTTCACTGTACAGTGCAGCAGAATTAGCCAATATATTAGAACACGAAAAAGTACATAGCACACAAAATCATACTGTTGATGTTCTTATTTCTAGACTGTTTTGTATTGCATTTTGGTTCAATCCATTTATGTGGTTGTATAAAAAAGCGATAATTCAAAATCTGGAATTCATTGCAGACAGTGAAGCATCTAAAAACATTGCCGACAAAAAAGCGTACCAATTGACGCTTTTAAAAATAACAACGCAACAAAATTGTGTTGCCATTACCAATCATTTTTTTCAATCATTAATCAAAAAACGAATCGTTATGTTAAACAAAAATCAATCAAAAAAGAGGAATTATTGGAAGTACGTCGCAGTTTTACCTGCATTAATTGCCTTTGTTTTTTTATATCAAATTAGAATTGTGGCTCAAGAGAAAGAATCAACACCAATTGAAAAAAAACAACCAAACGATAAAATATCAGAAATTCTTATCACTAAAAACACAACGGATGAAGAATTAAAAAATTATTGTGAAAAACTAAAAAAATCATACAACATTGATTTATCATTTTTTAATATTAAAAGAAATACTAACGGTGAAATCATCAATATCGAAAGTAAAAACAAAAATAAAAACGGTAAAGGAAGTTGTATTCAATCTGGAAATCCAATAAAACCATTTAAATTCTTTTACGATATAGACAATCAAGTAATTGGATATGTTTCAATGGATGATGTTGCTAACTTATCAAAAGGAAAAGAAATTTATATTAATGGTAAAAAGTCTACTGAAGAAGAATTAGCAAAAATTAACCCCAATGCTATTAAATCTATAGCTGTCAATAAAGAGAAGAACAAGCCATCCATTGAAATCGATACAGAAAACAGCTTAAAACGTGTAAAAATTACTGACAAAGACATTTATATTGATGGTGTAAAATCGACTAATGATGAATTTTCGAAATTGGATAAAAATACCATTGACAAAGTGGATGTCAATACTTTTAAAAATACAGTCAGAATTACAACAAAAGACGAAAAACCAATTATTATTCTCAATGGCACTCAAACTGTTTCTAATTTTAAAATAGATGATATTCCTATAGATCAAATAGTAAGTGTAAATGTACTGAAAGATAAATTTGCTGAAGACAAATATGGAGATAAAGGAAAAAATGGTGTCATTGAAATTACAACAAAAGAAACAAATGATGATAACTCAAAAGAATTACAAGAAATCAAAGTTGTAGGATACGGAGCAAAACAAGGTAAGGAAGTAAATGGATGGAAAATTAGCGCAATGCCAAATAACAATCGAAATACGATTGAAATGATTAAAGAAGATAAAAATATTGACTATAAAAAGGCAATTATCATTATAGATGGAAAACTGAGCAATTTTACGGAAATTGATAAATTAAATCCAAAGGAAATAACTCGTGTACTTAATCATAAAATATCAGAAGGTTCGCAAAAAGAAAAAGATGCAGCTGTACAAAAATTTGGTAATAAGGCACTAAATGGAATCATTGAGATTGAAACAAAAGGTTTTTCAAAAAATTAAATTTAGATTGAAAACATCACAAAAGACGGTTCCTCATCAAGACCGTCTTTTTTTATATCTTTGAAAAAAACAGCTATGTTTAAAATTATTGCCCAAATAAACAAAGTATTCCTGCCAAGTTTCACCAAAAAAAGGTTGGATTTAGCCAAAGCCACAAAATGGCAATTGGCAATTATTGGCTATCGTTATTATATAACTACAAGAGCATTAGATTCTTAATTTCAGATTTGAGATTTGAGATTTGAGATTTGAAAAAAAATCGATATAATTTCGCGTTTAGGTTTGCACGATTGCAAAAATTACCTATATTTGCACCCGCAAACGCGTTCACTGAAAACCTATGAAAATAGAAATTAAGTGAAGTATAAAGGCCTTGTGGCGCAACTGAATAGCGCACTTGATTACGGCTCAAGAGGTTACTGGTTTGAATCCAGTCAAGGTCACAAAATAAAACCCTAAACACTTAAAAATGTTTAGGGTTTTGCTTTTTTATAGTTCTTCTGAAATAGATTATCTTTTGACATTAAATCGGATAATGTTTATAGTAGGCTTTCTTTTGGCTCGTCAATAGCTAATTCCCTTTGGGATCTTCCAATCAAAAAAATATTTCAAATTCTGGTTGTAATTCTTGTGATTGTTTGGCTAATAAAAGTGATTGGTCTTTTCGGTAATTTGATGAATGTACATCTTTAAAAAATCATGATAAAGTATTTAGATAAACTTTGTAAGTACTCAGTCTTTAAAAAACAATAATCCCATATTAAAATTGGTTTTTATATCAAAAAATCATACAGGAGAATCACTAATATTTGATTTATCATCAGTCAATAAAACGGCCCTGATTCTGTCAATATGCACCTGTGACATTTTAGCCCTTTCGTTGGCAGACGCAGCAACAGCTCCTTTTTGTTCCTTAGCGATAGTAGTCAGAAGATTTTTCCTTTCTTCAAACATTCGTAAGGCAGTCCACATAGTTTCTTCTATCTTCTTGGTTTGCTCCGCCAATAATACCTCCGCCGTATAGGCATGGCCCGTATGGCATCGATATCGCAAACCAGGCCCTTTGTTCATTTTCCATAAAACTCCACCACAGCCCGGGCAGTTGAACGGCACTTGCTCTCCGAGTGAGTTGACCGAAGGCAGATCGCTCAATACACGCTCGGCTATCTTAACCTCTTTTAATATATCCACAGGAATTGCCGGTTGCTTTTTCGGTTTTCTAGTCATCAGAGTTGAAAGAACACCTCCTATTTCTACTATCGGTATACAAAAATCAGGCTTCATTTGGTTCAATGCATTTTTAGGCATGTCGGGATAATCTGCATCTGATGGATCCTGAATTATGCTAGTACCGCCGCACTTTTGGATGGCAATCAGTCCTGCAGTTCCGTCATCAAGATTTCCGGATAAAAGTATTCCTACGGTCCTGTTCCCAAAACAAGCTGCTGCCGACCTGAATAAAGGGTCAATTGCAGGACGTGAACGGTTTTCCTGCGCACCCTTGGAGACAACCAAACGACCTTTCTTTTCAATCATCAGGTGATGATCGGAAGGTGCTAGATAAATATGACCGGCCTGAATAATTCCCCCCTGTTTGGCATGAATACATTTTAATTTCCCAATTTTATTTAATTTTTTCAGCAAAACTTCTCCTGTAGCATCGGCAGAGATATGTTGAACAATCAATAAAGGAGCAGGAAAATCTTCAGGAAGCTGCTCAACCAGCGCTACAAGCGATTTCATTCCGCCTGCGGACGTACCAACAACGACTATATACATATTTTTTTCGGAATTGATTTCATATTTTAAAATTACGCAAAAAAACCCAATTGCGATTAAAAACGAAATCTATATATTTAGATTTCCCAATCTTAATTTTATTGACAACAAGATCATTCATTATTTAATTGCTAAATTTAGTGTTAAATCCTCATAAAATGGTTTGTATGTGTCCTATAAAAGTAACGACAAATGCAGTTTTTTTTTACTTTTCATGCCTCTTATATCATAAATTGACTTTCGCCACTAAATGTGTGAATAATACAACTCCTTTTTAAAATTATGTAATGCTTTTTGAAATGAATGAAATACATTTGTTTAACTTCTAGATCATTTTTTAGGCGAGTGCTCAACGTTCAAAAAATATTTAAAGTAGAAAAATCATGAGTCGAAAAAATCACGAAATGCTATTGAAAAGCAAACTTCAAGCGCGGTATTAATTGCAGATTTCCACTCAAGACACAATAAATAAAATATTTGCGCATTTGTAACATATCAGCTTTTCTATTTTTTTTTTAAATTAACATCTGGAATCATATATCTATACTTCAGCAAAAAATGGGAAATGGCTTTTCAAATGGCTACTTTAATAAGTTTCTTTCTGATTTGACAGGTTGGCGAAATGGCATCAAGAACATAGAGGTTTTCCAACTTTCCGTCTATGACCAACGAAAAGGTACACGAGCTCGATACCCATTAATCAGAAGAAGCTATTTAAGGTTTACCAAAAAACAGGTCAAACTCATAAAAAACCATTTTTTTTTAGGGATTGCATAGAAAACATGTCGTCCTGAGAAGGTAACAAACCCAAACTCATGAATTGCTACAAACAATAGTAGTCCTATAGAGCATTATTTAGGTCCCAAAGGGACATTCTGTTAATAGAGAATTAAATATGCCAATTAATAAGCTCCAGCGGGACGACCTATTTGTAAAATTAACGTTATTAATTATTAGGCTTTTAATGCATTTGACTTGGGAAATGTATCAAAAGTGTTTAGTTTTGAACTAAATTTGTGACCAATATATTCTATGTTAACAAATTCAATCCACTTACTATGGTTACATCTATTAAAAATTTAAAAAGTACATCGCAGATTTGAATGTGCAAATCTAAAAAATAAAAAATGCCAGATTATTTCCTTCAAGTCGAATACAACAACCTCACTTACAGTGAACAGGAACTCAATTTACAAGAATTTGAAGGCTGTAATTTCAACCATTGTGATTTTTCGGAATGCAATTTTATTGGCGTAGTTTTTATTGATTGTACTTTTAATGATTGTATTTTTAGTGGCGCAAAAATCAATCATGTCGCTTTAAGAACTGTATTTTTTAATCATTGCAAAATAGAAGACGTCAATTTTTCGATGTGCGACAAGCTCATTTTTGAAATTCATTTCAAAGAATGCATCTTGGATTTCTCCAAATTTTACACCCTGAAAATTAAAGGAACAAGCTTTGTGGATTGTAGCATCATTGCTGTTGACTTTATGAGCACCGATTTAACTGAAGTGGTTTTCGATAATTGCGATTTGTACCGTTCTGAATTTGGCAAAGCCAATGCCAATAAAGCCAATTTTAAAACCAGTTACAACTACACCATCGACCCTACGAAAACCAAAATCAAAAAAGCTGTTTTCTCTCTTGGTGAAGTAAAAGGATTGTTATTCAAACATGATCTTGTTATTTCATAATTATATTTTCTTTTCCATCTTATAATCTTCCATTAAAAATCCGTTACCGATTTCTATATCTTCTTCTGCGATAATCTCAAATCCATTTTTTTTATAAAAAATAACTGCTTTGTTATATCTGTTTACATTTAACGAAAGTGAAGTGGATTTTTTTTCTTGCGCAAAATTCACAACAGCATCAACTAAGAGTTTTCCAACGCCTCTCCCTTGAATAGAAGGCAAAATGTATAACTTATGAATCCGAGTTGTCTCTTTATTTAAATAATGATGTTCGAATGACGCAAAGCCAAGACAAATATCATTTTCTTTGGCTAGTATAAAATGATGCTCTTTGTTAATTATACTTTCTTTCAATACAGAATCGGAATACATTTGGTTCAACATATAATCCAATTGTGTTTTGGATAAAATATCACGATAAGCAACAGGCCATGTTTCTTTTGCAATTGCCTGAATAGTTTCAATATCAACGACAGTAGCTTTATAAATTACTATCATACTTATTTTGTATATACCGTATTTTCCTGTTCTGAAACTCTAATAAAAGTAGTTCTTTTGGTCAATTCTTTTAATCGCGATGCACCTACATACGTACATGCACTGCGCAAACCGCCAAGAATATCTTTTAATGTAGCTGCAACTGAACCTCTATAAGGTACTTGCACAGTTTTACCTTCACTTGCTCTGTATTCAGCAACGCCACCCACGTGTTTATCCATTGCTGTTGTAGAACTCATTCCATAAAACTGTTTAAATTGCTTTCCTTGTATTTCGATTAATTCACCACCACTTTCAGTATGCCCAGCTAACATTCCACCTAACATCACAAAATCGGCTCCTGCACCAAAGGCTTTTGCTACATCGCCAGGAGTCGAACAGCCTCCATCACTAATAATATGTCCACCCAATCCATGAGCAGCATCAGCACATTCAATTATAGCAGACAGTTGAGGATAACCCACACCTGTTTTTATTCTAGTAGTACAAACAGAACCAGGTCCAATCCCTACCTTAATAATATCAGCTCCAGCTAATAATAATTCTTCGACCATTTCACCAGTAACCACATTGCCCGCTATTATGACTTTATCGGGATATTGCTTACGGGTTTCTTGTACAAAATTCACAAAATGCTCCGAATATCCGTTAGCGACATCAATACAAATGAATTTTAACAAAGGATTATTTTTGAATATTTCAGCTAATTTAATCGAATCGTTTTTTCCCGTTCCTGTACTAATCGCAATATAATCATACACTTCTGGGGAAATAGTAGCTAAAAAATCATTCCATTCTTGAACGGAATAATGTTTATGAATTGCTGTAAAAAGTTTCTCTTTAGCTAAAACTTCTGCCATAGAAAATGTTCCAACCGTATCCATGTTTGCCGCTATTATTGGCACTCCTTCCCAGACGGTATTGCTATGCAAAAATTTGAATTCTCTTTCTAATGACACCTGAGAACGACTTTTTAATATTGATCTTTTGGGCCGAATCATCACATCCTTGAACCCTAATTTCATTTCTGTTTCTATTCTCATCTTTAACTGATTTATAGTACATATGTACTATTCCAAAATTACGAAATAAAGCGGAATTATTATTTGAATTGAATAGGTATAAACAAAAATTTCACTAATCTGTATCATTTTATGATACAAACTAGTGAAATATAAATTTGAAATATTGTTTATTTTAGAAAACGAAAATAGCTCTTTCGCCCATCATTTCGTTAACTTCAGCAGCTACAGCTTCGATAACAGCTTCATTAGTATGATCTACCAATACTCTATCGATTAAAGCAACAATAGTTTCCATGTCTTCTTCAACAAGCCCACGTGTGGTTATTGCTGCAGTTCCAACACGAATTCCAGAAGTTACAAATGGTGATTTATCATCAAAAGGCACCATGTTTTTATTCACTGTAATTTCAGCTTTTACTAATGCATTTTCAGCTTCTTTACCAGAAATTCCTTTGTTTCGCAAATCAATCAACATCATGTGATTGTCTGTTCCTCCAGAAATGATATTGTATCCTCTTTTTACAAAAGCATCTGCCATAGCATTTGCATTTTTTTGCAATTGCATTGCATATGTGAAAAATTCATCTTGCAATGCTTCACCAAAAGCTACTGCTTTAGCAGCGATAATATGCATTAATGGACCTCCTTGATTACCAGGAAACACCGCTAAATCTAATAATGAAGACATCATTCTGATTTCACCTTTTGGAGTAGTTAATCCCATTGTGTTTGGGAAATCTTTACCCATCAAAATCAAACCACCGCGTGGTCCACGTAAAGTTTTGTGAGTTGTTGTAGTTACAATATGACAATGAGGAATTGGATCATTCATCAAACCTTTGGCGATAAGCCCAGCAGGATGAGAAATATCAGCTAATAAAATAGCTCCAACACTATCAGCAATTACTCTAAAACGCTCAAAATCCATATCACGAGAATAGGCCGAAGCTCCTGCAATGATTAGTTTAGGTTGTTCTTTTGTTGCAATTTCTTGAATTTTATCATAATTCAATCGTCCTGTTTCTTTATCAACTCCGTAAAAAGTTGGATTATAGATTCGTCCTGAAAAGTTCACTGGAGAACCGTGAGTCAAGTGACCACCATGCGATAAATCGAATCCTAAGATTTTATCTCCTGGTTTCAAACATGCATGAAAAACGGATGAGTTTGCTTGTGAACCAGAGTGTGGTTGCACATTAGCATAAGCAGCACCAAATAATTCTTTAGCTCTATCGATAGCAATTTGTTCCACAATATCAACTACTTCGCAACCGCCGTAGTATCTCTTGCCAGGGTAACCCTCGGCATATTTATTGGTTAAAACAGAACCAGCTGCTTCCATTACTTCATCACTTACAAAATTCTCAGAAGCTATAAGCTCTAATCCATGAATTTGTCTGTCTTGTTCCTCTATAATAAGGTCAAAAATTTGTTCGTCGCGTTGCATTTCTTTGATTTAAGTTAATTTGTGGCAAAAATACAAAAAAACGTTTGGTAAACAGTTAGATTATAATATATTTGATATATAATTTTCAACAAAAAAATTAACAGATTATGCTAATATCAGCAAACAATATAGACAGAAAATCCTGGATTAATGTCCCCGAAAACAGTGACTTCCCCATTCAGAATATACCATTTGGTGTTTTTATAACAAAAGATGATGTGATCACTATAGGGACCCGAATAGGTGATTGCGCTATAGATATGGGAGCTTTACAACAGTTAAATTACTTTGAAGGCATCGATTTGACTGATGATATTTTCATGCAAGACACCTTGAATGATTTTATTTCAGATGGAAAAAAAACTTGGAGATTAGTCAGAAATAGATTGGCTGAATTGTTTGATGAAACTAATGCAAAACTTAGAGATAATAAAATACACCGTGATCGAATTATATATGAACTAGAACATATTGAAATGCAATTACCTGTATTAATTGGTGATTACACTGATTTTTATTCCAGTAAAGAACATGCCACCAACCTAGGTAAAATATTTAATTTACCAGAAAATGTTATTCCGATTAATTGGTGTCACATGCCTGTAGGTTATCATGGAAGAAGTTCCTCTATAATTCCTTCCGGCATTGCCATTCACAGACCTATGGGACAAACTTTACCAGAGGATGAAATACCTCCTGTTTTTGGACCTTCAAGAATGGTTGATTTTGAATTAGAAACTGCATTTATTACAACTGATGTAAATGTTAGGGGAGAAAACATTCCTGTAAATGAAGCCGAAGACTATATTTTCGGTATGGTTTTATTGAATGATTGGAGCGCTCGCGATATTCAAAAATGGGAATCCTGGCCACTCGGTCCCTTTTTGGCTAAAAACTTTGCCTCCTCAATCTCGCCATGGATTGTAACCATGGATGCGTTGGAACCTTTTAGAACTAAAGGTCCAAATCAAAATCCTGCTCCACTTCCTTATTTACAATCCAAAGGAAAAAATAATTTTGACATTCACTTAGAAGTTGCCATACAACCTGAAAAAGGAGAAGCAACTATTGTATCTAAATCCAATTTTAAGCACATCTATTGGTCGATGAGCCAACAATTAGCACATCACACTTCAAATGGATGTCGCGTAAATTCAGGAGATATGATGGGTTCTGGGACGATTTCAGGCCCAACACCTGATAGTTATGGTTCCATGTTAGAATTAACCTGGGGAGGAAAAAAACCAATAAAATTACTAGATGGTTCCGAACGTAAATTTATTAACGATGGAGATATTGTAACCATCAAAGGCTTTTGTAAAAACAACGGTGTTAGAATTGGATTCGGCGAAGTCTCCACTAAATTGCTACCGCCTTTTGTAAGAAAATAATTATTTTACAACTATTAATGATCCGACATTTGATAAAAGTGTCGGATTTTTCTTTTGAAGAATAAATAGTGTAGTTTAATGATGAAAAATAGTTAATAAAAAAGCTATTTAAAAGCACTTCCAGTGTGTTTTTTTCAATAGCTGTTTTCCATAAAAATCCAACATTACTTTTTAATTTTGTTACAAAATAAAAACAATAAAAACATCATTATTTAATAAAAAAGTGTAATTTTGCACCAATGAATAACATAAGTTTACATATAACTTCTTTCTCACGGATAATCGGACCTGCTACTTCTCCCGAAGTACGGATGCTATAATTATAGTTTCCAAAAAATGTCTTTTTATTTTTATTCATTTTTCATTTTTCTCATTTTGAAATCATTAACATTTAACTTTGGATTTTTCAATCCTAAAAATAATAGTATTTTTAGCGGTTTCTTGTTTACTGCTTTTTGTGGAAAATTTAAAAATAAAAATGCCTTTTCAAATAGTAATAAAAGTATAATTAACAACAAAAATAGCAACTTTTAATATGAATATTTCTATCGTTGTAACTCAAGAAGAACACTATAAATACGCGCAAGAAATTTGCGATACCATAGAATCATCTGCCCTTTTGAGAGGTACAGGAATTGCCAAAAGAACTCCTGAATACATTCAAAAAAAGATGGAAAAAAAAGATGCAGTTATTGCATTAGACAAAGGAAAATTTGCTGGTTTTTGCTATATCGAAAGTTGGCAAGACAGCAACTATGTCGCACATTCAGGACTCATAGTACATCCCGATTATAGAAACTTAGGATTAGCAAAAAAAATAAAGTCCTTTGTTTTTGATTACTCTCTCAAAAAATACCCAAATGCAAAAGTATTTGGAATCACAACCGGTTTAGCGGTCATGAAAATAAATTCTGATTTAGGATATAAACCAGTCCCTTTTTCTGAATTAACCACCGACCCTAGTTTTTGGAATGGTTGTAAAACTTGCACTAATTACGAAATTCTAAAAAGCAAAGACAATAAAATGTGTTTGTGCACAGGAATGCTTTACGACCCTAAAGAAAAACCAAAAGACCCTCCAAAACACCCATTCAACGTGCGTATTTGGAACCGTCTAAAAGAAATTAAAGCAGCACTTTTCTTAGAAAAGAAATAATCCCCTCCCCAACCCTCCCAGAAGGGAAGGGTGTAAAGAGGAGAACAAATAATAAATTAATAAAAAACACAATAATTAAAAATCCCCTTTGCCTGTAACGGCTTCCCCTCTTTGGAGGGGTTGGGGGAGGAAAAAAAAACAATGATTATGAAAAAAGTTGTATTAGCTTATAGTGGAGGTTTAGACACCTCATATTGCCTTAAATATCTAAAAAATGAAAAAGGGTATGAAGTTCACACCGTTTTAATTAATACAGGAGGTTTTGACGACGAAGAATTAAAAGCCATCGAAGACAGAGCCTACGATTTAGGAAGCGCACAACACGCTAGCCTAACTATTCTTGATAAATATTACGACAAAGCCATCAAATATTTAATTTATGGTAACGTATTAAAAAATAACACTTACCCACTTTCTGTAAGTGCAGAAAGAGTTTTTCAAGCGATTGAAGCTATAAAATATGCTAAATCGGTTGGCGCAACAGCTATCGCACACGGAAGTACTGGTGCTGGAAACGATCAAATCCGTTTTGACTTAATTTTCCAAACTATCGCTCCTGAAATCGAAATCATCACTCCTATTCGTGACTTGAAATTATCTCGTCAAGAAGAAGTAGATTATTTGGCTAAAAATGGAGTGCATTATTCATGGGAAAAAGCGCAATATTCCATCAACAAAGGACTTTGGGGAACAAGTGTTGGAGGAAAAGAAACCTTAACATCAAGCAAACCATTGCCAAGTGAAGCGTACCCTTCGCAATTGACAAAAGAAGGTACGGAAAAAGTAACCTTAGAATTTAAAAAAGGGGAATTGATTGCTGTAAATGGAGCGGCCGACAAACCTTCCAACAATATTGTAGTTCTTGAAAAATTAGCCAGCGCATATGCAATTGGTAGAGACATTCACGTTGGGGATACCATTATCGGAATTAAAGGAAGAGTTGGATTTGAAGCTGCTGCTCCGCTAATTATTATCAAAGCACACCATTTATTAGAGAAACACACACTTGGTAAATGGCAACAATATTGGAAAGAACAACTAGGAAACTGGTACGGAATGTTGTTTCATGAAGGACAATTTTTGGATCCTGTAATGAGAAATATCGAAACGTTCTTGGAAGACACTCAAAAAACAGTAAACGGAACGGTAACAGTTTCTTTGAAACCATACCACTTTTCATTAGACGGAATCGAATCTCCAAATGATTTAATGAACACTGGTTTTGGACAATATGGCGAAATGAACAATGCTTGGACCTCAGATGATGCCAAAGGGTTTATCAAGATTTTGGGTAATGCCCAAAACATATTTTCATCTGTAAATAATGAAACGTACGAGTAACATATTAGTTATCCGTTGAATTAATTGTATTAGGGCGTGTCCCTCCGTAAAAACTACGGGTCGGGCTATTCGCTGTATCTTTTGTTCCGCTATCGCTTCACAAAAGGATGCCGCTACTATCCCTCATGCAAAATAGTATGTAAGACAGATTTGACAACTTTCTAAAAGTTGTCAAATCTAACAACATCACATAAAAATTAAAAAAAATAAATTATGATTTCAATAGGTATAATAGGCGGTTCAGGTTACACGGCAGGAGAATTAATTAGAATTCTAATGTTTCATCCTAATGCACAATTGGATTTTATATACAGCACCACCAACGCCGGAAAACCACTTTCGATTGCGCACCACGATTTGATGGGCGACATCGAAATGAATTTTACCGACACTATTAATCCAAATGTTGATGTGCTTTTCTTGTGTTTAGGTCACGGAAAATCGATTTCGTTTTTAGAAAATAACAAATTTTCCGATGCTACAAAAATCATCGATTTAGGAAATGATTTCAGATTGATCAAAGACAAGGAGTTTAACGGAAAATCCTTCGTTTACGGTTTGCCAGAAATCAACAAAACTGCGATAAAAAGCGCCAATTATATCGCTAATCCTGGTTGTTTTGCTACCGCAATACAATTGGCATTATTGCCTTTGGCTTCACATGGATTATTGAATGATGATGTACACATTAATGCCACAACAGGAAGTACAGGAGCAGGAGTAAGTCTATCCCCTACCTCTCATTTTAGCTGGAGAAACAACAATATGTCGCATTACAAAGCTTTCAATCACCAACATTTGGGCGAAATCAACCAAAGCGTGAATCAGCTGCAAGCAGATTTTAACGACGAATTGATTTTTGTTCCCAACAGAGGCAATTTTACTAGAGGGATTTTTGCTACTTTATATACAACTACAGAAGAAAGCCTAGAAGATTTGGTCGTCAAATACGAAGCTTTTTATGCAGACCAACCATTTGTAACCGTTACCACTACCGACATTAATATGAAACAAGTAGTACAAACGAACAAATGTATTATTAGTTTAATGAAAAAAGGACGGCGGGTTTTGATTACATCTGTAATTGACAATTTAGTCAAAGGAGCCTCTGGTCAAGCCGTTCAAAACATGAACTTAATGTTTGGATTGGAAGAAACGACAGGCTTGCATCTGAAACCATCTGGATTTTAAAAAAGTTTAATCGGTGAATCGGTGAATCGGTGAATCGATTAACCGAATAAGCGTTTAAACAATTAAACAAAAAAACAAAATGAACTTATTTGACGTTTACCCATTATACCCTATTACACCTGTAAAAGCATTAGATTGCACCATTACAGACGATAAAGGAATCGAATATTTAGATTTGTACTCTGGTCACGGAGTAATTTCTATCGGACACACTCAACCAGATTATGTGGCCAAAGTGAAAGCACAATTGGACAATTTGAGTTTTTACTCGAATGCAATTCAGAACCCATTACAAGTAGAATTAGCCCAAAAATTAGGAAAAGCTTCTGGCTTGACTGATTTCAACTTATTTCTATGTAGTTCTGGAGCCGAAGCCAATGAAAACGCTTTGAAAGTAGCGTCTTTTCATACCAATAAATCAAGAGTAATTGCTTTTGATAATTCGTTTCACGGTAGAACTTCGGCGGCAGTTGCTGCTACTGATAATAAAAAAATTGTAGCACCAATCAACGCCCAACAAGTAGTTACCTTCTTACCATTGAACCAAATTGATTTGGTAGAAGCGGAATTGAAAAAAGGAGACGTTTGTGCTGTAATCATCGAGCCTATTCAAGGAGTTGGTGGTTTGGACCAAGGAACAACTGATTTTTTTCAAGCCTTAGAAAAAGTATGTGCTGAGAATGAAGTAGTATTAATTTTAGACGAAGTACAATCGGGTTATGGAAGAAGCGGAAAGTTTTTTGCACATCAACACCATGGAATCAATCCTGATATTGTAACCACTGCAAAAGGAATGGGGAATGGCTTCCCAATTGGAGGCGTTTTGATTTCGCCTAAATTCAAAGCGAGTTATGGCCTATTAGGTACAACTTTTGGCGGAAGCCATTTGGCTTGTGCTGCGGGTATTGCCGTTTTAGACGTGATGGAAGCTAAAAACCTAATTGAAAATACAAACAAAGTATCGGAATACTTTTTTGAAGCAATCAAAGTTATTCCTGAAATCATTAAGGTAAAAGGAAAAGGACTGATGCTCGGCGTTGAATTTGATTTTGACGTAAGTGCTTTGAGAAAGAAAATGATTATCGAAAAACATATTTTCACAGGTGGAGCCAACAATAAAAATTTATTGAGAATTTTACCTCCATTGACTATTACAACTGCTGCAATTGATACTTTTGTAGTGGCATTGCAAGAAAGCTTAGCAGAATTAAAATAATGATTAAAACATTTATAATATAGTTTTTTAACCATTTAAGGCATTTAAGGACACATAAGTTCTTCTTTCAACTAGCTTAAATAAACTTATATGCCTTATATGGTTGAAATTTTAAATTTATATTTTGTTACCAAATAATTAAAAAATAAAGATGAACACCTTATTATCCATAGAAAAAAGAAATGCCGTTTTAACTCGAATGGCTGTACTTCTTGAACAAGAAAGAGCGATCATCAAATCGGTAAATCAACAGGATATGACCAATTATTCTGGTGATGATTTGGCTATGGAAAAACGATTATTGGTCGATGATGCTAAAATTGACGGTATGATTTTGTCGATGCAACAATTAGCGAGTCAGGAAGATCCTGTTGGTGTAGAGAGATTCCATTTCACTCACGAAAACGGAATGAAAATCACCAACAAAACAGCTGCTTTTGGAACAATAATGATCATTTATGAATCGCGTCCGGATGTGACTGTTGAAGCGGGTGGAATCGCTTTTAAATCGGGAAATAAGATTTTACTAAAAGGTGGAAAAGAATCTTTATTGTCGAATTTAAAAATTGTTTCCCTTTGGCATCAGGCTTTAGAAGAAAATAATATTTCGACCAATTGGGTGGAATATTTGAATTATAATCGTGTTGAAACTCAAGCGTTTTTAGAAAACCCAACCCAAAGAGTCGATTTGATAGTACCTCGTGGCGGCGAACAATTGATAGCTTTTACTAAAAAGCATGCCACTTGTCCTGTGATTGTTAGCGGTCGTGGCAATAACTTTGTATATGTAAATGCTGAAGCCGATGTAGAAAAAGCAATAGCGATTATCATCAATGGAAAAACGACTAATATTGGAGTATGCAATGCATTAGACAAGGTTTTAATTGACACGAACTTACCTAATTGGGAAGTTTTAGCAAAACAACTAACCACCGAATTACAGAAATTCAACGTGGAAGTTTTAGGAGATAAAGCTGTAGCAAAAGCTACTGGGGTAAAAGCAATAGAAAACGAGGAAATTTGGTACGAAGAATTTTTGAATTATAAAATTGTTATTGGAACTGTAAATTCAAACGAAGAGGCGATTGCAAAAATTAACAAATATTGCGGTGGTCATTCGGCTTCAATAATAACAAAAAATGATGCTCTTGCCCAAGAATTTATGGAACAAGTAGATTGTGCCGCAGTATATCAAAATGCTTCAACACGGTTTACCGATGGTGGACAATTTGGATTAGGTGGCGAATTAGCTATTAGCACTGATAAATTACACCAACGAGGACCAATTGGTTTGCAACATTTGGTTACAAATAAGTGGTATATTTACGGAGAAGGACAAATAAGGTAGTGATCAGTTTTTAGTGATCAGTTCGAGCGCAGTTGAGAACATTTTTAAGTAATTTATGATTGTTGATAAACGATTTTAGATTGCTGATTTAAAACACGAAACAGTAAAATATATAAATAATACTTTGTGACCTTTGTGGTTAAAACTATGACAAAAAAAAGAATATTATTAAAAATAGGTAGCAATACATTAACCAAAGAAACCGATCATATTTCGAGAGGAAAGATTGAAGATATTGGCATTCAAATAGCTGCTTTACAAGACGAATACGAGTTTATAATTGTCAGTTCAGGTGCGATTGCTGCTGCCAAACAATTTGTAAAACTAGACAACCATGATAAAGATGTTTTTGTAAAACAAGCCTTAGCTTCCATTGGTCAACCTCATTTAATGCGGATTTACCACGAAAACTTCAGAGATTTAGGTTTGCATACGTCACAATGTTTGCTTTCCTATTCTGATTTCGAAAAAGAGAAAACCAAAGACAATATTGTCAATACGATAAATGTATTGGTCAAAAATAGCTATATCCCAATCATCAACGAAAATGATACTGTAGCAACTGATGAAATCCAGTTTGGAGACAATGATAAATTAGCTGCTTTAACAGCAGTTTTATTGAAAGTTGATATTCTAATCATCGCCACAAATACGAATGGAATATACACCAAAGCTTCTATAAATAATGAAAATCCCGAAACTATTGCTTTAGTTACTGATTTAGAATTATTAAAAAAAGAAATTGGAGACTCAAAGTCATCGCACGGAACTGGTGGAATGCAATCCAAAATTGAAGCCGCAGCAATTGCCAAAGCATCAAATATTGAGACTTGGGTAGTAAACGGAATGAAAGATAATTTTATATTGAAAGCATTAAATAACAAAATCCCATTTACCAAGATTGTATAGTATGTTACTTTGGTTAATTTGAGAACAATTAATCAATTAAACAAATAACCGAATAAACTCTAAAACAATGAATTACATTTCTATAAAAAACATCGACAACTTATCCCAATGGGTGCAAGATGCATTAAAAATCAAAAAAAATCCACTTAAAAACAAAAAACTTGGAAAGAATAAAACCTTAGGTATGTTGTTTTTTAATCCAAGTTTAAGAACCCGTTTGAGTACACAAAAAGCGGCTTTGAATTTAGGAATGAACGTGATGGTTATGAATTTTACCAACGAAGGTTGGACACTCGAATTTGAAGATGGAGTCATTATGAACCAAGGGGCTTCAGAACACATTAAAGAAGCTGCAGAAGTAATTTCTCAATATTGTGATATAATTGCTATCAGAGCATTTGCAGGTTTAATAGACAAAGAAAAGGACAATGCCGAAACCGTAATGGCTGGTTTTTTAAAACACGCCACAGTGCCGATTGTAAATATGGAAGGAGCCACTGGTCACCCACTACAATCCCTTGCTGATGCAATTACAATGGAAGAACACAAAACGCCTCACAGACCTAAAGTAGTTTTAACATGGGCACCTCATCCTAAAGCATTACCTCAGGCGGTAGCTAATTCATTTGTAGAAATGATGCAAAAGCAAGAAAACATGGACTTTGTGATTACACATCCTCAAGGTTACGAACTAAATCCTGAAATTACCAAAGATTCTAAAATTGAGTACGATCAAGATAAAGCTTTTGAAAATGCTGATTTTATTTATGCCAAAAACTGGAGTAATTATAACGAATATGGTCAAATCACAAATGCTGATTCAAACTGGACCGTTACAGCCGAAAAAATGGCATTGACAAACAATGCCAAATTCATGCACTGTTTACCAGTTCGTCGCAATATGATTGTGACTGACGAGGTGATTGACAGCGAAAATTCGATTGTAATCGAACAAGCTAATAACAGAACTTATTCCGCCCAATTAGTATTGCAAAAAATATTGAACAATGTCAAATAAAAAACCATTATCTATTATAAAAATTGGTGGAAACATCATTGATGATGCTACAGAATTGGCTAATTTTTTAGCTGACTTTTCCAAGATTGACGGCAATAAAATCCTTGTTCATGGTGGTGGGAAATCAGCAACCAAAATGGCAAAAAGTATTGGTCTAGTTCCTCAAATGATAGAAGGACGAAGAATCACTGACCAACCCATGCTGGATGTCGTTGTGATGATATATGCCGGAGAAATCAACAAAAACATCGTGGCTCAATTGCAAGCCAATAACACTAATGCTATGGGGTTTTCAGGAGCCGATGGAAACTTAATTCAATCGACCAAAAGAAATCATCCTACTATTGATTATGGTTTTGTTGGAGATGTCAAAAAAATCAATACGCCTTTGTTACAAACTTTAATTTCGAACGGAATTGTTCCTGTATTTTGTGCGATCACACATGATAAGAACGGACAATTATTAAATACCAATGCAGATACTATTGCCAGTGAATTGGCTATTGCTGCTTCAGAAGTATTTGAAGTAACTTTGAATTATTGTTTCGAAAAAGCAGGTGTTCTTACTGATGTAGAGGATGAAAATTCGGTAATACAACAAATCAATTCTGAACTTTATGCGCAATTAAAAAAAGAAGGTGCTATTCATTCCGGAATGATTCCAAAATTGGATAACTGTTTCAATAGCTTGTCCAAAGGGGTTCAAAAAATACGAATAGGTCATCATAAAATGTTAAAAGACAACAATGCAATTTGCACAAGCATAGAGTTATAAATACGTACTACCCTGACAGGGTTATATAGAATTATAAAAGCTTATGAATAAAGTAATTGACAAAGAAACAGCAAAACATTACTTTTGGGGAGAAAATTGTAAAAGTTGGATTCTTGCAGATTCTGAAGGACTATCTGTAAAGCAAGAAAATATGCCAAGCGGAACAAAAGAAAAATTACATTTTCACTCAAAAGCGCAACAATTTTTTTACATTTTAAAAGGAACGGCAACTTTTTATTTAAATGATACCATTGAAATTGTTAAAGAACAAAAAGGCATTTTGGTTGATGCCAAAACCAAACATTATATTGCCAATGAAACTGATGATATACTTGATTTTCTAGTCATTTCTCAACCAACAACAAATAATGATCGGACAATAATTTAAAAACTTTGCGACTTTGTGCCTAGCGGAAAAAACATTGTGGTAAAACTAAAAATATATGAAAAACCAAGAAATACTTACAAAAGAAGCAATCCAATTATTAAAAAATCTGATTGAAACCCCTTCCTTTTCAAGCGAAGAAGATCAAACAGCCCTTTTAATCGAAAATTGGTTTACACAAAATAACATTACATTCGAAAGAGAAAACAATAACATTTGGGCTTTCAATAAATATTTTGACAAATCCAAACCAACACTTTTATTGAATTCTCATCACGATACGGTTCGTCCTAATCAGGCTTATACAAATGATCCTTTCAAAGCGATTGTCCAAGACGGCAAATTACATGGTTTAGGAAGCAATGATGCTGGAGGTTGCTTGGTTTCACTAATCGCAACATTTACTCATTTTTATGCTTTTAAAAATTTGCCTTATAATATCGTAATCGTAGCATCCGCAGAGGAAGAAAGCAGTGGTAAAAATGGATTGAATAGTGTTTTAAAACATTTACCAAAACTAGAATGTGCAATCATTGGCGAACCCACTTTAATGCAACTCGCAGTAGCCGAAAAAGGACTTTTGGTACTAGATGTTAAAGTAAAAGGAACGGCAAGTCACGCCGCTCATCAAAACGAAGACAATGCTATTTATAAAACAATTCCAGTGATGGAATGGTTTAAAAATTATTCGTTTGAAAAAATATCAGAACAATTAGGTCCAGTTAAAATGACCGTAACCCAAATAAACGCTGGAAAACAACACAATGTAGTTCCATCTGAATGTGATTTAGTCGTTGACATTCGAGTTAATGATTGTTACAATAATATCGAAATTTTAGAAACAGTAAAAGCAAATGTTGTTGCCGAAGTAACTCCTCGTTCCATGCATTTGAATGCTTCATCTATTCCAATTTCTCACGGATTAGTGCAAGCTGGTATCGCATTAGGTAGAACCACTTATGGTTCCCCCACGCTATCAGATCAATCCGTATTATACTGTAAATCATTAAAATTAGGACCTGGTGAAAGCTTGCGTTCGCACTCGGCAAACGAATTTATTTACCTCAACGAAATCGAAGAAGGCGTTGATTTATACATAAAAATATTGACTGACTTTTTGAAATAAAATTCCAATTTAGGACTTGCGGAATTTAAAAAATAATAAACAAATTGTAGAAATAGTAGGTTTCAAATTCATTCATTTGAAATCTAAAATTTAAAATTTAAAATCTAAAATTGATTATGAAACTTTGGGAAAAAGGAATACCAACTGATAAACAAATCGAACATTTCACTGTTGGAAACGACCGCGAATTAGATTTAGTTCTGGCAAAATACGATGCTTTAGGATCTATTGCTCATGCTAAAATGTTGGGACAAATTGGGCTTTTAACAGAAGTAGAAACAGATTCTTTAGTTTTAGCTTTAGAAGCTATTATTATTGATGTCGAAAAAGGCGATTTTGAAATCGAGGATAGTTTTGAAGACGTTCATTCTAAAATAGAATACCTGCTAACCATAAAATTGGGCGATGCTGGAAAGAAAATCCATACCGCTCGTTCTCGTAACGACCAAGTTTTGGTTGATGTAAACTTATACCTTAAAGATGTCGTAACCGAATTTAAATCTCAGGTACGAACTCTTTTTGACTTGTTGATGGAATCAGCGGAGCAACACCAAAACGTATTATTACCCGGTTACACCCATTTGCAAATCGCCATGCCCTCTTCATTCGGAATGTGGTTTTCCGCTTATGCCGAAACCTTGATTGATGATATCACGATGTTGAATGCAGCTTTAAAAATAGTCGATCAAAATCCATTAGGTTCCGCTGCGGGTTACGGAAGCTCCTTCCCTATCAACAGAACATTTACAACGGAAGAATTAGGATTTGAAACTTTAAAATACAATTCGGTTGCAGCACAAATGAGCCGTGGAAAATCAGAAAAAACAGTCGCTTTTGCCATGAGTAGCGTGGCTGCAACTTTGGCTAAGTTTTCTATGGACGTGTGTTTGTATATGAGTCAGAATTTTGATTTCATTACTTTACCAGCGCATTTGACTACCGGTTCAAGTATTATGCCGCACAAGAAAAACCCAGATGTTTTTGAATTGATTCGTGGAAAATGCAACAAAATTCAAGCCCTACCATACGAAATTACTTTAATCACGAACAACTTGCCAAGTGGCTATCACCGTGATTTGCAATTATTGAAAGAAGGGTTGTTTCCTGCTATTCAAAACCTAAGAGCGTGTTTGGATATTGCCATTTTTTCTATTAAAGACATTAAAGTAAAAGACAATATCTTAAACGACCCAAAATACAATTACCTGTTTACAGTTGATACCTTAAACGAAATGGTAGTTGCTGGAATGCCATTTAGAGATGCTTATAAAGCCGTAGCCGAACAATTGGAAAACGGAACCTATACTTCTCCAAAAGAAACCAAACATACACACGAAGGAAGTATCAACAACCTTTGTTTAGAGGAGATAAAAGAGAAAATGAATCAGGCTTATTAGTAGCTTTATTATAATTTTAAAGCCAATAATTTAGGAATTATATTAGTTTAATTCCTGAATTCTTGGCTTATCTTTTTCCTATGTTAGAACAAAAGTAGTACCCGTCTATCTAAATCCTCCCACTCTTATCGTATTTTGTTGCATCATCATTTGCTGTTGTTGCATCATCATATTATTTAGGAACCAAAAGTTGTAATAATTATTCCTGTAAATAGAAGTGGTTATAATAGAGAAATCGATTGGAAATATAATTTCTTGTTTCACTTCTTTTCCATCAACTTTCGCAGGTTTCCAATAGGCTTCCGTTTTAAAAAAACTGAGAAAATCTAAAGTCTCTTTATCAACTGCTTCGTCTAATCCTTTTATGATTTTAATTTCAGATACCAATCCAGTTGGTTCCACTATACATTTAACCAAAACAAAACCATGAACATTATTATGTAAAGATTCTAGCGGATACCTTAAATCTTCTTTAGCCGATTTTTGCAAACTATTAAATTTTCTTATTTCAGCATTATTTTCGCAAAGCTGATACATTTTTTCACCATTTGAATCTATAAAATAAGCAGTTTTAAGTTTTTTATTTTCGTATTCATAGGTGATTTTTTTACCCGAAACAGGATCTGTAAACTGTTCACTTCCGGTCCATTTATTATCTAATAAATTAACATTGGCGTCGTCATATACTTCTCTATAAACTAGTGATCCATACTCTAAAATTTCATAAACTCTATGGATTTTACCATTTTCAAAGTATTCGATTCCCGCCTTTGGTTTATTATTTTTAAAACTAATCTTTTTTCTAACTTCACCATTTGGATAATAAAACATGAAATCTCCTTGCTTATTATGTGGATAAAATGAAGTAAAATCACCTTCGCTAATTTTCACATTGTTTTTAAAAAAAGTGATTAAATGAAAAACAGAATCATGAACTGATTCAATTTTGGAATAATACTCACTTTCGTTTTGGTTATTCGTTTCGTCTCTAGAGGAATTATAGTAAATATGCTGTCCTCTGTAGAATAATTTTCTGTACTTATAAATCTTCAACATTGATGGTATTTTCCCTTCAATGTATTTTCCTTGATCAATATACTCTTTAAGAATAGCATCGTCTCCAAAAATTTCAGTGGCTAAACTTTTGAACTTATTACTACCTGATGGAAAAGTAACAAAATCAGATGACTCTGATTTTTTAACTATATAACTATTATATGTATTTCCATTAGGGCCATTAGCCGTAAACTTATAAAACTTCATTCCACCAATATTCTCAATATTAGCAGCAAACTCTCCTTTTTTGGAAATTTTAGCTCCAAAAAGACCAATTATTTCTACGTTTTTTACAACCGAAAAAGTGTCGATTCCAATAATATATCCTTTTGTTTCATCTGCTTGAATAGACTTCTCAATATCATCTTCACGCAATTTAAACTTCAAATCACGATCATTTTGAGAATATTTCAGTAGTCCATTTACTTTCCTACCATTTTCATCAAAATAATAACCTTGGGCAAAATTCTGACTTGCTTCATAGCTTACTTTTAGAGAAATTTTGGGTTCATAATCAAAATCATAATACCCATTAATGATTTTTTTATTGTAATCAATATAACTCCCAATTTGATAATTAGGGATTAAATTCTGTCCGAAAGAGTTAATAGAAAGGGAAATAATTAAAAAACAAAAAAGACTTTTCATAAGTGAAATTATAGCTTAATAATACATTCAAAAAATTACAGCTTTCCTTTCAATTCTTCGGCATTTATAGCATCGTGCGAAACATCATACGCTGCTTTTCCTTCTTTAATTAAGACTAATTGCGGTGATTGATGGTACACATTGAAACGACTTGCAATTGCATTTGAAATATCACGATACTCTAATAAATCCAAAAAATAAGCATCGACATTATTTGTGGTATCAAATTCATTTTCGAATTGCTTTAATGCAAATCGACTAATGCTACATCTCGTACTGTGTTTGAAAATAAAAACTGGTTTGTCCTTTGAAAAGGCGATAATTTCATCCAGTTGTCCCATAAAAGTTAAAGGAATCCAATTGATTTTTGATGTTGAAACATTTAGGTCTTCAGAAGATCCAAATATAGATGAAAATAAGCTCATTTTGTCATTTTTTAAGTCATTTTGTCTCTATAAACACCAAGTTTTCAGACATTTTGTCGTAACTTTAGTGATGGAATACCTTTTGACGATTATTAGCCAAAGGTAGTGATTAGACCTTAGTCAATAGCCATTAGTATCCATTTTTTAGAAAAAAAATATCGGGTTTAATTAACGTTTATATATTTTATTCTTTAAAATTTAAAACTAGGACATTACAAATGGTTATCGTCAAATGGGCCAATCACTAGTAACCAATCACTAATTACCTAAAATAAAAAACAATGAACATCAATAAATTCACTATCAAATCACAGGAAGCCATTCAACATTCGCAACAAGTAGCGCAAAGTAACGGCCAACAACAAATAGAAAATGAACATGTTTTTAAAGCGATTTTTGAGGTGGATGAAAATGTAGCGCCTTTTATTTTGAAAAAACTAAATGTAAATGTTCCCTTGTTCCAACAAATTTTAGACAGTACTATTCAGAGTTTTCCCAAAGTTTCTGGAGGTGAAATAATGCTTTCCAGAACAGCAAATACCACTTTGAATGAAGCAGAAATTATCGCTAAAAAAATGAACGATGAATTCGTTTCCATCGAACATTTAATCCTAGCTATTTTTGGTTCAAAAAGTAAAGTAGCCCAAATATTAAAAGATCAAGGAGTAACCGAGAAAGGATTGAAAGCAGCAATCGACGAATTACGAAAAGGGGAACGAGTAACTTCTGCCTCTGCTGAAGAAACATATAATTCTTTAAATAAATACGCCAGAAACCTCAACGAATTAGCAAAAAGCGGAAAACTAGATCCTGTAATTGGTCGTGATGAGGAAATTCGAAGGGTTCTGCAAATATTGACACGTCGTACCAAAAATAACCCTATGCTCGTTGGTGAACCTGGTGTTGGTAAAACTGCCATTGCTGAAGGTCTCGCCCATCGTATTATCGACGGCGATGTTCCTGATAATCTGAAAGACAAAATCATATTCTCACTCGACATGGGAGCCTTAATTGCGGGAGCCAAATACAAAGGAGAATTCGAAGAACGTCTAAAAGCAGTTATTAAAGAAGTGACTTCTGCGGAAGGTGATATTGTACTATTCATTGACGAAATTCACACCCTTGTAGGTGCTGGAGGTGGCGAAGGCGCCATGGATGCGGCCAATATCTTGAAACCGGCTTTGGCTCGTGGCGAATTGCGCGCAATTGGAGCAACCACATTGGACGAATACCAAAAATATTTCGAAAAAGACAAAGCACTCGAAAGACGTTTCCAAAAGATAGTTGTCGAAGAACCCGATACCGAAAGTGCCATTTCTATCCTTCGTGGAATCAAAGAGAAATATGAAACCCATCATAAAGTCCAAATTAAGGACGAAGCCATTATTGCTGCTGTTGAATTATCGCAACGCTATATCAGCAACCGTTTCCTTCCGGACAAAGCCATCGATTTAATGGATGAAGCGGCTTCGAAACTGCGAATGGAAATCAATTCCAAACCCGAAGAACTGGATGTTTTGGATCGAAAAGTAATGCAACTCGAAATTGAAATCGAAGCCATTAAAAGAGAAAAAGACGAGAGCAAACTTAAAATCTTGGGAATGGATTTGGCCAATCTCAAAGACGAACGCAATACCATTTATACCAAATGGAAATTAGAAAAAGATGTCGTTGATAACATTCAGGCTGTAAAAACAGAAATCGAAGATTTTAAATACGAAGCCGAACGTGCCGAACGCGAAGGTGATTACGGAAAAGTAGCCGAAATTCGTTACGGAAAAATCAAAGAAGCACAAGAACGATTGGATGTGTTTCAAAAAACGTTGGCCGAAGATCAAACAGATGGAAAATCCTTGATAAAAGAAGAAGTCACTCGCGAAGATATCGCCGAAGTGGTAGCCAAATGGACTGGAATTCCAGTAATGAAAATGCTACAAGGCGAAAGAGAAAAACTCTTGCATTTAGAAGCTGAACTACACCACCGAGTGGTAGGTCAGGAAGAAGCCATTGAAGCGGTGAGTGATGCCGTTCGCCGCAGTCGTGCAGGATTACAAGATATGCGAAAACCAGTGGGAACCTTCCTTTTCCTTGGAACAACAGGAGTTGGAAAAACCGAATTGGCCAAAGCCTTGGCCGAATACCTATTTGACGATGAAAATGCCATGACCCGAATCGATATGAGCGAATACCAAGAACGCCACAGTGTAAGCCGATTGGTAGGTGCGCCTCCAGGATATGTAGGTTATGACGAAGGAGGACAATTGACCGAAGCCGTGCGCAGAAAACCTTATTCTGTGATACTATTAGACGAGATCGAAAAGGCACATCCCGACACTTTTAATATTTTGTTGCAAGTTTTAGACGAAGGACGATTGACGGACAACAAAGGACGATTAGCCGATTTCAAAAACACTATAATTATCATGACTTCGAATATGGGAAGCCAGATTATTCAAGAGAAATTTGATAATCTAAAAGGAAGTATCGAAGCCACCATCGAAGCTGCAAAAGTCGAAGTGCTGGCGTTATTGAAACAAACCGTACGTCCCGAGTTCATCAACCGTATTGACGAAATCGTGATGTTTACCCCTTTGTCTACCGAAAACATCACCAGAATTGTAGGATTGCAACTGAAATCAGTAACCAAAATGCTGGCACAACAAGGCATCACACTTGACGCTACACCAGAAGCCATTGCTCATTTGGCCGAAAAGGGTTACGACCCACAATTTGGTGCTAGACCTGTAAAAAGAGTGATTCAAAGAGAAGTTTTGAATCAGTTATCCAAAGAAATTTTGGCAGGAAAAATAAAAGCCGATAGCATCATTTTACTCGATTCCTTTGACGGGGAATTGGTTTTCAGAAATCAGAGTGAGTTGGTACATTAAACAATTCTTACTAAGAAACCCTGTCAGAGTTTTGAACTCTGACAGGGTTATTAAACAACACCAGTCGAAAGATTGGCGTTTTTTTTTTGCAAATATATTCTCTCTATCTTAAAAAATAGATTTTACCATTAATTTTAAAAATGTTTTTGTACATTTATAAAATATTGATTTACATCTGTTTATATCTAAACCTATTCTTCTCCTCCCCAATTTCAATAATCAATATCTGCTACTAATTGCTTGCTTTTGAATTATTTTGATTGATTAGCAAAAAGCATAAATACCTAAATAGACCAATTTATTTTATGTTTTTTGAGCCATTTTTTTTATATAACATTTGAAAGTACCTAAAACGATTATTAACTATAATTTAAAATTAAATCAAAATGGAAAATAAAGAAAAACAACAAAGTCTTTTTGAGCGTCTGGGTGCTGTAGATGGAATAACTGCAATAGTTGATGACGTTGTAGAAGCTCATTTTTCGAATCCAGACATAAAAGCTCGATTTCTACCTTTAAAAAGCGATCCAACACATTTTGCAGAAGTTAGGCAGCATTTGATTAATTTTTTTATCATGGGAAGCGGCGGACCACAAAACTATTCTGGTAAGGACATGCACACCGCCCATGTAGGAATGAACATTAGTCAAGGAGAATACATGAGCACTATCGACGACATAATGGGAGCACTTGACAAAAACAATATTGATGAACAATCCAAAAAAGATGTTCTTGCCATCCTTTATTCCTTAAAAAGCCAAATGGTTGGTGTATAAAACCGGGATAGTATAGTAAGATAGTACATAAATTATAAGGTACCCCTTTGCCAAAGTTCAAAAATGGGGCAAGTTGACAATTACACCAGTCGAGAGATTGCTGTTATTTTTTGGAGCAGAAGGATGGGTTTTTCAGGAGAACTTCCCTCCCGCTCTACAGCATCTTGTATGCCGAACACCGGCACAAAAGGATACTTGTTTCCATCGGGGTTTATTTTATCATTTCACTTTCGCTCAGGTATGACCAACAATCGCTAGGACTTATAAACTGACACAATTAAAAAGTCAAATACTTATTTATTGCTGTAATTTTATAATTTGTAGTATCTTCCATAAAACAGTAACATAACAATAAATGAACTCTAAATCGAGAATAGCATCCATTCTAAATGCGAAAAGTCTAGGCAGTTCAGTAACCGGCTTTCCAACTTTTGAATTATCTGATTTACACATTCAAAAAGAATTGGATTTTATCTTGCCTACAAACATTCGTTTGGGGCATTTGGCTGAAAAAATAGTTTCTCGGTTGATTCAATCATCCTTAAATTACACCCTAGTTTATGAAAACGTTCAGATACTCGAGCATCAAAAAACCATTGGTGAAATCGACTTTATCATTGAAGACATCAAGAAAAAACAAATCCTTCATTTAGAATTGGCCTATAAATTTTACTTATTTGATCCCAATATTTCTTCAGAAGGGATTCACAACTGGATTGGTCCTAATAGAAATGATTCTTTAATTGAAAAATTAGACAAATTAAACACCAAACAATTTCCTTTACTATATCATCCTTGCACTGCTTTACAACTTGAAAACATTGATGTAAAAACTATTTCTCAAGCTTTGTGTTTATTAGTTTCCTTGTTTGTTCCTTATGATTTTAAAACGAAACTAGATTCTGATTATCAGAAAGCCATTAAAGGATATTATTTCAATTTTGAGACTTTCAACAACCTTGATACTTCCGATAAATTATACTTTTTACCCCCAAAAACAGCATGGGGAATTGATCCTTCAGAAAATAAAATTTGGAGCGATTACAATAATATCAAGGAGCAGCTAAAGAAAAGTATTCATGAAAAACAAGCACCATTATGTTGGCAGCAGCATCAAGGA
Source organism: Flavobacterium cellulosilyticum (assembly GCF_004349355.1). Lineage (GTDB taxonomy): Bacteria > Bacteroidota > Bacteroidia > Flavobacteriales > Flavobacteriaceae > Flavobacterium > Flavobacterium cellulosilyticum. The sequence goes on along the minus strand of NZ_SMFK01000004.1, from coordinate 198,401 downwards.
ACTTACATGGAGTTTTTTATTGTTTGGTGGTAGTAAGTTTAGGTGAAACCGATCGATCAGATATGAAATAGATATTCTCGATTTCTGTTAGCGCAGAATTGAGTTTTGTGCCCAAAAACGAGAGCAAATAATTAGAATTTAAAAAAAACCAATTGGAATAGGAACTAGTGATGTTACTCAACATAATGGAGATTCCTACGGAATGACAAACTAGAACGCATATTAAAATGTAAATCTAAAGTCTAACGCGAGCGTCACGCTCGTGACCACAAACATAAGCAAAGAGCATTTAAATTAAATATGGCATACCCTAAATTAAAAAAAAGTTAAATATCCTTTTTAGAATTTAGAAATGCGATTGCTTTTTGAAATTTTGTGGTGTCAATCCGGTGTACTTTTTAAAAACTTTGGTGTAATATGAATAATTCGCAAAACCCAATTCATTGGCAACCTCGTTAATTGGTTTTCCTTCGACAGAAATCAGTCTTTTACTTTCTAAAATAATCTTACCATAAATAAAATCAGTCAAAGTGATGTTTAAAACATCTTTACAAATTCTATTAAGATGTTTTAAACTCACATTCATTTTATCGGCGTAAAAAGAAGCTGCTTTCTCTTGCTTAAAGTGATTGTCCAATAAATTTTCAAGTGCATTAATCTTAAGGTTGTATGGATGAACGGTATGCGCATTTAGAGAAATATAGATTCTTGCCAACTCTATTAAGATACTATCTATAGTATTCAACAATTTATCTAGCTTCTTGTACTCGTTTTTTATGTTCTCATCAATCAAGATATCAAAGTATTTTTTGAGTTCCCTTGCTTGTGTTTCATTTAAGAGTATTTCAGGCGAATTTTTTGAACTTCTAAAAAAAGGATACTCTTTAATTCTCTTGTTACCAAAGTATAAATTGTAAATTTCTTGCGAATAAAAAGCAATATAACCATCAATTTCTTCTGAGAGTTGCCAACTATGAACTTGACCTGGCTTTAATATATAAAAACTCCCAGGCTTAATTTCAAATTGGTCAAAATCAACAATGTGAAGTCCCGTTCCTAATGTAAAAAACACCAACAAATAGAAATTATGGCTATGCGTATTTTCAATAAAATCATGATGTATCAAGTGGGATTTAAAATCATTGATGTACAAATCATTTTCATTTGGCTTGCAATTGAATTTCTTTATTTCATAAACAGGATGCTTTTCCATAAATCAAAATGTCTTTATAGTACCATTATAGGCGAATATAAGAAAATTTTATAAAAAACATAAATTATACATTTGCTGGATAAAAATAACATTATGATGAATACAATAAAACAAATAGCAAAAAACAAATGTCCAAATTGCAACAATGGAAAAGTATTTAAAGAAGGAAGTTTTTTTCTCAGTTTTAGTTTTATAAAAATGCACGAATATTGCAGTCATTGTAAGTTTAAATTTGAAAAAGAACCAGGATATTTTTTTGGAGCCATGTTTGTCAATTATGCATTAACTGTTGGCGAAGGAATAGTAACTTATTTGGTAGCACATCAATTTTTTGATAAAACTTTCGATTTAAGAATAATTCCTATCATTTCCTTTGTCATTATGGTATTGTGTTTTGTAAATATTCGCTTGTCAAGAATGATTTGGATCTATATGTTTAAAAACTATTCTCTGTAAAATAAACAACTACCTAACTCAAAATTTTCTTTATAAAAAAAAGGTATAATCTAGTTTTATAATTTGTTTCGCCTTTTCGACTCGATAAATTTCGAGACTCGTGTTTACTTTAATCGAAATAACACAAAAACCCACTCAGCAGCTTTTGTTTTTTATCTTACCACATAACCAATACCATTCCCAATGTTACCCCAAAAAAAATGCAGGATCAACTTATCCTTTAAAAATCAGCAGTGATAGTACAAAAAAAGGCAAAGCAAACATGAAAAAAATATTAAAATTAGATTTTCCCCATTTTAAAGGTGACTTATTCGGAGGCATTACTGCAGGCATTGTAGCATTAGCTTTTGGTGCAAGCTCAGGTTTAGGACCTAGTGCTGGTTTGTACGGTGCAATATTTGTCAGTTTTTTTGCCGCCTTATTCGGAGGTACAAATACTCAAATTTCAGGACCTACAGCTCCCATGACAGCCATAAGTATGGTGGTTATTGCTGCACTAATAGCAACTAACGAAGGAGATGTAATCAAATCATTACCTATCATTCTTACCGTTTTTTTATTAGCAGGTATGATTCAGATAGCATTAGGCTTATTTGGTATTAGGTAAATATATAAAGTACATTCCTTTTCCTGTTGTTTCAAGGTTTATGACCGCGATTGGAGTAATAATCTTAGTTACACAAATTTTGCCTTCTTTAGGTTATTACCCAAAAGAAGATAAAAGATATGTTGATCAATATAAACCGTTTGCAGAGGAAGTAATCTTAAAAAATATTCTAAAAGAGGGGGCCAATGACAAAGTATTGGTATTAGAAGATTTCAAAGAAACAGTTTCACGAGCTGGACAAATAAGCCAAGAGCAAATAGTAATAGAATCTCAAACCTTAGCTGGAAACGATTCGTCTGGAGTTATAGGAACACTTAAGGTTTTACCAAGAGACTTACAAAACATCAAATGGCAAAGTCTCCATACATAAAAACCATCACACCTTAGTATAGCATTTTTTTTAAAGCGAGTATTTGTTGCCTTTTAGAACAACCACGTAAAAGAGAGACCTCTCCACTTCAGTTGAATTGTTATTTAGAAACCAAAGTGATTTGATCAACTCGCTTAATTGCCCTATAAATATCTTTCCGAATTTAGACCATTGATACTATTTTAAAAAGTAAATTTTGTAACTTTATTCAAATAATATATAATAATTACGCAATTTAAAATCCCGAAATTCACATGATTAAATTCTCGTGATAAATAATTAAATTTAAAAAACTTAATATTATGAATAACTTATTTAGAGGACTTTTAGCCGGTTACGGTGCGAAAAAATTAGGTGGCGGATGTTTTGGAACTATTATAGTCTTTATTATTCTTTGGATGTTGCTAGGTCAATGCAGCAACTAGCCTAATTCCAAGAAAAATTTCAGACGTCCAATAAAAATACTAACTTTTTTGGAATCGTTAGCGCAGTTTTATAAAAGAGCGATAAAAACTGACAAAGTAAACTTTGACCAGATACGAGAGCAAACAATTAGATATTAAATACTACAGCAATTTTTATTAGATTTAATATAATATCCAATTGACTCAAGCACTTTTCACAAAACTGCACTACTATTTTTATGCATCGACCTAATATACCTTTTTCGCTGAATCTGCTATACCCAGAGAGAAAACATTTAATTGACAAAAATACTTCTTTAGTATAGTCAAACTCTTCAAATTGACACATAAAAAGTTGGTGTATCGTTTCGATGAGGGGTTTTACTATTATTTTTCTTTTTTAAGTAAAAAAAGACTATAAAAACTGTTTACTTATTGATTATAAGGACATTAACACAGTTTAGCTTCGAATTAAATGTGTGAATATTGATACTTTAATACAACATTATATAACAAGTAAACAGTTAAATTATTAGAAATTTGTGTTAAAACTATGTCAAATAATAATTTAAAACCAAAATTAGATCCTTCGAAAAAAACCACATAGAAATTAATTTTAATAGTTGGTCACAATCCTTAATTCTACTATTTTGTTGTTTTTAAAACAAATAGTTAAATGTAGTTCAAAATGAATAAAGGATTCCCTAAAAGCTAGTTTTCAAAACTATTTCTAACAGAAGATAGCATAGAATTTAAATAGTATGGCAAAATAAAAAATACTAGAAAAAGATTACCATAAATCTTAAATTACAATAAAATGAAAAATAAAGAAAATTTTCCCAAAGCAGCAAACGAGCAATTAGAAAACAAAGATGGCTATCCAAAATATCCTGAAAATGAAGCTATTTATAACAAATTTGACAAAGAATTTGACATCAATCCAGAAAATATATCTAAAAAAAAGCCAACCAAAATCATTGATGAAGATCCAGAATGGAACGAAATAGATATTGATCTGGAACATCCAGGTGCAGATTTAGACGTATTAGGTTCTGAATTTGATGATGAACAAGAAGTCATAAAAAGACGAGGAAAATAATTATTGTAAAATCGGAGGAATCGGTCATAATAAGATAGAAGGTGATAACCAAAAACGAAATCATTAAAAATACACATTTGGATAGATCTGTATAATGCAGATAGTATGGGGACCTGGACAAAGAAATACACTTATCAATCTAATATAACAACAATTATTTTAAATACTTTACATATATCCACTAATAATAAAATTCATATTTTCAAAAAATTCTTTCAAAATTTACTTAATAATGAATATATTTAAAAAAATAGCTATAAAATGTAGTTTATCGATAAAATACGCATTACATCGGTTTTATATTCAAAAAAACATTATATTTGTAATATTAAAATGAATCTGTTTTTTATGAGGAATTTAATATTTAGAGTATTGAATATTAACGAAATAATATCAATATTTTTTTTATAAAAAATGTATTAATACATTGCGTAAAAGTTATTATATATTAATAGAAATGAAAATGTGCTTTTTAGCTGAAATTGAACTCAAAATTAAACTTCTTATAGTAAAATCAATTAACTATAAGAAATCAGTTCGTAAAACATATTAACAAGTTTTGATTCAAGTTATTAATCTATTGATAAAGTAGCTAATTATTCGTTTTCTCCTATTTAGTAAAAAGTAAATTTGAGAAATTTAAAATAGATTTCCATACAAATATGTTGTGGATTCCAATTAAAGACATGAAATACAACGATTTAATCATTAAATTATGTTAATACCAAATCAATAATTAACTCATATTAAGCATACCAAAATAAAAAATTTCCCTAATTTTTACATCAAAATGAAGAATCAATCACAAAATCTAAATAGGACTCCATTTGATTCGTTTTCTAATGAAATTGAAAACACCATACACACAACAAATTCACAATTAGAAATATGGACGGATTGTATGATTGGGAGTAGTGATGCAAACAAAGCTTATAATCTGTCTTTTACCATTAAACTCAAAGGAAAACTAATTTTTAATGCATTCGAATATGCCTTAAACACTTTAGTGTTTCGTCATGAATGTTTGAGAGCTAATTTTAGTACAGATGGAAAATATATGAATATATATAAGAATCTTAAAATCGAAATCTCACATAATAACATTTCTCAACTTTCAGCGATTGAAAAAGAAAAAAGTAAAGAAATAATTATTGACGAAGAAGTTAATTCCCTTTTCGACCTTGTTAAAGGCCCCTTATTTAAAGTCAAATTTATTAAAATAGATGAGTTAGAAAACCTATTGATACTGACATATCATCATATTATTGGTGATGGTTTAAGTATAAATATAATATTAGAAGAACTTAGTTTACTTTATTCATCATTTATCAATAAGACAGAACCAAAACTAACAACTCCAGAACGCTTCAGTGAATATGCAGAAAAAGTAAATTCGTTAAAAGTCAGTAATGAATATAAACAAATCGAAGACTTTTGGATTTCAATTTATAAAGAATCAGTTCCTATAATTCAATTACCTATAGATTATTCAAGACCTCCATTACGCACTTATAACAGCCAACGACTTGATTTACCTATAGATCCAATCCTTATAAATTCATTAAAACAACTTGGCAATAGCACAGATTCAAGTTTAACTACAACTTTACTAGCCGCATTTGAGGTGTTTTTATCTAAACTTACAGGACAAAAAGAATTAGTTATTGGATCTCCTATATCTGGAAATAGAAGATATGATATGAGATATTTAATAGGCGATTGTGCAAACCTTCTTCCTTTACGAAGTACAATAAACACAAACATTAGCTTCATAGAATATTTAAAACAACGAAACCCCCAGCTAATAGAAGCCTATTTACATCATCAAGTTAGTTTTGGTCATCTCCTTCAGAAATTAGATGTGGTTCGAGACCCATCTAGAGTTCCAATGGTGCCAATAACATTAACCGTTGATCTAAATCATGGTTTAAAAAGTGAATATTCATTTTTTGGACTCACACATGAATTTAAAATAAACCCTAGAAAATACTCATCGTTTGAACTACAACTACACGTTTTTAGATCAGAAAAAAGCCCTGTTTTTCAATGTTCCTATAATTCTACATTATTCAAGGAAGAAACTATAAAACAAATATTGATTTCCTTTGAAGAAACTTTAAACAAATTAATAGCCATTCCTAACACCCCTCTAAAAGATCTTTTTAAAGGGGATTATTTAGCGAATTATATTTCGCTAAATAATACAGATACCCCTTATCCAAATATTTCATTATCTGAATTACTAAGTCAACAAGCTGAAATTTCACCTCAAAGTATTGCTATTGAATATAATGGCACCAAAATATCTTACCAAGATTTACACATTAAAGTAAATCAATTTGCACATTACTTAGTTGCTCAAGGTGTTCAATCTGGTGATTATATAGCAGTTTCATATCCACGGAGTCCTGAATTGGTTTATTCTATATTGGCAATTATTCAATGTGGAGCTGCTTACCTTCCATTAGATCATGAATATCCAATTAAACGTGTAGAATTTATGATGGAAGACTCACAAGCAAAATTTTTGCTAACAAGCAAAGCTTTGTCTTTATCATTACCGAAATGTTCTAATACTATATTAATAGATGATGCAATGGCATCATTACATCAATACCCCGCAACAAAACTTCAAAGATTTGTAAATCCAGAAAACATATTATATCTTTTGTATACTTCTGGTTCTACAGGCAAACCAAAAGGAGCTAAAATATCCAATAAAAATGTAGTCAATCTTCTTAGTTCTTTTGTTCATGAGCCTGGAATAAATGAATCAGACAGAATTCCATTTATCTCTACAATTTCTTTTGATATCGCTAGTTTTGAATTATTTTTCCCATTAATAAAAGGCGCAACATTAGTATTACCTGACCATGAAACATCAAGTGATGGTAGACTGTTATATGAAATGCTAGAAAAGGAAAAAATCACATTAGTTGTCGGCACGCCTACTACTTATCAAATGCTTATAGATGCGGGATGGTCTAAAAAATTACCTTTAAAGATATTATGTTGTGGTGAACCTCTACCTACTAATCTTGCAAAAGAACTTATTAATAGGTGTGATGAACTTTGGAATTTGTATGGACCAACCGAAGTAACCATCTTTTCTTCTTGTAAACATATTAAGAACGAAGAAACATTAATTTCCGTTGGAGGTCCCATTGCTAACATGCAATATTATATAGTTGATGAACACATGAATCTTCTACCTCCAAACGCCATTGGCGAAATTGCAATTGGAGGATTTGGCGTGGGAAAAGGGTATTTGGGAAGACCAGAATTAACAGCCGCAAAATTTATTCCGAATAAGTTTTCTAATAAAAAAGATGACATTATGTATCTTTCAGGAGATATAGGAAAACTACTCCCAACCAATGAAGTAGTTTGCCTTGGTCGAATAGATCATCAGGTGAAAATAAGAGGGCATCGTATCGAAATTGGGGAAATAGAAAATGCTCTAATGTCTCTTGATGGTATAAAATCAGCAGTTGTGTTAGCTAAATCTGACCTACTTATTGCTTTTATTATAGCAGATTCTGACGTTTTTGATGATCGCAATCAAATTAGTATATGGCGTAATGAATTAGCATCACAATTACCAATATATATGGTACCGCATAATTTTCATATAATCGATAAAATGCCTACTACATTAAACGATAAAATAGATCGTAAGGTATTATTAGAATATAAATCCGATACTAAAAATAAACAAGAATATACTGCCCCACGCACAAATGAAGAAAAGCTAGTAGCTACAATTTGGCAAGAATGCTTCAATCTAGAAAATATTGATATTTTTAGTACCTTTTTTGAGATGGGCGGACATTCGATCCTGGCGGTAAATATTATGATTAAAATTGAGAATGAAACTGGTAAAAGAATTCCTCTTTCTGCATTATTTGAACATTCAACGGTCGAAAAATTCGCCAAATTATTAAATATCGAAAACGACATTCCTTCAGATTATTTAGTACCTATTAAACCAAACGGTAGTAAAATACCTCTTTTTATAATTCATGGGGGGGGGCTTAATATAATAAATTTTGCACATGCAATAAACCATTTGGATGATGATCAACCAGTATATGGTTTTCAAGGAATTGGACCTAATGGTTTTGATAATTGGTTTGAATCCATCGAATCCATGGCGGCTTGTTATTTAGAATCAATTATAAAAATAAATCCAAAAGGTCCATACGCATTAGCTGGATTCTCCTTTGGAGGTATCGTTGCTTTTGAAATAGCTCGCCAATTGAAAGATCAAGGTAAGACAGTAAGTATTATTGCTGCATTAGACACTTATGTAGATTCTTCTTATTATAGTGCAACTCCTATTCAAAAAGGACTAGCAAGATACTATGATCGTACTTATAGACGATTAGTTTTTTTAAAGGAAATACTCACGAGTTGGGAATCCTTAAAATTGCGTTTTAGCTCGAAAAAAGAGTATCTATTAAAAAAGTATTTTGGGCAAAACAATAATATGACAAAACAAGAATTGATAGCACTTGAAAAATTTATTGAAGCTGATGGTATGGTTAATAAAATTGTTAATCGCTACCAACTAATTCCTCAGGATTTTGAAGTGGATTTATTTCGAGCAAAAGATGATAAGGAATATAAATTAGATCCAGGACATTTGGGATGGAAAAAAGCAGCATTAAAAGGAGTTAATATTCATAATATAACTGGTAATCACCTTAGTATTGTTGAACCACCAAACGATAAAATTTTAGCGGGTATGCTTCAAAATCTTTTGGATAAAAGACATATTAACTTCTAATATTTATAATTATACTAGTAAACTTGCTTGAAGCAGACCCCAGAGGTATTGGTAACCAAAGATTTTATACATTTTTATGTCCGAATTTGTGAATTAAGTCTTAGAATAATTGAAGCACAAAATTAAGGAATTACACCCAAAGATTTTAAATTTAATTATTCTACTTACAAACAGATCTATTATCCGTGACTATTTCGCCGTATTAACTCTACTGGCTTAGTATCCTTTGCAAAATAATGTTCGTTAAAAACAACAATCAAATTGTAAAATCCATGGATTACCTTAACTTTGTATCTATAATTGATCCTTTAAAAAGAAAAAAAAATAAATCTATGAATATTTTAGAATTAATAAAAAAAAGATATACAGCAAAGACATACAATTCTGTCAAAGAAATACCACTAGATAAAATTGAAGATTTGAAAGAGATTTTACGACTCACTCCTTCTTCTATAAATATTCAACCCTGGAAATTCACATTTGTACAAAATCAAGAAATTAAAGCAAAATTAGCTTCAGTTTCAATGCACAATGAAGAAAAAATAAACCAAGCTAAACTATTAGTTATTTTTAGTGTAGTAGATGACTTTGATGCTTTTCAAAAAGTGGTTGATCACGAATTTTCAAATACAAGCAGGAATTGGTACAACCAAATTAAAGCCAGTATGCCAGAAAACGATTTGAAAATATGGTTGTCCAAACAAGTGTATATCGCCTTAGGAGTTGGCTTGACTGCCAGTATTGCATTAGGATTAGATTCAACAGCAATGGAAGGAATTGAATCCGATAAATACATGGATATTCTTAACATGTCAGCATACAAACCTCTATTTGCAATGGCAATAGGGTACGGTTCGGAAGACGATTTTAACCGAATTGAAATTACACCAAAATCTAGAAGGTTACAAGAGAATGTAATTGAAACTATATAATATATACCCAAACTGTATTATCCCGATAGGAACTTACGGAAAAGAACATCGCAATTATCATTTAGATAAAATAATTTACTTCACCCATTTCATCAATATTTTTTCTAATTCCTCCTTAATAATTGGTTTAGATAGATAATCATTCATCCCAAATTCTATACATTTCTCTTTTTCTCCAGTCACTATCCCAGCGGTTAAAGCAATAATAGGTACTAAATTAGAGTTGTTAATTTTTCTAATGTCAACAGTAGCTTCATATCCATTTTTTTCTGGCATTTGAATATCCATTAATATTAGATTGGGGTTTTCTGAAATAAATTTAAGGATAGCTTCATTACCATTTGTAGCTTCTATTAAGGTACAATTGGGCATCATTTTTTTTAATAGTGTTCTAATGAGCAACATATTAATATTATTATCTTCAACAATTAAAATTTTAAAATCTTTAATTTGAAAATACGAAGAAATAATCCTTTTATCATCAATTAAGTTTAACGGTAAGTTATTTATTAAGTCTAAATTATTTGATTTTAAAACTTCTATTGTAAAGAAAAAATCACTTCCTTCTCCATATTTACTTATCAATTCAAGTTTGCTATTCATTAATCCCAAAATTTGATTTGAAATTGCTAAACCTAATCCAGTACCTCCATATTTTCGTGAAGTTGAACTATCTTCCTGAACAAAAGAATTGAATATTTTTGTTTGATTTATATCTTGAATTCCAATACCAGTGTCCTTTACTGAAAATTGTATTGTTGACAAGTTATCTGTATTTTCTGATATTTGAATTATGTCTAATTGTATTTTACCAAAATAAGTAAACTTAAAAGCATTACTAATTAAGTTTACTAAGACTTGTTTTATTCGTATTTCATCTATAAAAATAAATTGAGGAACATTTTTGTCAATATTTACAATTAATTCAATATTTTTTTGAACGCCAATGAGTTTGAAAACATCAATAATTTGATAAATTGATTCAAATAAATTTATTTCTTCAATGTGTAATTCCAATTTCCCCGATTCAATTTTAGCAAAATCTAAAATATCATTAATTAGTTCCATTAATAGCTCTCCAGATTTATTGATGCTTGACATATAGTCCAATTGATTTTTATCTAAGTCTGTTTGCAACAATAATTCCGTAAATCCTATTATTCCATTGAGAGGAGTTCTAATTTCATGGCTCATATTAGCAAGAAAATCTGATTTGGCTTTATTGGCACTTTGAGCTAAATCTTTGGCTTTAATTGTTTCCTCAATTTGTTTTTTTTGAGTTATATCTTTGGCTATTCCCCTTAAAGAAACCACATTTTTATTTTCGTCTAAAACAGGAATTCCAGTACCTAAAACCCATTTTATTGTATTATTGGGTAACAGTAATTGATGCTCAATTTCATAAGGTTCTTTACTAATAATAGCTTGATTGATGTTAGCATTAAGTTTTTCTAAATCTTCCTTAGTAAACCGAAATAAATATTCAGAATACAAGTTAGGGTTGGGTTTGTTTTCAATTTCAAAAATTGAATATAATTCATCAGACCATATTAGTTCGTTTGTTGTCAAATTAAACTCCCACACCCCTAATTTAGCGATTTTTTGAGCCTCATTAAGCAGCCTTTCGCTTGCAATTAATTTGTCATGAGTGATCTTTATATCTGTTATTTCGCGCGCAATTGCATAAACAATATTATTTGAAAAATTCAAAATTGCCTTCCACTGCAAATGAACAGTTTCTCCATTCTTTTTAACATATCGATTTTCAAAATTTACAGTAGGATTCCCTTTAAATATTTTATTAAATTCATATTTAGTCTTCTCTAAATCTTCATAATAAACAAAATCAATAAAAGGTGCGGATATTAATTCATGTTCGGTATATCCTAAAACTTCTATAAAAATAGGATTAACTTCAATAAAATATCCATCGGTTCCACATACACACATAAAATCTAATGCCTCTTTAAAAAGCATTTCATATTGTATTAAAGAAGTATTATTGCTTTTTATTTGTTCAATCAATAATTCTTGATCATTAACTTTAGTAAGCAAATCATTGTAAGATGGTGTACCTTTAATCATCCTTATATAAATTAATGAAATATTTTACACAAATTATGACAAATTTTCAAGTAATAAAAATAATTCATATAATATTTATCTATTTATATTGATTAACCAACTCGTTGTTTGACATGTTTTTACAAATATTTAAGTCGAAATTTGACCTTTTAGGCCAATAGATTACGTTGATTTATATACCTCAACTATTCTTTCAAAACGAATTGATAATTCAGGCTTATATTTAAATTTTAATGAGCCCCGCCCGATTGAACGAAAACTATCTACAACTTATAATATATATATATATTTTTACAAGCAATTGGGTAAAATTATTGAAAACAAGATTTTTAATAATAAGCAAATGTATAGATACACTGAAAAAAGAGTGAAATCGTCCAAAACTTGGAAACACATGGCTAGGATTTGCTATGTCGAAGTGAAACATCTTAATTATAATAGTGAAATCTATGAATTTTTGTGATTAAAAAATACAAATAGAAATTCACCCAATGAGTTAACTATAAAATTTAGTATGTAATGAAAAAGAGTTTCAACTTTATAATCAAAACCGTGCCCCGATAAAGCTATCGGGGCACGATTTTGCAACTATTTACAACCTAGTATTCTAACTTATAAATGTGAAATCTAAATTTAGCTGTAATGTAGTTACGAAGTACTGGGATAAATTTTTCCCTATTCTACTTTAACATTTACTTTTTTCGCATCGACTTCTAATCCGTTTTTATCCAATTTAATGGTTGTCGAGTTATCAGGAACTGCTTTTTCTATGATCACAGGGTGTGCTGGTGCTGGCACAACGATAACTTCCTTATTCGCAGGTTGTTCTTTAGCTTGTTCTTTGCATCCCATTACCAGTAAAACGGTTAGCATAGCAAAGAATCCTATGATTTTTTTTGTTTTATTATTTTTCATTTTATGGATCTGTTAAATTAAATTTTAAAGAGTACTTCCCTTTAATAATTGATAATTGATAATTGATAATTACAAAGTTGACTTTTATTAAACTAATAAGTGTTACACAACTAATTCAATAGTTTGCATAATTCACACATTCACAAAATTACGATAGAGTGGTTTTAGACTAAATGTGCCATATCGATTGTTATATGATTCGCAAAGTCACGGAAAAAGAAGTGCTTCTAGGATTTCTATTCGCTTAGTCATTATGAAAATAAAAACGTGAATTATAGCCCTGATGGGAGCGACATCCCACGCTTTTTGGCGTGGATATAGCGGACAGCAGGAGTGGTTTTCATTATAAAAAAAATGGTGCTGCTCCCAAAAAAAAAGGATAATTGATGTTTATTACAAAGGTGTCGAATTATCAAAAGACAAATTGAAAAATTCTAAGTGTTAGTAGCTACTACTTCACAGATTGGAAAATGTTCAATTGGGAAATTACATGAATTCGCAATAAAACAGAGCTTGTTTGCTTGTTTATGCAGGTTTAGCGCCTCAACCAATTTTTCTTTGTTCCTAATTATTACTATTGGATTCAATTGAATACTAACAAAACGTCCGCTGCCATTAGCTAAAACCTCGAGAGTTGCCTCCGCTGAGTCTGAATATGAAATTATTTCGATTCCATTTTGCTCGCAAACATATAAATAAGACATCATATGACAAGAAACAACACTACTTAGCAACAAATCTTCTGGATTATACAAAGTTGGATCACCCTTGAAAACCTTGGCTGCAGAAACATGTAATAGCGTTTTACCTTCAATAGCAATAGTATGACTTTTACTAAAGATCTTAAGGGTCACTCCCTCTTCTTTTTCAGTAATTAACCAGTCTAATTTTGCTTTAAAAAGATGTTTGAAACCCATGATACTTTTTATTTCAAAAGTAATCAAAAACAGTAGTTATAAATAACCCGAAAAGTTAGATCAGTATTAAATGTAAAAAATTAGTGTTTTTATAAATAGAGTATACCAAAAAATAGTAGTTTAGCAGCACTATACAATAAGAATACCTAAATTTATACTTGCTATACAAAATAAACCGAGTTAATAAAAAAAAAAAACATGGCATCAGGTTTTTTCGCACTATTCGATGATATTGCAACTATAATGGATGATGTTGCAGCAATGAGTAAAATTGCCACAAAAAAAACGGCGGGAATTTTAGGAGATGATTTGGCCGTTAATGCCGAAAAAGCTTCTGGATTTATATCCTCAAGAGAACTGCCTGTATTATGGGCCATTGGAAAAGGTTCCTTGTTAAATAAATTAATCATTTTGCCAATCGCCTTTTTATTAAGTGCCTATTTACCATTTGCTATCATCATAATATTGGTGTTAGGTGGTGTTTTTTTAGCCTTTGAAGGGACAGAAAAAATATATGAATATTTATTTCCACATCAACAATCAAAAACAACTATCACAATACAACCCTTAACAAAAGTAGAAATTTTAGCTCTTGAAAAGGAAAAAATAAAATCCGCCATAGTTACTGATTTTATATTATCCGTAGAAATCGTAATTATTGCTCTGGGGAGCGTAATTGGAAAACCTATTCTTTCACAAATAATTGTAGTTTCTATAGTCGCCATTATAGCAACAATAGGTGTTTACGGTATAGTCGCAATTATTGTAAGAATGGATGAAGCAGGTCTTATGCTTATTCAGCGAAGTACAAATGAAAATAGTCTGTCAAAAAAAATAGGAAACATTCTTGTAACAGCATTGCCAAAAGTCATTAAAAGCTTGTCAGTAATAGGTACGATTGCTTTGCTACTAGTTGCAGGTGGGATATTTGTACATAATATTGATTTTTTACATCATTTAATGCCACAATTACCCTCAATTATAAAAGAATTTCTCGTCGGGCTTACTGTGGGAATTATAGTTTTGACAATCGTATCCCTTTTTAAAAAGATGATTGACAGAAAATAAAAAACACATTTATTGCTGGCAGGTGCGAAAAACTCGTAGTAAAATAAGTTGCAATAAATTAAAAGGAACATATTATTAAATTGAATAATACACTAGCTCTAGCAAATTCTCAGTTCCAATAGGAATTTGTATCAAAAAAAAAAGTAAATTATACTTCTTTTTAACTTTTATGGGAATAGAGGTTATCTTTAAAGCTATCGATTAAACACTATTTTTTTCGTAAATTTGCGCCATTATTTTTTTAGAAAAACATGGTAAACAATAAGGTTTTGTTCTCTTTTTTACTTTTCAAAGTGTAACAAAATACAATCATTAATAAACACAATTTACATGCAGAAACAACTCTCTTTTTGGACTACAACCCTAGAACCTTGGATACTAACACACGGTCTAAGAATTATACTTATTATAATCGGATTTTACCTTATCAATAAAGTTATTCATAAATTTATTGAAAAAACAGTTCGTCTACTTGTTCTTCCTGATCTTAATTCAAACGATGAAAGTGAAAAAAAACGTGAGAACACCTTGATTAGTATCTTTAGTGCTACTTTTTTTATAGCATTACTTTCAATTTCAAGTTTGATGGTGCTTCAAGAAATTGGAATGGAAATTGGACCATTATTAGCTGGAGCAGGAATTATTGGATTAGCTTTTGGTTTTGGCGGGCAATACTTAATTCGTGATATAATCACAGGATTGTTTATTATTATTGAAAACCAATACCGAATTGGTGATGTTGTAAAATTTGATTCCCTCGGAGGAACGGTGGAACGCATTACTTTACGAATGACAACTCTGCGTGATTTAGATGGTGTTGTACATCATATTCCGCATGGTGAAGTAAAACAAGTTTCAAATTGGTCCAAACAATTTGCAAGAATAAACCTTAACATTGGGGTTGCCTATAACACTAATTTAGATCATGCTATTGCAATTATCAACACAACAGGAAACCAAATGTTTGAGGATCCTTTTTGGAAATTAGCTCTAATAACTCCACCGCAATTTCTTAGAGTTAACGATTTAGGAGATTCAGCCATTTCTTTGAAAGTTTTAGGTGAAACCATTCCCAATAGACAATGGGAAGTCACTGGTGAATTTAGAAAACGAATAAAAGAAGCATTTGATAAAGAAGGCATTGAAATTCCATTCCCGCAAGTAGTTATGCATCATAAAAGTACAAAACCTGACTGAATTGAATTAAAAACCTCTTATAATCTCCTTCAATTGTTCATCCAATTCTAGATTTGAAATCTTTCCTTTTTCAATATTAAAATTGTCGTTAAAATTGGGTAAGGAAAACGATTCTTTGATTTCAGTTCCAAAACGAGGGAATGCATTTTTCGCTATTTCCAGTACACTTGCTCCACCTCTCGCTCCTGGCGAAGTTGCCATTAATAACATTGGTTTTTTCTGAAAAACTTCTTTCTGAATTCGGGTACACCAATCAAAAATATTTTTGAAAGCAGCGGAATAATTCCCGTTGTTTTCGGCTAATGAAATTACTAGAAAATCAGCAGTGGCTATTTTAGCGAGAAATGCTTTTGCATTATCGTGTTGACCAATTTCTGCTTCGATATCAACACTAAATAGTGGCATTTGAAAATCATTTAAATCCAACACTTCTACTTGGGAATTTTTAAAAAGTGAAGCTGCATAAGTGGCTAATTTTTTATTGATAGAATTTTTACTAGGACTGGCTCCAAACGCGATGATTTTCATGTTTTTTTATTTAAAGTTGGATCAATTTCTATTATTTGTTTTTTAATTTCTACTGAATAATTATTGGGATGGATACCACCTCCAAAATTTTCAGCATATACTTTGGTGAATTCTGCTCCAAAATACAGAATTATAGCCGAATAATAAACCCAAACCAGAATTATTATTACGGAACCTGCTGCTCCGTATACAGAAGATATAGATGAGCTGCCTAAATAAAAACCAATTACAAATTTACCTATTAGAAAAAGTAAGGAAGTAAATGACGCACCAATTATGGCATCTTCCCTTTTTATATTTCCGTCGGGAAGTGTTCTGAAAATGATGCTGAACAATATCATAATGATAACAAATACAATTATAATATTAATCACATAAAAAAAATAGAAAAAACTATCTGGAAAATAGATTTTAATACGTACACTCACAACATCCAAAAATGTATTCACCATCAAACTAACTAACATTAAAAATCCCACAGAAGCAATCATGGAAAAGGACATTAATCTGTTTTTGATGTATTTTTTTATTCCTTTATTAGGTTTAGCACTTATTCCCCATATATAATTTATAGAACTTTGAATTTCAGCAAAGACCCCAGATGCCCCAATAAGCAACATGACCACTCCAAAAATAGTTACAAAAACATTACTATCGGAAAGTGCTACATTTTTAATAGCTTCTTGAATTTGAAATGAAGCCTCAATTCCAACCATTGAATCAATCTGACTGTATAATTGTCCTGAAACAGCTTCCTCTCCAAAGAAAAAACCACAAATTGTAATAATTATTATCAGTAATGGCGGCAGTGCAAAAATGGTATAATACGATAATGCAGCACTTAATTTAATGGCATTGTCATCTAAGAAAGCAAGACCACTCTCTTTTATTATAAATCCTGTTTTAGATAAAAAGTTTATAACTTTCACTGTTGTTGCTGTATTAGAATAGGTTCAAAGTTATGAAATTTTAAAACAAATTAATTTCATTATTATCACTAATAGTTATATAATTACTGGGAATAAATAGTCACTAATCTACTATAATTCACATAAAAAGTAACGGATAAAAGTCTTCAGAAATTGCTATTTGCTATTTCTGAAAAATAAAATTAGCAAAGTTAAAACAGATTGAACCTATGATTTACACTGCCTCTTTTTTGCCTTACAAAAATAATTAACCTGGAAAATGGTTTATTGCAAAGCTGGAAAGAGGTCCAAAAAAAAAACTGCTCAATTACTTGAACAGTTTTGTGTTTTATATAAAAGCCTTTTGACTAGGCTACACGTTGAAACGGAAGTGCATTACATCACCATCTTTCACGATATACTCTTTTCCTTCGACTTTGAATTTCCCAGCTTCTTTGCATTTGGATTCAGAACCGTATTGAACAAAGTCTTCATATGCAATTACTTCAGCGCGGATAAATCCTTTTTCGAAATCGGTATGAATCACTCCAGCTGCCTGTGGCGCTGTAGATCCAATATTGATGGTCCAAGCACGAACTTCCTTTACACCTGCCGTAAAATAGGTTTGTTGTTTCAGTAATTTATAAGCTGCACGAATCAATACTGCTGAACCTGGCTCTGTTAATCCCATATCTTCTAAGAAAACCTGACGCTCTTCGTAACTTTCTAGCTCAGTTATATCTGCCTCTGCTCCTACTGAAAGAATGATTACCTCTGCATCTTCGTCTTTTACCAATTCACGAATTTGGTCCACGTACTTATTTCCACTTACCGCTGAATTTTCATCTACATTACACACATACAAAACGGGTTTTGCAGTGATTAACTGAAAACTTTCCAATAAAACTTCTTCGTCATTGTTTTGAGGAGTTATCGTTCTGGCCGATTTTGCTTGTAATAAATTTTCTCTAATTCGGTCTAAAAGTGCTTTTTCGGTTTGCGCTTCTTTATTACCCGTTTTGGCAGCACGATTTACTTTTTCGAGACGTTTTTCTACATTTTCTAAATCTTTTAACTGCAACTCGATATCGATAGTTTCTTTGTCACGAATTGGGTTTACATTACCGTCAACGTGAACAATATTATCATTATCAAAACAACGCAAAACGTGAATAATAGCATTACACTCTCTAATGTTTCCAAGGAATTGATTTCCTAAACCCTCTCCTTTACTCGCTCCTTTAACCAATCCTGCAATATCTACAATATCTACAGTCGCCATTTGAACGCGTTCTGGTTTTACTAGTTCTTCTAATTTATTGATTCGAGGATCTGGCACATTGACCACACCTATGTTTGGTTCGATAGTACAAAACGGAAAATTAGCACTTTGTGCTTTGGCATTAGATAAACAATTGAATAATGTTGATTTTCCAACATTAGGTAATCCTACAATTCCTGCTTTCATGATGTTTTTATTTTACAGACTCTATTTAACTGTGATTTTTGATATCTCCTTTAAAAGTTTGCAAATATAAGATTTAATAAATGTTAGTTCCTAAAAACTACAGATTTATCTAAAAGACCTATTTTTTTTATTATTCTTAAAAAGAACAGGCCTTTATCCAAATTGAGTAAATCTACTATTGATTTTTTACTTTATTAGAAAAACTGAGTCAAAAAATTAAAAAAAACAAC
This sequence comes from Flavobacterium cellulosilyticum, assembly GCF_004349355.1. Taxonomy (GTDB): domain Bacteria; phylum Bacteroidota; class Bacteroidia; order Flavobacteriales; family Flavobacteriaceae; genus Flavobacterium; species Flavobacterium cellulosilyticum. The sequence goes on along the minus strand of NZ_SMFK01000004.1, from coordinate 179,215 downwards.
AATTATCCCTTTTTTTGTTACCATTAATCTTAAATTGCGTTTTAATTCAAACCATAAAAAAACAACTCATTATGAAAAAAATTACTTTACTTTTTTTTCTGAATGTCACATTTCTTTTTGCACAAAAAGAGATTTCAGGCACAGTGACAGACAATACTGGCACTGTATTACCCGGAGTGAACATTATCGAAAAAGGAACTAACAACGGTGCTTCGACCGACATAAATGGAATATATAAGATAAATGTAAAAGAAAATTCGACTTTAATTTTTAGTTATATCGGATTTGAAAATATCGAAAAAAAGGTGGCGCTTTCAAACAACATTGATTGTGTTTTAAAATCTAGTGGACAAGAATTACAAGAAGTGCAGATTGTCGGTTCCAGAAACTCCAAAAGAACTGTTGTGAACTCAGCGGTTCCCATTGATGTAATTAACATGAAAGATCTAACGACACAAAGTGGAAAAATTGAAATTAATCAATTGCTACAATACATCGCACCGTCGTTTAACGCCAACAAACAATCTGGATCTGATGGAGCGGATCATGTTGATCCCGCCTCTTTAAGAGGAATGGGACCCGATCAAACACTAGTGTTAATCAATGGTAAAAGAAGACACCAATCTTCACTCGTGACACTTTATGGAACTCGTGGTAGAGGAAATACTGGAACCGATTTGAATGCCATCCCGGCTTCATCTATAAAAAGAATTGAAATATTAAGAGATGGTGCAGCGGCGCAATATGGTTCAGATGCGATTGCTGGTGTGATAAATATCGTCTTGAATGACAATGTAGATGAATTAACGGGTTCTGTAACTTATGGAACTTTTAATACTAAAGCAAAAGGGGACTTTTTACCTGGGACGGCTAATACAAAAGATTATCGATTGGATGAAAATGGCAATGGTAATTCGTATGGTAAAAACAAATCTTTAGATGGAAACACTATCAAAGTTGGTGCAAATTATGGTGTTGAAATTGGTGACAAAGGGGGGTTTGCAAACTTTACTACTGAGTATTTTAGTAAAGAAAAAGTATTTAGACCTGGTTATGATTTTAGAAAAGGTTTTGGAGAAGCTTCAATGGATAGTTACAATTTTACTGTTAACATGGCTGTTCCAATTACGGATAAGACTAAATTTTATGCTTTTGGAGGAAGAAATTATCGAGATACCGATGCCTATGCCTTTACAAGAAATAGCGGTGCTGCCAATGTGGTAGAATCTGTTTACCCTGGTGGTTATACTCCTAGAATTACTTCTATAATTCTTGATAACTCACTTACTGCAGGAATTACTACCGAAACTTCCGGAGGTTGGAAAGTAGACATCAGCAATACCTACGGGATCAATAAATTTCATTATGCTATTAAAGGGACCATGAATCCTTCCTTATTAGAAGCGTCCCCATTAGAGTTTGATGCAGGTGGACATAGTTTAGCACAAAACACCACCAATTTTGATTTTTCCAAAAATTATGATACAGTTTTGGAAGGAATGAATATCGCTTTTGGAGCTGAATATCGCACTGAAGAATTCAAAATTTTCGCAGGTGAAGAAGGGTCATATACCACTTACGATACTAATCGACAGCCAATCACCAATCCAGCAACACAATCTCCTCCTATTGATCCGATTTCAGGAGACCCAAGACCTGGAAGCTCTCAAGGATTCCCAGGATATAGTCCTAGTAATGTAGTTGACAAAAATCGTAGCAACTTATCGCTATATGCCGATTCTGAATTTGACATTACACGAAGTTTTTTATTGAGTGCAGCGGTACGTTTCGAAAAATACAGTGATTTTGGAAATACCATTAACGGAAAATTAGCTTCAAGACTCAAAATAACTGATAAAATAAATTTAAGAGGTTCGGTAAGTACTGGATTTCGAGCTCCGTCATTAGTACAATCGTATTATGGTTTACACTTTACCAATATTGATTCTAATGGTGCTACAGAAATTTTACTTTCACCAAACAATAGTCCAGTAACAAAATCTTTTGGAATTAAAGATCTAAATGAAGAAACTGCAGTAAATGGATCGTTAGGTTTGACTTCTTCATTTGGTGATTTTACAGCTACTGTAGACGGATACATGATAAAAGTAAAAGACAGGATTGTATTGACTAGCTATTTTGATGCCTCTGGAAAAGGATTAGGAGTAGATAAAGCACAATTTTTTGCCAATGCTGCCGATACGAAAACATTCGGTTTAGACATTGTTCTAGCTTGGAAGAAAAGATTTGGTTATTCAAATTTAAGTGCAACACTTGTTGGCAACATAAATGACATGAAAATAACAATAGTTAACAATGGCAATCTTGATGCCGAAACATTTTTTGGAGCCCGTGAACAAGCCTTTTTATTAGCTTCGGCACCTAAAAATAAATTTGGTTTAAATCTTAATTATTCCAATAAAAAATTCGATTCAGGATTGGCTTTTACTCGTTTCAGCAAAGTAGTATTAGTTGATTATGGAGACGAAAATGATGTTTACAATCCAAAGATATCAACTGATTTGACTTTTGGATACCAAATGACCAAACAATTAAAACTAACACTTGGCAGCAATAACTTGTTTAATATTTATCCTGACAAACAAGATGAACAAGGAAACACAGAAGCTGGCGGATATTGGGATGCTGTGCAAATGGGATTCAACGGAGCCTATTATTATGCTCGACTTGGATTTAATTTCTAATTCATTACCCTATAAATTTAAAAAGAGCTGTCGAAAGATGGCTCTTTTTAATTAAATCAAATATTATTTTAAAAATTAAATTTCGTTTATCTAGCAACTATCCCTTTTTTCAACATGTGAATTATAAAACTATTACTCATAATTCTACAAAAACTAAGCTTCAATTTGTCTTAAATTTGTAATACGTTAATCTTTAAATAAATATATCATGAAAAATTTAGTTTTTGGAATCATCGCAATTTTATTTTCAATAAATAGTCAAGCACAGAATAAAAATGTAAAATCAGAAGTACAAACTACAGTTACAACAGTTAATGATTCTGATGGAGAAAAAAAAACGGTGACAACCCAAGAAGTTCATGAACTTCAAAACATTGAATTAATGGATGCTAATACTACTGTTTTAAATAAAGAAACAAAAGAAACACCTGTACAAGTTACAAAAACAACAAAAATTGCTGAAAATGGAGTAACAAAAGTGATCGATGTTGACCGATCTGCTTATTATGATCTAAATGGTGTGAAATATCAAGTTGTTGCCGATAAAAAAGGATATACAATGTATTTTCCTAAAGGAATAGAAGCTGCAATTTTACGAAAAACATCGAATAATAATTATATTTATAAAACTAAAAACAACACATCATTTGGTTATTTTGATGCCGATGGAAATCTGATTTTAGAAACTTATAACGATAAAACCGATAAGGTAACGGTTACAAAATATGATATTATTCAAAAGTAAAAATCAAAAAAAATCCTGTTCAGTTTAATTAAATTGAACAGGATTTTTTTTTGAAGTAAAATATACTTTATTCTTTATGCAAAAACGCTTGTCTTTCTAACAAGACCTCTTCACTTTCTACGTGATTTTCATCAGGAATACAACAATCTACTGGACAAACAGCAGCACATTGAGGTTCATCGTGAAAACCTTTACACTCTGTACATTTTCCAGGAACGATATAATATAAATCATCAGATATTGGAGTTTGAGCAGCATCTGCATCTACTTCTTCACCTGAAGGTAAAATTATTTTTCCTTTAATCTTTGTTCCGTCTTTATATCTCCAGTCATCTGCTCCTTCGTAAATTGCAGTATTTGGGCATTCTGGTTCGCAAGCTCCACAGTTAATGCATTCGTCTGTTATAATAATTGCCATAATGATTTGGTTTTAAAGTCGTAAAACTTACATTCTAAAGCTTAAATCTTTTAAGACTTTATGATGTTTGCCTTTTGACATAATTATCCTTATTTTTGTACAAAATTACAATCAAAACTTTTCATATACAAGCTACTCATGATAGAAAACAATAAAAAAAAGCATTTTATTGAATTAGGGAAATTTTTAAACCAGTTTAAAAGGGATAATAACAACTTAGATCAGTCTGTTAAGGGCAATGATTTGTTTTTTGAAGATTTTGTGAATTTAATTTTATTGTCACAATCCCATAATGGCTGGTACACTCCAGAAAATGTATATTTTTCTATTGAATCTTGGGCAAATGCTTTAACTGAATCCAATTTAGATCAATGGATTAAAAACTATCAGTTGCAAAACGATAAACCAAAATCAGTAGGTCTCATTCTAGCTGGTAACATCCCGCTGGTAGGTTTTCATGATTTTCTATCGGTTTTAATTACTGGAAATTCAGTATTAATTAAAACATCCTCTAACGATCAATTTTTGCTGCCTTTTTTAGCTAAATATTTAATTGCATTAGACCTTGAATTTGCAAAAAACATCACATTTGTTGAAGGGAAAATGGAGAATTTTGATGCCGTAATTGCCACTGGAAGTAATAATACAGCGCGTTATTTTGAATATTATTTCAAAAACAAACCCAGTATTATTAGAAAAAACAGGAATTCTATAGCTGTACTAGATGGTTCTGAAAGTGCTGCACAATTAACTGCTTTAGGTGAAGATATTTTTAGGTATTTTGGTTTAGGATGTCGTAATGTATCTAAACTTTTTGTGCCAAAAGGCTATTCCTTTGTCCCTTTTTTCGAAGCTATTTTTGAATACCAAGATGTGATTCATTATGAAAAATATGCTAATAATTACGATTACAACAAGGCGGTGTTCTTAATGAGCAACTTTAAACTTTTAGACAATGGTTTTTTGACTCTAAAAGAAGACCAAAGTTATTCGTCTCCTATTTCGAGTGTTTTTTATGAATATTATGACGATCTAGAGGAGTTGCAATTAAAATTAAAATTAGAAAGCGATCAAATTCAATGCATTGTAAGTAATCAATTAATAGAAAACAGTATTGATTTTGGTGAAACCCAAAAACCCAATTTATGGGATTATGCAGATAACATAGATACTATTTCGTTTTTGTTAACAACATAGTGAAAAAAAGTTTAATTATTACGAATTATTTAACGCTTATTCAACTCCTATTCCCGAAATTTGCATCTTTAATTTTTTGGACACAATCTATATCATGAAAAAACACAACTACAGCGCAGGACCATCTATTTTACCACAAGAAGTTTTTGAAAAATCAGCTCAAGCTATTTTAAATTTTAATAATTCTGGTTTGTCTATTTTAGAAATTTCGCACCGAAGCAAAGATTTCGTTGCCGTTATGGACGAAGCGCGTTCGTTAGCAATTGAACTTTTAGGTCTTGAAGGCAAAGGGTATCAAGCGCTATTTCTTGCTGGTGGAGCAAGTACAGAATTCTTGAGAGCTCCTTTTAACCTAATGAAAGAAAACGGAAAATCAGCCTATTTAGATTCTGGAACTTGGGCAACTGCAGCAATAAAAGAAGCTAAGTTTTTTGGAGAAACAGTTATAGTTGCTTCATCAAAAGAAGATAATTACACATATATCCCAAAAGGATATACTATCCCTAGTGACGCTGATTATTTTCACTGTACTAGTAACAATACTATTTTTGGTACTCAAATGAAATCCTTTCCAGAAACAACCGTACCAGTTGTTTGCGATATGAGTTCCGATATATTTTCTAGAGTTTTAGATTTTTCTAAATTCGACATCATTTATGCTGGTGCTCAAAAAAACATGGGACCTGCAGGTACAACATTGGTAGTAATCAAAGAGGATATTCTAGGTAAAAACGGTAGAGCAATACCTAGTATTCTTGACTATACAAAACATATCAAAGCAGAAAGCATGTACAATACCCCACCTGTTTTCTCAGTTTATGTAGCATTATTAACTTTGAGATGGATCAAAGAAAAAGGTGGAATTGCAGCCGTTGAAAAACTTAACGAAGCAAAAGCAGCTTTACTTTATGGTGAAATTGACAGAAACCCTTTATTCAAAGGAGCCTCAGTAGTTGAAGATCGTTCAAATATGAATGTTACTTTCCTATTAACGAATCCTGATAACGCTGCTACTTTTGATGCTATGTGGAAGGAAGCAGGAATTTCTGGTTTACCTGGACACCGTTCAGTAGGAGGATATAGAGCTTCTATCTACAACGCTATGCCTATTGAAAGCATACAAATATTAGTTGATGTAATGCAAGCTTTGGAAGCAAAAGTTTAGTCTTAAGAGACGACTGCCCTAGCCCCGATAGTAGTGGAAATCCTTTTCTTGTTTTTCTTTAAAACAAGAAAAGATTGTAACGGATAGCGGGATTAAGCTCCAAATTAAAAAATAATTTAAACTTGAGGATGCGAATATAAAATTCCTCGCAATGATATAAAAAATGAAAGTATTAGCAAATGACGGAATTTCAGAAAGTGGAATTCTAGCTTTAGAAAAAGGCGGATATGAAGTGATTACTACCAATGTGGCTCAAGAACAAGTAGCTAATTTTGTAAACGAAAACAATGTAAGTGTTGTTTTAGTACGTAGTGCTACAAAGGTTCGTAAAGACATTATTGATGCTTGCCCAGGATTAAAAATTATTGGTCGTGGTGGTGTAGGAATGGACAATATTGACGTGGATTATGCAAAAAGTAAAGGGATTCACGTTATCAATACACCCGCTTCTTCATCTGAATCTGTAGCAGAATTAGTTTTCGCACACTTACTTTCTGGCGTTCGTTTCTTGCACGATTCTAATAGAAACATGCCGCTTGAAGGAGATTCGAACTTTAATGGTTTGAAAAAAGCGTACGCTGACGGTGTAGAATTAAGAGGAAAAACTCTTGGAGTTGTTGGAATTGGTCGTATTGGTCAAGCTACAGCAAAAATGGCTCTTGGTTTAGGTATGAAAGTAATAGCTGCCGATATGTTTATCCCGCAAGTTGATATTAAAGTTGAATTCTTTGACGGACAATCTATCACTACAACTATAGTTTCTCAATCATTAGAATCTTTATTTAAAGAAGCTGATTTCATTACATTGCACGTTCCTGCTCAAGATGGCTATATTGTCGACGAAGCTGCATTAGCAACTATGAAAGACGGTGTAGGTATTGTAAACTGCGCTCGTGGTGGTGTTATTGACGAAATTGCATTGATAAAAGCATTGGATTCTGGAAAAGTAGCATTTGCAGGATTAGACGTTTTTGAAAGCGAACCAAAACCAGAAATTACCATTTTGATGCATCCAAAAATTTCTTTGACTCCACACATTGGAGCTGCAACAGGAGAAGCACAAGATAGAATTGGAACCGAATTAGCACAACAAATCATCAGCATTTTAGGCTAAGTTATTCTGATTTATTTCATTATATAAAATCTCATTATTAAACTATTTTAATAATGAGATTTTTTTGTTAAAACTAAGTCAAACAAAATTTCAAAAATAGGTTTGATCAAATATCACAACTGGTACAACTGTTTTGATATAAAGATAAAGACCCCGAAAGATAATAGTTTTGAAATTTCAGAATTAACAAAACTTATTTCTGCTGGCAAGGAAAACTCTAGCTTAATGAATACTGTTTCAATATATTTTGAGCAATTGGGTCTAGATCAAAATGGAGATGAAAATGTAAACATAGAAAAAGTAATGGCAGCCATAACTAAAAGCAGTGACAATTAACGAGGCGTTCTCGATAAAAAATTTGAAAAACAATCGGGTTTCATTTAAACAAAAAAAGTTATCTACTTACAGTGAACGACTTTTTTTTGTTAAAAGACTATTTTTCATCTATTTAATTATGTAGCTTTATATATAAATCATTATTGAAATGAAAATTACAGTGTACATACTATTAATCTTTGGATGCCTTGTTATGGGATGTAACGCTAAAAAGCCATTAATTACAGACAAAAAAGAAAATATCAAGACCATACAAAGTGATACAATTCGAATTGCTAATGATTCACTACAGTATGAAGTAATTATTATAGATCCAGGTTTTAGTACTTGGTTGGCTTCTCGCGCCTATTCTCGAGGCTATCTTTCTCAATCGTACATGGAAAATAAGAATAGATTATATATTATGGAGTGGAACAATCGCGTGCTACAACCTCAACTTTACAATCCTAATTTGTATGAAATGACTATTAATTATGATCCAAATATTGACTATGGCTATGAAGTGAACTATTTGATTTATAATTACATGATTTATTTTCAAAACACTTTCAAACAAACGCTGTATGGTTATGTTCCAACGAGATAATGTTTTACATTTGCTTTCATTTTAAAGCCAAGATGAAGAATTTAAAAAAACGTTGGGGAATTGATTCCAATTTACAATTTGTAATTATCTTTGTGGTTTTTGCCATAAACGGTTCTTTATCGGCAAAACTATCTGGATTTGTGATGAATTTTTTTGGTATAAATTATGAAAACACACATTGGATTCCTTATTATATCATTTTGTTACTTTTGGTTTTACCCGTATATCCCTTCTTATTAATGTTCTTTGGATATCTCTTTGGTCAATCAAAATTCTTTTTCCCGTTTTCCAAAAAAATGTTGAGAAGTATGGGATTGGGATTCTTTTTTAAAAAGTGATTTTTTGTAATTATTCATCTTTTTTTATCCAATAATTGTAAATCCATGTCAATGTAAAGGATGGTACAATATCTGTAAAGGGAAGGATCTCTTCAAGAAAAGAGAATGTTCCAGCTATTTTTCCAATATTTCCTTTATACATCCACATCATTAAGAAACCAGATAAAGGTGCCCAAACTACATCTGAAAATTCGCCTAAAAACGGAATAGTAAAGGACAACATTCCGATACCATCAAATAAAATTCCTAAAATAAGATCTCTTGTTTTAGTATCGACAGCTTCTAATTGACTCTTTTTTTTCATTTTAAATAATTTATTAAACTTAGATACAATTCCAATGCCAAAAATTATTTTAGATTGTAATATAAAGGTTCTGGATTGAAGTTATACATGCAACTTTTGTTTTAACACCTATATTTGAATGAATTCATTTGCCTATAAATACAAACGAATTGTATAGAAGGAATAATTTTCGATAAGAATAAAATAATATCAGATTTAGAAATTAAATGAATGCAGTCGTAACTTATTTTTTTTTTGCATAGCACTTTACTACCCACTAATTTGTCCGTCAACCATCACTAATTTTCTGTCAGCCATATTAGCGAGTTCTTCATTATGAGTTACAATCACAAAGGTTTGTCCAAATTCATCTCTTAATTTAAAAAATAATTGATGTAAAATTTCGGCTGAATGAGTATCCAGATTTCCCGAAGGCTCATCGGCAAATATGACAGCTGGCTTGTTAATCAATGCTCTTGCAACAGCTACACGTTGTTGTTCTCCACCAGAAAGTTCGTTTGGTTTATGATTTAAACGGTGCGAAAGTCCAAGGTAATCTAATAATCTTTTAGCTTCGACTTCAGTTTCATTTCGAGATTTATTAGCAATATAAGCAGGAATACAAACATTTTCTAAAGCAGTGAATTCAGGTAATAATTGATGAAATTGAAAAATAAAACCTAAATTCAGATTTCTAAATTTAGACATTGTTTTGTCATTCATCGTCAAAATATCTTGATTATTGATACGTAATTCTATTCCATTAACTTGATTTATCTCTCCATCCCTAGATTCAGAACTTGATTTATCTAATGTACCTAGGATTTGCAAAAGTGTCGTTTTTCCTGCCCCAGAAGCTCCAACTATTGAAACGATTTCTCCTTTTTGAATGTGTAAATCAACTCCTTTAAGAACGTGAAGTTGGTCGTAATATTTATGTATATTTTTTGCTTGTATCATGAATGGGAACTGTTTTTACAAAGAAACAAAGATTTTTGATGATTCCTAAAATTATCTTTTGTCTTTGAATTAATAAAGTTTTTCAACACTTGAAAATTGATGCAAAAAAGTAAATTTTTCCTTTTTAAGCTAACAAATATTTATGCTTAATTTTTGTCGCTCCACAGCTTTTGGGATTGATCCATGGATCCGTAATATTTGTATGGGTACGTTAGGCAACAAAAAAAGGAGTAAACACCTTAAGGCTATTTACTCCTTTTTATATCATTTATAAGAGGATATTTTAAGTGATCTCCCATAAGGCGGATGCTTATTTTAATACTACATCCATATATACTTTTCAAAACGGATAACAACTACCTCCTTTTTATTCTATTTACAATATCTAAGGTTTGTTTTGTTAATGATTCTATCCCCAAATAATCATTTCTTTCCATCAAGTCTTTAGTAATTAGATCACCACCTAACACTAATGCACTTGCGCCACTTTTAAACCAACTATCCAAATTTTCCTCCCTTACTTCTACACCGCCAGTAGGCATAAACAACAAATTTGGAAATATTTCTTTCATAGCCGTTAGGTATGTAGGCCCCAATAAACTTCCAGGATAAAGTTTTACCAATTGAGCGCCCAAATTATCTGCACGGATAAACTCAGTTGCAGTCAAACAAGCCGGCACCCAAAGCAAATCGTTTAGATTCGCCAATTTAGCAATAGCTTTTATTACGCCAGGGCTAGCAATAAAATCGGCTCCCAAATTAATAAATTCAGTTGCCTCTATCTTATTTCTAATCGTACCAGCACCCAAAAGTAATCCAGGCAATTCTTTATCCGCAAATTTTCGCAGTTGCAAAAAATTATCTAATGCCGTTTCGCTCCGATTTGAGTATTCTAGTACGCGAATACCTGAATTGTACAATGCTTTCATTATTTGCAAACTCTCGTCTGCATCTTCATGAAAAAAAAGAGGCAAAATACCTTGTTCAACAATTTGATTTAATGTCTTTTTCTTTCTGTCCATAATATTTAATTATTAATTACATTAATTAAACTATTTTTTATTGTTAACCTTCAGGGTTTATAACACGGTTGCCAATAATAAAATCAGCATAGAATTGAAACAGATCATTAATTTTTATGTTTAAATATTTAGTTATCACGCATAGTTTTTAGCAATATAAATCCGCTGATAACTATGTACTATTTTTACTAAAACTCAATACTACGCACAAATGATAAAAAGCGTAATTACAATCAAAACTATTGCCAGAGATTTCAATTAAACATTTTTTGCTCTAACACAAATGTTTTTTGAATTGGATCAATCCACTTAATAATAAGACACCAAAATAGTAATCTATTTCAATTTCATTTGAAAGACGATTTAATCCCTTTTCATTTAATTAAAGCGTTCAGGAGTCAGTTTAGAGAGCTTTGTAAAATTGATTTTTTTATTTTTAGATTATCCAAACTTATTATCAAATCTCCATCATTCGAACTTGATTCGCAGTTTCATGAGAAAGAACGTGTTAGCCAACATAAATATACGAAAAAAGGAGTAAAAACCAGATGGTTTTTACTCCTTTTTTAAGAAAGAACTTTTTAGTGTCCTCGATTATTTTTTATAATAGAAAACTAATATTACAATTTAGCTACTTGCTTTGTCAATTTAGATTTCAAATTAGATGCTTTATTATCATGAATGATATTTTTCTTAGCTAATTTATCAATCATAGATATTACACTTGATAATTTAGAAGTAGCATCTACTTTATCAGTTGCAATTCTTAATGCTTTGATTGCATTACGAGTAGTTTTATGTTGGTATCTGTTTAAAACTCTTCTTTTCTCGTTACTTCTAATTCTCTTTAATGCTGACTTATGATTTGCCATTTTATTATTTTTTTATCTTTATTATTTCTTTTTTGTAGTCCGTAAGGGAATCGAAATCTTGTTACCCTATCCCCTAGAAGTACGAACCAGTATCTTCTAAGTTTTATCAATCTAATCAAAAATTGAAATTTGTAGCCCGTAGCGGAATCGAACCGCTCTTACATGGATGAAAACCATGCGTCCTAACCGATAGACGAACGGGCCATTTTCCCTCTAAGTTCGGGATAACTTTAACTTGCATAAAAAATAGTAGCCCGTAGCGGAATCGAACCGCTCTTACATGGATGAAAACCATGCGTCCTAACCGATAGACGAACGGGCCCTGCTTCTCTAATGCGGATGCAAAAATACAACTATTTTTGAGACCTACAATAGTAGATATAAAAAAAGTTGTTTTTTTTTAATATGCTTTTGCAAATAACACCCTTCCAACTGACGCAGCTCCCGAAAACACACAGCTTCCTGCCTCTTCTAGCCTATCCAAAGGTATACATCGTATTGTTGCTTTCGTTAAATCTTTAATTTTTTCTTCAGTAGCTGCGGTACCATCCCAATGTGCTGAAACAAAGCCTCCTTCGGTATTTAAAACCGATTTAAACTCATCAAAATCATTAACTTCGGTTATATGAGTATTTCGATAATTTAAAGCTTTATCAAATAAATCTTGTTGAATTTGCGCTAACAATTCACTAATGTAAGTTATAATTCCGTCTTTAGAAACCACTTCTTTTGTCAAAGTATCTCTTCTAGCTACTTCAAAAGTTCCATTTTCTAAATCTTTTGGTCCAACTGCTATACGAACTGGCACTCCTTTTAATTCCCATTCAGCAAATTTGAATCCTGGTTTTTGAGTAGTTCTATTATCATATTTAACTGAAATATTCAATTTTTTAAATGTTTTTATTAAAACATCCACTTCGTTTGTAATTGCTTCTAATTGTTCATTCGTTTTATGAATAGGAACAATTACCACTTGAATTGGCGCTAAATTTGGAGGTAAAACCAATCCTTGATCATCAGAATGAGTCATCACTAAAGCCCCCATCAAACGAGTAGACACTCCCCAAGAAGTTCCCCAAACATATTCTTGTTTCCCTTCGGAATTTGCAAATTTTACATCAAATGCTTTTGCGAAATTTTGACCCAAAAAGTGCGACGTTCCTGCTTGAAGCGCTTTTCCATCTTGCATCAAGGCTTCAATACAATAAGTTTCTTCTGCACCAGCGAATCGCTCCGTTTCGGTTTTTAAACCTTTTATAACTGGCATTGCCATAAAGTTTTCGGCAAATTCAGCATACACATGCATCATTTTTTCGGACTCCTCAATTGCTTCCGCTTTTGTTGCGTGTGCTGTATGTCCTTCTTGCCATAAAAACTCTGCAGTTCTTAAAAACAAACGCGTTCTCATTTCCCAACGAACTACATTTGCCCATTGATTAATAAGCAATGGTAAATCTCTATAGGATTGCACCCATCCTTTATAAGTTGACCAAATAATAGCTTCACTTGTAGGACGGACAATTAATTCCTCTTCGAGTTTTGCATTTGGATCAACAATTAACTTCCCTGGATTATCAGGATCATTTTTTAACCTGTAATGAGTCACAATGGCACATTCTTTGGCAAAACCTTCCGCATTTTTCTCTTCGGCTTCAAACATACTTTTTGGAACAAATAAAGGAAAGTAGGCATTTTCATGTCCTGTTTCTTTAAACATTCTATCTAATTCTGCTTGCATTTTTTCCCAAATTGCATATCCGTATGGCTTGATAACCATACATCCTCTAACTCCTGAATTTTCAGCTAAATCGGCTTTCACAACCAGTTCATTATACCATTTTGAATAATCTTCTGTTCTTGTAGTAAGGTTCTTGCTCATATTGAATAATTTGGCATAAATTTTGTTCTTATAATTTTAACTAAATAGTTCCGCAAAACTAACTATTTTTGTAATGACCAACAATAAAAAACCTTATTGATATGAAAACTAATATTTATTTATCGCGACAAACTTCAATAGCACTACTAATTGGATTTATTAGTATCCTTCTATCATCATGTGGTTCTTATCAAAACAGTTCCTATTATGACAGCGATGGCATATACGGAAATAGCCCAAATGAAGTTCAAAAAAACTCAAGAATTCAAAACAATTCAAGTAATCAGTACAAAGAGTATTTTAGTTCTTTACAAAATGAAAATTTATCTAATGATAGTTTTACTGATGTAAATAATTATAATAATCAAAACTATTCTGACGAGAACAGTTATCAAGACTACCCTGCTTGGGGCAACAATCCAAGTTCAACATCAGTTTACATCTATTCTAATCCTTGGAACATGTCAAGTGCTTATGGATTTGGGTTTAATTACCCTTATTATGGCTATGGATTTAATAACTATCCCTATTATAGTTATGGATGGGGTTATCCAAGTTATGGCTGGAACTATCCAGGTTATTACTGGGGGTATTCGAATTACGGATGGGGCTATCCAAGCTATGGATATGGCTATTCAAATTATAGATACGGTTATCCAAGTTACGGAAACAACTACCAACACTCCTACAGTCCAGGTCGAAGAGGCGCATCCAATTCAAATGGCGTAAGCAGCAGTAGATATTCTCAAAACGGAATTTATTCAAATGGAGGAACCAATTATTCAACCTCTAGAAGAAGTAGTACAAACGACAGTTCAAATAGAACCAACGCTACTTATTCAACAAGAAATAATTCTCAAACTCAAAGCAACTCTGCTAATTCCAATGTCAGAACAAGATCAAATACAAGCTCTGACAATCGTAGAAACGATAGCTACACCCCATCAAGATCTTATGATAATTCCAGTTCTAGTAGCTCTAATTCAAGTAGCGGAAGATCATCCAGTAGCGGATCCTCAAGTGGTGGAGGTGGTAGATCCTCAGGCGGAGGTAGAAGATAATTAATACTGCAATAACTAAAATAAAACACAAACTAACTTGTTCTAAAGATGAAAAAATACATATTCCTATTGATTGCTGGTTTCACAATAAGTGTTTCTCAATCACAAGAAATTTCAGATGCAATTCGATATTCTCAAGATAATTTGAACGGTACGGCACGTTTTAGAGCTATGAGCGGTGCCTTTGGAGCCCTCGGAGGAGACTTATCGTCCTTAAATGTTAATCCAGCAGGTTCTTCTGTATTTAACAACAACCAAATTACCGCTACCTTAAGTAACTTTAATGTTAAAAATAATTCTAATTATTTCAACACAGCAACCTCTACAACTGACAATTCATTCGATTTGAATCAAACTGGTGGCGTGTTTGTCTTTAAAAATCAGAATCAAAATAGTGATTGGAAGAAGTTTTCAATAGCAATCAATTACGAAAACACAAATAATTTTAATAACTCCGTTTTTTCTGCCGGAGTAAATCCAACAAAATCTGTTGATAGTTATTTCTTGAGTTATGCAAATGCCAATCCGCAACAAAATCAACTTGGCATACCATTAGGAACAATTCGGAATAACAATTATGCAGATCTTAATTTTGCAGATCAACAAGCTTTTTTAGGATACGAAGGCTATATTATAAATGCAATCCCTTTAGCCTCAGATCCTTCAAATGATAAAAACCCAGACATAAGATCATACTCTTCTAATATTACTCCTGGCGTGAATTACTATCAAGAAAACAGCATCATGACTAATGGATATAACGGAAAATTATCTTTTAATGCAGCCACTTCATTTCAAGATAAATTATATTTTGGACTAAACTTAAATGCTCATTTTTTAGATTACAACAAATCTTCCAGTTTCTATGAAAGCAACAGCAATGCCTTGAGTAATTCAGATTACACAGTAAAAAGACTTCGTTTTGACAATCAATTATACACTTATGGCTCTGGTTTTTCTTTTCAATTAGGAGCTATTGCAAAAGTTTCTACTGAAATAAGATTGGGATTAGCCTATGAATCTTCTACTTGGTATAAATTGAATGATGAATTCACACAAAAGTTAGTTTCCGTAAGTGCCAATACTGGCGGGGAATTACCTTCAGACGTGGTAAATCCTAAAATTACAAATTATTATGAACTCTATAAATTACAAACACCAAGTAAAATAACAGGAAGTTTTGCTTATATTTTTGGAAAATCAGGGTTAATAAGTGTTGATTATTCAATAAAAGATTATGGCAGCACCAAATTTACTCCAGAAAACGACACTTATTTCAAAAGTTTAAATAATCAAATGAGTAGCACCCTTACAAATACAGGTGAATTACGAATTGGTGCTGAGTATAAAATAAAACAATGGAGTTTAAGAGGTGGGTATCGGTATGAAGAAAGTCCCTATAAAAATGCAACAACTATTGGCAATTTAAAAGGCTATTCTGGTGGTTTTGGATATAATTTCGGTTCTACCAAAGTAGATTTGGCCTATTCTTATGCACAAAGAAATTCCCAACAAGGATATTTTAGCCAAGGATTAACAGATGGTGCTAAAATTAACACAATAAACAATAACGTTTCTATGACATTGCTGTTTGAATTATAAAACTCCTACTAATTACTTAACCGTATAAATGCATAAAAACCATTTCTAAATTGAAATGGTTTTTATTTTAACACCTATTGTATAGCCCAGAAATAGCTGTTCATAAAAAAATCGTCAGGAAAATAAAACAAAACATCTCTTAAATCGCACCAAATGATGTTTAAAAAATAAAGTTTTATGCTTCTTAAAATAAAAATTGTAATTTTGCAAAATTCCTAAAATATCAGGATTTTAAATATATGAGAACCAAATCTTTAAAAAAAAATAAAATTAACGTAATTACTCTTGGATGTTCTAAAAATGTCTATGACAGCGAAGTGCTTATGGGCCAACTTAAAGCGAGCGGAAAAGACGTTGTACACGAACAAGAAGGAAACATTGTTGTTATTAACACTTGTGGATTTATAGATAATGCTAAGGCCGAATCTGTTAATACGATTTTGGAATATGCTGATAAAAAAGAAAGAGGTTTGGTTGACAAAGTTTTCGTTACAGGATGCTTATCCGAACGTTACAGACCTGATTTAGAAAAAGAAATTCCAAATGTAGACCAGTTTTTTGGAACAACTGAACTTCCTGCATTGTTAAAAGCTTTAGGAGCAGACTACAAACATGAATTACTTGGTGAAAGAATTACTACCACTCCAAAAAATTACGCTTACTTAAAAATTGCCGAAGGATGTGATAGACCTTGTAGTTTTTGTGCTATTCCAATTATGCGTGGAAAGCACGTTTCACAAACTATCGAAAAATTAGTAAAAGAATCCGAGGGTTTGGCTAGAAACGGTGTAAAAGAATTGATTCTAATTGCACAGGATTTGACTTACTACGGATTGGATATTTACAAAAAACGAAATCTTGCTGAATTATTAGAAGCTTTAGTTAAAGTAGAAGGAATTGAGTGGATTCGTTTGCATTACGCGTTCCCTACAGGTTTCCCGATGGATGTTTTAGATTTAATGAAACGCGAACCTAAGATTTGTAATTATATTGATATTCCATTACAACACATTTCAGATTCCATTTTGAAATCGATGAAACGTGGAACTACAAAAGCTAAAACAACTAAATTACTAAAAGAATTCCGTACGGCAGTTCCTGGAATGACTATTAGAACCACATTAATAGTAGGTTATCCTGGCGAAACTCAGGAAGACTTCGAAATAATGAGAGATTGGGTACAGGAAATGAAATTTGAACGTTTGGGTTGTTTTACCTATTCACATGAAGAAAACACAAGCGCGTATGATTTAGTTGATGATGTTCCTGAAGAAGTAAAACAAAATCGTGCCAATGAGATAATGGAAATCCAGTCTCAGATATCATGGGATTTGAATCAAGAAAAAATTGGACAAACATTCCGCTGTATTATTGATAGAAAAGAAGGTGAACATTTTGTTGGAAGAACTGAATTCGACAGTCCTGATGTTGATAATGAGGTACTTATAGATGCTTCAAAACATTATGTGAAAACAGGTGAATTTGTAATGGTAAAAATTACTGATGCAACAGAGTTTGATTTATATGCAGAACCAATTTAATTATAAACTTTAAAAATACTACACATGAATAGTAAACAAACATTTCTAGTATTTATATTATTTTTATTATCGATCACATCAATCAGTGCCCAATACGGTAATAACGGATATGGCGGCAATGGCTATGGCAGAAACGGCTATAATAACAGCATGAGTCAAATGAACCAAAGCCAGCCTGAAAAACCAAAAGAAATTCCTACTGAAGTAACCGTTCAAAAAGTTATGGACATAATGAAACCCGCAATTAATCTTGATGCACTCCAAGTAATTGCTATTTCGAATGTAATATCAGAAAGCATGCGAGAACAATCAATTTTATTAAAACAAAATTACAATCAGGAAGATCAAGAGAAAAATTTTAAGGCACTTTCAGAAACAACTGACAGAAATATCAATCAATTTTTAAACCCTGATCAAAAAGAAAAATATCTCGCTTTTAAGGAAGACATGAAAAATCCAAAAAAATTAAAAGAAAAAAGATCAAAATCTAAAGAAAAAAAGGACTAATCTACTTCTTCTACATCATTAAAAAATTAAAAATTGTGAAATATATATTTCTTAAACCTTTATTTTATTTTGTTCTGTTCGTAACAATTACATCATGTTCTACAAATCCTTATAAAAAAAGCGAGAAAATTTATGAGTCAAATTTAAATACACTGCAACAAACTATATCAGAGAAAGTACCTAGTGATCTAAAAGATGTCGTTATCCCGGAATCAACATACAATGAGTTGTACTTTAGACAATTAAAAACCTTCAAAGATACCTTATCAAAAATAGGGTCACAAACTTTAGTAAATGGAATTAATACCGAGTGGATTGGAACAGTTAATTTTAATTTAAGAAAACCAAATTTCATTATCATTCATCATACTGCACAAGATTCTTTAGGACAGACCATAAAAACATTTACATTACCTGCAACCCAAGTAAGTGCACATTATGTAATTGCTAAAGATGGTAAAGTAGTACATATGCTAAATGACTTTCTCCGCGCATGGCATGCTGGAAACGGAACATGGGGAAAAAATACTGATATTAATTCCGCTTCAATTGGGATAGAATTAGACAATAACGGATACGAAGCCTTTTCGGACAACCAAATAATAAGTCTTATAGCCTTATTAACAAAACTTAAAAAAGATTACAATATCCCCACTCAAAACATTATAGGTCATTCAGATATTGCACCAACTAGAAAAAAAGACCCAAGTGCTTTTTTTCCTTGGAAACTTTTAGCATTGAATGGATTTGGCGTTTGGCCCGATGAAATATTAGAACCAGCTCCAGTTAACTTTAATTTTGAACAAGGCCTAAGAATTATAGGATATAGTACAACAAATTTACCAGCAACTATTTTAGCTTTTAAGCTTCATTTTATTCAAACAGAAGTTGATTCTATTTTAGATTCAAAAACAATTAATACAATTTACAACATATATAAAAAACAGTAAAATGCCGGATCAATCATTTTAAATTCATTTCAACCTAAACTTTAATAAAATTATGAGTGATTTCTATAAAAGAATTCTTGAAAATAATAAGACATGGGTAGAAAATAATTTAGCAAACGATCCTCACTTTTTTGAATCATTAGCTAAAGGCCAAACTCCACCTTTATTGTGGATTGGTTGTTCAGACAGCAGAGTTCCTGCCAATGAACTTATTGGAGCAAAACCAGGCGAAGTATTTGTGCATAGAAACATTGCCAATATGGTAGTGCATACCGATATGAACATGTTAAGTGTGTTGGATTATGCTGTAAATATTCTAAAAGTGAAACACGTTATTGTTTGTGGACATTATGGCTGTGGCGGAGTACATGCTGCTATGAAAAACGATTCAATAGGTATTATTGATAATTGGATTCGTCATATCAAAGATGTTTACAGAATGCATCAAAAGGAATTAGACAGCATAACTGATGAGAAGGAGCGTTTCAATGCTTTTGTAGAAATCAATGTAAAAGAACAGGTTTTCGACCTATCTAAAACATCAATTGTGCAATCAGCTTGGAAAAGTGGCCAAGACTTAACTATTCACGGCTGGGTATATGGTTTAAATTCAGGATTTGTAACCGATTTAGAAGTAAACATTAGCTCCAATACTGATTTAGATGAAGTTTACCAACTAAAGTTTTAAGAAAATTTAAACTCAAATATTCTCAAAAATAAAAACTACCAAAATCTCTAGAGAAATTGGTAGTTTTTATTTAGAACACTTGTTAAATTAACTGACTTTTTTAGGCATTAGAATCCATAAACCATAGCCAAAGAAACTTGTGAAGCAGATTTAGTAGGAATCATATTAGAATCTAAAAACATTTTATCCTTACCACTATCTAATCTAAATTCAGGTATAAAAGTTAACCCACCAGATTTCAAGTTAGCTGATAAAGTTAAAGCTGTAACTGAAGTATCTCCTGAGTTTTCTTTATATTTAAAGTATTCACCACGTAAACCTAAACCAAAGTTTTCAGTAACAGCGTAAGATGGGTATAAAGCTATACCAGTATATCCAACTTTATCTCCATTTGAAAAATCAGCTGTGTTCAATCCTAACAAAAATTCATCAGTAAGTTGAAATGTTGCAGTTAGGTCAACAATTGTTCCACTTACAGAACCATCCATGAAGTTAAGATAAGCACTAATTCCTTCTGTAGGAGTCAAAGACAATTGGGCTCCAAAAGCATTTAATCCTTTTATCGGATCTGCATTATAAGAATTCCAAGAATCATTAAACATCCCTACCATTAAACCAACTTTATCCGATACCGCATAGTTCGCTTTTACTCCAGCATTTTGGAATGGACCGTTTGTAAATAAATAAGAAGTAGAATAGTGGAAATTAGCCAATGGAGAAATTACCTCATATCCAATAAAGGTACCCATATAACCAGCTGTAAAACTTAATTTATCAGTAGCTGCATAAGTAGCATATAGGTTTTGAATATGGAAAGAATTATACCCATTCCCTTCATTATAAGTGTTATCTGAATTAGGAATTGATTGAAATTGACCTCTTGGTCCAAAAGAAATTTCACCTACAAAAGAGGCTTTTCCTGTGGTTTTCTTTAATGCAATATCTAACATCCCTAAAGATACTGAGTTTTGATCAGTAGCAAAACTTGTTCCAATATTTGGCAACTTAGCAAAATCATATTTATAATAAACATCGGCAGACCCTGAAATCTCTAATGGTGTTGATGCTGGAGCAGTTTCTGCAGCGTCTTGAGCAAATGCAATACTTCCCGTTAGCGATAAAGCTAAAATAAAAATTACTTTTTTCATGTTTAATCAAATTTAGTTATTAATTGGTTTTTGTATTCTTGTTAGTATTATATTTCTACAAAATAAAAAATTCGAAATAGTGCTTTTTTAAACTTGTAAAGACATATAATCCTTCGGCGAATTTATTACCTTTTAATTTACCTGAATAATTAAAACTAACTTTTTTAACATTTTTTAGTACGAATTATCAATATGAAAAAATGAAATTAAAAAATATACAGATTACGCAAAATTAAAGCCATATTTTAAAAATACAATAATCAAATTTTTACCTTATACCCACTTTTTTAGATACTAAATTTAAAATATATTACCATTTAAAGTGTTAAAATCGATTAATTATTGCATTTAAAACAACACACCCCCTAATAAAAAAGCCTTCTATTGAAAAAATAGATAAATAACATTACACCAAAACAAGCCGTATTTTGATTAAAAACTCATAAAAAAAACCATAAAACATATTCCATGATATTCATTAGCAGAAACACCTAATTGTAAAAGTGCTTTTTACTTCTAATTATAGAAACAACTAAAAAAAATTGATATGTTAAATTAAATTTAAAATTGAGCTTGTTTTTATATTTTTAAATTTCTTAGTGCTTATCTTGCAATAATGAAATTAATTTCGAAAATATTAATCATAATTTTTATTACTTTTATTCTAACGCCTTCAGTACTTACGGTGATAGATAAAAGTAAAGACACTTCTGTTTTTTATAGTTTTTCCGAAGAAGACCTATCCAAAAAAGAATTGAAAAACTATATTTTTAATAGTTTCCATCATGAGATTTTGATTTTATCAAAAATGAATTCCAAAATTATTTTATCAGAGAATCTGTCTAAACACGAAAACATCTCTGCTACAATATTCATCCCACCTCCTGATAGAGTTTAAACATTTTACTATACTTAATCAATAAGTATATTTTTTCGCATTAACGATAAATGCGAAAGCATCTATGTTTAATTTTATTAGTTTTTTATGACAAAAAAAATAAATCTTTTTGCCAACCTTAAATCAGATTTCGCTTCTGGTTTAGTGGTTTTTTTGGTGGCTCTCCCACTATGTTTAGGCATTGCAATGGCATCGGGAGCCCCTCTTTTTTCAGGAATAATTTCAGGTGTTATCGGAGGTATTGTAGTTGGTTATTTAAGTAAATCTCACATAAGTGTTGCTGGACCTGCTGCTGGATTAACAGCTATTATCTTAACCGCAATAACGGATCTCGGTAGTTTTAATATCTTTTTAACAGCAGTGTTTATTTCAGGATTAATCCAATTAATTTTAGGCTTTTTAAAAGCCGGAACTATTTCAAACTATTTCCCATCTAATGTCATCGAAGGGATGCTGGCTGGAATTGGAATTATAATTATTTTAAAACAATTACCTCATGCTTTTGGGTATGATAGTGATTTTGAAGGAGACCAATCCTTTTTACAAGCAGACGGAAACAACACATTCGATTCTTTGCTAAACGTATTCAATTATATACAATTGGGTTCTATTATTATTACTTTGATTTCCATAGCTATATTAATTTCATGGGAAAAAGTTCCCTTTCTAAAAAAATTGAAATTAATCCCAGGAGCTCTAGTAGCGGTTGTTACTGGAATTGTATTGAATGAAATTTTTATGTCTTCCGGAAGTAATTTAGCAATCGCTAAAGAACACTTAGTATCACTACCTGTCCCTACTACTTTTGAAGAATTGAAACAAATAATTGTAACTCCAAACTTTGCAGGCATATTGAATCCTAAAGTATGGATAGTAGGTGCAACAATTGCAATTGTTGCCTCTATAGAAACCTTATTGTGTATCGAAGCTGCCGACAGAATGGATGCTCACAAAAGATACACCGATACAAACGTAGAATTAAAAGCCCAAGGTATTGGGAACATGATAAGTGCTTTAATAGGAGGATTACCAATGACATCTGTAGTTGTTAGAACATCTGCAAACAATAATGCTGGTGCTAAATCTAAAATGTCTGCAATTATTCATGGGGTATTGTTACTCATAAGTGTATTAGCCATTCCTGCAATGTTAAATAAAATACCTTTGGCTACCTTGGCAGCTATACTTCTAGTTGTTGGATACAAATTAGCCAAACCTGCAACATTTTTGCATTTTTGGAAATTTGGCAAATACCAATTCATACCTTTTATCGCGACTTTATTAGCAGTGGTTTTTACTGATTTACTAAAAGGAGTTTCACTAGGAATAGCAATTAGCATCCTATTTATTTTGAAAGGAAACATCAAAAAGGGATATTTTTTCAGAAAAGAGGAATACGAAGATGGCGATATAATACATATTGATTTAGCCCAGGAAGTTTCATTTTTGAACAAAGCTGCTATAAAACAAACATTAAACCATATTCCAGAAAACTCAAGAGTAATAATCAATGCAAAGGATACAATATATATTGCACACGATATTTTAGATTTAATCCACGAATTTAAAACCATAAAAGCAGTAGAGGACAATATAAAAGTAAAACTCAAAGGATTCAAAAAAGCGTATCAACTGGAGAATTCGGATGAATTAGCAAATCATGTCACTTTAGAACATGTTTATGATGCTGCCCAAAGAAAAATGATCGAAAAAAAAATAACAAAAGATGATTATTTCTCCAATTAACAAGTTTCAAATTGAGATATCTCAATTTTTTGATCGAGATCAAATAAAATTATTTTAACACTAAAAAAAAAGATGAGCGATTTTTATAAAAAAATACTAGACAATAATAAAAAATGGGTAGAAGAATCATTAAGCAAAGATCCTAATTATTTCGAAGATTTAGCAAAAGGTCAAACACCACCCTTATTATGGATTGGTTGTTCTGATAGCCGAGTACCTGCAAACGAAATTATTGGCACAAAACCAGGAGAAGTTTTTGTACATAGAAATATTGCAAATATGGTGGTACATTCAGATATGAATATGCTAAGTGTGTTAGATTATGCTGTGAATGTATTAAAGGTAAAACATGTTATAGTTTGCGGCCATTATGGTTGTGGAGGCGTGAAAGCAGCAATGCAAAACGATTCTATTGGTATTATAGACAACTGGATTAGACACATAAAGGATGTCTATCGATTACACCATACTTACCTAGACTCCATTATAGATGAAACTACACGATTCAATACATTTGTAGAACTTAATGTTAAGGAACAGGTTTTTGATCTCGCAAAAACTTCGATTGTGCAAGCTGCATGGAGAAACGGTCAAGACGTCTCTTTGCACGGCTGGATTTATGGACTAAACTCTGGGTTTGTAACCGATTTAAAAGTTAACATTAGTTCAAATAAAGAACTTGATAAAGTCTATCAATTAAAGTTTTAAACAACTTCATTTTAAATGGGAACTTACTCTATTAAAATATTTATTTATTCTATTTCTAAAAAGAAAACTACAGCAATATATCGCCAAGTAACTTTTCAAATTGAAGATAAACAGAAAAACGACTACATATTACGGTAAATTCTAATTTAAAACGGTAATACACTGCCAAATTAGAATCGAAAAGTAGGTTTTATGTAAAAATAAATTTAAAAATAAAGAATTTAAAAAAAGATTTTTTATATATTTAACAAATACAACAAATATTTAAAATACAAAATACTAAACCAAACGCTATTACTTTAACTTTCAAATAATTAAATATATGATAAGAAAAGCTACACTACAAGACTTGGATCAATTGACATTATTATTTGATAAATACCTCGTTTTTTACAAAAGACCATCCAATATTGAAAAACAGAAATTATTTTTAAAAGAAAGAATCGAAAACAACGAAGCTATAATTTATATCGCTTTTGACGAAAAAATAAAAGACAAAGCAATTGGATTTACTTTAATTTACATCACCTTTTCTTCTCTTTTACTAAATAAAATGATTATTCTAAATGATTTATATGTAGATTCCTCCATTCGTAAAAGTGGAGTTGGAGAAAAATTAATTCTTCAATCATTTAAATTGGCAAAGGAACTTGGAGTTGATTTAGTTCGATTACGAACTGCAAAAAACAATATAATTGCGCAATCTTTATATCTTAAAATGGGCTTCGAAAGAGATAAACTATCCTATACTTTTGACTATCTTATAAAATAATTAATTAGATTTTTTTATTAAACCCCTTATAGAATCGTCTATAAAGGAATATTGCCATGTTTTCGAATAGGAGTTACACTCACTTTATTTTCAAGCATACGGAATCCTTTTATTAGTTTTCTGCGCGTGTCTTGCGGTAAAATTACTTCATCAATAAATCCACGTTGGGTTGCATTGTAGGGATTGGCAAACAAATCAGCATATTCAGTTTCTTTTTCTAAGAGCTTGGCTGCAGGATCTTCGGCCTCACTGATTTCTTTTTTAAAGATGATTTCTGAGGCCCCTTTTGCTCCCATCACGGCAATTTCAGCTGTAGGCCAAGCATAATTTAAATCCGCACCAATGTGTTTAGAATTCATTACATCATAGGCTCCTCCATACGCTTTTCTAGTAATGACCGTAATTCTTGGCACAGTTGCTTCACTTAAAGCATATAATAATTTTGCTCCGTGAACAATGATTCCTTCCCATTCTTGATCAGTTCCTGGCAAAAAACCCGGAACATCTACCAAAACCAATAATGGTATATTGAAACAATCACAAAAACGGGTGAATCGTGCTGCTTTTTTGGAACTTTTCACATCCAATACGCCTGCTAAATAGAGTGGCTGATTAGCAATTACCCCAATACTTCTTCCAGCCAATCTTGCAAATCCAACTATAATATTTTCAGCATAATTCTTATGAATTTCAAAAAAAGAATCTTCGTCAATAATTCCTGAAATAACATCATGCATATCATACGGTTTATTCGCATTTTCAGGGATTATGGTTGCTAATTTCATTCTAATCTCCTCACCTAAAACATAAGGCAATGATAGTGGAATTTCCTTATTGCTTTGTGGCAAATAGCCTAACAAACGTTTTAAATCTTCTAAACATTCGACATCGTTTACAGAAGTAATATGAGCCACACCAGATTTAGTGGAATGCGCTTCAGCACCACCCAATTCTTCTGATGTAACGGTTTCATTGGTTACAGTTTTAACTACATTGGGTCCTGTTACGAACATATAACTACTACCTTCTACCATCATAGTAAAATCAGTCATTGCAGGTGAATAAACAGCTCCACCAGCACATGGTCCCATTATAGCTGAGATTTGCGGAATCACACCACTTGCCTGAACATTTCTGTAAAAAATATCCGCATACCCTCCCAAAGAACGAACACCTTCCTGAATTCGGGCACCACCAGAATCATTGAGTCCAATCATTGGAGCTCCCATTTTAACAGCCATTTCCATTACTTTGCAGATTTTTTCAGCATGCGTTTCAGATAAAGCGCCTCCAAAAACCGTAAAATCTTGAGCAAAAATGTAGACTAATCTACCGTTTATAGTACCATAACCTGTAATTACACCATCACCAAAATAGATTTCTTTTTCCATTCCAAAATCAGACGTACGATGCGTGACCAACATCCCGATTTCTTCAAAAGAACCTTCATCCATTAAATAATTAATGCGCTCTCTTGCTGTTAATTTCTTCTTATGGTGTTGTTTTTCGATTCTTTTTGCACCTCCGCCCAAAAGTGCCAAAGCTTTTTTTTCGTTTAATAAATTTATTTTATCCTCCATAACTTATTGTATTGGTAAACGTAAAATTTTTTGATCTTCAAAATACTGATTTAAGGCCAAAAGAGCAGCAATTTCAGCTTCTTTAGTCTTTTGAACTTTTACTATTTCTGGTGAATAGTGTTTTTTTACAAAATTGGTATCAAATTTACCAGAACGGAAAGCCTCATGTTCAAAAACAAATTTTCCAAAACCTAAGGTGGTTTCAACTCCTTCTATCTTAAAATTCTCAATGGCTTCTATCATGATTGCAATAGCTTCATCCCTTGTTGTACCGTATGCGATTAATTTAGACAACATTGGGTCATAATAAATTGGTATATCCATCCCTTGCTCAAAACCATTATCAACACGAATACCTTCTCCAACTGGCAATTGATAGACATCTAAATGTCCTACACTTGGCAAAAAATCATTCACAGTATCTTCAGCATAAACACGCAATTCGATTGCATGTCCATTTATTTGTATATCTTCTTGTCTAGTAGTTAATGCTTCACCTCTTGCTACTCGAATTTGCATTTCGACTAAGTCTAAACCTGTAATCAATTCCGTTACGGGATATTCGACCTGTAATCGAGTATTCATTTCTAAAAAATAAAAATTATTATTTTCATCGTACAAAAACTCGACCGTTCCAGCTCCAAGGTAATCACATGATTTGGCAACTAAAACAGCGGCTTCACCCATTTTTTTTCTGATTTCTGGAGTAACTATTAATGAAGGAGCTTCTTCAATAACTTTTTGATGACGCCTTTGGATACTGCATTCCCTTTCTAACAAATACAAAACGGTACCGTGAGAGTCAGCCATTATTTGAATTTCGATATGCCTTGATGACGCAATATATTTCTCTATAAAAACAGAACCATCGCCAAAGGCTGCCATAGCTTCACTGATAGCTCGATCCAATTGGGATTCGAAATCACTTTCTTTTTCAACAACTCGCATTCCTTTTCCACCACCACCTGCCGAGGCTTTTATTAATATAGGAAATCCTATAGATTTAGCCGTTTCCTTGGCTTCCTCAATATCCTGAATAGCATGATCTACACCAGGAACCATAGGAATATTGTATTTCAAAACTGCATTTTTAGCGGCAAGTTTACTCCCCATAATTCGTATGGCTTTCGATTTTGGGCCTATAAAAATGATGTTGTTTTTTTCTACTTCTTCAGCAAATTTAGCATTTTCACTTAAAAAACCATAACCGGGATGAATAGCATCCACGTTTAAGGCTTTGGCAACTTCAATAATTTTATTTCCCAATAAATACGATTGATTGGATGGAGATTCACCTATCCAAACAGCTTCGTCGGCAAATTTTACATGAGGCGCATTTCTATCGGCAGTCGAATAAATTGCAACGGTTTTAATTCCCATTTTCTGGGCAGTTTTCATTACTCTAATGGCAATTTCTCCTCTATTGGCAACTAATATTTTTTGCATACAACTATTCAAATTCAATTAATAAATCTCCTTTTATGACAGAATCTCCAACATTTACCGCGATAGATTTTATTATTCCATCACGCGGAGAATGGTAACTATTTTCCATTTTCATTGCAGTTAGAATCAAAAGAGGATCATTTTCTTTAACTGTTTGGCCAATAATCACGTTGATTTCAAGAATTAATCCAGGCATTGGTGCCTTTATGTCATTGATCTGCTTTGCCAATCCAGTTTCAAAACCCATCTCTTTTATTAATTGATCAAGAGGATCTGAAATCACAACATGATAGATGCTGCTATTTACCTTTATTGTATATTTTTTTTGATTAAAGTCTGAAACGACTATTTCAGCTTTATAAGGGAGATTTTGATGGAGAACATGAAATTGATTTATTTCAATAGGCACTGCATCTAATTGTGAGACACTATCCTTATTGAAATCAAACTCAAAAGCACCATTCACTTTTACTTTAAAATTCGCAGTCATAGTAGTAAATTTTATAGCTAAAAATAACTATAAAATTTTGATTAAATACTATATGCCTAATTATTATGTCTGAAAATTGATTTACATTTTAAAATTGATTATAAAACCAATAAGCCAAATTCCCTCAAAGTATTCACAGGTTTTGAATACCAAAACAATTCAAAATCTTCAAAATGAGTTTCAAAATCAGATTTTATTTCTTGAAAACTATAGACTTTTTCTGATGAAACAGCTATTTTACCGAGAGTTTCAGCTAACCATTCTCCTTCTTTTTCTCCAGATTGAATTGTGAAACTTTCTTTCTTATCATGAAAAGTCAAGCTCAACATTTGCCACGAATTTCCTTTTTTAGATTTAGTAAAGGCTTCCGCCAAAGGTTTCCCTCCTAACCAAACTATTTTTGCTGTTGGTTTTATATTAAAATCTGCCTCTTCATTTAGAGCGTTGGAAATATAGTCGGGATGTATTTTTGTTTTAGGAATTTTAAAGTCAAACCATTCTTGTAATTCATAATCAAAACAGATACCATGCATAAAATTAAAGAGGGATTTTTTTAGACCGAAACTAAATTTATCGTGATCAATTCCCGTTTTATCGGTAAAATTAATATCATTATTAGCAAAAGTTCCAATGATTTCGGTTTCTTTTATGGCTCCAAATTTCTCTGGAAACATCCCCACGGGACTGTGAGCTGTCATTGCAAATTGATGCCAAAAACCAGATTGCAAAACACCAACTTCAAACAATTGACGCACCATTTCCAAACTATCTACTGTTTCTTGAATAGTTTGCGTAGGATATCCGTACATCAAATAGGAATGTACCATAATTCCGGCTTCGGTGAAATTCCGAGTGACTTTTGCCACTTGTTCTACCGTTACGCCTTTATCAATTAATTGCAATAATCTGTCCGATGCTACCTCAAGACCACCAGAAACAGCGATGCAACCCGAAGCTTTTAGCAACAAACACAAATCGGCTGAGAAACTTTTTTCGAATCGAATGTTCGTCCACCACGTAACTGATAATTTCCGCCTAAGTATCTCGAGTGCTAAAGCGCGCATCAAAGCGGGTGGCGCGGCTTCATCTACATAATGAAAACCATTTTGTCCCGTTTGCGCTATCATTTCCTCCATTCGATCGCACAATAAATTGGCAGCAATGGGTTCGTAAATCTTGATATAATCTAGTGAAATATCGCAAAATGTACATTTTCCCCAATAACAACCGTGTGCCATGGTCAATTTATTCCAACGTCCGTCGCTCCACATGCGGTGCATTGGATTCACAATTTCGATAACTGAAATATATTTATCCAATAACAAATCAGAATAATCAGGAGTACCCACTTCGGATTGTTTGTAATCACTTCGAGTAGAATTGTTTTTGTAAACGACTTCTCCATTTTCGAGAAGAAATGTTCTTTTAAATTCAAAGGGTTTTTTGACCGCGTTAGAAGCGACAACATCTATAAGTAATTCTACTGGTAACTCTCCATCGTCTAAAGTAATATAATCGAAAAACTCAAAAACACGTGGATCGGAAAGCGACCGCAATTCGGTGTTGGGAAAACCTCCCCCCATTGCAATTTTGATAGTTGGATGATGCTGTTTAACCCACTGCGCGCAACGAAAAGCCGCATACAAATTCCCTGGAAAAGGAACTGAAATCAAAAATAATTCGGGTTGAATTGTTCCGATTCTTCCTTTCAAAAGCGAAAATAAAACAGCGTCTATATAAGTTGGTTCCTGTTGTAAAGCTACGTACAATTCGTCAAACGAATTCGCACTACGTCCCAAACGTTCCGCATAGCGGCTGAAACCGAAATTAGCATCGACACATTCGACAATAAAATCCGAAATATCTTCGAGGTACAAAGTCGCCAAATGTTTAGCTTTGTCCTGCGTCCCCATACTTCCAAAAGCCCAATCCAGTTCTTCGAGTTGTATGAAACGAGAAGCTTCTGGCAAGTAATCTTCTTGACAAATTTGAAGTGCCAATGTGGGATTTTTTCCTTGCAAAAAAGCAATTACCGAATCGATGGTTTTAATGTATTCTTCTTGGAGAGCAAGAATTCGTTTACAGTTGTCGGTTGTTGGTTGTTGGTTGTTGGACTGAAATAAATTGATTAAACCTTCTTTTGAAAACAATTTCAAAATCACTTCGATACCTAAATCGGCTTGAGTTGCCGAAATATTTTTGGTGTTCAAAAACCCTTTGATATAAGCGGTTGCTGGATACGGCGTATTCAGCTGGGTAAAAGGTGGCGTGATGAGAAATACTTGGGTTTTCAAATGAATTGTTTTATGCAAAAATAGGCTCAAAAAACTACTTTTAGCCTTTTATTAATTAAAAAGAATAGAATCAAAACTTATGCTCACTTTTTCGAATAGCCAATAACGCTACAAAAGTAATCACAGCTGCCGCTGATAAATAGTAACCTACATAACCAATTCCATAACTTGTAGCCAACCAAATGGCGATCAAAGGAGCAAAAGAAGCACCTAGAATTCCTGCCAAATTAAAAGTTAATGAAGCTCCAGAATAACGTACTTCGGTTGGGAATAATTCGGATAAAAATGTACCCAAAGGTCCATAAGTCAATCCCATTAATCCCATTCCCAAACAGATAAAAAAAGTGATTAAAAAAGTGCTTCCAGAATCCAAAAAATAAGAAAAACTGAGTCCAAACAAACCAATAGCTACTGAAACAAGTAACAAAATCAATCTTCGGCCAAAACGATCCGCCAAAACTGCCGAAAGTGGAATTCCTATTACAAAAAACAAAATAGCAAAAAGTTCAATAATTAAAAAATCGCGACGGCTAAACCCAAGATGTGTTGTTGCCCAACTCAAACTAAATACGGTCATTAAATAGAAAGTTACAAAGGTAGCTACTGCAGCAAAAGTTCCAAAAATCAATTCCCATTTATAAGATTTTAAAATAGAAAATAAGGGTACTTTTACTTCTTTTTTTGTTTCTTTGGCATTGACAAACGAAGGCGTTTCGGTGATTTTTAACCGAATATAAAAACCAACTCCAACCAATAAAGAACTCGCAATAAAAGGAATTCTCCAACCGTAATCAAAAAATTGTTCATTAGTCAAGATATCACTTAAAAGCAAAAAGGTTCCTCCTGAAAGTAGCAACCCTATTGGCGCTCCTAATTGTGGGAACATGCCATACCACGCGCGTTTACCGGGAGGTGCATTCTCGATAGCCAATAAAACAGCACCACCCCATTCGCCTCCCAAACCGAGACCTTGACCAAACCGACACAACATTAATAACAAAGGAGCAACAATACCAATACTCTGATAAGTGGGCAATAATCCGATACAAACCGTTGAAATTCCCATCGTCAACAAGGCGGCAACGAGAGTAGCTTTTCGGCCAATTTTATCTCCAAAATGGCCAAAAATGGCCGAACCAATAGGTCTGGCAAAAAAGGCAATCGAAAAAGTTGCCAAGGATTCTATTACTGAAGTGGTTGGATCTGAACCCGGAAAAAACAATTGCGGAAACACTAACACGGCAGCATTGGCATAAATATAAAAATCAAAAAACTCAATGGTTGTGCCAATTAAGCTTCCAAAAAGAACGTGTCTTAAAGAATTCACTTTTCTAGGATGCGAATTATCTATCATTACAAACAATTAAATTATTCGATAAAAATGAGGCGTTTTTTCCAAACTAACAAATAATTAGTTCCAATATTTTTTTAGTAATTTAGCATCAAATAAACTTCAATATGCCAACCGACTGTATCAGCTATCAAAATTCTGGGTATTTCACTCCTTTGATGAATGATTATTTAGACCAAAAATCAAACTTGAGATTACTTTATAATCGCTTTCCGACTCTTGAAAACTTTGACGATCAAATCTTAGAAAAAAAACTCAATTTCAATGGCTATGACAATGGAAAAAGTAAAAGATCCCTTTTAGTTACGGTTTTAGAAAAGCAATATTCGTTAATAAAGACTTCAACTGAAACTTTAAACAATATTAATCTTCTTAACGATTCGAACACTTTTACAATAACTACAGGGCATCAACTAAATTTGTTTACAGGTCCTTTGTATTTTTTATACAAAATCATTTCGACCATTAATTTAACTAAGGAATTAAAATCAAAATATCCTGAATCTAATTTTGTACCCATTTACTGGATGGCAACCGAAGATCACGATTTTGAAGAAATCAATTATTTTATTTTCAAAGGTCGAAAATTTCGCTGGAATAAGGAAAGCTCGGGCCCCGTTGGGCGATTATCAACCGAAGGTTTAGCAGATTTTTTTAAATTATACCAACAAGATTTAGGCTCTGGAAAAAACGCAGATACAATTAAAAAACTTTTCCAAGAATCCTATTTAAACCACACTAATTTAGCAGATGCTACTCGCTTTTTGGCAAACGAACTTTTTAGCGAACAGGGATTGGTCATTCTTGACGCTGATGATCATGATTTGAAAACAACATTTATACCCTATATCAAGAACGAATTACTATCACAAACTTCCTATAAAGAAGTAACTAAAACTATTGAAAATTTAAAAGAATACCCTATCCAAGTCAATCCTCGTGAAATCAATTTGTTTTACTTAGAAGATAATTTGCGGGAACGTATTATTTTTGAAAACGGTACATACAAAGTAAACAACACTACTATCGAGTACGCTGAAACTGAAATTCTATCCTTGTTAGATACGAATCCTGAAAAATTCAGTCCAAATGTGATTATGCGTCCCTTGTACCAAGAAGTAATTTTACCTAATTTATGTTACATTGGTGGAGGTGGCGAACTAGCTTATTGGCTGGAATTAAAATCATTTTTTGACACTGTAAATGTTACTTTCCCAATACTATTGCTTAGAAATTCAGCTGTATTGGTTTCAGAAAAACAAGCCAAAAAAGCAGATAAATTAGGATTGTCTTGGGCTAATTTATTCTCCAAACAAAATGATTTAATTAATAATAAAGTAAAATTATTAGACGAATATTCCATAGACTTATCGATTCAAAAGGATTTTTTAAAAAACCAGTTTCATTATTTACATACTTTAGCTCAAAAAACAGATCCTTCATTTTCTGGAGCTGTAAAAGCGCAAGAAGCAAAACAAATAAAAGGATTAGAACAACTTGAAAAACGATTATTAAAAGCACAAAAACGCAAACATTCCGAAGAATTGGAACGCTTAACCATTTTACAAAATGAATTGTTTCCCAATAAAAGTTTGCAGGAAAGACAAGCCAATTTTTCAGAATTTTATTTAGAATATGGCGAACAGTTGATACCTAACTTAATTAATAAACTTCACCCTTTAGAAGTTAATTTTGATATTATTACACTTTAGAATTAAAGTTTATTGTTAAATTTTTTATCCAATAAAATTTAACAATAAAAAAAACTACTTTTGCACACAATTTAAAAAACACAAAAATGGCTTCAAATAGAACTTTTACAATGCTTAAACCTGATGCAGTTGCTAACGGACACATCGGAAATATATTAGCAATGATTACAAACGGTGGTTTTAAAATCGTTTCACTAAAATTAACACAATTAACAGTAGCTGATGCAAAAGCATTTTATGCCGTTCATGCGGAAAGACCTTTCTACAATGGTTTAGTAGAATTTATGTCAAGCGGACCTCTTGTTGCCGCTATTTTAGAAAAGGAAAATGCAGTGGAAGATTTTAGAACTTTAATTGGAGCTACAAATCCAGCTGATGCTGCTGAAGGTACTATCCGTATCGCCTATGCTACTTCAATTGGAGAAAATGCAGTTCACGGTTCAGATAGCGACGAAAATGCTGCAATCGAAGGAGCTTTCCATTTTTCAGGTAGAGAGCAGTTTTAGATTGCAGATTGTTGATTAACGATTTTTGAATTTAGATTTAAAAGTATAAAACAGAAAATCCCGTTTCAAAAACGGGATTTTTTTATATGCAATCACAAAAATCTGCAATCTGTAATCGTTAATCAACAATCGAAAATCATTACCTCAAGACGACATCCTTCACCAGATCTCGTTTCAATTCTTCATTTATCATCGCTATTATTTTAGACTTTCCGTGACTTAATTCCTCGCGAAGTACAGCCGAAGAAAGCTCTACATACAAAATACTCCCTTTCAAAACCACATTTTTGGTGTAATGATTTACTCCGTTTCCCATCAAGTTTTTCCACGCTTCTTTTACATCTATTTGATCCATACCGGGTTGCAATTTATTGACTTGAATTATTTGTTTCAATACATCGCCCACGCTACTTTGATTATTTAGTCTTTTTGCCATCTCCTGTTATTTTTATTGGTGCTGCTTTTTTATAAAAATACTCTTTGTTTTCAGCATTTCTAAAAGCCATTTTATCTTTTTCTAATTCTACTAATTCTTCTGTCCATTTTGCAAATTTAGTCGAATAATCAAAGAAAACTTTGTCATCTGTAAACCTTATTTTCACATTTTCGTAAGTATCATTTACAATAAAAGTGCCATCCAGTTGAGGCATTACCTTCTTACGAATTCCAACAAAATTCTTTTCTATTGAGAAAAAATCATAACTCTCATTAATAGTATAACCCTTTTCTTGACCTTCTTTAAAAGCCACTTTTTCAATTTCCCAATACCCATTTATTTTGGGTATATCTTCCCTATTTACCTTTTGCTGACAAGCAACAAAAAGAAACGATACGAATAAAATACTTATACATTTTTTCATTTGATACTATTTTTTAAGGGAGCTTAATCCTGCTTTTCACTACAATCTTTTTATTTTGAACCCCAAAATAAAAAGGATTTCCATTGCAATCAGGGCTAGCATATTTGGAAAAAAGGGACTTTTTTATAAACAACAAAGTTACTCTTAAAAACTTCAAAGAAAACAAAAAACAAAAAAAGCTATTCAACTTTTTAAACTATTTTTGGTCATACCTATATTAAAACCGCAAAAAATGTCAAAAGTAACAATCCCCCTATTGATTGTTTTATTGTTTGCAAATTGCAGTTCTGAATCAACAAATCTTACACCAACCCTGTTAATGCAATGTATTTTCCACCATTGTCTGGTAACATTTGGGAAACGAAATCAATCACCGATTTAGGATAGAAACAAACTGCCGTTCAACCACCGTTAGATTATTTAGCACTGAAAAACTCTAAAGGTTTCATCTTACTTGTCAATGGAAAGATTGTAATGGAAAATTATTTCAACGGACATTCGGCAACAACTGGATAGTATTGGGCAAGTGCCGCTAAAACATTGACATCAACCATGACTGGAATTGCACAGCAGGAAGGCATAATAAACATTAATAACAAATTTTATCAGTATATTGGAACGGGCTGGAAGAATGAAACAATAGTACCAGAAAATCAAATTACCTGCAAAAATCTACTCACAATGACTTCGGGTTTAGAACACACAGTCGATGATGTAACTCCAGCAAAACTCATTTACAAAGCCGATACAGGAACGCGATGGGTTTATCATAATGTGTATCTTAAATTGCAAGATGTTATTGCGAATGCTTCAGGACAATCATGGTCCAATTATTTCAATTCAAAGCTTAGAGACAAAAAAGGAATGAGCGTGGCATGGTTTCAAGTTGATAATAATAGTGTTTACTTTAGCAACACCCGCAGTGCGGATCGTTTTGGTTAATTGATGCTCAACATAGGAAAAAGGGAAAGCAATGTGATATTGAATGAAGATTATTTCAACCAAGCAACAAATTCTTCGCAAACTATCAATTTAGGATATGGCTATTTGTGGTGGTTAAGTACAAAATAAAATTATCATCTCCTGCAAACACAACTTCAATTTAATGGTAGTATAATCCCATCTAGACCCAATGATATGTTTATGGCACTAGGCAAAACGATAAAAAAATCTATGTAATTCCAAGTAAGAAAATGGTAGCCATTAGAATGGGTGATGCAGCCGATGAAACCAACTTTGCATTATCGAGATTTGATAATGGCTTATGGACAAAAATCAACGCATTGTATCAATAATTATTTACGTTCATTTCTTCCTTTCATGAAGCCTAAAATAAACAATATCGTACCTGTCGTTAATAAGAAAACATATACTAGTTGATTTCCATCTCTAAAGAAGTTTGATAAAACGAGTGCTACAACACTAATAAAATAGAGGTAAATAGGCTTAATTTTATTGTAAAAATCCATTATAATAATTATTTAAAAAAACTGTCAACAAATTCATATTTATTAAAAACCTGCAAATCTTCGATTCCTTCTCCAACACCAATATATTTCACTGGTATTTGAAATTGGTCTGAAATACCAATAACAACCCCCCCTTTTGCAGTTCCATCTAATTTTGTCACCGCAAGTGAAGTAACTTCAGTCGCTGCTGTAAACTGTTTGGCTTGTTCAAAAGCATTTTGACCTGTTGAACCATCAAGAACCAATAAAACATCGTGAGGAGCATCGACAACCACTTTTTGCATCACACGTTTCACTTTAGTTAACTCGTTCATCAAATTAATCTTGTTGTGTAAACGTCCTGCAGTATCAATAATTACAATATCAGCATCTTGAGCTACTGCTGACTGTAAGGTATCAAAAGCTACAGAAGCAGGATCACTACCCATATTTTGTCTTACAATTGGCACTCCTACTCTATCTGCCCAAATTTGTAACTGATCAATCGCTGCGGCACGAAAGGTATCTGCAGCTCCAAGAACTACTTTGTATCCTTGTTTTTTAAATTGATACGCCAATTTTCCTATCGTAGTTGTTTTTCCAACACCATTTACCCCTACAACCATCAAAACATAAGGCTTAGTAGTAATTGGAATCACAAACTCAGTTGCTTCACCAGTATTAGTTTCTGAAAGCAAACTAGCTATTTCTTCTTGTAGAATATTATTAAGTTCATCAGTACCAAGATATTTATCTGCAGCAACGCGAGCTTCAATTCTTGTAATTATTTTCAGAGTAGTATTAACTCCAACATCAGAAGAAACAAGTATTTCTTCTAAATTATCTAAAACCTCATCATCCACTTTAGATTTTCCAGCAACTGCTTTAGTTAATTTAGAAAAGAAAGTTGTTTTTGATTTCTCTAGCCCTTTGTCTAAAGATTCCTTTTTTTCGGATGAAAATAATTTTTTAAAAAAACTCATTGGAATGTTGATTGCAGATTAACGATTTTTGACATAAGTACCAGCAAACTGGTGAAGCAAATAACTTCTAAAAAATCTAATTGACAAATATATAAAATAAAAAAGCTACTTCCGAAAGAAAGTAGCTATTCTATATAATGCTAATGTTAATTATTTCTTTTTCAAGAATTCATCAACTGCTTCAGGAGTCATAATAGACTCTACAAATGTATAAGCACCTGTTTTTGGAGATTTCACCATTTTGATGGCTTTTGATAATCTCTTAGAAGATGTTTGTAACGATGCTACGGTTTTCTTTGCCATGATTCAAATGTTATTTAAATTTTAATAAATCTAAAATGTTACCATTTTAAATAGTAATAAAAATTTTTAATTATTTAATTTCTTTGTGAACTGTTACTTTTTTCAAGATTGGATTAAATTTTTTAATCTCTAATCTGTCTGGAGTATTTTTTTTGTTCTTCGTTGTAATGTATCTAGACGTTCCAGCAACACCTGAAGTTTTGTGCTCTGTACATTCTAAAATTACCTGGATTCTATTTCCTTTACTTTTTGCCATTTTGCTTTATATTTATTTTGGAAAAAGATTATTTAATAAATCCTTCTGACTGCGCTTTTTTCAAAACTGCAGCGATTCCATTTTTATTGATTGTTTTTACTGTAGATGCTGCTACTCTTAGAGTAATCCATCTATCTTCTTCAGGAAGATAAAAACGCTTTTTAACTAAGTTTACAGAAAACTTTCTCTTAGTTTTATTCATAGCGTGAGAAACGTTATTTCCTACCATCGCTCTTTTACCTGTAAGGACACAAACTCTTGACATTATTGTTATCTTTTATCGTTATTCAAAATCAGGGTGCAAAGAAAAGAAAAATAAACGGATGAAACAAAAAAATATTACACATTTTTTAAAATTTCTTTACGAAGCATTTCCAAGCTTTTTATCAGCGCTCTATCTATCACTTTTTCACGGGGTTGGCCAAAATCGAATTCTTCAACAATTACTTCATCAGGAGTGGCTAATGCAATAAAAACCGAACCAAGTTCCGCATTGGAGTCTCCTTTTGAGGGCCCTGCATTTCCTGTAGTCGCAATTGCATAGTCCGTTTTCATTATCTTTTTAATATTAATCGCCATTTCTTTTGCAACTTCCGCACTTACAACGGAATATTTTTCAATTAACGCAGCTGAAAGCCCCAATATAGATATCTTAGTTTCTGTTGCATACGAAACCACACTGCCCTTAAAATAGCTTGATGCCCCGGAAACCGAAGTCAATACTTGGGCAATTTTTCCACCTGTACAACTTTCGGCAGTAGACAGTGTTTTGTTTTGTTGCTTAAGCAACTTGCCAATAACCGTTTCTATGGTTTCGTCATCATCAAAACCAACAATAATATCCCCTATGATTTTAGACAACGAAACCACTTTTTCTTCGATTGCCGTCTCTAAAAAACCCTTATCTATTCCCCTTGCCGAAAGTCGCAAACGCACTCGTCCTGGACTCGGCAAATAAGCTAATTTTATAAACTCTGGCAATTCATTTTCCCATTCTTCAATACGCTCCGCAACCATACTTTCGCCTTGACCATAGGTCAATATTGTTTTATGAAGAATGTAGGGACGTTTATATTCCCGAACAACTTTAGGTATAATTTCGTTTTCGACTAAATATTTCATTTCAAAAGGAACACCTGGAAGCGAAACAAACACGGTATTTTCTTTTTTCATCCACATACCTGGCGCCGTACCCACTTGGTTGTGAAGCACTGTACATTTTGATGGTACTAAGGCCTGATCGATGTTTATTTGAGTTATGGTCCGCTTGTAGAATCCTTCAATTAATTGTGTAACATGTTTTAGGACATCAGTATTAACAACTAATTCATCTTCAAAATAATCACAAAAAGTTTTCTTGGTAACATCATCCTTCGTTGGCCCTAAACCTCCTGTAATAATTACTAAGTCTACTATATTTTGCAAGCTTGAAAAAGTATTCAATATGTGCTGTTTGTTATCACTTATAGACACCATTTCATAAATCTCAACCCCAATTTTATCCAAAGATTTAGCGATAAAAGCAGAATTCGTATCTACAATTTGGCCTATTAAAATTTCGTCACCGATAGTTATAATAGCTGCTTTCATTTTATTTCGTTCTATAAAAAATATTAAATAATTTTATGCTAATTGAGATGAAGTCAAAAATTAAATAGACTTATTTTAAAATAAAAAAGAGCTACCAAAAGGAGCTCTTTTTTATTTTAAAAAAACCACAAAGAATTGATTAAAATCACTTATAAATCAAAATCTTTTTTTAATTCCTTTACAGCGTCATCAATTTGCGTTTTGACACTTTTGAAAGTTTCTTTTATTTCTTTCTTTTCACCTTCAGCTTTTGTCCAAGCCTCTACTTGAAGAATTTCTTCAAAAGCCATTTTTAAACCAAGCAAATCTAGAGAAGGCTTTATTTTATGAGCATAGGAGTAAGCATGCTTGTGATCCATTTTTTTAATTCCTTCTTTAATTTCTCCTAAATCTTCCGGAATTTCTGTAACGAACAAAGTTACGATTTGAAGTACAAATTCTGGGTCGTTATCTGAAAGTGCGTACACTTTTGCTAAGTTGTAATGTAATGCCATTATTTTATTTGTATACTAAATAGTTTATTTCCTTCTAAAAATCCTTCTAAAACGTCTTCTGGTTTTACAGCCTCAACCCCCTCTGGCGTTCCCGTAAAAATTATATCTCCAATTTTTAACGTAAAATACTGAGAAACATAAGAAATGATTTCATCAATTTTCCACAGCATCTGAGTGGAATTTCCCTTTTGAACTGTTTTATTTTTATTAATTAATTCAAATGTAAGATTTTCCAATGAATTAAACTTTGTTTTGGGTAAAAATTCGCCTATTACCGCAGAACCATCAAACGATTTGGCTTTCTCCCATGGCAAGCCTTTTGCTTTTAACTCGTTTTGAATATCACGGGCTGTAAAATCTATACCAACACTTATTTCGTCATAATACTTATGCGCAAACTTGGCGTCTATATATTTTCCGACTTTATTAATTTTAACAATTATTTCGATTTCATGATGAATATCATTCGAAAATTCCGGAATCACAAAAGGATGTTGTTTCAATAATATCGCAGAATCCGGTTTTATGAAAACAACAGGCTCAGATGGCCTCTCATTTTTTAATTCCTCTATATGATTAACATAATTCCTTCCTATACAGATAATCTTCATAAATTCAGTATTCAGTGATCAGTTGCAGTGATCAGTCTGTAAACTGAACACCGAACACTGAACACTATTTCGTATTCAATTTTCTCAATTTAATAGAAGTTAAAACTTTCTTGGTATACAAAGGAAAATCAGCATTCTGAATCCAACTGAAATAGCCCGGCTCCGACTCCAAAACGGTTTCTACCTTGACACCTTTATGTTTTCCAAATGCAAAAATCTCATTATCTTCCTTATCAAAAGCTATCATTCCAGCAAAATCAGCGATTTTTTTTCTGGTAGTAAATTCTGATAATGATTTGATGTCATTTTCTAAATCTGGATATCGATCCAATTGTGCTTTTATAATTTCATAAGTGGCCATTGTGTCTGCTTCTGCTGAATGCGCATTTTCAAGACTTTGACCACAATAAAATTTTAATGCTGCACTCAATGTTCGTTCTTCTTTTTTGTGAAAAATAGTTTGAACATCTACAGAAACTCGATTTTTCATATCAAAATCAACTCCTGCCCGAAGCATTTCTTCGGCCAATAAAGGAATGTCAAATCGATCCGAATTATAGCCCCCTAAATCAGAATCCTTAATCATATTGTATACTTGCGAAGCCAATTCATTAAAAGTGGGTTCGTTTGCTACTTTTTCGTCACTGATTCCGTGAATTGCAGTTGATTGAGGCGGAATTGGAATCGTAGGATTCACTAACCAAGTTTTACTTTCTTTATTTCCGTTTGGAAAAACTTTGAAGATGGCTATTTCAACAATTCGATCTTTTGCGACATCAATTCCAGTTGTTTCAAGGTCGAAAAAGCAAATTGGTTTATTTAATTTAAGCTCCATTTTTAAATTTTAGAATGACAAATATATCTTTTTGAACTTACCGTTCATCGATTGGTCTTAAAAGTTTTACATTAAATGAAAAATCCGACAGCTAAAACGAGTCGGATTTTAAAAATAATTTATTCTTAAAAATTTCTATCTACATCAAATGCTTCTAGATATTCAGCAACTCTTTTAACAAAACTTCCTCCAAGCGCACCATCAACAACACGATGATCATAACTGTGAGACAAGAACATTTTTTGACGAATACCAATAAAATCACCTTCTGGAGTTTCAATAACTGCTGGCACTTTTCGAATGATACCTAAGGCAAGAATCCCCACTTGAGGCTGATTGATGATCGGCGTACCAAAAACACTTCCAAAAGTACCTACATTAGTAACTGTATAGGTTCCTCCTTGCGTATCATCTGGTTTTAATTTTCCGGTTTTTGCACGATTCCCTAAGTCATTTACCGCTTTTGCCATTCCTACCAGATTCAATTGATCCGCATTTTTGATTACAGGTACAATTAGGTTACCATTAGATAATGAAGCTGCCATACCAAGATTTATATTTTTCTTTTTGATAATAAAATCACCATCAACAGCAATATTCATCATTGGAAAATCTTTTAAGGCTTTTGCAACAGCTTCCATAAAAATAGGTGTATAAGTCAATTTTTCGCCTTCTCTTATCTCGAAAGACTCTTTAACCTTTTCACGCCATTTTACGATATTAGTCACATCTACCTCAATAAAGGATTGAACATGTGCCGATGTTTGAATGGAAGCTACCATATAACCCGAAATCAACTTTCGCATCCTGTCCATTTCAATGATTTCATCACCACCATTTACAGAAACTGGCATTGTTAGAACGGAAGCTTTTTGAACTTCGGCAATTTTGGGTCCATTAATTTCTTGTTTAATTTCGACTTTAGGTTCTTTTCTATTTGCTATATAAGTTAATATATCTTCCTTAGTAACTCTTCCGTCTTTACCTGTCCCAGAAATATTTTCTAATTCAGTTATAGAAACACCTTCTTCTTTAGCAATGTTTTTTACTAAGGGAGAAAAGAATTTTTCGGAATCCGAGAAATTAACTTGACTTACTATAGTCTCTTTTACAGATTCTATTGTTTTTTCAATTTCGGCTACTTCAACAGGAACATCCGCTTCTACTTTTGGTGTTGTTAGCATTGAACCACTATCCGTTTCAATTATAGCAATGGTTTGCCCCACTTGAACAAGATCATCTTTTCCAAACAATTGTTCCACCAAAATACCTGAAACTTCGCTAGGCACTTCACTATCCACTTTGTCAGTTGCAATTTCAAGTACTGCTTCATCAGCTTCAATTTTGTCACCAACTTGTTTCAACCAATTTGTAATGGTCGCTTCTGCAACGCTTTCCCCCATTTTCGGAAGCTTTAATTCAAATCTTGCCATATTGTTATTTAAAAAGGTGGTTAAGGTTTTCTTCTTGCAAAATTAGTGATTATTTTTAGTTTTACCCCTGAATTACTCAATTTTACATGAATCTTAATAACCTTATTTATAAATTATATTTCTTAAATCTTGATAATTTCTCCTCTATCAAAACTACTATTACTACCTATCATAAAACCTGATTCTTGTAGATAGATTTTAAATGTAAAACCTTTATTCTTCTCTGCTTCCAGTGTTTTTATTATTGTTTTGAAATCCATAAAATGTTGATCAAAAACAATTTCTGTTAATTCGTTGTTAGAGAATTGTTTCAGATCTTCTTGTCTTTTTATAGGTTTTCTAACTACTTTATTTAATTTTTCTATTACAAATTCATTATCCGAAAATACTATATAATTATCAGCGGAGGATTTAGATTTTGGTTTGCCTTCAAACATTTTTACAAAAGAAAAAAACACAATTCCGATTTTCATAAATACAGAAAAGAAATAAGACACTTTGAAATGTTTTTTATAAAAGAAATTCATTGCCTCTTGAAACCTTTTCATATAAGTTCCATCTTTAATGGTGCTTTCCCCTTTAAAATGGACTACTGAAGTTTCGTGAAAATAATAATTTGATTTTCCGCTTTTTAATGCCATATAAGACAAATCAATATCATCCGAATACATAAAACAATCCTCGTCAAAACCACCAATATCAGTATACAACTCTCGTTTCATACACATAAATGCACCAACAAGAATATCTACCTTTCCAGATTCATTTTCCGATAGTTGTTGAGCGTAGTATTTGCCGAATGTTTTTGGAAAGACTTTATACACGCCTGTAATTTTTGTAAAAGCCACAAATGGAGTTGGCACACCTCGCTTGCTTTCTGGGAGAAAATTCCCTGTTCCATCAATGAGTTTGCAACCAATTATTCCTAGGTTATTTTGTTTTTTGGCGAAAGCCAAAACTTTTTCGAAAGTATCTTCGGCGACAACCGTATCTGGATTTAAAATGCAAATGTATTCTCCTTGAGCTACTGCAACTCCAATATTATTGCCTTTTGGAAAACCTGAATTTTCCTTATTCTCGATCAGTCTTACATTCGGAAATCGTAGTTTCATCATTTCGCAGCTATCATCTTGGGAATTATTGTCGATTACAATAATTTCAGCATCTATAGTTAAAAGTGCTTTTTGAACACTTAAAACGCATAGTTCTAAAAAATAGCGGACATTGTAATTAAGGATGATGACAGATAGTTGCAATGTTTACTTTTTTAGTTTTTTTGGATTTTGCTTTGTATTAAAAACTCTCAATATCACAATACTATCCTTTTCAACAGAATAAACAATTTTAAAGCTCCAGACAACCACAAATCTTACTTTTTCTATATTGATTATTGGTTCAACAGGAAATTTATATGGGAAATTTGGCAGGGAAATAGCCAAATCATAAATTGAATTGAATACTAAAACAGCATTTTGCGGGCTTTCTTTTT
The DNA here is from genome assembly GCF_004349355.1 of Flavobacterium cellulosilyticum. Lineage (GTDB taxonomy): Bacteria > Bacteroidota > Bacteroidia > Flavobacteriales > Flavobacteriaceae > Flavobacterium > Flavobacterium cellulosilyticum. The sequence goes on along the minus strand of NZ_SMFK01000004.1, from coordinate 134,293 downwards.
TAATATATTTATAGATCGCTTCTAATTCATTTAATGCGTTTTTTCTCCAGATAACATTCATTATCTCAAAATTTTTCTTTTCACTTCTTCGCTTGAATAAGTCTCCAATTTTCCTTCAGATAGTAAATTCAAAGCGCTATTAATATCATTAACATATTCATTTTCATAAATTGGATTTCCATTCACATCAAAACCCACTACATTTTCTTTATCAAGAAGCCTTGAAATTTTATATAGAATTTTATCATCAGTAAGATTTAAAATTCTTTGAGTTAAGTTAATTTTTAATGCTTCTGAATTCATGATTTTTTAATTAATAATCAAATTTACTCATTTTATTTGAACACTCAAAACACAAAGTTCGAAAAAGTAGCGGACATTGTAATTAAGGATGATGACGGATAGTTGCAAAAGGCTACTATAATTGAAAATCATTATCTTACATTGATTTCTTACTCCATTCAGTTAACGAATGTCTAATGCAAAAAAAAAGCTGTTTCAATGCGAAACAGCTTAATTCAATATTTATTTTATGGAAATTTAGTTCCCTGATTCTTTTTTAGCGTCTTCTAACATTTTGTCATTTGCAGTGATGGCAAATTCCACACGACGATTTTTACTTCTTCCTTCGGGAGTATCATTCGAAGCAATAGGATCTGCAATCCCTAATCCTGTTATTCCAAATCTACTCGCTACTAAACCTGAAGAAGCCAAATAATTTTTTACTGAAGCTGCTCTTTCTCCTGAAAGTTTCAAATTATAATCAGCAGAACCTGTACTATCGGTATAACCAAAAATGGTGATATTTGTGTCTGGATATTCTTTAAAAACAGGTACTAGTTTATTCAAATTCGCTTTTGCAGTAGCTGTCAAAGTGGATTTATTAGTCTCAAATCGCACCGCATTTTCATTCAAAACTAATTTGATTCCTTCTCCTACGCGTTCTACTTCAGCACCAGGAAGCACCTCGTCGATCTGTCTGGCTTGTTTGTCCATTTTATTACCAATAACACCACCGGCAACTCCTCCAACAACTCCTCCAAGAACAGCTCCCACAGCACCATTTCCTCCTTTTCCAAGGTTATTACCTAGAATTGCTCCAATTATCGCTCCACCTGCCGCACCAATACCAGCACCTCTTTGTGTTTTATTGGTGTTCTTTAACGATTCACAACTTGTAAAAAGAGAACCCACTGACAGCATTAATGCCATTATTATTATCGAAATATTTTTCATATCTTTTAGTATTATAGTTTTTAATTGGTTCTGTTGAATTGGTACACTACATCTGTCATTTTACCTCCTACATTAATTTTATCAATCAATTGAAAGGAATCTGCTGTTTGATTAACTAAATATAAAATATAACCTTCTCTCACTTTTTTAGCTTTTTCACCAGCATTTAAAATTTTCAAAACAAATTGACCATCTTTATTTACAAACCACGTAATTGGGGAACTAAATGTTATACAATCCGACTTTGTCAAAGCCATATTTCCCTTGTTATTATTAGAAATAAATTTCCAGGTACTTCCTTCAAAACATTTAGAATCGGCTAGTTGAAAAGTATTTACTTTAATATATTCTGAACCAGGATAGTAAACAGAATTGATTACCCAGTTGCCTTTTATTGCGACTTGAGCCTTTCTATCTAATTTCTTATCTGTAATAGAAGAAGTTTTGCAAGCAAAGAGCAAAATTGCCACTATCATCAATGTAATTGTTTTTTTCATTTTTTTTGGTTTTTTTAAGATTAAACTTAGACAAAGATACAATGCTGTTTGGAAAATTTGTTTCAAAATATTAGTATTTTGTATCATAATTTACATTTCCGACATTTTGTCACCCTTACGTTATTTGGTATCTTATTTGACTAAATGAAATTGAAAAATTTAAAACTTATCATATGACAACTGGAAAAATTAACGTTTCGGTGGAAAACATCTTTCCCTTAATTAAAAAATTCTTATACAGCGATCACGAAATATTTTTGCGTGAGTTGATTTCGAATGGAACAGATGCCACATTAAAATTAAAACACCTGACAAGTATTGGTGAAGCTAAAGTAGAATATGGCAATCCAATTATCGAAGTGAAAATCGATAAAGAAGGCAAGAAATTGCATATCATCGATCAAGGGTTAGGAATGACCACTGATGAAGTAGAAAAATACATCAATCAAGTTGCTTTTTCTGGAGCGGAAGAGTTTTTAGAAAAATACAAAGATTCTGCAAAAGATTCAGGAATTATAGGTCATTTTGGATTAGGGTTTTATTCTGCTTTTATGGTAGCCTCTAAAGTAGAAATCATAACAAAATCGTTCAAAGACGAACCTGCAGCACATTGGATTTGTGATGGAAGTCCAGAATTCACTTTAGAACCAGCTGACAAAACAACACGTGGTACTGAAATTATCTTACATATTGCCGAGGATTCATTAGAGTTTTTAGAAGAATTCAAAATCAAAGAATTGTTGAATAAGTATAATAAATTTATGCCTATTCCAATTAAATTTGGTATTAGAACCGAGAAAATCGAACAAAAGAAAGGTGAATTTGTTGAATCAGAAAACAAAGACGAAATTTTTACTGAAGTAGAAGTTGACAACATCATCAATAACCCAAATCCAGCTTGGACTAAACAACCAACGGATTTATCGGATGCTGATTATAAAGATTTCTACCGCGAATTGTATCCAATGCAGTTCGAAGAGCCTTTGTTTCACATTCATTTAAATGTTGATTATCCATTTAACTTGACTGGAATTTTGTATTTCCCAAAATTAGGGAACGACATGCAAATCCAAAAGGACAGAATTCAATTGTTCCAAAACCAAGTTTATGTTACCGATAATGTAGAAGGAATTGTTCCTGAATTTTTAATGATGCTTCGTGGTGTGGTTGATTCACCAGACATTCCTTTGAATGTTTCTCGTTCAGGCTTGCAAGCCGATGGTGCGGTAAAGAAAATTTCGAATTACATCACTCGCAAAGTAGCTGATAAATTAAAATCATTATTCAACGAAAACCGTGCTGATTTTGAAGCAAAATGGAACGACATTAAAATTGTTTTAGAATACGGAATGCTTTCTGAAGATAAATTCTACGAAAAATCAAGTGCTTTCGTTTTGTATCCAACGGTTGATGACAAATACTTCACACTTGAAGAATTGAAAGAAACCTTAAAAGAAAAACAAACGGACAAAGACGGAAAACTAGTTGTTTTATACGCAGGAAACAAAGAAGCACAACACTCTTACATCGAAATTGCGCAAGAAAAAGGATATGAAGTATTGATTTTAGACTCTCCAATTATCTCGCATTTAATTCAAAAAATTGAAGGTGATAATAAGGATTTAACTTTCGTTCGCGTCGATTCAGACCATATTGACAACTTGATCAAAAAGGAGGAAACTACCATTTCTAAATTGTCTGATGAAGAAAAAGAAAGTTTAAAAACTTCTTTGGAAACGTATATTCCAAAAGCGTATACCGTACAACTAGAATCAATGGACAGTCAGGCAGCCCCTTTCATCATCACGCAACCAGAATTCATGCGTAGAATGAAAGAAATGAGTCAATCCGGCGGTGGCGGAATGTTCGGAATGGGAAATATGCCAGAAATGTACAATTTGGTGGTAAATACTAATTCTGTTTTAGCTACCAATATCTTGAATACTCAAGACAAAACCGCTCAAGAAAGTTTGGTGAAACAAGCTTTAGACTTGGCAAAATTATCTCAAAACCTTTTGAAAGGAGAAGAATTGACTGCTTTCGTTAAGAGAAGTTTTGATTTGATAAAGTAAGTATCAAGCAAATAGAATTAAGTATCAGGACCTGCAAGTGAAAACTTGCAGGTCTTTTTTGTTTAGGAGCAGTATAAATCTTTTCCAGAAGAACCTTCCCTCCTGCTCTCGCCTTTATCTCTTCGCTACGCTACGAGGATATCGGTTCGATCAGGGCTATTTAGTTCGTTTTGTTTTCAAAATGACTATCAATATCCTAGCCGGCTCAAGCGTCCAGCTTGTGCAAACAAATAATATCAAAAATAAATACAAATCAGAATGGGTACGAGTATGACGCTTGCGCTAGCTAAACGAATTTAGTGCTATTGACTTTTTTTTCGTACTTTGGTATAGCCGAAAAAACACATTTTCATGAGTTGAAAACGACTTGATAAGAGTAAGAATTGAATTTAAGATGATAAAAAATGAGAAAAATAATTTTAATAATTCTAATTTTACTTTGCACCTTCAGTTGCAAGAAAAAAATTATGCCTGAAAACACACTCGCAAAAGAGGATAGCTTAAAAGTTAAAAAAGATGCTCAAACAAAAATAATAGCAAAGGATACCACTACATCAAATTATTGGTATAATGAGAATTATGATGGTGAAAATTTAATACAAAAAGGAATTACTCATCCTGAACAATTTATCAAAAATGCACTTCGTGAAAAACCAGAATTGATCCCTTTGAAAGCAGTTTTGGGCGGTACAATGCAGTTTAGAACTATTAAGCTATTAAGTAGCGAATGGTTGATTGCTGCCTTTGACGATGGACACAATCAAGGAAGAGGCATTTATAGATACCTTTTAAATAACAAAGAAGAATTGGAATTTGAATTACTGATTTCACTTGGACCAGAATAAATTAAATTCAGCGGACAATAACTAGAACCTAAACCCAATTGCATAATTTTTATTATCGACATTAGAAAATGCGTTCTGAATCCGAAAAGTCGTATTTCCTTTTTTATTCGTATTTTAGTAAATCTAAAATACTCCGTTTCAAACCCTGCATACGGAATAAAGTGGTAATTTTAGAATCTACAAAAACAGGAGTACTATGAAGTATAAAGTAGGCATCGTTTTATCGGGTGGCGGTGCTAGAGGTATTGCACATTTAGGAATTCTAAAGGCGTTAGAAGAATTTGGAACCAAACCTTCAGTTATTTCAGGAACCAGCGCAGGGGCTATTGCGGGAGCTTTTTACGCGAGAGGCTTTTCATTTGAAGAAATTCTTATCATTCTTAAAAAAGGACATTTTTTTAATTACTCCAATTTACTAATAAAAAAACAAGGTTTTTTTTCGATGAAAGGATTTGAAAAAATATATTCTAATTATTTTCCAACTAATTCTTTTTCTGACTTAAACATTCCTCTTTATGTGGCTGCAACTGATGTTTTAAAAGGAGAAATAGTGTACTTTTCATCTGGAGACATTTCACAATCATTGATGGCTTCGAGTTGCTTTCCTGTAATATTTCAACCTGTAAAGTACATGGAAACTTATTTTGTAGATGGTGGTGTTCTGGACAACTTTCCAATAAAACCTTTGTTAAATCAGTGCGAAATAATTATTGGAATCTATGTTAACTCAATTAAGAAAGAGATTAATGAAATTCATATGAATAACATTATCGACAGAAGTTTTCATTTGGCTTTATACAATTCTGTAAAAAATAAAATTAAAAAATGTGATTTATTCATTGAACCTCCTGATATGAGTCAGTTCGGCATGTTTGATTTAAGAAAAACAAATGAAATTTTTGATTACGGTTATAAGTATGGACTATCTCTTGAAGACAAAATAAAAGAGCTCATGGTCAACAAAAATACAATTTAGTCATTGTTAGACGAGCGAAACGCTGGTATCCAACGTCCATAAGTTAAGCGTAAAAATCCTGTAACTTGTCAATTCGACAAAGGAGAAATAGGTCAATAGTTGCTCATTTTAGTTGCTTTCATTATTATGAAAATGACACGAAATCCATAGCCCTGATGGAAGCGGCATCTCCAGATTTAAAAAACAAGGCTTTTTTAAGCCTTAGTTTTTTAAATCTGGAATACAGCGAACAGCAGGAGGATTCGTTCATGAAATCTTCAATCTTTCTGCTTCTAAAAACAAATCCCGCCTTAGTAGACGGGATTTTGAATGATAGGAAACTAAAAATGCTTTAATTATTTTCTAAATCTAGAATTAAGTTAGCAATAAGAGCTGTCCATCCTGTTTGATGCGAAGCTCCAAGGCCTTTGCCATTGTCTCCGTCAAAAAATTCATAAAACAAATGCTCGTTTCTAAAAGCTTCGTCTTTCGCAAAATGGTTTTCAGGATCATCAGCATGATATTGAAATTTGCCATCAGCATTTCGTTCAAATAGTTTGATTAATCTTTTGCTCAATTCGTTCGCAATTTCATTAAGGTTTAGTTTTTTTCCGGAGCCTGTTGGGAATTCATATACATAACTGGGTCCGTAATAGGTAAAATATTTACGTAATGACTGAATAATCATATAATTCAAAGGCATCCAGATAGGACCGCGCCAGTTCGAGTTACCGCCAAACATACCCGAACGGCTTTCGCCAGGTTCATATTGAATTTGATGACTACCATGGTGTTCAAATACAAAAGGGTTTTCTTTATGAAATTTAGATAACGAACGAATACCATAATCGGAAAGAAACTCGTCTTCGTCTAACAAACGTTTCAAAAGGTGTTCTAATCTATGCCCGCGCATGATAGAAAATAGATAATTTCCATCAGCATTGGCTTCTTCAATATTAGAAATTAAGGAGGCAAGGTCTGGGCGTGTTCGAACAATGTCGGCAGCTCTAACTTTAAATCTCTTTAATTCTGCAAACAAATCCATGTGGATAATTTCGACTGCAAATAATGGAATGATACCAACTAAGGAGCGAACCCTCAAACGATCCGTTATTCCACTTGACATTTCGACAACATCATAATAAAAATTGTCTTTGTCGTCCCACAGGGAAATATTTTTTTTTCCAATATGGTGCATTGCCCAAGCAATATTTAGAAAATGCCTAAAGAATTTAGCAGCTGATTCTTCATGAATTTTGTTAGTTTTAGATAATTCGAGAGACATGTGTAACATATTCAAAGAGAACATCGCCATCCAGCTTGTTGCATCTGCTTGTTGCATTCTTGTGATTCCTTCGGGCATGTGATTGCGGTCGAAAACACCAATGTTGTCCAATCCTAAAAATCCGCCTTCAAATAAATCAGTACCGCTTTTATCTTTTTGGTTTACCCACCAAGTAAAATTGATAAGGAGTTTTTGAAATGCTTTTTCTAAAAAGGGGGTATCTGGTTTGCCTGTTCTTTGTTTGTCTTTTTCATAAACGGTCCAGACGGCCCAGGAATGAACAGGAGGATTCACATCGCTAAAATTCCATTCATAAGCTGGAATTTGTCCGTTAGGGTGCATATATCGTTCTTGAAGCACTAAAAGGAGTTGTTCTTTGGCAAAATAGGGGTCGATTTCGACAAAGGATACCATGTGAAAAGCAAGGTCCCAAGCGGCATACCAAGGATATTCCCATTTGTCTGGCATAGAAATCACGTGGCGATTGGTGAGGTGTTGCCAACCAAGGTTTCTCATGTCTGTCCGGTTGGGTTGTTCTTCACCAGGACCACCAAAAAGCCATTTAAAAACATCATTATAATAGAATTGCTTGGTCCATAACAAACCTGAAAAGGCTTTTTTAGCAATGGCCTGTTGTGCTTCGGGAATGTCTTTTTTAATTATATCACCATAAAAGGATTCGCATTCTTTGATCCTTTGTTCAAAAACCGCATCAAAATCATCCCAAGGAGTTTCTAATATGTTTTTACTAAGGCGCACTTTTATGCTTTTCTCTTCCCCTGGTTCTAGTTCTAAAATGTGCCAAATAGCCAGTTTAGATCCGTTTTTCTCGGGATTTACTGTTGGTTTTCCGTTTACAACATGGTCATTGATACCATCTTTAACGTATTTAATTTCGTTAGGAGCATTATAAACACGCTTGTTATTCGTTTCATTTTCGCAAAACAACTGCGCTCCATGCTCATGATAAAAATAGTACCGTCCATTTCTAGGACTTTTAGATTGTACGCAATTGTCCTTGATGGCTTTAATTGTCGGACGGTTGTATCGCTTGTTGTGTTTCCAGAAATTCCTAAACCAAAGATGTGGAAGTACATGAATATCGGCCGTTTTTTTTCCTCGATTTACCACTGTGATTTTCATCAGTATATCATCAATATCGGCTTTTGCATATTCGATAAAACAATCAAAATATGCCTTATCGTTAAAACTGTTGGAGTCCAGTAATTCAAATTCCGTTTCCTCACGACTTCGTTGGTTATTTTTTACTAAATCATCATAAGGAAATTCATTCTGTGGGTATTTATACAGGTATTTGCTATAGGAATGGGAAGGCGTTGAAACTTGATGAAAATAAAGTTCTTTTACATCTTCCCCATGATTTCCTTGATTGTTTGTAAGGCCAAATAAGCGTTCTTTTAAAATAGGATCTTTTCCGTTCCAAAAGGCTGGAGCCAAACACAATATCTCGCGGGAGTCACAAAAACCACCAATACCTTCTTCTCCCCATCTGTATGCATTACTACGCGCTTTGTCATGATCAATAAATTCCCATGCATTACCGTGTTCGCTGTAATCTTCTCTAACAGTGCCCCATTGTCTTTCGGCCAAATAAGGGCCCCATTTTTTCCAATTTTTGTAGGTATCAGAGACAGCTAATCTTTCTGTTTCCGAAATTGTATGAGCCATATAAAGTGTACTAATTAGTTGTATAAAAATCCTAAGACCTGCTATTTAAAATCGCTTTTTTTAAAGTTTTTTTATGATTGGTCAGTAGTAAAAATAATTAAAAAAATCACAATTGCTTATACAATAGAAAAGTATTACTTAATTATTGGTATTGCATGAAATCTTTACATATTTCAAAAAAAACAAGGTGTTTTGTTGATGAACTAGTATTGTACTAAATAAAATAATCAACAAAAAAACGAGCCATTTTCACTAAAACGGTAAATATTATCTAATTTTTAATTGAAAATAAAATTGGAATTACAGAAAAAAGGACATTAGAAACAGCCACCATTGACAAACACAATTATAATACATTTTAGATTTGAAACGATCATAATCATCTTTTTAGAATTGGAAGATTAAGAACTTTTTTAATAACTACAAAAGATAAAATGCAATTAAAAAAAAGAAAATCCTCAGAGTAAAACAAATATTTACAAAAAACCAGCCCAATCATTCCAAAGAAAGGTAATTATGAGCTTCAGGAAAACCTTGCGAGTCTTTTCGGCCAAAAAAGACAGACGATTTGAATAAAAAATAACGAACTTTGGATTTTTAAAACAAAACAATTCAATGACTTTACACATAGAAACTCCTGCTTTACTTTTCTCAGCAACTTCGCTGATATTATTGGCTTATACCAATCGATTTTTAACAGTCGCTACTATCGTAAGAGGACTTAAAAAAGTGTATAAAGAAAAAAGAAGTCAGATGATCTTATTGGAAATCAAAAACCTAAATTTACGAATAAGCCTCATTCGTTATATGCAACTATTTGGTGTTTTGAGCTTATTTCTGTCTGTTTTTACAATGCTTTTGCTTTTTGTAGACCAACAATTAGGCGGTATTTATCTTTTTGGATTGAGTTTACTTTCCTTGCTTATCTCCTTAGGGTTGTCTTTTTGGGAAATTAACATTTCAGTCGACGCTCTGCGTATGCATTTGAGTGATGTAATGGAAAAAAAAGAACCTGAATCAAATGAATAAAACACATTTAAAAACCAGAAATTATTTTTATTTCCATCATTTTTTTATTTTTTTGTTGCGCGTTCCAATCGGTCGTTTATAGAAACACCAAGCCCCACCTCGGGCATTTTCTGTGCAATTATTACATCTAAATTCATTTTATCTAATTGATGTAAGCTTTCGTATAAATTTTTAGCCGCTTCAATTAAATCTCCTTTTTCAGATAATACAATAGTAGTAATTTGACTGTCTATTGCTAATTTTCCGTCTAATAATAAAACACCTATTCTCTTTCCTATAAAAGACGAAATTAATTCTGCAACATTTTCGGTCAAGTAAGTAGCTGTTTTGGGAGCATAATGCTTGGTCAACATACCTGGAGCATCTGGTGTAGTGTCATTTTTAGTAATAAAAAAAACCTCCCCAACTACCGCTTCAATATCCTCGACAGCAACAGATCCATATCGGTACAGAATCGTTTTTCCCTCTTGAAACCCAACGATTGTAGATTCAATTCCTCTTTCACAAATGCCACCGTCTAAAACCATTTTCAATTCATCAGGAAAATAATTGGCAACATGTTGGGCTTGTGTTGGACTAATGCATCCAAAAGGATTGGCACTTGGTGCCGCCAAAGGAAAATCTAAGATTTCCAGTAAGGCTAATGCAATGGGATGATCTGGTATCCGAACTGCCACGGTATCTTTACCTGCGGTTACCAAATCAGAGATGTTTTCCTTTTTCTTCAAAACCAAAGTCAAAGGTCCTGGCCAAAAAGCATTGGCCAATTTATAGGCGTTTTCTGGAACATCAATTGCTACCTCTTTTAAATATTCCAGAGATTTAATATGAACGATTAATGGATTAAAAAAAGGTCTTTTTTTCATTTCAAAAATTCCTTTTATGGCTTTTTCACTGTATATATTTCCAGCTAAACCATAAACCGTTTCTGTAGGAATGGCAACAAGTTCTTCTTTATTTAATAATTCTGCTGCTTGATGAATATCTGCATTCACTTTAATCATAGCGGATTTCTTTAGGATTTTGAATCTCTTTTTACGGCGACAAATTTACTTATAAAAACAATTGAATTCAAAATCAATTTCAATAGCAATATCAATGGCAATTTCAATGGCAATTTCAATGGCAATTTCAATGGCAATTTCAATGACAATTTCAATGGCAATATCAATGGCAATATTAAATGGTTACATAAAAAATACTCTCAAAAACTACAATTGGAATGGAAATAAAAATCACCTCATTTTATCATTCCGTAGTAATACCAACAAACGTGAGCAACTAAAAGAGATTCCTGCGAAAACCAAACGAAGTGTTTCTGCTAAGCCAATGACAAATAAAACCAACCAGGACAGCTATGAAACTAATTAAAAACACTTTATAAAATGAAGCTTAAAAAATAAATTAGATTCTCTTTTAAACTAAAATTGTAATTTAGAGTCAAAGAATAACGAAAAATCTTAATTATGGACAAGAACACTCTTTGGTCATTGCGACTTGGTAATTCTGCAAAACAAGCAAATGCTATCGAAAATATGGGTTTGAACGATTTTTTGAATCTATCTTTTGATACTAAATTCGATTCGAATGTCCCTGCTTTTTTAGAAAAAAGTCCAAAATCTATAAATGAATTAAAGGAAGTTAGGAAAAAACTAGTAGCCTCAAATCCGGACGCAAAAAAAGATTTACTAAAAGTAGAACGCCAAACTACTGAAGAAATGAAGGTATGGTGGATTGATAAAATGGAAAAAACTGAATTTCCGCTTCGCGAAAAAATGACTTGTTTTTGGCACAATCATTATGTTGCTACTTTTCAAAAAGTCAAAGTCAATTATTGGGTTTTTCAGCACAATCAAATTTTAAGAGAAAATGCTTTTGGTAATTTTAAAACCTTGACAAAAAAAATCATTCAAACCAATGCAATGGTTCGATATCTTGACAATGTTGATAATCGAAAAGATAAATTAAACGAAAACTTAAGCCGAGAATTACTGGAACTATTCACGCTCGGTATAGGAAACTATACTGAAGAAGATATTAAAAATGGAGCCAAAGGTCTTGCTGGTCTTGGTATTGGAGAAGACAAGGCTATTTACCGAAAGTTTTTTGAAGATAATGAAAGCTTTAGTTACTTAGGAAAAAAAGGTGTTTTGAAAGTAGATGAAATGGTCGATACTATATTTGACCAACCGAACATTCCTTATTTAATCACTCGAAAAATACTAAAGTGGTTCATTTATGATACTCCAAAAGAGGAATTGGTTCGCTATTATGGTGACTATTTTAAGAAAAATAATTTTGAAATCAAACCCCTTTTGACAAAGATTTTCACTGAGGAATATCCTAAAAACAATGCAGGTTCCAAAATAAAAAGTCCCTTAGAATATATTTTGCAATTAAAAAACGAACTCAATATTGAAACCACCAATGGCAGGGCAATATCCTACTTTTTAAAACAACAAGGAATGGACTTATTCAACCAACCTAACGTAAAAGGTTGGGATGGCGGAAATGCTTGGCTCACCTCGCAAGTATTCCTACAACGCAATACGATTGCAGATTTACTTTGTAATGGTAAAAATTTTGACCGAAGAGGCAAAATTGATGAAATGGACTCGATGATGAATAAAAAATCAAATCGTGTATTGAATGTAAAATTAAATTGGAACAGTGAAGGAGACAACAAGGACATCATTTCTGAACTGGCTAACCGCTCCTTGTTTACCATAGATGCAAATGAACAAAAAGATTTTGAGCAACTATTGAAATATGATTTTGACCCTAAAACAGCAGGTTCAGAATATGCAGTGATGCGACTGTTTAATTATATGGTAAAAACGCCCGAATACCAACTTATTTAAGTATACAACTATGGACAGAAGGAAATTTTTAACACTAACGGGAACTTTGACTGGAGGCTCACTCCTATTACCTGATTTTTTGTATTCATTTGGTTCGCAAAACAATTTAGTTTTGGGAGAACAATGTGTAGTTTTTGTTCAATTGAATGGTGGAAATGATGGATTAAACACCTTTATTCCATTCGAAGATGCATTGTATTATGACTTGCGTCCAAAGATTTCCATTTCAAAAAATGAAGTCCTTTCCTCCTCCAAAGGTATGGCATTTCATCCAGCTTTGACTGGCTTTGCAAGTATGCAGCAAAGTGGTGATTTAGCTGTTATTCAAAATGTAGGTTATCCTGAGCCGGTTCGTTCTCATTTTCGAAGTCAGGAAATTTGGCAAACTGCTCCAACAAATCAAGAATATTTAAATAACGGTTGGCTGGGGCGTTATCTTGATTTACAATGCAAGGAACATCAACCCACTGCGGGGATTAACCTTGATTCTATTGACAATTTAGCATTGAAAGGCGAAGAACCCAATTCGATTACGGTAAAAGATCCCAACCGATTTATTACCAAAAACAAACTCGAGAATAACATCCAATTAACTGATAATCCACAGTTAGATTTTGTTAGAAAAATTGCCAGTTCGGTGATAGAAGGTTCGGATGAAATACAAAAAGCATTAGCAAAATCAGCCCCTTCAGATGTCGTTTATCCAAAAACAGCTTTGGCAAAAAACCTAGAATGGATTTCGAAATTGATAAAAGGAAATCTAAATTCAAAAGTATATTATACGTCGTTAGGCGGTTTTGACACCCACGACAATCAACTTGCAATACATAAAAACAGATTAACAGAATTGAACGACGCTATATTTAGTTTTTACCAAGATTTGAAAAAAAGCCAACAATTACAAAATGTAACCATAGTAGTTTTCTCTGAATTTGGACGTCGTGTGAAAGACAACGGAAAAGGAACAGACCACGGAACCGCTGCTCCCATGTTTATTATTGGAGGTAATAATCGTGGGAAAATTATCGGAAACAATCCCAACCTTTCAGACTTAGACAAAGGTGATTTAAAACATGAAATCGATTTTAGAAGTGTTTATGCTTCCCTTTTAGAAAACAAATTGGCATTTGATTCTAAAAATATTGGTATTAAAAATAAAGCCCTTCAAGGATTATTTTAAAAGTTCTTACTCTATTTATTCCTCCTAAATGCTATATTTGAAATAAAATACGGAATGATGTTTGAAATTACTTTAACAGAATGGGTTGGTTACTTGGCTTCATTGGTTCTGATGATCTCTTTTTTAATGAAAAACATTACTACCTTAAGAATCATAAATTCAATTGGAGCCATTCTATTTGTTGTTTATGGCATTATGTTAACTACCTCTTGGCCTATCATCATTACCAATGCATTTATTTTAGGTATTAATAGCTATTATTTAACAAAACATTTTATAGGCAAACAAGAGGTCTATTAATTTTGTTTAAAGAAAGGAAAGTAACTTCAAAATTTTATTTTTGTGACATGAATTCACTTTTTAAATCGGAGCCAATCTATTTCAATGTGCCAGATGCAATACTAATTTATTATCCCCATTTTTTTGAAGAAAAAGAAGCTAATTTAATTTTTGAACAATTAAAAAAGAAAATCCCTTGGCAACAAGACAGTATCAAAATATTTGGAAAAACACATCTTCAGCCTCGACTAACAGCTTTATTTGGTAATATAGATAAAACCTATTCCTATTCGAACATTACAATGACTCCAACTCCTTGGAACGAACTTTTATCTAATATAAAACAGAAAGTTGAAGCTATTTCGAACTCAAATTTTACCAGTGTTTTGCTTAATTATTATCGAGATGGAAAAGATAGTAATGGATGGCATGCTGATAACGAAAAAGAATTAGGCATTAATCCAATTATTGCTTCATTGAGCTTTGGAGCAGTAAGAAATTTTCAATTGAAACACAATTCTGATAAAAATCAAAAAATTAATATCTCATTGGAACATGGCAGTTTGTTAATTATGCAAGGAACAACACAGCATTTTTGGAAACATCAAATTCCGAAAACTATGAAACCGATAGACGAAAGAATAAATCTCACTTTTCGAGAAATCAAATAATTGAATTTAATATCCTTTGGATGTATTTACAAGTTTTAGAAGGGAACTCTTTTTTATTGCTGATAATCAAATTTAAAGCAATAAAAGTTCAAAATTGATTAAAAACTCCATTCTAAAAACAAGCTTCAGCAAAAAAAAGGGTTTTCTATAAAAAAAATGTCTTTTTGATTTCAAGTGATTCTTTTTTTTATTAATATTGGAGTATATTATAAATACAAAACTAATATTCACTAACCCACATATTTGAATTAATTTTCACCTAATGAAAAAGAGTAGCCGCATAGAATTGACCTGGGAACAAACAGAAAAACTTGTTACATTTGCTTTGGAGGAAAAAAACCCTTTTGAAATCATCAAAAAAGAGTTTGGGTTGGCCGAAAAAGAAGTTCTTGAAATCATGAAAAAAAAGATGCCAACTGAAAAATTTGAAATGTGGAAAAAGAAAGCTGCTGCAAATAAACCAAAACCAAAACCGCAAAAAATAGACGATTTTGACGAAGATTTAGATGGTAAATATTACATAAAAAATAAACTCGATTAATATTATTTTAAACTCCTGCTGAACAGGAGTTTTTTTTGTTTTCTACTTTTATAAAATTAATTGGACTGTAACAATATTCTGTTTATAAAGTCTAATTGATTATTTAACCAATAATCCCCCAATGAAAAAAATATTTTTTGCCTTTTTAGTCCTATCAGTTCTTTCAAGTTGTAAATCAGCCAGTCAAAAATCCACTAATTATTCAAGCTCCAAACAAGCGATTCAAGTAAACATCAATCTTACGGATATAAAAAATGACAAAGTTCTTGTTACGGTAAAAGCTCCTTTAATAAGCACAGATAATACTACTTTTAGTTTTCCAAGAATGGTACCCGGAACCTATTCTGATGATAATTTCGGAAAATATATTGATGATTTTAAAGCATATAACAAAAAAGGAGTTCAATTAAATGCCAAAAAAATAGATGCTAATTCTTGGGTAATATCTAATTCGAAAACATTAGATAAAATAACCTATTTAGTTAATGATACCTTTGATACTGAAAAAAAAAGGGGGTTTGGTAAAGACGATATTTTCTCCCCTAGCGGATCAAATATAGATGCTGGAAAAAATATAGTATTGAACACCCATTGTTTTATTGGCTATTTTAAAGATTATGTTGCAAATCCTTATAAAGTAAACATATCGCATCCAGCAGAATTATGGGGAGCAACTTCAATGATTGACGCCGATGCATCAGCGACAAATGATTTGTTTTTAATGCCTCATTATGCTGAATTGGTCGAAAATCCAATACTCTATTCAAAACCTAATTATACAACCTTTACAGTTGATGATATGGAAATATTAATTGCCGTATATTCTCCAACTGGAAAAATCACTGCCGAAAGTATTACACCATCAATGAAAAGTATGATTACTGCTCAAAAACATTTCTTAGGCAACATGAATACCACAAAAAAATACAGTATTTTATTGTACTTGTCTACGTTAAAAAATGACGCTAATGGTTTCGGTGCATTAGAACATCCTACATCAACAACTGTTGTTTTTCCAGAAACAATGTCTCAAGAAGCATTAATAGAAAATATGAAAGACGTGGTTTCGCACGAATTTTTCCATATTGTAACTCCACTAACAATACATTCTCAAGAAATTCAAAATTTCGATTACAACATTCCAAAAATGTCGAAACATCTGTGGATGTACGAAGGAGTAACAGAATACTTTTCTAATCTTTTTCAAATTAACCAAGGATTAATCAGCGAAGAGGAATTCTATGATAGAATTGTAAAAAAAATAGAGCAGGCCGACAAAATGGATGATAAAATGCCCTTTACAACAATGAGTGCAAATGTGCTCAAAAACCCCTATAAAGATCAATACTTGAACGTGTATGAAAAAGGAGCTTTGATAGGTATGTGCATCGATATAATTATTAGAGAAAAAAGTAACGGAGAGAGAGGAATTCTTGATTTAATGCAAAAACTTTCGAAAGAATATGGTGTTTCAAAAGCATTCAACGATGATGAACTTTTTCAAAAAATTACGGATTTAACGTATCCCGAAGTTGGAACGTTTTTAAACACTTATGTTTCAGGACCAACGCCAATCCCCTATTCCACCTATTTAGCAAAAGTTGGTGTAGCAAAAACCCCAATAAAAACCCCTGGAAAAATATTCGTAAAAGATAGGAAACAACTGATTTCCATTACCAATGGTAAAACTGAAATCATTGTTAATTATAAAATGGTACTAAATAATTTTTTTACAAACTTAGGTCTAGTAGGTGGTGATATTATCATGGCTATAAATAATAAAGAGTATACACCAGAAAAAGTCAATGAAATCCTGTATGATTGTGATAAATGGAAAGAAAATGACCCAATTACATTAAAAATAAAACGTAACGGCTTAGAAAAAATCATCAACGGAACCGTAAAACTTCCTTATGAAGAGATTGAAGGCCTTAAAGCAGTGGACTTGTCAAAATCTGTTCTAAAAGAAGCTTGGTTAAAAGGATAACCCAATAAAGTATTTATAAAATTCCAATTGAGAAATAAATTGGATATTTTTTTTATAAATCCTTTTGATAATTTTCTAACTTATCCAAACTATTTCCTTTATTTGCAAAAAAATTAAAATAACAATGAAAAAATCCATTATTGCTTTCGTTACGCTATTACTTCTTTTTTCTTGTAACAAGAAAGATTCAAAAACAAATTTACATCTTACTGGAAACATTAAAGGATTAAAAAAAGGAACCTTAATTATACAAAGAGTAGTTGACACTAATTTGGTAGCCTTTGACACCATAAAAATTGATGGTTCATCAACTTTTGAAACTGATTTGACCTTAGATTCCCCTGAAATGCTTTATTTATTTTTAGATCGCGGCGTAACAAATTCATTGGACAACAACATACAATTTTTTGCTGAACCTGGTAAAATGAATGTTGAAACCAATCTTGATTCTTATACAGTTAGTGCAAAAATAACAGGTTCTAAAAATCAAGATTTATATCAAGAGTATAAAAAAATTGATTCTCGTTTTAGAAATGAAAACTTGGATTTGATTGCGTTAAAATTTAAAGCAATTAAAAGTAATAACAAAATACTATTGGACAGTCTAAATACAAAACAAGATAACAATACCAAACGTAAATATTTATTTGCTACTAATTTTGCCATAAACAATAGTAATCAGGAAATTGCTCCTTTTATCGCCTTGTCGGAGATTTATGATATCAATGTTAAGTATTTGGACACCATTCAAAAAACAATGTCGCCAAAAGTCGCCCAATCGCTTTATGGAAAAAAATTAACTGAGTATGTTACTAAAATAAAGACTCAAAAATAATCCTATTTTCATTTAATAGTAAACCCGTCCCGATACAATCGGGACGGGTTTTTTTATATAAATTAAAAATCTCCTTTCTAATTAATTTAACGAGCGATTGCAGCAATTACGGCAAAAACTATTATTAGTCCATACAAACACATAATTGAAATCATCATGATTCCAATAAACTTGTAATGTGATTTTAAATACTTGAATGAAGTCGAAAGCAATTCTGAGTCTATATTCAGGAAAGCTTTTTTGGCATTTGATGCAAATTTATACAAGTAATAAACTGGGAAAAAATAAAGAGCAGCTATAAGCAAATAAAAAATAGATATTACAATTCCAATTCCTGAACCAAACATTCCCATTCCAGGCATCATATGCCCAATTACACCAAAAATTGTTCCTGCAAAAACGGCTAAAACCACCATCAATCCAACTCCAATAAATCCAAGAATTGATAAAAAATAAGCCCATTTAGCAGTCTCTTTTAAAAACCCTTTAGCGGATTCATTCAATTGTAATTCGAAATTATCTATCAAAGATTCTTCTGACGGTTCAAGGCTATTTTCCATATCTGATTTATTTAAGTTATACTCCAAATCTAATGAAAATAATGTGAATTCCTACTTAATTTTAAAATTCATAATTGAAATGCAATTTATAAAACTTGTTCCAAATAGGTATAAAACAAAAAAACCGTAAGCGATTAACTTACGGTTTCTGTTTGAGCCGGCGGAGGGACTCGAACCCACGACCTGCTGATTACAAATCAGCTGCTCTAGCCAACTGAGCTACGCTGGCGACTCATTACGGGTGCAAATATAAGACTGATTTTTATTTTTCAAAACAATTTCAGACTTTTTTATTCACTTTTTTTTACTGTAATTCGTTAATTTTAGCAATTAACTGATTTGCAGTTTGTTCCAATTCAATATTGATTTGTTTGAAATGGGCTTTTTTATCTTCTACTTTCTTTGCGTTTACTTTTGTGATCAAAGTATCAAATGCAGCGATAGCTTCATCAATTAAAGCATTAGTTTCTGTTGTTGGTTTTCCAGTTGTAGAAATTTCAAACAAGTAAACTGCTTCTATAATATCTCCTAAAACGTAGTTGATGTCTTTTTTTAAATTCTTAACGTTTGCCATTTTTATTTATATTTTAATTTGCGATTGCAAAAGTACACATAATCTTTCTATTACCGACTATGAAATATAAATTTCTAAAATTGAAGCTTCACCGTTGATACTGAAAGTCTTCAAAGCAGCAGGTATTAAAATAGTATCTCCTTTTTTAAATTGAATTAAAGAATTGTTGTACTCCATTTCAAAACTACCTTCAGCACACATAAAAACAGTAAAGGAATCTCCTGATTTACTTAAAGTCAATTTCCCATCAAGGGGAATAATATTAGTTGTAAAATAAGGACAATCTACAATGCTATTAGATTGATTAACCTCTTTTGAATACGATTTATAAGTATCTACTTTGTTATAATTTATAGCGTCCAAAGCTAAGTCTATATGCAATTCTCTGGTATTTCCTTGCGCATCTTTTCGATTAAAATCATACAAACGATACGTGATATCCGAAGTTTGTTGAATTTCAGCAATCAAAATTCCCGCTCCTATGGCGTGAACAGTTCCAGTTTCTAAGAAAAAAACATCACCTGATTTTGCTTTAACGGTATCTAGAATAGAAATCAAAGTATCGTCCTCAAGATGTTTTACATATTCTTTTGGACTGGAATCATCCTTAAATCCTACAATAATTCGAGAACCTTCATCCGCTTGAAGCACATACCACATCTCCGTTTTCCCAAAGGAATTGTGGCGTTTTTTAGCTAACTCATCATTTGGATGCACTTGTATAGATAAATCTTCACGTGCATCTAAATATTTAAAAAGCAACGGAAATTGTTTTCCAAAACGCGCGTAAACTGCCGTTCCAAGTAGATCATTTGGATTTTCATCAATCAGTTCTGTCAATGATTTACCTTTATATTCACCGTTTGCTATTACGCTAATATCACCTTCAACAGTTGATAATTCCCAACTTTCACCAGTAATATCAGAAGTAATTGGTTTATTAAAAACCGATTTTAATTTAGTTCCTCCCCAAATTCTTTCTTTTAAAATGGGGTCAAATTGTAATGGATATAGTTTCATGTCTTTTTTTTATATTCAAGTTAGCTAAATTTATTCAATCAACTCTATAATTATTTTTTGAAGTTATTCTACTATTTTTTTGATCTTTGCTAATGCGTTTAAAATATGATTCTCAGCGACAAAACTATCAAAAATCAATTGAATAACTCCATTTCTGTCAACAATATAAGTTACTCTCCCAGGAATTAACCCAAAGAAATTGGGTTTAACCCCAAAAAGTGTTTTGATTTTTTTTTCGGTATCTGAAAGCAAAATAAAAGGCAGTTGATACTTTTTGATGAAATTTTGATGGGAGTCTAAATCATCACTGCTAATACCGATCACTTCAGCTCCTAAATCTTTGAAATCTTCATATTGATCTCGAAATCCACAAGCTTGTTTCGTGCAACCTGGTGTATCGTCTTTTGGATAAAAATAAAAAACAGCAGGTTTCACTCCTACAATAGACGAACTATCGAAGACGTTTCCATTACTATCTATTGCTGTAAATTTTGGGATTCTATCCCCTACTTGCAATGCCATTATTCTCCTTTATAGCTAACAAAATTTCGTGGGGTTTCATATAGCACCACTTCTAAATCAAATTCTGGATTAATTCTTTTTTTCATTTTATTCCAAATCACAACTACTATATTTTCGGCGGTAGGATTCAGATTTTCGAATTCAGGAACATCAAGGTTTAGGTTTTTATGATCAAAAGGTTTTTCTACTTCCTCTAAAATCAAATCGCTTAAATCTTTAATATCCATTACATAACCTGTTTCTGGGTCAATTTTTCCTGTTACACTTACAATTAATTCGTAATTATGTCCGTGGAAATTCGGATTATTACATTTCCCAAAAACAGCATCATTTTGCTCAAAAGTCCAATCTTTTCTGTACAATCGATGTGCTGCGTTGAAATGTGCTTTTCTTGAAATGGTTACTCTCATATTGATTAATGATTTTAGAATTTGGAGTTTGGATTTTAGATTTCTTTATTCTAAAATCTTAAATTGTATGTTCTTCTATAAAATGATAAAATTGATCAAAAATAATTTTAAACCAAACCGTATAAAATTCTGGATTTACAATCATATCTTTTTTGACTTCTTCAATATCCATCCATTTCCAACTTTCGACTTCATCAGGATTTATTTTTGGATCTTCATTATAATAACCTATCATAACATGGTCTAATTCATGTTCGGTCAATCCATTGTCAAAAGGCGCTTTGTATATAAAATGAAACAATTCTTTTAGTGGAGTTTTAAAGCCCATTTCTTCAAATAATCGTCGGCTTCCCGCTTGAATATTTGTTTCTCCATCACGCTGGTGACTACAACAAGTGTTGGTCCACAATAAAGGTGAATGGTATTTATGTTTTGCCCGTTGCTGGAGCATAATTTCATTTTTGTTATTTAACACAAAAACAGAAAAAGCTCGGTGCAAAGCGGCTTTTTCATGTGCCTCCAGTTTAGGCATCAAACCGATTTGTTCGTCTTTAGTATTAACCAATATTACACTCTCTTCTCTCATAATTTGTTTAGCTGGTCAAAAATACAAAAAAAGGAATTGATTTTAAGCCTTGAAAAAGTTTGTGAAAAGTTTAACGGCTGTTTAAATGCCAAATTGTTTAATTTTATACCTTTAAATTGAACTGTTTATTTTTAGATTTTATGTTTAAAATTATTCTTTATAATGTATCACTTTAGTTAAAACTCCCTTAAATAACCATTTGATGTAAAGTAAATGACATTTCGACAATCAAGCTCGAAATACATTTGTGGTATATAAAAATGACAATTATGAAAACGACAATTCAATTTCGAAGATTACTATTTATACTTGTATTATTTATGTTACAAGCTTGTGGGCAAACACCCAAAAAAATAAACGACACTCAAAATTCAACTACTATGGAAAACATCATCAACAAACCCGAGAATCCTTATTATTCCAATACAGACACCACTAAATTAAATGTTTCAGACGCTGAATGGAAAAAAGTATTGTCTCCGGATTTATACGCCGTTTCAAGAAATGCAGATACAGAAAGAGCATTCACAGGCAAACTTTGGGATTCAAACACTAAAGGAACTTATTATTGTGCTGCCTGTGGCAATAAATTATTTAAATCCGATCAAAAATTTGCAAGTAGTTGCGGCTGGCCTAGTTTTTTTGAACAAGACAACAAAAACAGCGTGGTATATAAAGAAGATAATTCCTATGGTATGAAAAGAATCGAAGCTCTTTGCGGAAGGTGTGACGGTCACTTAGGTCACCTTTTTGATGATGGACCAAAACCAACTGGAAAAAGATATTGTATGAATTCTATAGCAATGGATTTTGTACCGGATAAAATAATTTCAAAAAACAGCAGTGGCAATACCTTAGAAAAAATAACACTTGGTGGCGGTTGTTATTGGTGTGTTGAAGCCGTTTACGAGAAACTAGATGGCGTAAAATCAGTTGTTTCTGGTTTTGCTGGAGGAAAAAATGCAAATCCAACGTATGAGGAAGTGTGTACAGGGAGAACAGGACATGCTGAAGTAGTCGAAATTACTTATGACAATACTAAAACGAACCTCGACGAAATTTTCAAAGTATTTTTCACTGTACATGACCCAACGACGCTAAACCGTCAAGGCGCAGATGTAGGAACCCAGTACCGTTCTGCAATTTTTTATGCAAATGAAACTCAAAAACTAGCCGCTCAATCGATAATTAATCAATTAAATTCCGAAAAAGTATACGAAAATCCAATTGTCACCACATTGGAACCCTTAACTCAATTTTATAAAGCGGAAGATTACCACCAAAATTACTATCAGAACAATAAAAACCAACAGTATTGCCAAATGGTAATTCAACCTAAATTAGAAAAATTCGAAAAGGTTTTTAAAGCCAGATTGAAAGAATAATTTTCTCTTTTTTTTACATAATCAACAAACCGCGTATTGAAAAATAGGCGGTTTTTTTTATAGCCAAACTTTTTAAAAATCACCGCTTTCAGAGTGTAAAAGGTTAAAGAAATTTATTATATTTGGAATATTGATATCCAAATTTGGCATAGCAAGACACATCTAATTGTACTAAAAACTAAAAAAAAATTTCAAAAATGAAAATAGCTCTTTTTTCCAATGAATTTCCACCTAATATTTACGGTGGTGCTGGTGTACATATCGATTTTTTAAGTAAGGAACTGGCTAAATTAGGTAAAGTTGAAGTGCGTTGTTTTGGCGACCAATCTGTAAATAACGGAAACATGAATGTGCAAGGAATCACTTCTTCCTTAACGAAAATGGTTGACGACACCAATCCGCACATTAAGATGTTTCATAACCTGAGCAAAAATGTCGAATTATCACAAGCTACTCCACAAGCAGATGTAATACATTGCCATACTTGGTATACCCACCTTGCAGGTATTTTTACCCGTGAATTGCTGCAGGTTCCGCTTATTTTGACGACACATAGTTTAGAAACGCACCGACCTTGGAAAGTGGAACAATTGGGTAATGGTTATTTCCTGTCCCGTTGGATTGAAGATAGAGCCTACAATACCGCTGACGGAATAATTGCCGTGAGCAAAAAAATGAAAGATGATGTTATAGAAGCGTACGGTGTTGCTCCTGAAAAAGTAACGGTGATTCATAACGGTATTGATCCTGAATTTTACAAACCTACTTTCGATACTGATTTATTAGCCCAGTATAATATTGATCCAGCAATTCCTTTTGTACTTTTTGTAGGTCGAATTACGCGCCAAAAGGGAATTTCTCAATTGATTGCAGCAGCCAAATATTTCAATAAAAATTGCCAAATCGTACTTTGTGCTGGGGCTCCGGACACTAAAGAAATCGAACTAGAAACCGAAGCTTTGATTGCCGATTTGAAAAAAGATAGAGATGGTGTGATTTTGATTTCGGAAATGCTACCACGCGATAAAGTAAAAGTGTTGTACAGTCACGCCCGAGTTTTTGCCTGTCCTTCCTTATACGAACCTTTTGGAATCATTAATTTAGAAGCTATGGCTTGCGAAACTCCAGTTGTAGGAAGCCACGTAGGTGGAATTCCAGAAATTATAGTAGAAGGCGAATCGGGATATTTAGTTCCGCTTGAAAGTGTGTCCAGAACCGATTTTAATCCTGCCAATCCTGAAGCATTCCAGAAAGCTTTTGCAGCCAAAATAAACATCCTTTTAGATGACGAAGCCTTGGCAACAAAGATGGGAAAATCAGGAAGAGAACGCGTTTTGCGAATATTCAGTTGGGAATCTATCGCCAAAACCACCTTTGATTATTACCAAAAAGTGATTGATGAATTTGTGAAGGAGAAGGCATAAAATAAGAGTTAAAGAAAGAAATAAATATTTCATTTCAAAATTTAAAAAAACTGTTCGAAAATTACTTTTCGGACAGTTTTTTTTTATAAAATTACAACTAGTACTTAGCACCTCTACTCCATAATTATTAGTAATTAAAACACACTTGTGTAACTAAAGTTACAGTACAACTCTAAATGATCCCTTATTTTTGTCCTATACAAATCGAAATTCAGACTATTAAAAGTGTGACATAGATAGAAAAATTACAAAATGAATATAGCAACTTTAATCAAAGAAAATCAAGGAGTCATCGTCGACGTTCGATCTTACGGAGAATTCCAAGGAGGAAGTGTCGTTGACTCCATCAATATTCCATTAAATGAAATCCCAGAAAGAATAGAAGAAATAAAAAGACTTAAAACTCCATTAATTCTTTGTTGTGCTTCTGGAAACCGAAGCGGACAAGCGCAACATTTTCTTTCACAATATGGAATCGAATGTTACAATGGAGGTTCGTGGTTAGACGTAAATTATTATAAATCCCAAAACATTTAACATGATTAACTTACTCAAGAAATTATTCGGAATTGGACCAGCAGTAGACTATGCAACATTAGTAAAACAAGGAGCTACAATAGTAGATGTTCGTTCCAAAGGAGAATTCAATGGTGGTCATATTAAAGGTTCTGTCAATATATCTGTTGAAACATTAAGGAACAACTTAGACAAACTCAAAGACAAAAACAAACCCATCATCACTTGTTGTGCATCAGGAATGCGAAGCGCTTCGGCAAAATCTATTTTGAAAGCAAATGGATATACACAAATATATAATGGAGGTGGTTGGAACTCACTTCAAAATAAATTAACATAAAATGGAAGTACATAATTATAACGTAAATCTAAAATGGATATTAGGAAGAAAAGGGGGAATTTCGTCTCCAGAATTAGACAATTCCATCAAAGTAGCAACACCTCCACAATTTCCGAAAGGCATAGAAGGAATTTGGTCTCCTGAACATTTATTAACCGCTTCAGTAGTTAGCTGTTATATGACCACTTTTTTATCTATTGCAGAAAATTCCAAACTTGAATTTGATGAATTTACTTGTGCTGCAAAAGGAAAGTTAGAAAATATTGATGGTAAATACCTCATGACTGAAATTATTCTTGAACCAACATTAAGTATCTATAAAGAGGCTAATACCGCTAGAGCTGAAAGAATACTTCAAAAATCAGAAGCTGCTTGCTTGATTTCGAATTCAATAAAATCGAAAGTAACAATGACACCAACAATAAAAATTTCGGAAGTAACGTATTAAAAATCACTGATTCAAAATATTTTTTTTGAGCCCTTAATTGGGCTTTTTTTATTGGAAATCAATCCTAATAACTATTTATAAAATCATTTGTCTTACGCCAAAATAAAAATTACATTTGCAACAGTTTAACTTTTACACATAAAATGAAGCCTAACACACAACAATTAAGTGATTTAACTATCCAAGTAAGGAGAGATATTCTTCGAATGGTACATGCCGTAAATTCAGGTCATCCCGGAGGTTCTCTTGGCTGTACTGAGTTTTTAGTAACATTATACCAAAATATAATGGATAGAAAAGAAGGATTTGACATGGACGGAATTGGAGAAGATATTTTCTTTCTTTCAAACGGTCATATTTCTCCAGTATTTTACAGCGTCTTAGCCAGAAGTGGTTATTTTCCAGTTTCTGAATTAGCGACTTTTCGTTTAATTAACACGAGACTTCAAGGACACCCAACAACTCATGACAATTTACCAGGAGTACGAATTGCTTCCGGTTCATTAGGTCAAGGATTATCCGTTGCCATTGGAGCTGCTCAAGCAAAAAAATTAAATAATGACACCAATTTAGTTTTCACACTTCACGGTGATGGAGAACTACAAGAAGGTCAAAACTGGGAAGCTATCATGTATGCTTCAGCCAAAAAAGTCGACAATCTAATTGCTACCGTAGATTTAAACGGAAAACAAATCGACGGAACAACTGACGAAGTTTTATATATGGGAAGCATCCGTGCTAAATTTGAAGCTTTTGATTGGGATGTTTTAGAAATTACTGATGGAAACAGCATCGACGCTATCATTGCTGGTATGAATGATGCCAAATCAAGAACAGGAAAAGGGAAACCAGTTTGTGTTTTATTGCATACAGAAATGGGTAATGGAGTTGATTATATGATGTACAGTCATGCTTGGCATGGTAAAGCACCAAATGATGCTCAACTTGAAAACGCATTGACTCAAAATTATAATGTTGGAGGGAACTCAGATTACTAAATCAGATTGCAGATTTTAGATTGCAGATTTCAGATTTAAAACTAAATCCTTCAATTTTAAAATCATTTAATCTTTCAATTAAGAAAAATGAAAAAATATATAAATACAGGAAGTAAAGATACTCGCTCCGGTTTTGGAGTGGGAATGACTGAACTAGGTCAAAAAAACGAAAAAGTTGTGGCACTTTGTGCTGATTTAATTGGATCATTAAAATTTGATGATTTCAAGAAAAATCACCCAGAGCGTTTTTTCCAAATTGGAATTGCTGAAGCGAACATGATTGGAATTGCTGCAGGTTTAACCATTGGAGGAAAAATTCCTTTCACAGGAACTTTTGCTAATTTCTCTACAGGTCGAGTTTACGATCAAATTCGTCAATCCGTTGCTTATTCTGATAAAAACGTAAAAATTTGTGCCTCACACGCTGGATTAACGCTAGGAGAAGATGGAGCAACACACCAAATTTTAGAAGACATTGGATTAATGAAAATGTTACCAGGAATGACTGTAATTAATACTTGCGATCACAATCAAACTAAAGCAGCTACAATAGCATTGGCAGATCATCATGGTCCAGCTTATTTGCGTTTTGGACGTCCGGTAGTACCTAACTTTATGCCTGCTGACGAACCATTTGTAATTGGAAAAGCAATATTATTAAACGAAGGTACCGACGTAACTATTATAGCAACTGGACATTTAGTTTGGGAAGCATTGGTTGCTGCTGAAGCATTGGAAGCCAAAGGAATTTCTGCCGAAGTAATCAACATTCACACTATCAAACCTTTAGATGAAGAAGCTATTTTGAAATCTATTGCAAAAACCAAATGTGTGGTGACTGCAGAAGAGCACAATATGCTTGGAGGTTTAGGAGAAAGTGTTTCTAGAGTTTTGGCTTTAAACAATCCATCTCCTCAAGAATATGTTGCAGTAAACGATAGTTTTGGTGAATCTGGAACTCCTGAGCAATTAATGGAGAAATACAAATTGAACAATCAAGCCATTGTTGCAGCTGTAGAAAAAGTAATTAAAAGAAAATAAAATTTAGCTTGTACAATTATTTTCAACATTGTAAATAGTTACTTTTTAAAATAAAAAAATCCCGTCATGAATTTATTTTCAAGACGGGATTTTTATTGAACACTAATTTACTAATGGCAATTCTTATCTAAATACTTTTTGATTCTAGTTGGATTAGTTGTGTTACCACTACAATCTGGAATTAGAGCAAACGGATATTGCGATCCCGTTGTAGTATTTTTGAGTTCCAAAATAGTACTATATAAATCGCCATCATCATCAACATCAACAAAATCAGGAATTCCATCTTTATCTGTATCATCTGCATAACGGATAGCATCAGTAGGAGTAGTCGGATAGCTTATAGTATTCACATAACTGCGCACATATCCATCTCCATTGATATCTTCTAGATAAGAAGGTACACCGTCATTGTCTTGATCTAATCTTTGTATGTCATATAATTTAAAACTAAATACCAAAGGAGAATAACCTGGTATTAATCCTGAACCAGAATTATAATACGCCAAACCTGATGGAATAAACATTACACCCGCTCCAAAATTGTTATAAGTTGTTGTTCCATCGGGATTAGAAGAAAAGGTTCCAGTTTTAAATTGAGGGAAAATTTCAGACCAACCAGTAATTGTAGTTAACAAACTTAAATAAGACTGTGGGTATATCGACTCATCAAATTTAGTAGCAGTAAGCTCTGAATTAGTTGTAGTTGTTGCAACACTTCTATATAAATAATCCCCTCTATAGGATGCTAAAACACCATCTACATTACAAGGTGACGCACCAGTACCTGGTCTTAAGACCAAATAATACATTTCATAATCAACATCGTGTAGCTTTACATGATGAATTAAAAGCTTTGGAAAAGTTACTGCATCTAAGTAGGACATTATTGAAGGCTGATTTCCCCCAACAGGTATTTTTGTTATTGTAACATCTTGGTCATTTGGAAAACCAGGATTATTGTTAACTGTAATATAATTTGCTGTAAGATAATCTTTAATTAATGCAATATCAGTAACGTATTGTTCAGAATAAACTCGTGCTGGTTCAGCTACTATACTCGTATCATTTTTTGAACATGAAGATAATAGTAATGTTGTAATTGATAAAATAAAATAAAAGGTAACTTTGTTCATTATAGCAGATTTTTAGGTGCGCAAGATACAATTTTGATTTATTTTTGTAAACTATTTAACTTCGATTTTGGAAAAATTATGAGAATAGATAAATATTTATGGTGTGTTCGATATTACAAAACTCGCAACATGGTAACAGAGGCTTGTAAAAAGAATCACATTACCGTAAACGGCCTAGTTGCTAAGCCATCAAAGGAAGTTTTTCCTACAGACAAAATAACGTTTAGAAAAGATCAAATTACTCAAATAATAACCGTTTTAGACATTCCAGACAATCGTGTAGGAGCCAAATTGGTTGATATTTATCGTAAAAACGAAACTCCAGCCGAAGTTTATGCTCATTTAGAATTACTAAAATTATCTAAAGAGCATTATCGTAAAAACGGAACCGGTAGACCAACCAAAAAAGACCGACGCGATATTGACGAATTTGGCAATGAAATTAAAACTGACACTGAAGAAACTGAATAACTTAGTATTCTTTTTTTTATGGCAAGATACAGAAAGTTAAAAATAACATCTCCGTATAAAAAAACATGCTACTTTTAATTGATAAAAAACATAAAATAGAAAGAACTCTTTTTAACTTTGAAAAAAAAAATCCCAATGGACAAAAACAGTATCCTAACGAGTCAAGAAATTGAGCACACTATAAAAAGAATCGCTTACCAAATCTATGAGACTTTTGTAGAAGAAGAAGAAATTGTAATCGCCGGAATTGCATCCAATGGATATGTTTTTGCTAAAAAAATTGCAGAAGCATTAAAAAGTATATCCACTTTAAAAGTTTCATTATGCGAAGTTCATGTCAATAAACAAAATCCAGAATCAGCTATACGAACTTCTTTAACAAAGGATGAGTACAGCAACAAAGGATTAGTGCTTGTTGACGATGTTTTAAATTCTGGCACCACATTAATCTATGCAGTAAGACATTTTCTTGATGTTCCTCTCAAAAAATTTAAAACCGCTGTTTTAGTAAACAGAAATCATAAAAAATATCCTGTAAAAGCAGACTTTAAAGGAATATCTCTGTCCACCTCATCCTTAGAACACGTAAAAGTAGTTTTTGATGACAACGGTAACGATTATGCTTGTTTAAGCTAATAAATTTAGTATCTCATTTACGGTTTGTTCAATTGATCTACCATCAACATTAACTTTATGTTGTGCTTGATTGTAGTAATAACTTCTGTCAAAAAGATGTTTAGCTATAAATTCTTTCATTTCTTCCTCGCTTTTATCTGCTATTAGCGGACGCTTACTTTTATTAGCCACAAGCCTATCAAACAAGGTCGCTACCGATGCCTTTAAATAAATAGACAAAACAGCATCACCATTTAGTAATTCATGATTATTGGCATAACATGGAGTACCTCCGCCCAAACCGATAATTAAATCCTCAGGAGAGTTCAATAATTCAATAAAAATATCATGCTCTAGTTTTCTAAAATAGATCTCTCCATCTTGCTCAAAAATTTCATTTACAGTCAAATTAGCTCTTTCTTCGATACTTTTATCTAAATCTACAAATGGAATTTTGGTCGTATTTGATAATGTTTTGGCGATAGTAGACTTGCCACAACCCATATAACCTAATAAAATAATTTTTCTCATAAAAATAAAACCCTATATATTAAGGCATTAAGTGGTTTTGTTAAAAAAAGACAAATTTATAATAAAATACCTTTGAAAAATCAAAAATAACATCTTATATTTGCACCCGCATTCAAGGAACGAAATGACTCGATAGCTCAGTTGGTAGAGCACATCACTTTTAATGATGGGGTCCTGGGTTCGAGCCCCAGTCGGGTCACAAATTTGTGATCAACACATACGTTTCTTGAAGCATTGACTCGATAGCTCAGTTGGTAGAGCACATCACTTTTAATGATGGGGTCCTGGGTTCGAGCCCCAGTCGGGTCACTAAAAAGTCGAGCTTAACGCTTGACTTTTTTAATTTTAGGCCACGTGGAGAAACGGTAGACTTGCCAGCTTGAGGGGCTGGTGCTCGCAAGGGCGTGCGGGTTCAAATCCCGCCGTGGTCACTTTTAGAACAAAAATAAAATCATAACTACTTAATTTATAAGTAATTAGGATTTTTTAGTTTTAAATCTGTATTATTTCTTTATTCTAACTATTCAGTTCTCTAAAAAACTATCTTAATTCCAAACCGTTGACTGAATTCAACTATAATTGACTTTATTTCATTTCAGCAAATTAAATGATAATTGAGAAAAGAACTAAATTCCCCTTTTTAGATCTTACAATTTTAAATAATTAAAATTATTTCTTCTGTTTTTTTCTTAATATCATTTAAATTATAGTAAAAACAATTAATATCTGTAAAAAAAATTTGATTTTTAATTTCTAAATGATACATTAGCACCCCCCAAATATTAAATACCTATAATGTGAAAAACAAACATGACATATTACATATGAAAGCTTCAAGATTAATTATCTTGAATTTTTCATTATTGAGTATGTTCACTGCAAAATCACAAACGGTATATTACGATTCGATTAATAAACAAAAATATGCACTTGTAGAAATTCACAAGACTTATGAAAGAGTTATTGCAAAAGGATATGATTCAGTAGAAATGTTTGAATACCTTGGAAACTACTATTATGCCAATAGTGATTTTAAAAAATCCAAACAATATTTCGACTTATTATTCAAAAAATATAAAACATCACAAATTTCATCAAGAAGCAAAGAATTGTACAGCACTTTGTAGTGTTGCCAAATTACAAAATCAATTCACTAACTATATTATCCACAAATTATTTAATTCAAATTAAATGCCCCGAAATTCTTTTACGAGGCATTTTTTTATTTAGCTGAAGTGTTGTATCAAGATTTTTATTTTTTTTAGTTTTTGCAAATGCGTCTTTTTTTCTCCAATCTACAAGGTTATTGTCAATAGTTTGAAACTCGTGGATAACTCTTGTTTTGATTGCAGAACTTACAGCGTTTTGAATTTTACCACTTCCAATATTTTCAGGTTTCCACCATTTTTGTCCAAGGTTTTCTCTTGCTTCGTCATAAAAAGAATATTTGTAATTTTCGGCTGTGTCAATATATTTAGAACCGTTAAATTCTGTAAATGTCTTTTTGTCCTTTGTTGAAACAAATTTTGTGAATTTTTCAAAAAGTAATTCTAAATTTTCAGTCGATATTGTCATTTTTTGGTGTGTGTCGTTTTACAGTTACCACTAACTTATTAATATTCGAATAATCTCAACCACTTTAGTTTTGAAATGGCCTGTTATACGCAAGTGTATGATTGCATTCCTGCGTCCAATTTTTAATCGTGCATCACAAATATATAGATAATTATTTACAAAAATTAAATAGCAGATTGAAATAGTAAGACATCAATTTCTTAATATAAAGTATTCAGACATCGTCATTTTGAAAACAAAAAAGCTCTAAAATAGCCCTGATGGAAATGGAAATCCTCCCGCTGTCGCTACGAGGGACGAAGCAATGATGCGGGAGATTGTAATAAACAGCAGGACGAGAAGTTATTATGAAAACCAATTATTCTGCTCCTAAAAAAACTAAAAATCTATTGCATTACAAAATACCAAAAAATCAATGTAACAAAGGAAATGGGGATTCCGAAACCAATCATCATACTGCATAATTTTGGTTTCAAACCATAGGAAGACGCAATGATACTGGCGGAAATCATGGGTGCCATCGCGGCTTCCATTACGGATACTTGAATCATTTTGGAGTGTTGGTCCAGAATGACCACATACAAAAGATAGATTAAAGCCGGTGTGAACAGTAGTTTATAGGCCAGTCCCAAACGCAAGAATTTCCAATGTTGGCTCTTTTTGTCAAAATGCAATTGCAAACCTACAGAAAGCATGGCCAAAGGGGTCATTAGACTGCCTACTTTTAGCAAACCAAACTGAATGTAGTGATGGAAATCGAAATGGAAAACATTCATAAAACACGCCAATAAAAATGCAATAAACGGAGGGAAAAGAATGATTTTTTTAGCAATATAAAATCCGTTTGGGTTTCCGGTCGAATACAGGGTCGCCACTATAACTCCTAAAGTAGAAAGTACGACAAAGGTGCCCGGTTGATCCACAAGAATGGCCATTTTCAATCCTTCTTCTCCATATAAGGCTTGAATGATTGGAAAACCTAGAAACGATGTGTTTCCAAAACCAGCAGTTAAAATCAAACATCCCGTAAGTTTTTTGGACCATTTGAATCGCGCTCTCAAAAAACTAAAAAACAAAATCGCAGTGGTAAAACTTATCCATGTTACCCCTATTGGATACAATAAATGAGTATCTAGTTTGATTTTTGGAATGTAATAGAGTGCTAATGCGGGAAGACAAAAATAAATTACAATATTGTTTATTACTTTATAAATGTCCGACGGAAATCGTTTGACCTTTTGCAATACAATTCCAAGTAGCAAGAAAACAAAAATGAGAATAAGGTTGTACATAGTGCCGA
Organism: Flavobacterium cellulosilyticum; assembly: GCF_004349355.1. GTDB lineage: Bacteria > Bacteroidota > Bacteroidia > Flavobacteriales > Flavobacteriaceae > Flavobacterium > Flavobacterium cellulosilyticum. Next base: position 100,879 of record NZ_SMFK01000004.1, on the reverse strand, counting down.
ATTGAGTGCAAAAATACCATTTAAATTGATGTTGAAAATAGTAAACCCCATATTTATCTCCAATAAATAAGTAAAAAACATTTGCATGTACATTTTAGTTACACATTTGTAACATATTTTATTACAGTATGGTTTCAGGTAAATTTGCAATTACGATTCATATCCTCACTTTACTCTCTAAATTTGCAGATGACTAATTATCTTCGGAATTTATTGCAGGAAGCTTGAACTTGCACCTTGCTTTTGTAAGAAAAGAGATAGCCAACCTGAAGAAAAACAATATTGTAGAAAGCCAAGAAGGCAAAAATGGCGGGACTAAATTAATGATCCCATCATCAAATATCACTTTAGACGGCATATACAAAATGACTTTTGAAACGATAACATTGGGTTTTTCAAAAAACACGCCGAACCCCAATTGCCCTGTAGGAAAAAAAATAAATGAAAATCTAGCAAATTTATACCATGACATCAACGAAAAAATTAGTGTGCAATTGAACAACATTTCACTCGAAGATTTTTCGAACCAATTTTAAATCTATTTTTTTATATTAAACTGTAACATTTTTTAGTACTCTTAAATACATACTATTCTGAAAATCGCAATTATTGGAGCCACAGGATTTATAGGTTCAACCATTCTGAACTAATTAGCAGGATGCAATCACGAAATAACTGCCATGGCCAGAAATCCGAAAACGAAGGAAACATCCAATATTAAATGGCAAAAAGCAGATGTTAGCAATATCGAAGCACTGGCAAAAATCATTTCTGGAAATGATGCCGTGATAAGTGCGTACAACGCTGGATGGACGAATCCAAACCTTTACGAAGATTCTATCAAGGGTTCCAAAACCATTCAAGAAGCAGCGAAGCAATCCGGGGTAAAACGATTTATTTTATTGGCGGAGCAGGAAGTTTGTTTGTCGCCCCCAATGTACAAGCGGCGGACACTCCTGATTTTCCAAAAGAATACCATTCCGTTGCATCTGCAGCACGAGATTACTTGAACTTCATCAATGAAGAAAAAGCATTGGATTGGGCTTTCTTTAGTCCTGCTTTCGAAATGCATCAAGGGATTACAACTGGGAGAACTGGAAAATACCGTCTTGGATTAGAAAACCCTGTTTTTGAGGAAAATCAAAGAAGCATTTTATCTGTAGAAGATTTGACCGTTGTCATCGCTGATGATATAGAAACACCCAAACACCATCAAGTTCGTTTTACGGTGGCTTATTAAAAAACAATTAAATTATTTGAAAAACAGTTTCATCAAGCCGTTGCTTTTTGAAACTGTTTTTGTTTTCACTACTTTTACTATTCAAATAAAACATTTTGAACCCAAAGAAGCAACATACAAAAAGCCTACATGAAATAGCTGGAATTTCTCTACCAGAAATTATCAATTCCAAAAGTGCGAACCAAGTCCAAAAGTGGCGAAAAAAACAAACTTCTTCAAAAGAATTGATTGACGGGATTTTGACTGGTGACATCGCAGTTTTGAGTCGGGCCATTACTTTAATTGAAAGCACCAATGTGAGCCATTTGGCGCAAGCCAATGAAGTAATTACGGCTTGCTTGCTGCACGCTAATAAATCAGTTCGAATTGGAGTTACAGGTGTTCCTGGAGTTGGGAAAAGCACTTTTATTGAAGCTTTTGGAAAACACCTAACCGCTTGCGGGAAAAAAGTGGCGGTACTTGCTGTTGATCCAAGTAGTACTATTTCGCATGGAAGTATTCTGGGTGACAAAACTAGAATGGAGGAATTAGTAAAAGATGCAAATGCGTACATTCGTCCTTCAGCTTCTGGGGAGACTTTAGGCGGGGTTGCCCGAAAAACTAGAGAAACCATTATCCTTTGTGAAGCTGCTGGATTCGACACCATTATTATAGAAACAGTTGGTGTAGGCCAAAGTGAAACTGCTGTTCATAGTATGGTCGATTTCTTTCTTTTGTTAAAAATTGCGGGAGCCGGAGATGAACTCCAAGGCATCAAACGGGGCATCATGGAAATGGCCGATGCTATTGTTATTAATAAAGCCGATGGTGATAATATCAAAAAAGCAAATTTGGCCAAAGTAGCATTCAACCGAGCCTTGCATTTATTTCCTGCAAAAAAATCAGATTGGACACCAACAACAGCAACTTGTAGTTCGATAACAGGCGAAGGAATTCCAGAAGTTTGGCAAACAATCGAAAAGTTTCTGGAACTCACCAATGAAAATAATTCTTTTGTTGAAAAACGGGCTGAACAAAACAACTATTGGTTATTAGAAACCATCAATGACCAACTGAGAAGCCATTTTTATAATCATCCTGAAATCGAAAATCTTTTGGCATCAACTCAGAAAGCGGTGCAAAAAAATGAAATATCCCCTTTTGCAGCCGCTCAAAAATTATTGAAAAAGTATTTTAAAGATTAATTTCTACTTACAAATGAAGTTAACGAATGTTTCCTACTGAATTTTTGGCTGTATCGTGTTTCGTTTTCAAAACACCATTTTCGACAGAAAAGCCAATACGAACTTGAGTTTTTAAGGTGTCTTTTAATCCAGAGGTAGAATTTTCTACAATTACAAAAGCTAATTCATATTCGCCATCTTGCAATTCTAATTTAGCATCATTTTCATCATCCTGTATCTTAAAAACCTGTTTTTCTGTCCTTGCATACGAGGCTGCAGCCGCTCCACCTCCAGCACCAGCTAAGCTGCCAACGCTAGAAACTGCCGCCGAAATAACAGCTCCTCCCGGTAAAGCTCCCCCTAATAATGATGCACCTGATGCCAATGCACCACCAGCAGCGTGTAAGCCATGATTTACTTTCTCTCCAAAAGCATGACTCTCACTTGGAGACAGTGTTTTGATGCTTAACCGAGATGTATTAACGTCATACCCTTCATTAGAAGGAAATAAAACCACACAACCACCATTTATAAGTGTAACATTTATTTTACCAGCACTTACTTTTTCGCCAAAAGTTGCGCCTTGAGTCTGTTTAGCTACAGTAACATTCATCGAAATTCTATTTGGCATAGTACTATTGATGTTATTGATGCTTTTATGAGAGGATTCTGTTTCCGTTTTACTCCCTCCTTTTACGGTTCCATCCCAGCCTTTTCTTTCTGCTGTAAGCGCTTGTGCTTGTACTAATGTAAAACTACAGCTAGTTAGAATTACAATCCCTATTGATTTTTTCATATTTTTCATTTTGATAAAATTATTGGTTTATGGTACTATATAAAGTTATGATGTTTTTTGTTACCCTTCATTCTTTTTTATTGAATAAAAGTTACTTTTCACCATATTAAAATTACACTATAAATCATTTGAAAGTATAGTTATTTTGAAAAAAAATAAAAAAACAATACGCATAAAAAAAGCGGCTGCAAAAGGTAGAAATTTCACCTTTTGCAGCCGCTTACAATTTATTAGAAAAGTAATAAAAGAGAAACTTACTCTTTCTCATAACGTTCCATTTCTCTATCGTAAAAGGCATTTGCTTGTTCTATCAAACCTTCCATTTCTACATTCAATTCGCCTTCATCAAGATCTTCGGCTTCTTCCATAAACTCCACCTCATCATCTTTAAGATTGATAATAAACCGTGGATAATCAAGATGAATGATGAAAATATCTTCCGGAAAATCCGTGTTGTCACCTAGTAAAAATTTTGGTAATTCCATTTTTGTTTGTTTAATTGATTATTTGTTTAATTGGTTAACTGGTTATTTGGTTAACTGAGTTAGTATCATCTTTTAGATTAAACTTTTATTAACCTTTCCTTAACCGATTAACAGAAAAAAAACTATTTATCGGAAAGAATCACTGGCGCACTCCCTTTTCCCATAAAGATAACTTTAGCATTGGCAGAAGTAGCGATTTCCTTTTGAGCTTTAATTTGTTCGTATTGCAATTGTTTATCTGTTAAACCAGTTGAAATAATTTTTTGATAATCCGCGATACCTTGGGCTTCCACTCTTTTTCGTTCTGCTTCTTGTTTTTCTTTTTGAAGTACGAAAGTCATTTTTTGGGCATCCTGTTCGGCATTAATTTTACTTTCGATAGATGCTTTTACTGACGTAGGCAGATTAATATTTCTAATCAATAATTGCTCTAAAATCAACCCTCTTGATTTGAAATCTGCTTCAATATTTTTAAAAATTCGATCTTGAAATTCATTTCTTTTGGTTGAATACAAAGCCACGGCATCATAATAAACAGCGTTGTCACGAATACGGGTTCTTGTTACAGGTCGAACAATTTTATCAGTATAATTTAAACCAATTTGTTTGAAAATTGTAGGTGCATCCATAGGGGAAATTTTATACAAAACAGTCAAATCTATAACTACTTCCAATCCGTCATTAGACAAAACTCGAATAGCATCATCTCCTTGTTGTGCACCTTCACTTTTATCAGCAGACATAGTGTAGTTTTGCGTTTGAATATCAAAATCAGTTACTTCCAAAAGTGGATTTATAATATGCAAACCGCTTTCTAAAACATCAGACTGCACACTTCCATATAAAGCTTTAACTCCAACTTTCCCAGCATCTATTTGCTTGAACATCGAAGAAAAAATACCTAATGCAATGATTAAAATTCCAACTATTTTAAAAATATTCGAAAATTTAGCAAGCGGATTTCTAACATCACTTTTTAATGTAAAACTCACAATCAGTAAAATAACCCCAATAATAATTAATAATATCATTTTTTATAATTTAATTTATTTACAGATTAAACGTTTGATTGTATTGGAAGTTTACAATTAAACAGGTCACACACTATTTTTGGACGTTTTCTAATATCAATTTTTTTGTTAATCTCGTGAAGCGAAGGTACAAAAATAAAGCGGAAGCAGTAAGTCCCGCCAAAAGTCCTATCCAAATTCCTACTGCACCTAGTTCTGTTTGACGACCTAAATAAAAAGATACTGGAAAACCAATAAGCCAATACGCCACAAAAGTAATATACATTGGAATTTTCACATCCTGTAAGCCTCGCAAAGCGCCTAAAACGACTACTTGAATTCCATCTGAAATTTGGAAAACCGCTGCTACTAAAAGCAATTGTGCCGTAATCCTAATGATTTCCTGATTGTCCACTGCTTGTGAAGCATCTGTCATATTCAAAAATAAATGAGGTAAGTAATTATGAAAAATCACAAAGAACAACCCAAAAAACGCTTCGAGTATAATGGCTAATAAAAATATCGATCGGGCCACAAGAATTAGTTTTTTATAATCTCGTAAGCCTTTCTGATTACTCACCCGTATCATCGATGTCACACTCAATCCCATAGCAAACATAAAAGTGGTAGAAGCCATTGTCAAAGCTATTTGATTTGCCGCCTGACTGTTTTTTCCCAGTGATCCTGACAACCAAATGGCCGCTGTAAACAAAGTTACCTCAAACAACATTTGCATGGCTGAGGGAAATCCAAGACTTACTATTTTTTTTAATATTGATTTTCGAATTTCTTGAAAACTAAAATCTTGAAAATATTTATTGATTTTTGGGTCCATTTTTAAAATAAAGTGCAGAAAAACCAGCATCATTATTCTGGAAATTACGGTTCCTAATGCCGCTCCTAGAATTCCTAATTTAGGGAAACCCCAAACTCCATAAATCAATACATAATTAAAAAATACATGTACCACATTGGCCAAATAAATCGCATACATCGAAGGTTTAGTTTGCGATAATCCATCAGCAAATTGTTTATAGCCTTGAAAAATTATTACCGGAATCAAGGAAAAGGCAACCCAATCAATATATGGTGTTGCCATTGCAACAACCGCTTCTGGTTGGTCCATTAAATTCATTAAAGGCTTTGCCAAAACAATCGAAAAGAAAACCGCTATTCCTAAAATAACACACAACAACAAGCCGTGATGAAAAGTAGTTCGAATAGTTGCATCGTCTTTTTCAGCATCTGCTTCAGCAATTAAAGGGGTAATCGCAGTCGAAAAACCAATTCCTAAAGACAATCCTATGAATATAAAACTATTACCTAATGAAACCGCAGCTAGTTCTGTAGAACCCAAATTCCCAACCATAAAATTGTCTACAATGCCTATTAAAGTATGTCCCAGCATGCCTAACATTACGGGATAAGCCAATCGCAGATTATAGGAGAACTCTTTTGTGTAAGCAGCTAATTTCAATTTATTTTTTTTGAGTGGGCAAAGGTATGCAATGGCAATGGCAATGGCAATGAAAAAAAAATAGCAATTTCAATGGCAAAGAAAATGAAAGAAAAGAAAGAAAAAGCACTACAATACCGATTTAGGATTCAAGATGGATTTAAAATTTGGTTCGGACGGATAAGTTGTGAACATATTTTTTTTAAAACATTACGTTATTTAAGAGGAATTAAGAAAAATCAAAACTTATTTTTCTCAACTAACTTAATGGTTTAATTTTTTTTATACTAAATTGTTTTAGCTCTTCTACACAAATACTTGTAAAACCAAAAATTTAAATTTGATATTTACATTAAAATATGCCATTTTCATTGTTATTGCCATTGAAATTGCCATTGAAATTGATATTGAATTTTGCCATTGCCTTTAATTATATAACAATCTCAAATAATTCTATAACAAATCAGCAAAGGCTCGGCGATACATTTGTCCAGGATGTTATGATAGTAATTACACATCATAAAAAAATCAAATAACCAAATTTAAACGATTATGAGAACTACAGGAAAAATTAAAATGGTCTTTCTATTTGCAATTGCACTATTATTTGCAAATAATTCAAATGCTCAAGAAGTTCAAAACGCCAAAAACTACGATCAAGGATTCAAAATGGGATTTGGCCTCAATGCTGGATACGCATTTGACGATCCCTACAAATTAGCTCTAGGTGCTGATGCGAGATTACAGTATGACCTTTCAAAAAGATACTCTCTTACCTTGACAACTGGATTCACTAATCTATTTGTAAGTAAAGCTGATGGATCTGATTTGGGATTTATTCCGGCAAAAGCAGGATTCAAAGCGTTTGTTTGGAATGATCAATTTTACCTAATGGGTGAAGCGGGTGCAGCATTTGCAGTAACGAACGGTTACCATGGCACTTCTTTAATCTTAGCACCAAGTATTGGCTATGCTACAAAATACGTCGATATCTCCTTGCGATATGAACATTATAATGACTTTGCACGTGTAAATAATGACGGTTCTCAAGGTAAAGGTGTTGGCCAATTAGGAGTTCGTCTAGCCTACGGATTCGATTTGTAAAAATTAAAAATATATTTAAAATGCGCTGAACTTCAGCGCATTTTTTTTAGCATTTTTTTGTCATTGCAATTGCTATTGAATCTTTCCATTGATATTGTTATTCCCATTGACATTGATATTGCCATTGACATTGCCATTGCCATTGAGTTTTCCGCATCCTCACTCCTTTTCCAATTGTTTTTTATAATCCTCAATATTAGCTTTCACTTTATCGTCTAATTCAGGTTCTTTAATATCGTCGTGTTTTTGCATTTCTTCCCATATAATTTTCGCTACAATATAACGCGCCATCTCTTTATCGTCAGAAGGAATAATATACCAAGGCGCAATTTCTGTCGAGGTATTATTGATTGCTTCCTCATAGTATTTCATATATTCATCCCAATACGCCCGTTCTTTCAGGTCACCAGGCGAAAATTTCCAGTTGTGATCTTCCTCTTTCAATCGTCTTAATAATCGTTTGCGTTGTTCCTCTTTACTCAAATGAAAGTAAAATTTCATCACAATCGTTCCGTTTTGCGAAATGTGACGTTCAAAATTATTAATCTGTTCCATCCTATTTTGCCAAAATTCAGGAGTAATATCTGCCACTTTTTCAATCCCAGGCAAATTTTCATTTAGGATATATTCGGGATGGACTCGGGTAACCAAAACATTTTCGTAATGTGTTCTATTAAAAACAGCAAATTTCCCTTTTTCTGGCAAAGCCAAATAATGCCGCCACAAATAATCGTGTTCTAGTTCATTCGAATTGGGCGTTTTAAAACTATGTACCACCACCCCACGAGAATTAAATTCCTTAAAAACTTCCCGAATCAAACTGTCTTTCCCCGAGGTATCCATGCCTTGCAAACAAATCAAAACCCCGTAGCGGTTGTGCGCATACATCACATCTTGCAATTTGCTCAACTTCACTTGCACCTTGCCTAGCTTCTTCTCCTTATCGTCATCACTCGCCTCATTAAACAAATTGGTTGAAATTTTCGACAATTCAATTTTGCCTGTAACTCTAAAATTATCTGGATTTATAGACTTCATACTGGGTTGGTATTAATTTATATATTATTTTCTAGGAGCAATCTCCTGCTATCCGCTGTATTTTTATGTTCTTAAAGAAAGAACATAAAAGATGCCGCTACTATCAGGGCTATCTGCTAATTTATGAAATTAAATCTAAAAAGAATTTCCTAAAACAGGAACTTACTACTTCTGCAAAAAAAAGGCTTTCAAATAGCAATAATTTGAAAGCCTTCCATGAGTATATTTTGTAATTATTTTAAACTTCCACCTTCAAAAAAGCCATTCGAACACTTCCATCTTCATCAATTTTAGTCAAATTAATATCGTGCAAACTGTTCACTAATTCTGGGTTCCAAGGCGTTTTTACACGAACATAATTTTCGGTAAATCCATGAATATAACCTTCTTTATTTTCACCTTCAAAAAGAACCGTTCTGTTCGTTCCAATCTGGCTTTCATAAAAAGCTCGGCGTTTTTTTACAGACAAACTGCGCAACATTTTACTTCTTTTGGCGCGAACATTAGCCGGAACTACACCTTCCATTCCAGCAGCTTCGGTATTATCACGCTCGGAATACGTGAAAACGTGCAAATAAGAAATATTCATATCATTCAAGAAATGATAGGTTTCCAAGAAATGTTCGTCGGTTTCACCAGGAAAACCAACAATTACATCTACACCAATGCAAGCATCAGGCATTACTTCTCGAATTTTATTCACTCTTTCGGTATATATTTCACGTTGGTAACGGCGTTTCATCAACTTCAGAATTTCATTGCTTCCGGATTGCAAAGGAATATGAAAATGAGGTACAAAAGTGCGACTTTTCGACACAAATTCTATGGTTTCATTTTTCAATAAATTGGGTTCAATAGAGGAAATTCGCAATCTTTCGATGCCTTCCACCGTATCTAAAGCTTGAACCAATTCCAAAAAAGTGTGTTCGTGTTTTTTGTTTCCAAATTCCCCTTTTCCATAATCCCCAATGTTCACACCTGTCAAGACAATTTCCTTGATGTTTTGGGCAGAGATATCTTTGGCATTTTTCAAGACATTTTCGAGCTCATCACTTCTCGAAATTCCTCTTGCCAAAGGAATCGTACAATAGGTACATTTATAATCGCAACCGTCTTGTACTTTCAAGAAAGCACGAGTTCTGTCGCCAATAGAATAACTGCCTACATAAAAATCGGCTTCTGCAATTTCGCAAGAATGCACTTCGCCAAAATCATTTTTGGACAAATCATTAATATAATCGGTGATTTTAAACTTTTCAGTGGCACCAAGAACTAAATCAACTCCATCAACATTGGCTAATTCTTCGGGTTTTAATTGGGCATAACAACCAATGGCAGCAACAAAAGCTTTGTTATTGAGTTTCATTGCTTTTTTTACAACTTGCTTGAATTGTTTGTCGGCATTTTCAGTTACCGAACAAGTGTTGATAACATACATATCGGCCACTTCTTCAAAATCGACGCGGTCAAAACCTTCGTCTTCAAAATTTCGGGCAATGGTAGAAGTTTCCGAAAAATTCAATTTGCAGCCTAGCGTGTAGAACGCTACTTTTTTTCTGTTTTCCATAAAAATAGCTCAATTAATGAAATCGTTGTCAAAAAATTGAGTGTGCAAATTTACATATATTTTACAAGATTTAAAATTGGAATAGCATTATATTTGTAAATAGCTTTTAAAATTAAAAAAGATGCAATCCACTAATTTACAAAAAGATAAACTAGACTTAATTGACAAAATCCTCCACACCGAAGATCAAAGCACTTTGGATTTTTTGAAAAGCATCTTAATTGATGAAAATCAAGAGTTTCAATTAAGTGACGAACAGAAAACGATTTTAGAAAAAGCCACAGAAAAATACTATTCAGGAGAAGAGCCTTCATTCACTTGGGAACAAGTAAAAATCAATGCTAGAAAAAGCCATAATGAAAAGAAATCTTAAATTTACTTTTCGAGCTAATGTTGATGCAATTGTTGCCTACGAATTTTATGAATCTAGGCGCAAAAATCTTGGAGAACGATTTCTAGACGAATTAAAAAATTACTACAAGTCAATCGTTTTGAATTACACAACCTATAAAGTTGTTCATAAAATATACAGACAAGCAGTAGTTAAAAAATTTCCATTTGTTATTTTAAATAGTGTTGACGAGAAATACATCATTAGTACTGCCATTTTCAATACCAGCAAAAACCCTGATGAAAAGTTTAAATAAATATGGATTGAAGTTTTGTGAAATTAGAATAGCTACAAAAAGAAACTATTTACTTTCTTCCTTTTGTTGCCTTCTTTAGATCAGCTGCACCAGGGATTTTCATTTTGTCAGTTAGAATTGAAATTTCATTTAAATCAAAATCACCCGTAAGCGACATTAATACCGTTTCATTTTGTTTCGTTCCATCTTCAATGAACATCAAAAGTTCTTTTACCTGACTATTATTTGTTCCCGATTTCACCATTATCCTTACATATTTCCCATTATCATTAACTCGCATCAATTCTTCTAAACCGGCACTTTTTATGTATTTTTCTGCAGACAGCTTCATATCTGCAGAAAACTTGTCACTTGAAGTTGTAAAAACCTTTAGATTATCGAGTTTTCGTATCAAATTTAAATATTGTTGCGTTTCTTTATCATTAGCATCTACTTTTACGCTTCCCATCATTTGAAACATTTTCTTGTTGACAATTATAGACGTAACTCCGTCTTGGCCATCAAATTTATCAAAAGCAGACTGGGCAAAAAATACATTTGAAACTAAAGCCAAAATTATTGTCAATATCATTTTTTCACTCACTCGTATCTGATTCTTAATTTTAGTATTGTACATCGTTGATTTCATGTTCTTAGTGATTAGTCTTGTTTAAAAATTAAGTTTTTTGAATACTCGTATTCGTTTATAAATAGCATGCTTTCATAACCTGTATTTATTTGGGTTGACAACATTAATAATGCTTTTTGCGTAGCTTTGAAAGCCACTTCAGGCTTATCGAAAGTTCCTAAATCTTGATTTTGGTTTTTAGTGTCAAAATTAAAATATCCGTAAGTTCCTATCCCTAACAAAATGAGAATCGAAGCTGCAATAGACTGCCATTTCAAGTTTCGGCTATTGGATTGAATTTGAATTTCTGGTTTAAATATTTTCGTTTCTTCATTCGAGAAATAAACAAATAGCGATTGATACTGTTCTAGCTCTGGCGAAATCTCCGATGATGAAAAATAATCCTTCAATTCTATTTCTTCTGCAATACTGGTATCGCCCAGAAAGTATTTATCTAATAGTAGTTTTATTTTATTTAATTCCATAATTGTTTGTCTTTATCATAAACTCCCTAACTGTTTTTCTTGCTCTGGAAAGCGCTACTCGAATAGCGGTTTCATTCATATTCAAAACTTTTGCTATTTCTTCAAATTCGTATTGTTCTACATCTCGCAACTGGATAATTATCCTTTGTTGTTCTGGCAATTTATTTATTATTTTTTCGACCCATTTTAAACTGTCAAAATTTTCCATTTTCTTATCCAAACTTGCATTGCTATCCTCATAATTCGTATGTGTAATTTTAAGATTTCCCGCTCTTTTTGATTTCAATTGATCCAAGCAATAATTTTTTGTTATTGTCATGGCAAAAGCTTCTAAATTTCTATAATCATCCAAAACATTTTTATTGTTCCACAATTTCACAATAACTTCTTGAGTGGCATCTTCAGCTTCATCAGTACTTAAGAGCAATCTTCTTGCCAATCTAAATACTTTGTCTTTAAAAGGCGTGATTAATTTCACAAACTCATTTTGACCCATATACGTTTTTTGTAAAAAGGTTACATTATAAAGACGAATCTCATTTATTTTTGTTACAAAGTATATAAAATAAAACTAAAGTGGCTATTTTTACGTTTATATTTTTAAAACCATAAAGATGTTCCCAAAAATAAAATACATTATTATTTTTTTTATAGCTGCATTAAGTTTTCAAAGTTGCCAAGACAATGACGATGTAGCAGCTCCAACTAACCTAGAAGTTCAAAATTTTATTTGGAAAGGACTAAATCTATATTATCTGTGGCAGGCAGATGTCCCTAATTTATCGGATACTAGATTTGCAAACCAAGCAGCTTTAAATACTTTTCTATCAGGTTATCCTGTCCCAGAAAATTTATTCAACGCCCTTAGAGTGAATAGTACTATAGACAGATTTAGTTGGATTGTAAGTGATTATTTAACTTTAGAAGGACAACTTCAAGGAAACACCAATAATAATGGAGTAGAGTTTGAATTAAATCTTAAATCCTCTGGTTCTGAAGAAGTAATTGGTTGGGTACGTTATGTAGTTCCAAACTCTGATGCATCAACTAAAGACATTCATCGCGGCGATGTTTTTTATGGTGTAAATGGAATCCAACTCACCAAAAGCAATTACAAAGAATTGTTATTTGGCTCTAATGACAATTACACATTAAGTCTAGCGGATATTAACGGAGGAGCTTTTACCCCAAATGGAAAATCAGTTGCATTAACAAAAAGGGTTTTATCTGAAAATCCAATATTAATAAACAAAGTTATTGTTTCTGGATCTCATAAAATTGGGTATTTGATGTATAACGGTTTTTATTCCGATTATGATACCCAATTAAACGATGCTTTTGGTGCATTAAAAACACAAGTAATAACGGATTTAGTTTTAGATTTAAGATATAACGGTGGTGGTTCAGTACAAACTGCAACTCGATTGGCCAGTATGATTACAGGTTCTTTTACAGGGCAAATTTTTGCAAAAGAAAAATGGAATGACAAAATACAATCCTATTTCGAAACTAACAATCCCGAGTCATTAAATAATTACTTTACTGATAAAATGGGAACAAATACAATAAATAGTGTTGGAATGAATAAAATTTACATTCTAACTTCAAAAAATACAGCATCGGCAAGTGAATTAGTGATAAACGGATTAAAACCTTACATAAGTGTTGTTCAAATAGGAGGCAAAACTGTTGGGAAAAATGTAGGTTCGGTTACTATATATGACTCTCCTACTTTTGGAAAAGACAACCGAAACCCCAATCATCGTTATGCCATGCAACCAATTGTTCTGAAAATTGTCAATTCAGTTGGCTTTGGAGATTATCAAAGTGGCTTAGAACCAACTTATTTACAAACCGAATTTATAAACTCTTTAGGCGTTCTTGGAAATTCAGACGAACCATTGTTAAGTTTGGCCATTGCCAAAATTACAGGAACGGGAAAATTAGCTAAACCTATTCCAGGAATTGAATTCGACTATTGGAATGATTCAAAATCAATAAATGGCATCCAAAACCAAATGTATCTTGAAAATGCTCCTGAAGGATTATTGAAATCTTTAGAATAGCAATCAAATAGGTTTAACACAAAAAAGCGAGGTTTTCAAATGATGAAAGCCTCGCTTTTTTATCTTAAATTCTACTTGTATTTTCCTAGCTTTGATTTAAAAAATGTGTGCTTAAATAAATTAATCAATGTAATCTAGTTAAAATAAAATCCAGCTGGAATCACTCCTACAGTGTAATCATGCTCTAATTGTCCAGATGATGAATAAACATATATTTTTCCATTAGAATTATAATCCCCTGCGTCACCAACATAAAATTTATTATTATTCACTGCAAAACTATACACACCATAAACTCCTTGTGCAGTAGTTGTAAACAATGGAGTTGTAGGCAATACCGTTGCTGATAAACTGGATTTAAAAATAGAAGAACCTACTGTATAAAAAACAGCATCATCATTAATTACCAAATTAGATGGGTGTGTCGCTGTTGCAAAATTAATAGTATTAGAAACAACATTATCAGCTACATTTATTTTCACAAGACTTCCTGCTGTTTGAACAGGAGCATAACTTGGTTTTCCTCCACAAATAACATACAATGAACCACTATTAATTGTTAAAGAATTAGGAACATCTCCAACATTTATAGTAGTAGACAACGTATTTGTTATAGCGTTTATTACAGAAATTGTTTTTCCGTAACCATATCCACCTTGATGCGCAACATATAATTTATTATTAGTTTCAACTATTTTTTCTGGTCCTTCGGCAACAGGAATAGTACTTGAAACAGCGTAGGTAGAAAGATTTAAAACGGCAACATAATCATCCGTTGCACTTCCTCCGTCGCCCCAGTTGGTCACAAAGCCTTTTCCATTAGAAAAAGCAATATATCTTGGATTTTTCAATCCTGTAGAAACAGTAGCAACATGCTCCATAGTATAGCGATTAACTACTTCTATTTTATTAGACCCATTTAATACTATGAATGCAAAATTTTGATACAAACCTACGTCTTGACCTGTGTCTCCAAGTGTAATTGTTGGATTTACGAGCGAAAAAATATTGTTTTGTTGTGTTAAAACATCTTCCGACAAATATGAAACCGAAGCGTTTCCTTTCAAAAAACCTCCTTGGTTCAAAATCAAAGTTCCATTGTCATAACTACCTAAAGGCATATCGTTATTGTCATTATTATCACTACAAGAGAATAAAAACACCGAACTTACAAAAGCGACTAAAACTAATTTACTGAATTTCATTGTATTAAAAATTAAAGATTAAATTTATTGAGTAATTTCTTCCTGGCAGTGGTCGCATACTTACACTTTGATAGTTTTCATTAAAAAGATTAAGGATATCAAAACCAACTTGCAGGAATTTCTTTTTTCCAACTTGATAATTAATTCCTAGATTTGAAACTAAATAATCATTCAGGGAATAAAAATTATCGGACGAAGTAAAAACTTTGCCATTATATAAATACTGATAATGAGCAGTGAATTTATCTATCGAATAAGCCAATGAAGCCGTGAATTTATGAAAAGGAACATAAATTAATTGCTTCTTTTTCACTTCATCTTCAGAAATCGTATAAGCATAAGTTGCTGTAAAATCCAACTTATTTTTAGCACTTTTTTTACTATAATTAAACAAAATCTCAGCACCGTAAGTGGAAACTTTACCAATATTATTGGGACGCCAATTTCCATTAGCACTTGGTGACCAAAGTATTAAATCTTGAATTTTCGAATAATAATTGGTAATCGATAAAGTAGTATTTTTGAACGCAAATGCGTGACCAACTTCAAGTTGATACGAACTTTCGGGTTTCAATTCCAAGTTGCCGCTGCCCTGCCAATACAAATCATTAAAAGTTGGAACCCTAAAATTTCTAGAACCATTTATCTTAAATTGATAAAAAGAAAATGGACTGTAATTTGTTCCAACCGAAAACAATACTGGACTAGCATAAACGTTCGAAATTTCTTTTCTAACGGCAATTTCATATAGAAAATCAGAAAAAAGTTTGTGTTTTAATAGTAAAACTCCCGAAGCTGTTTCTCTATCGTTTTTCCCAATATCACTACCTAAACCACGCGTATGTGTATAATCTAAAATAGAATTTAGTTCTATTTTAGCATTTATTTTATATAATAAATCATACTTACTAGTCAGTGTTTTTGCACTACCATAGCTAAAAACTGAGGTTGCAGCATTTTCAAAATAAGTATACTTTTCAGATAAAAAAGCTAGTTTCAAATTAGATTTAACCTTATCATTATGACCAGACCATTCCAATAAATTTCTAGAATTCAAATCCAGATATTTACTTTGCGAAGGAGCAGCAAGAGTTCCCGAAAAATGCCTGTCACCATCAAACAAATAGCTGTAAAATTTTAAACTATTCTTAGAATCAATTTTATAGCCTAAACTCACATTCAAACTAGTGTTCTCAAATTGACCATTTTCATTCTTTTTATCAGTATCCAAATAAGCATAATCATTGTCTGAACTTATATGAGACACACTAATTTGGGTACTAAAATTGGCAACAGCCATTTTTACTTTATAGTTTACTGCAAGTGTATTAAAACTACCATAGTTAACTTGAATAGTATTGTCAAACTTATTTACAAAACTCAAATCAGTATTCAAATGCACACTCCCTCCCATGGCACTGCTCCCGTAAATGGCACTACCACCGCCAGAACGAATAGAAACTGAATTAAAATCTTTGGCTGAAAGTGTATTAAAATCGGTCTGACCATTGAGCTGGGAATTAATATTGATACCGTTCCAAATTACTGCTGTTTGTTGCGCAGTTGTTCCTCTAAAAGAAGGAGAAGAAACCATTCCTAACCCATTTTCTTTAAAATAAATAACCGAATTGTAATTGAGCAATGAAGTTAAAGAGGTTCTATTCTTAACAATTACTGAATCTGTTAGTTTTGAAACTGATTGTGAATCAGAAAAATCCTTAAGTTGATGATCTGAAATTAAAACTTCCTCTAATTTAATAATAGTATCCTGTTGCGCACAAATATATTGGCACAGCAACAACAAGCAAAAAGCAAAGTATTTCTTTAAAGTCATAATTTCTGAATTTTTCTTCCCGAAAATTCGATATTTATTAAATAATAGGCAGGTCTCCTGGCTTGCGTCTTGTTGTTTACCTTCTCATTCCTGATTAAGGATTAAGGATTTTTGATTAAGGATTTCTACAATCCTAATTCTCTAATCACTAATTCCTATATTTTGGAACAATGGTTTTGTAGATAACAACGAGCTTAATAGCTTACAGTTGCGGGTACAGCCCAGGATTATAATTTCGATTTAGGACTTTCGATTTAGGATTTTTTACAACCTGAAATCTATATTCTGAAATCTGAAATCTTTACCTGATTCCCTTTTAATGCGGTTTAAAAAATATAAACAGCAACCTCAATACGGCGGCAAATGTAGTTCTAAGTTTTGAATAAAAAAATAAAATCAATTCGCATTGTCTACTTTCTTTTTTGAAAGTTTGATAATTATCCAATACAATCCAACCAAAAAATGCAGTAAAATGATTCCTGCAATCCCCTAATTAAAAGGGTTTGAATTGTCTCTCATTTTATCAAGTTATATTGTCAAAATTATATGATCCCAATAAAATAAAATACATCAAATATTACACAAATTAGGTTTTATAGTAATCTAAATTATACTTTTGTAAAAATTTACACAATGAAATTGGTTCCAAAATATTTGTTTTTTTGCTGTTTATCCCTATTCTTTATTCAATGTAAAAAAGAATCAAAAGAAGTCGAATCGATATCAAATTCAAAAAATGAAATTCGGTATGCAAAAGGTTTAGAATTATACAAATACAAAGGTTTTTCAATAATTAAAATCACAAATCCGTGGCCTGATTCCAAAAAAGTTTTTACCTATATTCTCAAAGAAAAAAACGGACAAATTCCTGATAGTTTAAGGCAATACAATCAAATTTCAGTTCCCATAAAATCGATTGTAGTGACTTCGACAACTCACATTCCGGCTTTGGAATTATTGGGAGTCGAAAACACTTTGGTTGGTTTTCCCAATACCGATTATATTTCATCCGAGAAAACCCGGAAATTAATTGATAGCGGCAATGTTCGTGAAGTAGGCCAAAATGAAAGTCTAAATACCGAAGTTTTAATCGATTTGAAACCAGATGTAATTGTGAGTTTTGGTTTAAACAACAGCAATCCAACTTTGGACAATCTACAAAAAAGCGGTTTACAAGTACTGCTCAACGGCGATTGGACAGAGCAATCTCCACTAGGAAAAGCCGAATGGATTAAATTTTTTGGTGCACTGTACGGCTTGGATTCCAAAGCCAATACCCTTTTTACTCAGATTGCAAAGGAATTCAATACTACTTTGGATTTAGCCAAAAAAGCAACAACAAAACCAACTGTTCTTTGTGGAGCAATGTATCAAGAACAATGGTATGTACCCCAAGGTGAAAGTTGGGCAGCATTATTCCTGAAAGAAGCGCAATCCAATTATTTATGGGCTGATACCAAAGGAACCGGAAGTCTATCTGTGCCTTTTGAAGCTGTTTTAGAAAAAGCACAAAATGCTGAATTTTGGATTGCTCCAGGTGATTTTTCATCATTGCAACAAATGAGCGACAGCAACCCGCATTACAATCAGTTTGCGGCATTTAAAAATAAAAAAGTATATTCGTATGCGGCGAAAAAAGGAGCAAAAGGAGGAATTGTCTATTTTGAATTGGCTTCTACACGCCCCGATTTGGTATTGAAGGATTTGATTAAAATTACACATCAAGAATTATTGCCAAATCACAAACTTTTTTTCTTTCAGAAATTAGAATGAAAATTAACAAAATTTAAAAAAAATTAGTTCGTCTCTTCGAGTGATATTGCTTTTTTGCGGAATTGTATCGAGAAGCCTTTCAAAGGTTCTCGATACTTCACAAAGGTTTTCTATCGCAAATCTTTGCTCATCTCGAACAGACGGTGTAATAAACAAATTAAAACTTGCAAAACAAGAACCGAAATACAATTATTTTCACGCTATTGACTGTGTCATTGCTATTGCTATTGTTAGTAAACATCAGTTTGGGTTCTATTTCAATCCCGTTAAAAGAGGTTTTCAAAAGTTTAATTGGAGAAAATGCAAGCAAAGAAACATGGCAATACATCATCATCAATTTTAGATTACCTAAGGCTATTGCGGCCATTTTAGTAGGAATGGGATTATCTATCAGCGGATTGTTGATGCAAACTTTATTCCGAAATCCATTGGCTGGACCAGATGTTTTAGGATTAAGTTCGGGTGCGAGTTTAGGTGTAGCAACAGTTGTTTTAGGCGTTGGATTCTTACCTTCGTTTTTAGCTTCTTATTTACTTTCCACTTATGGAATAATTTTGGCTTCTAGTCTGGGTAGTTTTTTGGTTTTATTGGCCGTTTTATCCGTTTCCCAAAAATTGCGAGACACCATGGCTATCTTAATTGTGGGCTTGATGTTTGGGAGTTTAACCTTCGCCATTGTTGGAACACTCACCTATTTTAGCACTGCCGAACAATTACAAAAATTTACTTTTTGGTCCTTAGGTAATCTTGGGAATTTATCTTGGGAATCGATTCTCATTTTATTCCTTTGTGTAGCAATTGGCTTGCTTTTAAGTCTCATTAGCATCAAACCATTGAACGCTTTGCTTTTAGGAGAAAACTACGCACGAAGTTTAGGTATGAATTATAAAAGATCCCGATTAATTATCATAATAGCGACAAGTATCTTAACAGGAAGTATCACTTCATTTGCTGGACCAATTGCCTTTATTGGATTGGCCGTACCACATATTGCTAAATTGGTTTTTCAAACTAGCAATCACACTATTTTATTTTGGAGCACACTGCTATTAGGCACCATTATTATGCTCATTTGTGATAGTATATCGCAACTTCCAGGTAGTGATTTAACATTGCCGATCAATGCAGTGACTTCAATTTTTGGAGCACCAATCGTGATATGGTTACTAATTAGAAAACGTAAAATGATGAACTAATGGAAAATAAAATCATATTACAAACTACAAATCTAAGCATTGGTTATAAAACCAAAAGCGCCACAACAATCCTTGCCGAAAAATTAAATTTAAATTTACACGAAGGAAAACTTATTGCTTTAATTGGCGCTAACGGAATTGGAAAATCGACCCTTTTGAGAACTCTTACTGGAATCCAAAAACCACTTTCGGGTAAAGTACAATTGAATAATAAAGACATCCATCAGCTCGAACCTTTAATTTTAGCTCAAAATCTAAGTGTAGTTTTGACCGAAAAATTACCACCAAGTAATTTGACTGTTTTCGAACTCGTTGCATTAGGCAGGCAACCCTATACTAATTGGATTGGAAAACTGACCGCAAAAGATGTAGCTAAAATCAATGAGGCTATCGAATTAACCCATATTAGTCATTTAGTAGAAAAAAAACATTACGAAATAAGTGACGGACAATTGCAAAAAGTGTTAATAGCAAGAGCTTTGGCACAAGACACTCCATTAATAATTTTAGACGAACCCACTACACATCTCGATTTATTACACAAAGTTTCAGTATTTAAATTATTGAAAAAATTGACCAAAGAAACTCAAAAATGCATTTTGTTTTCAACTCACGACATTGATTTGGCAATTCAATTAAGTGATGAAATGATTGTAATTACGCCTAAAAATGTGGTTCAAGACGAACCTTGCAATTTGATTAAAAAAGGGACTTTCAACACCATCTTTAAAGATGAAAATATAATTTTTGATGGAGAAAAAGGAAGATTCTTTTTCACATAACTGATTTGTAAATAGTAATGAATCATTTTTTTTATCTAATTTAATTTATCATTACATCAGTCAAATTCTTAAAATATATTTTATTGTATAAATTACAACTCTAATTATCAGTACTTTAAATAATTTATTGTACTTTTACTTTCTTGATTTTTTCCCCAAAGCTTCACTTATCTACATTATTAAAAACAATCTTTTAAACTTTTTTAATTATGGAAAATTTGCTTAGAATGTCAAAAAAAATTATTTTATTGGGGGTCTTATTATTTCTATTATCCTGTAGCAAGGACGAAATGGTAAATAATTTGCCAGAAAGTGCTTTGAATTCGTTAACCGCAAAAAAGAGTGCTAACAAACTTAATGTTTTTAAAGGTCCACAAGTTGCACTTGGATACGGAAAAGTACGGTCGTGGATTAGTGTGGATGTAAAAAATGGACTTCCAAGTGAAATAGGTATCGAAATAACACCTGAAGCCTTTAAGAATCTTTCTTCAAGCAACAGCAAAACCGTTCCGCCAAACGGTGAAACTATTGTAATACCTTTGCATTTAAAAGCAACACAACTAACCCCATTTGACCACATTGGACTCAACTGGAATCCGAATGGACATGAGCCTAAAGGGATTTTTGACGTTCCCCATTTTGACATGCATTTTTACATGATTTCTCTCGCAGAGCAAATGGCAATTCCAGCTTGGTCTCCAAGCACCGATGCTGCTTTCAACCTTTATCCACCTATGGGCTATATGCCTGCAGATTATGGAACTCCTCCCGGCCCAGCTACTGCCGAACCTCAAATGGGAAAACATTGGCTAACTAATAATTTAGGTGATTTTCTTCCCTTTTCTAAAATTATGGTGTATGGTTCTTATAATGGCCAATTAATTTTTGTTGAGCCAATGATTACATTGAGTTACCTACTTTCAAATGACAATTTTAGTATGGAATATTCACAACCTGTACATTTTGCAAAAGCTGGAAATTATCCAACAAAATACAACATTTATCATGATGCTATAACAGGAAATACGTATGTGACATTAAGTGATTTTGTTTCCAGAAATTAATTCTAAATGAGGAAGTTGATCCAACAACTTCCTCATTTTTTTATTAAAACATACTTCTTTCAGAGCGATTATGTTTCAAATCCGATCACTTAGATTTTATTATTAATTTGTCTTTTTGCTTCGCCAATAACAAAGGCTACCGAATTTGCGATGTTGTAACTTCGGATTAAATTCGACATTGGGATGGTCAAATGGTACTCAAATTGATTTAAAACTTCCTCACTTAAACCTACGCTTTCTTTGCCAAAAACCAACCAATCGCCATCTTGAAAATGAGTTTCATAAATAGATTTTGAAGCATGGGAACTCATTAAAAAAACGCGCGATTTATCTGGAATTTGGGCCATCCATTCTTCCGTATTTTGATATTCAGTAACATCCAAATGTACCCAATAATCCAATCCTGAACGTTTCAAGTTTTTGTCATTAATAACAAATCCAAAAGGATGAACAAGATGCAAACGACTTTTGGTACCCACACACAAACGACCAATATTTCCAGTATTATTGGGGATTTCTGGTTCTACTAAAACAATATTAAGCATAGTTATTTGTTTATTCTGTTTATGGTTTATTCGATTATTGTAAAATCAGAAACTTCTAAAACTTCTCCCGCATTCAAATCATTCAAATATACTTTTCCTATTCGAACTCGGATTAAGCGTAAAGTGGGAAAGCCAACCGCCGCGGTCATTTTACGTACTTGGCGAAACTTTCCTTCATTGACCGTAATTGAAGCCCAAGAGGTTGGTCCATGGCGTTCGTCCCTTATTTTTTTCCCTCTAGCTCCAAAATTTGGAATATCTGTAACGATAAAGGACTCGCATGGTTTGGTGCTATATTTCGTACCATTGAAACCAATTTCAACACCATTTTTCATTCTGTCAATAGCGTCTTGAGTAATAATTCCATCTACTTGAACGTAGTATTCTTTATCTACTTTTTTGGATCGAACTTTTTCGCTCATTTTCCCATCTGTGGTAAGCAGCAGCAAACCTTCAGAATCTTCGTCTAATCGTCCAATGGCCATGGTTCCTTGCGGAAAATTATGCAATTCTCCCAAAAGTTTCTTTTTTCTTTTGAGCTCGTAAATAAACTGACTTAAATAGCCATAGGGTTTGTGTAGGATGAAATGACGGTGAGACATTATTATAAAATATAAAAGTCAAAGATAGCGTTGTTTTTTCAAACATCTAAAACGGATTAGGAAAACCATTAATACTTATTTAACCAAAAACTATGTTAAATGATTAATTTGCTCTCGTAAATTAAAATATCTTTATAAAACTGATATTATAAACACTAAAAAAAATAGTATGGAAAATAATGATTTAGGTTCAAAAAAAACGAACAATAAGCAAAGTCCCGCAGAAGAATTCACTTCTGAAAACCTACCTGAAAGTCATAATCCTGAGCCAACTAAACTTGTACCAGAAATAGAAACAAACAGTCATGGAGAGCAAAAAATAGTTCACAGAGCACGAAATGTTGATACAAATCCAGAGCAAAATACCAGCAAAAAAAATGAAGACCCAAGTTGCAGTATTGAGATCTTTTCAGACAAAGAAACACAAAGAATGATTGAGAATAAAGACCATAACTCCGATATTACCGCACACCGATATCCCAATTCAAATCCCGATAATCACGAGGATAGAGGAAATATAAAATTAGACGAATAATCTCGATAATTTAATTGTAATAAGCCAATAAGAATAGGTTTTCTTGTTGGCTTATTTTTTGCTTGAGTTTTTAATTTTAATAAATAAAATAAAATAACACAAACAATCCAATTGGAGATATTAATTTTGGTTTAAATGCTAAAAATCCTTACTAAATCGCTACTTAAGTATTCTTAGATTGATAATATTCCTTACTTTTACTTTCTAAAAATAAACCCTGTTATGTCAAATATGTTTTCGTTTTTATTGCTTTTTATTGTTGCTCTCGCTATTGGTTTTTTTATTGGGAAACTCCTGTTTTCGGCACAATTTCAAACTGAAAAAATAAGTTTAGAGGAAAAACTAATCGCATTAAATACTCAATTGACCCAACAAAAAGAACAGTTTTCAATCGATAAAATCGCATTCGAAAAGCAATTAGCACTTTCAAATTCCGATAAAGAAAGCATCCGAAATGAGAAAGACAGCTTGGCGATACAACTTTCTAAAAAAGAAGTTGATTTTATAAATCTTTGGGAACGCAACAAAGAGCAAAAGGAAGAAGTTGAAAAACTACAAGAAAAGTTCACCAAAGAATTCGAGAATTTAGCCAATAAAATCTTGGATGAGAAATCAAGTAAATTCACCGAGCAGAACAAAGAGAATATGAAAAATATCTTGTCGCCACTACAAGATAAAATTCAATTATTCGAAAAGAAAGTCGAAGATACTCACAAGGAAAGTATTGATTATCACGCGGCTTTGCGCCAACAAATTTTGGGCTTACGTGACATGAACATCCAAATGAGCAAAGAAACTTTGAACCTAACCAAAGCTTTAAAGGGCGATAGCAAAATGCAAGGTAATTGGGGGGAGTTAATTCTGGAAAGAGTGTTAGAGAAATCAGGATTGGAAAAAGACAGAGAATATTTTGTGCAACAATCCCACACTAATACTGATGGTAATCGGGTTTTTCCAGATGTAGTGATCAATCTTCCTGATGGTAAGAAAATGATTGTCGATTCGAAAGTTTCTTTGACTGCTTATGAAAAATTTATCAATGAAGAAGAGGATAGTCTAAAAATTGGCTATTTAAAAGAACACGTTAATTCGATAAAACGTCATGTGGAGCAACTAGGAGACAAAAATTACCACGATTTGTACCAAATTGAAAGTCCTGATTTCGTGTTGCTTTTCATCCCGATGGAACCTGCTTTTGCATTGGCATTGAATGAAGACACGACATTATATAATAAAGCATTCGAAAAAAACATTGTAATCGTAACCCCTTCTACCCTTTTAGCTACTTTGCGAACAATTGATAGTATGTGGGCCAACCAAAAACAGCAAGAAAACGCTTTCGAAATTGCTCGTCAAGCGGGAGCTTTATACGATAAATTTGAAGGTTTTGTAACTGATTTAATTAAAATTGGTAAAAAAATTGATGAAAGCAAAGTCGAATACCAAGGAGCTATGAATAAGCTAGTAGATGGAAAAGGCAATCTTATCACCAGTGTCGAAAAATTAAAAAAAATGGGGGCCAAAGCCAAAAAAGCACTTCCGGAAAACATATTAAATCGAGCAGAAAAAGACGAAAATTAATACCTTTTCCTCCTTTAAAAAACTCTAACCAAATTAAATCCAAAGGCAATTTCACCTTTACCCCAGTCACCCGTTGTTTTACCTAGGTAACCTGCCTCATGCATAGCACGAGAATTTGTAAAATGCATTTGAAAAACATGCCCTCCTGTTTCTAAATCAACACCGACGGAAAGTGGGTTCTTGTAGATGGATTGTTTTGCTCTATTTAAATGAGCTCCATAATCCATATTTACAGACCATCGTTTTGCCAATTTATACCTACCTCCCACTCCAATGGCGAATTGATTATTAGATTGTGGATTTGGTGATATTATATTATTATTTTTATCTAATAGATCTTTTACTGTATTTTCATGAAAATAACTCGGCGCAATTTCTAAAGACAATTTATCTGAAAACTTCCTGGAAATTAATAATTGCGTCACATAACTCAACCTATTCTTAAATACTAGTTTTGGGTAAATTACTTTTTTCATTTCAGCATTCACAGCAATGCTATTAAAGCCTACAATTGTAAATGGAAACCCTTCCCGATCTTGTGAAATAAGACTATACTTCACTCCCAAATCTATAGTTTCTTCAAAGCCACTTCTAGCAATTTGAACAGTCAACCAATTTTTGATACCGTAGACAAATTTAATTTGGGTATTTGCATTATCAATGCCGAAAAAATCATCAAACCCTTTATTTACATAATCAAATCGATGTGCAATAACTAAATAAAAGTCACCTTTACCAGCAAGTTTAGTCGATTCTAAATTTACAATTTTCAATGATTTAAAAGCCGATTCAACTTTAGTATCAGCTTTAATTGTATCTATTTCAGATAATAAATCATTTTGCGCTAAAACACAAAAAGGAATTAATAAAATTAGTACTATTATTTTCATCTAAAAAATTAGTTTGAAACTACTATTTTTTTCCACGTTTTTTCATTTCTATTTACTAGTTGAATTAAATAAACTCCTGTTTGCATTCTGTCTAAATTTACTTCAACATTTTGATCATTATTTTTAACTACAATAGTTTTTATGAAAGCACCTGTTTGAGTATAAATATTTATTTTTTCAAGATTAGTATTTGTTTTTATAATAAATTCCCCCGTATTTGGATTTGGATAAATTTGAGTTGCACTTAAGGAAGTATCAGCAAGACCAAGAGTATTTAAAGAAATAGTCCCCGCATTAAATCTATTATTACCATGATATTGCAAGGACGAACTAATTGCAGAGTTAGCATGAGCTCCCGCTAAACTAATTGAATTATCTGAGTAATTAAAAGTATAATCATTAACCTCAGCAACAAATGGTCTTGTAGCAATGATTGTTCTTGTACCAGATAAAATTGAATTGCTAGAAACGGTCCAGTTATTAATTGCATCAACAATTGGAGTATTTCCTTGTCCATCATGTGTAGCATCAATTAAAGTGGTCCCGTTAAAATAAACAACGTCATTACCGGCATCCATTGCTCCTCCGTTAGCAAACACTCCAATTGTTATTGCAAACCATCTATCAGAAGGTCCCTTTATAGTTAAAGTAGCTGTTGAATTTGAATTATTAAGCGTTAATTTTGCTGAGAGATTTGCCAAAAAAACAACATCACCAGTTGTTTTCTGTTGAGAAAATCCAATTGTACTCATAAATAAGATTAAAAAAAAAGTAATTCTTTTCATAATATATTATTTAAAAAGGTTAATAATTTCATCATTATTCGAAAAAACAGCATACTCGAAAGCGGTCTTTCCTTTATCGTCAATTTTTGATTTGTCTGCTTTATAACTTAAAAGTAATTTTATAATATCCACGTTTTTAAACTGTACTGCATATATTAAAGCTGTAGTTCCATTGGCATCTGATAAATTTGCATCAGCATTATTTTCTAAAAGGGCTAAAACTATTTCCTTATTTCCTTTTACTACTGCTGCCATTAATGGAGTTCCCATTGGGCCACTTCCATTGATATCCTTTACATTTTGGATTAAAAAATTGACCACAGACACGTTTCCTCTATAACTTGCCAAAATTAAAGGTGAATATCCTTCATCATTTAATGAATTTATAATATCAGGGTTTTGTTTCATTGCTTCTTTAACCTCTTCAACCGAACCTTTGCGGGAAATATCAAAAATATTCTGTTGCGAAAACCCAATTTGAAATAGGAATAAGAAAAAAAATAATTTAAAATAACTCATAATAAATAATTTATTGGGTTATTAAAACACATTGATCCATCTTTAATTCTTCCAACAAAGAATCATAACCGATAAATCGACCTTTAATTTTTACAGTTGATTTTAGCTGAAAAGATTTAGGCAACTTATCTTTTAATGCAACAAATAATTTATCATCAATTAGTATAGAATTTGAGTTAATATTAGCACTTGAAACAATTCCAGTAACTTGAATTGTTTTGTCAAGATATTTAGCATTTGATAAAACTTCATTTTCTTGAAATTCAGAAAAAATATCCGTTACAGTGATTGTATAACTCTCTTTCTCAGTAGATATATCTCTATGGCCTTTATATACATACCGATATGTTATTATGATGATTAATATTAGAACTAAAGAGAATAATATTATTATCTTTTTCATATATTTGAAATAAACAATCAAATTTAATCAAATTAATTGTTAATATTCTTTTTTTTTCTTAGTTATTTCACTTATAAAGTAAGAATATGAAATCAAAACTTTTTCTTCTAGCAACTATTAGTGTATTATTATCGGGTTGTTTCAATAATTCTGAATCGGACTTAATTGCAATCAATGTTCCTAATACGACAACATATACCAAATCCATAAAAGCAACAATCGATACTTATTGTATTTCCTGTCATGGAAACATACCTTCAAGTGGTGCTCCAATGTCTCTAACGACCTATCAAAACGTGAAGGATGCAGTATTAAATAGGGGATTAATAGACCGGATATCAAAGAATCAAGGATCTTCGGGAATGATGCCACTAGGCGGAACCAGATTGTCTCAAAGCAGTATTAACCAAATTATCGATTGGAAAAATAATGATTTTTTACAATAAACTAAATTTCTACAAATGAAACGAATATTATTATTATCAGTTATTTTGTTTTTATCCTGCTTTTACACTTTTTCGCAAAACAAAAAAATCACTAGAACCGGAACTGTTCAATTTGAGGCTTCAGTCCCTTCATTTGAAGAAGTGAATGCTAAAAATGAATCGGTAACCTGCATATTAAATATAAAAACAGGGGAAATCGCTAGTTTAGTTTTAATGAAAGGTTTTCGATTTAAAATCGCACTTATGGAAGAACATTTCAATGAGAATTATTTAGAAAGTGATAAATATCCAAAAGCGACCTTTAATGGTAAAATTCAAGATTTTAATTGGAACACAATTGGAACCTCCGTCCAAGAATTTATGATGAATGGCAAATTGGGATTACATGGAAAATCAAAGGAAATTAACACGCCTGTATTTCTACGAAAAATTGGCAATGATTTAGAAATCATCACTAAATTTAGTTTAAATTATGATGATTTTAACATTGAAATCCCAAATATATTAACCAAAAAAATATCCAAAATTGTAAATGTAAAAGCTGATTTTTTAGTCAAATAAATTTAAATACCTAAGCTTTTTTTTGAGAAGATAAAAATATAATATACAGATGTAGAATTCTATTTTTAAATATATAAAATCATTCTTAATCATAGCTCATTAGTAAAGTTAACTATTTGTGGCACAATGAAAAAAAAAAAAAAAAAAAAAAAACAAGAAAACAATTTTTAAATCGCGATACAAGTAGGAACTTTATAGAATAAATGTGCAGGTTTTGAAAATGATTTAATTAAAATATTGATAAAAGTGCAGTCGAATACCAAGGAGCGATGAACAAGCTTGTAGATGGAAAAGGAAACCTCATCACCAGTGTCGAAAAATTAAAAAAAATGGGTGCCAAAGCCAAAAAAGCACTTCCAGAAAACATATTAAATCGAGCCAAAGCAGACTCAGAATAAAATTTATACTATTTAAGAATATCGATAATAATTACATGATTTATATTTAAATCTTTGTATTTTACTCCCACAATTCTTGGGAAATTGGCTTAAAAAATGTAACTTTAGATAATAAAATTCGTATCCTGATATGAAAAAAATTATCCTTCTATTAGTACTGTTTTTATCCACTATTATTGTTGCTCAAAATAAAATGATTACTGGTTATGGAATCATAACTTTTGAAGCTTCAGTGCCTTTATTTGAAGAGGTAAAAGCATCAAACGAAACTGCACAATGTGCTTTAAACACGAAAACTGGTGAAATATATAATACAGCCTTTATAAAAGATTTTCATTTTAAAATTGCTTTAATGGAAAAACATTTTAACGAATATTATTTGGAAAGTGAACGTTATCCAAAAGCTGTTTTCAAAGGTAGAATTATAGGCTTTAATTGGTATATAGTAGGAACTACTCCCAAAGAATTTAAAATGAAAGGCAAATTGGAAATTCATGGAAAGAAAAAAGATATCGATACTTTAGTTTTGCTCAGAAAAGTAGATAACACTTTGGAAATTAATTCAAATTTTACTGTCACTACAAATGATTTCAAAATTAAAATACCCACTGTTCTAAGTATGAAAATTGCAGAAAAAGTTAATATTAATTCGGCTTACTTAGTAAAATAA
This sequence comes from Flavobacterium cellulosilyticum, assembly GCF_004349355.1. Taxonomy (GTDB): domain Bacteria; phylum Bacteroidota; class Bacteroidia; order Flavobacteriales; family Flavobacteriaceae; genus Flavobacterium; species Flavobacterium cellulosilyticum. The sequence goes on along the minus strand of NZ_SMFK01000004.1, from coordinate 71,426 downwards.
AACTATTATTCCACACAATCTCTCAAAGCCAAATCTAAACTTTTGTACTTGAAATTAAATCCCAATTTTTCAATCTTTTTTGAAGTAGCCCTTCTTCCTCGAAGAACCAATAGCGCCATCTCTCCCATGGCAATTTTGATTAAAAAAGATGGTACATTGGGTAGCCAAATCGTATAACCATATATTTTGGCAAGAGTTTTAGAAAAAATAGTATTAGTTGTATTATCAGCAACAGCAGCATTATAAGCTCCAACAATATCAGAGTCGTTTATAGATTTGAGATAAATTGCACACAAATCATCAATATGAATCCAAGGCATATATTGCTTGCCAGATCCTAAAGCCGAGCCAAATTTCCATTTAAAGATAGGGGACAGCTTCTTTAAAAAGCCATCACCTTTCCCTAGCACTAATCCAGTTCTAATTTTAACAGTACGAATTCCTAAATTGGCAATTGGATCTGTGGCTGATTCCCATTTTTGACATGTTATACCCAAAAAATCATTGGCTGGAGGAGTATTTTCATCACATACTTCCTCTCCATTTATCGCTCCGTAAATCCCGATTCCAGATGCAGATATAAAAGCTTCTAACAGTTTCTTGCTGTTTTTCAAAACAGCATAAATTAAGCTAATAGAATCTACTCTACTGGCTATAATTTGTTTTTTTCGGGAAGAAGTCCATCTAGCTCCTGCAATATTCTCTCCTGCGAGATGAATAATATAATCTGCATTCAGCACAGCCTCTTCATCAATATATTGTTTTGAAACATCCCATTTATAATAGGAAATATCTGCTGTATTCTGCCTTTCGGAACGACTGAGAATTGAAACTGAAAACCCGTTCTTGACCAACAAATTAGTCAAATGCTGCCCAACAAATCCCGACCCTCCACTTATTAATACATTCTTTTTCATAGTACTATAAATTTAAGGAATTAAAATAAAAAATAAAACTTTAACTTTTATTTTTGTTTAACTTATTACAAATATAGTTAAACATTATCTACCTTTATACTTTAATTCAAAATAATAAATAAAATGGCTACTAAAAAAGCAATCCTTACCAAAGATACAATAGTTTCAATGTATATGAATTATCGATTAGAAAACAACGAAAAACCGAAATCAGTTTATCAATTTGCAAAAACAAATGACTTTGATGAAACGGAATTTTACACCTTCTTCGGAAATTTAGAAAGTATCGAAAAAGAAATTTTTAAAATGTTCTTTGATAAAACAATTGAATTAATTCACAAAGACAGCAATTATGAAAATTACGATATGAAAAGTAAACTTTTGAGTTTCTACTTTACCTTTTTTGAGATGTTGTCAGCCAATAGAAGCTATGTAGTTTTGAGCCTAAAAGAACATCAAAACCAACTAAAAAACATCATGCTACTAAGTAGTTTTAGAAGTGGATTCAAAAGCTACATTGCTGAAATTTTCTCAGAAACTATTAAAACAGAAAATGAAAAATTGCAAAACATTCAAAAAAACACTATTCAGGAAACGGCATGGATTCAACTGTTACTGACATTAAAATTCTGGCTAGAGGATGCATCTGCTTCATTTGAAAAAACAGATATTTTTATTGAAAAATCAGTAAAACTCAGTTTCGAATTAATGAATACTGCCCCTTTAGATAGTTTAATCGATTTTGGAAAATTCCTTTTCAAAGAAAAAATAAAAAATACCTAATGAAAACAATAGACTATATACCTACATCAAAAATTGAAAGAGCAACCAAATTGGTTCAAACTGGCGCAAAAATTGGTGTTAATTATCTAAAACATTACGGAGAAAAAATGGTGAATCCAGATTTGAGCCGTGACAAACTCAACGAAAACAATGCCGAAGACATTTATGACGGCCTAAAAAGCCTGAAAGGAAGTGCCTTAAAAGTTGCCCAAATGTTGAGTATGGACAAGAGTTTTTTGCCTCAAGCCTATGTAGAAAAATTTTCACTTTCTCAATTCTCAGTTCCCCCACTTTCAGCTCCTTTGGTACTAAAAACATTCAAGACCAACTTTGGTAAAACACCTTTTGAACTTTTTGACACTTTTGATACCAATGCTTCAAATGCAGCTAGCATCGGACAAGTTCACCAAGCCATAAAAGACAATAAAAAACTAGCAGTCAAAATTCAGTATCCTGGAGTTGCTAATAGTATTTCGTCAGACTTAGCCTTAGTAAAACCTATTGCAATCAGAATGTTTAACCTACAAGGCAAGGACTCCGATAAGTATTTCAAAGAAGTAGAAGACAAATTAATCGAAGAAACAAATTACTTATTAGAACTCAAACAAAGCCAAGAAGTTGCAAAAGCCTGCAAAAAAATAAAGCATTTGGTGTTCCCAAACTATTATCCAGCCTATTCTTCTGATAAAATTATCACAATGGATTGGATGAGTGGCATTCATTTATCCGAATTCACTAAGCAGAATACAAACCAAAAAACAGGCGATCTAGTAGGACAAGCTCTTTGGGATTTTTATATGTACCAAATTCATGTCCTAAAAAAAGTACATGCCGATCCGCATCCGGGCAATTTCTTGGTCAATGAAAACAAACAGTTAGTAGCACTTGACTTTGGTTGTATGAAACAAATTCCAATGGAATTTTACACTCCTTATTTCGAATTAATCAACAAAGAAGTCATTGATAATAAAACTATTTTTAAAGAAAAATTATTCGAATTAGAAATTCTAAGAATCGATGACACAAAGAATGAAATAGAATATTTTACAAAAATGTTTTATGATTTATTATCTCTTTTCACGAAACCTTTTCAAACAAAAACCTTCGATTTTGCAAATGCAGCCTTTTTCGAAAGTATAGCCCAGTTAGGTGAACGCTTTTCTAAAGACACCAACCTCAAAAAAATGAATGGGAATCGAGGTTCCAAACATTTCATTTATATGAATAGAACCTTTTTTGGTTTATACAATTTAATGTTCGATTTGAAAGCTAAAATTGTAGTGAATGAATATCAGCAATACAAATAAACATGAAAAACATAGTAATCATTGGCGGAAGCAAAGGAATTGGAAATGCTATTTTATTGCAGCAAGTAGAAACAAACTATGTGTACAATATTAGTAGAAACGCTCCAGCTATCGCACACAAAAACCTAAAACATTTTTCTATTGATATTTTAAAAGACGAATTACCTGAGATTGAAAATGTCGACGTGCTAATTTATTGCCCTGGTTCCATCAATCTAAAACCGATTGGGAGTTTGAGTATTGATGATTTCCGAAATGATTTCGAAATTAATGTCATTGGAGCGATAAAAGCCATTCAGAAATATTTGCCAGCCCTAAAAAAAGGTACCAATCCTTCCATCATATTATTTAGTACTGTTGCTGCTAAGTTGGGAATGCCGTTTCACTCTAGTATAGCCACTGCAAAAGCTGGAGTTGAAGGCTTAGTAAAATCGCTTGGCGCAGAACTGGCCTCAGTCGTACGTGTGAATGCCATTGCTCCTACCATCACTGAAACTGCACTTGCTGCCGGAATTTTACGCAATGATCGAATGAAAGAAAATATGGCCGAACGCCATCCCATGAAAAGTTATTTAAAACCAGAAGAGGTTGCACAAATGGCAAATTACCTGATTTCTGATCACGCAAAGTCGATTTCAGGGCAAGTATTCGAAATGGATTATGGAATAGTGAGTTTTAAAATCTAAAAAAATAATATGGGCGTGACCCTTCAGATGGCTTTGTCCTGCGTCCTCGCCACTTTGGGTCGGGCTATCCGTTCCCGCTTTTTTGGGAGCGACAAAAAAAATGCCGCTCCCAAAAAGAGCTCCACTTTTATCCCTCACGCGAGCAACAAACCATTAAAAAAAAAAACAAAAATAAAACCATACAATGATAACAAATACAATAAAAAACTACAATAAAACCGAAGAATATCATCGTGAAATCACTGAAATATTATCCGACAATTACCGCAATATAATTGCCAATTTAGGTGAAGATATTTATCGAGAAGGACTAGAAAAAACACCCGAAAGAGTGGCAAAAGCCATGCAATTCCTCACACACGGATATGGTCTGGATCCCTTAGAGATATTAAAATCGGCACTTTTTACAGAAAATCACAAACAAATGATAGTTGTAAAAGACATCGAAGTTTATTCAATGTGCGAACACCACATGTTACCCTTTTTCGGAAAAGCACACGTAGCTTACATCCCAAACGGAAAAATCGTAGGTTTAAGTAAAATCCCCCGAATTGTAGATGCCTTTGCACGAAGAATGCAGGTACAAGAACGACTTACCGACCAAATAAAAGATTGTATCCAAGAAGCATTAAACCCATTAGGTGTAGCCGTTGTGATAGAAGCACAACACATGTGCATGCAAATGCGAGGCATCCAAAAACAAAATTCTTCAACAACAACATCATCATTTACAGGTGCTTTCGAAAAAGATAAAACCCGAAAAGAATTTATCAGCTTAATTTCCAATAAATTAAGTTAAAAATAAAACATTTATGTTTTTTTCAAACCATTACGTAATATAAGTAAAACTAAACTTAATTTTTCTTATATTACGTAATGGTTTGAAATCTCAATTATAAATCAATATACTTAATGAAAATTCTCTTAACAGGCGCAACAGGTTATATCGGAAAACGACTCTTGCCTATTTTAATAGAGCAAGGTCATGAAGTGGTTTGTTGCGTGAGAGATAAAAATAGGTTTTATTATCCTAAAGAATTGCCTTCTAAAATCGAAGTAATAGAGGTCGACTTTCTAAAAGCAGAATCATTAACCGCTATTCCATCTGATATAAATGCTGCCTATTACTTAATTCATTCTATGTCAGGTTCAGAAACTAATTACGATGAGTTGGAAAAAAAATCTGCTGAAAATTTTGTCAATAGCATCAACCAAACAAAATTGATTCAAGTAATTTATTTGAGCGGAATTGTTAATGACAAATCCCTTTCTAAACATTTATCTTCTAGAAAAAAAGTAGAAGAAGTTTTAAACACTGGGACGTTTGCATTGACGACCTTAAGAGCAGGAATTATTGTAGGTTCTGGCAGTGCTTCATTCGAAATCATCAGGGATCTCATTAATAAACTTCCAGTGATGATTACTCCCAAATGGCTAAACACAAAATGCCAACCCATTGCCATTAAAGATGTCCTCGAATTTTTATCAAAATCACTATTAAACTCCATTACTTACGGTAAGAGTTTTGATATAGGAGGGCCAGATATTCTCACTTACAAAGAAATGCTTTTAGGCTTTGCAAAAGCAAAAAAACTAAAAAGATGGATTATTACTGTCCCAGTAATGACTCCTAAATTATCGTCGTATTGGTTGTATTTCGTGACTTCCACTTCCTATAAATTAGCCTCAGCCCTAGTAAGTAGTATGAAAGTGGAAGTAGTTTGCAGAAACAATGAAATCAACGAATTATTAGGAGTAAAACCCATTACATACGAACAGGCTTTATCAAGAGCTTTGATAAAAGTTGATGAAGACAATGTGACATCAAGTTGGAAAGATTCCTTAGTTAGCGGACGTTTTAACAGCAATATTTCAGAACATTTAAAAGTCCCAAAAAAAGGTTGTTTTATTGATCGACGAAAAAAAGAAATTATCAATAAAGATTTTACCATCGATAGAATCTGGTCTATTGGAGGACAAACGGGTTGGTATTATGGTGATTGGCTCTGGAGTTTTCGTGGATTTATTGACAAACTATTTGGTGGTGTAGGTTCCAGAAGAGGACGTACCCACAAACATGAAATTCATTCTGGTGATGTACTAGACTTTTGGCGCGTTTTGTATGCCAATAAGGAAGAAGGAAAATTAGTATTATATGCAGAAATGAAATTACCAGGTGAAGCATGGCTCGAATTCAAAATAATTAATAATACACTTTACCAATCGGCAACATTCAAGCCAAAAGGGATTTGGGGAAATCTCTATTGGTATTCTGTATTGCCTTTGCATGGTTTTATTTTCAATGGTATGCTGAATAAACTGATTCAGTAATTATAAATCACTTTTGAACTAAACACTATTTATAGTAATGTAATTCCATTTTATGCAATTGAGGTAAGTTCTCTATTGGGTTTTGCATAACTCAAACGATCTAATTTTATAGTTTTATGATAACTATCTAAACCAGAACAAGTAATGGTTTGTGCTTTTTCGATATTCAAAAATCCATCTTCTCCTATACAATTATCGGGAAAATAAACACTTTTTACTTCTCCAATAATTAGGGCAGTATTGTTAATTATAATATCAATTTTTTCTTTGAATTCTAATGCTAGTTGAACGTAACTTTCTTTTACAAATGGTGCAAAAAAATCATTTTTATATTCAGAATTTAAACCCGTTTGATCAAATTCTGACATTTTTCTTTCGTAGCGAGCAGAAGTTTGATGAGCTTGCTTATAGATTGTTTCATTGATGTGATTTACGGTATAAAATCCAGTTTGCAAAATATTTCCTAATGTATGGCGCTCTACAACTCCCGGTCGAAAAATGATTCCAAACAAAGTGGATGACTTCCAATATGAATTAGAGAAGAAATAATTGACAAATTTGTTTGATTAAATTTGTTTTTTGTTCCAATAAGGCAAACGCTTTTGAAAACACCCAAGCTATTTATAAAATGAACACGCTCCAGCGATTCGATTGCCATAATAGCTTCAAAAGAAATATGTTTTTGCATCAAGTATAGATTTAAATTTAGTAGAAAATAGGGTTTTTTTGACATACTAAAATCCACTTTTTTTCACGATTCAGTTTAAAAGCGCCGACATGTTCTTTGAACCATTCTTGTGGAGAAATTAATGACAAAAAATGGATTCCATCATCACCTTGATATAAATGATTAGTTTCGCCAACAACAGGTTCAAATAAAAACCTAGCATTATATAGTACATCATTCCATTCGAATTCTTCGATTAACTTTTGGTATTGTAATTTAAGTTCGTTGAACTTATTTTCAAATTATTTATTAACACTATGAATACCTCTGCTTTTCAAAGAAACCACATCATCAATTTTAAGTACAGGTGCTCCAACATTTGTTGCATAAGGCAGCCTACTTGCGTTGTATCCGTTTTCTTTAGAGAACACAATATTATCGGGTTTTTCTTTTTCCATTACTTTTTGAATTATTTGAATAGGTAATTTCAATTTGTAAATTATTGTGGCATCCATTTTTGCCTTTTCACGGATTTATTTTCAATGGAATGCTGAATAAATTAATTAAATGATTTTCCAAATACAAATGTTTCTTTCCGTCTCCTCTATTGATCCCACATTTCACGGGGATTGTATCGAGAAGTTTCAATACAAAAGTTCTCGATACTTTTTTTTCAAACCCTTAAGTCAGTTGTGGTTAGTTAAGACATAAAACTTAATTTTTCTTAACTTTCTTAATGGTTTAAACTAATCATTTCAAAATTCCTGCTTTATACGTTGCAATCGCTCTATCTCTTGCAAAAGCATGTTCCACCATGGGCTCACCGTAACCTAAATCGAACTCTGGAATCCATTTTCGAATATAAATTCCTTTTTCGTCGAATTTCTTGAGTTGAATTTCAGGATTAAAAACTCGGAAATAAGGCGCCGCATCACAACCTGTTCCAGCAGCCCACTGCCAGTTTCCAACATTGGCAGACAATTCGTAATCCAATAATTTTTCGGCAAAATAAGCTTCACCCCATTGCCAATTAATCAATAAATGTTTGCATAAAAAACTGGCTACGACCATGCGAACACGATTGTGCATATAACCCGTTTCGTTCAATTGTCGCATTCCGGCATCAACCATGGGATAACCTGTAGTTCCGGTACACCAACGTTTAAAATCATCTTCGTTATTACGCCACTGAATCCCATCATAAGCCGACTTGAAATTATGGCTTACTACTTTTGGAAAATAGAAAAGAATTTGCATAAAAAATTCTCTCCAAATTAACTCACTTAAAAAAACTTGATTTTTATTCGCTGCCCAATTTACTAATTTCCGAATGCTTACCGTTCCAAAACGCAAATGGGGTGACAAGTAGGATGTGGTATCCATAGCGGGAAAATCTCTGGTTTCTTGATAATTGGAAATTTGAGTTAGATTGTGGGGTTTGACTTTTATAGTATTTTCTTCAAAACCGATTTGTTCTAAAGTTGGAAATATATAATCACTTTTGTAAAAATTAGAAAGCAATACTTCACAATTGTATTCCTTTACAGGTTTGTTTAAAGTGTATTTTTCAAGCCATTTATTTTTATAGGGAGTATAGACCGTATACGGCAATCCATCTGCTTTTGTAATTTCTAATTCTTCAAATATGACTTGATCTTTATAGGGAAAAGAAGCAATGTTTTTTGATGCTAAAAATTCAGCAACTGCTAAATCACGGCTAATAGCATAAGGTTCATAATCTTTGTTATAGAAAACGGCTTTGATAGTGTATTCCTCAATAAGTTGTTTCCATATTTCCTGGGTCTTCCCTTTTTTGATGAGAAGAGAAGATCCAAACGTATTCAAATTTATATTTATATTCGAAAGACATTCATGAATAAAACCAACTCTTGCATCATTTTTTGGTAAACTATCCAGAATATCTTCATCAAAAATAAACAAGGGAATCACTGGGTATTTTGATTCCAAAGCAAAATAAAGGCCGGCGTTATCTTCTAAACGTAAATCTCGCCGAAACCAAAATAATGATACTTCTTGCCTGCTCATATTTTAGCATTGAAAATTTCATCCACTTTTTTGACTCTATATTCAAAAATGGTATTCAATTTATTTTTCACAACAAGTGCATTCATCATTCGCCCAAGAAACCCAAGCGGCAAAGCATAATGAACAACATCGGTCATTTTTACTCCATTTCCATCCGCTTCAAAAAAATGTTTGTGGTGCCAAAACGAATAGGGTCCAAAACGTTGTTCGTCGATGAAATAACTATTGTCTTTCACAAAAGTAATTTCAGTGGTCCAACTCAATTTCAAACCTGCAAGCGGAGAAACAGTGTATTGAATAATTTGTCCAGGATACATCGATTTCCCATCAAAATCAGTGATATTAAAGCCCATTGTTTCCGGAGTAATTTTTTGCAAATTTCTAGGGCTAGAGAAAAATGCCCAGCATTCTTCGATACTTGCATTGACATGTTGTACCGTTTCTTTTTTATATACTTTCATTAATGTACTGTATTATTATTGTTGTAAAATCGTTCTAGAGTTGCATTTTGTGTTTTTCTAATAGCGACCATTTAATATTAAAACAATCAAAAAAACCGGTCTAATCCATTAGTGATTTTCTCGATTTTTGTAATCAAAACCAAACTCATTAATAACATGGTAAAAGCATATCCCACATCTTCAATCGGGATAGTACCCAACCGAATACCTAAATTTTCAGCATTATTGTAAATCACAACGGGTTCATCAATAAAACTTCCAGTCAATATTCCGTTTACAATAGCAAATGGAACTAAGATGATCAAAAAGCTAATAAAAAAGGTATTTAGCACCTTTGTAACTTTAAAAAAAGTATAAGTCAAAACTAGTAAGAATACGCTATAATTGATTGAAGTATATAATTTATCATAATTAAGCATCGTAGTTGGCAAAAGGATTATCAATAGAATCCAATATATTTTTTTTACAGTTTTGTCAGTCAAAGTAACTTTTGGATAGAAATATTGAAAGGCAAAATGTATAAAAATACTGGCATACGGAATACAAATAAAAAATAGCCATTCTTCAATAGGCAAACCAAAAAACTCCAATCCAGAATGGTATCGCGGATTAAAACTCCAAACCCCAATTTTTGTGAAAATAATATCCCAAGCTATAAAAAAAACAGCCGTCATTGCAATTGAAGTAAAAACAGCTTTCCATCGTTTAATATACTTCATTCTACTTTCGAAACTATACAGAAACGGAATGATAAAGGAGGTTATATTTAAAATTAGGTATAATGACATATTTTTTTGAATGTTCGATATGAAAACTGTGTTTTTTTTAAACAATTAAGTCAATTAAGGTTAGTTAAGAAATAAAACTAAACTTAATTTTTCTTGACTTTCTTAATAGTTTAAAGCCATACACAATATTGTAATTTTTTTAATACAATTAAGTTAGGCAAGGTTCGGTAAGAAATAAAACTAACTTAATTTTTCTTACATTTCTTAATGGTTTAAAAAAAAGTATTAATTGTTGTTATCACTTACTAATCCGAAGTAAATCTTAAATTTTAAAATATTTAAAAGGTACGAATAACATTCCAAAACATTCCCCATCTTCTTTACCTAAATGTTTGTGATGCATTTTATGAGCTTTTCGCAAACCAATTAAATACTTATTTTTTGTGTTTTTAAACCATTTAAATCGTTGATGAATGATAATATCATGAACAAAAAAATAAGCCAAACCATAAGCAAGAATTCCTAAACCGATATAGAATTTATAATCAAAACCAGCCTCGGAGCCAAAATAAAAAAGCAAAATACTAGGGGTGGCAAAAATGACAAAAAAGACATCATTCCTTTCAAAAACAGCAGCATACTTGGGTTGATGATGGTCTAAATGAAAATACCACATCAAACCATGCATCAGGTATTTATGAGTACACCATGTGACACATTCCATGATTAAAAATGTAACTATAAAAATTAAAAAAAACATCATAATATCTTAAATTTATTAACTTATAAATAGCCTTACAATTACAGCATATTCAGTTTGTAAGTTACAAAAGAATTGGCAAACAATCTCGCTTTGGCATAATTCGAAACCCGAATTCTCTCGGTGCCAATTTTATGACAGGGTGTTTTTTCGAGCTTTTTTAATAACTTTTTATAATAGACATAAGCCGTATATACTCCGAATTTTGCTTCTAAAGGCAACTTTTTAATTCCTTGCAATGCGACTTTAAAATCCTCTTCTATTTCTTTGATAATTCTGTTTTTAGCATTTTCATCAAAAGAGTTCAAATTGACTCCTGGAAAATAATTACGGTTTAGCATTAAATTATCATCTTTTAAATCACGCAAGAAATTCACTTTCTGAAAAGCAGACCCCAAACGCATGGCTTCGGGTTTTAACTCATCATATTTTTTACCATTGCCTTTTACAAAAACTTTCAAACACATCAAACCAACCACATCCGCCGAACCATAAATATAATCATTATAGTCCTTTACATGATTGTAATCCGTTTTTACCAAATCCATTTTCATGCTTTTTAAAAACGACTGAACTAAATCATCTTCGATTTTATTTTTTTTTACAGTATGCTGAAAAGAATTCAAAATTGGATTCAAACTAATTCCCAATTTTTGAGCTTTATAATATTCATTTTCAAAATCCGTAATCAAACTTTCTTTATCATATCCATGAAAAGAATCGACAATTTCATCTGCAAAACGCACAAAACCATAAATATTATAAATGTCTTCCCGAATACTAGGTGCAAGCATTTTAACAGCCCAAGAAAAAGATGTACTATAACTCTTTGTCACCAACTCGCTGCATTTAAAAGACACATCATCAAATAGTTGTTTCATAGTTTTCGTTTTTAAGTTGTTTTAGGATTAAGTCAGATACAATTTTTCCTGAAATTATTGAGGGCGGAACACCGGGACCTGGTACCGTTAATTGACCTGTGAAATATAAATGTTGCACTTTTTTACTGATAATTTTGGGTCTTAAAAAAGCGGTTTGAGTCAAAATATTAGCTAATCCATAGGCGTTCCCTTTGTATGAATTGTAATCATTGACAAAATCATTAACACAATAACTTTCTTTAAAAATAATATTCTCAGCCACTTTTTGATTGGTCAATTTTTCAAATCTTGCAATAATGTTTTCAAAATAAGTTGCCCTGATTTCTGGAGTATCTTCAATTCCTGGCGCAATAGGAATCAGAAAAATTCCTGCTTCTTTGCCATCTGGAGCCACAGTTGAATCTGTCTTACTTGGAAAACTGGCATAAAAAAGTGGTTTTTCAGGCCATTTAGGATTGTCATAAATGTCCTTTGCGTGGACATCAAAGTCCGTATCAAAGAATAATGTATGATGGGAGACATTCTCTATTTTTTTGTCGAAAGCAACATAAAATAATAATGACGAAGGTGCGAAAGTTTTTGAATCCCAATACTTCTCAGAATAGCCTCTGTATTTTTCGTCTAATAAAGTTTCTGTGTGATGGTAATCGGCACCACTCAATACAAAATCCGATAAAATTAGTTTCCCGTTTGAAATAACGTTTTTTACAATTCCATTCGCGACATTGATTTTCTCGACATTTTGATTGGTTTCAATCTTCACGCCCAATTCGATTGCCAATGTTACCATCGCTTTAACGACCTCATACATTCCTCCTTTGGGATGCCAAGTACCTAAACCAAAATCGGCATAATTCATAAAACTATAAAACGAAGGTGTATTGGATGGTTTTGCACCAAGAAACAAAACCGGAAATTCCATTATTTGCTGCAAGCGATTGTTTTTTATTTTTTTTCGGACACTTGTTCGAATTGTAGAAAAAAATTGATTGGCTTTTTTAATCGTTACGGGCGTTATCAATTCAGTAATTGAGATGCCAGGACGATACACCAAATCCTTAATAGCAACGTCATAATTGTGTTTGGCATTATCTAGAAATGACTCTAAATGCTGGGCACTACCTTTTTCTTCTTTTTCAAAAATAGACACAATTTCGGGCAAATTATCTGGAATTTTAATGGAATCTAACTCATTATAATACACTTCATAGGCTGGGTTAAGCTTATCTAAATGATAATAATCAGAAGGTTTCTTGCCAAAATCGGCGAAGAATTTTTCGAAAACATCAGGCATCCAATACCAAGTTGGACCAATATCAAAAGTAAAACCTTCTTTAATAAATTGTCTGGCACGACCTCCTACAGTTTTATGTTTTTCGAGTATCGTCACGTCAAAACCACTATTCGCTAAATAGCACGAGGCTGACAAAGCAGAAAATCCAGACCCGATAATTGTAATTGTTTTTTTCATTTGTTTAGCAAATATACAATAAGTTTAAACAAAAAATAGTTTTTAACAGCAAATTATAATTCACAAACCAAATCTGAGATAGAACTAAAAACAGAAATATTACTAGAAAGGTTTTCAGTATCAATAAATTCAGTCATTTTACCAATAAACCAAATTTTAGCATTTCCTACTATAATACTATCGGAAACATCTTTAATATAATCCTCAATTTCATCTTTTGTTGGCTTTACAGTCAAGTACGATATATATACAATATTATCGAAGTGTTTTTTCATATCCATTAAACTCTCCAGAGGAACACTTTCGCCTAAATATACTGATTTATACCCATGTAACAAAATTTCATAGTTCAAATACATCAAACCTAGCTCATGTATTTCATTTTCTGGTAAGTATAAAACAAAAACTTTATCAGTTTTTGTTAGTTCCAACATTTGTACTTTCTCAGTATTAATTAGTAATTTTTGTTTAATTAAAAAAGAAATAAAATGTTCTTGAGCAGGGCTAATAGTGCTTGACTGCCACAACAAACCTATTTCGTTCATAAGTGGAATAAATACTTCATAAAAAACTTCTCGAAATGTTTTTTCTGAAAGTAAACTATTATAAGTAGTAACAAATAAATTTTGATCAAAATTCACCATCGCCAACTTAAAAGTATTCAATGCGTGATTATTAGCGTTTTTTTCGGAAACAATTTCGCGAACAATTAGAGAGATTTTATCTACAGGAAATTCAGCTATTCTAGATATCTTATACCCATAGTTATTTAACAAAACAACATTTAAAAGCTTTTGTAAATTAATTGAATCATAGGTTCTGATATTGGTTTCCGTTCGTAAAGGTTCTAAAATATTGTATCTTTTTTCCCAAATCCGAATCGTATGTGCTTTTATACCAGAAAGATTTTCTAAATCTTTTATACTAAAGACAGTTTTAATATTGTTCATTGTTTTTTAATATTTAATGAACAAATATAATAAATATTTTTTGAAACTGTAAATTTTATAATTGAACCAATTCAAAATCGTTTAATTTATCCAGATGTAAAATCGTTATAGTATTGGTATCGTTTCTTGAATACATTGGATTAAATTTGGCTCCGTAAACTACCTCTTCAAAAGTATACGAAGTTCGAATAGCAACTATATTACTAAACATATCATCAAAAGTTTTGATATAAACTAAAATCTCACCGTTTAGTGTCTCAAAATCATCTTTTGTAAATTGATATAATGGACTACTTTCATTTATAGGATGTACCAAGGTCCAGCTTAAGGTAAGTGCATTAATTTTCTCCATCTCAAGGTCTAATGAATAAAATTTATTACTCATTTTTCCGTTTTCTTCAACACTCATTCCTAAAGTTATTTTAGCTTCAGCATCCGTAAGATTGGTGTTTTTAAAAGGAGTAAGACGAATCATCAAAGCAGTACTATCACCATAAGGAGCGATTAGTGCGTTATGAGAAAACTTTAAAAAAGCAACTGGTTTGCTGAAACGTCCGAAGAACAAACCAGTAGCAATAGCAAAACTCAACAAACCAATTAAGGCTTCTAAGGTAGAAACAGCACTTGCCATAAAACCTGAAGGACTAATATGTCCATACCCTACAGTGGTAAATGTCTGCGCACTAAAAAAATAAGTTTGACCAAATTGTACCCATTCAGAACCTGATGAGTCTATACCATGCAAGTTTTCAATCCCAATAGAAAAATAAATAAAGGCAAAAACAAAATTGATACTTATATAAAAAGACAAAATAATCAATAAAAATTTCCAAGCATCCATATCAATAAGGGTATGAAACCAACTGGTTCGCATCCAGATATGCATGCCCCGTTTTTCAACATTGGCAGTGCCATTTTTATTAACAAAACGACCACCATAATTACTTGTATTTGATCCAAAACCGGAACTTAAATAAGACTTCGCCTTTTCATTTATCCTTTTTAATAATGCCATTTGGTACGTTTTAATTTGAAAGTAAAATTAACTAAAAAACAAGCTTTAGATTGGATCTCAATAAAAAAACAGCAAAATCTATACTAATTTTAATGTATATTTATAAATCAATATAGATAAGGACTAATTAATACCAATAATTTGTTTTCCTTTATCTATTTTTAAATTTTCAGAACTAATAATTACAATACTTTAAAACAGAATTAATGATAAACAAGGTAACTTCATTTATAGACCTTCATCAAGGAGAAGAAAACAAGAAAAAGGTATTGGAAAACGTAAAATCCAATATTTCTTTCAGAGGTTCTAATTTATGGATTTTGGCTTGTGCTATTGTCATTGCTTCTGTTGGATTAAATATGAATTCAACTGCCGTAATTATAGGCGCGATGCTTATTTCACCTTTAATGGGACCAATCGTTGGTGCTGGTTTTGGTTTAGGAATTTTTGACTTTGAACTTCTTAAAAAAGCGCTTAAAAACTTAGCCATAGCAACAATTGTTGGCTTGGTAGTTTCTGGTATATATTTTTACATCAGTCCTTTTAAGGATACTCAATCTGAATTATTATCAAGAACTTCCCCTAATATTTACGATATATTAATTGCTTTTTTTGGTGGTTTAGTAGGCGTTGTTGCCATTACCAGAGTCGAAAAAGGAAATCCAATTCCTGGAGTTGCAATTGCTACCGCCTTGATGCCTCCATTATGTACTGCGGGTTATGGCCTTGCAATAGGTAATTTTAGATTTTTTCTTGGTGCTATGTTTCTATACACTATAAATTGTGTTTTCATATGTATTGCTACCTTTTTCATTGTCAAATATTTAAAATACCCTTCAAAAAAACAGGTGGATGAAAAAAGTGAAAAACAAGTAAAATATGCGATAACAGTACTAACTTTGGCATTAATGCTGCCTAGCATTTATTTTGCTTATCAACTAATTAATCAAAAAAAATACATTCAAAATGTGGATTTTTTCATAAATAATGAATTTACAAGCAAAGGTTACGCACTTCTTTACAACAAAACAACATTAAACACCAATCCCAAAAAAATAGACCTTGCTTTTTTAAGTAAAAAATTCACACCAGAGGAAATAAAGCAACTCAATAAAAAATTAAATGTTTACAATATTCCAAACACCCAATTAATAATTAAACAAGACACCACTGACATTAAGAAATTCATTTTAAATGAAATCAATTTCGGAAAAACCGGAATCAATAAAAAAGACCTTCAGATTGCCAATTTAGAAAATCAAATCAAATTGGATCACTATGATAATAATTCGATATTATCCGAAGTACGAATATTGTTTCCAGAAGTTGAAGACATTTCTATTTCTAACCATACTTATTACAACAATACCGATAGTTCAAAAGTAGTTCCAGTGCTTGTTTATCGTAGCAAAGAGATACTACAGAAAACTTCAAAACAAAAAATGATTTTATGGCTAGAACAAAAACTATCAAAGAAAAACATTGAGATATACAAACAAGAAGAAATAAAAAACAAAGCTGTTTTAAATCCAAAAAAACGCAAATAAAATCAATTTAAATGCCAATTCCATTTAAAATAAAAACATCTTGTAAAGACAATTTAGCTTTAGTATTTTATAATAGACTACCTTTCACAAAAAATAATGGCAATAGAGCACAAGGTTCGGCAGGTTGAAGAATTATTTGACCGTCTTGATTTTGAAATTTCAAATTTCAAATCCGAAACCAAATTACATTGCCTAACTGGTTGTGGCAAATGCTGTTCGAATCCTGAAATCGACGCATCTCCTTTAGAATTTTTACCTTGGGCATTGCATTTATTTTTGAATGGCAAAGCCGAAGAAACTTTGTTAGAATTAAACAATACTTCTATTACTACCTGCCATATTTACCGACCTCTAGCCCTTTTAGAAGAGTACAACGGAAGCTGTAGCAACTATCGTTACCGCGGATTAATATGCCGCCTTTTTGGCTATGCCGCCAATAGAGATAAATACGGAAAACTACGATTGGCCACCTGCAAAATCATAAAAGAGGACCAATCAGAAAACTTCAATAATACCGAAGAAGCCATCAGCAAAGGCCTTTATGTTCCTATTTTTACGGATTATTATATGCAACTCACTCAAATCGATTATCACTTGGCATCTATTATACTCCCAATAAACCAGGCCCTAAAAATGGCAATTGAAGAAGTATTGCAATACTATGCTTACAGACCGTTTCCAGATGGAATGGCAAATATCGCTTAATCAAATTGAACTAAAAAAAAGGCTTTTTGTTGAGGATTTATACACATCAGACTAATTTCAAGCTGTAAAACAAGTATAATATTTCTTATATTGGTATCTTCAAAAAATACCATTATGAAAGAAATCACAAAAGAAGATATTCCACAAGCGCTTTTTGATCTTTACGACGACTACGCCCATAATAAAATTGAAAGAAGGCAATTCATAGAAAAACTATCCTTTTTTGCAGTAGGAAGTCTTACACTTCCTGCACTTCTGAGTTTTATGACTCCAAATTATGAGGACTCCATTTTAATAAAACCAGACGATCCAAGGCTGCAATCGGAATTCACAATTTTTGAATCTCCTGAAGGTGGCGGAGCGATTAAAGCACTATTGTCTCAACCCATAGCAACCAATGAAAAGTTACCTGGAATTATTGTGGTTCATGAAAATCGAGGACTTAATCCTTATATTGAAGATGTAGGACGAAGAGCCGCTATCGAAGGATTTATCACTTTGGCTCCAGATGCTTTATCGCCATTGGGTGGTTATCCCGGAAATGATGATGACGGAAGAGAAATGCAAAAAAAGCGCACCCGTGAAGAAATGCTCGAAGATTTTATTGCCGCCTACGAATTCCTAAAAAAACACAAAGATTGTAACGGAAATGTTGGGGTAGTCGGATTTTGTTTTGGAGGTTGGATTGCCAATATGATGGCTGTTAAAATTCCAACTTTAGCTGCTGCAGTTCCTTACTATGGTGGACAGCCCACTACTGAAGATGCCGAAAAAGTACGCACACCTTTACTATTACAATATGCCAGTTTAGATACTAGAGTAAACGAAGGTTGGCCCGCTTATGAAAGCATTCTAAAAAAGAACAAAGTCGAGCATACTGCTTATTTTTATGAAGGCGTCAATCATGGTTTTCACAACAATACCACACCCAGATATGATGAAAAAGCTGCTACTTTATCTTGGATACGTACAATAGCTTTTTTTAAAGAAAAATTAAATAAGATATAAAATATTCCTATTGTTACTTACAACTACACTATGTCTGAAAAAAAATTGATTGAAGAGTACCCTTATATATCGTATCAAAAACCGATAATTTCTGAAGAAGAAATGCTGGATCGAGCTGCTACTTTCTACAATAAAATGGATGAAAGACGTTCGGTTCGTGAGTTCTCAGACCAACCCATTCCATTAGAAGTAATAGAAAACTTGATAAAAACCGCTTCAACCGCTCCATCTGTAGCACACAAACAACCCTGGACCTTTTGCATTGTTGAAAACCCAGAAATCAAAAAACAAATCCGCATTGCCGCTGAAGCCGAAGAGCTAGAAGGTTATGAATCTCGAATGTCGAGTGAATGGCTGGTAGATTTAAAACCTCTCGGGACTGGTTGGCACAAGCCCTTTCTTGAAACCGCTCCCTACCTCATCATCATCTTTAAACACAGCTACGAATTGGGTTCAAACGGCCAAAAGAAAAACAATTATTATGTTCAGGAAAGTGTGGGGATTGCTACAGGATTTTTACTCGCGGCCATTCATAATGCAGGTCTTGTCGCTTTGACTCATACACCAAATCCTATGGGCTTTTTGAGTAAAATTCTGAATCGTCCCGAAAACGAAAAACCTTTTTTATTGATCCCTGTCGGTTATCCCGCTTCTGAATGTTGGGTTCCCGATATTAAGCGAAAAGAGTTGGATGAAATTGCTGTTTTTTATTAAATTTTTACGATTAATCAAAGTAGAAATTTGATTATATTTGTTAGATAAACGCTACGCAATAGCGGTAATCTACCTCATTTTGGGTAGATATGCGAATGTTTATTGCGTATATAAATGAGTTGTAAGTAAGCTTAAAAAAAACGAATGATACACGAATTAATAACCGACATAGCATACGACCGAATCACCGTTGCTCAAGGTTTAACCAGAGCAAAATTGATAGCAAATCAAATTAAAAATGACACTTTTAAAAATTGGCTATCGAAAGAATTGAATGGATATAATATCGATGATGAAATTTTACCTGAATACAGAAAAGTTTGGTCAGAAATAGAACTAACAGCTGAATTCCCGTACGCACAAATAAGAACATTTCCTGTTGTCCTTCCAGATGAGGCAGATGAAAGCATGAAAGATTCAATTTACCATCATAGATTTATTGAACCAATTTATATCGTAGAACAGAATATAGCGGAAATGGAAGGAAGTTCAGGTTCGATAAGTTTACCAGGCGGAATGGTAAGGATCCTTGCCGAATTTTATGGTTCAATTAAAAAACAACATGGGCAAATTAGAAGCGCACATAGGACTGTTGGAAAGTCACATCTTCAAAACATTGTTCAAATAACAAAACAAAAACTATTGGACACTTTACAAGAACTTGAAAACCAATTTCCTCAAATAGACAAAAACTATGTTTTGAACGAAGATAATAAAGAAAAAGCTCAAAATATTATCACCAATAACATCTATGGCAACAATAATCCATTAAATGTAGCTGCAGGAGAAAATATTAAACAAGGTGATATTAATGTAACTATTAACGAAGAGCAAAAAAACAAGTTAAGGGAATTAGGGGTTGAAGAGGATTCATTAAAAGAATTAGAAATAATTGATATTGAAAATCCAAAGGGAACACCTAATAGAAAAGAAAAAATAATGAGTTGGCTCGGTAAAATTACAGTCTCCCTAGCCTCAAGAGGTATTTACGACACTATCCCTAAATTGATTGAATTTATTGGAACTCTAACATAGAAAAGCCTACTTACAACAGCCATTTTGAACTAGCTGGAATTTAGTGGAATTATCGTTTCGCATCAAGTTTTCGTTAAGCCGAAAACTGAAAGGTTACGAACTTCCAGCCATCTCAAAGTGGCATAACGTTAGGTGACATACGACAAAAACCGAAGAAAATAATGACAAAAGAATATGAAAATGAAATTAAAACTGTTTTAGATGAAACAGACTTTAAAAGTGAAGAAATTTTCGATTTTACTGATTCTCCATATGCAGAAGAATTGTCAAAAGTCTTTGATTTTTATAAAACTACCTTAACAAATAATAGTTCAAGATTTAATTTAAAGAAGAGTTATATTTTCTATTTGAATAATAGAAGTGTAAATGCCAAAGCTGGTACTACAGACAAATATAATTTAATTTGTATTAACGCTGGATTAATGATTTTCCTTATCCAAAACATTTTTGAAAAAAATGAAATTCACGAATTACTTCATTCAGACTACAACAAAATTTATAATTTTCTAGACAATCCAATTCATATTTTAATGTATCAAGTTGCACTTCATTTTACATTTTATCACGAATTAGGTCATTTAGTTCAAAACTCTGAAAGTTTAAAATCATTTATATTTGAAAGACCAACTGAAGTTCAAGAATACGATTTAAAAAAGCATAAACTAGAATTTGATGCTGACACTTTTAGCGCAACTTTTATTTCTGCACATATACATCAATATGCTTTTAAAATTTTTGGAGAAGAATTGACATCTTATCAAGTTGAATCAGTAATCGAAGTTTTCAGCAGTAGCATATTATTATATTTTCTATCGTTTGAAGCATATAAAGATGAAATATATTATGAAGAAAGTACACATCCTCATCCCATCATTAGAATTTTAAATGTAATTCTAACAATATCTAATTATTGTAAAAATAGTCCAAGACTTAAAGAAAAAGGAATTGAAATAAACCATAATAAAATTTATGATTTAACAATTCGAAATGCAATAAAAATAGAAAGTCAGATTATAAATTCTACAAAAGCAAAAAATTTTAATAAAATGTTGGTTGACAATAAAGTAGGGATTTTAACCCATTACAAAAAAATAATTGATTATAAACCAGATGATTTTGTATCTGCACTTGATAGGTGGAACGAAACAATAAACAAATAGTACGTCGCCTAACACACGTCTTGCGCCATTTGCGAATTACCGTTTTTATTCGTAAGTCGCAAACGGCGCAAGGTGCGAGAACGTTGGCAGACAGTTTGGACGAACTGGAAAAATAGAAATATATCGAAAATCAAAAAAATAACAAAACAATTTTATTATGAAAAATTATTTAAGTGACCCAAATGATGAATTAGACAAAGAAAACAATCAACACTACGGAGAAGACAGTATGTACAACGGAAGTGATGATGAAGAAAGTGGAGACTTTAACGAAAGTTATAATGAAGGATTTTACGGGGATTTTGATGACAATAATAATGACGATTAGAAATTAATGATTTAAACAATCAAACTAAACTTAAAAATGACAGAAAAAAAATTTGACTTGACTACAAAAGAAGGTTTTAAAAAAGCAATCGATTTTGTTAAAAGCGATGATTTATTACTATTGGTAAATCCAATAAGTTGGTTGATTATGAAAACATTTTCACCAGAAAAAACAACAGAGAAACAACTTGAAGCTATTAAAGAAATAATCAAAGAAGGGAAAAACCAGAACGTCAAAAAAATGAAAATTAAAGTTAGTCATAATTCTGGAATTGATATTGCATCGAGTTTGAAAGAACTACCTATTAAGGTTAAATTTGGAAACGAAGCTTGTTCAGAAATTGAAATTGAATATATCTAAAAATAGAAAACCGATCTGCCAACAGCTGTTTTGATATAGCTGGATTTTAGTGGAATTATCGTTTCGCATCAAGTTTTCGTTAAGCCGAAAATTGAGCGGTTACGAAATCCCCACCATCTCAAAGCGCCAGAACGTTATATGCGATTTTGGAAACCCGAAATACATAAATAACACTACTTCAATAGTTGTACTTTAGAACAACTTATTTATCTTTACACAAGTGACAATAAGCAGAAGCTACGAACAATTATATTTTACAAAGATTACTTTGAAGAATTCTTTGTAAAGCAACGTGAAAAAGTCAAGGCAAAAATTATCTGGACATTAGAATTAATTGAAGAATTAGAAAGGATTCCAGAAACATATTTGAAACATCTTGAAAATACAGATGGATTATATGAAATCAGAGTTCAACAAGGAAGTGATATTTTTAGAATCTTCTGTTTTTTTGATCAAGGTCAATTAATAATTCTGACAAATGGATTTCAAAAGAAAACACTGAAAACACCAAAGAAGGAAATTGAAAAGGCTTTAAAAATTAAAAACGAATATGAAAATGAATAATAATAATAATAATAACAATATTAAAACACTTAGTCAATTTAAAGATAAGCAATACGGAAAAGTTGGAACATCAAAACGTGACGACCTTGATGCTGGTTATGAAAACTTTAAAATTGGAGCAATGATTCATGATGCGAGACTTGAAAAAGGTTTGACGCAGGAACAACTTGCGGAAAAAACTGGAACAACAAAATCGTATATTTCAAAAATTGAGAATAATGTAAAAGAAGCCAGATTCTCTACTTTACAAAAAATAGTTGAACTTGGTTTAGGCGGACATCTGGAATTGTCAATTAAGTTTTAAATAAGAAAAACCGCTTAAAATCAAGTAGACGGCTCCACTATAAACTAATGGAATGCGCCTCTCACCCCACTCCCGCAATTTGATAGTCTTTTTGATTTAGTACTTTCAAAATTATGATTGCTTCTAAAATAAGACTTTGCTAATTGACCAAACACCAAAGGTCCTAGATTTTTACTTTGATAAAAAACAATCGAACACTATTTTAATTTAACTTTAGTCGAGTTTTTCGCTTCAGAAAGGGCAATATGACTTTGTACATTTCCAAGATTTGCAAGCAACGACAGTTTTGTTAAAATGAAAGTCTCGTAACTTTCGATATCCTCTACCAAAACTTTTATTAGAAAGTCAAAATTCCCAGTAATTCGATAACATTCTATAACCTCGGGGAATTCCTTTACTTCTTTTACAAACTTTTCCAGATAACTCCTGTTGTGTTCTTTCAACGTTAAATTGATAAATATTACTTGTTTCAAACCCAATTTACGTTCGTTTAGTAAAGCTACATATTTTTTTATGTAGCCGTTTTTCTCTAATTTCTTTATTCTTTCAAAAATAGGAGTTGCTGTAAGCTTTAAAATTTCCGACATACTTTTTATAGTAATGCGTCCATCTTCTTGTAATAAACCAAGAATTTGAAGATCTATTGTATCTAATTGTGGATTCATTTTAAGTGAGAATAAAAGTTGTGTTAAATTTATGAAACATTTTTAGATTAATATTCTACTAAAACAAATTATTTAGGAATAAAACACCAATATTAAACATTTTTATCAGCATTATGTTCTTACTACTTCTTTGTTGAATTAATTTTGTTAGTAACAAAACTAAATACAAAGAGATGTCGAATCTAATTGAAATTTTCGAACGTAGTGCGCCAGAAATTGTTTTTGAATGGACTGACAAAGAGACAGAAGCCAAAGGATGGGTTGTTATCAATTCATTGCGAGGTGGTGCCGCCGGTGGTGGTACTAGAATGCGAAAAGGATTGAACCGAGACGAAGTACAATCCTTGGCAAAAACCATGGAGATAAAATTTACGGTGTCTGGTCCTCAAATTGGGGGCGCCAAATCAGGTATTAATTTTGATCCAGAAGACCCAAGAAAACAAGGGGTTTTAGAAAGATGGTATAAAGCCATACTTCCATTGTTAAAAAGTTATTATGGAACCGGAGGTGATTTAAATGTAGATGAATTGCATGAAGTAATCCCTATTACAAAAAGTTTTGGATTAGCACATCCACAAGAAGGTGTTGTCAATGGTTATTTTAATATTGAAAGAGGTGAAAACCAACAGAAAATAGAACGATTGCAATATGGAGTATCTAAAATTGTCACAGACAATAAATACATTCCATCGGGCATAGTTCATTATAAAGTAGCCGATTTAATTACCGGATATGGTGTAGCTGAAGCTATCAAGCATTATTATACTATTTGGGGCGGCACTATTAAAGGAAAAAGAGCCATTATTCAAGGTTGGGGAAATGTAGGTGCTGCGGCAGGTTTTTATTTATCCAAGTATGGAGTTTCAATTGTTGGAATCCTTAATCGCAATGGCGGTTTTGTAAAAACGGAAGGATATAATCTGGAAGAAATACAACAATTGTTATTTAAAAAAGCTAACTTAGAGTCAGAATTGTGCTTTCTTCCTTATGAAGAAGTAATGCAAAAAATATGGTCAGTTGGAGCCGAAATTTTCATCCCTGCAGCTGGATCAAGAATGGTTGAAAAATCGCAGTTGGATACTTTGATTCAAAACGGTTTAGAAGTTGTTAGTTGTGGCGCTAATGTACCTTTTAATGACAAAGAAATATTTATGGGACCTATTTTATCCGAAATAGATAGTAAAGTTTCCATTATTCCTGACTTCATTGCCAATTGCGGGATGGCCCGAGTTTTCTCCTATTTGATGGAAAATGAGGGAGAAATAACTGATGAAATACTATTTGAAGACACCTCTTCAATTATTAAACAAGCACTATTAAAAACCTTTGAACTAAGCCAAAATGGTCTTCATCTAACGGAAAATTCACTCCATTTAGCCATACAGAAATTACAAAATAAAGATGAAAAGCTAATTCCAATATTTTAATTTAAATTAAAAAAATTATGCCCTTCTATCAAAAACTAGGGAATATCCCTGACAAAAAACACACTGTTTATAAAAGTGAGAAAGGAGAATTCTATTACGAAGAACTCTTTGGCACTATCGGTTTTGAAGGTATGTCGTCATTGTTATATCATACCCAACGTCCAACGCAAGTAAAGGACATTCTAAAATCGTATGATGTTTCGCCAAAAATTGCAGTTGATAAAAATATGAAATCTTTGAATCTCAATGGATTTAATATTACGCCAACAGCAGATTATTTAGAAAGTCGAAAGATTGTTTTAGCCAATAGTGATTGTTATATTGTGCTAGCTGCTCCTAAAAAATCATTAAGAGATTATTTTTATAAAAATACCGATTCAGACGAAGTAATTTTCGTTCATGTAGGTAGCGGTAAATTAAGAACTCATTTAGGTAATATCGACTTTAAATATGGCGATTATATTGTAATTCCCCGAGGAATCATTTATCAAATAGATTTTGACACAGAAGACAATCGCCTTTTTATTGTAGAATCAAAAAGCCCTGTTTATACTCCAAAACGTTATCGCAATTGGTTTGGACAGCTATTAGAACATGCTCCCTATTGTGAGCGTGATATGCATCCACCGACCGAATTAGAAACCCATAATGAGAAAGGTGATTTTATAATCAAAGTAAAAAAACAGGACACAATACACGAATATCTATATGCTGCGCATCCTTTTAGTGTGGTTGGTTGGGATGGCTATAATTTTCCTTATAAATTTTCAATTCATGATTTTGAACCTATAACAGGAAGAATCCATCAGCCGCCTCCAGTACACCAAACTTTCGAAACAAAGGCATTTGTAATCTGTTCTTTTGTACCTCGATTATATGATTATCATCCCAATGCAATACCTGCACCCTATCATCATAGTAACATTGATTCTGATGAAGTTTTGTATTATGTCGCTGGGGATTTTATGAGTAGAAATCATGTGGATAAAGGCCAAATAACATTACATCCTGCCGGAATCCCTCATGGGCCACATCCTGGAGCCATGGAAAAAAGCATTGGTAAAAAGGAAACTCAGGAATTAGCGGTAATGATAGATACTTTTAAACCTTTGATGGTTACAGAAGAAGCTATGAAGATTTGTGATAAAACCTATTATCAATCCTGGTTAGACACTAATAAATAAAGAATAAAACCGAAAGCAATGGCAACTATTTCAAAATTAAAAGATTTACAAAACACAGCATACGGAATAAAAAAGCTGTATTCAGAGGCTGAAGATTTTCTTCCATTATTAGGAACAGATTATGTGGAGCTCTATGTGGGCAACGCCAAGCAAAGTGCTCACTTTTATAAAACAGCATTTGGATTTCAATCCTATGCTTTTGCTGGTTTAGAAACAGGATTGAAAGACCGTGTTTCTTACGTCTTAAAACAGGACAAAATGACCCTCGTTTTAACCACTCCGCTAATAAAAGACTCACCAATTTTCGAACACATCAATACGCATGGTGATGGTGTAAAAGTAATCGCTTTATGGGTAGACGATGCTACAAAAGCGTTTGAAGAAACAACCAAAAGAGGTGCAAAACCATTTATGGAGCCAACAATAGAAACTGACGAAAATGGATCTGTTGTTCGGTCTGGCATTTACACTTATGGCGAAACCGTGCATGTTTTTGTAGAACGAAAAAATTACAAGGGTTTGTTTTTACCTGGCTTTAAAAAATGGGAATCGCATTATAATCCAACAGCTATTGGATTAAAATTTATAGACCACATGGTAGGCAATGTTGGCTGGGGCGAAATGAACACTTGGTGTGATTTTTATGCTCAAATTATGGGATTTGCTCAAATTATTTCTTTTACAGATGATGACATTTCAACGGAATATACCGCTTTAATGAGCAAGGTAATGAGTAATGGAAATGGTAGAATAAAATTTCCCATAAATGAACCAGCCAAGGGCAAGAAAAAATCCCAAATAGAAGAATATTTAGATTTTTATGGTGGTCCAGGAGTACAACATATTGCTGTGGCGACAGATGATATTGTAGCGACAGTATCAGCTATGAGAGATAGAGGTGTAGAATTTTTATATGTTCCCGATGCCTATTATGATGATTTAATTGAACGTGTTGGAGAGATTGATGAAAATGTAGAAACACTTAAAGAACACGGAATATTAATTGATCGGGATGAAGAAGGCTACTTATTGCAATTATTTACCAAGCCAGTTGTCGATCGTCCCACGCTGTTTTTTGAAGTGATACAAAGAAAAGGAGCGCAATCTTTTGGAGTTGGAAATTTCAAATCTCTATTTGAAGCAATCGAAAGAGAACAACAAAATAGAGGTACTCTTTAAATTATAATTAGACAAAAATGGAAACTAGTGAAAGTCAAGAATTGAATTGGAATGCGGTAACAAAAAGGTTGCCCAAGCACTTACACAAGTTTATTGTAAAACAACCGTATGAGCAATATACTGCCCAGAACCAAGCCGTTTGGCGTTATGTAATGCGCTTAAACACCAATTATTTACCTAATGTGGCACATAGTTATTACCTTGAAGGGATTGCCAAAACTGGGATTTCTATAGACCGAATTCCAGAAATGGAAGGCATGAATAGAATCCTAAAAGACATTGGTTGGGCAGCAGTTTCAGTAGATGGTTTTATTCCCCCAAATGCATTTATGGAGTTTCAAGGGTATAATGTTCTCGTAATTGCATCCGACATTCGCACCATAGATCATATTGCTTATACACCCGCTCCAGATATTATTCATGAAGCTGCGGGTCATGCTCCAATTATTGCCAATCCAGAATATGCAGAATATTTAAGACGATTTGGTGAAATTGGCAGTAAATCCATTGCTTCTGCCAAAGATTATGATTTATATGAAGCGGTTCGAAAAGTATCTATTTTAAAAGAAGATCCCAATACGGAAGCACAAGAAATTGAGGAAGCGCTTGCCGTTTTAAATGATATTCAAAACAATATGGGGGAATTGTCCGAAATGGCCCAAATTAGAAATCTGCATTGGTGGACAGTGGAATATGGGTTAATTGGCACTTTAGACAATCCCCGAATTTATGGAGCTGGATTATTATCATCCATTGGAGAAAGTGAAATGTGTTTGAAAGAAGGTGTCAAAAAAACACCTTTCTCCATTGATGCTGCAAAAGTAAGTTTTGACATTACCAAACAACAACCCCAGCTTTTTGTAACACCCGATTTTGCCTATCTAAGTTTTGTGTTGGAGAAATTTGCCAACAAAATGGCTTTGAGAACAGGAGGTCTTTCTGGAGTTGAAAAATTAATTCAATCTAAAAACATAGGGACTATTGAACTGAGTACTGGAATTCAAATTTCTGGACTGTTTTCAAAAGTTATAAGTATTGATAATAAAGTAGCTTACATCCAAACTAAAGGAGAAAGTGCATTAGCTTCTAGAGACAAAGAACTTATTGGTCATGGAACAAATTATCATGCTGCTGGTTTTGGAAGTCCCATAGGGAAATTGGAGGGAATTAATTTGGCAATAGAAGATATGTCACCACGCGATTTGGAAATTTATGGCATTTATGAAGGAAAACAAACTACCTTATACTTTGAAAGCGGAGTAAAAGTTGAAGGCCAAATTATAACGGGAAAAAGAGATTTAAGAGGAAAAATAATTCTAATCTCTTTCCAAGATTGCACAGTAACTTATAATAATGAAATTCTCTTTAAACCCGAATGGGGTACTTATGATATGGCCATCGGAAAAGAGATAATTTCTGCTTTTGCAGGGCCTGCTGATTCCGAATCCTTTCAGAATTTAACTGAAGTTTCTACAACTAAAACGCATAAAATAAAATATTCGGAATCAGAAATCAATTTGCACGATCTCTATCAAAAAGTGAGAGACATGCGAGAAAACAAAAAGTTGGATTTTGAATTGTTAGCCAGAATCGCAAATGAATTAAAAGATAAATACCAAAATGATTGGCTTTTAGCCTTAGAAATTTATGAGTTAATTTACAATTATAATACCCCTCTAAAAGAAGTTGTTTACAATCATTTAACCAACTTAAAGTCTATTGAAAATTACACTAAATTAATTACTGACGGCATGCAATTAGTTGCCAAAGAGGAAATACTACTATAATTAGAATCCAAAAAAGAGAAATATATACAATCTATTTTGGCCAATTTCTAAATAATTTTAAAAAAAAACAAAATTATGAAAACTTGGGTGACAATACCAAATCAATCCGATTTTACAATAGATAACATTCCTTTTGGAATTTATTCTACTCATTCGACAAAACCGACGGTTTGTATTGCGATTGGCGATCAAATTTTAGATTTGGTTGTTACTCGAAAACTGGGGATTTTTAAAGGATTAAAAATCAAAAAGAGGGTTTTAAAAAACAACTTTTTAAATGACTTTATTGCTTTAGGGAAAGAAAAAACTAATGCTATTCGGGAAATTATTCAAAAGGAATTGTGTGACGAAGATTCTAAAATGAGAAATGTAAAAAAACTTTTTTCATTGCAAAGTGAGGTTCAAATGCATTTGCCTATAGCCATTGGAGATTATACCGATTTTTATTCTAGTATAGAACATGCTACCAATGTAGGTATGATGTTTCGCGATCCAGCAAACGCCCTTTTACCCAATTGGAAACATTTACCGGTGGGCTATCATGGGAGAGCGTCGTCTATTATAGTCAGTGGCGAAAACATACACCGTCCTATGGGTCAAGTTATGCCACCAGATGTAGATTTTCCTGTATTTAAAGCCTCTTCTCGAGTAGACTTTGAATTAGAAATGGGTTTTATTATTGGCAAGAACACGAATCTCGGAGAAAAAATAAACACGATTGATGCCGAGAACTATATTTTTGGCCAAGTTTTATTTAATGATTGGTCAGCTAGAGACATTCAAAAATGGGAATACGTTCCGCTAGGACCTTTTTTGGCTAAAAGCTTTGCATCCTCTATGTCTCCTTGGGTAGTAACCATGGAAGCTTTAGTCCCTTTTAAAGTAAAAGGTCCTGAACAAGAACCCAAAGTTTTGCCTTATTTAGAATACGAAGGATTAAAAAACTATGACATTGAATTAGCAGTTGCCATTCAACCCAAAGACCAGACTGAAACAATTGTATCCAATTCTAATTTCAAATACATGTATTGGAATATGTCACAGCAACTAGCGCATCATACTAGTAATGGCTGTAATGTAAAAATTGGTGACCTAATGGCTTCTGGAACTATAAGTGGAAAAGAGCCTAATAGTTATGGTTCGATGTTAGAACTCAGCTGGGGCGGAAAAAACCCAATACTTTTAGAAAACGGCGAAAAAAGAACTTTTATAGAAGACTTCGACACCGTAATAATGAGAGGTTATTGCGAAAAAGGAGCGATTCGTGTTGGCTTTGGCGAAGTCAGATCACAACTATTACCCCCATTATAATGAATCAAAATGAAAGATACCACTACAACCATAGACCCAAAATCCATTTCAACAACAGAGTTGCATCAACTTTTATTGACAGCTGTTGCACCTAGACCAATTGCTCTAGCAAGTACCATAGATAAAAATGGAAAGGTAAATTTGAGTCCCTTTAGTTTTTTCAATGTTTTCAGTGCCAACCCACCTCTTCTGATCTTTTCGCCTGCAAGAAGAGGAAAAGACAACACCACAAAACACTCTTACGAAAACATAAAAGAAGTGAAAGAGGTCGTTATCAATATTGTCAATTTTGCTATTGTGGAACAAATGTCGCTATCAAGCACCGAGTATGCAAAAGGCGTCAATGAATTTATAAAATCGGGCTTAACTCCTATTCCTTCCGATAAAATAAAACCACCAAGAGTTGCTGAAGCACCTGTTTCTTTTGAATGTATAGTAGATGACATTATCGAATTAGGCACAGAAGGTGGTGCGGAAATTTAATTTTATCTCGAGTGGTAAACATTCACATTAGAAATGAATATAAAGGAATTGACGGAAACTTGGATACAGAAAAACTAGATTTGGTCGCACGTATGGGAGGAAATTGGTACACTAGAGCGAGCAAAGATTCCTTATTTGAAATTCCAAAACCCATTTATAGTACTGGAATTGGAGTGGATAGTTTGCCCTTGCATGCCAGAAACAGCAAAGTATTGACCGGAAATGATTTGGGTAGACTCGGAAATATGGCCGAGAAACCTTCGCTTGAGTCCATTGAAAAATGTAAAAAAACAACCGAAGTTATTGAAGCATTAAAAACAACTACTATAGAAGATCGATTCCAAAAACTAAATGATATTGTAAAAAATCATTTGGATAATTCAAATGTAGAACAAGCATTAAATAGTTTGTTTTGCATTTAATTTTCAGTATTAAAATGACTTAAATATAATTTTTATATTTTACCAATAAATGCTTTGAAATTTGCACTTCCCCAAAAAGTTGGGACAAATATATTAAGTTGAGTACATTATTCTTCTAGAATACATTTCATAGCATTGGCATTTTCCTATTGTCGGTCTTTGCTCACTTTAAATCAAGAGTTTAAACTTTTATTTTGGTATTCTTAGGCGATGCTTTTTACCTGTATTTAACCTAGTTCTATCCCTTTTAAATTGCTAAACGCTTGGAAATTGGATATTTTTTTATTATCTTTAACGTAATCTTTAAATAGATTGTATCGAATTGATAATAATACCACGGGGTTTTTTCCCTTCTAGATATATGTGCAACTGATGCTTTATAGGCGTCTTTATTTATGTTTTTTAACTCCATAAATAGTATAAGTTCATTAATTTGCTTTCCGCATTTTTATTCATAAGACTATTTCGATAACAGAATTTTTTAAGGTAAAAATAAACTATTTTCACCTTAAACATTGCTTTGTATCATTCAGATGGAAAGCAACTAAAAACACTTATTTTATATTAACAAAAACAGTCTTAGAAAGATTTTTACATGACAAAAGAAAACACAAAATCCCTTGAATTACTTGAGAGAAGAAAAAACATAGTTGCTAATGGTGTAGGCGTTTTTAATACTGCTACGGTAATGGATGCAAAAGGAGCAATGATTATTGATGCCGATGGGAATGAGCTTATTGATTTTGCTGGTGGAATTGGAGTTGTAAACGCAGGACACTGTCCAGAACCTGTAGTTGCAGCAATAAGAGAACAAGCAGGTAAATATTTACATACCAGTTTTAATGTAGTTACTTATGAACCTTACATTGAATTATGTGAGGAATTGGCTGAAATTCTGCCTCATGGAGAGAAAACAAAGGTTATGCTTGTAAGCACTGGTGCAGAAGCGGTAGAGAATGCTATAAAAATTGCAAGACAAGCTACAAAACGACCAGCAGTTCTTTGTTATACAGGCGCCTATCACGGACGTACTATGATGGCAATGACTTTGACCAGTAAGATAGGTTATAAATCGGGTTGTGGCCCGTTTGCTCCAGAAGTGTATCGACTTCCTTTCCCAGACTTTTATCATTATAGAGGACTTAAAAGTATGGCTGCTTTTGTAAAAGACGAACTCAAACGACTGCATGAAAGCGCTCTTAATTTAGTCGACGTAAAAAATGTTGCTGCAATTATTTTAGAACCAATTCAAGGTGAAGGTGGATTTACCCCAATACCAAAGAAATATTTACTAGGACTTAGAGCGTTTTGTGACGAACATGGAATAATGTTAATAATGGACGAAGTACAAAGTGGTTTCTGTAGAACAGGACATTGGGCAAGTTGGCAACATTATGGAGTACAACCTGACATAAGCACGTATGCAAAATCTATGGGATCTGGGCTTCCAATAGCAGCTGTTGTAGGACGTGCCGAAGTCATGGATGCTGCTGCTTCAGGAACTATTGGTGGAACTTATATTGGTAGTCCTGTATGTTGTGCTGCTGCATTGGCCACCATCAAATACATGAAAGCTATTGATTTAAATCAAAAAGCTAAAAAAGTGGGATCCACTATTTTGGGACGATTAAAAAAAATCAAAAAAGTTTGCCCTGAAATTGGAGATGTAAGAGGAATTGGTGCAATGATAGCTGTTGAATTTGTAAAAGATAATGACCCTAGCCAACCTGACACTGAAACGTGCTCAAAAATAGTAGATGGCTGTTCGGATAATGGTTTAATTATGTTGAATGCCGGAATACATAAAAACATTATTAGAATCCTCTGCCCATTAGTAATAACACCTCAACAATTAGACAAAGGACTAACAATTCTAGAAAATGAAATAATGAAAGCTTACAACAAATCATAAAGCACTTCTTGTTAATCATTTACAAACAGGCTTACAATCTGTCTCAATGAGCATTACAATTAATAATAATTAAAATAAATATATGAAACCATTCGCAATTGCAGGAATACAAATGAAAGTATCAGCTGTCGCTTCTAACGTGGAAATGATGAAGTTAAAAATTGATATTACAATGAATCTTTATCCATGGATCGAGATGATTGTGTTTAGCGAACTGTGCGCTTTTGGACCATTATCACATACAGCACAACCCATTCCCAATAATTTTGAAGCAGAAATGCAGGCCAAAGCCAAACAATATGGAATATGGTTGCTTCCAGGTTCTATTTTCGAAAAAACAGATGGTAATATATACAATACGGCTACCGTTATAAATCCTGCAGGAGAAATTGTAACGCGTTACCGCAAAATGTTTCCATTTTATCCGTATGAAACTGGAGTGACACCGGGAGTACATTATTGCGTGTTTGACGTGCCAAATGTAGGACGTTTTGGAGTATCTATTTGTTATGATATGTGGTTTCCAGAAACCATTAGAACTTTAGTAACTATGGGTGCAGAAGTTATTTTACACCCTACCTTAACTGGAACTATCGATAGAGAAATCGAACTATCAATAGTAAGAGCAATGGCATCTATTAACCAATGTTTTATGTTTGATATAAATGGATTAGATACTGGAGGCTGTGGTCGTTCTATAATCTGTGGACCAGATGGAAGAGTGTTATATCAATCTGAAGGTACCGAAGAAATTATACCGTTAGAATTAGATATTGAAAGAGTAAAAAGAAGTCGTGAATTAGGAATTTTGCGATTAGGTCAACCACTTAAAAGCTTTCGAGATCATCTTAAGTCAAGTCAATTTGGCATTTACCAACCTAATTTAGACACTCCATATTTAGATTCATTAGGTCCATTGATAAAACCTTCCCGACTTGATACAATTACAGAATTGAAGATAAAAGAAAATCAATTGGAAATAGAATCCTCACCTGCCCACTACAAAGGGGATGGTTTAATTTAAAAAACAGAAAACATGGGTGGAACACCTAAAAGTAAAAAGAAAAATCTTGAAGCAATATTAAATCATGTGAGTTGGTTTGAAATACCTGCCAATGATTTTAATCAAGCAGTTCGTTTCTATAACCACATTTTTGGAATTGAAATGGAGCAAAATAGTACGGAAGAGAATTCAATGGCCTTTTTTCCATCGACATCAGGTATTGGTGGAGCTATAATTGCTGGACCTAATTCAGTACCATCTGATAAAGGACTATTAGTCTATTTAAATGGTGGAAACGACCTAAGCAATGTACTAAACAAAGTAGAAGAAGTAGGTGGACGGATTGTAATGCAAAAAACACTTATCAATTCAGAAGCAGGCTATTTTGCCATATTTATCGATTCCCAAGGAAACAAATTGGCTTTACATTCAAAAAATTAAAACAGTGAATAAAAATAAAACAAAAAGCGCACCTTATTACAACATCGGACAGCTTCGGGTAGATTATTGGAATAAATTAAAAATTGAAACCACAGAACTAACTCGTTGCTTGAAGGGGTCTGAGGAAGAAATATCGCACATACTAAATGTCAAAGAGTTACTAAAAGATTTAAAAGTAGTGGAATGTTTTTTTGCATTTCCAGGCAAAGAAAGATTACAAAAACTCGAAAACGCCTTTGCTAGTAATGAATACGCCTCTCTATCCCATTTAGTAGCTGCAACTACAAGACAATTGTTAGGAGATAGTTACAAAAACAATCCTGACTCTATTAATTCTAATGAAAACAAATTAGAATTAATAGATGAAAATGAACCACAGCAAAATATTAGAAAAAACCATTTTGAGGTATTATTTGTTGACAATATTACCCAGGAGGAAGAAGGTAAATTAAAACATAATTTAAGAACGCTACAGACTCCAAATGACAATTTTAGTTATGGAGTAGTAGTCCAACGTTCTTTTCAAGATGCAATGATTACCTTACTTTTCAATCATAATATACAAGCAGTTGTAGTGCGTTATGCACCACCATATCATTCTAAACTGATAACTCCTCTTATATTACCCTATATTGAAGAAGTTACAAATCTAGATTATTCATCACAACCGGAAACTGACCTTGGTCCTATTATTGGAGAGTTAATCAAGCAACTACGCCCAGAATTAGACACTTACTATGTTACTGATTCTTCGCTTGGACATTTAAAGGACAATACTATTAAAGGTTTCAGACGTATCTTTTATCAATCAGAAGACATACAGGAACTTCATTTAACTATTATGCATGGTATCGCAGAACGTTATAGTACTCCTTTCTTTTCTGCCTTGGTAGAATACAGTCAAAAACCAACAGGAGTCTTTCATGCCATGCCAATATCGCGCGGAAATTCAGTGTTTAAATCGAGATGGATCCATGATTTTGGTGATTTTTATGGTCGCAATATGTTTTTGGCAGAAACATCTGCTACAACAGGTGGCCTTGATTCCCTATTACAACCGACAGGTCCACTAAAAAAAGCGCAAGAGATGGCGCGTGATGCGTATGGCTCACTAAACACCTATTTTGTTACTAACGGAACATCAACAGCTAATAAAATAGTGATGCAGGCTTTGGTGAAGCCTCAAGATGTGGTACTTGTGGATAGAGATTGCCATAAATCGCATCATTACGGATTAGTTTTGGCAGGTGCTTATCCGGTATATTTGGATTCATACCCTATTGAGGAGTATTCAATGTATGGAGCTGTTCCTTTGCAACAAATAAAATCCAAGTTGCTGCAATTAAAAGAAACAGGAAGTCTGGACAAAGTAAAAATGTTACTCTTGACCAATTGCACTTTTGACGGTATTGTTTATAATGTAGAGCGCGTGATGGAAGAGGTTCTTGCTATCAAACCCGATATGGTTTTTTTATGGGATGAGGCTTGGTTTGCTTTTGCAGGATTTGCAAATAATTATAGACAACGTACAGGTATGTTCAGTGCTAAAAAGCTTTATGAAAAATACAAGAGCACTACTTATAGAAAACAATACAACGAACATATTAATGGTTTGAAAGAGGATGAACAATCCATACTACCCAATCCAGATTTGGTTCGAATTCGAGTATATGCAACCCAAAGTACCCACAAGACTTTAAGTAGTTTTAGACAAGGATCTATGATTCATATTTGGGATGAGGATTTCCGCAGAAAAACGGAGAACACCTTTCTCGAAGCGTACATGACTCACACTTCTACTTCACCAAACTATCAGATGTTAGCATCTCTTGATGTTGGCAGACGACAAGTACAATTGGAAGGATTTGAATTGGTTGAAAAAAGCATCGAAATGGCTATGGTTTTGAGAGCCAAAGTGAATGACAATCAACAATTGAGTAAATACTTTGATGTATTGACTGTACATGATTTTATTCCTGATGAATTTCGTCAAACGGGTATAAATGAATACTACACCAAACAAGAAGGATGGAATCGTATGAATGAAGCTTGGGAGAAAGATGAGTTTGTTCTAGATCCAACCAAAATTACCTTATATATTGGAAAAACTGGGGTTGATGGTGATACTTTCAAAAACAAGTATTTAATGGATAAATTCAATATCCAAATCAACAAAACTTCTCGCAACACGGTGTTATTTATGACCAACATAGGTACTACTAGAGGAAGCATCACTTATCTTATCAATGCGCTTTTAAAAATTGCTGATGAATTAGATGATGAATTCAAAGCGTTGAATGATAAGGAAAGGGAAATTAGAGCTGCAAAAATTCATTCCTTAACTAAAGAATTCCCACCATTGCCAGATTTCAGTTATTTCCATCATTCCTTTCAGTCATTACCAGGAGTTTCAGGAGGTAATTTACGAGAAGCCTATTTCTTAGCGTACGATGAAGAAAATTATGAATACATTCCATTAAATGACTGTTTGTCTTTAATTGACACAGGAAGAAAACTAGTTGCTTCAACCTTTGTAATACCCTACCCTCCAGGATTTCCTGTGTTAGTTCCAGGACAAGTAGTGAGTGAAGAAATCATCAATTTCATGACCGCTTTAGATGTCAGTGAAATCCATGGTTACCGAGCCGATTTAGGCTTAAGAGTGTTCAAGGAAAAAGTATTGGACAGACATAAGATTACCACATCAATAGGCGGAATGTCTATTGATAATATAAAAACCGATTAAACTAATAAGAAAAAGAATATCTATGACAACGATAAAAACAACACGTACAAATAAAGTAGCTAAACCAATTAATAATAAAAAAGTGTCTGAGAAAAAGATCCCTAATTCTGAGATGCTTAATGGCGTATCTGATATAAGAAGGTTTTTTTACAAAAACGAAACGCCGCTTTATTTTATAAGTGCCACTAATTTCAATATGTTGGGTGCGGATGAATGGATTAAAGGATTTAAATTTATTTGTCATATCGAATGTTTTGATGGCCAGCATCCTAATGTATTTTCTCCAAAAGAAGAAATTCCACATGATGAATTCACTAGTATTGAAGACATCAATAATTATCTATTACAACATCCAGAAGTTAAATCGTATTTGAACCTGAGAAAAAAAGGAGAATCTACCGGAAAAGCAATGTTTCTAATGTTTGATGAAACGACTGAAAAACTTGCCAAAAAATTAGACCTTGAAATTATGTTCCCTCCAGCTAAAATGAGAACTTTACTGGACAACAAAGTAAATACCAATCGTATTGCTGAAAAAGCGGGTGTGCCTTGCGTGCCTTATGTACTTTCAAATGTTACAGATTATGAACAATTATGCAAAGTTTCTAAAGTTCTTGGAACTGATTTAGTAATTCAAACCCCATTTGGAGATTCAGGTCATACTACTTTCTTTATTACTAATGAAGAAGAATTTAAAAAATATGAAGAAGAAATCATCAAAGAAGAAGAAGTTAAAATAATGAAACGCATCAATTGCAAGGGTTCTGCTATTGAAGCCTGTGTAACAAGACACGGTACAATTGTTGCTCCATTGATGACAGAACTTGTAGGATTTAAAGAATTGACTCCTTA
The DNA here is from genome assembly GCF_004349355.1 of Flavobacterium cellulosilyticum. Lineage (GTDB taxonomy): Bacteria > Bacteroidota > Bacteroidia > Flavobacteriales > Flavobacteriaceae > Flavobacterium > Flavobacterium cellulosilyticum. The sequence goes on along the minus strand of NZ_SMFK01000004.1, from coordinate 33,286 downwards.
CAAAGGCGGTTGGTGTGGAAACGAAATATATCCTAATGCGTTTACTCCAGAAATTAGAGAAAAAGCGGCTAAATACACCCAACTTTTCGGTAATCAATTAAGAAAAGAAGGATACAAAGGCTATTTTGAATTGGACTTTTTGATTGATCAAGATAATGGTGAAGTGTATCTAGGGGAATTAAATCCCAGGGTAACTGGAGCAAGCTCTATTACCAACCATGCAGTTTTTGCCTTGGCAGATGCACCTCTTTTTATGTTTCATATATTGGAATGGATGAATGTAGATTACAACCTAGACGTCAAAGAAATAAATGATAGATGGGCTCTTCCAGAAAACTGTGACGGGTGGAGCCAATTGATTGTTAAACATACCGAAGATACAATTGAGTATGTTTCTGAAGCTCCTAACTCAGGAATTTGGAAAATGTTCGATAATGGTCATATTCAATTTGATAGGATGGATACGCACAGAAGAGCAGTTGAGTCTGAAAATGAAGCGTTTTTTATACATATTTCCAAAGCAGGTGATTATTTGTATGAAGGAGCAGATATGGGAATTTTGGTTTCAAGAGGCCGCATGATGACAGATGATTTCAAAGTCAACGATCGTGCAAAAAATTGGATCAATGCCATTCGAGGTAAATATGTCACACAATTGGTGGAAGATAAAAGAGAAAAAATAGTACTTTCAGGTACTTTAACTAAATAATTCCAGTATTATAAAGAAGAACAAATATTTAATATTTTTTTTTTGGACGCCTTTATAACACCTATTTTCTTTAATTAAAAAACAATGCAATTACATTACAACACCATTTCTGAGCCCGATGTTCCAGGTTTAAAATGGAAAAAATTATTTGATACTTTCTGGCCTGCCTATCATGCCTGGTTGGTCTCTAAAGATGCTGCTTATTTTCCGGATTTGCATGCCTCACAGGAAGCACTTAAGAAATATATGCCTAAAATGTGGCCAACATATTTACGTTTATGCAAATTGAGCAATGGAGATCAAATAGTAGCTAATTTTCTAACAGGTTTTAACCCACCTGCCTATATTTGTGCTTGCTCTCAGGCAGTAATGACGAAAAACACTGTACAACTAGTTCGCAATTATGATTATCATCCAAATCTTTTTGAAGGAAACTTAGTATTGAGTTCATGGAATGGAAAAAAAGTGATTGCTACAAGTGATTGTCTAATTGGTGCAATAGATGGAATGAATGAAGATGGATTGGCAATTTCGCTAACTTTTGGTGGAAGTAAAGTAGTAGGAATGGGTTTTGGTATCCCTTTTATTTTAAGGTATGTACTCGAATTTTGTAGTAATGTGGAAGAAGCGGTAGAAGAGTTAATGGTTATTCCTGCCCATATGTCCTGTAATGTGACTGTTATTGATAAAAGCGGGAATTTTAAAACTATCCTTTTATCTCCTGAAAGAGATCCTATTGTTACTGATGACTCTTTTACGACAAACCATCAGGAAACTATAGATTGGCCAGAAAATGCCAAGTTCAATAAGACAATCGAACGATCCGTTTTTATAAAAAATTTATTATTAGAAAAAAACCTTTCAGCAAATAAAATGACAAATGCTTTTCTGAAACCTCCTTTGTACAATACGCTTTTCAACCAAGGTTTTGGAACACTTTATACGGCAGTATATAATCCTATTGAAGGAAGCGTGCAAATACGATGGCCTCAGGATAAAATAGTAGTTAGCTTTAATGACTTTACGGAAGAATACAAACATATTGAATTCAATTTACATTCAAATGAACAAATAAATAGATCAAAACATAATAACATTTAAGAAATATAGATGAATTAGAAAAAGGTGAAACCAATGTTTTGGTAAATTACAAAAACAACGAATAAGTTTACCTATAACATCATTGCATTAGACATATAGATTACTGAGCTAATATAATTATAGTAGAAATGATAAAATTAATTTTATTAATTACCAATCATATTAACCTTTTATAACCTATTAAGCTAAATTAAAATTTAAAATAATTCCTAGAATTATAACAATATAAAAGAAACATCAATTATGGAATTTAAAAGTATTAACCCTTATAATGCAGAGCAAGTTGGATTATATACTGCACTCACTCAAGAAGAATTAGCTGAAAAGCTCAACCAAAACAAGGCTGTATTTGAATCATGGAAAATGGTACCACTTGCTGAACGCTGCAAGCTACTTAAAAATGCTGGACAAGTGTTACGTGATAATGTGGAGGAGTATGCCAAAATGATTACTTTGGAAATGGGAAAACCAATTTCGGAGTCTAGATCGGAAGTAAACAAATGTGCTTGGATATGTGATTATTATGCAGAGAATGCAGAGAATTTCCTAGCCGATGAACTCATTCCCACAGACGCTCAGCAGAGCTTTGTGAGACACGATCCAATAGGGAGTGTTCTTGCTATTATGCCTTGGAATTTTCCGTTTTGGCAAGTTTTTCGATTTGCAGCACCGACATTGACTGCCGGCAATACTGGATTATTAAAACATGCCCCAAATGTATTTGGATGTGGTAAACTAATAGAAGAAGTCTTTATTAAAGCAGGATATCCAGCAAATGTATTCCAAACCTTAATAGTACATCACGATCAAACAGAGTCAATTATTGCTCATCAAAGTATACGGGCCATTACGCTAACTGGAAGCGAAAAAGCGGGTGCTGCAGTGGCAACATTAGCGGGTAAATACATTAAAAAATCTGTTTTAGAACTTGGAGGTAGCAATGCCTTTATTGTTTTGGAAGATGCTGATATCGATGTGGCAGTAAAAACTGCTTTTACTGCAAGAATGTTAAACTGTGGTCAAAGTTGTATTGCTGCAAAACGCTTTATTTTAGTAGAAAGTATCTACGACGAATTCGTTTCTAAATTTATCGAAGCGATTCGACTTTTAAAATCGGGAGATCCTTTAGCCGAAAGCACTACTATTGGCCCCATGGCTAGGATCGATCTTGCTGACCAATTGAATGCACAAGTAAAAGAATCTGTTGCACAAGGCGCTAAACTATTACTTGGTGGCCAACAAAAGGACTTCTATCACGAACCTACTATTTTGGGTGATGTAGAACCAGGCATGCCTGCTTTCGACCAGGAAACTTTTGGCCCATTAGCAGCCATGATAAAAGCTAAAGATATAGATCACGCATTCGAACTCTCGGAAAAATCCAATTATGGACTTGGAGTAACAATATGTACAATAAATACAGTGAAAGCCTTAAAATATGCCGACAAAGTAAGTGATGGTGCCTATTTTATTAATGAAATGGTAAAATCAGACCCGAGACTGCCTTTTGGAGGAACCAAACAATCGGGTTATGGACGTGAACTAGCTAAAGATGGAATGATGGAGTTTGTGAATCGCAAAACAGTTTACGTAAAATAAATAGGAATTAGTTCTAATCAATGAATCATTAGTTAAAGTTAATATATACCACATTTGTCCCTATTTTTTATTTAAACTAATTTTATATTGTTTTATTTTAAACCAATAATACTCAAATAAATCCTACAAAAAAAAGCTCCATTTCCGGAGCTTTTTCAATATACTAAATTCAAGTTTATTTACTCAAATACATTTTTCTTCTAGAATACAATTCGTAGAATTGATCGTCTTTCAAATCGTCAATAAACAAGATGCTCTCTCCAGTCGATTTCATTTCTGGTCCTAATGCTTTATTTACATTATGGAACTTGCTGAAAGAGAAAACAGGTTGTTTAATCGCAAATCCTTTTAATTGTGGATTGAATTTAAAGTCGGTAACTTTATTTTCTCCCAACATTACTTTAGTAGCATAATTTACATAAGGTTCGTTGTATGCTTTTGCAATAAAAGGTACTGTTCTTGATGCTCTTGGATTAGCCTCAATAATATAAACGATATCGTCTTTTATCGCAAACTGAATGTTAATTAAACCTACGGTTTGCAAAGCCAAAGCTATTTTCTTAGTATGATCCTTAATTTGTGTCATTACAAATTCACCCAAGTTAAACGGTGGTAAAGTAGCATTACTATCTCCAGAATGCACTCCACAAGGTTCGATGTGTTCCATTATTCCAATAATATACACATTTTCACCATCACAAATTGCATCAGCTTCTGCTTCAATCGCTCCATCTAAATAATGATCTAAAAGCAATTTATTTCCGGGAATTGTTTTCAATAAATTGATAACGTGTTCCTCTAATTCTTGTTTGTTGATTACAATTTTCATTCCTTGACCACCCAACACATAAGAAGGACGAATCAACAAAGGAAAATCTAAAGTGTCTGCCAAGGCAGAGGCTTCGTCAGCAGTTTCAGCAATTCCAAATTGTGGAAAAGGAATTTTTAATTCGGTTAATAAATCAGAGAAACGGCCTCTATCTTCAGCTAAATCCAAAGCATCAAAGCTCGTCCCAATAATTTTAATGCCGTATTTCGCCAATTTCTCAGCAATTTTCAAAGCAGTTTGTCCACCCAATTGCACGATTACACCTTCTGGTTTTTCGTGTTGAATGATGTCATATATATGTTCCCAAAATACAGGTTCAAAATATAACTTATCTGCTGTATCAAAATCGGTCGAAACTGTTTCTGGATTACAGTTAATCATTATCGTTTCGTAACCGCATTCTTTGGCCGCCAAAACACCGTGAACACAAGAATAATCAAATTCGATTCCTTGCCCGATTCTGTTTGGACCTGAACCCAATACAATTACTTTCTTTTTTGGAGTTACAATACTTTCGTTGTGAACGTAACGTTCTCCGTTTGCTTTTTCTATTTCAGCCTCAAAAGTCGAGTAATAATAAGGGGTTAAAGCTTTAAATTCTGCAGCACAAGTATCCACTAATTTGAAGACGCGGTTGATGTTCATCGTCATACGCAAAGCATGTACTTCACTTTCCAGACAATTAATCATGTGAGCAATTTGTCTGTCGGCAAACCCTTTTTGTTTTGCTTCAAGCAACAATTCTTTTGGCAATTCTTCCAGTTTAAAGTTGGAGATTTCTTTTTCTAAAGTATATAATTCCTCATATTGTTTCAAGAACCACATATCAATTTTAGTAATTTCATGAATACGACTCAATGGAATTCCCAAAGCGATAGCATCATAAATCACAAAAACACGATCCCAACTTGCAAAAGTTAGTTTTTCGATTATTTGTTCGTAATTTGTATATCCTTTTCCGTCGGCTCCTAAACCATTTCTCTTTATTTCCAATGATTGTGTGGCTTTATGTAAGGCTTCTTGGAATGAACGTCCAATTCCCATAACCTCACCCACTGATTTCATTTGAAGTCCTAAAGTTCTATCAGCACCTTCGAATTTATCGAAATTCCAACGTGGTATTTTCACAATCACATAATCCAAGGTCGGTTCAAATAAGGCCGAAGTAGATTTGGTGATTTGGTTTTGTAATTCATCTAAATTGTATCCCAAAGCTAGTTTTGAGGCTATTTTTGCAATTGGATACCCTGTTGCTTTTGAAGCCAAAGCGGAAGAACGTGACACACGAGGATTAATTTCGATGGCAACAATATCTTCTTTTTCGTCTGGCGAAACGGCAAACTGCACATTACAACCTCCTGCAAAATTTCCAATACTACGCATCATCAGGATGGCATAATCACGCATTCTTTGGAAAGTAGTGTCCGATAAAGTCATTGCTGGAGCAACAGTAATGGAATCCCCAGTGTGAATCCCCATTGGATCCATATTTTCAATTGAACAGATAATTACAACATTATCGTTTTTATCTCTCAAAAGCTCCAATTCGTATTCTTTCCAACCCATTAAAGCTTTATCAATCAACACTTCGTGTATTGGAGAAGCTTCTAATCCTCTAGTCAAAAGTTCGTCGAAATCCTCTTTTTTATAAACAATTGCAGCTCCTGTTCCACCTAATGTAAAGGAGGGACGAATAACCAATGGAAAACCATATTCTTGAGCAATTTCTTTTCCTCTAAGGTATGAGGTGCAAATTTCAGCAGGTGCTGATGGCACGTTGATTTTCTTCAACAATTGTTTAAATTGCTCTCTGTCTTCAGTAATATTGATAGCATTAACATCAACACCAATTAATCGTACTCCAAAATCTGTCCAAATTCCTTTTTCATCAGCTTCAAGACATAAGTTCAGTGCCGTTTGACCACCCATAGTTGGCAAAACAGCATCAATTTGTGGATGCTCTTTCAGGATTTGAATTATTGATTTCGTTGTTAAAGGCAATAAATAAATATGATCTGCCATCGATGGATCAGTCATAATAGTTGCAGGATTCGAGTTAATTAAGATAACTTCAATTCCTTCTTCACGAATAGAACGAGCTGATTGTGAACCTGCGTAATCAAATTCACATGCTTGACCTATAACGATTGGACCTGAACCTATTATTAATACTGATTTTATGGAGTTGTCTTTTGGCATTTTTTTTGTTTTATTTGTTTAAAGTTCAAAGATTTAAAGTTAATTATAGTACAATAAATCGTAAACTTGAAATTATTTTAACGACAAGGTATAAAAAAAGGCGATACTAAAAAAAGTAACGCCTTTATGATGTTTATAAAAACATTATTTTTTGTGTCTTGGTTCGCAAGATACAGTCAATTTGTGTCTTCCTTTTGCTCTACGACGCGCTAGGACTTTTCTTCCATTTGCAGAAGCCATTCTGTCCATAAATCCGTGCTTATTTCTTCTTTTTCTTTTCGATGGTTGAAACGTTCTTTTGCTCATTGCTTTGTATCTTTAAAAAATGTATTTAAATGTCTTTAGTGGTTTTGAATTCTGTTATTCTCAAACCGAGTGCAAATATACAAAGACTTTTATTTCTGGCAAGTGGTTTTATAATTTTTTTTTTAATTCATTTTACTATCTTTGCTATTATAAATTTACACACTATGTTTCCTAAAGTTATCAAGCTTATTCTCGCCGGACTTATTATCATTACTGGCATTTGGCAATTTACTGAATCGAATATCGGTAATGGAATATTCCTTATATTATTGTCTGCAATTCCAATTTTTCTTTATTTCAAAAATGAATTTATTTTATTAGCCTTCTTAAAACTGAGAAAACAAGATTTTGAAGGCGCCAAAAAATGGTTGGCTTACATCAAAAAGCCAGAATCAGCTTTAGTAAGAAAACAACAAGGCTATTTCAACTATCTGCATGGAATTATGCTTTCGCAAACAAACATCAATCAATCTGAGAAATTTTTCAAGAAAGCAATCGAATTAGGTTTGTCTATGGATATGGACCTGGCTGTGGCCAAATTAAACCTAGCAGGAGTTGCGATGACTAGAAGAAGAAAACTAGAAGCAACTAATTTATTAAACGAAGCTAGAAAATTAGACAAACAAAACATGCTTTCCGATCAGATAAAAATGATGAAAGACCAAATGAAGAAAATATAAACTTCATTTGAAATTTGTAAAGTAAAAAGTCGTAAAGTAAAAATATAATAGTTTTTACTTTACGACTTTTTTTTAAAATCTATTTCATTATAATCTTAGGCAAATTTTCATTAAGCCACTTGTATTTATTCAATACCATTATATGAGTTCCGCCTTTTACAACTACGCAATTATGAATGTTTTTTATCGGAAAAACATCATCTTCATCCCCGTGAATGTGAATTACTTTTTTATCCTCAACCGTTCTTTCCCATAAAACAACTTGCTCCACAGCCCAGTCCAAATAGTTCTTATCTCTAACACAAAGAAACTTTTCATATAATTTGAGTCGAGTATTTATTTTTGTACCAAAAGAAAATTGTGCTAAACCTTCTAAATTGGCCAATAAAGCCGTTGGAATTAGTTTATAGGCCTTTGTGGATTTTGCCAATTTCATTCTCATGGGAAATTCCAAATTACTTTTGACACTCGAAATAATAATCACTTTTCTGGTATCAATAAACGCTGCCATTTCCTGAACCAAAATCCCTCCAAAAGAAACACCTATTAAAACTGGATTTGGATGTGTAATCTTTTTTGTCATTCGTTTTGCATACGCTGCTAAAGATTCTTTTTCCAATGGTATTTCCCACTCCAAAAGCAGCATTTCAAATAAATTTTCCGGAAGAACTATTCGCTCAAAAATAGCGGCACTTGCGGCCAATCCAGGCATAAAATAAACGGGAATCTTACTCATAATGGGATTTTAACTATTTTACAACAGTATTCGAATTTATAATCACGAAATTTATAAAATTAATTCATTTAATTGAATCCTGTTTAATTCCAACTTATTATTATCAAATAAAGTATGAAAACTAAACTATATCATGCAAATACAAGAGGAAAAGCTGATTATGGTTGGCTTAAAGCCAATTTCTCCTTTTCTTTTGGAAATTATTACAATCCTAATCGGGAACAATTTGGAATGCTTCGGGTATTAAACGATGATACTATTGATGGTGGAACTGGTTTTGGGACCCATTCACACGCCAACATGGAAATTATTACAATTCCGCTTGAAGGAGGTCTAAAACACAAAGATAGTATGGGAAACGAAGGCATAATTCGTTTTGGTGAAGTACAAGTAATGAGTGCCGGAAAAGGAATTGAACATTCAGAAATGAATGCAAGCCAAAATGACCCTGCAAAAACCCTGCAGTTATGGGTATTTCCTGAAAAAGAAGGGGTAAAACCAAGATACGACCAAAAATCGTTTGATATTGAAAATCAAATCAATACCTTTGTAAACATAGTTTCTCCAAAAAACAAGAATGACGGAAATGCATTATGGGTTTACCAACAAACTTTTTTTAATTTAGGAATTTTCGAAAAGGACAAAACCAGTACTTATAAAATAAACATTCCAGAAAACGGAGTTTATCTTTTCTTGATTGATGGTGAGATTGAAATTGAGAACCAAATATTAAAAAAAAGAGATGCTATAGGAATAATTGATTTTGAGCACTTTGACTTCAAAATCATTTCAACAGCAAAAATACTTTTGGTCGAAGTGCCAATGCATTAATATGAATAATTATGGAAACAGCAGTCAATATTGAAATCAAGGACAACACTTTTGCTCGACAATTTGAAACTATAGTAGATGAAGGATTAGTTACAGTAGAATATTCATTTCAGGAGAAGAAAATATTTTTGACAAAAATTAATGTTCCTGATGACTTTGATGATGAAATTTTCATTTCCAACTTACTCAAAAACATAATGGCAATTGCTATTGAAAGAAAATTTAAAGTAGTTCCAATTCTTCCCAAAATAGTAGTTTTTTTCAAAAAGAATCCTGTTTACAAAGAATTACTTCCACCTGGAATTAGACTTTAAAAAAAACTGGCTGCTTCAATTAGCAGCCAGTTTTTTTTTATAAATGAAAGATTTATTTCTCAATTTCTTTCATGCTATCCATTTTTTTGTGCGCTAAGAATCCGCTAATATCTTCAAAATGCTCTACAACTCGTTTGTTTCCAAATTCGAAAACTTTAGTAGCCAAACCATCTAAGAAATCACGATCGTGAGAAACTAAAATTAGCGTTCCATCAAAGTCACGTAAGGCATCTTTGATAATGTCTTTGGTTTTCATATCCAAATGATTGGAAGGCTCATCCAAAATCAACAAATTAACGGGTTCCAATAGTAATTTAATCATTGCTAAACGTGTTTTCTCTCCACCAGAGAGCACTTTTACCTTCTTGGTTACATCATCACCGTGAAACATAAAAGCACCTAAAATATCTTTGATCTTAGTACGAACATCTCCAACAGCAATATCGTCAATAGTTTCAAAAATGGTTGCATTTTCATCCAATAAAGACGCTTGGTTTTGGGCAAAATACCCAATTTGAGCATTGTGACCAATTTCGACAGAACCATCATCAACACCAATTTCCTTCATAATGGCTTTGATCATCGTCGATTTACCTTCCCCATTTTTCCCAACAAAAGCTACTTTCTGACCTCTTTCGATAACAATATTAGCATCCTTAAACACCACATGGTCGCCATAAGACTTTGACATTTCCTTTACAATAACAGGATATTGTCCAGAACGCACTGCAGGTGGGAATTTTAATTTTAATGCTGATGTATCGACTTCATCAACCTGAACAATTACTAGTTTTTCAAGCATTTTAACTCGAGACTGAACGGCATCTGTTTTAGAAAATGTTCCTTTAAAACGATCAATAAAAGTTCGATTATCCGCAATCATTCGTTGTTGCTCATCGTATGCCTTTTGTTGGTGCATGCGACGGTCTTTTCGAAGTTCTAAATAATGTGAATACTTGGCTTTGTAATCATAAATACGTCCCATAGTCACCTCGATAGTACGATTGGTAATATTATCTACAAAAGCTCTATCGTGAGAAATCACCACAACTGCTTTGGCCGAATTGATTAAGAAATCTTCCAACCATTGAATACTTTCAATATCCATGTGATTCGTAGGTTCATCCAGTAAAATCAAATCTGGTTTTTGCAAAAGGATTTTAGCCAATTCAATTCGCATTCTCCAACCACCAGAAAACTCCTTTGTTTGACGGCCGAAATCTTCGCGAACAAATCCTAAACCTATCAAAATTTTCTCGATTTCAGCTTCGTAATTCACTTCCTCAATGGCGTAAAACTTCTCGCTTAAATCTGAAACTCGTTCAATCAATTTCATGTAGGCATCACTTTCATAATCCGTACGAATAGTTAACTGCTCATTGATTTCGTCGATTTCTGCTTTCATACTAAAGATTTCGCCATACGCTTTGGAAGTTTCTTCCATAACAGTTGCTCCATCTGTTGTTAATAAATGCTGGGGTAAATAAGCTATTACAGCTTCTTTTGGTGCCGAAATACTTCCTGTTGAAGGTTTACTTTGACCTGCAATAATTTTCAAAAGGGTTGATTTTCCTGCTCCATTTTTACCCATTAGGGCTATTTTATCGTTTTCGTTTATGGCAAAAGAAACATCACTAAATAAAGAGGTTCCACCAAATTGAACCGAGATATCGTTGACTGTAATCATTAAATTTTTGTTTAAAGTTTAATGTTCAAAAGTTTAAAGTTGTATAAATCATGAACATTTTTTTGAAAGTGGCAAAGATAGATTAATTAAACAATTAGTCTATAAAAAAATAAAGCTTCTAAAATCAGATCGCTTTTTCTGATTTTAGAAGCTTTAATGGAACGGTAAAAATTTATTTATCGTCTTTGTGTTTGAGTAATGTAGTCCAAATATGAGCGTTCATTACTCCAATATCCTCTGGATTAAAAGTGGGATCTTTACCTTCTTTTTTCTGTTTTTCATAATCTTTTAAGGCGGCCAAAGCTGGTTTTTGCAATAGTAGAATAGCAATTATATTAAACCAAGCCATTAGACCTACCCCAATATCTCCAATAGCCCAAGCCAATTGGGCCTGATTAACCGACCCATATATAACCACCATAATCATGATTATTTTTAAAATATGATAAAAAAGAGGGGATTCTATTTTTCGGGTGATATAGGAAATATTTGTTTCGGCAATATAATAGTAGGCTACAATAGTGGTAAAAGCAAAGAAAAACAAGGCGACAGCTACAAAATAACCACCCAATCCCGGAAAAATAGTATCCATCGCACTTTGGGTATATCCAGGTCCTGAAGCAATATTTTTTGCTCCTTCATATAAAAATTGTTGAGCTCCATCTGCTCCAGCGGCTGGATTTATTACATTGTATTTCCCTGTTATTAATAACATAAAACCGGTAGCAGAACACACTAACAAAGTATCAATATAAACGGAGAAGGATTGTACCAAACCTTGTTTAGTAGGATGCGAAACGTTGGCAGCAGCAGCAATATGAGGGGCGGTTCCTTGACCAGCTTCATTAGAATAAATCCCTCTTTTTACACCCCACTGAATGGCTAAACCAAAAACGGCTCCAAATCCAGCTTCCATATTAAAAGCACTTTTAAATACTAATGAAATCAATTCTGGCAATCTATTAATATCAATTATGATGATGATCAATGCTATAATTATATAAGTAATTGCCATAAAAGGAACAATATACTCAGTAAATTTTGCAATTCTTTTTACTCCGCCAAAAACTATAGCTGCGAATAATAGTGCAACACCAATTCCCGTATACAAAGTATTGATTTGAAAGGCATTTTGCAATCCTTCGGCGATTGAATTGGCTTGTACTCCAGGCAATAAAATTCCAGCTGAAATCACTGAAACAATGGCAAATAAAACGCCAAACCATTTTACTCCTAAGCCTCTTTCGATATAAAAAGCAGGACCTCCACGAAATTCACCTAGATGTTTTTCTTTATAAATTTGTGCTAATGTTGCTTCAACAAATGCAGTACTTGCTCCCAAAAAAGCCACCATCCACATCCAAAACATCGCTCCCGGTCCACCAAAAGCAATTGCAGTAGCTACACCCGCAATATTTCCTGTCCCTACTCTTCCTGCCAAAGACATCGATAACGCTTGAAAAGAGGAAACACCTGAATCAGTACTTTCGCCATCAAATAGTAAACGGAACATTTCTTTGAAATGACGTACTTGTAAGAATCGAGTACGCATCGAAAAATAAAGCCCTGTGCCTAAACATAAAATAATTAAAGCATTACTCCAAATAATATTATTTAACATTCCAACAAATTCTTCCATAAACTCGGTTTAGTTAGTAATTCTTATTAAAAACCAAATTAAAGTTTTTTTAAGCTAGGAAACAAGTTTCATGGAAATTGAAATGAAAAAGCCGAAGATGTTATTTTCTAAAAATAATTTAAAATACAACTGTTTCTCTTTCGAAAAAACTAAATCAATTTTCAAAAAAAAAAACCTCAAAATCAAAATTTTGAGGCATATTTAAAAAAATCATATATTATTTATTCTAATATAAACCGTCGAACAACTTCGGCAACACCGTGTTCGTTATTCGAAGCCACAATAACATCTCCAAATTCTCTTAATTCTGGGTCTACATTATCAACCCAAACACCTAATCCGGCATATTGCACCATTGTTAGGTCATTACCTGCGTTACCAATAGCAATAATCTCGCTTTGATGAATATTGAGTTTATTGGCCAAAAATTGCAATGCAGCTCCTTTGTCAACACCAGTTGGTGCAGCTTCTAGGAAAAAAGGTTTCGACATACAAACACTTAATTCCGGTTGTTCTAATTTCAATTTTGGCTCGACTGTTTTAAGGTATACAGGTTCTTCCAACAATAGGCATTTAACGGCAGAAGTTGTTACTGCATCTTTAAAATTTGGAACAATAACTAATTCTAATCCAGTGATTGTACTTTCAAGATCTATATATTCCGAATGTCTTTCACTGATTATTTTCCCATCCAAATAGGTAATAATATGAGTGTTGTTTTCTAGACTAAAATCATAAAGGGAATGAATTTGTTCTTTGGATAATGAATGTTCAAACAACACCTTATCTTCTTTTAAATCCGTAATTGTAGATCCGTTAAAAGAAATCATATAGGAATTATTGATGTCACATTGCAAATATCTGGCATAATCAATCATTGCCGAAGTTGGTCGACCCGAAGCCAAAACAACATAAACACCCAATTCTTGTGCTTTTAAAAGCATTGCTGTATTCTCGTCTGAAATGATATGATTATCGTTTAATAAGGTGTCGTCCATATCAACAACCAACATTTTGTATTTCATTGTTTAAATTTAATTTTTTCTGTTTTTAATCCCACATATCACTTCCTTCAAATCTAGAATACTTAGTATATTTTAAAGATTCCTTTTCAAATAAATACAAACTTCCAAAATAACACCCAATTACATAAAAAGAAACTGATTTTTCATTTTTAGAAATTTCAATTTCAAAATTATTTAAAACCTTTATATTTTGAAATTGAGAAATTGGATCTCCTATATAAATTCCTTTTTCAAATTCCCATATGCCATTTAATCTACCTCATCAAAAGAAAAATCTAGCACCAACAATCATTAAGAATACAATCAAAATTACTTTAGATAATTTATTCATTTTGCTTATTTAGCTTTATTGGGTTTTGGCGAGTGTCAAAAATTTGAAGAATACGGATTTCTGTTTCAGAATGAATCTTGTAAATTATCTTATAATTTCTTACTATAATTCTACGATAAGGTTCTTCTAAAAATTCATCTACCTGATATTGTTCTACAAAATGAATATTCTTACTTTGAAGAACAATATCTCTAAGGACGTTTTTCGCTCCTTGAGGAGATTTTAATTTGATCAATTCAAAAATTAGTTTTAAATCAGATTTTGCTTTATTATCCCAAAGAATTTTGATTGGCTTTTGCATATTACCAATTCTCGATTTCTTTCTCTAAATCTTCAATAGTAGTATATTTTCCTGATGCAATTCGCTCATCAGCTTCTTTAATCATATTGATATATTCTTCTTTATCTACCGGATATCCACTTATGGTATGAGCCACAACTTCTTTATCTAAAACAGATTTTAAAGCTATTATTTTTTTAATTTTACTTTCATCATCAATACGAAGTAACCAATCAACTAATTCCATTTTTCTTGCTGCTATATCCATCTTACTGAGTTATTTGAATAACAAATATACAAATTTTAAATACTCAATCTGAACTCTTCAATTATCTCATTTGCTTTAGAGAAATCAGTTTCTTGAATAAATAACTCTACTGGTTTAATAGTACTTATACTTGGCAAAACATTAGCCTGATTGTTATTTCGAATAACAGTATTAACTCCTATTTCTTCAATTTTTGTTTGTAAAGCCAATGCCAAAATTTCATTTCCTGAAAACACTTTCATTAATCCCATAATACTGTTTTTTGTTTATTTTTTCTTTTTATAAATTACTACAAACTGCGAGTGATTACAATTCTTCTTCTGATTCTTCTGATTCTTCTGATTCTTCAAAATCAAATTCAAAAGGCTCCATTAACATTTTATCGGCTAGAATTTCTACTCTTTCGGTAAATTGTTCTGTAAAAATAATGCGCTGCGTTTTAGCAACGCTATTGGAAATTCGCATGATTTTGGTTTCATGACGCAGTTTCAAAATGGGATCGGCATCATCCAGAATGAACATTTTTAATCGGTTGACATTGTATCCTGCTGTAGTAAACATTTCACTCAACTTATTTGGAGTTCCAATCAAAACATCAATACCTGTGGAAATATAATTCTTGTCATATTCCATATCCCCTTTGTCATGTACGCCATAGACTTCAAGTTCTGAGTTTTTTCCGTATTTTTCGAAAAGTTCTTCCATTTCTAAAACTTTAGCTTTGTCTTCTACAATAATCAAAGCACGTGGCGACTCTTCGTTTGTACCTGCTAATTTTTGAATTACATTAATGACAATAGTTGTTGACTTTCCGGTACCTTTTGGCGCAATAATAATACAATCGGCACCGCTTTTAAGAGTCGAAAAAGTCTCTTTTTGCATTTCATTGGCCTCAATTAGTCCGTTTTGGACAAGGTTTTCTTGAAGGATTTCGTTTATTTTTTTTAGTTTCATTTTTTTAAAGTAATTAGGCAAAAGGCAATAGCCAAAAGCTAAAATTATTAAATAATCACTGCGTAACTTTTGCCTATTAGCTATTGCCTTATGGCAAATTTATTTACTAGCGAACATTTTGACATCACTTTCGGAAATTTCACTTCCACCAAGAATAATCAATCGTTCGACTACATTTCGCAATTCTCGGATATTTCCTGTCCAATCGTATTCTTGAAGTAATTTTATAGCTGCTTTCGAAAAAAGTTTTACCCCATTGCCTTGTTCTGAAGCAATTTTATCTGCAAAATGGGCTATCAGCATCGGAATATCTTCCCTTCTGTCATTTAAGGAAGGAACATTGATTAAAATAACTGCCAATCGATGGTATAAATCCTCACGGAAGCGACCTTCGGCAATTTCTTTTTTCAAATCTTTATTGGTAGCGGCAATCACTCGTACATCCACTTTGATATCTTTATCAGCACCAACTCTTGTAATGATATTTTCTTGAAGAGCACGCAATACTTTGGCTTGAGCCGAAAGACTCATGTCTCCAATTTCATCCAAGAAAATGGTTCCTTTATCTGCCGCTTCAAATTTTCCAGCTCGGTCTTTCACAGCTGATGTAAAAGCTCCTTTCACATGTCCGAACAATTCGCTTTCTATCAATTCACTTGGAATTGCGGCACAATTTACTTCAATCAACGGAAAATCTGCTCTTTGACTTTTTTCGTGCAATTGATGTGCTACTAATTCTTTTCCAGTTCCATTTGGTCCCGTAATTAATACTCTGGCTTCGGTTTGTGCTACCTTGTCAATCATCAATTTAATGTGATTTATAGGTTCACTTTCACCAATCATTTCGTAGTTCTTGCTGACTTTCTTTTTTAGAATTTTATTCTCGACTACGAGTTGTTTTCTGTCCAATGCATTGCGAACGGTATTCAGTAACCGATTTAAATCTGGTGGTTTTGAGATATAATCAAAAGCCCCCAAACGCATGGTTTGAATGGCGGTTTCCATATCACCGTGACCAGAAATCATCACCATCGGAATTTCAGGTTTTATTTTTTTGACTGCTTCGAGTACTTCTACTCCGTCCATTTTTGGCATTTTGATATCGCACAAAACGAGGTCGTAGTCGTTGTTTTTTATTTTCTCCAATCCTACAAGTCCATCTTCGGCATCTTCTACAACATAAGTCTCGTTCTCTTCGGAAAGTATTTTTGAAAGTACTCGTCGAATGGATGCTTCGTCTTCTATAATTAGTATTTTACTCATTTTTTTTGGGTTAATCGGTTAATTGTTTATTTGTTTAACCGATTAAACAGTTAAACAATTAAACTTTAATATTTCAACCATTTGTATAATTCTTTCCAACTTGGTTTTTTACCATACATTAATATTCCTACTCGGTATATTTTTGCGGCAAACCAAACCACAAAAAGGAAAGTTGCAAAAAGTATCGATATTGAAATAGCCAATTGCCACCACGGCACGCCAAACGGAATTCGCATTAACATTACGATAGGTGATGTAAGTGGAATCATCGAGAAAACGGTGGCAACAGTTCCGTGAGGATCATTGATAACTGTGAAAAAACCGATGTAAACAGCTAAAATTAACGGCATAATAATGGGCAAAAGGAATTGTTGGGAGTCGGTTTCGCTATCAACTGCGGCTCCAATTGCGGCATAAAAGGAACTGTACAAAAAGTAACCTCCAATGAAATAGATTACAAAACTAAAAAGGATCGTTGCGATAGGCAAACCCCATAAATCTTGAATATATATAGATGCCATTCCTCCAAATTCTTGATGAGCAGACTTTACAATTGATGGCGGAATATTTGCTGCTGGACTGGCATCGATTCCTAAAAGAGCAGACGCAACAAACATTAATCCAAGTCCAATTATTGCCCAAATAAAGAACTGCAGCAATCCTGCCAATGAGGTTCCAATAATTTTTCCCATCATTAATTGGAATGGTTTTACCGATGAAATAATAATTTCGACGATACGATTGGTCTTTTCTTCGATAACGCTTCGCATGACCATATTGCCATAAATAATGATAAACATCATTATTAGATAACCAAATGCACCGCCAATTGCGATCTTGATTTCATTAATGCCCCTTAGACTTTTTTCTCCTGATGCCTTAGCCAGATTGATATTGACTTTGGCTTGCGCTTTTTGTATGGCAATAGTATCAAGGTTTGAATTTTTAAAATTCTCCTTGGTTAATTTTTTTGATATTACTTCTTGCAATTTTTCGATAAAGGAAATACTGGGACTTTCATTTGAAATGAATTCAATTTTATTTTCTAAATCCGCATTATTAGAGACTTTAGGTATGTAAAGTACCCCTTCGTAACTTTCGTAGGTGATACTATCTTTAAGGAATTTCATATCCACCATTGATAAATCCTGAAAAACATATTCATCATTCAAGGCTTTAAATTCATTGACAAATAATCCTGTTTCATCATGAATGGCAACCTTTTTATTATCTGGTTTCATCGTACTTAAATAACCCACAAATACAGCTATTCCCACAAAAAGAAAAGGACTTAAAAAAGTCATTACAATGAACGATTTGTTGCGTACTTTGGCCACAAACTCTCTTTTTATTATAAGGGATATTATGCTCATTTGAAAGTTTGTAAGTTTAGAATGGTTATAAGTTTAGAGATCATAATAATTACTTTTCACTAACCGTTTTAATAAAAATATCATTAACACTAGGGATTTTTTCCACAAAATGGGTCACTTGCCCTCTTTGGGTTAAAAGATTCAGTAAATCATTTGGAGTTGCATTCCCCAGTTGAATTTCTAGTTTCAGTTCGTTATTGAGCGATTTGAAATTCGTTTGACTCACTATGAATTTTTGAGTAATGTCATGCATTAATCCTTCAATGTTATCCGATAAAATCCCCACTTCAAAACTATTCGTTCTAAATTGGCGTTTTACATCATCCAATTTGCCTTCAATCAATTTGTTTGATTTATGAATTAAGGCAATAGTATCACATATTTCCTCGACGCTTTCCATTCGATGAGTAGAAAAAATTATAGTCGATCCTTGATTTCTCAATTCCAAAATTTCTTCTTTAATAACATTTGCATTTACAGGATCAAAACCTGAAAACGGTTCATCAAAAATCAATAATTTGGGTTTGTGCAAAACACAAACAACAAATTGCACTTTTTGCGCCATTCCTTTTGAAAGTTCTTGAATTTTTTTGTTCCACCAACCTTGAATGCCTAATCTATCAAACCAATATTCTAATTGTTTTTTGGCTTCAGCTTTTGAGAGTCCTTTCATTTGAGCCAAATACAAACATTGCTCCCCCACTTTCATAGACTTGTATAATCCTCTTTCTTCTGGTAAGTAGCCAATGTATTGAACGTGTTGGGGACTAAGTTTTTCGCCATCAAAAATAATAGCTCCAGTATCAGGCATTGTGATTTGATTGATAATCCGAATTAGGGTTGTTTTCCCTGCTCCATTTGGACCTAGCAGCCCATAAATACTTCCTTTGGGTATCGTAAGGGAAACTTCATTAAGTGCAACATAATCACCATATTTCTTGACTACATTTTTTACTTCAAGTATATTACTCATGCTTTTATTTTGATTTACCACCTTTATTTTGGCAATTGGCTTATGGTTTGTAAAAATAGTTAAATGACTATAATAAGGTGTTAAATAAAATGAAAAATCCCATCTTCGAAAAACAAAGATGGGAGATTTTGATAAATTTACAGCTTATGAAAACATGTCTTTTACTTTTTCGAAAAAGGATTTATCACTTTTTTCTGGATTTGGAATAAAATTTTCATCATCGATGTTTTTCTCAAAAAAATGTTTTTGATCTTTATTCAGCGTTTTAGGTGTCCAGACATTGACATGAACTAACAGGTCTCCAGTTCCGTATCCGTTGATACTTGGTACTCCTTTGCCTTTTAATCGTAGAATTTTTCCAGATTGAATTCCATCCTCTAGTTTTATTCTCACTTTTCCGTTTACTGCTTCGATATCTTTTGAAATTCCTAAAACAGCTTCGGCAAAACTGATATACAAATCATAATGTAAATTTTCGCCTTCACGTTTCAAAAACTCATGCTCTATTTCTTCAATTGCTACAATTAAATCTCCTGGAATACTGTTCCCTGGCGCATCATTTCCTTTATTGGAAACTTTTAATTGCATTCCATCTACAACTCCCGCAGGAATTTTAATAGTAACCGTTTCGTCTTCCAAAACCATTCCTTGGGAATCTGCTTCAGTTGGTTTTTTATCCAATATTTGACCCGAACCACCACAAGTTGGACAAGTTGATGCAGATTGCATACGACCCAAAATAGTATTTGTAACTCGCATTACTTGCCCTTGACCATTACAAGTAGAACAAGTTTTATACGATACCCCTTGAGCTTGAACTTTTCGTTTTACTTTTACTTTTTTCTCAACTCCATTGGTAATTTCTTCAAGAGTCAATTTTACTTTGATTCGAAGGTTGCTTCCTTTCACTCGACGTGATCCTCCGCCTCCGCCTCCAAAACCACCACCGCCTCCAAAGGCGCTACCAAAAATATCTCCAAATTGACTGAAGATATCATCCATATTCATATGACCGCCACCGCCATAACCGCCGCCGCCGCCATTATCAAAGGCTTGATGACCGTATTGATCGTATTTGGCTTTTTTATTAGGGTCACTTAGAATCTCGTATGCTTCAGCAGCTAATTTGAATTTCTCTTCGGCTTCTGCATTTCCAGGATTCTTGTCAGGGTGAAATTCAAGTGCTTTTTTTCGATATGCTTTTTTTATTTCAGCAGTATTGGCACTTTTGGTAATACCCAGTATTTCGTAAAAATCTTTTTTCATTTTTATTTTTTATTTGATACAGACGCATCTAAATGTGTCTCTACTGTCCTATTACCACTTTTGGAAAACGAATAATTTTATCCCCCAATTTGTAACCTTTTTCTAAAACGTCAACAATTTTACCTTTCATTTTTGCAGATGGAGCAGGAATTTGTGTAATTGCTTCAGCAAAATCAGCATCAAAAGTATCACCAGCACGAACTTCAACTTCTTCAAGACCTTTAGAAACTAAAGTACTTTTAAGTTTGTCAACGATTAGTGCCACTCCTTTTGTTAATAATTCATCATCCGATTTATTGATTTCTACCATTGCTCTATCAAAATCGTCTAATACAGGAAGCATGGCTAGCAACACTTCTTGATTTGCGGTTTTGAATAATTCAATACGCTCTTTTGTAGTTCTTCTTTTGTAATTTTCAAATTCTGCAAACAATCTTAAAAATTTATCTTTTTCAGAAGCTAAATCTTGTGACAATTGTTCTTCTCTTGTTATTTCTTCTACTCTTTCTTCTATAGTTGAATCCAAAATGTCCGAATTTATTTCGCTGTTTTCTACTGGAGTTTTATCAACAATTTCGTCATTTAGCGTGTTTTCTGTTGTCATGCTTGTATCGTTTTTAAAAATATTTTTAAACTTCATTTTATTATTTTTTTTTAATGCAAAAGTACTGCCAAATCTTCTATAATGTCAAATTGTCACACACTTATTATTAATTACTGACTTCTGAAATTGATTGTTTTTTGTAAATAAATAGCAAATCCATTTTTAAGGGGAGAAATTTTAATATAATTTTAAGACTATCACCATTTAGTTTGTATAAATTTGTAGAAATTGAGTTCCAACTAAGAAAATTAAAACAAACTTTAAGGTTAGCAAAAGCTTCTAAAAAATTATTAATTCACTTTACCTTATATTAAAAAAAGCTTCGATAATTATCGAAGCTTTTTTTTTGATCCAGTTTGTCCTTATTTTTTATTCGATTTTGTCCTGACACTCCATTCAAAATCCATTTCTGACACTTGTTCTCCTTTTTCGTTTGTTCCAATGGATTTCATCCAAAATGTTTGACCTTCACCATTGGTTATTGCTTTTTGAACAGCATCTTCAGCAATTTTACCATCAATACACTTAAAAGTGATGAGACCAGTTGCTTTTTTGGAGAAATTGCTTTTGTTATTAGCAACCAACATAGATATTGACATCCCACTTTTTTGAGTTTGAATCATTACCAAAGCTCCTGTTGATAGTTCTGCTGCCATCGCTTGAACTGCAAAATACATAGAGCTAAACGGATTTTGATTTATCCAGCGATGTTTAACAGCTACCAAACATTTCTCATCATCAATATGTTGTACTCTCACACCACAAATATAGGCTGATGGCAATTTAAAAAACAAAAATTTATTAAGTCTGCCTACTGATATTTTCATTATGAATTATTTTATATGGTAAAAATACTGAAAATGAAGCTACTAATTTATGTTTTAAATTTATTTGTTTAAACACTAATTTTTACTGTATTTACTACTAATTCAATCGAATACAGAAATAATAGACAAAACTAATATCTTAATTTTAAGTTAATTTTTATTACTATGCTATACAAGATACTGTCTTTTAGCTATATATTTGTATAAGAAATTACTATATACTTTTAAATTATGGAAACAACTAGAGAAATTAATACCGGAACATTTATTCATTTAAGCACTTTAAGTCAGTTTTTTATCCCTTTTGGAAATTTTATTTTTCCAATAATAATTTGGACCTCTAAAAAAGACAAATCAGAATTTATTGATTATAACGGAAAGCAGGTGATTAATTTCCAATTGAGTATAATGTTATACACTTTGGTACTTGCCATGATTGCTATTCCAATATTTATACTTGCTGTTTTTAACAACATTCCATTCCACTCTATTGTCAATAATCATGACATTATTTTTGAATGTATAAATAACAAAAACATCATTGGAATTGCAATTGTTGCCTTAATCTCCATTCTTATATTTATTAGTTTGAAAGTTGCTGAATTTTTATTGATAATTTACGCTTCATTAAAAACAGCAAATGGAGAAAAATACAAGTATCCATTGAGTATCTCGTTCATAAAATAGACATCAAACAATCTAAAAAAAAAGAATTAGTAATCCCATAATTTTTGGTTGCAATCACAACCAAATTATTTGCACAACAAATCACAATAATTGAAATGATAAAAACAGCCGAGAATCAATTTAAAATTGTGCAAATGAAAAAATGGAAGAAAGAGTACAATCTAATTAAAATTAATTAGCAAAAAACCAATCAAATTAGTTACTGCAACTTATACCGAAAATTAATCATCATCACCCGAGCCAAAAGCGAACTGGCGAAGCAATCAAAAAATGAACAGTTTTATTAAATCAAAAAAACTAAAAACAACATCATGAACATTGAAAACACAAAAGCCCAAATGCGTAAAGGTGTTTTAGAGTTTTGCATTTTGTCAGTACTAAAAGACAAAGAGGCATATACTTCAGAAATATTAGAAACCTTAAAAAGCGCCAAATTATTGGTTGTGGAAGGAACGGTTTATCCGCTACTTACCAGATTGAAAAACGACGGATTACTCAATTATCGTTGGGAAGAATCTTTGTCAGGTCCACCAAGAAAATATTATGGATTAACCGAAATTGGACATACCTTTTTAGACGAATTAAATAGTACTTGGACTGAATTGTCTGATGCTGTAAACTTAATCACAACACAAAAACAATAGTCATGAACAAAACTGTAAACATAAATTTAGGTGGAATGTTCTTCCATATTGATGAAGATGCATACCAAAAACTAACCCGCTATTTTGACGCAATTAAAAGATCTTTATCAAACTCCTCTGGACAAGACGAAATCATTAAAGATATTGAAATGCGTGTCTCTGAATTATTAACAGAGAAACAAAAAACAGAAAAGCATGTTGTAAGCATAAAAGAAGTCGATGAAGTAATTACAATAATGGGACAACCGGAAGATTATCGAATTGATGACGAAGGAACTGAGTATACTTCAACAAATTATTCCTATTCAAAAACAAGAAAATTGTACCGCGATAAAGAAAACGGCATGATTGGAGGCGTTTTGGCTGGTTTAGGTCATTATTTTGGAATTGACAAAGTTTGGCTAAGAATTTTCTTTTTGATACTGTTTTTTGCATGGGGAACTGGAGTTATAGCCTACATAATCCTTTGGATTGTTATGCCAGAAGCAACAACAACTGCTGAAAAATTGGAAATGACTGGTGAACCAGTGAACATATCAAATATAGAACGAAAAGTGAGAGAGGAATTTGAGAATGTATCGGAAAAAATTAAAAACACCAATTATGATGAACTCGGTAATCGTGTTAAATCTGGAGCCGAAAGAGTGGGGAGTTCATTTGGGGATTTTATTATAGCCGTACTTAGAGTTTTTTCTAAATTTCTTGGGGTAATTTTGATCATGATTGGTCTATTTATTTTGGCGGCTTTATTCATAGGTGTATTTACTTTAGGTTCATCTTCATTTATCGATGTGCCTTGGCAAAATTTTATTGAAGCTGGTAATTTTACCGATTATCCTATTTGGACTTTTGGATTATTGATGTTCTTTGCTGTTGGAATTCCTTTCTTTTTCTTATCTCTATTGGGATTCAAATTATTGTCTCCAAAATTAAAATCAATAGGACCTATTGCAAAATACACCTTATTGGCCATTTGGTTAATATCGGTTTCACTTGCAATCTCAATAGGAATAAAACAGGCAACAGCTTTTTCAGTTGATGGAAGAGTGGTTCAAAAAACAACCATCAATATAAAACCAACCGATACAATTTTTATTAAATTCAAATACAATGAAAATTTTTCTAAAGATATTGACGAAAATAACAATTTTAAAATCAAGTTGGATTCTGCAGGAAATGATGTAATTTATTCAAACAATATCCAATTTAAAATAGTACAAACTGATCAAGAATTGCCCTATATTCAAATTGAAAAAGAGGCAAAAGGAAAAACTCTTTTCGAAGCCAAACAAAGAGCTGAGAAAATTAAATATAAATTTGCAATAGACGGTAATCATTTAATTTTGGACAATTACTTACTATCTGATTTAAAAGACAAATTTCGCAATCAAGAGATAGAAATTACTTTATACTTACCAATAGGAAGCTTATTAAAAGTGGATAAATCATTAGTAAATTATGACAGAACTGATGGCGAATACTTTTTGTGGAACCCTAAGCAAATTGATGCTGTTTACAAAGTAGATACTAACAAAATACGTTGTACTAATTGTCCAAATGACGAAAAGAACAATGATGAATTAGACAATGGTCAGGAAAACGATAGTATTGTTACAACAACGGTAACAGTTAATGGGGAAGTTGTAAAGGTAAAAGAAAAGGTTAATAAAAGGGGATTATCGATTAATAAAGACGGAATAATAATCAAAACAAAATAGTTATGATTAAACTAATCACAATAATTACAAAATTTATAATAGCGACATTAATTGCTTTGCTATTTGCTTCCTGTAATTTTTTTGTAAATTCTAATTCTAGAATAAAAGGAAATGGAAACATTACTACAGAAAACAGATCGGTATCTCAATATTTCAAAAGTATCGAGGTGAAAAATGGGATAAAGGTTATTGTAGAACAATCAGACAACAAATCCATAACAGTTGAAACGGATGAGAATTTACAAAAAAATATTATCACCAAAGTAGAAAATGGGGTTCTGATAATTGAGTCTGATAAAAGCTATAATTCTGAAGAAACACCAGTTGTAAGAGTAGAACTGCCCATAATAAAAGGTTTGGCGGCCAGCAGCGGTTCTGAAATCACAAGTAAGGGTACTTTAATTACCGATGACATTAATGTAAAATCAAGTAGTGGAAGTGCGATTAGCATTAAAGTAGAAGCCGATGCTATTACAGTAGAAAGCTCCAGTGGAAGCACAATTGAAGTTAACGGAAAAGCATTAAAATTAGAAACATCCGCTTCTAGTGGAAGTGAAATTAATACCAAAACCCTTTTGACAAACGAAGTGATATCAAAAACATCCAGTGGTAGTAGCACATCTGTATATCCTATAGTAAAACTAGAAGCAAAAGCATCAAGCGGAAGTTCTATAAATTATTATACAACACCAAAAATACTTACAAAAGAAGAAAGTTCTGGAGGAAGCATTAATCAAGAATAATTCTTTCTTAATGCCATAAATCAATTAAATCATCTGACAAAAACGGATGATTTTTTTTATATTTGTAAAAACAGTACTTGAAATGAAAAAACAAAACTTCCTCATACTACTTCTACTAGTAAACACATTAGTATTGGCACAAAAAAAAGAAAAAATAAAAGGTTCTAATATTGTTACTATAGAACAAAGGGAAATCGGCAATTTTGATTCAATTGAAGTGAGTGACAATATTGAAGTTTACTTACACAGAGGTGAAAAATCGGAATTAAAAATTGAAGCTGATGATATTCTTCACAGTATTATTAGTATTGATTTACTTGGAAATACACTTCGCTTAACCACCTCTAAAACTGCCTATCGTTATAAAAAGCTTAGCGTTAGAGTTACCTATACCAAGGATTTAAAGATGATCACCGCTAAAGATGATTCAAAAATAAATGCCATTCAAGAAATTCAATTAAACGACATTACGATAAATGCCCTCGATAATTCAGAATTTAATTTGAATGTTAATACAACCAATTTTATTTTAAAATCCGATGACAAATCTAAAGCGGAACTCAATTTAAAATCGGAAAACGCAACTTTTCAAATAAGTAAAAAAGCAACTTTAAAAGCCTTAGTTTCTTCTTTAAATTTAAAATGTGACCTCTATGAAAAATCTA
Source organism: Flavobacterium cellulosilyticum (assembly GCF_004349355.1). GTDB lineage: Bacteria > Bacteroidota > Bacteroidia > Flavobacteriales > Flavobacteriaceae > Flavobacterium > Flavobacterium cellulosilyticum. Next base: position 7,035 of record NZ_SMFK01000004.1, on the reverse strand, counting down.
TAGCAACACTTGAAGGTGATATCACCAATGCCAACATTCGATTGGATAATAATTCCGAATTAACTGCAAAAAATCTTGTGATAAAAAATATCGATTTACTAACTGAAAGTTATTCAAAAGGCAGCGTCAATTCTAATACTAATATTACTATTGATGCTTCAGGTAATTCTGAAATTCTTCTTTATGGAGATCCAAAAATAGAAATAAAAAGATTTGTAGACAGTGCTAGTATTAACAAACAACCTTCAAAATAGCTCAAAATAAAAAAGTCTCAAATTTGAATTTGAGACTTTTTTTTATCAATAAATTGAAAGGCTATTTTTTATAAAGCAGCCAAATATCTTTCAGCATCCAATGCAGCCATACAACCGGTACCAGCAGCAGTAATTGCCTGACGATACACATGATCAGCAGCATCACCAGCAACAAATACACCAGCAACATTCGTTTTTGAAGTCCCAGGAATATTAATTATATATCCTGTTTCATCAAGAGTTAAATAATCTTTAAAAATATCTGTATTCGGTTTATGACCAATAGCAGCAAAGAATCCTGTGACTGGAATGTCATAAATTTTATCAGCACTTTTGTCTTTTACTTTTACACCAGTAACAACTTGTCCATCTCCTAAAACTTCAACAGTATCATGATTCAATAAAATTTCAATGTTTTCCGTTTTACGAACACGTTCTTCCATGATTTTAGAAGCTCTAAATTTTTCACTTCTAACTAACATGGTTACTTTTTTACAAAGTTTTGACAGATAATGTGCTTCTTCACAAGCTGAGTCACCAGCTCCTACAATAACAACATCTTGATTTCTATAGAAAAATCCATCACAAACAGCACAAGCCGAAACTCCACCACCAATTTTCAAGTAATGTTGTTCTGATTCAATACCTAAATATTTTGCAGATGCCCCCGTCGAAATAATTACAGTTTCGCAATGTAATTCGATCGTATCATTAATCCAAACTTTATGCACCCCGTTTGAAAAATCAACCTTAGTTGCCCAACCATCGCGTATTTCAGCTCCAAAGCGTTCTGCTTGTTGCTGCAATTGTATCATCATTTCTGGACCAGTAACACCATCAACATAACCTGGGAAATTTTCAACTTCATTAGTTGTCGTTAATTGACCTCCAGGTTGCATTCCTTGATACATTACGGGATACATATTTGCTCTAGCAGCATAAATGGCTGCGGTATAACCTGCAGGCCCTGAACCAATAATAAGACATTTTATTTTCTCGATAGTAGTAGACATAATAGTATTTAATTTATTTAAAGACGCAAAAATAAGTCATAAATAGCGCATAATTAAATTTGCCAAGCCTTTTTTATCATAATTCAAGTATAAATGTAAAATACAAATTAAAATAGCTTAGCAATGCAAGAAAACAAAAAACCCTGTTTCGTAAGAAACAGGGTTTTTCAAAAGAAAGGCGACGACATACTCTCCCACATAACTGCAGTACCATCTGCGCAGGCGGGCTTAACTACTCTGTTCGGGATGGGAAGAGGTGAGCCCCGCCGCAATAACCACCCCTAGGACACTTTCGACTTTTGACTTTTGACTTTCAGACTGTCCGCGCGGCGGACAAATATCTTAACATACTGAGATAAAGAAAAAAGTATTGAATTAGAAAGTTTCTTCCCTGAGTTGCCCCAGGGAAAAGGGTGTACATAAGCTTACGGATTATTAGTACTACTCGACTATGACATTACTGCCTTTACATCTATAGCCTATCAACGTGGTCATCTCCCACGATCCTTAAAAGAAATCTCATCTTGTGGTGGGTTTCGCGCTTATATGCTTTCAGCGCTTATCCCTTCCAAACGTAGCTACTCTGCGATGCTCCTGGCGGAACAACAGATACACTAGAGGTTTGTCCAATTCGGTCCTCTCGTACTAGAATCAGATCCACTCAAATTTCTTGCGCCCACAGTAGATAGAGACCGAACTGTCTCACGACGTTCTGAACCCAGCTCGCGTGCCACTTTAATGGGCGAACAGCCCAACCCTTGGGACCTTCTCCAGCCCCAGGATGTGACGAGCCGACATCGAGGTGCCAAACCCCCCCGTCGATATGAGCTCTTGGGGGAGATCAGCCTGTTATCCCCGGCGTACCTTTTATCCTTTGAGCGATGGCCCTTCCATGCGGAACCACCGGATCACTATGCTCTACTTTCGTACCTGATCGACCTGTATGTCTCTCAGTCAAGCTCCCTTATGCCATTGCACTCTACGCACGGTTACCAAGCGTACTGAGGGAACCTTTAGAAGCCTCCGTTACTCTTTTGGAGGCGACCACCCCAGTCAAACTACCCACCAAGCAATGTCCCCCGCAAACGCGGGGTTAGGCCCTAGATAAACAAAGGGTTGTATTTCAACAATGACTCCACAACGCCTAGCGACGCCACTTCAMAGTCTCCAACCTATCCTACACATCATTTATCCAAGGTCAATACTAAGCTATAGTAAAGGTGCACAGGGTCTTTTCGTCCCACTGCGGGTAAACGGCATCTTCACCGTTACTACAATTTCACCGAGCTCATGGCTGAGACAGTGTCCAGATCGTTACACCATTCGTGCAGGTCGGAACTTACCCGACAAGGAATTTCGCTACCTTAGGACCGTTATAGTTACGGCCGCCGTTTACTGGGGCTTCATTTCAATGCTTCTTCTTGCGAATAACATCTCCACTTAACCTTCCAGCACCGGGCAGGTGTCAGGCCCTATACTTCATCTTACGATTTTGCAGAGCCCTGTGTTTTTGATAAACAGTCGCCTGGACCTCTTCACTGCGGCCAGCATTGCTGCTGGCGACCCTTCTCCCGAAGTTACGGGTCTATTTTGCCTAATTCCTTAGCCATGAATCTCTCGAGCACCTTAGGATTCTCTCCTCGACTACCTGTGTCGGTTTGCGGTACGGGTACTTATAATCTGAAGTTTAGAGGTTTTTCTTGGAAGCCCTTAGGCGCACTATCACTTCAACCGAAGTCTCCGTGTACTATCGTATTTCCCCAAGCCGCGTGGATTTGCCTGCGCAGCTTATAGGTAGGTACTTCAACGAACTATTCCGTCAGTTCGCGGCGCTTTCATCACTCCGTCACCCCATCACAATTATAACTAGTACGGGAATATTAACCCGTTGTCCATCGACTGTCCCTTTCGGGTTCGCCTTAGGTCCCGACTAACCCACAGCTGATTAGCATAGCTGTGGAAACCTTAGTCTTTCGGTGTGCGGGTTTCTCGCCCGCATTATCGTTACTTATGCCTACATTTTCTTTTCTCACCGGTCCAGCATGCTTTACAACACACCTTCTACCCTGTGAGAATGCTCCCCTACCACGTATAAATTTAATTATACATCCATAGCTTCGGTAATATGTTTATGCCCGATTATTATCCATGCTCGTCCGCTCGACTAGTGAGCTGTTACGCACTCTTTAAATGAATGGCTGCTTCCAAGCCAACATCCTAGCTGTCTGGGCAGACAAACCTCGTTCTTTCAACTTAACATATATTTGGGGACCTTAGCTGATGGTCTGGGTTCTTTCCCTCTCGGACTTGGACCTTAGCACCCAAGCCCTCACTGCTGGTAAACATTATATAGCATTCGGAGTTTGTCAGGAATTGGTAGGCGGTGAAGCCCCCGCATCCAATCAGTAGCTCTACCTCTATATAACTTATAACCAACGCTGCACCTAAATGCATTTCGGGGAGTACGAGCTATTTCCGAGTTTGATTGGCCTTTCACCCCTACCCACAGATCATCCCAAGACTTTTCAACGTCAACGGGTTCGGACCTCCACTTTGGGTTAACAAAGCTTCATCCTGTCCATGGGTAGATCACACGGTTTCGCGTCTAACACTACTGACTAAAGCGCCCTATTCAGACTCGCTTTCGCTACGGATCCGTGGCTTAACCACTTATCCTTGCCAGCAACGTTAACTCGTAGGCTCATTATGCAAAAGGCACGCCGTCACCCCACGAAAGGGCTCCGACCGCTTGTAAGCGTATGGTTTCAGGATCTATTTCACTCCGTTATTCACGGTTCTTTTCACCTTTCCCTCACGGTACTGGTTCACTATCGGTCTCTCAGGAGTATTTAGCCTTAGCGGATGGTCCCGCCAAATTCAGACAGGATTTCTCGTGTCCCGCCCTACTCAGGATACCACTATCGTTATCTTCTATTACTTATACAGGGCTATCACCTTCTTTGGCTCTACTTTCCAGTAGATTCTAATTCTATCCGCAACAAATGTCGTGGTCCTACAACCCCAATATTGCCGTAACAACATTGGTTTGGGCTAATCCGCGTTCGCTCGCCACTACTTACGGAATCACTTTTGTTTTCTTCTCCTCCGCCTACTTAGATGTTTCAGTTCAGCGGGTTTGCCCACCTATCGGTGTACTAGATCTTCAATCTAGTGGGTTGCCCCATTCAGGTATTTACGGATCGTATCGTGTGTGCCAATCCCCGTAACTTTTCGCAGCTTATCACGCCTTTCATCGCCTCTGAGAGCCAAGGCATCCCCCATACGCCCTTATTTTGCTTATTGTACCAATCATAAATTTAATTATGACCGTTTTTGTTTGTTCTTTACTACTAATAGTAAAAAACACTTTCTACTTGTAATATTTTTCTTATCTCAATATGTCAATGAACTTTTCTCTAGGCAATAGTTAATAGCCATAAGGCATTACTATTGCTTCGTGTGTCTAGTTTTTAAACTTTTGCCTATTGGCTTTTGCCTAATTACTAAACTAGTGGAGAATAACGGAGTCGAACCGTTGACCTCCTGCGTGCAAGGCAGGCGCTCTAGCCAGCTGAGCTAATCCCCCAATATAGATATTAGATTTTTTGAATTCAGATTTTAGATTTTGAATTGTAGTTCTAATTTCTTTTGGTTGAATTCTCAACTTCTAAAATTTCCTTTGTTTTAATGAACGTGTTTATGCTTTTTTTTAATCTAAAATCTTAAATCTTAAATTAAATAGTTGTCTCGGACAGACTCGAACTGTCGACCCCTACATTATCAGTGTAGTACTCTAACCAGCTGAGCTACGAGACATCAGTATTGTAGATTTTTTGATTTCTGATTTTAGACTTATACTCTATACGAGTAATCTAAAATCTTAATTCTAAAATCTTAAATTAATATGAACTAACAGCGAGAGTAATTAAATCTTGGACTCTTTCCAATAAAATCTTCGTCTTCTTTCCTAAAAGTGTTGCAAGCAACTAACATTTAGGCTCTAGAAAGGAGGTGTTCCAGCCGCACCTTCCGGTACGGCTACCTTGTTACGACTTAGCCCTAGTTACCAGTTTTACCCTAGGCAGCTCCTTGCGGTCACCGACTTCAGGCACCCCCAGCTTCCATGGCTTGACGGGCGGTGTGTACAAGGCCCGGGAACGTATTCACCGGATCATGGCTGATATCCGATTACTAGCGATTCCAGCTTCACGGAGTCGAGTTGCAGACTCCGATCCGAACTGTGACCGGTTTTGTAGATTCGCTCCTGGTCACCCAGTGGCTGCTCTCTGTACCGGCCATTGTAGCACGTGTGTAGCCCAAGGCGTAAGGGCCGTGATGATTTGACGTCATCCCCACCTTCCTCTCAGTTTGCACTGGCAGTCTCGTTAGAGTTCCCGACATGACTCGCTGGCAACTAACAACAGGGGTTGCGCTCGTTATAGGACTTAACCTGACACCTCACGGCACGAGCTGACGACAACCATGCAGCACCTTGTAAATTGTCTTGCGAAAAGTCTGTTTCCAAACCGGTCAATCTACATTTAAGCCTTGGTAAGGTTCCTCGCGTATCATCGAATTAAACCACATGCTCCACCGCTTGTGCGGGCCCCCGTCAATTCCTTTGAGTTTCAAACTTGCGTTCGTACTCCCCAGGTGGGATACTTATCACTTTCGCTTAGCCACTGAGATTGCTCCCAACAGCTAGTATCCATCGTTTACRGCGTGGACTACCAGGGTATCTAATCCTGTTCGCTACCCACGCTTTCGTCCATCAGCGTCAATCCATTAGTAGTAACCTGCCTTCGCAATTGGTATTCCATGTAATCTCTAAGCATTTCACCGCTACACTACATATTCTAGTTACTTCCTAATAATTCAAGCCCTACAGTATCAATGGCCATTTCCCGGTTGAGCCGGGAGATTTCACCACTGACTTATAAGGCCGCCTACGGACCCTTTAAACCCAATGATTCCGGATAACGCTTGGATCCTCCGTATTACCGCGGCTGCTGGCACGGAGTTAGCCGATCCTTATTCTCACAGTACCGTCAAGACATTACACGTAATGTTGTTTCTTCCTGTGCAAAAGCAGTTTACAATCCATAGGACCGTCATCCTGCACGCGGCATGGCTGGATCAGGCTTGCGCCCATTGTCCAATATTCCTCACTGCTGCCTCCCGTAGGAGTCTGGTCCGTGTCTCAGTACCAGTGTGGGGGATCTCCCTCTCAGGACCCCTACCCATCGTTGCCTTGGTAAGCCGTTACCTTACCAACTAGCTAATGGGACGCATGCTCATCTTTCACCGTTGTGACTTTAATAGTGGTTTCATGCGAAACTGCTATACTATGAGGTATTAATCCAAATTTCTCTGGGCTATCCCTCTGTGAAAGGTAGATTGCATACGCGTTACGCACCCGTGCGCCGGTCTCTAGTTCCGAAGAACTATACCCCTCGACTTGCATGTGTTAAGCCTGCCGCTAGCGTTCATCCTGAGCCAGGATCAAACTCTTCATCGTATATTGTACGCTTGATAAATCAAGCTATTGTTATTCGACTCAAATTCTAGTGGTTTTTTAAATCTTTCGACTCTCTTACTCTCTTATATTTGTTCTAAGATCTCTCTTAAAACGGCTGTCAATTCAATATGTCTAAGAACTTTCGTTTTTTTATTTCTTACGCTATTCTTTCGGTTAGCGGCTGCAAAAGTAACTATTCTTTTTTAACTGGCAAGACTTTTTGAAAATCTTTTGAAAAATATTTTTTTTC
>NZ_SMFK01000036.1 GCF_004349355.1 Flavobacterium cellulosilyticum | reverse complement strand
TGGATATGCAAATAAAAACCGCACTATTAGTTAAGCAACATTTTTAAAAATATTTTGCTGTTTCCAGAATTCTTCGATTGTTTTATATTCTAAAGCGGAATGCCTTCTTTTTCTGTTGTACCAGATTTCAATAAATTCAAATAAATCGAGTCCCATTTGCTCTTTAGATATAAGCTTATTGCCATAAATCTGTTCCGTTTTCAAAGTCTTAAAAAAGCTCTCAGCCACTGCATTGTCCCAACAATTTCCTTTACGGCTCATGCTTCTTGTGATCAGTTTATAGGATTCTAGTACATTAGTAAACTTCTTACTGGCGTATTGAACACCTCTATCAGAATGAAATATCAATCCTTTTTTGACACTTCGGTTTTTAATAGCCATCTTCCAAGCAGCCAATGAAGTTTCTTCTACACTCATTCCATTACTCAAACTCCAACCAATAATTTTTCTGTCATAGAGGTCTAAAATGGTTGTCAAATAAATAAACCCTTCTTTTACTCTAATATAAGTAATGTCCGAAACCCAAACCTTTGACGATTGGGTAACTGAAAATTCTCTGTTTAAAACATTGGGCACAATTAAATACTTGTGCTTCGAATTGGTTGTAACTTTAAATTTCTTACTTAATTTACTTCTTAAACCCAATTGGTTCATATATTTAGCAACTGTAATTCTTGATAATTTATTGCCAAAAGAAGCCAACTCTGCCGTCATTCTTGGACTTCCATATCTTTGTTTTGAATCAAAATAAATGGAAGTTATTTTTTCTTTAACAAGCTCAACTCTTTGTTTTCTATCTGATACAGACTGGCTTTTCCACTGATAATAGCTTCGTTGTCCAACTTCTAATACTTTGCACATCTTTTCAATCGGATATATTTTTTCATTGTTTTTGATGAAAGTATAAATCATCGACCGTTTTTGGAAAAGATGCCGATTGCTTTTTTTAATATATCTCGTTCTATCTCTGCATCTTTGAGCTTTCTTTCAAGTTCCGAAATGCGTTCCTGTTCTGGCGTTTGCTTTAAATTGCCGTTCCCTGGAAAACTTCCTTGTCCGAACTCTTCATATTCTTTTCTCCATTTATACAACTGTGGAGCAGTAACTCCTAACTCTCTGGCCAGTTCTGAAATATTTGTTCTTTCAAAACTCAACTGGACTGCTTTCTCTTTAAAAGCTCGGTCATAAATTATTCGCGTTTTTTTCATAAATTAAAATTAAGGTTTTTATTCTTAACTTTTTATGCGGGTAAAGTTAGCATGTCCA
>NZ_SMFK01000035.1 GCF_004349355.1 Flavobacterium cellulosilyticum | reverse complement strand
AATGACGTTATCTTTGTGTATAATCTGAATTAGAATTAGGCAGTGTAGCAGTAAATCAATTAGTGTTAATTACCTGAGTTCGAGTTTTATCAATTAGTATAGAAAAAATTATTAAAAATTGTGCTGGCATCGATATTGGTAGTGAAAAAGTTTTCGTTGCTGTCGAGGCAGAAGAGGTAAGGAGTTTTCGAACTTTTACAAGATCGTATAGAGAGTTGGGTGTTTATTTGCAGAATCACTCAATAACTCATGTCGCAATGGAAGCAACAGGGGTTTATTGGATTACTCTTTATGATATTCTAGAAGAAATGGGGTTTGATGTAACTTTAGTTAATCCAGCTGATAGCAAAAATTTACCCGGCAGGAAAAGTGATGTACAAGATTGTCAATGGATACAASAATTATTTAGTTACGGTTTACTACGAAAAAGTTTTGTCCCCGATGATATTGTTCGAAAGTTGAGAGTTTATACTCGTATGCGTGAAGATAAATTGCAAATGGCATCTTCTCATATCCTTCACATGCATAAAGCATTAGTACAAATGAATATTCGTCTTAAAGATGTTTTATCACAAACCCATGGGGCAAGTGGAATGAAAATGATAGAAGCTATTTTAGAAGGAGAAAGAGATCCCCAAGTTTTACTGAGCTATTGTACAAAAACTGAAAAAATACTGATACAATTTAAGGACAAAACTAATAATGATTATCAAGATGATAATAGAATAAAACCGATAAGACATAACAAACCAGATATACAAAACTTACATAATTTATTAATGGGAATTCATGGTGCTAACCCCACTGTTTTACCTGGTCTGACTGATTATAGTCTAATGCGTCTAACAGCAGAACTTGGTAATAATATAGAGCAATGGCCAAATGTTAAGGCATTTGTGTCATGGTTAGGATTAGCTCCTGGAAAACATCAATCGGGAAAAATGAATAAAAGAAGTAAAAAAAAGGCAGTGACAAGATCTGGTCAAATATTTAAACAAGCAGCCCAAAGCTTATTAGTTAGTAAACAACCAGGCTTAGGAGCTTTTGCGAGAAAACTTAAAGCCAGAAGAGGAGCGGCAATAGCAATTAAGGCAACTGCAAGAAAAATTGCAGAACTCTATTATAAAACATTTGATAATGGAATGCAATATGTAGAAAAAGGCGTGGAAATATATTTACAACAACAAAAGGATCAACAAATAAGATTTCTAACCAAAAAAGCTAAAGACTTAAATATGCAACTTATTATAAAAAGCTAAAGACTTAAATATGCAACTTATTAT
>NZ_SMFK01000034.1 GCF_004349355.1 Flavobacterium cellulosilyticum | reverse complement strand
AGCAGCATTTGATGTTACAGATGAACAAGGACTTGCGCCACTAACTATGACATTATAACTTCCAGCATCGGAAGTGGCTACATTAGATAAATTTAATGTGGCTGTGGTTGCTCCTGTGATATTTCCTGTATTGCTAAGATTGGTAGTTCCTTTTCTCCATTGATACGTTAAACCAGTTCCTGTAGCTATTATACTAAAACTAGCATTGGTACCTGAACAAATCGTTTGGGTTGCGGCTGGTTGTGTGGAAATCACCACAGCATCATTGATTACCAATGCTGCATTATTTGAAGTTACTGCTGTACAAGGTGCTGTTCCAGTTATAACAACATTATAATCCGAAGCTGCATCTGCTGAAACAACTGGATTGATAGTTAAAGTAGTAGTGTTTGCACCTGAAATATTTCCTGTATTGGTTAAAACTGTTGTTCCTTTTCTCCATTGATAGGTTAAACCTGTTCCCGTTGCAGTTGTGCTAAAGCTTACGGAGTTTCCAGCACAAAGAGTTTGGGTTGTTATAGGTTGGGTACTGATTGCTACGGCTTGGTTTACTACTAATGTAGCACCATTTGATGGTAGAGAAGAACATGGACTTGCGCCACTAACTATGACATTATAACTTCCAGTATCGGAAGTGGCTACATTAGATAAATTTAATGTGGCTGTGGTTGCTCCTGTAATATTTCCTGTATTGCTAAGATTGGTAGTTCCTTTTCTCCATTGATACGTTAAACCAGTTCCTGTAGCTATTACACTAAAACTAGCATTGGTACCTGAACAAATCGTTTGGGTTGAGGTTGGTTGTGTGGAAATCACCACAGCATCATTGATTACCAATGCTGCATTATTTGAAGTTACTGGTGTACAAGGTGCGGTTCCAGTTATAACAACATTATAATCCGAAGCTGCATCTGCTGAAACAACTGGATTGATAGTTAAAGTACTAGTGGTTGCACCTGTAATATTTCCTGTATTATTTAAAACTGTTGTGCCTTTTCTCCATTGATAGGTTAAACCTGTTCCCGTTGCAGTTGTGCTAAAGCTTACGGAGTTTCCAGTACAAAGAGTTTGTGTTGATATAGGCTGAGTACTGATTGCTACGGCTTGGTTTACTAATAATGTAGCAGCATTTGATGTTACAGATGAACAAGGACTTGCGCCACTAACTATGACATTATAACTTCCAGCATCGGAAGTGGCTACATTAGATAAATTTAATGTGGCTGTGGTTGCTCCTGTGATATTTCCTGTATTGCTAAGATTGGTAGTTCCTTTTCTCCATTGATACGTTAAACCAGTTCCTGTAGCTATTATACTAAAACTAGCATT
>NZ_SMFK01000033.1 GCF_004349355.1 Flavobacterium cellulosilyticum | reverse complement strand
AACTCACCATTGGAAATAATACACGCATTAATGGAGCAGATTTTAACGTTCACAACGGAACAAAAATAGAAATTGGATCTGGTTGTCTCTTCTCTACCAATATTGATGTCAGAACAACTGATAGTCATAATATTTTTAATTTTGATGGAGAGCGAATTAACCCTGACAAGAACATTCATATTGGAGAACACGTTTGGATCGGTAGAATGGTTTCCATATTAAAAGGGGCGAAAATTGGAAATGGATCTGTTATTGGATCGATGTCACTTGTATCAGGGATTATCCCAAATGAAGTAATCCCTGCAGGAGTGCCTGCGAAAACTATCAAAGAGAATATTACTTGGAAAGAATAATGATATATAACATTTCTTTGTATCTCCATTTACGAGGAGATTGTTATTAAGGTTTTCATTATTTTTTATGAAAGTATAAATCATCGACTGTTTTTGGAAAAGATGCCTATTGCTTTTTTTAATATATCCCGTTCTTGTTCTGCATCTTTGAGTCTTCTTTCAAGCTCGGCAATTCGTTCCTGTTCTGGCGTTTGCTTTAAATTGCCGTTCCCAGGAAAACTTCCTTGTCCGAACTCTTCATACTCTTTTTGCCACTTATATAACTGTGGAGCGGTAACTCCTAATTCTCTAGCCAGTTCTGAGAGATTATGTCTATCATAACTCAATTGAACGGCTTTCTCTTTAAAAGCTCGGTCATAAATTTTACGCACTTGTTTCATAAGTTACAAATTAAGGTTTATATTTTTAACTTTTTATGCGGGTAAAGTTAGCAAGTCCAATTCTTTGTCTTTATTTTTCCTATTTGACTAGTTAATAAATGGAAGTATTTTTCTAGTATAGGAAATTGGTTTAAAAAAAGTATATTTTTCTCATTACATTATTTTAATTTTAAAGTAATTTTCTCATAAAAATGATACATGTTATTTTGTTTTATAACTTTTTAAAATGTAGCAATTAATTAAAAATCTTTAACTATAAATCTTTAACTTTGAAATAAACATAGTGAAATGAAAGAACGACTTAAAAGAGTATTACTCTTTGCCAGAAATCGATGGGGCATATCAAATTCTATAAAAAAAAGTAAAGAGAGCAAAGTATTGATTTTGGGTAATTTACTTCATACCCGTATCCGAGCTCAAGGAAATTGTATGCTTGTTATCGAAAAGGGATGTAGAATCAGAAATGCTTCTATCGAAATTAAAGGTACTAACAATCGAATTCTTATTAAAGAGGATGTTTTTTTTTCTGGAAATGTTTCACTCATTGGTGATGGTAATGAACTCACCATTGGAAATAATACACGCATTAATGGAGCAGATTTTAACGTTCA
>NZ_SMFK01000032.1 GCF_004349355.1 Flavobacterium cellulosilyticum | reverse complement strand
TCGATGCCAGCACAATTTTTAATAATTTTTTCTAAACTACTCATCGCTCAATGAATTAATGAAATAGAAATAGGCTCAAAATATACTAAGTGAAAAGATATTACTACCATGGGGGAAATTCATTAGAATAGAACTCACCAATATTGCTTAATATAATATTTTGAAACAAAACTCGAACTCAGGTAATTAACACTAATTGATTTACTGCTACACTGCCTAATTCTAATTCAGATTATACACAAAGATAACGTCATTTTATATTGCTTTTTTTTGAAAAAAAATTACACCTCGAACTGACGTTTTTAATAATTACACCCAACCGGTAAAAAAATATAAATTTTAAACACATAGGTTCACAGAAAAAAGAATTAAATAGCCCCATTCTTGGATTCACATAGCTAAGATATACTATAAAAAAGTGAAACGTCTTGAATTTAAAATTAAAAACTATGTTTCTCCTATGTGTTCAAAAAATAATTACACAATGGGTTAAATGCATTCAATTTATATAGCAAAACTTACAAATAAACGAACACCTACAGGAATATGAAATGGTACGTTGTATACACAAAACCAAAATGGAAAAAAAGAGCTGCTAAACAATTAACTAAGTTCGGCGTGAATTGTTATTGTCCTTTGATCAAAAAAACACAACAAAGGTCCGACAGGAAAATAAGGGTAGAAGTCCCTTTATTCAATCATTATATATTTGTACAATTGGCTGAAAAAGACCGAAATATTATATTTAATTCTCCTGGAGTGGTTCGGTATTTATTTTGGTTAGGCACACATGCCGTTGTTAAAGACAAAGAAATTGAAACTATCAAAGAATGGCTTACTAGTGATGATTCTGCAACAGAAATTTCGGTGATGCAATACCAAATTGGTCAAAAAATAAAGTTAGATTCAGGACCCTTTTGTGAGCAAAATGCGTTTGTAAAAGACATTACTAAAACACATTATGTTTTAATTTTAGAATCTTTAGGATATGTTTTAAAAGTAAAAAATAAATAAAATTAATAAAAAACAAAGCAGTACTTATTAACACCCATATCATCCTTCAATTGATATAAACAAAATTGGGTGGATAAGTGTTTTTTATAGTTAAAAATAAATTATTCATAATCCATTTTAAAAAATTCACTTTTTTTAACTCCCAATATTTTTGCCAACTTGTCTAGTTTGGACAATTTTAGATCCACAAATCCCTTTTCTATTTTTTCATAATTCTTTACACTAATATCCATTTGGATTGCGATATAATCTGGGCTATGATTTTTTTGTTCTCGGTACTCTTTAATTTTTAAATAGGAAATCTCCATTACCATATTTTTTTATTTACATTTCTATCTTAAATTGTAATAATTAGTTTACCCTTAATAAATTTATTACACTGCAATAGTATTTAAAAAAAAACAATAAATAACGTTAAAATACGTATTTTGTCGTTTAAACGCTTTATTTTTAAATTTAAACATGTATTTTCTTATATTTATAACGCTGAAATTATATTTTGATCCAAAATCATTTTTAAATGATTTAATAATTTTAAAATAAGTTAATTATAAAGTACTAAAATAGTCTTTAAACATTTTAATTCAAACAACAATCTATTACTGATTCACATTAATTATTTTAATTAGAAATTATTAATCGAATTCCAATTTATTTTTTTTTAAAAATTAGTAAAAATTCATGACTTGTGAAAAGCTATTTGACGAAGTAATATGGTTAAAAATTTTTCAAATAGGTTTGCATCTTTATAATTTAATTCGCTATAAGGAATGTTAGATTAATTTAGATCCTACTTTGAAATTAAATATCATTGAACCTCCTCCTCCATCAAATTCATTTAATTTTCATTATTATTTTTATCATTGAAGAAAATTGAAATATCAAATTTAAAAATAAACTCAATTGAAACTTCTAATACTTTTGAAATTTCAATCAATTTAGAAACAGTTAAATCAACATCTCCTCTTTCGATTTTACCATAACCACTGGCAGTCATTTTTAATTCATCTGCAACAAATTCTCTAGTTAAATTTTTTAATTCTCTTATTTTTCTAATATTGGTATATACATTATATTTCATATGTTGCTATTTATTATTTTTATAGGATGTATGTAATACGTATATCATCTTTGGTGTATTATATCGCTTTCAGTCCAACTTATTTCAAACAGTATATAATTCATATTTGAATTATCACTTCACTTTTCACACTATTATTAACTATTATCATAATAAATCAATAGTTTATTTTGTCATATATCGTTGAAATTAAAAAAGCGAGACAATAGAGTACACCCAAAAAGTTAGACAAATTCATGAGGTTTTTTTTAAAAATTTTATTCAAAAATATACCAAAATTTAAATGTGTAACAAATTTATTTAATAAATCTGCCCAAAGGATTTTAAAATCCGATAAAATACATTATTAACTAATTTTAAAACATTTTTACTACCTTAGAGAAGAAGCTAATTTATTGACTTCAAAAAAAAAAAGCTCAAATAGATTTGTGAAACCAATCACTGTGGACCTGATGATTTTAGGTTTAATTAGTAGATAAGTAGCATAAGTAGACAAATTAACAGATAAATAAATTTGAATTTGAAGGGAAATGCACTACAGTATAAAAGATCTATAGCTAAGCTATTTTTTTAAACTTTCTTATTGATTAATATACCTGTTTAGTAATTTATGGCAGTCCCTTTTTGTCTTGTCCTAAAAATAGTGATACACCAAAACGCTGCATATGGAAGAACTATAACAAAAAACGACACTACGTAAATGCATTTATAGCGTAAGATTAATAATTTTATTTGTAAAGTATTAATAAAATGTTATTCTATATTCTGTATCGTTATTTCAGGATGGGACAACCTTAATAACAATCTCCTCGTAAATGGAGATGCAAAGAAATGTTCTATATCATTATTCTTTCCAAGTAATATTCTCTTTGATAGTTTTCGCAGGCACTCCTGCAGCGATTACTTCATTTGGGATAATCCCTGATACAAGTGACATCGATCCAATAACAGATCCATTTCCAATTTTCGCCCCTTTTAATATGGAAACCATTCTACCGATCCAAACGTGTTCTCCAATATGAATGTTCTTGTCAGGGTTAATTCGCTCTCCATCAAAATTAAAAATATTATGACTATCAGTTGTTCTGACATCAATATTGGTAGAGAAGAGACAACCAGATCCAATTTCTATTTTTGTTCCGTTGTGAACGTTAAAATCTGCTCCATTAATGCGTGTATTATTTCCAATGGTGAGTT
>NZ_SMFK01000031.1 GCF_004349355.1 Flavobacterium cellulosilyticum | reverse complement strand
TTTTTTCTTTATCTCAGTATGTTAAGATATTTGTCCGCCGCGCGGACAGTCTGAAAGTCAAAAGTCAAAAGTCGAAAGTGTCCTAGGTACATTAAGACATTAGACATTGAAACTTTACGACAAATAGCCTTAAGGTGGTTATTGCGGCGGGGCTCACCTCTTCCCATCCCGAACAGAGTAGTTAAGCCCGCCTGCGCAGATGGTACTGCAGTTATGTGGGAGAGTATGTCGTCGCCTTTCTTTATTGAACCCCAACCTGAAAAGGTTGGGGTTCTTTTTTTTATTGGTATGCCCTGTTCACCTAAGGGCGGATCAAGGATCAATGGATCAATCCCAAAACCTGTGGAGCGAGGATCAAGTCTAAAAGTTGTGGAGCGACAAAAATTAAGCATAAATATTTGTTAGTCTAAAAAGGAAAAACTCAATATTTCTAACCCCTCTGAATTGAGATCTAAATGCTTTTATTTGGGATTGTTCCAAAACCACCCCGCCCTGCGGATCAAGTTAAAAACATTTAGATTTGATCGTTTAAACCCCTGATTCCTTAAAAATAGGGTTTATTGTTATTATTTGGTTTTTAATTAGTTAAGACTAAATTTAAATATTTGGATAATAGTTATATATTTATCCAAGAAAAATTAAATCTATTTTCAATCTTTTTTACAAATATAAACCGATGAAGCGAAGAACCTTTTTAACCAGCACTACTATAGCAACTGTAGGTCTTAGCGCTCTCTTAGTTGAGAGTTGTACCATTTCTAAAAAAAAGATTGGTGTGATAACAGTTGATATTGATGCAACTCTAGCATTTGAACTTGACGAGGAAACCATTAGTAGTTTAAGAGAAAAATTGGATTCCGGTAAGTATAATTCAGAACAATTAGTAGCATTATATTTAAAACGAATTGAAAATATTGATAAAAGTGGTCCAATTCTAAATTCAATTATAGAAATTAATCCTGATGCTGTTTCAATAGCTAAAGAAATGGATAATGAAAAAAGAGACGGAAAATGGAGAGGTCCATTACATGGAATTCCTGTGGTAATTAAAGATAATATTGATACAGCTGATAAAATGCAAACTACTGCTGGATCATTGGCAATGAAAGGGAACATAGCTCTAAATGATGCTTTTGTGGTTAAAAAATTGCGAGAAGCAGGCGCTATAATTATAGGGAAAACTAATTTGAGTGAATGGGCTAATTTTCGTTCTTCACAATCTTGTTCTGGATGGAGTAGTAGAGGAAATCAAACCAAGAACCCTTATATTTTAGACCATAATCCCTGTGGATCAAGTGCAGGATCAGGTGTTGCTGTTGCAGCAAACCTTTGTGTTGTTGCAGTTGGTACTGAAACAGATGGTTCAATAGTTTGCCCAGCTTCTGTAAATGGGATTGTGGGTATTAAACCCACAGTTGGACTAGTAAGTCGATCAGGAATAATTCCGATATCAAAAACGCAAGATACTGCAGGACCAATGGCAAGAACTGTAAAAGATGCAGCTATTTTATTAGGTGTACTTTCGGGTATTGATTCCACAGATGCGATTACAAATAAAAGTAAAGGAAAAAGTTTTACGGACTACACGCCATTTTTAGACATAAATGCGTTGCAAGGGAAGCGGATAGGTATCGAAAGAAAATCGCAAGGAAATAACCAATACATTAATGAACTTCTTGAAAATGCCATTGGTATTCTTAAAAAAAATGGAGCTACAATTATAGAAATAGACTATATTGAGCAAATAGATTTACTAGGAGAAGCAGAATTTGAGGTTTTGCAGTATGAATTTAAAGACGGATTAAATCACTATTTAGCTGGAGCAAATGCCAAAGTAAAATCTTTGAAAGACGTTATTGATTATAATAAAAGTAATGAGGATAAAGCGATGCCATATTTTAAACAAGAAACATTGGAAAGCTCTAATTTAAAGCATAATCTTAATGATAAAAAATACATAGCTGCATTGAATAAAAGTTTTAATGGAAGTAAGGAAATTTTAGATACTTTATTTCTTAAAAATCAACTTGATGCAATATGTGGAATTACAATGGGGCCAGCTTGTAGCATTGATATGATTTATGGGGATCGGTGGGGATATTCTTTGACGACACCAGCTGCTGCAAGTGGTTATCCACATATTACAGTTCCAGGTGGAAAAGTGTATGACTTACCAGTTGGCTTATCCTTTTTTGGAACAGCTTACAGTGAGCCAAAACTTATTGGAATTGCATACGCTTACGAACAAGGATCAAAAAATAGGATTAAACCAAAATTTAAAAAATCGTTTTTGTAAATAGTATAATTCTCTACATGATCTGAACTAATTGAATCTAGTAAATTAAAAATAGAAGTGATTTTTAATTTTATCTAATAAATTGTTTGCTAAGTCCTTGTATTATTAATACATAAATGCCTGTTGATAAATTACTCACATTTATTTTTCCAGATGAATTATCAAAAGTTTCTATTATTAAAATACGTCCCTGCATACCTACAATTTTTACTTGAACCAAAATTGTATTGTAATTTATGTTTAAGTAATCTCTAGTAACTGGATTTGGGCACAACAGAAGATTTGGGTTTTCAAACTTTTTTTGCGAAATGCCTAAAATAGTATTACCATAAAATCCAACTTTCACACCCACATCAGCAGAAGTATAAGGAACTCTTAGACCTCCAGAATTGAATTCCTCTGCACCAACATCAAAGGCTTTAAGTCTTATTGCTCCCTTAATATCTTCAGTCAAAAACGAATAACTTCCAGTTCCAGAATCAATGTCTTCACTTCCTGTTGTGAGTCGAAAAAAATCTGTTTTTGATGTCGCAATTCAGCCTGATGTTAGATTTGTATTTCCATTGGTACCTGTGGTAATATCTCACGGCCCATTTTGCTTGATATTTTGACAAGGTTCCTGTTGGGGCAGTACTTTGTTGGATAGCCTTTGCAGTTGTATTTGAAATAATATTATTAGCCACAGTAAGATTCTCGGGAGCTATGGTTAAATCTCCACGAATATTTGTTCCAATTCTTAATCAAAAATCGCAATTGACAAAGGTATAGTTTGTAATAATTGTGTTTTTTACTTGCAACTATACATTGGCAGCCGAATTTACTCTTCCAATAGACAAATTTATTCCACCAGTTCCGCTAGAAGAAGAATTATCATATTTTTTTAGAATTTACGCCCTCGATATAATTGTTGTAGGCGTTGTGGTTTTCGCCAATAATCCAGATACCACCTGAAAATAATTTGTTGTTGGCAATAAAGAAATTGTTAAATACTTCGCAATTATCTACGTGTCTAAGTTTTAAGCATCCTTGGTAATCTCTAAAGCTATTATAATAGTATTTATTATTACGGCTTTTGTTTGAAATCACTTCTATTTCACCGCTAAAATTATAGAAATAATTGTCGTAAACTTCAGTATAAGATGGAAGTAGTGAAGTAGCACTATTTCCAATTCCAATAGCATCTTGATCATTTAATACATTTACTTCAATTACTGGAGTTCTACCACCAAAATAATTGTGATGTATTTTTGAATAATGTGGTGTTGATGTATCTCTATTGTCATTGATTATACTTCCCAGTCCGTATTTACCCAGAAATGAACAATAACTGATTTCATTGTATTCTCCATATAATAGAATCCATTTAAAAGTACTAGTAGATTGAGACGAAGTTCCGTTATAAGAATCAATATTAACATTGGTTACTTTACAATTTTTACATTCCGTACTAGCTTTAAATGTAATTACTGGAGTAATTGTTGAAGAACTTACTGTTAAACCAGAAGGGTTTTGAAAAACGACACCTTCAATGTAAACATATTCTCCTCCAATTTTAATATACGAATTACCTTGAAAAAAAACAGAACCAGCTGTTTGTGCTTTTAAAATTATAAGATTTGATGCCGTTCCTGTTTTTTGTATACTTATTTGAACATTAGTCCAAGTTCCTTTAGCCAAAGTAATGGTTGTACCTGATGTCGAATTTGTTATAGCTGAAGTCAATTCCGCATTTGTATTTACTAAGTGAGCTTGAAAAGTAAATGAAATAAGGATAAAAAATAGTTGTATTCATGATAAATGCAATCTTTTCATTTGAATGTTTATTAGTTAAATACCATAAGCAACAAACATAGTAATAACAATTGGTTAACCAATTAAAAAATAATTGATTTGTCTTACAATATTAACTAAGACTATAGATTTCCTATATTGGATTTAGAGACTTAGAAATAAAAATTATAATAATTCCTTTCATTTATTTTGAGCTATTTCAGGTTGAAATATTTATGGTATTATTTTCTCGAATTATATCGAAAATGTCAAATTTAATAATAATTCAATGGTATTTTTTAATTTAAAAACTTCATAGTTGAATTTATTAAATTTGTACATTTTACATGCGGCCATTTCTTCATTGTTAACATTCTCCAAATAAAAGTAAAAATGTTGGTTCCTCGACATGAATATATTGAAAAAGGTATTAAAATAGCGGCTTGGAAATTGTTCATCGAAATATACTTTTTTTTCATTAGGTTTTAAAATAAAATGATTTCTACTTGTCTGATGCCCAGGTAATATTTAAATAGAAATTCTATTTTTTTAAATGTAGAAAAAAATACAGATCAGTAAAATATAGTTTCAATTATAAATATCGCAATGAAAACGAGAAAAAAATCATAGAATTAATGCTATAATGAAATTGACTATACTACCTAAAGTAAGTAGCTTTGAAATGGTCCACAAAATATAATAAAAAAAAAAACACCCTAAAAACTAAATTTTAGGGTGTCTTAATTTATTTATGGAAATGTTACAAAAATTCTCCGTGTTGAGAAATGTCCAATCCTAATTCTTCTTTGTCTTCGCTAACTCTTAATGGAGTAATTTTATTTACTATAAAAAATAAAGCATACGATGCTACAAATGCAAATATCGAAACGAGTACCATAGCTTTAAGTTGTGTTAAAAATAAAGTAGCATCACCATAAATTAAACCTTGATGATCACCAACAGCTGAATTTACTGCATTTGAAGCAAATACACCTGTTAATAGCATTCCTACCATTCCGCCTACACCGTGACAAGCAAATACATCTAATGCATCGTCAATTTTATTGCCTTTATGAACTAAAGTTACAACCATATTACTAATTACACTAGCAATTAGACCAATTGCTAAAGAAGATGGAATTGAAACAAAACCTGCAGCAGGAGTAATAGCGACTAAACCTACAACTGCTCCAATACAAGCACCCATTGCGGATACTTTATGTCCAAGAATTTTGTCAAAAAACACCCAACCCATTGCAGCGGCAGCGGCAGCTACTGTAGTTGTCCCTAAAGCTTGAGAAGCAAGACTACTTGCGCCAACTGCTGATCCAGCATTAAAACCAAACCAACCAAACCATAATAAACCTGTTCCTAATAATACATAAGTAATACGAGCAGGATTTGGTTTCTGACCTTTTCTTTTTCCTAAGAACATTGCACCAGCTAGTGCAGCCCAACCAGCACTCATGTGAACTACTGTTCCTCCAGCAAAATCTAAAACTCCCCATCCGAAGAATAATCCGTCAGGATGCCAAGTCATATGACAAAGTGGAGCATAAATGAATAGTATAAATAACACCATAAATAATAAGTATGCCCAGAAACGAACACGCTCAGCAATTGCACCAGTAATTAAAGCAGGAGTGATAATAGCGAATTTAGCTTGAAATAAGGCAAAAAGTATAAAAGGAATAGTTGGAGCCAATTCCCATGCAGTATTGGCACTCACACCTTGAAAAAATATATTTGATGTTGGATTTCCGATGAAACCACCAATAGAAGGACCAAAACACAAACCAAATCCAATAACAACCCATAAGACTGTTACAATTATCATTGCCATGAAACTTTGAAGCATCGTACTAATAACATTCTTTTTCCCTACCATACCTCCGTAAAAGAATCCAAGTCCTGGAGTCATAATCAATACAAGAGCTGTAGCAACAATCATCCAAGCAGTATCTCCAGTATCTAACTTCAAAGGAATAACATGTGCTCCTAGTGTTGTTACTTCAGGAAATAAATAAATTGAAAAAACGGATAACACTAAAATGGTGATTAGAATCACACTTAAAATAATCTTTCGCATAATTTTTAATTTTTAATTTTCGTCAAAAATATAAAAAATGAATATACACCCCTGTAATAAAGTACGATTAGTTTTAATTTTTGCGATATTTTCAATATAGACCCCCTATAACTTATAGTAAGTTAAAATTCAATACTTATTTTTTTAATTTGATAATTGTTGGCTATTTTTGAAATATATTTTGTCTTGTCCTAAATAACCGATACAGATTATTAGACAAAGATTCTTTGACAATTTTTCTGATGATGTTTAAATCTAAATTGTATTTATCAATCATGAATTCCTGTTTTAATATTCCGTTTATTCTTTCAGCTACAGCATTCTCATAGGGATCAGAATTTTGTGTCATACTTGGCAATATTCCGTTTTTATTTAGAGTATTTTGGTAATCATTCGCACAATATTGCAATCCTCTGTCTGAATGATGAATCAATGGTATTTCGTTGTTCCTCCTCTGCTTTATAGCCATATTAAGAGCCTTGACACTGCTTTCTGTATTCATGTTGTCAGCAACATAATACCCCATAATTTTCTTAGAATATGCATCTGTAACAATGCTCAAATAACACGGTTTTTCTCGTTTACCAATATATGTTATGTCAGAAACCCAAACTTGATTAGGCCTATTTATTTCTAGACCTATAATTAAGTTGTCATGTTTTCTAAATCGATGATGAGAATTAGTAGTTACATGATAACTACGTTTTGGTTGTATCAGTAGGTGATTAGCTCTGAGTATATCAAATAACTTATCTCTTCCAATTCTCATTGATTTAAGATCATCCATCAATAGGTGATATGATTTCTTACCACCAAGTCTAGGCATTGTCTTGCGTACTTCATTAATCATTGACACGACTTCAATTGCTTTAGCTTCCTTGTTAATTTTTCTTTTAATTCTTCGATAATAAACCTGTCTGTCTATCCCGAACAAATTACAGGCGAACATTATTGTTTGCTGTTCTTTGTCTTTAAAATGGTCGATTGTTCGGGTGGAGAGTTTTTTCGTATGTCAATTTTATATTCTTCTTCTGCGATATCAATCATCATATCAAAAATGATTGCTTTCTTATCTGCAACAAAGGCTTGTCTCTCCAAAAAGGACTTCTGCTTCTCTAGAAGTTTCACTTTGGCTTCAAGCTC
>NZ_SMFK01000030.1 GCF_004349355.1 Flavobacterium cellulosilyticum | reverse complement strand
GGTCAAGTGACATGAGAGCTTGTTCTATTTCGCCTGTCTCAATACGTTGTCCCCTTATTTTAACTTGCTGATCTACTCTTCCAAGACATTCAATTTCATTATTTGGAAGTAGTTTTCCTAAATCACCTGTGCGATAAAGTACGTCATTTTCTTTATTAGAAAATCCATTCTTAATAAATTTTTCAACAGAAAGATCGGGTCTTTTCCAATACCCTTTTCCGACTCCATCTCCTCCTATTGCAATTTCGCCAATACTTCCTGGAGRCACAAGATTWCCTTGTTCATTAATGATGTATAATTGTGTATTTGCAATTGGAACACCTATTGTAATTAATGTATCCTCTGCTTTAATTTGTTTTTTGGAAGAATATATAGTAGTTTCTGTAGGCCCATACATGTTCCATAGTTCATCGCATCTATTTATGAGATCTTTTGCAAGATTAATAGGCAATGCTTCTCCACAGCAAAATAACTTTAAAGGTAATGGATTTGACCAGCCCGCATCTAAAAGCATTTGATATGTGGTAGGTGTGGCTTGAAGAAATGTAATTTTTTCTTTTTCTAGCATCTCAAGTAATAGCCTACCATCTCTTGCTGTAWMGTGGTCAGCTAGAATTAATGTGGCACCTTTAATAAGTGGTAAATATAATTCTAAACCAGCTATATCGAAAGAAATAGTTGTAATAGACAGGAGTCTGTCTGTTTCTTTTATACCTGGTTCAATRGCAACTGTACTAAGGAGATTAACCAAGTTTTTGTGAGWAATAGGAACTCCTTTTGGTTTACCAGTAGAACCGGATGTGTACAATAGATATACGATACTTTCAGGATCGACTCTGTTTTGAAGCTTTGTTGCAGGATATTGATTTAATGCAGTCATAGCATCTTCTATTAAAATGCTATTAGACCATTTCGGCAAGGCATTTAACAGAGTATTACTAGTTAGCAAAAATTTAGCTTCTGAGTCTTCCAACATAAATTCTAATCGCGCTAAAGGATATTCATGATCTAAAGGAAGATATGCAGCACCACACTGCATAATTGCTAATAATGAAATCACCAGTTCTGGGCATCGTGGTATAGAAACAGCGATAAAATCACCCGGTAATACACCTTGAGCTTTCAAATAATGAGCCATTTGGTTAGTCTGCTCTTGAAGATCTTCATAAGAAATAACTTTGTCATTAAAACCCAAAGCTATATTCTTTGGGGTTTTCTGAGCTTGTAATGCGATTAAATCATGAAGAGCTACATTTGAATAGTTAGTTGAGGTTGCATTTAATTCATTGTATGCACTTGTATAATCCTGATATGAAATTTGTTCTATTGTTTTTAATGGGTCTTCAACAATCTTTTGCAATATTTGCTCAAAAGACAACATCATTTTCTTAATTGTATCAGGTTTGAATAGGGTAGTATTATAGGACCATTCAAAAACTAAGTTTTTTTCGCTACCACAGACATTAAGAAAAATTTCAAAAGTTTCGAAAGCTTTTGGATTGTTTATTAATTTATAGCTAAGGTTAGAAAATTTTACACCATCAATCATACCCAATTCTATATTAAAAATAACTGGTACTAAAGGTATTCTGGAAGGATTACGAGCAATATTAAGTTTCTGTAAAAGGTGACCAAAACTAATCTTTTGATGTGAATAGTCATCTAATAGTTCTGATTTACGTACTTTTAAATAGTTCAGAAAACTAATATTCGGTGAAGGTTTACTTCTCAATGGAAGCAAATTGACACAATGACCTATTAAATTATTCATGCCAGTTGGCACTTGTCCAGCAGATGGGAGTCCAACTGCGATATCATCTTGACCTGTTTGTTGAAATAAAAATACTTCAAAACTAGTTAACATGGTTGTTACAAAACTAGCGCCAACACCTAATCCTATTTTTTTTATGCTTGTCAATAGACTTGAATCTAGTGTAAAATCTAAGCGTTGGCTTTTATAGGTTCTCAGCGACGCTCTAGGATTGTCTGTAGGTAAATTTAATATAGGTATGGAATTTTTATACATATCCATCCAATATTTTTCTGTTTCTTTATTTTCTTCACTATTCGAAAATAATTTTTCTTCATTTGCATAGGTACTGAAAGGAATCGATTCCGCTAATTCAGGTATTTTATTTTCAACATATGCTGAATAAAGTATACCTAATTCTTGTAGCATAATTCCAATAGACCAACCGTCACAAATAATATGATGCACGGTTATTATTAAACGATACTTAGTATCTGTAAACTTAAGTAAACAAAATTTAATTAAAGGTCCATGAACTAGGTCAAAGGAAAAATGAACTTCATCTTTAACATATCGATCCAAAGCAGTATTTTTTTCAGATTCATCTAGATTGGAAAAATCGTATTGGGCAAGTACTATTGACAGTTTTTTAAAAATGGACATATAAATACCATCTGTACTAAAAGTAGCACGAAGAGACTCATGTCGTTCAACCAATTTTTGAATTGCCTCCTCTATTGCATTTAAATCCATTAAACCATCAAATTCCATTGTGAAAGATAAATTATATGCTCTAGCAGCATCTTTACCTCCAAGGTAGCAATCAATCCAGATTTCAGATTGAGCTTTGGTAGTATATACAACGTAATCTATTTCTGGACCTGCAAAAGGATCAAAATTGATTTTTAGTTTTGGCAAATTGAATAGCTCTGACATATTCTAAAGATTAATTAGTTGTTTTCTTATTTTATTTATTCAAAACTTAAATGCTATAAATTATAATTTTCTATTAGCAACACAATTAAATTAAAATTAAACACGTTTTATAAAAGCGATACAGCTAACATTACATTGAATCAATTTATTTTTGGATGTTTAATAAAATAAATTCTAAGTATATACTTATAAATTTATTTTAAGATATTCACCATTTTTATTGGGATCTGCGATAAACCATGCAGGATTACCATCTTGATCTCTACCTAATTTTGATCCTTCTACTGGTGGTTTATTAATAATTGCAGAATTATTTATTTCAGATTGTTGCAAAGTTTCTTTAATAGTCACATTCTGTTGTGTTGTATTATTTGTTTTTAGAAGCTCTATTTGATTAACTAATAGTTGAATTTGTATCTCCATCAATTCTATATCAGAGTTTTTTTGATTATTTGTCTGAGAAAGGCAGGGAATTAAAACATCCGAATGTATTGCTTCAGTATTGTAAACTGGTTGTAATGGAACAGTGTTGTTGTATTCCTCTTTTGGAAGATTTTGATCAAGGTATTCTGCTAAAATGTAAGGAGAGTTACATTCTTCGTTGAGTTGACGAAAAGTTACTGGTAATTTAAAATCTTTCTTCAACTTAATTGCTAATTGTGTAAGTGTCAATGAGTCTAATCCAAGGTCAAGAAAACTATGAGAATTTGCATTATTTGGATATTCTATTCCTGATATTTGGCTTACAATCGAAGATATTTTGCTAAGGATTTTATTTTTTCTCATAGGATTATTTTCTATAAAATTACTATTCGAATTTTGTTTTAAAATAATATTTGAGGTTGAATTTTGTATTTCAAAACTAGGTGGGTTTATCCAGCAATATTTACGATCGAAAACATAGCTTGGTAAGGTTACTTTTTGTCTAATTTCATTCCAATAAAAGGCATTCCAATCAGGCTCTATTCCTCTAAGCCATAATTCACCTAAGGTATTTAAGATAGCATTATATTCAATTTCTTGATTTTTAGGCAAAGGTAAACTGGCAAACGCAGAAATTATTTTCCCTACTCCTTGTTGTTTTGTCGAAGTAGTTAAAGTTTGTCCTGGTCCAACTTCTAAGAAAATAATGTCTTCTAATTTTAATAAAGTATCTGCAGCACTTGCGAATCTAGCTGTATTTCGTAAATGGTTTGTCCAGTATTTAGGATTTATAGCTTCATCATCTGTAAGCCATGTTCCAGTTACTGTAGAAACAATAGGTAAATTAGGTTTATTAAGTTGAATTTTATTCACTTCTGCTTCAAAGGTGTCCAAAATTGGATTTATCATTTTAGAAGGTAAATCACTTACCAAACCGCAACTTATAGAAATTAAATGCAGCACTTCATTTAAATTAAATACTCCAGCTAAATGAGCAGCAACAAATTCTCCAATACTAAGTCCGCAGTAAGCAGTTGGTTTAATACCCCAACTCAACCAAAGCTCTGATAATGCGTATTCAGTTACAAATAAGGCAGGTTCTAAAAAATGAGCATCATTCAATTTTGCCTCCGATTCAGGAGTCACTATATTAGGATATAAAATATCACGAATATCAAATTTTAGTTCGTCTAATAAAAATTCGGCACATTTATCTATTGCTTCTTTATAAACAATTTCGTTTTTATAAAGATTCATCCCCATTTGAGAAAATTGAGATCCTTGACCTGGGAAAAGGAAAACAAGTTCGCTAGGAGCTACTTTTAATATTGCGTTTTTAATGTTTTTATTTTCAATACTATGTAATTCTTTACTTGCTTCAATATTGCTGTTTGATAAAAGGAAACTTCTATGTGTAAAACTATCACGTGTTTTATTTAAGGAATAGGCTACATCTGCTAAGTTAACTGAAGGCATAGAATTAAGAAAATTGCCTAATTTAGTTTGATATCCTGTCAAACTGTTTTCTGATTTGGCAGACCACATCAATAATTGGAGCGGTCGACTTGCACTAGAAAATTTTTGTTTCATTGGATATTCTTCTACAACAAGATGTACATTAGTTCCTCCAACTCCAAAAGAACTTACACCTGCTCTTAACGGGCTTTCCGATTCCCAATTGCGCAGTGTTTGATTTACAAAAAAAGGACTTTTTTCAAAATCGATTACAGCATTTGGTTTTTTAAAACCTAAAGAGGGTGGAATAAGCTTATGATTCATAGCTAGGATTGTTTTAATTAATCCTGCTACTCCTGAGGCTGCTGTTAGATGCCCAATATTACTTTTTATTGAGCCTATGGCGCAATATCCATTTATTTGCTGATTGCCAAATGCCATTTTAAGGCCTTCTATTTCAATAGTATCACCAAGAAGTGTCGCTGTACCTTGCGTTTCAACATAACTAATTGAATTTGGTGAAATTTGTGCGTCTTGTATAGCTTTGCAAATTGCTGCTGCTTGACCTTCGCTACTTGGAGCGGTAAAACTCCCTTTATTGCCCCCGTCATTGCTAATACCTACACCTTTTATAATTCCGTAGATAGTATCACCTTCTTTTTGTGCAGCTTCTAAACTTTTTAGAAGGACAACACCAGCTCCGTCACTATAAACGGTTCCTTTTCCTTCAGCATCAAAAGGGCGACTGTGACCGTCAGGACTTAACATGGATCCTTCTTGATAAAGATGTCCGCTAAAAATGGGAGCCGTAACACTAGATCCACCAGCCAGTGCAATATCGCAATGGCCATTTCTAATTGCTTCTACTGCTTCTGCTATAGCTAAAAGGGAAGTGGAACAAGCAGAATGAATACTTACGGCAGGACCTTTTAAATTCAAATGATAAGCAGTTCTTGAAGATATATAATCTTTCTCATTTACCGTTTCTGCTTGAAGATATCCAACGAGATCTAATATTTCTTTGTTAGGAAGTATATTCTTATTATAGTAGGAATTAGTTCCAGTTCCAGCATAAACACCAATACTACCGTCATAGTGAATTGGTAAATGTCCGGTTTTTTCCAGAGCTTCCCATGCAATTTCTAAAAACAAACGTTGCTGTGGATCCATTGCTTCTGCAAGCTTTGGATTTATGCCAAAAAATGAGGCGTCAAAAGTATTTGCATTTGGTATAATACCACGTGCAGCCACATAAAGCGGATCAATTCGTATGTCTTCTGGAATATAAGGATCTAGTTCTTCAGCCTTGAAAAAAGTAATCGTTTCTTTTCCTTCTTTTAAAACTTCCCATAATTCATCTACAGATTGTGCTCCAGGAAACCTTCCTGCCATTCCTACTATCGCAACATGTCCAGATGTATTAGATTTAGTAACTTTTTTATAGGTTTTTTTAGTTTCAATATTCTTATTAGGTTCTAAATAATCAGAGATTTCAGAAATTTTAGGGAATTGATAAAGTTTCGTTACAGGTAATTTATAGTTGTACTCTTTCAATAAAATTGCTACGAATTTTTGAGCTAATAATGAAGTTCCTCCTAATTCAAAAAAGTTGTCATCAATTCCAATTTTGGGTATAAGTAACAAATCAACCAAAGCTTTAGAGATGTTTTTTTGAATTTCAGTGGTCGCTTTTTTATAAAGCGGTGCCGAACTAGGTCTGCTATATTCAGGTGCGGGTAAAGCTTTTTTGTCTATTTTACCACTTGATGTTTTGGGAAAATCCTTAACTAATACAAAATAGGAAGGAACCATATAATCGGGCAGTATGGTTGCTACTTTATTACGAACGTCAGCTACATCTATTTGTTCTTGGTTTGGTTGAATGTAAGCTGCTAATTGAGTTTGTCCTAAATGATTTGAAGCTAGTACAACTGTTTGGTGTATGCCATTTAAAGAGTTAATGGCTAATTCTACTTCAGCCAGTTCTATTCTGTGCCCACTTATTTTAACTTGATCATCTTGACGACCAAGAAATTCGATAGTACCATCTGCCAAATATTTAGCTAGATCTCCTGAACGATAAACACGAATAGTATTGCCTTCAGGTGATTTCCAATCAAGAAAATTTTCATTGGTTAATTGTTTATTGTTCAAATAACCTTCTGCTAGACATTCTCCGGCTATATACAATTCTCCAATCTCTCCATCATCCAAAATTTCTTGATTTTGGTTTAGTATGAGTATGGAAGTGTTGCTAATAGGTTTGCCAATGGAGGGCAATGTTGGCCAGTTAGCAGGATTACCATCTAGTTTTAATTCGGTTACTACATGACATTCTGTAGGCCCATATTGATTGTAGAGAACACAATCGCTTAATTTGGTAAAAAAGTCATTTATTATAGGAGTGATTTTAAGTTGTTCACCAGCTGTCATTATTTCTTTAAGTGAGTAGGGAAATACGTCTGTACTTAAAGCGGCTTCTGCTAAAGCTTGGAGCGCTACAAAAGGTAAAAATAGTCTATTAACTTGTTGATTTTTTATATAATTTATAAGAGCAACCATATCAAGTCTTAAAAATTCGTCAATTAGTACAAGAGTGCCTCCAGTAGTTAATGTCGCCATAATTTCTTGAAAAGAAACATCAAAAGTTAAAGGGGCAAATTGTAAAGTACGTGTTCCGTTTTTACTTGTTGAGTTTTTGTTTTGCCAATTAATAAGATTTATAATCGCTCCTTGACCCATGCAAACACCTTTTGGCTCTCCGGTCGAGCCAGAAGTATATAATATGTATGCAGCATTTTCGGACATTGAGTCCTGTTTACATTCAATTGGTAATTGGGGATTATTGTTTTTTAATAATAAAAGCCCCAGAGATACCACAGTAGCTTCATCTTCTTTATTGGAAAGGCAGAAGGTCAGATTGGAATTTTTTATGATATTTTGTATACGACTTTTTGGGTATCGAAAATCGATTGGGAGATAAGCTTTACCAGCTTTCAAAATTGCTAACATGAAAATAATTTGATCTATACCTCGTGTAGTAGATAGTCCAATTATTTTCTCGTTTTTTGCATATTTTAAAAGAGTAAGGTGTACTTTAGAAACCTCTTCCTCTAATTGCTTGTATGTAAGGGATGTATTTTGCGATAATAGACAACATTCATCTGGATAAAGACTTGCAGCTTTATCAAAAAGGAAATAAATATTATTTTGTTCCTTCATTTTTTCTATCAATTAAGTTGTACAAATATTAATTTTAAAAACGATATTTAAATCCTAATATAACAGTTCATTAATGTTTTAAGAATGTGTATTATTAAGACTCTTTAAATTTGTAAAATCAACAATTAAATATTTAAATGTCTTTCATCTAAAATATCTTGAAGCATTCGAGCTAATACTTTGTCATTTGGTGGCTCTACGATACCTAAATGATCACCAGGAATATTATGAATCGTAATGCCCTTTAATACCGCCCTTTTCCATCCCAAATGTGTAGGATCTAATTTGTAATGATCATCATCTTTTGATCGAAATAAATCTACATTAAAGTCTTGCGGTTTAAGATGGTAGCGATTAACAATTACATTAACCATACGATCAGCTTCTACAAATTGTTCATGTGCTATAGCTTCTTGTTCAGTCATTGTGTTGTTATGACCAAAATGCTGTTTTAATATATACTCTTTTTTGGCGTTATAACGCTTTTTAAAAGCTTTCCAACTCATAAGCATTTCCATTAAAAAATCTAATCTTCTACAAGTGCGATCATAATATCTAACAAGTTTTTTTTGTTGATACGATGAATAATAATAAGAAGAATCAACATAGGAGTCGAGTACTGCAGTTAAGCTAACTGTTTTTCCTTGTTCCTTTAATTGACGCGTCATTTCAAAGGCAACGATACCACCAAAAGAAAAGCCAGCTAATGCATAGGGACCTTTCGGATTTATTTTTGTAATTGCCTCTATATAATGAGCTGCCATTGCTTCTATAGATTCATACCAGTTTTCATAACCTTTTGATCCATTACCTTGAATACCGTAAACAGGTTGATCTTCATCAAAGTATTTGATCACATTTACAAAATTTAAGATATTAAGTCCTGCTCCATGAACCATAAAAAGAGGGGTTTTATTCCCTTTAGGTTTAATAGGAATTAAGCAATCAGAGGATATTTTGCTATCAATGTTTAGTAGTTTGGCAAATTCAAATACAGTAGAATGTTGAAATAATGCAGAAAGAGGAATCCGTTTACCCGTTTTTTTCTCAATCTTAAACATGACATTCACAGCCTTTATTGAATGACCACCCAATTCAAAGAAGTTACTAAAAATATCAATCTGCTCAATGTTTAAGCTTTCTTTCCAAATATCAGCTACTAACTTCTCTGCTTCTGTGCGAGGAGCGGTATATTCTTGTTTAGTACTATTCTTGTTGTTGGATTTATATTCTAATAATGCCTTACGGTC
>NZ_SMFK01000003.1 GCF_004349355.1 Flavobacterium cellulosilyticum | reverse complement strand
GTGGCAGTATTACTGGAGTAGTAGCGGGAGATGTGATTAGTGTTACAAGAGCTAGTTCTGGTGATCCAGCCAATGCAACTGTAGCAGGATCAACATATTCAATAATAGGAACTTTGGTAGATTCAGCAAGTAGATTAGCGAACTATACTATAACAAATCCAAATGGCGCCTTAACAGTAACCAAAGCATCAATTGTTGTAGTTAATACAGATCGTTCGAAAGTGTATGGTGTTACTTTCACCAATGCGGACTACAGTGGCAGTATTACTGGAGTAGTAGCGGGAGATGTGATTACTGTAGCTAGAGCAAGTTCTGGTGATCCAGCCAATGCAACTGTAGCAGGATCCACCTATCCAATAATAGGAACTTTGGTAGATTCAGCTGGTAGATTAGCGAACTATACTATAACAAATCTAAATGGCGCCTTAACAGTAACCAAAGCATCAATTGTTGTAGTTAATACAGATCGTTCGAAAGTGTATGGTGTTACTTTCACCAATGCGGACTACAGTGGCAGTATTACAGGTGTAGTTGCGGGAGATGTGATTAGTGTTACAAGAGCTAGTTCTGGTGATCCAGCCAATGCAACTGTAGCAGGATCAACATATCCAATAATAGGAACTTTGGTAGATCCAACTAGTAGATTAGCGAACTATACTATAACAAATCCAAATGGAGTATTAACAGTAACCAAAGCATCAATTGTTGTAGTTAATACAGATCGTTCGAAAGTGTATGGTGTTACTTTCACCAATGCGGACTACAGTGGCAGTATTATAGGAGTGGTAGCTGGAGATGTGATTACTGTAGCTAGAGCTAGTTCTGGTGATCCAGCCAATGCAACTGTAGTAGGATCAAACTATCCAATTATAGGTACTTTAGTAGATTCAGCTAGTAGATTAGCGAACTATACTATAACAAATCCAAATGGAGCATTAACAGTAACCAAAGCATCAATTGTTGTAGTTAATACAGATCGTTCGAAAGTTTATGGTGTTACCTTAACCAATGCGGACTACAGTGGCAGTATTACTGGAGTGGTAGCTGGAGATGTGATTACTGTAACTAGAGCAAGTTCTGGTGATCCAGCCAATGCAACTGTAGCAGGATCAACATATCCAATTATAGGTACTTTAGTAGATTCAGCTAGTAGATTAGCGAACTATACTATAACAAATCTAAATGGCGCCTTAACAATAAATGCAGCTCCAGCAAATTCATTAGTAGCTGTTGGTCCAACCACTGTTCAATACAGTGATCAAGCTACCTTTACAGCAAGAATAGTAGGAGGAGCTCCATTAGTAGTGGGTGGTCCTCAGGCAGCAGTTTCTGCTACATTTAAAGTGGGTACACAAATAATGGGTACAGCTAACTTTATTGTAAGTGGTTTAGATTTAGTTGCTACAACTACCTATGCTTTAATAGAGGGAGTAGCAGGGCAAATGTCTCCTGGTTCAAAAATAGTTACTGCTGTTATAAACAGTGTAGATAGTAATTTTGTAATCAGTAACTTGGGGCCAACAACTTCATTAACTATTACCAACGAAGATGCTAGGGTAGATTACACTGGAGATGCGATGAAAGCAACGGATAATTCATCCACAACTTATGCTACAGTTCAACTAAGAGCTAATATCTTTGATGTTTCAGTCCCACAAACGCCTAGTGATCCTGCTTACGATGCCTATCCAGGAGATATTAGAAATGCAAAGGTAATGTTTGTCGATAGAGACAATAGTAATGCTCCAATTTCTGGATGGATTCCTGTAACAACCTTATTAAATCCTTCTGATACGAAAGTTGGAACGGTTTCATTTAATTATCTAGTAAATCTTTTAAGCGCTGATTATAAGTTTCTTACCGTAGGTATATTAGTTGATAATGGTTATTATATCCGAAATAATGCGGATGATAATGTAGTTGTTACTGTTTATTTACCAGTAGGTGACTTCATTACTGGAGGTGGTTATATAGTACCAGCACAGTCAATTGGAACTTTGGCTTCTACATCGGGTAAAAAAGTGAACTTTGGATTTAATGTGAAGTTTAATAAAACAGGTAAAAACCTGAATGGTAATATGAATATTATCTTCCGCAGAATGGAAAGTGATGGTATTGTACATTCCTATCAAATAAAAGCGAATGCGATGCAATCATTAGGTGTAAATGCATCTAATCCAGAAATTCAGACAGCTGAGTATGTATCTAAAACCAATTTAACAGATATTACGAATCCACTTTCAACAATTTCGATGGGTGGTAATAAATACCTATATGTTAAGATGACGGATAAAGGCGAGCCTGGATTAAATGATATGATATCTTTTGTATTGGTAGAAGGTACTGCAGATCCTACTGTTCCTTCAAATATTATTTTCTCAAGTAATTGGGTTTCTTTTAAAACGGAACAAATGAAACTTACAGGTGGAAATCTAAAAGTGCATAGTGGCTTTAATTTGGGAACTCCTACTGCTCGTATAAATTCAGAAGCGGTTACTGCTAAACAAGTAATTGAGTTACCAGCTGAACCGGTTCCATTTAACGTTTTAGTCTATCCTAACCCGGCCAAATACCAGTTTACTCTCGAAGTGCTTGGGGAAAGCAAAGAAAAAGTAGACGTTATGGTATATGATGCTTTAGGAAGAACTATAAAACACATTGAAAGTGATGCTGGCCAAATGATTCAGTTTGGAGAAGAACTACCAACAGGGGCTTACTTCACTAAAGTGAGTCAAGGTACCAATCAAAAAACAGTACGGTTGGTAAAAGAATAAATCTATTTTAATATAATTTAAAACAAAACCATCCCAATTCGGGATGGTTTTTTGTTTAATGCTATCTGTCTAGTTTTTGTCTATACGGAGTGTGTTTTAGATAAAAATAATATATCTAGATAAGATTTATTTAATAATTCGGCATATTTATAACGATCAAAGCATCATTATGAAGTTGGATTTATTGAACATTAGTGTTATAATAATACAGGTTAACCTTTTAGATAATATAAACTAATTTATTTACCAGAGTGGGTGTACACTTGGTTTTATATACTCGTCATAAATTTCATTCATTGCTACAATTTTATCGGCTGATAATTTTGGTAAATCATAAATCGATAAATTGGATTGCACATGACTTACTTTTGAAGCACCCGGGATAATACAACTAATTTCTGGGTGATTTAATATCCATTGCAAGGCAATAGGAGCCAAATTTGTAGTTTCAGGGAATAAAGATTTCAATGCGGCTACAGCTTGTAATCCCAATTCATAATCAATCCCTGAAAAGGTTTCTCCTTTGTCGAAAGCTTCACCATTTCGATTGAAATTTCTATGATCTTGTGGGTCAAAGGTGGTTTTAGAATCAAACAATCCTGTAAGAAGTCCACTAGCTAAAGGCACTCTTGCAATGATTCCAATGTCCTTTTTTTGTGCTTCTTTGAAAAACAATTCGGCAGGTTTTTGACGGAAAAGATTAAAGATAAGTTGGACAGTGGTAACATTAGAATATTCGATAGCTTTGAAAGCTTCATCTACTTTTTCGACACTAACACCTAAGTTTTGGATTTTTCCTTGCTCCTTCAATCGATCGAATAATTCAAAGATTTCAGGACGGAAGTACACCTCACCTGGAGGACAATGCAATTGGATTAAATCCAAAGTTTCAAGCCCAGTTCTTCTTAAACTATCTTCAACGAATTGTTGTAAAACTTTAGGTTGATAGCCTTCACTAACATGCGGGTTGATATGTCTCCCACATTTTGTGGCAACATAAATGCGTTCTGAACGGGAACGAATTACTCTACCAACAGCAGTTTCACTCAATCCGTTTTCATACACATCAGCAGTGTCAATAAAGTTTACTCCGTTATCAATCGCAGTATTTATTATTTCATCGGCCGATTTATCATTAAACGGCGAACCCCATTTTCCTCCTACTTGCCATGTTCCAAGAGCTATTTCGGAAATATTTAAATTTGTTTTGCCTAGTCTTCTATATTTCATGTTTTTTATCTTTTCTTATTACAAAGTAACTACTTTTTTTTTTAAGATTGGTTGGAGAAAATTCCAATTGGTAGTCTTAAAATGAATTTTTTATTTCGAAAATCATGTTAATAGCATATAAGTTTATGGCTATAATTATGTTAGGATCACTTATTTTATTTGTTATATGATTTTTTTTAACAAATACTATTTCTAAGTTTTTACAGTATTTTTGATATAATATATTGAAAAAAATCCCACATTGGATTAAAATCCCCCAATTGGAATAATATTATCACAATTTGCAATTTTAGTACTTTTATTATATGGTAAATAAGCATAAGTTTGTGATATATGTTTTTATTTTAATAAATAAATTATGATTCTTAAAAATAAATACCTTTTAATTTTACTATTGGTGATTGGAGTTAGTTCGACTGCTCAAAAAAGTGAAGATAAATGTACTTCATATCACTATGAGGGCAGAGTGGAATTGCGAGACAATAATAAAGTGCTGTTGATAGGTTCAGCGTCATCAGTTTCTTTTGATTTTGAAGGGATTTCTTGTGAAATCAGTTTACAAAGTGTAGATTCTTATGAACACCATAATTATGTTGCATTAGAATTGGATGGCAAATATATTAGGAGAATCCGAATTGAAAAAGGGGGTGTTCAAAATTTTCCTATAGCCGTAACGAACAAAAACAAAAAACATCATTTGGCTATTTATAAAGCTACAGAAGCAGCAAACGGAACCGTTTTGTTTGCAGGAACTACTGCAAAAATTAAAAAATCAAGTAGGAAGATGCATAAGAAAATTGAATTTATTGGAAATTCAATTACTTGTGGGATGGGAAATGACTTAGAAATCCCTTGTGGTACTGGCGATTGGTACGACCAACACAATGCTTATTGGGCATACGGACCTATACTTTCCCGAACATTGAAAACTGATTTTTTATTGAGTTCTGTTTCGGGAATCGGGATGTATCGCAACTGGAATGATGAACACATTAATGAAGCTATCATGCCCGATGTATATGAAAACTTGTATTTGAATAAAGACAATTCAAAACCCTATGATTTTGCTTTGCAACCGGATGTAGTGAGTATTTGTTTGGGAACCAATGACCTTTCTGAAGGTGACGGTCACAAAGCAAGACTGCCTTTTAACGAAGATAAATATGTAGCAAACTATATTAACTTCATTAAAACAGTTTACAGGCATTCACCAAAAACACAAATAGTTTTATTAAATAGTCCAATGGTTTCTGGAGATAGAAACCTGACTTTACTACGTTGTTTGAAAAAAGTAATTGCAGCTTTTGAAACTGATAAATTGCATAAAGATATTGCATTATTCGAATTCAAACCGATGAAGCCCAATGGTTGTGGCTCACATCCTGATATTGCCGATCATAAAATTATGGCAGATCAATTAACTCCATTCTTTAAAAAAATACTTGATGAAAAATAAGAGCCTTTTTTACCTTTTTTTGATATTGATTTCAAATTCGATAATCGCAAATGTGACACTTCCGAATGTGATTTCGGACAATATGGTGTTGCAACGCAACTCAGAAATTACGATTTGGGGTTGGGCAAATCCACAAGAAGAAGTGGTTATCAGTCCGAGTTGGAATCAGGAAACGTATAAAATAAAAACCAATAATCAGGCGAAATGGGAAATAAAGATGCCAACTCCAAAAGAAGGTGGACCTTACACTATTTCTATAAAGGGATATAACGAAATTGTATTGAAGAATATTTTGATTGGCGAAGTTTGGATTTGTTCAGGACAATCGAATATGGAAATGTCTGCAAGTTGGGGAATTGAAAATGGAGAAGAAGCAGTAAAAAATGCTACGAATGCCAATATTCGTTTTTTTTCAATACCTAAATTAACAGCTACTACACCACAAAATAATGTATCTGGAAGCTGGACGGAATGTACGCCAGAAACCATGAAAAATTTTAGTGCCACTGGTTATTTCTTTGCCAAACGGTTACAGGAAGAATTAAAAAATGTACCTATTGGCTTGATTTCTTCCAATTGGGGAGGAACTCCGGCAGAAATTTGGATGCCAGAGGATGTCATTATAAATGATACTGTTTTATTAGAAAGTGCTAAGACAAGAAAAGAAGAATCGTATGGACCCAACCAGCCGGGACGTGCTTTTAATGCCATGATTTATCCTTTGATAGGATTCAAAATTGCTGGTGTGATTTGGTATCAAGGCGAATCAAATGTGGGTTCATCAGTTTATGAAAAAACTTTTTCGGCTTTGATAACCTCTTGGAGAAAATTATGGAATTATGAGTTTCCCTTTTATTATGTTCAGATTGCACCTTATCAATATGGGGAAAATCATTTTGGTGGAGCTATAATTAGAAATGCCCAACGCAAAGTGTTGGAGGAAGTTCCTAATACTGGAATGGTGGTAACAAGTGATATTTCGCCAACAAATGATATTCATCCAAAAGACAAGAAATCAGTGGGAGTTCGTTTAGCGAATTTGGCTTTGGCCAAAACCTATAAAACCAATTCAGATTTGGTAAACGGGCCACTTTATAAAGACATTAAAATAGAAAAGAATAAAGTTATTGTTGCTTTTGATTTCGCAGAAGGTTTGCATTTTACAAGCAAAAATTCAAGTCAATTTGAGATTGCAGGAGTAGATACTATTTTTTATGAGGCTGATGCGGGTATAATAAACAATGCGGTGTTATTGAAATCTAAAAAAGTACCACATCCTGTGAAAGTGCGTTTTTCATGGAAGAACACAGCACAATCCGATTTATTTAATAAAGCCAACTTGCCTGCTTCGTCATTTATAACGGAATAGTAAAGTTGAATTATAATATTGCGTGAGGGATAATAGGCGATATCCTCGCAGCGTAGCGGAGAGATAAAGCCGAATAGCCCGACCCGAAGTTTTTACGAAGGGTCACGCCCAAAAAAGAAAACCAAAGAAAACCAAAATAATCTATGGACACTAAAAAAATAATTACAGCGGGGATTTTTACCCTGATTACCATTGGAGCTGTGAATGCACAGAAAAAACCTTATTTAGATAAAACAAAACCTACTGAAGAACGTATTGATTTGTTAATGAAACAAATGACACTGGAAGAAAAAGTGGGACAAATGAATCAATACAACGGATTTTGGGAAGTGACCGGACCGGCTCCAACAGCCGGAAATGCAGAATTGAAATACAAGCACCTGCGTGCTGGGTTAGTTGGATCTATGTTATCCGTTCGTGGAGTGAAGGAAGTAAAAGCGGTTCAAAAAATAGCAGTTGAAGAAACGCGTTTGGGAATCCCATTAATCATAGGATTTGATGTAATTCACGGGTATAAAACCTTGAGTCCAATTCCGCTTGCTGAAGCAGCGAGTTGGGATATGGAAGCGATTAAGAAATCGGCTCAGGTAGCTGCAGCTGAAGCATCGGCAGTGGGAATCAACTGGACTTTTGGACCAAATGTGGATGTATCTCATGATGCGCGTTGGGGTCGTGTAATGGAAGGTGCCGGTGAAGATGCATATTTAGGAAGTAAAGTGGCAATAGCTAGAGTTACCGGATTTCAAGGTGATACTAGAGCTGATTTGCTAAAAGTAAACACGATTGCGGCTTGCGCGAAACATTTTGCGGCTTATGGTTTTGCCGAAGCAGGAAAGGAATACAATACAGTAGATATTAGTAATTCAAGATTGTATAATGAAGTTTTGCCTCCGTTTCATGCGGCAGCAGAAGCAGGTGTTCGTACGTTTATGAACTCGTTTAATATCTTAAATGGGGTTCCTGCAACTGGAAATGCTTTTTTGCAAAGAGATATTCTAAAAGGAAAATGGAATTTTGACGGATTTGTGGTTTCTGATTGGGCTTCAGTAAAGGAAATGATAATTCATGGTTATGCAAAAGATGGGGCAGATGCTGCACAAAAAGCAATAACAGCAGGTTCTGATATGGATATGGAATCATATATGTATGTGGCTGAATTGGCAAAATTAGTTAAAGAAGGAAAAGTAAAAGAAGCGTTAGTTGATGATGCCGTTCGCCGAATTTTAAGAGTGAAATTTGAATTGGGCTTATTTGATGATCCGTATAAATACTGTGACGAGAAACGAGAAAAAGCAACTATTGGAAATAAAGCCAATAATGACGGAGTATTGGACATGGCCAAAAAATCAATTGTGTTGTTGAAAAATGATTCTAATTTGCTTCCGCTAAAAAAATCGGGACAAAAAATTGCGTTGATTGGTGCATTAGCAAATGATAAAAATAGTCCTTTAGGAAGTTGGAGAATTGCTTCGGATGATAATACGGCAGTTTCCGTTTTAGAAGGAATGCAACAGTACAAAGGAAATCAGTTGACTTTTGAAAAAGGAGCCGATTTAACCATTGGGAAAACGGCATTTATTGAAGAATTGGTTTTCAATACGACTGATAAAAGCGGATTTGAAGCTGCCAAAAAAGTTGCTGCAGCTGCGGATGTTGTAGTAATGGTTTTAGGAGAGCACGGTTTTCAATCAGGGGAGGGACGTAGTAGAACGAATCTTGATTTACCAGGGGTACAACAAGAATTACTAGAAGCCATTTACAAAGTGAATCCAAATGTTGTTTTGGTTTTAAACAATGGAAGACCTTTAGCATTGCCATGGGCAGCGGAACATATTCCTGCAATTGTTGAAGCTTGGCATCTAGGTACACAAACTGGAAATGCTGTTGCTCAAGTTTTATATGGTGATTATAATCCAAGTGGTAAATTGCCAATGTCATTCCCAAGAAATGTAGGACAGGTGCCAATTTATTATAACAATTACAGTACAGGAAGGCCAACAAATGGAGAAGGAAATGTGTTTTGGTCGCACTATACTGATGTTGAGAAAACACCACAATTCCCTTTTGGTTTTGGATTAAGTTATACCTCTTTTGAGTACAAAAATTTAAAATTAGATAAATCTACTATTGCTTTAGGAGCAGCAGTAAATGTTTCTGTTGACGTTACCAATACTGGGAATTTTGATGGAAAGGAGGTTGTTCAATTGTACATTCACGATGTCGTAGCTAGTTTAGCGCGTCCTGTTAAAGAATTAAAAGGTTTTGAATTGGTTGACTTGAAAAAAGGAGAAACTAAAACCGTAACATTGACATTAACAGATAAAGAATTAGGTTTCTTTGATAACAACGGAAACTATTTAGTTGAACCAGGAACTTTTAAAATCATGATGGGAGGAAGCTCTGACAAAGGTTTGGAAAGTAGTTTTGAAATAAAATAAAAAAAAACAGATTTTAAGGATAAAAAGGGACTTTACAGATTTATCTTAAATATAAAATAAAAACAAATGGAATACAACAGATGTGGAAAAAGTGGTTTATTACTGCCACAAATTTCTCTTGGATTATGGCATAATTTCGGTTCAGTAGATAATTTTGAAAACGGAGAAAATATAGTTAAAGAAGCTTTTGATAAAGGTATAACCCATTTTGATTTAGCCAATAATTACGGACCAATTCCAGGGTCTGCAGAAACTAATTTTGGTAAAATTCTAAAAAATAATTTCCAAGGGAATTTACGTGATGAAATGGTGATTGCTACAAAGGCAGGGTACAAAATGTGGGAAGGTCCTTATGGAGAATGGGGTTCAAGAAAATACTTGATATCCAGTTTAAACCAGAGTTTAAAACGAATGAATTTAGAGTATGTAGATATTTTCTATTCACATCGCTTTGACCCCAACACGCCACTTGAAGAAACCATGATGGCTTTAGACTATGCCGTTAGAAGCGGAAAAGCATTGTATGCAGGAATTTCTAATTATCCAGCGGAGCAAACGAAAAAAGCTACAGAAATTCTGAAACAATTAGGAACTCCTTGTTTGATTCATCAAGAAAAATATTCGATGTTTGTCCGCAATTGTGAGGAAGGTTTGCTGAATGTACTTGATGAAAAAGGAGTGGGATGTATTGCCTTTTCGCCATTGGCACAAGGATTACTTACTGATAAATACTTAAAAGGTGTTCCTAAAAATTCTCGGGCTTCTAATCCAAACGGCCATTTACAATTAGAAGAGATATCTGAAGAGAAAGTGACTAAAATAGTAGCTTTGAATGGAATTGCTAAAAACAGAAACCAATCTTTGGCGCAAATGGCTTTGGCTTGGTTGTTAAAAGACAACAGAATTACTTCGGTATTAATTGGAGCAAGTTCAGTAGGACAGTTAAATAATAATATAGATAGTTTACAAAATCTTGATTTCACAGCTGACGAGTTGAATGCAATTGAGAATATTTTAAAATAAGTAGCCTCTAATATTTGCATAAAAAAAGGTACGGTTTTTTTAAACTGTGCCTTTTTGTTTATTTCAATTTTATAATTATTTCAATTTACAATTGTATTTTTTTTACGATTTTTAATGTTGATTTTTCTGTTGGAAAAACCGAATTTAAACCTTGCGGTTCTTGTGGCGGATCAGTAGTTAAAGGGTCGCCTGCACTCCATTTTCCATCACTACTTAACTTCAACACTAAAAAAGTAGATGTTTTTCTTTGGAATAGATTTTTAAAGATTTGGACGTAATTGGATATTTAAGTTTTGGACGTAATTGGATTTAAAAAAGTGGTCCTAAATGGCACTAACTTTTCATCAATTGGCAAAAATTGACAAAGATTATTCAGCAGGATATTATTTAATTTGTCCTAGTTTTTCAAGTTATTAGAAAAAGGCAAAGAAATTACAACGAGTTTAAAATAAAATTTAAAACTAAACCTTTCATAGATGTGAGGTTTAGTTTTATAGTAAATAAGAAATTAAGACTTTGAGCTTTTTGTTTGATTACTCTTTTTTTCTTTTGATTCCTTTAATTCAAAAATCTTTTTTTTAGGAGTCTCATAAATAATAGTAATATTTTTGTGTTCATGATGATGATGTACTGATTTATCAATATAGGTATGTTTTTCATCTTTTTCAATAGGAAACAAAGCACCTCCAACAGATTCTCCAATTGACCACCCACCGCCAACAAAGACAATAAATAAAATGAATATTAATAGTTAAATAACTAAAATGCAGCAAAATATGTTCATTTAGAATAAACTATATTACATTTAGAATAAAAACTTTTCAGAAATCAGATATTTTAAATTAGTACAAAAAGTGTAGAATATGCACCCAAAACAAAACATTTATTTTGTAAAAAAAAATACGTTTTAATTACAATTTTTAACCAACAATACAGAAATCGTACAAATTAAGAAATAAAAAAAAACCGTAACTACCTAATATATTGGTAATTACGATTTTTTAAAGTGGAGTCGGGGAGAGTCGAACTCCCGTCCAAACAAGCAACTAAAAAACTTTCTACACGCTTATTTCCTGATTGAATTTTCGATGTTGTGATTGGCCAGAAACAGCCGCACAACACTTAGCTTCTTAATTTCGAAAACCACCCGAAGCTTGTGGAAATCTAGGTTTAAATTTACGATTCACCTTTATCGACCGCTATAAACCAAAGCTTTCGAGGTAAATCCTGCTTTCCTACCTAGTAGGACGAGGCTAATCTTACTATAATTCAGATTATGCAGCAAGAGCGTAGTTTCCTTCGCCGTGTAAGTGTTTTGAAACCTTTTATTAACGAGAATTGTCCCAGTTCTCGACGTGCTTACTTTTCAATTCGACTTGCTGTCAAAACCAGTCGA
Organism: Flavobacterium cellulosilyticum; assembly: GCF_004349355.1. Taxonomy (GTDB): domain Bacteria; phylum Bacteroidota; class Bacteroidia; order Flavobacteriales; family Flavobacteriaceae; genus Flavobacterium; species Flavobacterium cellulosilyticum. The sequence continues at coordinate 393,599 of NZ_SMFK01000003.1, read as the reverse complement.
CCCCATTTATTATTTTAGATTTATGATATTAGATTTTAGAATCCAACAGTATAAATAGAATATATTGCAAAAGTACAATAATTTTGATGGATTTGCAATGGCAATTTTAAATGCAATTACAATAAAAATTACAATGATAAAATCATTTGCAATGATATTTCAGCTGTAAATCTAAAATCTGCAATCTAAAATTTATTCGTCTCCCAATTCAAATGGATAATCGCCAAATAAAGCCGATAATTTTCGAATGTCATATGGTTTTCTGGAGAATTTATTAGAAAGGCATATTAAGGTAACATTCTCTCTTCTTAAACTAACATAAGATGACGTATTTCCATGCCACCAGCCATTATGGTAATACAACGTTTCTCCATTGTCTAATAGTGTCATTCGAATTCCTAGACCATAATTCCTTTTGCCTTTATGTTCATTACTATAGCCTTCAAATACTTGTTTATATAAACTAGGTTCTAAAAATGAAGGCGCATTTCTTGCTTGGTCTAGTTTTAGAATATCACGAGGGGTAGAATAAATATTCTTATCTCCATAAATCGCATCTAAAAAATCCATTCCTATTTCTACATTATTCCCTTTATACGAAGGGACAACCGTTTTCCTGTCCTTGTCATAATCCATAACAAAGGTGTTAGTCATTCCAAGAGGTTTGAATATAATTTTACTCATCGCTTCTTTATATGACAAACCAGTTATTTTTTCGATTATTAAAGCCAACATCGCATAATTGGTATTGCAATAAGCAAATCGAGTATTGGTCTTAGATTCTAAGGCAATATGTTTAGTTGCCATTAGGGTCAAAAGTTGTTGATTGGTAATGGTTTTATGCCTGTCCCAAATTTCTTTTTTATCGGTAAAATACGAATAGCTTCTCATACCACTACGGTGATTCAACAACATTCTAACAGTAACATCAGGATAAGGGAATTCTTTTAAAATAGAATTTACTTTTTGATCTAATTTAAGTTTATTGGCATTAACTAATTTTAAAATTGCAGTGGCAGTGACCATTTTGCTCACTGAAGCAAGATGCAAGGGAGTATCTGCCGTTATGGGGGTTTTAGCTCTTAAATTAGAATAGCCTTCATATCTTTCGTAGATAATTTGTCCGTCTTTGGCGACAAGAAAACTTCCGTTTAAGCTGTTATGGGGCCAGTTTTTATTGTAAAAAGATTCAATTTCAGCCTTTTTTTTGTTGATATAGGCCGCTGTTAATTTTGATGGTTCCTTTTCTGATGGGTGCATCATAGGTAAACTGTCTTTTGGAAGATCAGCATCGCTTATGTCATTATCATGTTTTTTACACGAACTTAACACTAATAATAGGAGGACTAAATTTAATAATTGTATTGTCTTTTTGAAATTCATTTTTTTATTTTTGGCAAAGGGCAAATATATTGAATCAAACTCTTTTCGTTTATCCTTTTATATAAAAATTATCATTTATTTTTTTTGAAAGAATTGCTCTGTTTTCCATTGTGTTGGTTTTCAGTTTTTAATGATTTTAAGAGTAAGAATAATTTGAAATAATGTTATTCAAAAACGTTTTCATTGGTATATTTGTAACAAATAGCCTAAAAATAAAGTATATGAAATTCGGAATTTTAAAAGAAAGGAAAAATCCACCCGATAGAAGAGTCGTATTTTCTCCAGATGAATTGGCAAGATTAAAACAATTGCATCAAGATGTTATTGTAAAAGTAGAAAGTTCCGACATCAGGGTTTTTAATGATTTAGAATATAAAAACATGGGAATTGAAGTTGCTGATGACATTAGTGATTGTGGTGTTTTTTTTGGAGTAAAAGAGGTTCCGGTAGCTGCTTTAATTCCAAATAAATCCTATTTCTTTTTCTCCCATACGATTAAACAACAGCCATATAATAGAACACTTTTGCAAGCTTTATTGGATAAGAACATCGTTTTTTATGATCATGAAACAATTGTAGATACGCATAATCACAGATTAATTGGTTTTGGAAAATATGCTGGAATAGTTGGTGTTTACAATAGTATTCGTGCATTCGGAATAAAATTTGAATTGTTTAAACTCCCAAAAGCAGAAACACTTTCTGGCAAAGAAGCTTTAATTACTCATTTGAAAAGAGTTGTTTTACCTCCTTTGAAATTTGTTGTAACCGGAACTGGAAGAGTGGCAAGTGGCGTTAAGGAAGTATTGGATGCCGTTAAAATTAAAGAAGTTTCGGTAGATAATTATTTATCTAAAAATTATACCCAAGCCGTTTACACCCAAATAGATGTGTTGGATTATAACAAAAGAAAAGACGGAATAAAATTGGATTTCAATGACTTTTTTGACAATCCTCTAGAGTATACTTCAGATTTTGAGCGATTCACAAAAGTATCCGATATTTATCTGACAGCTCATTTTTATGCCAATGAAGCGCCAATTATTTTAACTCGTGAAATGCTCCAATCTAAGGATTGTAAAATTAAAGTCGTTGCCGATATTTCCTGTGATGTCAATGGACCAATAGCCTGTACACTTCGTTCATCGACCATAGCGGAGCCATTATACGGTTATTTACCCAGTGAAAATAAAGAAGTTGATGTGTTTCATCCAGCAGCTATTGTTGTAATGGCAGTAGATAATTTACCTTGTGAATTGCCCAAAGATGCCAGCGTCGGTTTTGGCGAAATGTTCATGGAACATGTCATTCCTGCTTTTTTCAACAAAGACAAAGATGGAATACTAGAACGAGCCAAAATCACCGAAAACGGAAAGCTTACTGCGAGATTTAGTTATTTGCAAGATTATGTTGATGGGAAATAGTTGAATAATGATATTCTTTTAATTTAATATTGGGCTTCTTATTTAGGAAGCCTTTTTTGTTCTTTATGTGAATAAATGTGATTATATTTGAAAATAAATCCTGCTATTTTGACTGCTAAAACTTTAAAAATAATTATTTTTTGTTTTTTATCATTGCAACTTTACTCCCAGGAGTTACTTCCTTTTGTTGAAAATTTTAACAAATCAATCTATCAAGGTGACAATCAAATCTGGAATGTTGCCCAAGGCAATGATAGGGCAATGTATTTTGCTAATAATCATTATTTATTGCGTTACGATGGCGTAAAATGGGAGAAATATACTTTGCCTAACAAGTCTATTATACGATCTGTAATGGTAGATGGAGACCGTATTTATTCAGGTTCTTATAAGGAATTTGGGTATTGGCACCGTAAGAATGGGAAAATGAATTATGTTTCCATTTCTAGTGGAAAAAAGGTTTTTGAAGATAGTGAAAATGAAGAAATATGGAAAATTTTTAAAGTAAAGAATACTATTTATTTTCAGTCATTCAATAGTATTTTTCAATATGATGGTAAACGTATTTGGGAAATTAAATTACCGTTTCTCATTTCCTACTGTTTTGTTATTGATAACGAGATTTTAGTAGCTTCAGTTGAAGAAGGGATTTATAAATTGAATCATTCTCACATCGAAAAAATGAAAGGATGGGAAATTCTAAAAAACAACGTTATTCATTCTATTGATAAGTTTCAAAACAAAACATACTTTTTCACTAAAAAAAATGGGGTTTTTGTTGCTGAAAATGGAGTTATCATTCCTTGGAAAAATCCCTTAAACGAGACATTGAAAACGGCTAATATAAATGCAGCTAAGTTTATAAAAAACAATAAATTGATTGTAGGCACAGCTAGCGAAGGGGTTTATATTGTTGACATGAATGATACTTCCTTTAAAAATATAAATAGGAATAATATCTTGATGAATAATTCTATTTTGAGTATTGGACTAGATAAAGAAAATAATTTATGGCTGGGTTTAGACAATGGGATTGCCCATATTGAAGTCAACTCTCCAATTTTAACATTTTATGATAATTCAGGTACTTTAGGTTCTGTATATTCGGTGGTTACGATTGATAATGGTTACTTAATGGCTTCTAATCACGGGATTTTTAAATATAGTGACAATCATTTTTCATTAGTTCCCAATACTCAAGGCCAAGCATGGGATATTGGAAAAATAAATAATAGCTACCTGATTGGTCACAATGAAGGAACGTTTATTTATGAAAACGGCGTTTTTTCAAAATTAAATTCCATAAACGGAGGGTGGAATTTAACAAAAAGTAATATTAATAATTGGTATTTTCAAGCTACTTACAGCGGAGTCTTGATCTATAATGATCCAAATAATTTACCTCAATATATTAGAATAAATGGACTTTCTAAGCCGATTAAATATGTAGCACAAAACAAAAAAAATGAGATTTGGGCTGCGGATAATTATAGAGGTTTGTATCTAATAATGTATAATGATGCTTTTGAAACCATTAAAGTAGAGAATGTTACACAACAAAATGCAATGATAAATGATTTTGGGGTGAAAATTTTTAATTTCCGAAATGAGCTGCTTTTTTTAATTCATAATTCCTGGTTTACTTATAATTCTATTTCCAAAAAACTGGAAAAAAATAAAATTTTCAATACTAATTTCCAAAATATTTCAGACATAGTTGCGATCGATGAGAATAACTTTATAGTGCTACAGGACGGTATTTTATATCATATTTATGCTAGTGAAAATAAATTTGTTTGGAATAGTATTCAAGAAAAATACTATAAAGGAAAACTGATAAATGATAATTTGAAAATTTTTAAAAGTGGTGATAATTATTTATTAAATCTTGATGATGGGTTTATTTCATTGCACTTAAAAAGTGAAATTAACCCTGTTCCAAAAATAACAATTGAAGCATATAACAATGGTGACTTAGTAGTAAATAATTCAAAAATAAAGTTTATTTCAGAACTTAAAATAAGTGTGATATCAGGAATATATGGTGATTCAAAACCAATTTTATTTTATAAATTGAATTCATCAAAGGATTTTCTGCCTATAAAAGAAGGTTTAATAGTTTTATCTAATTTAAATAGCGGTACTCATGCTGTAGCTATATACTCCTTTGATGGGTTAGCATTTAATAAAGTTTCAGGTTTTGATTTTGTAGTTGCAAAACCTTGGTATTTGTCTTTTTGGATGATATCATTATACATTCTTGTTATAAGCCTGATTTTATATCTCTATTATAAATGGAATAAAATGCGTTACATTCAAAAATTAGAATTGCAAGAAGAGGAATTGAAGCATCAGAAGAAAATATTGGAAATAGAATTAAAAGCGGAAAATGAATTGAATATTCAAGAATATGAAAGACATATTCTTGAACTCGAAATACAAACTAAATCGTCTGAGGTTACCAGTAAATCACTTTCAATTGCAAAGCAAAGCGAAATGATTGAGAATATTCAGGGAATTTTAGATTCTGAAGCTGATTTTAACAGACTCAAAAGTGAAATCAAAAAGACAATAAAAATCAATGCAGTAAACAAACATGAATGGGAAACTTTTGAATCCAACTTGAATCAAATTCACAATGAATTCATCATTAATCTTTCTAAAAAATATCCAAATCTTACACCAAAGGACATTAAGTTATGCGTTTATTTAAAAATGAATCTTTCTTCTAAAGAAATTGCTCCTATGATGAATATTTCTTTTAGAGGTGTAGAATTGCAACGCTATCGATTAAGAAAGAAATTGAACCTTATTCAAGACGAAAATCTTTCTAAGTTTCTTTTATCGCTATAAATAAGTTTATTTTTTTATAGATAATCTAATTTTACAGTATAATTTCATGAATTCACACTACATCATCGCTACATCATCACGATGTAGTGCTATACTCATTTTCGTTATTATTCCCTTTTAAACACTGATTTTAGTAAGCTTTTTTAAAATTTGATGTACTTGTGTAGTATGCCACAATAGTTAACTATAACGTTATAATTACCTACTTTAGCTATACTAACTTTAATAACTAAATTTTATGAGAAATTTTATTTTTAGCTTTTTAGCGCTCCTCTTGCTTCCAGCTTATATGTCTGGTCAAGTTATAAAAGGAAAAGTACAAGATGAAAAAGGATTGCCAATTCCAGGTGCAAATATTGTGTCGACGGAAACAAAGGCTTCTACAACATCAGATTTTGATGGTAATTTTTCTATCAATGCCAAAGAAAACGAAAGTTTAGAGTTTTCTTTTATTGGATATGAAACTACTACAAAAAAAGCAACCTCTAATATGACAGTTGCCCTGAAAGAATCAGAAACAACTTTGAAAGAAGTTGTAGTAATTGGGTATGGTACTCGTAAAAAAATTGATAATACAACAGCCATCACTTCCATAAATGCGGATGAAATTTCGAAAACTAAGGTTTTGAATGCATCTCAGGCCATACAAGGTAAAGCAGCAGGTGTTCAAGTGGTGTCATCTGATTTGCCTGGAAGTACACCCTCAGTAATTATTAGAGGTATGGGAACTGCAATAGGGGGAAGAACTCCTTTATTTGTTGTTGATGGTATGCCTACTGAAAATATCAATAACATCAATACGAATGATATTGTTTCTTATGACATTCTTAAAGATGCTTCCTCCTTGGCTATTTATGGTAATAGAGCGTCAAATGGTGTAATCATTATTACTACTAAAAAAGGGAAAGGAAATAAATTAAGTATTGAAGCTGAAAGCTTCGCGGGTTTTAGAGAACCTCTTAAAACAGTTAAAATGGCTGGTAGTAATCAGTTTTCTCATTATACTAATGCTGCTTTGCAATCTACTACTTTTTCACAAGATCAACCCATTAATACAGATTGGTTTAATGCTATTACAAAAACGGGTTCTTATAATCAGAATAATGTTTCTGTGTCTGGTTCATCTGAAAGTATTAAATACTTTTTTAGCTTAGGGAACTATGAAGAAAAAGCTATTTTAAACGGTTTAGAATACAGTCGTCTTACTTTTAGAAATAACAATGAATATAAAATTTCTAAAAAATTGACTTTAAATCAAACATTTAGTGTTGGTTATACTCATTCTACACCAAAACCGCTTGATGCGTTTACAACTGCTTACAAGCAATCACCGATTGTTCCTGTTTATTTTCCTAATGGACAATATGGTGTTTCTTTTGTTGGAAATAATGGTTTTGCAGGCACATCCGGATCTTCATTTAACAATGTTGGAAATCCAGTGGCTGCTTTAAACTTTTTTGACGAACAACAAAAAAGTATTCTAATGCAAGGAGGTTTAAAATTAGATTATGAAATCATAAAATCATTAAAATTCACATCACAATTTAACGGAGAGAATTACACTTGGAAAAACTATAATTATAGTAATACCAAAGCAATTTGGTTAGCAGCAGATCCATCGCGTGTTGCTGCTAATTACCCAACTACATCTCATTTAAACGATTTAACAAAGGGTAGAGAAGATCGTTTTAATTGGAACTTATCAAACTATTTTACGTATAACAAAGAGTTTGGTGACATACACGATATCGAGCTTACTGCCGGTACGGAATCCTCTTCTGTAGGTAGCACAAGTAAATTGACTGTAGTAAGAAAAGATGTAAATGCGAATTCAAACTATTGGGCATTATCTGGTGCTGAATATGCTGGAAACGTAACAAGTTATAGAGATGAAGTGTCTAACGAAAGCAGATTACAATCTTACTTCGGTCGTTTTCAATATAAATTGATGAACAAATATTTAATTACTGGTACTGTAAGACGTGATGGTTCATCGAACTTTAGTAAAGATTATCGTTGGGGAACTTTTCCCTCTTTTGGTTTAGGTTGGATTATGACTAATGAAAACTTCTTGGCTAATGTAAATGGAATCGATTTATTAAAACTTAGGGGAGGTTGGGGACGATTAGGAAATCAAAGAGTTCCGTTAAATAATCAATCTTTTTCTTCTGGACTTATCGGTTATTTAGGTGGTTCTATATTAAGTGAAGGAACAACTATAAACTCACAAATTGACCCAAGTTTGTCATGGGAAATTACCGAAGAAGCTTCTGCGGGTTTAGATTTTGAATTATTAAACAGAAAACTAAAAGGTTCATTTGATGTTTATGACAAAACAACCACAAACGTTATTTTAAATACTACTCCATTCCAAACTTCAGGAGTAAGTTCTGCATCTCCAGCACACGTTGGTGAAGTGTCAAACAAGGGATATGAAATTGCGTTGCGTTGGGAAGATAAAATCACTGACGATATCAGTTATTGGATTGGCGGTAATTATTCAAACAACACCAATAAACTTAAAAGCTTGAAAGATGCGAATCTAGCTGCTGTTCTGGGTGGTGGTCTAGGAAATGGGCAATATACTAAATTACTGGCTAACAGTTCAGTTGGTCAGCCATTGGGAAGTTTCTTCTTGTATGACTATGCCGGCTTCGACAGTGCAACGGGAACAATGTTGTATTACAAAGCGGATGGAACAACTGCAACTCAAGATGCTGTAGTTGATGCTGATAGGAAATATGTAGGTTCAGTATTGCCAACTTCAACTTACGGAATTTCTTTAGGCTTAGTTTATAAAAACTTCGATTTATCTGTTGACGGTTATGGTACCTCTGGTGCTAAAGTATACAATGGAAAAAAAGCCCAACGTTTTGCAGGGGAAAACATCGAGGAATCTCTAGCTACAAATTTTTGGACACCTAATAATTTAACAGCAACAAAACCAGGTCCTTTTAACCAAGTGCCAATTGCATCGACTTATTACTTAGAGTCTGGTGATTTCTTTAGAGTCAACAATATTACCTTAGGTTATAAAATTCCTTTAAAAGGTGATTTTATAAGTTCCGCTAGAGTGTATGTAAATGCAATAAACCCATTTATCACACAAAAATTCTCAGGATTTTCTCCAGAATTAAATGGAGATGGTGATCCGTATGGTTCTCAAGGTATTGAGTTAAATGCTTACCCAACATTGAGATCATTTGTTTTTGGTGTTAATTTAAAATTTTAAAACTATGAAAAAGATATATATATCCATTTTTGTTCTATCCGCAGGTCTTTTTATGGGATGTACAAAAGATTTTTTAGATGTTAAACAAACCGCATCTATTTCAACAGCAGATCTCGAATTGTTTAACAATGATGCAGGAGCTACTACCTTTGTGACAGCAATTTATAATAAATTTTTAGATTGGAATATGTCCACCTTTTCTTGGATCGGAATGACAAGTATTGCTTCCGATGATGCAGATAAAGGTTCTTCACCTGGAGATACAGGAGGTGACAAAGATTTAATGGATGCCTTGACTTATAATTCGTCAAGTGGTTCTATCGGCGAAGTTTTTGCAGCGAATTATGAAGGAATTAACAGATGCAATCAAGCATTAAGTATTATCCCTCAATTAGATCAAGCCAATCCAGCTTTACGCACTAGATTACTTGGTGAAACTAAGTTTTTAAGAGCTTTTATGTATTTTACTTTGGTAAAAGCCTATGGTGGCGTTCCAATTATTGATCATTTGCCAAATCCATCTTCGGATGCTGATAGAATAATGCAGTTGACTCGAAAAACTCCTGCGGAAGTTTATGCTTTTATTGAAAAGGACCTAGCGGATGCTATTGCGGCATTACCAGAAAAAACTGCTTATGCTGCTTCAGAAAAATCAAGAGCGTCAAAAGGTGCTACTTATGCATTGCTTGCCAAAGTTAATTTGTATCAAAAAAACTGGCAAAAAGTAGTGGACAATTGTAACCTAGTTACCGGATATTCTTTGGTTTTGGATTATTCTTCCCAGTATAAATTAGCAGGAAAATTTGATACTGAATCTATTTTCGAAATTTATGGTTCAGGGGCTACTCCTGCAAAAGGAATTCAACAATATTCTCAGGTGCAAGGAGCTCGTGGTACTGGCGGCTGGGGTTGGGGTTTCAATACTCCAAGTTTAAGTTTAGTAAATGCTTATGAAGTTGGTGATGTTAGAAAAGCTGCAACCATTATTTTTGCCGGAACTACATTGTATGATGGTAGAGTGGTGCCAATTACGGTTGATAATCCTAGATATAACTACAAAGCCTATTCATCTGCTTATACTGGAGATGATAATTCAGATGCTGATATTAAATATTTGAGATTTGCCGAAGTTATCCTGATGAAAGCCGAAGCATTGAATGAATTAAACAGTACTTCAACCGCAATTCCTTTGTTAAACCAAATAAGAAATAGAGCAGGTTTGGGAAATACTACTGCTACTACGCAAGCTGCGGTAAGAACTGCAATTTGGAAAGAAAGAAGAGTAGAAATGGCTTTTGAACACGATAGATATTTCGATTTAGTACGAACAGGTCAGGCAGTTGCTGCTTTTGCAATTGACGGTAAAACATTTGTTGCAGGGAAAAACGAATTATTTCCTTTACCACAATCGTTTATATCTCAATCCGCTGGTTTATCTACACAAAATCCTGGTTATAATTAATTCTTAAAAACAGTAAAAATGAAAAAAAATAAATATATTTTCTTGTTTGCTTCTGTTATAGCATTTCAATTTTTTGGAAGTTGCAATAGCGATAGTATAGATAAAGTAAATGCTTCAATTCCATATGAAAAAATTGGGGGTTATGAAAACTCAGATGATGTCGCTGCTTCAAGTTTAGTGTCAAAATTAAGTTTTGAAAATAATCTAACAGATTTAAAAGGAGCGATTACAGGAGCAATTGCTACAAACGTAGGTTTTGTAGCGGGTAAAAAAGGAATGGCCTATTCGGGTTCAAATTCTCAACACCGATATGCTGTTGCAAATGCTTCCGCAGCAATTACAGGTTTAAATGATTTTACATTTTCCTTTTGGATGAACACTGCAAATACTGTTCCTGATGGGGGAAATCCAGGTCAAGGGAAAGGCGCTCAAGGGATTTTTACAATTGTAAGACCAACGCAATTTTGGGGAGGTTTAAATTTCTTTCTAGAAAATCCAGATGGTGCATTTCCAAATAGACTTAGATTAAAAGTTGATTTAGAGAATGGTAGAAATGGTGTTGCATGGGGAAGTCAAGGAGTGATCGTGAATTTGGATAATGTTTTAAACACTTGGGTTCACATTGTTATTTCCTATAGCTCTACCACTAGTAAAATATCTTTTTACACAAATGGTGTTCCTAGTGCTAACGTAGGTAGTTTTGCTTACGCACCTGCTGCAGGAGTGGTAGGTACTGCACCTTTATATGCAGATAATCCAGGTAGTATTGACAATAGTAATAATGCTCCTAAATATGGTGCCTTCCAAATGGTAGGAACTAACGGGAAAATTGTTTTTGGTACACATCAGTTTGATACTACACCACCTCAAAACAATGGTGGCCCACAAGGTTGGGCAACCAGTTATGCTGGCTTATTAGATGAATTTAGAATCTATAAAGCACCACTTTCTGCTAATGAGGTAAAAGCCTTGTATCTTTTGGAAAAAGACAACAGATAATTATAAACAAAACGCACCTGATTGTAATTAAAAATCAGGTGTGTTTATATTCAATTTTAACCATACAACGATGAAGAATTTCATATTTTGTTTGATCTTTTTTAATTTTTTCAATTCTTGTTCTTCTTCCTCTGGAGGAAATAATGGAGGAAATGGCGGTACACCATTACCAACAACTCCAACAACTCCTGTAGTTGTAATTCCTTTAACGGATACCGAAGCCATGGATCAAGTCCAAAAGGATGCCATAAAGTATTTTTGGGATTATGCCGAAACCAATTCAAAATTAGCAAGAGAACGCTATCTAACAGATACTCCTAGTTTTGAAGCCAATATTGTAACTACAGGTGGTTCCGGTTTTGGGTTAATGACACTTATTGCCGGTATTGATAGAGGTTTTGTTCCCAGAGCAGAAGCGGTAACAAGACTTACAACAGCCTTAACTTTTCTGGAAAAAGCAGATCGGTTTCATGGTGCGTGGTCTCATTGGATTGATGGAACAACAGGGCGTGTTATTCCTTTTGGAACCAAAGATAATGGCGGAGATATAGTAGAAACTTCTTTTTTATGTCAGGGATTATTAACCGTTCGCGAATATTTCAAAAACGGAAATGTTGCTGAACAAGCATTGGCTGCCAAAGCCGATTTTCTTTGGAAAGGGGTAGAATGGGATTGGTATACTAAAGGTGAAAACGCCATGTACTGGCACTGGTCTCCCAATTACGGTTGGGAAATTAATTTTAAGTTAGAAGGGTATAACGAATGTTTGATTACCTACATTTTAGGAGCTGCATCACCAACGCATCCTATTCCTGTTGCTGCATATCATCAAGCTTGGGCTAGAAATGGAGGAATTGTAAATGGAGGAAGTCAATATGGTGTTCCAGTAATTTTCAATTATAATGGGGCAATTGGAAACGTGGGACCTATGTTTTGGGCTCATTATTCTTATCTAGGCTTAGATCCAAACAATTTAACAGATAAATATGCCAATTATTGGGATTTAGTTGTCAATCATTCTAAAATTATCAACAAATATTGTATTGCCAATCCAAAACAATGGAAAGATTATTCCGATAAATGTTGGGGCTTAACAGCAAGTTACTCCAGAAATAGTGATGGAACCACAGGTTATGCAGCACACCAGCCAAATAATGATTTAGGAGTAATTTCGCCTACCGCGGCTTTATCGTCTTTTCCTTATACTCCAACGGAATCCATGAAGTTTCTTCATTATTTATATGATGAAAACAAAGCAACTTATGTGGGTATTGCAGGACCATATGATGCCTTTTCCCCTCAATATAATTGGGTTACACCACGCTATTTAGCAATAGATCAAGGTACAATAACTCCCATGATTGAGAATTACCGTTCAGGTTTATTATGGAGATTGTTTATGAATGCTCCAGAAATTAAACCAGGTTTGTTGAACCTTGGTTTTCATTCCAGTAAATATAATTTTTAGAGCATTATGAGGTATATAGTAATGGTAATTTTGTTTTTATTTTCATGGAATTCTTTTTCGCAATCAGAAGTAAATGGAAATATAAAAACAGAAATAGTGCAAGAATTCCAATTGGGTTATGCATTACACATTCCAGCGAATACCAAAGAGAAAAAGCCATTGATTATTTTCCTGCACGGTTCGGGTGAAAAAGGAACAGATATCGAAAAAGTTAAAGTACATGGTCCTTTAAAATACATAAAAAATCACAATCTCGACGCTTATATTTTAGCTCCGCAATGTCCTGAAAATGAAGAATGGAATAATGAAGTATTGTACCGTTTGATTATGAAAATTCAAAAGGAATACAACATTGATCCCAACAGAATTTATCTTACAGGATTGAGTCTTGGAGGCTGGGGAACTTGGAATCTTGCTTTTGCACATCCAACTATGTTTGCGGCAATAGTGCCAATTTCGGGATTTGTAGATTTAATCCAATTGGAGGAAGCATGTAAAATTGCAGCTGTTCCAACTCGTGTTTTTCATGGTCTGATGGACGATGTTGTAAATCCAGATTATGCAATTACAATTTATAAAGAACTAAAAAAATGCAATGCCAATGTTGAACTAACCCTTTTTGATGATGCAGGTCATGATAGTTGGTCACGCGTATATGATAACCAAGAAATATACGATTGGATGTTTAAACAAGTAAAAAAATAAAATATGAAAAGTAAACTAATTATAATACTCTTATGTTTTTCGTTTTTTGGATATAGCCAAAAAAAGGAGAATAAAACAGCAATTAAAATCAAACCCAAAGCCGAGTTCATTTCCGATTTAATGGCAAAAATGACGGTTGACGAAAAAATCTATCAAACAGTACAATTCACTTCAGACGGAACAGTTACAGGACCAAAATCCGGAGATAATTTTATCACACGTATTCAACAAGGAAAAGTAGGCTCTATTTTGAACGCTACTGGTGCCAAAGAAACAAGAGAAATTCAACGCATTAATCTAGAAAATTCAAGGTTAAAAATTCCTTTGCTTTTTGGCCATGATGTAATCCATGGTTATAAAACTATTTTCCCTATAAATTTAGGAATGGCTTCTTCTTGGGATCCCAAAGCGGTAGAATTAGCAGCGCGAATTGCCGCTACTGAAGCAGCTTCTGGCGGGGTTCATTGGACTTTTGCCCCTATGATAGATATCACTCGTGACGCAAGATGGGGAAGAGTTTCTGAAGGTTCTGGCGAAGATAGTTTCTTGGGAATCCAATTGGCTATTGCCAATGTAAAAGGTTTTCAAGGAAATGATTTATCAAAAAATAATACCATTTTGGCCTGTGCCAAACATTTTGCAGCTTATGGCGCCGCAGAATCTGGTAGAGATTATAACACGGTAGATATTTCAGAAAGAGGTTTGCGAGAAACGTATTTACCAGCTTTCAAAGCTTCGGTGGATGCAGGTGTAAAAACTTTTATGACTGCTTTTAACGAAATCTCGGGTATTCCTTCAACGGCTAATACGTATTTGATTCGCAATGTATTAAAAGGGGAATGGAATTTTGACGGTATGGTAGTAACGGATTATACTGGTATCAACGAAATGGTGGCTCATGGTTTTGCCACTGACAATAAAAATGCTGGCGAATTAGCTATGAATGCTGGTGTTGACATGGATATGGTTGGCGGAGTGTATATGAATTATTTGAAGCAATCGTATGACGAAGGCAAAGTTACTTTGGCTCAAATTAATGATGCTTGCAAAAGAATATTGGATGTGAAATATGATTTAGGATTATTTGAAGATCCATATCGTTATTCAGATGAAGCCCGAGAAAAAGCAACGATTTACAAACCTGAATTTTTAGACGCAAGTCTAGAAGTAGCTAAAAAATCATTGGTTTTACTAAAGAACAACAATCAAATTTTACCACTAAAAACCAATCAGAAAATTGCTTTCGTGGGACCTTTAGTAAGTGACGAATTTAATATGATTGGTTCTTGGGCAGCACTTGGAGATCGAACAGGTTTAGCGACAAGTGTTAAAGAAGGAGTAACGAATTATTTGAAAAACAGTTCCAATGTTACCTTTGATCAGGGAGTAGAAATTCAAAGTGCCAAAAGAGATTGGATCCAAAAAGCAATGGAAAATGCAAAAAAAGCCGATGTAATTGTGGCAGTTATGGGAGAAAGAGAGAATATGACAGGCGAGGCGGCTTCTCAAACTAATATCGATTTGCCAGGATTACAAAAAGAGTTTTTGGCCGAATTAAAAACATTAGGGAAACCCATAGTTTTAGTACTTCTTAACGGAAGGCCATTGACACTTACATGGGAAAATGAAAACATGGATGCGATTCTTGAAGCTTGGTGGCCAGGAACTCGTGGCGGTGATGCAATCGCTCAAACACTTTTTGGAGCCAACAATCCAAATGGGAAATTGCCTATGTCTTTCCCTAGAAATGTAGGCCAATTGCCTTTATATTACAATCATAAAAATACAGGAAGACCGTATTTAGGACTTACTGATCCAGAACAAAAATACAAATCACGTTACACAGATGTTCACAATAGTCCATTATTTCCGTTCGGTTTTGGATTGAGTTATACGACTTTTGAATATTCAAATCTTACAATTGCTGCTGATAAAATCAAGTTTAACGAAAAAGTAAAAATCAGCGTAGATGTTAAAAACAGCGGTAATTATGATGGTCAGGAAGTAGTTCAACTTTACATCCGAGATTTGGTTGGTTCTGTAACCAGACCCATAAAAGAATTGAAAGGATTTGATAAAATATATTTAAAAAAGGGAGAAATAAAAACAGTGTCATTCGAAATCTCATCCGATGATTTAAGATTTTATACCCTCGATATGAAATTCGAAGCCGAAGCTGGAGCTTTTGACGTATTCGTCGGCGGGAATTCAGACACAGACAAGAAAGTTAGTTTTGATTTGGTTAAATAAATTTGGTTAGTTTATTTAGTAAATTTCCTCCAGTATTTTTTGCTGGAGGTTTTTTTACTTTTTTTAATTGCAATCAATGACTACTTTTTCTACATTTAATAAAAAAAAACACACAATGAAATATTTCCTTTCCCTTTTATTAGTTTTTGCGATGAACATTGGTTTTTCGCAAAGTATTCCATCTCCTTCCAATAAAATAGTTGTCAATTTTAAATTAACAGCTAATGGTCAACCGTCTTATTCGGTTAAATACAAAAATAAACCAGTAATTTTAGAAAGCACTTTAGGAATAAAACTAAAGGATAAACCAGCATTGGATGCCAACTTTGTAATTGATTCTGTGAAAACGGCTACATTCAACGAAACATGGAAACCCGTTTTGGGAGAACAAGCCTCTATTGTAAATCATTATAACGAGAAAACAATTGCACTTAGTCAAAAAGATTCTCATATAAAAATGAATATTATTTTTAGAGTTTTTGACGAAGGAATTGCCTTTAGATATGATTTCCCAAAACAAAAAGACTTGAATTATTTTATTATTTCTGATGAGGTATCTCAGTTTAATTTAACCGAAAACAATAAAGTTTTTTGGCTTCCTGGAGATTTTGACAGTCAGGAATATGCGTATAATGAAACCTCATTTTCGGATATAAATACCCAAGCCATAAACTTAAATAATGGTATTGGAGTTAAATCCATTTCTGGTAAATATGTGGTTCAATCCCCATTAATGATGAAATCTCCTTCGGGATTGTATCTTAATATATTTGAAGCTGCAGTGGTCAATTATCCTATTATGCACCTTGATGCAGATGTGAAAAACAATAAATTAACATCTCATTTGGTTCCCAATGCCATTGGTGATAAAGCCTATTTACAAGCGCCATGTGTTTCACCATGGAGAACCATTATGATCAGCGATGATGCCAGAGATATTGTAGGTTCTAAGATGATTTTGAATCTAAACGATCCTTGTAAAATCGAGGATACTTCTTATATTAAACCAATGAAATATGTTGGGATTTGGTGGGAAATGCACGTTGGTAAATCAACTTGGGATTATGCCGGTTCTCAAAATGCTCAAAATTCACTAACTCAGGATTTATTACCATCAGGGAAACATGGTGCCACAACTGAAAACACCAAAAGGTATATTGATTTTGCTGCGAAAAACGGTTTTGATGGCGTTCTTGTCGAAGGTTGGAATACAGGTTGGGAAGATTGGTTTGGGAATTGGAAAGAAGAAGTTTTTGATTTTACCACTCCTTACCCAGATTTTGATATTGCCGAAGTGGCTGCTTACGCCAAATCAAAAAATGTAAAAATGATTATGCACCACGAAACGTCAGGTTCAGTTGCTAATTATGAACGTCATTTAGATCGCGCTTTCGACTTGATGAAAAAATACGATTATCCAGCAGTGAAATCGGGTTATGTTGGCAAAATTATTCCTCGTGGTGAATTCCATGATGGTCAAACCATGGTCAACCATTTTAATTTTGTAGCCAGACGCGCCGCCGATTACAAAATTATGATCAATTCTCATGAAAGTACTCGTCCTACGGGTTACAGCCGTACGTATCCAAATTACATTGCTGCCGAAGCAGCTCGTGGCAATGAATTCAATGCTTGGAGTACTGGAAATCCTCCTATGCACGAAACGATTTTGCCTTTCACACGATTGCTTGGTGGTCCAATGGATTATACTCCAGGAATTTTTGAAATTAAAATGAGTTATTACGACAAATCAAAAACTGAACAAGTGCATACCACTTTGGCAAAACAACTGGCCTTATATGTAACCATGTATTCGCCTTTGCAAATGGCGGCCGATTTGCCTGAAAACTACGAAAAATATCCAGATGCTTTTCAGTTTATCAAGGATGTTGCGGTAGATTGGCAAGATTCAAAATACCTCGAAGCGGAACCGGGAGATTATTTGACAGTCGTTCGAAAAGCTAAAAATTCAGAGAAATGGTTTCTAGGCGCTATCACTGATGAAAATGCTAGAAAATCTGAAATTAAATTGGATTTTTTGACCAAAGGGAAAAAATATAAAGCCATTATTTACGAAGATGCAAAAGATGCCGATTGGAAAACAAATCCAATCGCTTACAAAATATACACCATAGAAGTTACCAACAAATCAACAATCAAATTGAATTTGGCTCCTGGTGGAGGAACAGCCATCAGTTTCGAACCCATTAATTAATTTTTTCATGAGCCAAATCCTGCTATCCATTTCAAGCAATTGCGCAAAAATCTTTTTTTCTATTTCCAAAAAAAGAGCTTCTTTGGTCGCTTTTTTTTGGCAAGAAAAAATAGATTTTTCACCCAATTGGCTTTCCATTGCTATCAGGGCTATGCTATTTGTTTTATTGATGAACAATAGCGCTTTTGCCCAGCAAAAAACCTATTGTAATCCCATTAACATTGATTACGGCTATTGCCCAATTCCCAATTTTGTAACTCAAGGAAAACACCGAGCAACGGCCGATCCAGTTATTACTTATTTCAAAGGAGAGTATTATTTATTTTCCACAAATCAATGGGGATATTGGCATAGCAAAGACATGCTCGATTGGCAATTTATTCCAAGGAAATTTCTTCGTCCTGAGCATAAAGTATATGATGAATTGTGCGCTCCATCGCTATCTTTTGTAAATGACACTTTATTGGTTGTGGGTTCCACCCACACCAAAGAATTTCCCATTTGGATGAGTACAAATCCATCCAAAGACGACTGGAAGGAACTCGTTCATAAATCCGAAGCAGGAGCATGGGATCCTTCTATTTTTTGGGACAAAGAAAAAGATGAAGTTTATGAATATTATGGTTCCAGTAATTTATATCCTTTGTATGGCGTTCAATTAAATCGAAAAACCTTTCAACCCGAAGGAGAAGTAATTCCATTAATTGCTTTGAATGATTACGAACATGGATGGGAACGCTTTGGCGAAAATAATGACAATACTTTTTTGCAACCTTTTATGGAAGGGGCATTTATGACCAAACATAAGGGGAAATATTACCTGCAATATGGCGGACCAGGAACCGAATTTAGCGGTTATGGAGATGGGGTATATGTAAGTAAAAATCCGTTGGGACCTTTCGAATATCAATCGCATAATCCGTTTTCATATAAACCAGGTGGTTTTGCCAGAGGCGCAGGTCATGGTGCTACTTATGAAGATGCAAATGATGATTATTGGCATGTTTCAAGTATTTCTATTTGTACCAAAAACAATTTTGAACGGCGATTGGGTATTTGGCCAGCCGGTTTTGACAGTGATGGAATTCTTTATTCGAATACGGCTTATGGAGATTACCCGACTTTTTTACCTTCGCAAAAGAAAAACCATTTGAATGCAAATTTTTCAGGATGGATGTTATTAAATTATAATAAAACCGTTCAAGTTTCCTCCACTCTTGGTGGTTTTCAACCCAATTATGCCGTAAATGAAGATATAAAAACCTATTGGTCTGCAAAAACGGCTGACAAAGGAGAATATTTCCTATCTGATTTGGGCGAAAAAAGTACCATCAACGCCATCCAAATAAATTATGCCGATCAGGATGTGGA
This sequence comes from Flavobacterium cellulosilyticum, assembly GCF_004349355.1. GTDB lineage: Bacteria > Bacteroidota > Bacteroidia > Flavobacteriales > Flavobacteriaceae > Flavobacterium > Flavobacterium cellulosilyticum. The sequence continues at coordinate 374,237 of NZ_SMFK01000003.1, read as the reverse complement.
ATTGATGGGAAAACCAGCGACGACAACGGGTCATAAATACATTTTATATTATTCGGATAATGGGAATAATTGGAAAATTCTTGTAGATAAAAGCAAAAACACTAAAGATGTTCCTCATGATTATATTGAGCTTGAAAAACCGATGCAGGCGCGTTATGTCAAGATGGTCAACATTCAAATGCCAACAGGTAAATTTGCTTTAAGTGGTTTTAGAGTTTTTGGAAAAGGAAGTGGAATTGCTCCCGGAATTGTCAATAATTTTGTTCCCTTGAGAACTGAGCCTAAGAAAAAAGGAGAGCGACGCAATGTTTGGTTCAAATGGCAACAAGAACCTTTGGCAGATGGATATGTGATTTATTTTGGTAAATCACCAGACAAATTGTATGGTTCTATAATGGCATATGGAAAAAACGAATACTATTTTAACGGCATGGATCAATCAGATGCTTATTATTTTCAGATTGAAGCATTTAATAATAATGGAATAGGTCCACGTACCGAAATCAAAAAATCAGAATAAAAATCAATTTGTTTATAATTTCATGAACAAAACACTCTTTTTAACCGTTCTGTTTTTTTAGTATTTTTACTTTTTTTCCAATCAAAAGAGGCAAAAAACCTCGAATAAATTTATAAATCAACATAAACTAATGCTAGATTTTTCATGGTTGTATTTTTTGTCCAATTCAATTGGAGCGTGATAGTCTGGGGCGGCCAATCCTGATAAAGAATTTCAAGTCACTAAATCACAGCTTGGAACTATGGAATTTTGTATTGTATATCGTCATGAAATAATGATGCCAAAGTGGGTTCGTCGTGCAAAATAAAATGGCTATATTTTTGATAATATAAATAAAAAGAATATTCCTATTTGTGCACTTGGAGGTTCGGTTGAAATACCCAAAAACGAAATTACTGCCAGAGTTATAGCAGTAAAAAGTATAAAAGCGCTAGTAGCATTAGACGAAAAAATAAAAGGTAAAATTGTGCCTTGTAATCGACCGATGGAATAAGAAAACATCGAAACATTCAAATCTTATGGAAGTTTTGTCGATCAAAGATTTGCCGGAGCAAAAGAAGCTTCAAAATATGGAGCAGTTGTTACAATTTTTCGTTTGATGAATTTGCGATTAGACGATTTTCCAAATACATTAACTCAAAATTAGGGTGATTTCAAAAAGCGCAATGTACCAGCCTTAATGGATATGATGGATCAAAATGGAATTAAAAAACTGGAGTAAATAAACTAACTGAACTGACATAAAAAAAATATCCTCTGTCATATTTATGAACTTGAGGAATTTTTTCGTCTATTTTTTAAATTTTTTAGAAATGTATTTAGATTTTTTTTTAAAATATTTAGTTACCCTATTTTCTATTGAATACTATCTTCTGCCTTAGTTTTTTCTGCAATAAGTCGCAATGTTTTAATAAGAGTTTCCAGATTTACAGGTTTGGTAATGTAATCGTTCATGCCTGCTTTTATACAAGCATCACGGTCTTCGGATAATGTGCTGGCAGTCATGGCTACTATGTTAGGTTGATATTTAAGATTTTTTCTAATATGGCGTGTTGCTTCCAGTCCATCCATTATTGGCATTTGTACATCCATCAAGACAAGCTGATATGGTTTTTCTACAAGTATATCTACAGCTTCTCTTCCATTATTGGCTAGTTTTGGCTGATAGCCAAGCTTAGTTAATACCCTCATTGCCAGTTTTTGGTTGATTAGGTTATCTTCTACCAAAAGAATGTCTAAAGGATAGGTTTCTGCAAAATCTTCCGAGAATAATGGCTGTTTTTTTTCTTCCTGTTTACAAAGTAGGCTTTGATGTTTCAGTTCAGTTTGTATTAAATTAAACAATTGTTGTTGCTTAATAGGTTTTGTTAGTATAGAGTTAAATAAGTGTGAATGTTTTGTTCGGGTTTCATCTCCTATAGAACTTAACAGGATAATTGGTACCTGTGGAATCTTTGTTCTCATTGCTTCGGCTAATTCAGCACCATCCATTTTTGGCATGTTCATATCTGTGATGATTAACTGGAACTTGCCTCCATTGTCTATAATTTCTAATGCCTCTTTGCCTGAGGAAGCAAGAACAGGAGTTAGATTCCACATCTCCAGCTGAGATTTAAGAATATTCAGGTTAGTGGTATTATCGTCTACCACCAATACTTTTTTGCCTTCATTTTTACTTGTGTTAAAATTCACATATTGTCTTTGAGATTTATTACCAGGCTTACTTTTGATAGTAAAGCTAAAAGTAGAACCTTCACCCATCGTACTGCTTACGGTTATGTCTCCCCCCATAAGCTTTATGAGCCTTTGACTTATGGCTAAGCCTAAACCTGTTCCCCCGTATTTGCGTGTTGTTGAAGAATCAATCTGTGAAAATGCAAGAAATAAATTTGGAAGTTTTTCTTCAGGAATACCGATACCCGTATCTTTAACTTCAAAAAGCAATTCAATATTATTAGTGTCTTCGTTTGCAAGACTCACTTTGATAAATACTTCACCTTTGGGTGTAAATTTAAGTGCATTATTCAATAAATTAATCAGTATTTGTCTTAAACGCATATTATCGCCAATGATTTGAACTGGAACTGAATTATCAATCTGGTAAACAAGATCCAGTCCCTGTTCAGCAGCTTTACCAGCAAGCAGATCCATCACTTGCTCAATGCATTGGCGAAGGTTGAAATCTTGGGTTTCAAGTTCTAGATTTCCTGATTCGATCTTGGAAAAATCCAAAATATCGTTGATAACTGATAGAAGTGTATCTCCGCTGGCTCGAATGACGGTAACATATTCCTGTTGTTCGTGATTGAGTGGAGTTTCTTCGAGTAGGGATGTCATACCGATAACACCGTTCATTGGAGTTCTGATTTCGTGGCTCATAGTGGCAAGGAAAACACTTTTTGCCTGACTCGCTTTTTCGGCTCTTTCCCTTTCTTTCTCCAGGGCAATATTTATAGTCTTAAGAAGTTCAGTTTGAGTTTCTAATTCTTTTGCCTGATTAACAACTTCTTCGGTGCGTTGTAGTACTTGTTTTTCCAATTCAGCCTTCTGGGCGCTAATCCCTTTAACTCGGGAATAATATAAACATAGGGCACAGCCAATAACGGTTAGTGCCGAAAGTATTCTAAACCACCACGTCATCCAAAAAGGAGGAACTATATTAATTTTTATTGACGTACCTTCTTCATTCCATACCCCATCATTATTCGAGGCTTTTACCCTGAATGTATATTCGCCTGGAGGAATATTGGTGTAGTAAGCGTTTCTGTTTTTACCAATATAAACCCAATCCTTATCAAAGCCTTCTAATTTATATGCGTATTGGTTTTCCTTGGTTCTAGAAAAATTTAAAGCTGCAAAATCAAATGAAAATTCAGATTGTTTATGTGTGAGAGTAATTTCCTTGACTTTATTAATTTCCTCTTTTAGTGGAGAATTTTCAGCTCCAGGAATTACGGATTTATTAAATAATTTAAAGTTTGTTATTAAAACAATAGGAGTCTGTTTATCGAAAATAAGTTTTTGGGGATGGAATATATTAAATCCATTTAAACCACCAAAAATCATTTCTCCGCTTTTAAGCTTGAATGCAGCTCTTGGTAAAAGTTCATTATCATCAAAACCATCATTTATGTTGAAGTTTTTGAAAGATTTGGATTCAATATTAAATTCTGAAATTCCACTATTGGTGCTTAACCACAATGAGCCTTTATCATCCTCTAAAATACCATTAATGAAATTATTGGCTAGTCCATTTTTTTCGGAATAGTGGGTGAATGTATTGTCGGCGTTAATTCTGTTTAAACCAGCTTGAGTGCCAACCCATAAATTTCCTTTTCTGTCCTCGTATAGGTATGAAATTAAATTATCACTTATACTTTTACTATTTTTTGGGTCATTTTTAAATATTTTATATATTCCTTTTTCTTTATTAATTTTAATCAACCCATCTTGAATTGAACCAAGCCATAAATTATTTTTGCTATCAATATAAAAACAATTTATTCCCAGATAAGGGATATTTTTTCCTTCCCAATGCAAGCGATAAAATTGATTTTCATTTCTATTATATTTATAGACCCCGCTACTGAAGGAAGCAATATATAATTCACCTTTTGTATCTTCTTTAATATACCATATATCTCGAATAGGTGTTTTTATATTTGTTATAGGATCAATTCCCTCGTATGTTATATAGGTATTTTTATCTGTATTAAAAGAGAGTAGACCTCGTTCAAAAGTACCAATCCATAACTTTTTATACCTGTCCTCAAATAAAGAAGTAACAGTGCCTAAGCCAAGTCCAGCGGTTCGTGTGTTATAATGTTTAAATGTTTCTGATTCTCGATTAAACAAATCAATCCCGTTTCTTGTGCCCAGCCAAATATTATTTTTGGAGTCTTGATAAATGCTAAAAACTTCTCTGCTTCCCAAGCCTTCGGGTTTTCCAGGGTTGTAAGAAAAATTGGGGAATTTAGAAATTTTGGCTTCCTTCATAGAAAGACCTGATATACTGCCTACCCATATATTATCTTTCTCATCAGCAAAAATTGCATTGAGACCATTATCAAGAAGTGAATTGTTGTCAAAAGGATCGTTTGTATAATTGGTAAAAGTGAAGGTTTTTTTTTCTAATACGCTGATTCCAAAATTAGTAGCGATCCAAATTTTACCGTCTTTGGCTTCACAAATCTGTGGCACAAAATCGCCTAGAAGACTATTTAAATCAGTGATTTTGTTTTTAAAATGGATAAATTTTTTAGTTTTTTTGTCAAAAAGATTTAAGCCTCCAAACGCAGTGCCTATCCAGACCTTACCTTCAGAATCAATAAAAATAGTTCTAATTGCTTTTATACTTAAACTATTAGGATCTTCGGTCTGCGTATAATCAGTAAAAATTTTGCGGTCTTTACTGATGACTGTGATACCCTGTTCAGTACCTATCCATAAATTCCCTTCCCTGTCTTCGTTAATAGCTCTAATAACGGGACTTATAAGTCGATTTTTTGCGATATTGTCAAAATATAAAAGCTTAAATTTTTTGGTCTCTCGGTTGAAGGAGTATAGTCCGCTACCTTCTGTTCCAACATAAAATATGCCATTATGATCTTCAAACAAGCAGGTAACTCGGTTAGAACTTATCTGGGAATTATATTTGTATATTGTAAAAGTATCCTTTTTGTTATCATATACGTTTAAAGCACCATTATCTGTACCCACATATAAAACGCCTTTTTTGTCTACATAGGTAGTCATAATGTTATTACTACTTAAGCTTCCTTTTATTTGAGAATGGTTTCTGTATATTTTAAAAGTATAGCTATCGTATTTATTAAGCCCGTCTGCTGTACCTATCCATATAAACCCATCATGATCTTTGATTATGTTTTTAATAAAACTTTGTGAGAGTCCATCTTTTGATGTTTTTCTAGTAAACTTTACTTTTCCTTGTGAATATCCTTTTTGAAGGTTAGAAAGTAATAATATGGTTATTAGAATTAGAACAAATGAATTTCTGAATGTTTCATTAAATACTTTCTTAATAGAGAAAAAACATAATGATTTTGTTTTTTGGTAGGGCATTGTAGTAGGTTTGGGGTTAATAGACAAAATATTTTTCTCAATTAGAACAATATTAATTGGGTTGTCATATAACAAATATACTAAAAAATCAAGGAGGTTATAAAGTCAATCATTAACTATGATAATCAATCCCTAATTTTCGAACAAAATCAATTTCCTTGGATAATTTGGCATCTGAATTTCGCTAACAGAATTAGAATTTAAACAAAGTGGTTTTTGAGTTTCTGTTCCAAAAATAACTTGGAATTACTATTTGTCTTTTCATGATTAAAAATCACCTTTTCTACAAATAACTCAACCACCATTTTTCTTTGTGGGATTGTTTATAATTATCAAATTTTTTACAAATAGGGTAGAGCAGTAAAATAATTCCAATCCATACCGCATAAACTACCGAAAGCGGAAATCCATATCCTTTTAACGCAGTTACTTCAGAAACCCAAGTTGGCAAAATCATAATTTTCCAACCAAATCCTGTAAGTTGTGCAAATAACAGGGCAAAAAGGTGGATCACATAGATATGTATGATATAATAAAAGAAAGGAACTCTACCAAATGTACTAAAGAAATCAACCACTTTTCCTTTCAATTTTTCGGAGTTTGCCAAAAACAAAATTGTACCACTCAATGTCATTAATAAATACAACAAGGATGGTGGGTATTTTGAAGGATTTAAAAACGAAATCAAATCTTTTGAAATAGTACCGTAATCTTTCCACGGAATCGGGTCTCCGTATCGATTTATAAAACGAATGAACACAAATAATAGTAATGCTGATATACCGATGCGATTGAACACTTTTTTTCTTTTAAGGATGTCATAAGATTTATCATAAAAAGATCCAAAATAATACCCCAATGACATTACTGCAATCCAAGGAATAATGGGATAATATACATTTAAATGGTGGGTTTCAGAAATATTAAAAATGGCATATTCATGCAATATAGCCCATAATACATTTCCTGTAAAGTGAGTGGTGTCCAGTAAATTATGTCCAAAAATAACTAGAATACTGAAAACTAAAATAATTTTTTTTGGTAAATGAATTAATGCCGCTAAAACAATCATACTTATTCCTAAAGACCAAATAACAATTAAACTAGGGTTTCTAAAGGAAAGATCAAAATACCATGCAAAATTGACAATCGTTAATTCGATAAATACCAACCAAAGTCCTCTTTTTACAAGAAAACTAGACAATTCAGATTTAGATTTTCTTCTCCCAACTAAGCAAGCAGAAAGTCCTGCCAGAAAACTAAAAGCGGGAGCACAAAAATGGGTAATAAATCGTGTAAAGAAAATGGGTAATGTGCTTTTGGTAGGATCTGTCGGATCAAAATAGAATGCCGAATAATGAAAATAATCTCGAGTATGGTCAAGTGCCATTATCACCATTACCAGTCCTTTCAAAAGATCGATGGATAGAATTCGTTGTGGTGCGTTTTTGTTTTCCATATCTTATAAACTTAGATCGCTATATAATTTTTATTTTCCAGCTTGAAGTATGCCTAGCCATAAATTGTGTTTTATTTATTGTATTTATATTGCAATGAATAAAAATCCCTCCTCCCAAAAAGTATTATTTTGAAAGGAGGATTTACTGTTTTATTAGAATATTTTTAATTTACACTTGTATAAAAATCAATTACAGGTTTGCCAATTACACCTCCATCCATCATTATTTTTTTGAGAGCAGGATCAGCAAGTCTCGCTTTTGCTTTTGCCATATCGCTTACTGCAAAAGTGATGTATATCATATTGGGATCATCAATATTTCTTGAAATTGCTCTGTCTATAAGTCCGTGTGCCGCTCTAGTATCTTTTCCTTCGGCATCATAGACTTTAAGCCAAGCATCGAAATCTTTTACTTTATGCCCAACTCTAATTCTGTCTTTAAATTCTGCTGGTGATTCTTCAAAGCGTAAAACATCTGCATAAATATAGTCTGGTTTACTGATTACACCGCCTTTTTGCATCGCTTCTTTTAAGTTTGGACTTGCAGCAAAATCTTTGGCTTTTTGTAAATCGTCTATTTCTAAAAAAATGAGAACTTTGTTTGGATTTTCCATATCTCTCCCCAGTGCCCGTAATGAAATACCATTAGCAGCTCGCATACTTTCGTGTTCGTCAAAAGATTTTTTCCATGTATCAAAATCTTTTACGATATGAGTTACGGCCATTACTTTAAAGGGTTCAAATGCAGGAATTGCCTCGGCTACTGGAGCTTTTGTTTCTTCTGCATTTGGTTCAGTTGTAACTTCTTTACCACTTTCTTTTTTACAAGAAATGAAAGTGAACATCGCCAAAGCGATAATTGCTGTAATAATTGATTTCATTTTTTTGTAATTTAAATGTTAATAAAAATTCTCGTTTCTAATTATGTTTTTAAAATTGTATTTGCATCGACATCGTAATGGGTTCTAATACGGTGTGCTTGTCTTTCAAATGTTGATTTTTCGGGTCGTTGATGATTGCTCCAAGCAATTCTACATTATCAGTTTCAATTATTATTACAACCGAATTTGGATTATCTACATCTTGAAAAGCATTAAAACTATTAATTGCAGGTGCAAATATTTCAAGTCGTTCTTGTTGACCTTTTTTCCAAACATCAAAATCTTTTACTTTGTGACGGACTACTACTGTTTTCATTTTTTTGTGATTTATAGGTTACTAATTTGTTTACTCGTTTTTACTTTATGCATTTTTAATTATTTTATTTATAAGCAATTGCTGCACTTGCAGGACCAGCCAATGCTAACAATGAAGTAGATTTAAAACCTATCGCTTTTGTCCATTTATTGAATTCAGCAAATGTAAAATCAAATCCATTTCCGGTTTCGATGAGCATATTCAAACTCATCATCAAACCAAAAACATTTTGCATTCTTTCGTCATCAATTATGTTTTCAATAACTACTAAAGCACCACCATCGGGCAATGCATCAAAGGCTTTTTTAATTAACATCAGCTTGGTTTCTTCGTCCCAATCGTGCAAAATATTTCCCATTGTAATTATGTCCCCTTTTGGGAATTGATCATTGAAGAAATTACCAGCATTTGTTTTTACACGATTTTGTAATTGAAAATTTGCAATAGTTTCGTTGGCAATGGGAGTCACTTCAGGCAAATCCCAAGTAATACAATTTATATGCGATTGATGTTTTGCAACCATCAAGGACAATAATCCTGCTGAACCACCAATATCTACTAAGGTTTTATATTTTGAAAAATCAAATTTTTGAGCAAAAGCTATAAAACCACCCATTTGAATTCCACTCATAGCTAAAATAAATTCTTTCAAACGGACTGCATCAGCATATAAAGCATCAAACAAATTTTCGCCAATTTTTATTTCATTCTGTGGAAGTCCTGTGAGTAATCCTTCTTCAAGATTACCCCAAAAACCATATAATCTATTATTTAGCATTTCTAATATGCCACCAATGTAGGTTGGTTTGTTTTTGTCAAGAAAAAAGTTAGTGTTCAGGTTGTTAGAATACCTTGCAGATGCTAACAAACCTTCCCGTTTTAGAAAGCCAAAAGCTGTAAGAGCATCTAAAAAATCATATACATTTCGGATGGTACATTGAAACCCAAATTTCGACTTAATATCAAATGCCGACATTGATTTATTTTCGACAAGTACAGTGAAAAGTTCAAATTTTACAGCACTCAAAAGGATTTTTGAGGCCCAAAATCCAGTGCCAATTTGCATAATACTTTCGGGTGACGGATGATTCGCTGTTTGTTCCATTTTTCGTGCTTTTTGTATGTTTACTCTATTCTGTTTTCTGATTTTGAAATACTATTGCGTTTATTTATTTCCAACACTATTTACTTCAATCCAATAACCGTCGGGGTCTTGAAGATATATTTGTTTGATTCCGTCTGCTCGGATATTTACATTATTTAGAGTTCCTGGCCAATCAGAATACCGAATATTCTTTGCTTCTACAATTTTAACAAAGGCATCGAAATTAGATGTTGTCAATGCAAAATGAACTTCTTTATTAATGGTAACGGCTTCTTTTAGAATAGAAATAAGGTGCAATTCTTTTCCTTCTCCAAGTGAAACCATCGAATACCCTCCTTTTTTGTTTTATTGGTAATTTCCTTAAGCTGTAAAACATCTTTATAGAATGCAGCCGAATTGTCCAGGTTTTTTACCGATAATGCAATATGATTAAAGGTAAATCCTATTGTTTCTTGAGCGTTTATCATTCCAAAAAAGGCAAAAGCAATCAGGAAGTAGTTTGTTTTTTTCATTGTACTTGATTTTATTAGAATAATTATTTGAAGTTTCACATAGACCTAAAAGGATTTATGTCTTTTCCCTAACCAAAACTTGAGTTTGTTTTTCACCATTTTCATTAACTGATGAAATTGTTAACTTAACTAAACTAGTCGGTAATAATTCAAAATGAAAAGTAAGTTCCTCTTTTGGGTCTGATCCCAATCGGGTAAAAGTATTATTACCAATGAAATCAAAATTGACTCCGAATAATTCGTTTTTCATCCAAAGTACATTGTCTTTTTTGAAAAATATTTTTTTGATAGTTGAATCTTTTTCATCTGTATAGGTACCGACCAATTTGTCAATAGCGGATGATTCTGCTAATAAACTTTCAGACATACCAATGTTATAAACTACTTTTTTGGTTCCGTTTTTTAAATTTTCAATAGGTAATATTCTTTTTATAGCCGTTGGCAAAGAAGCTGTTTCGTCCTTGGAAATATGTACATCTCCCTTGAAGTAAACTTGAGTCACTAATGGTTGATAACCTTTAGCTGAAATCATCATATGAAAATGGGCTGGACGAAACATTCCATTCCCAATATCGTATGGAACGGGTAAAATCGTTTTAAAGGAATAATTGCCATTCTCATCAGAGAATGAAGTGCCACGATAGCGATATTGCTCAGAAGAATTGTCATAAACCCCATTGGAGTCGCAATGCCATAATTCTATTTTAGCTTTTTTATAAGGTGTACTACAATCTTTATGATAAATTTTACCAGTTAGCAAAATTGTTTCACCTAAATCACCAACAATAGTCAGGTTATTTCTAATAGGACTGTCAGGTCTATAAAAAGGACCTAAAATATCGCTAGTAGTTTCACAGTCACCAATATAATGCTTGCCATCAAAACGTACAAAACCTGTTGTGCTAATTGCAATTGCAAATAGGGAGGTGTTTTTAATAAATATTCGTCTTTCCATTTTTTAATTATTTTAAATTGAATAATTATTCAAAGTTTCTTTCGCGGGTCTAAATTGTATTCCCAATTCTTTTTTAGCCAAATTATTTTTATAAACAATACTTGCTTTTTCCTTAGGTTCTTGGTTGTTGAGCATAGCAGTCATATCAGTGATTTTATATGTTTCACTGGTTAATAAATAATTTTTGCCGTGCAATCCTTTGGTAGTAGCTACTTTATAAACAGCATGAGCCACATCTTCAACATCAACAATGGCAAAAGGCACATCATTATCATAAAGCGCCTGAACAAAAGCATCAGGAGCTAATTTATTTTTGATCAAAAACTGCAAACCTGTTGAGGTAGAATCTTCTCTTTGCGACATGGATTTTCCAGCAACCAAAACAGGGGAAACGGTACTGATTTCATACGATAAATCCGGATGGTCAATAATGAATTGTTCGACTACTTGGTTGGCAATAAATTTGGCTTGTGCATATGGATGACTTTCGGTGCTAGTAAAAGGAGTATCATTTTCATCGAAAGTGTCGGTGAAACTTTTAGTTCCTGCAGGCATTGGAAAATTAGTATTCCAAGCAGCGACTGAAGCAATAAATACTACTTTTTCGATTCCTGGTGTTTGAATAATAACCTCTAAAAAGTTTTCTGTTCCTTTTATAGTTGGATCAAACAATTGGGATTGTGGATTTTGAACGTCTAAAATAAATGGAGTTCCACTATGAATTACAATATCACAGTCGATAACAAAATCTTGTAGTGCGACTTTATCCATCACATCTAATTCGCTAATATGTAAATTATCAGCATGGTTTAGTGTTACAAGATGTTTGTACTTATCTTCTCTTGTAATAGCTGTAGTCGATACTTTTACTAGAAAATGATTATCTAGAAAAGCTTTGGTGATATAGCTTCCTATGAAACCAGAACCACCTATAATTCCCACTTTTTTCATTTTTAATTCGGTTTTAATAAACCTCACAGGTTTGGAATCCCGTAAGGTCTTGAATTAATAATTATTGTAATGCTATATACTTACCATGAAATGGAGTTCTATTTCTGGTTATTTCAATAATGCGGCATTGTAATATGCCATCTCTCTAATTATTTTACCGTCTTTGTCAATATTGTGCTGATAATGAACGGGTAATGCTATTTCTTTTTTATCTGATTTGCGAATCAAATGCCATCTCCACCAAGAATAAACCACACCGTTGTCACCTAATTCATAATGCATATAATCGGGATAACCAATAACTTCTAATCCGACGATGTCAAATGCGTCCAACACTTTTTTGTCAATGGCTTTTTGTTCATCAAGTGACAATGATTTGTTGTCCATACTATTGATATCAGCAAAACGAGCATCATTTGTAAAATAGCTGTAGCTTTTATTTAGGTCTTTTTGTTCAAAGGCGAACAACATGTTTTTTACATTATTGATGTTTTGGTGATGGTTATAAATAGTTCCATTGGTTCTTACTGTCTCGCTGTCATATATTTCCTCATTGATTAATGGGTTATCATAGATGTAAATCGTTTTTATTTTATTGGCTTTATTGATGACGAATGTTCGTTGTAAATTCATATTTACTTTTACACCTGTTTTTGTGTGAACTCCTTTTAACTCGTCCCAAGTTTGAACCCAAACCACATCTTTTTGATTATCATCTTTGTATTCAATAGCATCAGGATAAGCTCCTTTTGCAGTTTTTATGGAAAAATACTCAATACTCTCTCTCCAAGATTTTATTCTATTCAAATAAGACGATTTATCTAAGCCTTTATTAAATTGGTTGCCTGTTGTAGCACTAAATGCTCTAAAATCATCTGCCAAAAAATCATCTATTTTATTTAGGTCTCCATCGTTAATTGCTTTTGTGTATGCCTCAACAACAACTATGGCTGGATGATTAATATAAACGGTTCCATTTGGTTTTTTTTGAGAATAGCTTATAGAAAGGGTGAGCATAAATGCTGCTAGAATTATTTTTTTCATTGCTTCAAAATTTACTTTAATTAATAATTTACCATTATGAGGTTGTTATTTTTTTGGGGTTTCAGCTTGTTTTAACATATCGGTTACGATTTCAGAATTATCCCAATACCCGTCTTCCTTAACAATTTTTCCATCAACAAACTGAGCTGTATTGTGAAATGGTATAATATATACTTTTCCACTAGATTTTAATGTTCCTCTCCAAATACCCCAATAGTTCACCCAAGTTTCATCTTTGTCAGTAATAACCATTTCATAATCAATATCTTTGACTGTCCAAGTAAATAGTTCAGCATCTTTTTTTGCTTTTTCAATAGCTTCTGTTACAGTTTGGGCTTTTTCTTTTACAACATTATTTGCAATTTTGGCACTATCAGCATAATGTTTGGGATAATCCTCCCAATTTTGTGTTTTATAATCCTCCATTACTTTTTTGTAGGTGTCGATTTCTGGAGATTGTTGCGTGTAGCGTTGTTTTTGATTGCAAGATGTAAATAACACTAATGCAAGTCCAAGAATAAATAAGTTTTTCATATCAATAATATATTAGTTGTTTTTTATTTTTTTGCAGCATAACTCAATTCGGGTAGCATTTTGCCAGATAAAGGTTCATAACGGCTAACGGTTTTGAATAAGTCATCGAAAAGTTTTGTTCCTTCATCTCCTATTAGTACGTCATTTTCATCTGATTGTTTTGCATACGATTGTTCGTCTTTAGCAGAAATAACTACAAGGAAAAATTCTTCTAATGTCCCATACCCACTATGATATGCTCGAAAATATTCTTTTGAACCTTTTTTGACATATAAATCTGTGATGGTTTTCATTTTTTCTCTGACCAATTTTGAGGTTGATGGTGTTACAAACAGATAATGGTATTTTCTGTAATTCATACCTTCTTGTGCAGCAGTAGCTCCGTCAGGCATATAGCTTAAGTCTTTAATTAGCGATAAATTAAAGCTGCCATGTTTGTCATAGCATTTTGCATATCGATCTACAAGTGCTTGGAATTTTTCTTTTCCCATTTTGTCTGCCAACGGAGCAAAACTATTTACGTCCAACGCTGCCATATTCGGAATTGCTTCAATAGTTATATAAGTTCCGTTGTCTAATCTTGCTTGCATCCAGTCAGCATCTTGTAAATTGTATTTTTTACATTCAGCAATAAAAGCTTTAGAAACATCGACATATTCTTTCTCCATTGCCGGTTTTACATAGTCTGCATGAATCGTGTACATCTGGTTTTGTGCAACAGTTTTTAAAGGAAATAAGAAAAGAAAAATGCCTAATAACGAGATTGTAATTTTTAATGTTTTCATACTTGTACTGTTTTAGTTGTAAATAGAATTTTAGTAGTTATTAAATAACTTGATACCAAGTGGTTGAATTTGTTTTAGCGTACTTTTTTTATCAGTGTTCCCATATATTTATATTTCATATCGCGTGTTGCTAACCCATCCTGAAATTTCTTGGTTTCTGCTTCACTTATTGTAGAGTAATCGGTCATGTTATTATTAAATAATTGTTTATAATCTTCATACATATCCGAAGTAATATGGGTTGCATAAACATCGCTACCCATAGGCAACATACAACGCATTAAGCCCCAATTCCCCCTGTTTCCAGCTTCAATCTCTTTTTGGGCATATGGCTTAAAAATTTCGTTTTCAAATTTCTCATAATTCTCAAAATTTGCGTCGGAAACTTTCATTAAATTTATTCCTGCTATTGTACCTATAGGCATCTTAAAGTCGTCTTTTGTAGATGCTATTTGTTCTAAATAAATGCGAACAGCTAAGTCTCTTGATTTTGCAGTACTAATGAATTTTTCGTTAAATTCTTCTTCGGACATTTTTGGATATGCTGCTTTTATAGCCGCTTCAAAATTTCCTGCACCGCTCATCATTTTTACTGGATCATTATAAAGTGTAACAGTTAAGTATTGATATCCTTGATCTTTGCCGCCAGGTTGGAGACTCCAAAGATCCCATCCTATAATATCTCCATTTTTTGTTCTTTGTTCTTGAATTTTTTGCCAAAAAGTTTCTGTTTCTAAATACGCCCCTTCTTGGGCAGCTTCAACTTTCATAAATTCAAATAGTAAGTACAGTTTGTTCTGTGCAATAACACTATTGCCAAACAAAATTATTGCGATAAGCATTAGTAATTTTTTCATAATTAATTTTTTAAGTAGTTATTAAAATATTTATTCAATAGTCTAAGTAACAGATAATCAATTACAAACGAAAATGGATAAGGACGAAAATGGATAAATAATGTCCGAAGAGTATGTTTTTTTTATCGGCAAGAAAAAAGGAGAATTATAGATTAACTAATCTGTAACGCTATTGATAATCAGTAAATTATAAATTTAAATTATGAAAAGTTTAGTGTTTTGTATGCAAGGAGAAAATTAAGTTCATAATTTAAAATCAAAAATGATAGTCGTTCCATTTTGTGTTTTTTCTGTCATTGTACCATTTAATTGTAGCGTAAGTAAGGAAATTAATTGCCCTCCAAAACCAGTACCTTGAATGATTGCTGTTTTTCCAACACCGTTATCAGCAACTTCCAAATGGAGATTACGATTGTCATTTTTTTCTAGTTTGATAGTAATTGTTCCTTTGTTGCCATTAGGAAAAGCATATTTTATAGCATTTGTCAATAATTCATTGATGATTAATCCTAATGGAATAGCAGTATCAATGTCTAATTCTAGTTGATTCATTTCCAATTTTAAATCGATACGCTTCCCAGCACCAATACTGTCTAGGATACTTTCGCTGACACTAAGAAAATATTCTTTCATTTCTACTTCACCAAGGTTAGTACCTTGATATAATTTTTGATGTACTAATCCAATAGAATTAATTCGGTTTTGCCCTTCGGCAATGGCATCTTTTATGTTTGGATCATCAATTTTAGCAGACTGTAATGAAAGTAAACTCGAAACTACTTCTAAATTGTTTTTTACACGATGGTGAATTTCCTTTAGAAGTAATTCATTTTCAGTATTGTGTTTGTCTAAAAGATTATTTTTATCTTCCAGTTCATGATTGAAAGCAGCTAATTTTAAATTATTTTTTTGTTTAAGTATTACGTTTCTATAAATAAATACAAGTAAAATGATACATAAAATTAATGCTACAATATATAATTTTTGTTGATTATTTTTTTGGATAAGTTCCTTCTCTTGGTTTATAACATTCATTTTCAGTTCGCTTTCAAGCAGACTTCTTTCATTGCGTTCTTTTTCAAACTTTAATGTTTCAATGGTAAATGCTCTTTGGTAGTGCAATGCTTTTTTGAAATCACCTTTTTTTTCATTTATCTCAGATAAAGATTGAAGTATTTTTATGCCAAAAGATCTAAAATTATTAGTTTCGCAAATTACTTTTGCTCTCCCATAATATTCAATTGCTTTATCATATTCTTTTTTTTCTACGGCAAAATCAGCTAATTGGGTCAACATCATAGGATAACTATCTACGTTTTGCATCTTATATTTTTCGAGCATTTTAATCCCTTTATTGGCAAGATTTTTCGCTCTTAAATATTCTTTTTTATTATAATAATAGTCACTTAAAGTGCAATAATACCAACCATAAGTAAAAGGGTTTTTTAATTTAGGAAGCAACTTTTCAAATTCGTTTACATAAAATGATAATGAATCATTATTTGTATTCATTGCCGAAATTATTTTCTCACTATAAATAGAAGTTACTTCTTGTAAGTGTTTTTTTTGATCTAGTTGCTTATAAAGCGCAAAACTTTTATTGGTTAATTCTGAAGAAGTCTTTATTTCTTCAGGGAGTCCATATCTATTGATAAAATTGGCTTTGTCTTTTAAGAATTTAGCACGTACTTCTGGGCGCGGATCGTTTTGGATTAAATGTAAGGCATTACTGAAAAGAGTAACAGCGTCTTTTAACTCCCCTTTTTCAACTTTAATTGAAGCCCAATTTGTTAAAAGTATGTATTCTATAAATGTGTCTTTTTGATTGTCAGGGATTTGGTTATAGTAATTAATCCCTATTTCAGCAAGTTTGTCAACTTTTGTAAATGGATATGACCTGTTTCTTCTATTTGTTATATCCAAAAATATTTCAGCTAATCTTCGGTATTGAATGGGTTGATTGGTTTCTAAAACATGGGCTGCTTTATCTAAATAGTACACCGTGCTATCTCTATTGAAATTAGGAATTTTCTGGAAATACAATCCTTTATCCTGATATGTTTTGCTCAATTCTAAAACTTCATTTGTTGAAAGTTTTTTATTGTTTTGTGCAAATCCAATAGAAACTATAACTACTAAAAAAGGGATTATGATTTTTTTCATAAGTAGAGTTTATAGATTCTGTAGGAGTTAAATCAATATTTTAAATAGCATTTTTAGTTTAAATTTAAAAATAACGGTGGTGCTTTTTTGATTTTATTTAGTCTTCCTTCCAACAATTTGTCGTGTTGAGTGAACACGATTTTTCCCTTCAGTTAGGGCTTTTTTGGTGTTTTAGTTATACTTTTTGAATATGAAGCAATAACTGTTTTTTTAATTCGGCACTTAAAGGGATTGCTTTTTTACCTATAACGACATGACTTGTTGCAATTTCATCGATGTGGTGAAGATTAACGATAAAAGAACGATGAATTCGCATTAAGTTATTGGCGGGCAGTTTTTCTTCTAAATATTTCAAAGTGGTAACCAACAAATGTTCCTTGTCCTTACAATGAATTTTGCAATAATTTCGTTCGGCTTCGATGTATAAAATATTTTCAATACAAACCTTAACCATTTTATCGTGACTACGAACGAAAATACAATCACTCAAAATATAAGGCTCATCGGTAGTCAAATCAGCGTGTTTTTCTCTGCTTTGCTCTTCCTGAACACGTATTATTGTTAACTCAATAGCACGTTGTAAGTCTAATTTTTTGAAAGGTTTGGAAATAAAAGCATACGGATTTGTTTCTTTTGCTCTGTTAAAATTGACTTCATCCGAGTTGGCAGTCAAATAAATAATAGGGATTTTATATTCTTTTTGAATTAAATGCGCGACTTCTATACCGTCTAAATTTCCTTTTAGATTGATATCCATCAAAATAATATCTGGAACAAATTGCGCGATATGTGGCATAATACCATCGGATTTTGTAATGATTCCTGTTACTTCATAACCCAAATGAGAAAGTTGCAATGATATATTAGCAGCAATTATCATTTCGTCTTCTACTATCAAAATAGTGTTATTTTTTTTCATATAAGTTGTTTAACTTAATTAGATTTTAAAAAAAATATAGGTTTATTTGATTGAAGATTCCTTGGAATGTATTCTTATGTTTTGTAAAGGTAATGAAAACTATTTAATTGTAAATAAGTAGTTTAGATGCTTTTTTGCAATAGAGGGCGTAAATATAAAAAGTCAAATAGCTTAATTTAAGCTATAATTTAGTTTATACCTGCAGCCTATAGAATCCTTAATAAAATACGCCTAGAATTCTTATTGTTTTGTTGAATAGGAAATTCAAAATGGGTTTTATATTTGTTAAAACTTCCGTCTAAAGTTCAATCAAAAAAAGGTATTTGCAACTTGAGTCTAATGTATAGTTAATAAAAAAATGCCGTTTACTAATTTGTAAACGGCATTTTTTTATTATTTAAAAACAAACTTTATTGAATTATAATTTTTTGGGTATATAAAATCTTCTTCGTATTTAATTCGTATACTTTTAGGATGTAGATACCATTAGAATTTACGATAATGTTTTGAGAACTGGAGGTGTCAATAATTCCTTTTGTTACCTCTTTGCCCAAAATGTCAAATAATTTATATTCTGCTTTTGTGTCATTTTTTACCATTGAAATGTAAAAAGATCCTTTATTTGGAACTGGCCAAACGGTAATTCCAGTTTTAGGTATATCGATTTGTTTTGTTGATAATTGTATGTCAAATCCGCTAAGTATATTTACTTTTCTAGTCATACTACCTCCTTCGGAATCGGTTACAGTGAAATTAAAAGAACCAAAACCGATTGCTGTTGGTGTAAATGCAACAGTATCCGCAACTAGAGATGCAGTTCCATTTACAACATTTGATAGGGTATAAGCGGGGCTTTTTGTAAAACCTTTGGAAAGTTTTTGAATATTGATGCTGATTTTGCTACCATTTGGAGAGTTGTAATGAGGTGTTGCCATCCATTGAATATAAGTGTCTAAATTAGTATATCCATCCAAATCAGCATCTGCATTAGAATCAGAAAAATCACCAGATCCAGAGTTCACATTTGTTCCTATAGTAGTTTCCCACCAATTTGGCAATCCATCATTATCCGAATCCCAGTTGACATCTCTGGATATAGCAGGATACGATTCGAAACCCCCAGCATCGGCTTCGTTATCAGGAAATCCTTTTTTTCCTGTTACACTTCCCGTCACGGAATATGTTCCGGCTAAAGTTTCGTTAACCATTCTTGTGTCGTGGTCGTCAAATACAGGTTGGGTACAACCTACATCTGAAAGTACTATTTTATATGCTTGTGTAGCTGATTGTGTTGTTACAAATGAGGGGAAAAACGGGGTATTTACGAATGTCTCATAGTTGATGGTGATACCACTACTTATAGTGCTTCTTCGTCCCAGTGTTTGATTGCTTTCGTCAAAAAATCCAGGCATAATATTACCAGCAAAATAACTACGTTGCATGCCCGCAAAGTTATCTTCATGATTCATAGTCAATGCATACTGTTGTAATTGCATTCCAGGACCGGGTTTATAATAATTATTTACAAAGTTTACTTCATTAGCCCCTCCATCGGTTGTTCTTGATCCCCAGTTATAAACTACATTATTAGTAATATCTAATTTACCGGCAAAATAATTGTTTCCATCCAAACCACCGGCCAAACTCCAATTACGTCCGTAATTATGTGCTAATAAATTATGATGAAAACTTCCTGTGTCTCCGCTTATTGAACCTGCGTACCCATGCTCTGTACCTGCTGGATAATTTTGATGTCCAGCGGCATTTAATGCTTCTGAAATTAATGTTCTTTGCAGCGTAATATTTTTTCCTGAACGCGAACTAAATGACTCATCAATGGTCCAACTGATGGAACAATGATCTATTATACTATAATTGGCACCAGTTAATCCCATTCCGTCATAGGTTGGTCCGCCTCCAATTCTTACTCTTACATTTTGAACAATGGCATCATTGCCAGTAACTCCAAATGGAGCTGAGCGAATACAGATTCCCTTGCCAGGAGCAGTTTGACCGGCAACGGTAACAAAAGGTTGACTTAAAACCAAACGAGAGTTCAGTTGAATAATTCCGGACACATTAAAAACTATTGTTCTAGGGCCAATGTCATTGGTAACAGCATCACGTAAACTTCCTGGCCCACTATCATTTAAATTAGTTACTGCCACAACTTTTCCGCCTCTTCCTCCGCGGGCAAAACGGCCATAACCTTCAGCATCTGGAAAAGCAAGTTGGGCTGGACGAAATCGCCACGAACTGCCTTTTATAACTTCGCTGCTTGCCAATACCTCATCCACTCGCCAGTAATAAGTTGTTCCGGTATATAAACCATTTATTTGATAGGATGAATTTGTCGTTGTTTGATTTCCTTTATATTCGGATGATGATATGTTCGCTGCTTCCAATGCTGTTAAATCAGTACCAAAATATACATTTTGTGAAACTGCATTAATGGCAGGAGTCCATTGTAATAATGTGCTACCTGAACTTAACTCAACGTGTTCATTGTTATGGATAGGTATTGGATTTGTTGCCTGATTATAAATATTGGCCGTGTTTAATTCAAATCCGTTCAACATTACATTTTTAAAAGTTTCACTACCTGATGTTTCAGCTGTAAATTTAACTACTACATCCGCACCTGCAGTTGCTTGTAAATTTAAGTAAACCGATTTTGCATCAGCAGTTTTTAAAGCTCGTATACTAGGAATTACATTATCCATAACTAAACTTCCATCTACAGAAATATCGATTGGACTAAATGTATAAGTTTCGCTATCCACTGCGTTTAAAAAGGCAAGCAAAGAATGTGTGCCAGTAGGCAATCCGCTAATTCGAAGTTCTATTTGTCCCCCTTCATTTGCTGTCGTGCCTTTTACTGTAAGTCCATCACAAACCAATCGAGCATAACTGGGAGCTTGTATGCCGGCTTTATACCAATTTGTTCCTAACGCATCGCCTTTATTTCCTAGTCTGGTAACTTTAAATGTAATTCCATTGGTAGTCTTGCTTGGTGAGATTGCAACATCCCAGGGTATGTAATCAGGTTCACTAACCTCTGCAGATTGTCTTCCCGACTGATCAAAATCAATTTTCACCACTGGATTTTGGGCATTTACAGAAGGAAGGGCAAGTATTAGAAAAAAGAATAATAATACAAATGATAATTTTAAGGACTTTTTGGACATTAATGGTTTGTTTTATTGGTTTTAATATTTGTAATCGATTGCCCAAATCTATATATTTAAATTTACATTCACAATTCATTCGTGTTGAAATCACACTTTATGATTGGGTAAAAGTAATATTCTTATTTGTTTTATAGATTGTTGTTAATAGCAGGTATATTTAAAGTCTTTTTTATCCTGATAAATAATAGAACCCAAAAAAGTAAAATGTTTGATTCTGTCTTAAATAACGGCCCTAATTTTTTTGCCATTATTATTTGCCATCAAACCTATCATCATAACTAAAGCGGTCAAAATAATTACTTGAATAATTAGAGATTTATTAGCTAATGCTGTTACTTGATTTTGAGGAATACTTAAGAACAATAAAATAGTAATTAAACCACGTGGAGCTATATATAAAAGAGGATCTAATTTGAGTTTAAATATTTTTAAAAATACATATCGAAAAAAGAATATCCCAAATGTGATGCATATGGCCCATAAAATAGTTTGTGAATTGAATAATTCTGAAGTTTGTATTAAATATCCAAATAATAGAAAAAAGAGGGAACGCACTAAAAAAGCAATTTCGATTGTAAGTTCTTTGAATTTACACACTTCTTTGTTTAATATTTCAGGTTGTAATTTTTGAATAAATTTATTGTGTTTAATTTCATCCAAATTCCCAAGAAATAGTCCAAATAAGAGTATAAATATTAATGCAGGTAAATGGTAAATTTTAGAAATATCATAAATTAAAACAATTATTAAAATGATAGGAGCAAACTTAACATGATGTTTAATTTTACTCAACAAAAAGGCTAATCCTAATGTTGCTATCACGGTAATAACTAATATAATTACTAATTGAATTAAAAAGTGCTTGATAGATTGAAATCCAATAATCTCATTAATTGTAATAAAATTAAAAATGATCACCCCAAAAATATCCGATAAACTACTTTCATAAGTAACAAATGCTTTCTGTTTTGAACGTAAATTTTGAGCACTTGGTATAGCAATGGCACTACTTATTATAGCAAATGGAATGGCGTTTGCAAGGCCAATTTTCAAACTTGTATTTCCAAAGTAATGAAAACAATAGCCAAGTAAGAAACTTAGAATTAACATTGGTAAAATTGCAATTAATGATGTTTTTCTAACAAATGAAAACTTCGATTTATTTAATTCTAATTCTAGAGAACCTTCCAATACAATTAAAATAAGTCCAACTGTACCTAATATTGGTAATATTGGAGTCAAATCAGGAATTGGAACATCAATAAAAGTCGAAATTTGATTCACAATCCATCCTAAAACCAAAAGCATTATTACTGAAGGAATTTTAGTTTTAGAGGAAGTAATATCAAAAATGTAGGCTAAAATTAATAAGATGCAAATTGCAGTAATTAGTGTTATTGTCATTTGTGAAAAGGATTTTTATTGGAATCTTTTTAATCTCTATGGTTTGATTTTAAACTAATTAGGACAAATATCCTTGGATAATTGTTTCCAAATATACAAAACAATCAACAAATGTGGGAATTAAACGATAGATTAAATAATTCGTATTTTATAAGTATAAACAAAATTCAATGGTATTTTTTATTCAAATAAATAAGAATTTATTAAATTGAAAAATGTAAAAGAGATAAAAAGCTTTAAATTTCCAAAACCCAAACATTTAAAATTTGCAATTAATTGAGTACTTTAGCATCTCATAAAATCAATTAAATATGATTAGCAAAATTCAATTCGAAAACGAACTTGAACTCATTATAAAAAATGCCATTCGGGAAGATGTTGGTGATGGCGATCATAGTTCACTTGCATGTATTCCAATAAGTGCAACTGGAAAAGCAAAATTATTGGTCAAAGAAAATGGAATTATTGCTGGTGTTTCTTTCGCCAAAATGATTTTCGAATATGTAGACAAGGATTTAATTGTAGAGACATTATTAGAGGATGGAAATCCGGTAAAACAGGGTGATATTGTTTTTCAAGTTTCAGGAAGTTCTCAGTCAATTCTTAAAGCGGAACGGCTTGTACTCAATTCTATGCAAAGAATGAGCGCCATTGCAACTAAAACAAATAGTTATGTCGAATTGTTAAAAGGAACCACTGCAAAAATTTTAGATACCAGAAAAACAACTCCAGGATTCAGAGCTTGTGAGAAATGGGCGGTGAAAATAGGAGGTGGGGAAAATCATCGTTTTGCTCTTTATGATATGGTCATGCTAAAAGACAATCATATTGATTTTGCAGGAGGAATTACATTGGCTATAGCCAAAACTAAACGCTATCTTCAAGAAAATAATCTCGATTTAAAAATTATTGTTGAAGCTAGAAATCTCGATGAAATAAAAGAAATATTGGAAAGTGATGGGATTCATCGAATTTTGATAGATAATTTTAATTACGAAGATACTCGAACAGCGGTTGCCTTAATTGGAAATAAAAGCCAAACAGAATCATCTGGAAATATCAATGAAGAGACCATTAAAAATTATGCCGAATGTGGTGTAAATTATATTTCTTCAGGAGCATTAACTCATTCTATCTATAATATGGATTTAAGTTTGAAGGCATTTTGATACCTGAAATCAATGAGTAAAGAGATAGAAGAAAGAATTAAGAGAGTCAGGATATTGAGAAAATTTGTTTATGTCCTCAAGAGAATAAAACTGCCTTGGTTGTACCAGTTGTCGTTGTATGATTTATTAGAATTATACCTTATTGGAATTGTTGAAGGAGCTTTGTCCTATCGTGCTTCGGCTATTGCATTTAGTTTTTTTATGGCATTATTTCCTTTCGCTTTATTTATCTTAAATCTCATTCCTTATATTCCGATAGAAGGTTTTCAACAGGATTTTCTCAAATTTGTCGAGCATGGTGTTCCGCCCCATACCTATGAAGCTATTGCAATTATTATTAATGATATTTTGAATAATAGTCACACAGGTTTGATTTCTTGGGGTATTGTATTGTCTATTTTATTGATGACAAACGGATTAACAGCAGTTTTAGGTGGTTTCGAGAATTCACATCATATCATTATTAAACGAGGATTTATTCAGCAATATTTAGTGGCACTAGCTATGTCGTTATTGCTTTCGTTTTTATTATTGTTTACTGTTGCTATCATTTTGATATTTGAGGTTTTTATTCAAAAATTTAAAATGCAGAATGTGTTTACAGAAAATATACCTTTTATTCAATTAGGTCGATTTGCGTTTCTAATATTGATGATTTTAATTACCACTTCTATATTATTTAGATTTGGAACTAAACATCACGGTAATCAAAAACCAAAATTCATCTCTATAGGCTCGGTTTTTACAACAATTCTTATTATTCTATCCTCGTATTTTTTTGGTATTTGGGTCATTCGGTTTTCTAAATACAATCAATTATATGGCTCAATTGGTACATTATTGATTATGATGTTTTATATTTGGATAAATTGTATGGTACTTTTGCTTGGCTTCGAATTAAATGCTTCTATTAATAAATTAAGACGAAATTTTAAAAAAGATTGATTTATTTTCTTTCAATAATTATTTAAAAATAAAGTGTTTAAAATAAAATTGCGAACTTTAATACTATTTCTATAGTCTATAATGAGGTTAACACTTAAAAAAAACTTAAATGAAAAATAATCTATTATATATTGTATTGCTTTTTTTTTCAATACAATTTTATGGGCAAAACAACACTGTTATTGGCAAATGGAAAACCATAGGCGATGAAACTGGAGAAGCAAAATCAATTGTTGAGATCTATGAAAAGTCAGGAAAAATCTATGGTAAAATAATAGAAATCCTAGAAGAAAAAAACAAAAAAAAAGTGTGTGTAAAATGCACAGGAGAAGATAAAAACAAACCCATCATAGGAATGACAATTATAAAAGGGCTTTCGAAGGAAGGTACGGAATATACCAATGGTAAAATTCTGGATCCCTCGAACGGGATGTTATATAAATGCTTTATCACATTGGAAAGTAAGGATAAACTTAAAGTTCGTGGTTATATAGGTATTCCATTGTTTGGAAGAACACAATATTGGCTTAGAATAAAGGATTAATTTTTAACTAAAATTTTCCCAATTGCAATTCCTAAATCTCATTTTATAATGCACTTTGTCGAAGTAATCTTACCGCTTTCTCTTGCTAAAACCTTTACCTATCGTGTTTCCGAAACTGAATATCATTACATCAGAAAAGGAATGCGTGTGGCAGTGCCTTTTGGAAAAAGTAAAATATACACTGCGTTAGTAATTGAAATTCACCAAAATAAACCAACTCTATACGAAGCTAAGGAAATTCATCAAATTCTGGATGAAAATCCTATTGTAACCGAAATTCAAATTGCACATTGGCAATGGATTGCTTCTTATTATATGTGTGCTATTGGAGATGTGTATCGTGGCGCAATGCCATCGGCACTTTTGTTGGAAAGCGAAACCATTATTTCTCAAAAACCAGCTATTTTTGTAGATGAAAGTCTTCTTTCTGATGATGAGTTTTTGGTTTACGAAGCATTGCAGCAACAAAATTCTTTGAAAGTGCAGGACATTATCAATATTTTGAATAAGAAAAATATTTTTCCTGTTATCCAAAAGTTGATTGATAAAAACATTCTGGTGCTTCAAGAAGAAATGTTAGAATCTTATTCTCCAAAACTCATTCGATATGTAAAATTACACTCTAAATACGATTCGAATGAAGGCTTGGAAGAATTGCTCGCAACATTAAAAAATGCACACAAACAAAAAGACATTGTAATGCGTTTTTTTCAACTAAGTGCTTCTGAAAAAAAACCGATTACAGTAAAAAAATTGACTGAAGTTGCCAAGTCTACTTCGGCAATTGTGAAAGCATTAATCGATAAAGAAATTTTTGAAGAATACTACATTCAAGTAGATCGTGTCAATTTCTCAGGAAAAACTAAAGAAGAACAATTGCAATTAAGTGAAGCGCAACAAATAGCTTTTGAGGAAATCAAAAAATGTTTTTCCGAAAAAGAAGTTTGTTTGTTACACGGAGTCACCTCAAGTGGAAAAACTGAAATCTACATTAAGCTCATCGAAGAATATCTTGAAACCGGTAAACAAATTCTGTATTTGTTGCCGGAAATTGCACTGACAACGCAGTTAGTAGCAAGGTTGCGAGATTATTTTGGAAATAAAGTAGCCGTTTATCATTCGAAATATAGCAATAACGAAAGGGTAGAAGTGTGGCAGCAAGTATTGGAGCATACTCCAAAAGCACAAATTGTTATTGGGGCGCGTTCCGCCTTGTTTTTACCATTCTCCAACTTGGGATTTGTTATTGTAGATGAAGAACACGAACAAACATTCAAGCAAGTCGATCCGTCCCCTCGTTATCACGCTCGTGATGCCTCAATTGTTTTGGCAAACAATAATAAAGCTAAAGTTTTGTTGGGTTCGGCTACGCCAAGTATCGAAACCTATTATAATACGCAATCAGGAAAATATGGTTTAGTAGAAATTTCTAAACGATATGGAAATGTCATGATGCCCGAAATAGAATTGGTGGGTTTGAAAGACAAATACTTTCGTAAAAGAATGTCTGGACATTTTAGTGATACTTTAATAGAGGAAATCACTACCGCATTATCTTTAGGGGAACAAGTTATATTGTTTCAAAATCGCAGGGGTTATTCGCCAGTAATCGAATGCTTGACTTGTGGTCATGTACCACAATGTCCACAATGCGATGTAAGTCTGACATATCATAAACATAAAAATCAATTGCGTTGTCATTATTGTGGGTATTCCATGGCAAAACCAAACAATTGTCATTCCTGTACCAGCGTTCATTTAACTACAAAAGGATTCGGAACCGAGCAAATTCAGCAGGAATTAGTCGAATTATTTCCTAATGCTAAAATTGGTCGAATGGATCAGGATACCACTCGCGGAAAATATGGTTTCGAAAAAATTATTGATAGTTTTAAAAATCGGGAAGTCGAAATTCTCGTAGGAACTCAAATGCTGGCTAAAGGCTTGGATTTTGATAATGTGAGTTTAGTGGGAATAATGAATGCCGATAACATGTTATATCATCCTGATTTTAGAGCTTTTGAAAGAAGTTTTCAAATGATGACGCAAGTTTCTGGTCGTTCCGGTCGTTCTGAAAAAAGAGGAAAAGTAATTATTCAAACTTATAATATAGAACACAATACCATTCAGCAAGTAGTTCATAATAATTATGAGGGAATGTACAAGGAACAATTATATGAAAGACAAATCTATAAATATCCTCCTTTTTTTAAACTTATTAAATTAACATTGAAACATCGTGATTTTGATAAACTCAAAGAAGGTTCGATGTGGTTGTTTCAAGTGATGCAGTTAAACCTGACAATTCCGGTATTAGGACCAGAGGAACCACCTATTTCTAGGATACGTAATGAATATATTAGAACAATAATGATTAAAATTCCACAAAACCAGTCCTTACAAGGCACAAAAAAAACTATTCAGAAAATGATGAATAGTTTTGAATCTGTTGCACAATATAGAGCTATTAAGATAGCTGTAAATGTTGATTTTTATTAGTTGATAGCCAAAGCTCTAACTAAATCTTCTTTTTTGTTCCTACTAAGAGGGATTTTAGTAATGCCTATTTCTGCAAATCGGCTATTAAAACGCTCTACTTTGTCTATATTTATAATGTACGATTTGTGTACTCTTACAAATTTATCAGCTGGCAGGTCTTTTTCAAAAGATTTCATGGTAGAAAGAACCAAATTACATTCGTCTTCTGTTACCACTTTTACATAATCTCCAAAAGCTTCAATCCATTTTATTTTAGAAGTGAATACTTTTAGTTTTTTTAGATTACTTTTGATAAAGATGTGTTCACCATCTTCATCGTGAGTTTCAGAACGCAAAGCATGTAAATCCATAGCTCTTTTAACAGAAGCATTAAATCGATCTATAGCAATAGGTTTTTGTAGATAATCAGTAGCGTCATAATCAAACGCTTTCATTGCATATTCAGCCTTAGAAGTGATGAAGATAATTTGGGGTTTAGTTTTTAAACCATCCAAGAAATCGAAACCACTAATAACAGGCATCTCAATATCTAAAAAGATTAAATCTACATTATGGATGGTCATACATCCTCTAGCTTCAATCGCATTAGAAAAATCACCAATTAAATTTAGATTTGGGTGATTATTTACTAACTTTGTGATAATCATTCTTTGAATGGAACTATCATCTACAACGACACAGTTTAGTTTCATAATTTTTATTTTATAAAGATTTGGGTTAGTAAAAGTAATATTGATTTTTCAATAAACCTAATCTTTATCGTCTTTTTTTGCATTATGACGATTATAATTGAATAATGTTTGTTTATTTAAAAAAAAAGATTACTTTCGCGGCCAAATTAATTTTAAATAAAAATTTATGAATCATTATGAAACTGTTTTCATTTTAAATCCCGTTTTATCTGAAGTCCAGGTAAAGGAAACAGTAAGCAAATTTGAAGATTTTCTTACTAGTCGTGGAGCTGAAATGGTATCGAAAGAGGATTGGGGCCTAAAAAAAATGGCTTACGAAATCCAAAACAAAAAATCTGGTTTTTACCACCTTTTTGAATTCAAAGTACCAGGAGAAATCTTAATTGCTTTTGAAACTGAATTTAGACGTGACGAAAGAGTAATGCGTTTCTTGACTGTAAGTCTTGATAAACATGCTATTTCATGGGCTGAAAGAAGAAGAACTAAACTTAAATCTGCAAAAGCTTAATTATTATGGCAACATTACAACAATCTGCTTCAGGAAAAAAAGACGGAGATATCAGATATCTTACTCCTTTAAATATAGAAACAAACAAAACTAAAAAGTATTGTCGTTTCAAAAAATCAGGTATCAAATATATTGATTATAAAGATGCTGATTTCTTATTGAAATTCGTAAATGAGCAAGGGAAAATTCTTCCTCGTCGTTTAACTGGAACTTCATTAAAATACCAAAGAAAAGTGTCTGTAGCTGTAAAAAGAGCGCGTCATTTAGCTTTAATGCCATATGTGGCGGATTTATTAAAATAAAAAAAATCTCAGTTGTTGGTTTTCATTAATTTGAAACCTAACTTCTAATAACAAAGGACAACAACATGGAAATTATATTAAAAAAAGACGTTCAAAATTTAGGTTTTAAAGATGATGTGGTAAATGTAAAAAATGGTTACGGTCGTAACTTTTTGATCCCACAAGGTCACGGAATTTTAGCTACTCCTTCTGCAAAGAAAGTATTAGCTGAAAACCTAAAACAAAGAGCACACAAAGAAGCTAAAGTAGTAAACGATGCTAAAGAACTTGCTGAAGTTTTAAAAGCACTTGAAATTAAAATTTACGCAAAAGCAGGTGGTGAAAAACTTTTTGGTTCTATAACAAATATTGATATTGCTACATCTTTAGAGAAAGCAGGTCAATCTATCGAAAGAAAATTTATCACTAGCGGTATCGTAAAAAGAACAGGTAAATATGCTGCAAGCATTAGATTACACAGAGATGTTGTAGTTGAATTAGCTTACGAAATCATTGCTGAAAAAGCATAATTTCTAAAACTATAGATTTAAATCCCGATGTAAATCGGGATTTTTTTTGTTTAATTTTTATTGGATTTTTAATTTTAATCTCTCCTTTTTTAATCTAAAATCCTTAATCTAAAATCTAAAAAGGAATGAAATACTCAAGACTTACAAAAGAACAATTCGAAGAATTACATCAAGAATTTATTAATTTTCTGGCTACTCAAGCAATTGATAAAGCGGAATGGGATAAAATAAAAATAGAAAAACCTGAAGTTGCAGAACAAGAACTGGATGTTTTTTCCGATTTGGTTTGGGAAGGTGTTCTAGGAAGAGCAGCATATTTAGAAAATTTTTCCAAAAATCATATTTTCCTTTTTCAATGTTTTGATACTTATGTTCAATCCATTGTTTTAAAATCATTGGTTCCAGAAACCGATTTTCTAACAAAAGAAGGTTTACAATGGTTGAGTGACAATATGTTTACTGATACTATCGAAATTAAAACAGGTAAAAAAGTATTTATAGAAGATAGAAATACATCTATTTTTGAATTGATACAACAAGGTTCGTTCTTGAGCGACGGACTTTTGTTTAAACAAATTATTTCGATTATAGAATCTTAATTGTATCGTTTATTCTATTAAATTGGTTATTTTAGTCTTTTATTTTAAAAACTAAAATTGCCAATTTTTTCATATGGATATTCTAAATACAATTCAAAATTTAAGAGCGGAATTGAATCTACACAATTATAATTATTATGTGTTAGATACTCCATTTATTTCGGATTTTGAATTTGATCAAAAGCTCAAACAACTTCAAGATTTAGAAAATACGCATCCAGAATATTTTGATGAAAGTTCACCAACACAACGTGTAGGAGGGTTTGTTACCAAGAATTTTGAAACGGTGAAACATGAATTCAGAATGTATTCACTAGATAATTCGTATTCCAAAGATGATTTAAAGGAATGGGAAAAACGGGTTCAAAAAGTATTGGGTGATGTTCCCTTAGAATATACTTGTGAATTGAAATACGACGGTGCATCCATTTCTATCACTTACGAAAATGGAAAACTGAAACGAGCATTAACACGTGGTGATGGAGTGCAAGGCGATGATGTTACTAATAATATCAAAACCATAAAATCAATTCCTTTACAATTAAAAGGAAATTATCCTTCAAAATTTGATGTTCGAGGCGAAATAATTTTGCCTTTTGCTGGTTTTGAAAAAATGAATCAGGATTTAATAGAGATTGGTGAAACACCATATTCTAATCCAAGAAATACCGCTTCAGGAAGTTTGAAATTGCAAGATAGTGCTGAGGTTGCTAAACGACCATTGGATTGTTTGCTGTATTTCCTGATTGGAAATAATTTGCCTTTTAATACTCAATTTGAAGGATTAGAAACCGCAAGGGATTGGGGATTCAAAGTGCCAAAAGAAGCTACCTTAGCAAGTAGTTTGGATCAGGTTTTTGAGTTTATTGAATTTTGGGACATTCACAGAAACAATCTTCCTTATGAAACGGATGGTGTTGTTGTAAAAGTGAACTCTTTTCAATACCAAGATGAATTGGGATATACTGCAAAATCACCAAGATGGGCAATGGCGTATAAATTTAAATCAGAACAAGTTGCTACAGCATTGAATTCTATTTCCTATCAAGTAGGAAGAACAGGTGCGATCACTCCAGTAGCCAATTTGGAACCGGTTCAATTAGCGGGTACTGTGGTTAAACGAGCATCATTGCACAATGCTGACCAGATCGCAAAGTTAGATATCCGTGTTGGAGATACTGTTTTTGTAGAAAAAGGAGGGGAAATTATTCCCAAAATTATTTCGGTGGATTTAAGTAAACGTCCCGATGTTTCCGAACCTACAAAATACATCGCACATTGCCCAGAATGTAGCACCGAATTAGTTCGTGGAGAAGGGGAAGCGAATCATTATTGCCCTAATTTCTATGGTTGTCCACCACAGATTATTGGAAGAATTCAGCATTTTATTTCGAGAAAAGCGATGGACATTGAAGGCCTTGGCGGAGAAACAGTAGCATTGTTATTCAATAATAAATTAGTTCAAAATTATGCCGATTTATATGAGTTAAAAGTAGAGCAAATTCTCCCTTTAGAAAGAATGGCCCAAAAATCAGCTGAAAATTTAGTAAATGGAGTTAAGGATTCTTTAAATATTTCATTCGAACGTGTTTTATATGCTCTCGGAATTCGATTTGTTGGGGAAACAGTTGCTAAAAAATTGGCATTACATTATAAAAATATCGACGCCTTGAGTCAAGCTAACCTAATGGAGTTAATTTTAGTTGATGAAATTGGAGAGCGCATTGCGCAAAGTGTGTTAAACTTTTTTGAAAACCAAGAAAATAAAATAATCATTGAAAGATTAAAAAATTACGGTGTTCAATTAGAAATTATAGAGAAAATAAACCCAAATGCAACTACTTTACTTTTAGGTAAAACCTTTGTGGTTTCAGGTGTTTTTGAGCAATTTTCTAGAGATGATTTGAAAAAAGCTATTGAAGATAACGGTGGAAAAGTAGGGAGCTCCATCTCTGCAAAAACGGACTATGTTATTGCTGGTGCAAATATGGGGCCTGCAAAATTAGAAAAAGCAAATAAATTAAATGTTGCTATAATTTCAGAAGATGATTTTATTAACTTGATTAATGATAAAGAATAAAAATGAAAATTTTTAGTGAAGAATCTTAAATAGAAAAATCAATAATAATAGTATATTTTTTCTTAATGTTGATTTAAGTGATGACCGAATTAATTGCTGACAGTCCAATTAAGTATGGACTTAAGCCATTATTAACAATATTAATAGTAATCCTATATTGGAACTTTTCCATTCGAAGAAATTGGCTCTTTTTTATAAGCATGGTTTTTTTTATTAATTTGTAGGTTGTTTTTTATGCCAGATGAGATTAATTTCCTGTTGTATGCTATGTTAGCTTTCTTTTTTCATAGAATAATTGATATAAATATATATTATTACCAAATTGATAAGACTCAAAGATTTTATACCTCCAGTTTTAGTATCAGTACCCTTTCTCGCTTTTTTTTTTTGTATTTAGGGGATTCTAATGAATCTATTTTGATGAGAAGCTATTTTGTATTGATTGTTCAATTTATTCTAATTTCAGTACTTAGTGGAATAATATTATCTCATTATTTATTAACTTTAAAAAAAAAATGATGTTTGTTTATTTATTTTTGGAATCATGTCTTTTTTGTAGTTTTTTATTGTTTTTATTGAGAAATATTATCTTTCAGAATTAAAATTAAGAAGCTTGCGGCCATTAGCAGTGTTGTTAAACACGATTGTCTGTTATTCGGTTTATAAGTTTGTAATTGCTACAGAGCGATTAAACGATGAATGATTTACTAACAGTTTTTTAATTTTTTTAATAAAAAAATTAAATGTATTCGGCTTGGATTTAAGGTGTAAGACTAGTTTTTTAGCTAAGCTCTCAGGATAATAATCTTAAAAACTTTAATAATGTATGTTGCGATACATACGATATGAATTTAAGTGATTTTCGATTTGATGTTGCAATTATATTAATCGCTTAAAAAGTAGGTTTGACTTCCTTTTTCGAAATTTAAGGACCCACATTTCTTTAATTTTAGTAACAGAGTTACTATATTTACAGCAATAAAAGTTTAAAAAAAGTGTTAAGAATATAACAAAAAGTTTTAAAACACCACTTTACTTTTTTAGATTTGCAATCCGTTATGCAACTTAAATTAATTAATTTTGTAACAAAGTAAAAGCAGTATGATTTTAAATTATATAAAGAATTTTTTTTTTAAGAAAAAGCAAAAAAAAAAAATTCAAGATGTAATAAGTACTTCTAATTCAAATACAATTCAAACAGTCGGTTTGCTTATAGACGAAAGTTATTTTTTTGAAAAGGAAGCTTTTGTAAAGGAGTTAATTGCTAATGGAATTTTAGAAACAAATATTAAAATTATTGCTTTTAGCGATAGGTTAAAAAAAAGCGAACTCAATTCTCATCCGACCTTTAGTTTGAAAGATTTCAATTGGAAATCTCAAATTACAAATTTGGAAGTAAATAATTTTATCCTCGAAAAATTTGATTTGTTAATAAATTATTATGATGTTGAAAAAGCGATTTTATTGTACATTACAAATGCGTCAAAAGCAGATTTCAAAGTAGGGTTTTCAACAATAGATAAAAGATTAAATCATTTTATGATAAATACCAACGCTGAAAACTACACTGTTTTTACTCAGGAGTTGTTCAGGTATTTAAAATTATTAAATAAAATATAAAACAAATTATGCAATCATTAATAGGTACAGGCGTTGCTTTAGCAACTCCCTTTAAAAAAGATTTTTCAATTGATACAGAGGCATTAATTAAAACAGTTAATTTTTCAATAGACGGAGGAGTTGAATATATAGTAGTGTTAGGTACAACAGCTGAAGGGGCTACTATGACCAAGGATGAAAAAGAATTTGTAATCAAGACTATAATTGAAACAAATAATGGAAGAATACCTTTAGTTCTTGGAGTTGGAGGTAATAATACCATGGAGGTAGTTCAGGAGCTTAAAACGAGAGATTTTTCTGCATTTGAAGCTATTCTATCCATATCACCCTATTACAATAAACCAAATCAAGAAGGAATATACCAGCATTTTAAAGCTATAGCTGAAGCATCTCCAATTCCTGTAATTTTGTATAATGTTCCTAGTAGAACTGGAAGTAATATGTTGCCATCCACTGTGATGCGTTTAGCTAATGATTTCAAAAATATCGTTGCCACTAAAGAAGCTGCAGGTGATATGATTCAAGCATTACAGTTGTTCAAAAATAAGCCTAAAGATTTTTTAATAATATCAGGTGATGACATGATTGCTTTACCAATGGTATTAGCAGGCGGATCAGGGGTTATTTCTGTAATTGCACAAGGTTTTCCAAAAGAATTTTCAGAAATGATACGATTGGGGTTGAATAGAAAAGTAGATGATGCATTTGAGATTCAATACCTTTTGTCAGATAGTATTGATATGATTTTTGAGCAAGGAAACCCTGCTGGAATCAAACAAGTGCTTCAATCGCTGGGTATTGCTGAAAATACGGTGCGATTACCCTTGGTAAGTGTAGATGAATCGTTGTCAAATAGAATTGATCTTTTTGTAAAGAAAATCAATAAGTTGACCTAGAAATTACCCTTCTTTTTTAATAAAAAAATATATTTTGTAGTGGCTAAATTAATGACTAAATTTGCCACCGAATTACATTTTGATTTTTATTATAAAAGATTTCTAATAAATCATTAAAAAAGTAAATAACAAAAATGAAATCTAAGATTCAGAAACTCCAAAAAACAAGCATTAATTTTATGATGAGTAAAAAAATAGTATCGTTATTACTTATGGTAGTTCTATTTGTTTCTTGTAGTGAATATCAAAAAGCACTTAAATCAGAAGATATTGCAGTAAAATATGATATGGCTTCTAAATTATATGATGCTGGAAAATACAATGATGCAATTCGATTAATTGAACAAATAGCGCCAACATATAGAGGAAAGCCGCAAGCTGAGAAATTATTTTACATGTTTTCTCAATCGTATTACAAAACGAAACAATATTATTTAGCTGCATATC
This sequence comes from Flavobacterium cellulosilyticum, assembly GCF_004349355.1. Classification (GTDB taxonomy): domain Bacteria; phylum Bacteroidota; class Bacteroidia; order Flavobacteriales; family Flavobacteriaceae; genus Flavobacterium; species Flavobacterium cellulosilyticum. Next base: position 338,749 of record NZ_SMFK01000003.1, on the reverse strand, counting down.
AATTCGAAAGTTTTGTTTCTGGTTATCCTAAAAGTGAAAAAATACAAGAAGCTGCTTTTCTAGGTGCTAAAAGTTTTTCTACGCTTTCACCAGTATACAGTTTAGATCAAACAGATACTTTTAAAGCAATAGACAAGTTACAGGATTTTATAGATTCTTATCCAAATTCAGAGTATTTTGCAGAAGCCAATACTATTCTAAAAGGGTTAAATGAAAAAATAGAGCAAAAAGTTTATGAAAATGCTAAAGGCTATAACACCATTTTAGATTATAAATCTGCAATGGTAGCCTTAGAAAACTTTATTACTGATTATCCAGGTACACACTTTAAAGAAGATGCATTATTTTATAAATACGATTCAGCATATCAATTAGGTATTAATAGTATTCCTTCTAAAATGGAAGAAAGATTAATAATTGCTAAAACTGCTTATTCAAATTTGATAAAATTTAAAGAAGATACAAAATACAAAAAATTAGCTGACCAAATGTTAGTTAGAATAGAAACAGATTTACAACAATTTACTAAATAAATAAAGTCATGGATTTAAGAAAGACGAATGCTCCAGTAAACACAATTACTTATAATAAGAATATTATTGAAGAGCCTACTGGAAATGTTTATGAAGCTATAACAATAATGGCTAAAAGAGCAAATCAAATTAATTCTGAAATCAAAAAAGAATTGACTGAAAAACTAGAAGAATTTGCTACTTACAACGATAGTCTTGAAGAAGTATTCGAAAATAAGGAACAAATTGAGGTTTCAAAGTTTTATGAAAAATTGCCTAAACCACATGCTTTAGCAGTTCAAGAATGGTTAGATGGTAAAACATACTACAGAGACGCAAACAAATAATTATACCAATGTCAGTTTTAAGCGGAAAAAAAATTTTACTGGGAATTTCTGGTGGAATTGCAGCTTATAAAACAGCTACATTAGTTCGACTTTTTATCAAAGCAGGTGCACATGTCCAAGTGATAATGACACCTGCTTCTAAGGATTTTATAACTCCTCTTACCTTATCTACCTTATCAAAAAATGCTGTTTATTCTAGTTTTTATGATGAAAGTACGGATAACGAAAAATGGAATAGCCATGTAGAATTTGGTCTCTGGGCAGATTTGATGATTATTGCTCCTGCTACGGCAAATACTTTGTCGAAAATGGCCAACGGAATATGCGACAACCTGTTAATTGCAACATATTTATCGGCTAAGTGCCCTGTTTATTTTGCACCAGCTATGGATTTGGATATGTATATTCACCCTTCTACATTAGAGAGTTTTTCGAAATTGCAACAATATGGAAACACCATGATTCCTGCCGAAAGTGGAGAATTAGCGAGTGGTCTATCTGGAGAAGGAAGAATGTCAGAACCGGAACATATTATAGCTTTTATAGAAGCTGATTTAGAAAGTAGGTTACCACTTAAAGGGAAAAAAATATTAATTACTGCTGGCCCCACTTACGAAGCGATTGATCCTGTACGTTTTATCGGCAATCATTCTTCGGGGAAAATGGGTTTTGATATTGCACAAAGTGCCGCAAATCTTGGAGCTTCGGTACTATTAGTTACTGGACCAACTCATTTTACAATAGAAAGTAATTTGGTAAAAGTGATTCGAGTTGTTTCTGCACAGGAAATGTATGAAGCTTGTCATCTCTATTTTGACGATGTTGATGTGGTAATTGCAGCAGCGGCAGTTGCTGATTATAGGCCAAAGAATGTCGCGTCTCACAAGATCAAAAAAAATACTGCTGAATATAAAATAGAGCTCGAAAAAACAATAGATATTTTAGCTTCTCTGGGAGAAATCAAGAAAAATCAGCTTTTAATAGGTTTTGCATTAGAAACTGAGAATGAAATTGAAAATGCAAAGTTGAAAATTCAGAAAAAAAACTTAGATTTGATTGTTCTTAATTCTTTACAAGATAAAGGAGCTGGTTTTGGGAAATTGACAAACAAAATCACTTTCATAGATAAAAATTTCGTGGTAGAACCAATGGAACTTAAATCAAAAGAAGCAGTTGCAGACGATATATTAAACAAAGTAATAGCACATTTTTATGCCTAGAATAATTGTTTTTTTCTTTTTACTCACATTTGGAGTTGTTCATTCTCAAGAGTTGAATTGTATTGTTACGGTCAATACTCAAAAACTTTCTAATGCGAATCAACAAGTCTTTAAAACTTTGGAGACCTCTTTAAGTGAGTTTGTAAACCAGACCCACTGGACAAATCAAGTTTTTAAACAAAATGAAAAAATAAATTGTTCGATGTATATAACTATATCGTCTAATAATTCGGATCAATTTACGGGCACAATACAAGTTCAATCCTCTCGACCAGTATTTAATTCTACTTTTTCTTCGCCAGTTTTAAACTTTAATGATAAAGATTTTAGTTTTAAATATACGGAGTTTGAAAGTCTACTTTTTAATCCAACTGTATTTGATTCTAATCTAGTTTCGGTAGTTTCGTTCTATAGCTATATTATTTTAGGATTAGATTACGATACATTTACTCCATTAGGAGGAAATTCTTATCTAGAAATCGCTCAAAACATTGCTAATATAGCTCAACAAGGAAGTTATAAAGGTTGGAGCCAATCTGATGGAAATCAAAGCAGGTATTATTTGATTAATGATTTATTGGCGCCAGCTTATAATGATATCAGACAATCATCTTATACCTATCATTCTGGATTGGATTTAATGAATCAGGATTTAAAATCTGCAAAGGTGAAAATTCAAACGGCTGTAGTTACTATTGGAAAATTGAATTCAGTAAAACCAAATGCCTTTTTAACTCGAGTATTTTTTGATGCCAAAGCCGACGAAATTGTCTCTATTTTTTCTGGAGGGCCTAGTGTTCCAATAACAGATTTAGTAGAAAATTTAAACAAGACTTCACCTTTGAATTCCAGTAAATGGGCGCTAATTAAGTATTAATTAGTTTCGGGTTTCACTAACTTAATTTTAGATTTCAAAATTTATAAAAATGATCACTTCACTGTCGATAAAGAACTATGCTTTAATTGAAAAATTAACTATTGATTTTTCAAAAGGTTTTTCAATTATAACAGGGGAAACTGGTGCCGGAAAATCAATAATTTTAGGTGCCTTAGGTCTGGTTTTAGGTAAAAGAGCCGATCTTACTTCATTAAAAAATAAGGAAGAAAAATGTATTATCGAAGCCCTTTTTTCAATTTCAAAATATAATTTGGCTCCTTTTTTTGAAGCCAATGATTTGGATTATGAAGATGAAACTATTATTCGTCGTGAAATATTACCCTCAGGAAAATCGAGAGCTTTTATCAACGATAGTCCTGTGAATCTTCAAGAATTACAAGAATTAAGTTTCTATTTGATTGACATTCATTCCCAACATCAAACTCAAGAACTATCTGAAGAAAAAGTTCAGTTTGAAATTATTGATGCAATAGCCGATAATTTTCAAAATATTGTAGAGTATCAAATCCTTTTGAAAAATTATAAATCAGATAAAGTCAAGTTAAATACATTACTTAAAAAACAATCTGAATCTGCCAAGGAACAGGAATACAATACTTTTTTATTAGATGAATTAGTTGCTGCCAATTTAAAAGCTGATGAACAAGAAGTATTAGAGTCTGATTTTGAAAAACTGAATAATGTTGAAATCATTAAAGAATCAATAGATAAATCCTTGGCTGTAGCCAATGAAGAACAAATAGGAGTGATGCACAATTTGAAAGAAATTAAAAATTCATTGCATAAAATTGCTTCTTTTTCTCCAGAATACGATGCTTTGTTAGAGCGGGTTTCGAGCGTAGCGATAGAATTTGATGATATCACAGTCGAACTAAATCGAAGTGCCGAAAAATTGATTAATGATCCAGAGCAGTTGGTCTTGATTAGTCAAAAGTTACAATTGATTTATACCTTGCAAAAGAAACATCAAGTTACTACAGTAAATGAATTAATTCAGATTAAAAACAGGCTGGAAAACACTGTTTTAGAATTAGGGAATTTAGAAGATCAAATTGTAAATTTAAAAAAATCGATTCAACAAATCACTACCTCATTAGATGGATTATCTAATGAAATTCATCAAAAAAGAGTAGATGCTGTTCCTGTTTTAGCGCAGAAGTTAATAGCTATATTAGAAACTTTAGGCATGCCAAATGTTCGTTTTAAAATTGACATACGAGCGTCTTCAACTTATTTCGATAATGGAAAAGATACACTTGAATTTTTGTTTTCTGCCAATAAAGGAACAGATTTTGGATTGTTGAAAAAGGTAGCTTCTGGTGGTGAAATGTCAAGAATTATGCTTGCTGTTAAAGCAGTATTAGCGCATTATTCAAAACTGCCAACTTTAATTTTCGATGAAATAGATTCTGGGGTTTCTGGTGAAATTGCCAACAGTATGGGTGAAATAATGAAGGAAATGAGTCAAAATATGCAAATATTTGCCATTACACATTTACCTCAAATTGCTTCAAAAGGAACGGCGCATTTCAAGGTGTCAAAATCTACAATTGGAGAAGACACACTTTCAGAATTAAAATTATTATCCAAAGAGGAGCGTATAGTTGAAATAGCGCAAATGTTATCAGGAACAGTTGTTTCGGATTCGGCATTAAACCATGCAAAAGCCTTGTTGAATTAAAGAAATGCCTTATATTTGTCCACTTAAAAATTCAGATAAACCGAAAATTTTTTAAAATATGATTATAGAACCAAGAATGAGAGGATTTATTTGCCTAACGTCTCACCCAGATGGTTGTGCGCAAAGTGTAAAAAATCAAATTGAATATATCAAATCAAAAGGTGATATCAATGGAGCCAAAAAAGTTTTAGTAATTGGAGCTTCAACCGGTTTCGGTTTATCATCGAGAATAACTGCCGCTTTTGGTTCTAATGCTGCAACAATTGGTGTATTCTTTGAAAAACCACCAACTGTAGGAAGACCAGGTTCTCCAGGTTGGTATAATTCAGCGGCTTTTGAAAATGAAGCAAGTAAAGCTGGCTTGTATGCAAAAAGTATCAATGGCGATGCGTTTTCAAATGAAATCAAAAAACAAACTTTAGATTTAATAAAATCTGATCTGGGTCAAATAGACTTGATAATTTATAGTCTAGCATCACCTGTTCGATTGCATCCAGTTACAGGAGTTTTGCATCGTTCGGTTTTGAAACCAATTGGTCAAAAATTCACCAATAAAACAGTTGATTTTCATACAGGAATTGTTTCTGAAGTTTCTATTGAACCTTGCACAGAGGAGGATATCACAAACACAATTGCAGTAATGGGTGGAGAAGATTGGGCAATGTGGATTGATGCATTAAAAGCAGAAAATCTTTTGGCCGAAGGAGCTTCAACAGTTGCTTATTCTTATATTGGACCATCATTAACTGAAGCTGTTTATAGAAAAGGAACTATTGGTCAAGCTAAAGATCATCTAGAAGCAACTGCTTTTGAAATTACAGATAGTTTAAAATCTATAGGTGGAAAAGCATTTGTATCTGTAAATAAAGCATTGGTAACACAAGCAAGTTCTGCTATTCCAGTTATTCCTTTATATATTTCTTTGTTATACAAAATAATGAAAGAAGAAGGAATTCATGAAGGATGTATTGAACAAATTCAGCGATTATTCCAAGAAAGATTATATACAGGAAATGAAATTCCTACCGATGAAAAAGGAAGAATTAGAATTGATGACTGGGAAATGCGTCCAGATGTTCAAGAAAAAGTAGCTGCTTTATGGAAACTTGCAACAACTGAAACGCTGCCTGAGATTGGTGACTTAATAGGTTATAAAAAAGATTTTTTAAATCTTTTTGGATTTGAATTTGAAGGAGTTGATTATGCGGCAGAAGCTAATGAAATGGTAGCAGTTTCAAGTATAGTTTAATTTGATACTATAGTTTTTTATACTGTTCATATATTGAAAACCATCACGATTTACGTGATGGTTTTTTTATAGATATAGATTATCTTTGTTAAATTTATGGCGCTATTTATACGTTAATCTTAAACCATTATTATGTTTTTTTCTTTAATTATTCCAGTTTACAATCGTCCAGATGAAATAGAGGAGCTATTTGAAAGTTTATCACTGTTAGATTACTCTAATAAATTTGAAATTATAATCGTAGAAGATGGATCTTCAATCCGATGCGAAGAAGTAATTCAAAAGTATGAAGATAAATTATCGGTATATTATTATTTTAAAGAAAATTCAGGTCCAGGAGATTCAAGGAATTATGGAATGAAAAAAGCAAATGGAGATTATTTTATCATTTTTGATTCCGATTGTATCATTCCAAAAAACTACTTGACTGAAGTAGAAAAGGCTTTAAATGCCAATTATGTTGATTGTTTTGGCGGACCGGATAAAGCTTTGGATAGTTTTTCGGACATACAAAAAGCAATTAATTTTACCATGACATCCTTTCTTACAACAGGTGGAATTAGAGGTGGATCTGAAAAAATTGACAAGTTTCAGCCTCGAAGTTTTAATATGGGTTTGTCTCGAAAAGCATTCGAAGCATCTAAAGGTTTTGGGAATATACACCCTGGGGAAGATCCAGATTTGTCTATTCGTTTATGGAATTTGGGTTTTGAAACGAAGCTTTTTCAAAATGCGTTTGTCTATCACAAACGTAGAATTGATTGGGGTAAATTTTCGAATCAAGTAAATAAATTTGGCAAAGCCAGACCAATATTAAACAGTTGGTATCCTAAATACAACAAGCTTACATTTTTCTTTCCATCCCTTTTTATTGTTGGACTAGTTGTTGCAGTCTTAGCTTCGTTAATTTTTAATCACGATTTATTACTCCAATTCTATTTTTTATATTTTTTGGTGCTGTTTTTAATATCGAGCTATCAAAATAAAAGTTTAAAAATAGGGGTTTTAACAATAAAAGCAGTTTGGAAACAATTCTTTGGTTACGGAATAGGTTTTATAGAATCCTATTTTAAGATTATCATTTTGAAGCAAAAACCACAGGTTGCTTTTCCAGAATTGTTTTTCAAAAACTAAGATGTCAAAAATAATTGGTTTAACAGGCGGTATTGGGAGTGGCAAAACTACAATAGCCAACCATTTTAAGGCTGCAGGTGTTCCTGTTTATATTGCTGATGATGAAGCACGCATGATTATGCAATCAGCTGAAATTGTTGCAGAAATTAAAAATACATTCGGTCAAGCTCTATTTGAAAAGGACGTTTTAAACCGGCAAAAATTAGCTGAAATTGTATTTAATAACCCTGATAAATTAAAGCAACTTAATGCTATTATTCACCCTGCGGTAAAAAATCATTTTGATAACTGGATTTTAAATTATAAAAATGCACCATTTATTATCTATGAAGCTGCAATTTTATTTGAAAGTGGGAGTTATCTAAAATGTGATCAAATAATAACAGTCATAGCTCCAATTGAATCCAGAATTCAAAGAGTAATTCAGCGCGACGGCACAACTCGTGAGAATGTTTTGAATCGGATTAAAGCACAATGGAATGATGAAGATCGTATTTCAAAAAGCGATTTTGTTATTGATAATGTTACTCCTGAAATCACTAAAGCAGAAGTTGAAAAAATTCTTAAAATTTTGAACATTCAATAATCTTAAGCTTTGTTGTTAATCTTTGGTTAATTTATTATTAATTATACTGTTAAAAAGCTAAATTTGTATCGATGAATAAATTTTTTTTTAAAATCCTCGTTTTGTTGATGAGTTTATCCTTAATAGGGATAATATTAGTGCAAGTATATTGGTTCAATACCTCATTTAAAAATAATGATGAACAGTTTAAATTTCAAGTTAAACAAGTTTTAGGAAATGTAGCTTCTAAACTTCAAAAACAGGAAGCTTATAGTTTTTATGATAAGTACAATCGATATAAAGACAGTACTGGAAAAATTCCTCAAAAAAATGATTTATTAGAGTTTTATTATGTTCAAAAGGATCATTTAACTAATAAAACGATTATTTATTCAAACAGTATAATAGCTGAGAATTATAATATTTCATCTACGTTCTTTGATAAAAAATTAGATAGTGTAAAATTTAAAAGTTTCAATTCTAAAAGGGTAACTGAAGTTTATAACAATAAAAAAATTGATAATCCAAGTATTCAGCACAGTCAAATTCCAGATGTAAAGATTGAAAAGTCAGGAAATTTGGATGTTTTGGGTAATGCACAATTTGAGATTTTCTTTAAGGATATTGCCGAAGCAATGTCATTAGAAGAAAGAGTTTCTAAAGCCACTTTGCAGAAACTTTTACAAAAAGAATTAGTAGAATATGGTATAAATACTTCATTTGAGTTTGGAATATACAGTAAAGGTATAGCTACAAAAGTAAAATCGGATTCATTTAAGTACAATAAAAATTTAACTTATTCCATTCCGATTTTTGCTGACAATGAAGGAAATAATAAATACCAACTTTTAGTTTCCTTTCCTCATAAGAAAAAGTTCTTACTTACTGATCTTGTTGGTATCACCTTGTTGTCTATTATTTTTACACTAATAATTATTATTGCTTATTCAAGTGCATTAAATCAATTGATTCGACAACGTCATATTTCTGAAATAAAATCCGATTTCATAAACAATATGACACATGAGTTTAAAACTCCAATTGCAACTATAAATTTGGCTTTAGATGCCATTAAAAATCCAAAAATTATAGACGATAAGGAAAAGGTTTTAAAATACCTTCAAATGATTAAGGACGAAAATAAACGAATGCATGCACAAGTTGAGAATGTATTGCGAATATCTAAATTAGAAAAGAAAGAATTGGATATTTCAAAAGAGTCTAGTAATATTCATGAAATTATTGAAGATGCTATTGAACATGTAGCTTTAATATTAGAAGACAGACAAGGCAATATTAATAAACAATTTGATGCGGTCCGAACAGTTGTATTAGTAAATGAAGTTCATTTTATAAATGTAATTGTAAATATATTAGAGAATGCCATAAAATATTCTCCTACTATTCCCAAAATTGAAGTGATTACCGAAAATGTGAAAGATTTTATTATCATTAAAATAAAGGATAATGGAATAGGGATGAGTAAAGTAGCTCAAAAAAGAATTTTCGAAATGTTTTATAGAGAACATACAGGAGATTTACATGATGTAAAAGGTCATGGTTTGGGATTAGCTTACGTTAAGAAAATTATAGAAGACCATAACGGTCAAATCTATGTAGAAAGTGAAAAAGGAAAAGGTAGTACCTTTATAATAAAAATACCATTAATAAATTAAAAATATGGAAAATGTAAATAAAAGGATTCTTTTAGTTGAAGACGACCTTAATTTTGGTGCCGTACTAAAAGATTATCTAATGCTAAATGATTTTGATGTCACTTTGGCAAAAAACGGAATGGAAGGTTTTGAAAAATTCAAAAAAGACAATTACGATTTATGCATTTTAGATGTGATGATGCCTTATAAAGACGGTTATACTTTAGCAAAAGAAATAAGAGAGAAAAACCAAGAAGTGCCAATCATTTTTTTAACGGCAAAATCCATGAAAGAGGATGTCTTAAAAGGATACAAAGCAGGAGCTGATGATTATTTGAATAAACCTTTTGATTCAGAAGTTTTATTAATGAAAATTAGAGCCATAATTCAAAGAAAATCTTCTGGAGCAAAAGCGGAACCGGTTCAATTTGAATTTAATATTGGTAAGTTTCATTTGAACTCTAAACTTAGATTTTTGAGTTTTGACAACCAAGAACCCGTTAAATTATCTCCTAAAGAGAATGAATTATTAAAAATGTTGATTCTTCATGAAAATGATTTAATGCCTAGAGAATTGGCTTTAACTAAAATTTGGAGAGATGACAATTATTTTACTTCAAGAAGTATGGATGTGTACATCGCCAAATTAAGAAAATATTTAAAACTAGATCCCAATGTTGAAATTCTAAACATTCACGGGGAAGGATTTAGATTGGTAGTAAAAAAATAATATAATGGTAATTTTTGAAAGGTTTCAAGTAATTGAAGCCTTTCTTATTTTAAGTTCAGCTGTAAGGCAAAACAGGTTTTATCTTCTTTTGTAATACTGAAAATTAGTGCATCCGAAGTTAAATTTTCATGAATAATAACGTTGTCTTTCAAGGACAGTTCTTTTAGAAAGTTCATTTCGAAGCTTTCTATTTTTTGATTTAATATAGAGTCATCTTCCACAAAATCCAAGCACCATTCTAGATATTTTACGTTATTTACGTGATTTACAATGTCTAAATCGGACAAAACAACCCTTTTTTTAAAAAGTATTTCGGTATCATGATTTAAATTGATTTTTGAAAAAGATTCTTTAGTTGCTTTTCTTTCAGGATATAATTCAAAATGTTCAAACGGTAAAGCCAAGGCTTCAGGCCGTCTAATTTTAGTGTTGAATACTGCCCAAAACGTTTCGCAACCCACAATTTTTTTACCTTTGACATGTATTTCTATCGCACGAACGGAACGTGAATTTTCTAAGGTATTAATCCAAGTTTTTACGGTAACGATATCTTTCCACTTCGGTAATTCAGTTATTTCAACACGCATTCTACTCAAAACCCATGCTTGGTCGAATTCCTGCATATCCGAAAAACTAATCCCGCCCACATCCGAATGTGCTGCAGCTGTTAATTGTAAAATGTTACACAAATCAGTATATTTTAAATATTCATTTGGCATGCATTGCGTAAAATTGATTTCCCAATCTTTACTGAATATGGACGTGAAATTTGGTGAAATTGGCATGTTGATAGAGGAGGTTGGAAGTACGAAATACGAGGTACGAAGTTAGTATTTGGAATTTTTATTTTGGAATTTCTATATTGGAAATATTTTTGTCATTGCCATTGCTATTGTCATTGCTTTTCTTTTTTATGTAATCTATAATCTCTTGTCGATCTATCAAATAATCAAACCACTTTGTTTCTTCGTTTCTTTTGAACCAAGTAAGTTGTCGCTTGGCAAACCTTCTGGTGTTTTTTTTGATTTCTTCGATGGCAAATTCCAATGAAATCTCGCCTTCGAAATAGCTGAATAATTCTCTGTAACCTACAGTTTGTAGGGCATTCCGATTTTTATGTGGCAATAATTCTTTGGCTTCCGCCAATAAACCTTCGTTCAACATAATATCTACTCGCTGATTGATTCTATCATATATTACACTTCTTTCGGCTTCTAATCCGATGAGAATAGGAGTGAAGTTACGGGTGTTTTTCTTTTGGTTTAAAAAAGAGGAATAAGGTTTTCCAGTTCCAATACAAACTTCCAAAGCACGCATCAAACGTTGTGGATTTTCTTTGGCTACCACTTCAAAGTATTTTGGATCTCTTTGCTCTAATTCGGTTTGTAAATAGTGTAAACCTAGTAGTTCATAATTTTGTTTTACTTCCTCACGAACTGAAAGTTCTATTTCAGGAAATTCGTCAAAACCCTTTAAAACGGCATCGACATACAAACCAGAACCTCCAACGAGAACAACATAATCATTGGTTAGGAATAATTCCTCTAATTTTTCGATGGCTTCTTTTTCGAAATCGCCAACGGTATAATTTTCGAAAATGGATTTGTTTTGAATAAAATGATGTTGGGCCGCAGCCAATTCCTCACTCGATGGAACTGCAGTTCCTATTCGCATTTCTTTGAAAAATTGTCGGCTGTCACAAGATATTATTTCGCTTTTGAACTGTTGTGCCAAAGCGATGCTCAAGGCTGTTTTTCCTATGGCTGTAGGGCCGACGATGGTTATTAAGTATTTCATATTTTTTTAGCCCAGATGGAAACGGAAACCCCAGAGTTATGAAAGTTATTTTTTCTTGGTTGTAAAAGAGCGACCAGCGGAAGCTCCTTTTACGGCCGTAGAAAAACAACTTGAATAACGAGGAGTTGTAGTGCACAGCTGGAATAGCTTCTTATTAATTTTCTACTAATTTTGAACCGCAATGATAACAAAATTTTGCTTTATCTTGATGGTCTTCGGCATCGCAATGGTTACATGAATAGTTGTTATTTATATTTGGTTTTTTAGTTGTTGATTTGGCCATTTCGGTGGTAACAATTCCTGTAGGTACTGCTATAATTCCATACCCCAAAATCATTACAAACGAGGCTATAAATTGACCCAATGGAGTTACAGGTGAAATGTCGCCATAACCTACTGTCGTTAGGGTTACAATTGTCCAATAAATGCTGGTTGGGATACTTGTAAAGCCATTTTCCTCCCCTTCAACAATATACATTATGGAGCCAATTATAATGGTGCTGATGAGTACAAAATACATGAAAACCGTGATTTTTCCTCTGCTGGCTTTGAGCGCTTTGACTAAATGTAATGATTGGACTGAAAATTTTGGGTTGTTCAAAATTTTAAATAATCGTAACAATCGTAGCGAACGAATTACTGAAAAAACCTTTGTCCCCACTAAGAAAAAGGCCAAATACATGGGTAGAATGGCAATCAAATCGATAATACCGTAGAAACTTGCGATGTATTTTAAAGGTTTGTTTGTAACTGCAATTCTCAATACATATTCAAGTGTAAAAAAAACAGTAATTATCCACTCAAGAATTATAAGTTGGTCGTGGTATTTTACATCAAATCCTTGTACTGTTTCGAGCATTACTAAAAGGACGCTTAAGAGGATAAGTCCCAAAAGGATTAAGTCAAAAAGTCTTCCGGCTACCGTATTTGTTCCATAAATGATGATATGGATTTTTTGCCGTAGTATTTTTAATTTTGATTTTTCTCGAATCATACGAAGTAAAAAAAGTTAAAAATGCATTATTTTAATTCCTTTGCTTTTTCGAATATAACTTTGAATATGATGCCTTGTATCCCGGTTATTTGGCATTGGAATAATGATGTTTCTTAAAATGGCAATAGTAGTAATTTGATAATTTAATTCATAAAAGGCATACCCTTTATAAATTCCATTTTCCACAAATATTACACTACGTTCTGTTATAGAGCGACCTCTGTCTAATATTGCCAAAGTTTTATTTTCGAAAATATTTTTATCTATAAAATTTTGAACCCGCTCATTATAAGCTTCTGCATTAATTTTTCCAACACATGCACCATCACATTCACTAATAGTATGTTGAAAACAATGTGTTTTGGTTTGAAATAAACCTGTCAATTTTTGACACAATTGGTATTGAGAACTTATTCTAAGCAAGGCGTCCTTGCCTTCCTGTAGAGAAGTATATGATTTTATTTCTTTTTTGCGCCCGTCAGCCTTTTGTAAATTTAAATTCAAGTAACCTTCTGCGTCTTTTTCAGCATAGATTGCCCATGAAAAATTGCTTTTAGGTGACATTCTATTATAAATGGGTCTATTGATTTTTATTTCTTGGGATTCTTTTAAAATGGAAATCAATTCGCTTCCCGTTTCTTCATAAGTTACGGTGAAAACTTCATTCTGAATTTTCTTGGCACTTTTTGTAATTCCAGTGAAATGTTGATTTACACGCTTTTTTATGTTTCGGCTTTTTCCAATAAAAATGATCGTTCCATCTTCACGGTGAATATAGTAAATCCCTGTTTTGGAAGGAAGGCTTTCGACGATATCCATCAATTTAGGAGAAATTCCTTTTTGGATTTCGAATTTGATAAGTTCTTTGACAATTTCTTTATTTACATCTTTGTCCAATAGCAATTTGAACAACTTTACGGTGGCTAATGCATCTCCGCTGGCACGATGTCTGTCGGCCATTGGGATTCCCAAAGCACGAACTAGTTTACCTAAACTGTGAGAAGGTTGTTCAGGCAATAATTTTTTGGATAGTTCGACTGTACAAAGTGTTTTCACATTGAAATCATAGCCCAAACGCCGAAATTCGGTACGTAATATTCGATAATCAAATTCGGCGTTATGTGCTACCAAAACAGCGTCGTTGGTCATTTCAATAATGCGTTTGGCCACTTCAAAAAACTTTGGGGCAGATTGTAACATGGCATTATTAATTCCGGTCAATTTTACCACAAAAGGCTGAATTGGAATTTCGGGATTCACCAAACTGATGAACTGATCCACGATTTCGTGACCGTCATATTTATAAATGGCAATTTCCGTTATTCCTTCTTCGTTGAATTGTCCTCCAGTAGTTTCTATGTCAAGTATTGCGTACATTTTCAATATCAATTTCAAAAATCAATGGCAATAGCAATTTCAAATATCAATGGCAAAATCAAAACTCATTATCAATTTTAAAAATTTAAAATTGTAATTGCCATTGTAATTGTTATTGTAATTGAATTATTTTTTATTGTTTATCATTTTTGAAGCGATTGCGATAAGTTCTTCAACTTCCGTCAAAAGCCATTTTCTTTCTTCTGAATCTCCTGATTTTATATTATCAAGAACTTTTAATGAATTTCTAGATTCTTTAAGTTCCTTTACGGATAATGAAACTTTGAAAATGAAATCTTTGCTAGTTATTGTGCCTTGAGCTTCTCCATAATTTAACGAAGAACTTCCGGACGATCTTATTAATTGGTTTTTCTAATATTCAATTTCATAAGACTTTTCTAGTTTTCTAACAAAGAAAATACATTCTCCAGCAAATCGAACCAAACGATCTTCAAAATTATAAATTTTATCAAAATTAGGTTCGTTAACTTCCATTTAGGTTTTAATTTTATTTTTTTTCAATTTGCCATTGCCGTTGCCATTGCTATTGCCATTGAAGTTTATCGTCCCCCAAATATACTACTTCCTATTCGAACCATAGTACTTCCGCATTCAATTGCGAGTTTGTAATCGCCCGACATTCCCATTGAGATAGTGTTCAGTTGGCAGTTATTAGTGTTCAGTGGTTTCAGTTTGTCAAAAATCAATTTCAAATGCGTGAATTCTTTCTTGATTTGGTTTTGGTTGTCTGTAAAAGTGGCCATTCCCATTAATCCAACGATTCGAATGTTTTTCATTTCTTCGAAAGCTTTTGATGTTAGGATTTCGTTGAGTTCCATTTCATCCAAACCAAACTTAGTTTCTTCTTCGGCAATATGGATTTGAAGTAAACAATCAATAATTCGGTTGTTCTTTTTTGCTTGTTTATTTATTTCTGCCAATAATTTCGAACTATCAACACCGTGAATCAAATTTACAAAAGGCCCCATAAATTTGACTTTATTCGTCTGAACGTGTCCAATCATGTGCCATTCGATATCTTTTGGCATTGCCTCCCATTTCTCTGCCATTTCTTGGATTTTGTTTTCGCCAAAAATTCGTTGTCCGGCATCATAAGCTTCCATTAAATCAGGAATAGGTTTAGTCTTTGAAACCGCAACTAGGGTTACGTTTTCAGGTAAAGTCGATTTTATTTTGAGAAGATTTTGTGCTATTGACATATTATACAAACTGTTTTGAGATTTTCTCTGCTTTTTTACTTTCACCATAATCATAGAAACCTTCACCAGATTTCACTCCTAATTTTCCAGCTCGGACCATGTTGACCAATAACGGACAAGGAGCATATTTTGAGTTTTTAAAGCCGTCGTACATCACGTTAAGAATTGCCAAGCAGACATCCAATCCAATGAAATCGGCTAATTGCAAAGGTCCCATTGGGTGTCCCATTCCGAGTTTCATCACGGTATCAATTTCGTAAACGCCAGCTACTTTGTTGTATAATGTTTCAATTGCTTCGTTAATCATGGGCATCAAAATTCTGTTGGCCACAAAACCTGGATAATCATTGGCTTCAACGGGAGTTTTTCCCAGTTTTTCGGATAAATCCATAATGATTTTCGTCACTTCATCACTCGTATTGTAGCCGCGGATAATTTCGACTAATTTCATAATCGGTACAGGATTCATAAAATGCATCCCAATTACACGTTCTGGATGCGCTACAACAGCTCCAATTTGTGTAATAGAAATGGAAGAGGTATTTGTTGCGAAAATTGTGTTATGAGAACAAATCTCGTTCAATTGCTTGAAGATATTTAGTTTTAATTCTACATTTTCAGTGGCTGCTTCAACAACTAAATCAACGCCTGTAACACCATCTTTTAAATCGGTATAGGTAATTATATTACTGATGGTTTTGAATTTGTCTCCTTCGGTAATGGTTCCTTTAGCAACCATACGATCTAAATTCGTAAATATAGTTGCCATTCCCGAATCCAATGACTTTTCGGATACATCGATCAGTTTTACGGTGAAACCACTTTGTGCAAAAGTATGTGCTATACCATTGCCCATAGTTCCAGCTCCGATTACGGCTATAATTTTCATATGTTGATAATATTAGTTTTTATAAAGGAATATGTAATTGCTTCGCCTGTTCGGAAGCTCGGGTCGCATATAACTTCATCGGTTTTTGCATCACATTTCCGTTATACTCATTTCATGGATTTTAGTTTAAAGTTTAAAGTACTCTCGAGTAACTTTAAACTTTAAACTAATTTTATTACTTTTTAAAACAATCAATAATTTGATAGGCTACACGCAAGGCTTCTGTAGCTTGTTCTAAAGTTACCACTGGAGTTGAGTTGTTGTTAATAGCATCGGCAAAGGAATCCAATTCGTCTAGAATGGCATTGTTTTGCTCGACATCAGGATTGGAGAAGTAGATTTGTTTTTTCACACCCTCAGCATTTTGTAAAATCATATCAAAATCTCCAGGAATTTCGGGAGCATCTTTCATTTTTACAACCTCGCATTTTTTCTCCAAGAAATCTACCGAGATGTAGGCGTCTTTTTGGAAGAAACGGGATTTTCGCATGTTTTTCAGGGAAATCCGACTGGCTGTTAAATTCGCTACACATCCATTTTCGAACTCAATTCTAGCATTGGCAATATCTGGTGTATCACTAATTACAGAAACTCCACTGGCATGTATGTTTTTTACTTTCGAATTAACTACGCTTAAAATAGCGTCAATATCGTGGATCATTAAATCTAAAACCACTGGAACATCAGTACCACGAGGATTGAATTCGGCCAAACGATGGGTTTCAATAAACATCGGGTTTTCGATCATATCCTTGGTAGCTTTAAAAGCGGGATTGAATCTTTCGACATGACCTACTTGACCTTTTACCTTATATTCAATTGCCAAAGCAATTATTTCTTCGGCTTCAGCTACGGTATTTGAAATAGGTTTTTCAATAAAAACGTGTTTTCCTGATTTGATAGCAACTTTGGCACATTTATAATGCGAAAGAGTTGGGGTAACAATGTCAATTACATCTACAGCATGGATTAAAGTCGCAATAGTCGAGAATTGTTTGTATCCAAATTCATTGGCAACTTTTGCTCCATTTTCTTGGTTTTCGTCATAAAAACCAACCAATTCATATTTTTCAGATTGTTGTAATAATCGTAAATGTATTTTTCCAAGATGTCCTGCACCTAAAACCCCTACTTTTAGCATAAAATGTATTTTTAACAAAAATAGCAATAAATTAATAATTGCTTCGACAGTTCGCAATTTAATTTTTATCCTTTGCAAATTGATAAATATTTAATACTATAAAATTTAAAATTCAATATTTATAATAGCAATTTCTTTCTTATTTTTACCAAAATAAATTCACTTAAATTTTGAAAGACACCTCCAAACATCAAGGCCTTCGCAATCAATTAGTAAGCCTTTTAAAAGAAAAAGGGATTACTGATAAAAATGTTTTGAAAGCAATAAGTAAAATTCCAAGACATCTTTTTTTGAATTCTAGTTTTGCTGATTATGCTTATCAGGATAAAGCTTTTCCAATTGGAGCTGGACAAACTATTTCTCAACCTTATACAGTGGCATTTCAAAGTCAATTATTAGAAGTTAAAAAAGAACAAAAAATACTCGAAATTGGAACAGGTTCAGGGTATCAAACAGCAGTTTTATGTTTGATGGGAGCTAAAGTGTATAGTGTTGAAAGGCAAAATGAACTATTTAAACAAACATCAGCTTTATTACCTAAATTAGGAATACGCCCCAAACATCTTTCTTTTGGTGATGGCTATAAAGGATTGCCAGGTCATGCGCCATTTGATAGCATAATTGTAACGGCTGGTGCTCCAATAATTCCACAAGCTTTGATGGCGCAATTAAAAATAGGAGGAAGGTTGGTCATTCCTCTTGGTGAAGAAAAACAAATAATGACCTTACTAATTAGAAAAAATGAAACCCAATTCGAGAAACATGAGTTTGGTGATTTTAGATTTGTACCTTTATTAGAAAATAAAAATTAATATTCAGAGTATATAAACCAATATCCCGTATCCTTTTAGGACTAGACGGGATTTTTTATTGACCAATAATTTCTAGATAACGAGCCAAACTTTCTTTTTCATTTTGGGCAATAAATAACAGAAAATCTTCTTTGTTGTTTTTTGTTTGAGCAGTTTCTAGGGAATTGTAATATCGCATTCGGGTTTCGTAATCGCCTTTTATATTGGTAATTACATATCCATTTTGTAATAAAATAAGATTCATTACCAAGCGAGAAGTTCTTCCGTTTCCATCTATAAATGGATGAATAGTCAATAGGCGCTCGTGAAGTTCTGCTGCCAAAACAATGGGATGCAAGTTGTTTTTATTGGTTTCATACCAAATAAAAAAATCTTCCATTTCTTTGGAAACCAAAAAAGGTTGCGGTGGCATATACGAACTGCCTTTGATCATTACTTGTGTCTGACGATATCGACCAGCGTCATTTGGTTTAATTCCTCGTAATATTAAGTTATGAATAGATAACACTTCTTGTTCATTTAGGGCATTATTTTTGTCTATCAAATGCTTGATATAGGCAATTGCTTCATGGTGGTTTATTGCTTCCAAATGCTCTCGCATGCTTTTACCCGAAATAGTTAAGCCTTCATTGATTACCAAATCAGTTTCGAGAAGTGTTAGTGTATTTCCTTCGATGCGGTTGCTTTCAAAAGTATATTCCAGTTCTAAAGCTTGAGTGATTCTATCACTATCAAATTTTGGAAATTTATCCAACTTTGATTTAAGAATATCAATTTCATCAAGAATAGATGTCAAGTTTTTTGATAGTGATTTTTTTATCGTGTTATAGTTATTTTGAATCTCTTCCCGAACCATATCCATTGCTTTCAAGGCAAATTCATCCTGTCCTATTTCATTAAGGATTTTCTCTTTAAGCCAAGCCACCAAGAGGGTTTCATAATCGATAGCTAATAAAGAGGCCAATTTAACAACTTGATCTTTGGTTGGTTTTCTGGAACCATTTTCAAACTTGCTGATTAAGGCTTGGTCAATCCTTAAAAGTTGCGCCACTTCTCTGGTTTTTAAACCTTTTTGTTCTCTTGCATTTTTGAGTAGTGTTTTCATTTTTATATGTATTAATTGTCTTGACATATTTGGTCATAAAATTTAAATATAAAAAACCACAAGTAAATTTTTTCAAATCTAGTTGTGGATCTTGTATTTAAAAAGCTTTTTTTATTCTATCAAGATCTCTTTTGGTATCTTGTTCTTTTAGGGATTCTCTTTTATCGTAGGTTTTCTTTCCTCGGCAAAGGCCAATTTCAAGTTTTGCCATCCCTTTTTCGTTGGTAAACAATTTTAAAGGGACAATTGTTAATCCTTTTGCTTGTACACTTCTAGCTAAACTTTTTAATTCTCGCTTATTAAGCAAAAGTTTGCGTTCACTTCTTGATTTATGATTGAATTGATTTCCAAAAGCATATTCTTCAATGTAGGTATTAATTGCAAAAAGCTCCGTGCCACTGAACTCACAAAAACTTTCAGTTATATTTGCTTTTCCTAGACGGATAGATTTTATTTCCGTTCCAGCCAAAACGATTCCAGCAGTAAATTTTTCGATTATTTCATAATCGAATCGAGCTCTTTTATTAAGTATGTTGATTGTTTTTAGCATAGAAGGACAAATGTAATTACAAATGGATGAAACACCAAAAAAATAAATATAAAAGCCTTAAATTTGCCATATGGAAAACCCAATTAAACCAGTTTCAAAAGATCCACTTCACGGAATTACACTTCAATCAATTCTAGAACAACTCGTTACTTATTATGGGTTTGATACTTTGAGTGAATTAATAAAAATTAAATGTTTCACAGACAAACCAAGTATCAAATCGAGTTTAACGTTTTTAAGAAAAACGGATTGGGCAAGAAAAAAAGTAGAAGAATTATACATTAAAACACTTCCTAAAATCAATAGTATCTAATTAATTCGGTAGGAAACCATAACGCCACCTCTGTATGGTAACCATTCACCACTTTTGTTGTAATGTTCTGCTTTGTCAACACGTTCACCAGTACTAATTGCATAGCCCTTATAGAAAGCTTGGTGACTTCCTCCACCTACAAAACAGTCTAACATAAATCGGTTATTTATCTTTTTTTGAAAACCAATTGTTGCTCCCATAAAGTATCCAATACCTTTTTCTGCATAATTTGAATGGATATATTGCCATTTTTGAAGATTAAAACTGGAAAAACCAATATGTCCTCCAAGATAAAATCCATTGTAATTTTCATGAAAATGGTATCTATATTCAGAAGTGAAGCTGTAAAATTCCATTGGAACTCCTTGTAAATCTTTCCAAAATGAGGTTAATACATCAAATTGCAGAGTGGATTTTTTTCCAATACTGGTTTCTAAACCTACATTTGGAATTGTTAACAAAGTTGTAAATGCATTTACTTTTATGTAGGTTTGACTTTGTGAAAAAATCGAAAGTAAAAGAAAAAAGATGATAAGTGGTTTTTTCATATAATTTATAATTTACGGTATATTGTTCATTAAGAATTTTCACATGTTTCGCTAGCAAATATAGAAATAATTGGATGAATTAATTTGTTGTTTTAGTCTAAAAATGAATAAGAATTAAGGGTAGGAGAAGTGCTTATTCAAAAGAGAATAGATTACAGTATCTACAAAACGACCTTGATAAAATTCATTTTCTTTTAAATGAGCCTCCTTGATAAATCCGTTTTTTTGCAACACTTTTTCGGAAGCTAAATTTTCGGGATCGATTATGGCTGCTATCGAATGCAGTTTCATCTCTATAAATCCATATTTAACAACTTTTTTTACGGCTTCAGAAATGATACCTTTTCCATGATATTCTGGAAGTAACATATACCCAATTTCAGACCTATAATGTTCGGGTTTTATATTAAAATGGCCAATAATTCCAATCAGTTTTGGATCGCTTTTTAAAGTAATTGCCCAATTTATGCCTTCATTGGTTTTAAGTTTTTCTTCAAGCAAAGTGATATGTTCCATTGCCTCTTCATTGCTTTTTGCTATAGGTCTAGGTACGTATTTCATGATTTCCTTATTGGACCGAAGTGCAAAAATTTCATTTACATCCTCTTTTACAATCCGGCGTAAATAAAGACGTTCGGTTTCGAGATTTGGAAATGGATTAAAGGATATGCTCACCATTTTATTTGCTTGTTTTATAGTTTAATTATAGAATTTCAATGCTAAATTTCGAATTGAAAATGTCATTTTCACTCAGTACTTGAATCCCTTCTTTTTCAAAAAGATTTCCGAAATGTTCGTTTGTATCAGAATATCCAAACCACGGTTCTATACAAATAAAAGAAGCGTCAATTTTCGTCCAAAGTCCTAAACTAGGAAAATCTTCAAAAGTGACTTTCAAAAATGGTTTTAAATTTTCTAAAATTGTGATTGAATTTGATTCTAGTGTTTTGAAAATTAAGGCGTCGTTTTCAAATAATTGATAGTTTAAATTAATTTTTTTATTTTTCAGTTCCAATTGTTTCTTTTTATTAGCAATCAGATCATTTTCTAAAAGGAAATATTCTAAATTTTCTTCCTTTTCAAATTCAAGAGAGTATTTTTCGAAATTTCCATCTAAAGCAAAGGCCGGATGGGCTCCAATAGAAAACGGCATTATAGTATTTCCTTTATTAAAAACTTTATATTCTACCATAAGACTGTTTTCAATCAAAGTATAAATGATTTGCAGTTCAAACTCAAACGGGTATGTTTTTCTTGTTTCTTCTGATGAATTTAATGAAAAAATGACACTGTTTTTATTTTTTTGTACTACTTCAAAAACCATATCTCTAGCAAAACCATGACGAGCCAATTGGTAATCGATTCCGTTATAGGAATAAGAATTGTTTTTTAATGTGCCCACTATTGGAAATAGAACTGGAGAATGTTTACCCCAAAATTTAGGATTTCCTTCCCACATGAATTCTTTATTTTCTTTGTTTTTTATAGAAAATAATTCAGCTCCTACATGATTTATTTGAGCCGTTACATTTGAATTTGAAATTTTTGTAGTCAAAATAACTCTGTATTAGTATTAAAATATTAAGAATAGAAACCAAATTTCTGAATTTTTATTGAATTATTAGGAATCAAATCAATAGAATTACTAAAATTATGTCAAATTTAATCCGTTTTTTGTACTGTTTACTTTATTTTTCATTTATTTGTTGAAAATTTTTTAATAATGAAAAAATATCATTTCACCTTTACTTTGCAATTCCTTTTATTATTGTTTGTTAGTTCATTATGGTCTCAACAATCTCCAGTTTTAGCACCGATTAAGAAAGTGTCAAATTATGATTATTATGCTGCTTTCGGCCCCTATTTTTATTCTAATGACGGTTCGAAAACCCGCTCCGTTAGTGGTCAACCTGGAGTTGAATACTGGAAAAATAAAGCAGATTATAAGTTATCAGCTGAGCTAAACGATGCAGATAATGAAATTTCAAGCAAAGTTATTATAACTTATACCAACAATAGTCCTGATAATATGAATTTTTTATGGATGTATTTGGAACAAAATTTATTCAAAGACAATTCTCGAGGAAATGCAATCATACCTATCAGTGGCAGTAGAAATGGAGCTCAAGGTCAAGTTTTTGATGGAGGAAATAAAATCAAGTCCGTAAAAATTGTTACAACTTCTAAAGGAAAATCAACAGAGACAGACGTGAAATACAGTATCTATGAAACTAGAATGCAGGTTTTTCTACCTCAAGAATTGAAATCAAAAGGAGGAATAGTCAAACTTAAAATTGAATACTCCTTTATTTCTCCCAAAGAAGGATCAGATAGAATGGGAGTTTTAGAAACAAAAAACGGTAAAGTCTTTACAATGGCTCAATGGTATCCAAGAATGTGTGTATATGACGACATTCGGGGGTGGAATACCAATCCTTATCTTGGAGCTTCGGAATTTTATCTTGAATATGGTGATTTTGACGTTGCCATTACTGTTCCTTCCAACCAATTTGTTGTTTGTTCAGGTGAATTAGTGAATAAATCGGAAGTGTTATCTTTAAAAGAACAAAATCGTTTTGTAACAGCTTCTCAAAGTGACAAAACGGTTATCATACGTTCTAAAGAAGAAGTTATAGAAAATGCCACTACGAATCCAAAAACAACTAAAACATGGCGATTTAAATTAAATAATTCTAGAGATATAGCATGGGCATCATCGGCTTCATTTATTGTTGATGGGGCAAGAATTAATTTGCCAAGCGGAAAAAAATCTTTGGCCATTTCTGTTTATCCAATCGAAAGTGACGGCATGGACGCTTGGGGACGCTCTACTGAATATGTTAAAGCAGCGATTGAAAATTATTCCAAAAGATGGTTCGAATATCCTTATAAAACCGCAACTAATGTAGCGGGTATTGTATCAGGAATGGAATATCCCGCGATGTCTTTTTCGGATTACAAGGATAAAGGTAAAGATTTATGGAGTGTTACCGATCACGAATTTGGCCATATTTGGTTTCCAATGATTGTGGGATCCAACGAACGTTTGTATGCCTGGATGGATGAAGGATTCAATACATTTATTAATTCCATTAGTTGGAATGATTTTAATAATGGAGAATATAAAAAAGAAAATAGAGATCTTCATCTTTATTCAAAAAACTTTACCAACCCTAGTCTAGAGCCAATTATGAGTTCTCCTGATAATATGAAAGAAGCCAATATAGGTATTTTGTCTTATTATAAACCTAGTACTGCTTTAACATTGTTAAGAGAACAAATTTTAGGTCCCGAACGTTTTGATTTTGCTTTTCGAACCTATATAGAACGTTGGGCGTACAAGCATCCAGCTCCCGACGACTTTTTTCGCACCATGGAAAATGCATCTGGTGAAGATTTAGGCTGGTTTTGGAGAGCTTGGTTTGTCAATAATTGGCAATTGGATCAAGGTGTAAATGCGATAAAATATGTAAACAATGATCCTACAAAGGGTGTGTATATCACAATAGAAAATTTCGAGAAAATGGCAATGCCAGTGACTTTAGAGATTAAAACCAAAAGTGGGAAAACAACACGGATTCAATTACCAGTTGAAATCTGGCAAAGAAATGAGGAATGGACTTTTAAGCATAATTCTACTGAGGAAATAGAAAGTATTATTATTGATCCTGATCATATTCTACCGGATAACAACGAAAGTAATAATAGTTGGAATTCAGCTACTGGGAAAATCGAAAAAGACATCGATTTAAAAGGCTATTTAGGGACTTATTCTAATAATAAATATATTGGAACCTTTGTATTATCATTAAAAAAAGGAGTTATCAATGTTGAAATGAAAGACTTTCCAAAATTTACTATTGAATATATAGATAATAATACTTTCGAATCAAAAGCTTCGGGTCTAACATTTCAATTTGCTGAAAATAAAAACAGTTTTGATTTGATTTGGGATGATGGTAATAAAATTAACTATACTAGAGAATAACCTATAAAATTTAATCAAACAAGCACCAACGTTTTAGAAATAAATGTTGGTGCTTTTTTATTTTATAAGAACAAACTTATCGGTGCCAATTCGTTTAATCGGTTTAATCTGTGATCAAAATAATGATTCGTGCTAATTTGTGCAATTCGTGTCTAAAAAAAGAAGCACTCGACTTCGCAGATTGTAAAAGTCTTCAAAGAAAAAATCCGTGCAAATAAGTTTAATCCGTAGAATGATTGTCCAAAAAAACAAGCTGTGGCTCAAAAAACTACTCCGGTATCTGCTGACTCAAGCAATGTAAGGTCCCAAAACCCCATATCAGATCAATCGCACTAATGCCAATAATTTCTCGATCAGGGAAACATTCTGCCAAGATATTCAAAGCTTTTCTATCGTTGGGATCGTTAAAAGTAGGAACCAAAACACACTGATTCAAAATCAAAAAATTAGCATAACTCGCTGGAATTCGAATCCCATCAAAAATCAATTTCTTAGGCATCGGCAAACTAACTATTACCGGCGAAGCACCATTTTCTAATTTTGCGTTTTGCAAGCGCTTCAAATTGTCTTGCAAAGGCTTATAATTGGCATCGTTGACATCCGTTTCTATGATGGTAACAATAGTATCTTCGTTTACAAACCGAGCCAGATCATCAATATGACCATGAGTATCATCGCCTTCAATGCCGTCTCCTAACCAAATAACGTTGGTAATTCCTAAGTATTCCTTAAAAACAGCTTCGTAATCTTCTTTGGTAAAATTCGGGTTCCGAACCTGAATATCAGGATGCAACAAACATTCTTCAGATGTCAATAACGTACCACGACCATTAACGTCTATGGCGCCACCTTCAACAATTACTGGCTTGCCTTTGTACATCACTTGGGTAAGTGGTAGTTTCAGAAAATCGGCCACTTTCGCAGGAACATGCTTGTCAAGATTGATGTTTTTGTATTTTGCCCAGCCATTAAAATTAAAGTTCAAGGCCTCTCTTTTATTGCCGTTTTTCACGATAATCGGACCCGAATCTCGCATCCATGAACGGTTCGTTTTATGAATGATAAAAGATACTTTGTCCAAATTAACGGCCGCCATTTCGAGCAGACCACTCACTTTGTCTTGAAGGTTCTCATCGGCAACAACCAGAAAAACAGATTCATATGTGGCGACTTTTTTGATGAATTCTACAAAAGCCCACTGAATCGCCTCATATTTTCCGGGCCAATCGTTGCCATTATGCGGAAAACACAATAAAATTCCTTCTTGTTTTTCCCATTCAGCAGGGAAACGTCTGTTTGTAGTAGTCATAAAAACGAAGCTAAAATTTGATGACAGCAAATATAAGCATTCGCGAGGATTATAAAAATGGATGTTTGATAAATGAGGTTTATAATTTTTAGGAGCTTAATCCAGCACTTCGCTACAAGGTATTCGGTTTCCCATTCTTTTTCTAAGCTCTAGCAGGAGCTTCCTCTGGTCGCTCTGCTAAAGCCAGAAAAAGTAATGGTCTCCCTTCATACGCTTTCCACTGCTATCAAGGCTAGGGGAGTTGGGATTGTGAGAATAATCATTTGTTGAGAAGGGGATTTGTGAGGGGGATTTTATATATTTGAGTTTGTATTCAAGTTTAAAATTATCGAAGAATGAATGATGAAATAATAACAGCTGGAAGACCTTACATTTTCAGATTTAGACCAAATACTGATAGAACAATAGATGAAATAATTAATAATTATATTTTTTTTGCGGATTGAAATTCTTTGAATGATCCGTTTGATTCCAGTCCAGATTTAGTTAAATTAAGTGAAGATCCTAAAGAAATTGAAAAATATTACAAGTTGATTTCTGAAAATTTAATTAATAAAAAAAGTAAAGAAAATTTTCTCGTTAACTATAATAATGAATCACTCTATAAATTTGCTCAAGGAAAAGTAGCAGATTTGATTTTAGAATTTGGTGTAGCTTGTTTTTCAATGTATATTATGAATATGCCTCTTTGGGCAAATTATTCGAATAATCATAAAGGTATATGTTTGCAATTCAATAGTGAAAATGATAAAGATTTTTTTAATTTTTTAGGCCCTATTCGTTATCAAGAGAACTTAAGTCAGATAGAGTTTTCACCTATATCGGATGCGGATGAATTAGGGAAAATATTTTTTAGAAAAGAAAAGAGTTGGGGATATGAAAAAGAAATTCGTTTGCTTAAAGATTTTAAAGGTAAATCGCATTTTAATAAAAGTGCGTTAAGAAATGTTATTTTTGGATATAATGCAGAGCTTGACTATATAAACAAAGTATATAAAGCGGTTAAAGAAAATTATGATGATGTAGGTGTTTATAGACTTGAAAAACCAACAACTCTTGGAAAATTAGTATTTACTGAAATAATTATCAAATAATAATAAAAGCTGCTCCAAGTGTTCCTTAAAAATAAACGTTCTTGAAAATGGATTTGAAGTGTGCTATGTTTTTCCAAAAGGTAATAATTAATAAGGGTTGTTTTGTCATTTCGACCAACGGGAGAAATCACATAACGAGAGCAACTACAATGAGCAACTAATGTGATTTCTCCTTCGTCGAAATGACAAATTACAGGTGATTTGATCTTTAATTAAAGACATTTCACTGCACTTTTCTCGATTGCATCGAGTACCTAATTCAATTAAATGTAAAATTGTAGCGTTTGCAACGCGGATAACTAAAAAGAAGAAATCTCATAAAACTAAATACCTACAAGGTCAAAAAAAGACCTTGCAGGATGGTATCCGATTACTCGAAGTGTTATTTGAATAAAAGTTCGTAATTCGAGAACTTATTGTTGTATTGGCATTATATTTAGACAATCTGAAAAGAATCATTGCTAAAAAAACATTGAGAGACTTTTGGGAAAAGCACGCCGATGCGGAACAATATTTGAAGACTTGGTACGAAACGGCTAAGAATTCAAATTGGAATTCACCAAATGAAATCAAACAAACGTTTATAAATGCAAGTATTTTGAAAGACAGTAGGATTGTTTTTAATATAAAAGGAAATTCATACCGACTCATAGTAAAATTCAATTTCGAAAGACAGTGGGCATTTATTAGGTTCATTGGCACACATGCTGAATATGATAAAATAAATGCTGACACAATTTAAAAAACCAATTATGGAAATTAGACCTATTAAAACCGAAAGTGATTACGAAAAAGCGCTTGAAAGACTTGAAGTGATTTTTGATGCTGCTCCTAATACTAAAGAAGGGGATGAAGCTGAAATTTTATCCTTGTTGATAGATAATTATGAAAATCAATTTTTTCCTATTGAAGCTCCTGATCCTATTGAAGCTATTAAAATCAGAATGGAAGAAATGAATATTAAGCAAAAAGATTTAATTGGAATTATTGGAGGCAAAAGCAGCGTTTCTGAAATTTTGAGCAAGAAAAAAAGACTGACAGTAGGCATGATTAGAGAGCTTGAAAGAGTTTTAAATATTTCGGCATCTGTATTAGTAAATAATTATCAATTGAGTAAATAGTTAATGTATTGTTTTTCTTTTTGAGACTATTCTAATGAAAATTTAACGTTCTCATCAGCCCCGATAGTAGCGGAAATCCTTGTGGTGGCTTTGCTTTTGCCACCACAATATTGTAGCGAATAGCGGGAGTAGAGGTAATTGAAATGCACATTTGTACTGCTCCTAAAAAAAACAAAAAAGGACTAAAACACATCGTTATAGTCCTTTTTTTTATTTTTTAATAAAATCCGTGTCAATCGTTTTATCCGTTAAATCCGTGTGCCAATTTAAACTTTAATCAATTGCTCTTTTGGTAATATCCCCAAAAGCATCAATTCTACGATCTCTAAAAAACGGCCAGTTCTGACGTACGTTTTCTTGTAGATCCAAATCGACTTCGGCAATCAGAATTTCTTCTTTATCGTGTGAGGCTTGTGCCAAAATTTCGCCTTGTGGACCCGCGATAAATGAAGAACCCCAAAACTGGATTCCGGCGGTATCGGGCAAATAGTGCTCTAAACCAATACGGTTGGCAGCGGCAACATACACACCATTAGCAACAGCATGCCCTTTCATAACGTTCATCCAAGCGCCGTGTTGGTTCTCGCCGTATTGCTCTTTTTCTTGTGGATGCCAACCAATAGCAGTTGGGTAAAACAAGACCTCGGCACCTTGAAGCGCTGTTAATCGAGCGGCTTCTGGATACCATTGATCCCAACATATTAGGGTGCCCACTTTTCCTTTGTTGGTATTAAAAGCTTTAAAGCCTAAATCACCTGGTGTGAAATAGAACTTTTCATAAAAATGGGGATCGTCTGGAATATGCATTTTACGGTACAATCCTGCTTCGGAACCATCAGTATCGATAATGTACGCACTGTTGTGGTAGATTCCGGCCATTCTTTTTTCGAAGAAAGGAACAATAATTACCACACCTAATTCTTTGGCCAAGGCACTAAAAGCAATAAATGAAGTGCTGTATAATGGTTCTGCCAAGGCAAAATTATCGACATCTTCGCTTTGACAAAAATAATGACTGCTATATAATTCAGGTAATAAGATGACTTCGGCTCCTTGATTGGCAGCATCACGAACCCAACTAATGCATTTTTTCAGGTTGTTTTCGGCAATATCATTCAAATTCAATTGGATAACAGCTATTTTGTATTTTTTGTTTGGCATAAGGCAATAATTTAGAGTGCAAAAATAGTGATTTTATAAGGAGTTTAATATAGTGGAAATAGAATTATTTACCTATTAATCTATCAATATTTAACGTTATATGACACTCCGTTACTTATACCAATAATTTATTTCAGCCACGAATTGCACTAATTGTCACGAATTCCTGTTTTAATTTTAAAAAAATTAGTGTAAATTAGTGTAATTCGTGGTAAAGTTTTATAACAGGTTGTATGCTGAAAATTTAGTCCGCTTAGCGGAAAGTCATATAACGTAATGTCCTTCAATCAAGTTCAAGTTGACCACTAATTTTTATAAAGTTATATAATTAGGATAACTTCCCAAACCTAGTAGTAACATAGAATATAGAAATAAATACGTTTACTCTTAGTTACACATTACTTTTTTACTTTAAAAAATGAAGCGTCTTATCAAATTTAATGAAGGCTAAATCTCTAGCTTGTACCAAGTTTGTAGAAGTTTGATTGAAAAAATAAACTAAATTGAATAGCACCCAATAGGTTTAAAATTAATAAAACTTTAAGGAATGTTGTAGTTATTCGAATGTCATTTTGACTATTTTTATACAAAAAATAAACAATGAAAAAAATTATAAGTATTACATGTGGACTATTCCTTTTTATAGGGATTCAGAGTCAAGCTCAAACCGATAAAAATAAAAACAAAATGGAAAAGCAAACGATTTATCAATTTAAAGTTGAAGATTTATCTGGTGAAACCTTTGATTTTGCTTCTTTGAAAGGTAAAAAAATAATGATTGTAAACACAGCTTCGAAATGTGGATTCACACCACAATATAAGGATTTAGAGGTTTTATACAAAGATTATCATGATAAAGGTTTTGTTATTATAGGCTTTCCAGCCAATAATTTTGGCAAGCAAGAACCAGGTAGCAATGAAGATATAGCTAGTTTTTGCCAACTCAATTATGGAGTTTCGTTCCCAATGATGAGCAAAATTTCAGTAAAAGGAGATGACATGAATCCAATATATCAATTCTTGACTCAAAAAGCTAAAAATGGAGTAGAAGATTCTGAGGTAAAATGGAATTTTCAAAAATATTTAATTAATGAAAAAGGGGAATTGGTAAAAGTATATTATTCGAAAACCTTACCAACCGATCCTGAAATTGTAAATTGGATTAAAAGCTAGTTTACTCTAAAATAAGCTGCATAAAAACAGAATCCAACCATCGATCAAATTTAAATCCGGATTCTTTGATAATCCCAACAGTAGAGAAACCAAATTTCTCATGAAACGCTACACTACTTTGATTTTCCGCATCAATAACGGCAATCATAGTGTGGCGTTTTTGTTTTCGGGCTAGTTGGATTAATGCTGCTAATAGAAGTTTACCAATACCATTCCCTTGAAAATCTTCATTTACATAAACGGAATGTTCTACAGTAAATTTATAGGCTTCTCGAAACCTAAATTCACCATACATTGCAAAACCAGCCAGTTTTCCATCAAATTCAGCAATAATCACAGGAAATCCTTTGTTGACTTTATCTTCTAAGATGTTTTTTTGTTGTTCAAAAGTTCGAATAGTGTAATCATATAAAGCCGTTGAATGAAGAATATTATAATTTATAATTTCCAAAATGGCTTGTGTATCTTCTATCTGGTACGGTCTAATTTTGATATCCATGACTATTTAGTTATGCCCAATTTAATATATAATTCGTCTACCTCTTTTGGATTAAAACTATAAGCTGTACAAATAACTTTTGATTTTCGGGCAGCCGTTATTGCTGAATTTTTATTGTTAGTTTTTAAATATAAGTTCGAAAGCAAAAGGTTTCCGTCATAAGAATCGTTCAATAATAAGGAATGAGTTGTCCATTTAATAGCCAGATTCAAACTAGGAACGTCAGTTATATATTTCAAAAAGTTTTGAGAAATTTCCTTTAATAATGTGGGATCTTTCCATGCAAATTTTTCTGTTGATTCGATGGCTATTTTTTTATAGGCTGACCAGTTCCCAGTTCTTTCGGCGATAGTAAGATCGTACCGATATATTAATGAATCTGTTTTTTGTAATTGTATGGTTTTTGCTATTTTTCGTTTTTGGTAATAGGCTATGGTGTCAAATGATTCTGTAAGTGGTTTGAGTGATTCGGTTACAATACTTATAATTTTACGCTCCACTCTCAACGGTGAGCTTATTGCCTCAAACTCTATCTGATGTTTTAATACAAATTGAAATTCTCTAGATGAAATATCAGTAACACAATTGGCGATAATTACCCAATTTGTGGGACTTATTAGTTGTTCATCTGTTTGTGAATCAAAATAGGCTTTCACTTTTTCGGCTAAATACTC
The DNA here is from genome assembly GCF_004349355.1 of Flavobacterium cellulosilyticum. GTDB lineage: Bacteria > Bacteroidota > Bacteroidia > Flavobacteriales > Flavobacteriaceae > Flavobacterium > Flavobacterium cellulosilyticum. Next base: position 306,993 of record NZ_SMFK01000003.1, on the reverse strand, counting down.
TCTATCTTTCCCTTTTTTTAACACATTCATATAGTTCAGCCATTTTTGGGAATCGCTAGGCATGTTTATATATTCTTTTTCTAAAAAAGGTAATTGTAGCTTTGAATTCAAAGCGTTATTTAATTCTTGAATAAAATCGGAAGTTGATAATTCCCCTTTTAAACGGTAGAGTTCGGTTTCATTAGAATCTAAAAAGACAAATGTGGGTAAAGAAGTCAAATTGAATTTAGTATTTAAAATTTTACCTTCGGGAGTATCGATATCAAACCAAGTGCAAATGAAATTAGTCCTTAACATACTTCTAACTTTTTCTTCTTTGAATACGGTATTTTTCATTTTATTACAATGAGGACACCAAGTTGCGTATAGCATCATGAAAATCGGTTTATTTTCAGTTTTCGATGTACTAAGTATGGTTTGGTAATTCCTTTCATCAAATTTAAAACTGGTTTGAGCAATTCCAGTTTGAACAAAAATAAAAAAGAAGCAAAAACACATTAAACGCATATAATAGTTGGATTATTAATTTATAAATTTTCTATTAAATTGATTTTTACAAATATATTTCTTTTATGCAATAATAGTACCGAATATCTGGTATTTATAAGTAAAATAATAGTCTAAGTTTGTAACTTTGTAAAAAATAAATGCCTTTAGAGTCTTAGTGTCATTGAGGCAAAAAACAACAAGAATGGTTTATCCTAAAATACCTTTAGCGCAAAGCGTCATTGAAATATGTCTTGCTAAAGGAATAAAAAACATCATCATTTCTCCAGGTTCACGAAATGCGCCTTTAACTATAGGTTTTGTGAGTAATCCTGATTTCAATTGTTTTAGCATTGCTGATGAACGATGTGCGGCATTTTTTGCACTTGGAATAGCACAACAAACAAATAAACCTACAGCAGTAGTATGTACCTCGGGTTCTGCTTTGTTGAATTATTACCCTGCTTTTTCCGAAGCATTTTATAATCAAATTCCTTTGGTAGTTATTTCTGCAGACAGGCCACAAAACAAAATTGATATTGGAGATGGGCAAACGATTCGCCAACAAAATGTATTTAAAAATCATTCGCTTTATAATGCCAATTTATCACAAGAGGCCTCTGTTGAAAATGATTTAGAAATAAATAAAGCTATAAATAAGGCTTTCACGAAAAAAGGACCAGTTCATATCAACGTCCCTTTTGAAGAGCCGTTATATCAAACAGTGTCTAAATTAAATGTCGATGTAACTATTTCGGCTTTGGCCAAAAAACAAAAGAAAATTTCTATAGATGAAATAATTGCTTACACTAATATTTGGAATAAATCCAAAAAGAAATTAATTCTTGTTGGAGAAAACAAACCCAATGCAATTGATGTTGAAATAATAAATTTTCTAGCTAAAGATGATTCGGTTGTTGTAATGACAGAAACGACTTCAAACTTACATCATCCATCCTTTTTACATAACATTGATACCATAATTACACCTTTTACCAAAAAAGAGTTCGTGAAATTGCAGCCAGAAATCTTGATTACTTTTGGCGGAATGGTGGTTTCTAAAAGGATAAAAGGTTTTTTAAGAGCGTATGCGCCTTCAAATCATTGGCATATTGATGAATTAAGAGCGTATGACACTTATGGCTGTTTGACGAAACATTTTAAAGTAAATCCAAACCAGTTTTTCAATCAGTTTTTGAACTTTACGATTCCGATTCCTTCTAAATACAAATCATCTTTTGCAGCGATCGCCTCTTTGCGACAATCCAAACATCAAGAATATTTAGATACAATTCCTTTTTCAGACTTTAAGGTTTTTGAAAAAATAATTTCTTCTTTGAAGCATGATTCTATGGTGCATCTCAGCAATAGTTCGGCCATTCGTTACGCACAATTATTTAAAATAGATTCTTCAATTACCGTTTTTTGCAATCGTGGAACTAGTGGAATAGATGGAAGTACTTCTACAGCCATTGGTGCGGCTGTGGCCAATGAAAAACAAACTACACTCATCACAGGAGATATTAGTTTTTTATATGACAGTAATGCGCTTTGGAACGAATACATACCAAAAAATTTTAAGATCATTTTAATTAATAATGGAGGTGGAGGTATATTTAGGATTTTACCTGGTCACGAAGAAACGCCGGTATTCAATAAATTTTTCGAAACATCCCATTGTCATACTGCTGAATATTTGGCCAAGATGTATGGTTTTGAATACAGTATTGCAAGTGATGAAACGAGTTTAGAGAATAGTTTGGAAACGTTCTATTCCCAAAATGAAATACCATGTATTTTAGAAATTTTTACTCCAACGAGAGAAAACGACAAAATTTTGTTGCAGTATTTCAAGGAATTGGTGTAGTATTTTAGATTATAAAAATAACATTACAATTTTCTAATCTTAAACTATTTTGAACTTAAACTTAATTTAAACGTGACTTTTGCTATTCACTTTAAAATAAAACAAGAATATTTTTGAATAAACTTTTTATTATGGATGTTGAAATACTTGCTCGAATACAATTTGCCTTTACTATCGCTTTCCATTACATATATCCACCTTTAAGTATCGGGATTGGATTGATTATGGTGATAATGGAAGGTCTTTATCTCAAAACTGGAGATAAAGAATATGAAATATTAACTCGTTTTTGGATTAAATTATTTGCTTTAACATTTGGTATTGGTGTTGCAACCGGAATCATAATGGAGTTTGAATTTGGAACCAATTGGGCGGTATATTCTCGGTATGTTGGCGATATTTTTGGAAGCGCATTGGCTGCCGAAGGACTATTTGCCTTTGGTTTAGAGAGTACTTTTCTTGGGATTTTACTTTTTGGATGGAATCGAGTGAAACCATGGGTACATTTTGTTTCAACACTAGGTGTTTTTTTAGGTTCCATGTTCTCTGCAGTTTGGATTGTAGTCGCTAATTCTTGGCAACAAACTCCAGCGGGTTATCATATAGTAGGCAAGGGATTACATGCACGCGCCGAAGTTACCGATTTTTGGGCAATGGTATTCAATCCCTCAAGTGTAGATCGGATAATTCATACTTGGCAAGGGGCTATTTTAGCAGGTGCATTTTTGGTTTTAAGTGTGCATGCGTATTATATCAGAAAAGGTCGTTATGTCGAAATATCTAAAAAAGCATTCAAAATTTCATTAGTAGTAGCAACTATTTTTTCACTGACTCAGTTGATCTCTGGGCATAGTTCAGCCGATGGAGTTGCGGTAAATCAACCGGCAAAACTGGCAACTATGGAAGGCCATTTCAAGAAAAATTCCCCTGCTGATTTATATCTTTTGGGTTGGGTTGATAAAGAAAATCAAAAAGTGACAGGAATTGGGATTCCTGGTGGATTATCCTTCATAGTACACCAAGATTTTAATGCTCCAATAAAAGGATTAAATGACTTTGCAGTTGAAGACCGACCGAGTCAAATAAATGCTGTTTTCCAATTTTATCATATCATGGTCGCTATAGGAATGACATTGATTGGGCTTACATTATACGCCAGTTTTTTGTGGTGGCGTGGTAAATTATTTGAAAAGAAATGGTTGTTATGGATTTTTTCTTTTTCAGTTATTTTACCTCAAATAGCCAATCAAGTGGGTTGGTTCACTGCCGAAATGGGAAGGCAACCCTGGGTGGTATATGGTCTATTGAGAACTAGCAAAGCTTTTTCTCAAGAAGTATCAGCGAATCAAATTATTTTTTCATTAGTCATGTTTACAGTTGTTTACACTTTCTTATTGATTTTATTTATTTATTCTGTAAATAAAAAAATAAAACATGGACCTTATGATGAAATCCAGACACCCTCAATACTATAATTTTTAATACGTAACGCTATGGAATATTTTTTAGGAATAGATTATCCAACATTATGGTATTTAGTAATCGGATTATTGTTTTCGGGTTATGCAATTTTAGAAGGATTTGATTTTGGAGCAGGGGCTTGGCATTTGTTTTTTAGAAAAGATTTAAGTCGGAGAATTGCAATAAACGCCATCGGTCCAGTTTGGGATGCTAATCAAGTTTGGTTAGTTATTGGTGGAGGAGCATTATTTGCTGGATTTCCTGTAATGTATGCTACGATGTTATCGGCCATGTACATTCCGTTTATGTTGTTTTTAATGTTCAATGTATTGCGAGCGGCAGCAATTAAGTTTAGAAGTGCCGAAGAAATGGCGTGGTGGAGAAAAGGGTGGGATATAATTTATAGTGTGTCTTGTATTCTTATTGCTTTTTTGTTAGGTGTTGTATTGGGAAATATTTTGCAAGGGTTTGCTATAGGTCCCAATTATACCTATAAAGGAGGCGTATTTTTCTCCTTCCTAAATCCGTATGCCATCATGGTAGGTATTACCACGCTTTCTATTTTTATGACTCAAGGTGCTATCTATCTTTTGCTGAAAACAGAAGACCGATTGCATGACAGACTTGCTTTCTTACTGCAAAAAGGAATGGTTTTTTTTATCTTAAGTTTTGGAATGACAACGCTTTATACTCTTGTTTTTATTCCTGAAGTAACAGCAAACTTTAGAGAACACCCCATTTATTTTGTTGTTCCTGTAATTTCATTTTTGGCTGTTGCCAATGTTCCTCGATTGGTTTCCAAAAAACAATATATGTTAGCATTAGTGTTTTCGTCACTAACGATGGCTTTTTTACTTATTTTAGTTGCTTTGCAATTATATCCAACATTATTAATTTCTACAATCGATCCTAAGTATAATGTCACTATATACAACGCCGCTTCGTCACAAAAATCGTTAGGAATTATGTTGACTATAGTAGTAATTGGGGCTCCATTATTGGCTGGCTATTTTTTCTTTTTGTACCGAACATTTAACGGAAAAGTAAAATTGGACGATACGAGTTATTAAGGGAGTTTGAGAGTAATTTTTATTTCGCAGTATAATTGGGACAACCAAAACATTTGACGTCCATATTAAATTGATACGTTAGCGACAACTCATAAACTCCGCCAGTTTTTCCGATTTTTGTTGTGTTTAAATCATAAGAAAATCCTAGTCTTAAATTTTCATACTGTAATCCTGTAAATAAATTAATCGAGGTTAGGAGTTGGTTATTCATGCCATTTTTAGCTGGATTAGTAACGGCAGTGGCTCCAAAAAACATTTTTTCAAACAGTATTGATGCTCCTATATCAAGTCGGTTGTAACGTCCTTGTTGCATATAGTTTGAAGTTACAAACATTTTAGTTTCATAAGGAAAAAATAGAACATCCACATATTCTGCCAAAAGAAATTCATAGCCACCACTCAAAGAGAAGAAAGTAGCTAAGGGAACATTTCCTGCATCTCCAGCAAATGAAATATTTGGCCTGTTGAGGTGTTTCATCGACAAACCAATCCATAAATCATCGGTATTAAAAACCATACCTGCATTATAGTCAAAAAAGTTAACTTTATCATTGAATGCAAATGGATCAATAGAGTTTGCATTATTATTACCTGATCGGATGTTAATTTGATCTTCTAATAATAAATTTTGAAAACCATAGGATTTTATTCCATAGCCAATTTCTATTCCAGGTCTAAAACACCAATCATCACTAATTCGTACTTTATAAGCATAATTAGCATTGACTTCGGTGAAATTATAGTTGTTTATATTTTCTCTTTGACTTAGTACACTCACACCCAGGCCACTATTCATGCTTTCGATCCAAGTATTGACAAAAGCATAGTCGGTACTGATTTTTAAGTCTAATTCAGGCCATTGTTCTCGATGTATGATTCCGGTGTAAGTCGTTTCCATAAAGCCGGAGAAACCTGGATTTAATGTTTCTGGGACTAAAAAATATTGAGTAAATATTGGGTCTTGCGCACTCATTTTAGAATAAAAGCAGCAAGTGATAATTATGATAAATAGTTTGAATTTCATTTTTTTTATCTATTGCTTTTATTTAATTAAAGTGAATGCCCCTTTGTCTGTAACGGTATGATTGTAAAAGGTTTTTGCTGTGATTTTAAAATAATAGTTGCCGTTTTCAGCATTTATTCCTTTTATTTCTCCATTCCAGCCACGAATATTTTCTCCAGTTTCTGAGTAGATAATACCTCCCCAGGTGTCAAAAACATCTAGAGTTATATTAGTTAATCCGAGAAATACTGGCGCAAATGAGTCATTGGTTCCATCATTATTTGGTGTAAACGCATTTGGCATAGCTAGGCTATATCCTTTTTCTACGACTATTGTAGCCTCGTGTGAATATTTGCAGCCAAAAGGATAGGAAACGACTTGTTTTATAGTGTAAGTTCCAGGTCTGGTATAAATATGTTTCGGACTCATTTCATCTGAAAAATTACCATCTCCAAAATCCCATGATATAGTTGTGAAACTTCCTGTAGCTAAATTTGAAAATAAAACAGGGTCGTAAATAGAATATAAATCATAAACCTCTTTTCCGTAAGAACTTGTAGAAAAATCGGCTATGCCTAAAACAGGAGTGTTCACATTGTATGGAATATCAGCTTTGCAGCCAAAACTATCTGTAACAGTAAATAGTATTAAACCATTATTTACAGTATTCATAATTTCATTATTTGCACCCGTAACCACGCCATCAGACCAACTCAAAGTGTAAGGCGGAATACCACCTTTTACATGTCCTACGAAGGTTTGATGAACATACTTGGTAGCACAGTTGAAATCCGTTAAGACTTCAATAGTAGGAGTTAGTTGTTCAAATCGGGTGATTTTCCATGATTCTGATTTTTTACAACCATTGGCATCGGTTACCGTAACCGTATAATTATTAGGAGTAAGATTGCTTAAATCTTCGGTAATTGCACCATTGGACCAAGAATATTTAAACGGCTGCGTACCACCAGTAACGACTAAATTGATAGCCCCTGTATCAGCTGCATAGCAATTTAAAGGATTGGTTACATCAGCTTTTAGTTCTAACAATAAGGGCTCAATTATTACAAATGTTTCTTTTATTTTACAGGATTTAGCATCAGTAATTGAAACACTATATTTTCCTGGCCCTAGATTATTTCTTTCAATACCTGCTGTAGCATCATCATCCCATATTAGTGAAACAGGAGTTTTGCCACCAACAAGGTTTAATCGTATGTGAGCATCTCTTTCGCCAAAACAAGAAATTTGTCTTACATCAGGATTTATGGTAAAAACAGGGGCATTGTCAATAACGATAGTAAATACTTTTGGACAGCCTAATGAATCGGTAATGGTAATTATATAAGTTCCAGCAGTTAAATTATTTTGTACAAGTCCAGTCCCTAAATTGCTCCATTTTATGATATAAGGTTCGCCAGTTGCAAAAGGTACTCCGCCAGTAATACCATTAATAGTAATCGATGCATCAGCATAATTATAGCAGGCAATTTCGGTTTTGGTGTATGTTAATTTTATTTCAGCATTTTGCAGTAAAGTGACTTGTAAATTATCTGTACAGCCAGAATTGTCAGTAACGGTTAGATTGTAAGTTCCTGCGGGTACATTTCTTAAATTTTGAACAGAACTTCTAAAACCGTTTGGTCCAGTCCAATTGTAAGTGTATTTGAAAACTCCTGGAGAAATTTCAGTAGCTCTTCCGCCAACTGTTTTTACATCAATTTCTCCAGTGGAATATCCGTAACACAAAATATCAACTTGACTTACATAGCTTAGTTCTAACAAAGGAGGCTCAATTATGGTATAAGATCCTTTGAGGATATCACAATTGTTTACTTCTGTAATAGTTACTTCATAAACGCCAGCAGATAAATTAGTAAGATTTCCGGTGATGGGAGTAAAAGGATTTCCATCTTTTGTCCACAGATATTTATAGGGAGCGGTTCCTCCAGATGTAAATAAATTAATTTTTCCATTATTTAAACCAAAACAGCTGATGTCATTTTTACTTCCTGAAAATTGAAATAAACCAGGTTCACTAACATAGTAACTTTTTGCAAAAGGACAATTACCATTATCAATAACAGTTAAATTATAATAGCCAGGTTTTAAATTCGAAAGATCTTCATCTGTACTTGTAAAACCGTTAGGGCCAGTCCAAGAGAATTTGTATGGATTTCCAGTTGTAAAAGGAATACCACCAGCTACATTTACAGCAATGGATCCATCATTTGAGCCAAAACAAGTAGTGCCTTTTATAGTTTCAATTACCTTTATTAAAGGATCAACAGTTACTGTGATTGTAAAATTTGGACCAGGACAGATAACAGATATTGGCGATACAGTATACGTTACGGTGGCAGGATTTGGAGTTGTATTGGTTAATGTTTGACTGATAGTTGTGGTTGGAGTTGATTGCCCACTTGCTCCAGTAACTGAACCAAGGGGAGAAATTATTGGCGCAGACCATATATAAGTAGTTCCTGGAGGTACGTTGTCAATACCATTAGTTACAGGAGCAATTTGAAAAGAATTACCACTACATATTTTTACAGTCTTTGGTTTTATAATAGGAGAAAGAACTAAATCAACCGAAAAGCTGGCTGTTTTTGAAACCGTTCCGCAGCTATTGCTAACGCTAAAGGTAGCCTGATAATTCCCGCTTGTGGTGTAATTTATAGAACCTGGGTCTAGTGATGTAGAAGTTGAAGGAGTACCGCCAGGGAAAGTCCATAAATAAGTTATCTCATTACTTGGAGCACAGCTTTGTTCTACTTTTCCAACTGGCTTAATTGTTGCCGAATTACAAAAATCCGAAATAGGTTCTAAAGTGATAACAGGTGGTTTTTTAACTTCTATAGTTTTGGTAATGTATTGATCTATTCCGCACGAATTTCGAGTCCTAAGTCTCACGTAGTAGGTTCCCGGTAACGTAAAATTAAAAGCAGGATTTTCAGACGAAGAGTAGGTTCCGTTTGCAAAATTCCATTGTCCTCTACCAGTTCCTGGAACGGATTCTTTACCACAAAAACCTTCATAATAGTTAGTAACTTCCCAATAATAACTTTGGGGTCCACAACTTAAACGGGTATCGGTGGTATTATTCATTTGAAGCGTTGTTGAAGCGCAGGCATTTCCAAAAGTGAAATTAGGCTGTAATATGGGTTCAACACATATTGTTCTTGTTGTAGATGCTCCAATTCCACAAGGTGTTTGAGCCGATAATTTTATGGTATAAGTTCCTGGCGTTGTATAAACATGACTAGGATTTACTTGTCTTGAAGGCGCACTTCCGTCTCCAAAATCCCAAGTATAAACGTTAAAAGTACTACAACCATTGGTGTAACCCGCAATTGTGGTATTGTTAAAATACACAGAGGTATTGGCACAAACAATATTACTTACATTGAAACTAATTGTTGGAACATCTAAAATTATAATAGGACCAGCTGTAAGATAGGTGCTGCCGCAAGAAGTTGTAATTGTTAAACTAACTGTATTTCCTGAAGGGCAATTGAATCTAGTAAATTTATGCGGAATTGGGAAATTTTGAGAAGCTTGAGGATTTAAATTATTATAATAAGAGGAACTTTCTAGTTGTGATTGAGTATAATTTTGAGAAGTTCCATCACCATAATTAACCTGATAATTAGTGTCAGAAGGATTGAGAGCCCAAGATCCGATGGCAAAATCCATTGGTGCAACAGGGATACATAAATTTGTGGTGTTTCCTGGAGCGATAAGAGCACCAAGTGGGTTGTTAGAATTTTTAACTACATAAGTGATTGAATTACTACATTCATTACTTCCGTTTCCAGTTATAACCATATTAAAAGAACCTATTTTCAGGTAGTCATGCATTTTCGGAAAAGTAACATTTGTATCAAAAGTGCCATCACCCCAATCTACATCATAGGAAGAAATACATGAAATAGAATTGGAATTATTTCCAACATTAATGGTGTATTTTGGGTTCGAATTGTTGTCTCCACATCTTTCAAAAGGAGTATTTGATCCCGGAGAATTTAAGTTTGAAAATTTTATATCTGGTTTTTGCTTTACCGAAATAGACTTTGTTATCGTATTGACTTCACCATTAGCATCGGTAACCGTCAATTGTATGCTGAAATTTTGTAAGCCGCAACCCAATGCGGTAAAAGAATGACTTGGAGAATTGCTTGTTGAAGAGCTTCCGTCCCCAAAATTCCATTTGTACGTAAAAGGAGCGTTGCCAGTTATTGTTGGGTTGAATGTAACAGGAGTTCCAGAACAGGCACCGTCATTGCTAAAACTAAAATTTATGCTTGGCGGCAAAAGTAATTTACTATTGTTATCAAAACTATATACTGAAGAGGTAATTATTGATAGTAAAAGTAAGTGTAATAAGTAAAAATTCTTCATGTCTCAAAGTAATTTAAAGGCGTAAAAATAGAGATATTTTATTACAAAAATAAAAAAATATGTTTTTTTTTCTGCACGAAGTATAAGAAGATAATTTGCCTTTATTGAGACTCAATATAGGTGAAATTATTTTTTTATTTGATTGATTTATTGGAGTGTTAAGGGTTGTTTCCTTACACTTGTTATTATGAGTATTAGTTGAATTTTAAAAATAATAATTGGTGAGTGAATATCAGTTTGAGATTTGATTTCGTTGTTAAGGTTGAAGGGGGTATTTATGGAGTTGGTATTGTAATTAATTTTAAAGAAAGGCGATTTATATAGGTGTAATTAAGCAAAGCTGGAAAGTGTTTTTGTATTGGAATATAATAAATTGCAGCACAATCAATAAAGCATTTATCTATTTTGTTTTCTGAAAATAGTGTCAATATTGAAATGTAAGTTTGATAATTAACATTGTTTCAATTAATCATAATACCTTCTTTTAAGCTTTTGTTTTTTTTATCCAAATTGATGGTATAAAAATCAAAAACGGTTATTGGATTTACAGATTCCTAACAAATTAGGATTGTCAATTTCTATTCTGTAATGTGTTTTTTTATAAAAAATATGACTTCCAAACTACAATAGGGATAAAGTAAATAGAATGTCTGTATAAATAAATTTAAATTAGAAGTTTTGATAATCGTAATTAAACAAATATGCATATTGTTATAAATTAATAGATTTTAATTCAACTCAAAATCTTCGTACCTTTGCGGCTTAGAAAAAATACAAGAATATGATTGAAATAGGAAAATACAATACGCTAACTATATTACGTGATACCAAAGTAGGATTGTTTTTGGGTAATCCCGAAAAAGATCCAGAAGGAATTCACGACATTCTTTTGCCTAATAAATACGTACCAAACGAATGGGAAATAGGCGAGGAGGTGATTGTTTTTGTTTATTTGGATCACGAAGAAAGACCTGTTGCGACAACTTTAGAACCATATATATTACTGAATGAATTTGCACTTTTGCGTGTAAATTATGTGAATCAAGTGGGCGCTTTTATGGATTGGGGAATGGAAAAGGACATTCTGGTTCCGTTTAAAGAACAAGCTCGACCTATGGAAAAAGGAAAACGCTATTTGGTTTACCTTTATATGGACGAACAAACGAAACGTTTAGTAGCATCGAGTAAAACGAATCAGTTTTTGAAAAATGATAATCTAACTGTCGAAAAAGGAGAAGAAGTCGACTTGATTGTATCGCATATAACGGAACTTGGTATCAATGTAATCATCAACGAACAGCACAAAGGCTTGATGTACAAAGATGAAGTCTATGATGATTCGATTCGTACCGGAGACAGAATGCGTGGGTATATAAAAACCATACGTCCTGATAATAAAATTGATGTTTCATTACAAATACAAGGGTATCAAAGTATTGAACCTAATGCAGATAAAATTCTAGATGAACTTCGAGCCAGTCGTGGATTTTTAAGGTTGACCGATAGTTCGCATCCCGAAGACATTAAAACAGTCTTGAAAATGAGTAAAAAAACGTTCAAGAAAGCAATAGGTGCTTTATATAAAGAAAAATTAATCGAGATAAAAGAAGACGGAATTTATTTGGTGAATGAATAAAAATAGGTTCTACCACGAATTGTGTGGTTTTGGATTTAATTTAAGTTTAAATTCAAAACTTTAAACCATTAAGAAAGTTAAGATTCTATAAAAGCTAAAAGCTTAATTTTCTTAACTTTCTTAATGGTTTGTTTTTTAATTTACTAATAGTTTTTAGTTAATCCATAATATCTGGACCATTAAGATAGATAAGATTTTTCAAAGCTATAAGCTTAATTTTCTTAATTATCTTAATGGTTTGTTTTTTAATTTACTAATAGTTTCTAGTTAATGCATAATATCTAAACCATTAAGATAGTTAAGATTCTTCAAAGCTATAAGCTTAATTTTCTTAACTTACTTAATGGTTTGTTTTTTAATTTACTAATAGTTTCTAGTTAATGCATAATATATAAACCATTAAGATAGTTAAGATTCTTCAAAGCTATAAGCTTAATTTTCTTAACTTTCTTAATGGTTTGGTTTTTACTAATAGTTACTATTTGATGTTATTTATGCTTAATTTACTCATGCATTAGTGCAGAATAAAAAAGAAAGACTAATCTAAGCGATTAGTCTTTCTGATTTAAGTATTATCCTGAATTTAATATTTAGAATAATCTTAAGTTAAGTATCTATCATTTTTAAAAGTTGATTTCATCGCTTTCTAAACAAAACTGTATTTCTACAATATTTTATAAAGCATCATAGCGTAAATATCTTTATCAAATGGTTTTGTCTTGATATTTCAAAAATTCACTTATAATTAAGAGAAAATTTCACAATAAGACCATGGTTTTTTTTTTATTATAAAGATGGTTTTCCAAAATAATAATGCCTTAATGTATGCTGGCAAGTATTGGTCTACAAATCCTCTGTTTTAACCTTAGGTGTTACACTTTAAACTTTTACTACAATTGCAAATTCTTGTATCATTTGCTCATTTTTCTTGGTTTTAAAATTGATTATATTATAAAAGACCGATGAAAAATGAGTGACAAAATTTTTAAATTTATCCAAAAAGGTTCATTTTTTAGGTTAATAAATCAGTGATAAAAATTATTGCTTTATTATTTTAAATAAAAAAAGATATTTTTTTATTAGCAATCATTAAATTTAAATAAAATATTTCATGCTGACTGTTAAAATTATTTTTATTTTTATTATTTAGAATAGTTCTTAAACTTTTAAAGGATTAATTTTTCCTTCTCCCAAAAAAGTATAGCTAAAAATGTAAAAAAATCAACTATTTTTACATTGAAATAATTTAAAGAGACTATAAATGGATTGGATAACCGTCAAAGAATACGAAGATATAACTTATAAAAAATGCAATGGAGTTGCTAGAATCGCTTTTAACAGACCAAACGTACGCAATGCTTTTCGTCCTAAAACAACCTCCGAATTGTACCAAGCTTTTTATGACGCTCAGGAAGACACTTCAATTGGGGTTGTATTACTTTCTGCCGAAGGTCCTTCTACTAAAGACGGAATTTATTCTTTTTGTAGCGGTGGCGATCAAAACGCAAGAGGCCATCAAGGATATGTAGGAGAAGATGGTCAACATCGTTTGAATATCCTTGAAGTACAACGATTAATTCGATTTATGCCAAAAGTAGTTATTGCCGTTGTTCCTGGTTGGGCTGTTGGTGGTGGACATAGTTTGCATGTGGTTTGCGATTTGACATTGGCAAGTAAAGAACATGCTATTTTCAAGCAAACGGATGCTGATGTGACTAGTTTTGATGCTGGATATGGCTCTGCTTATTTAGCTAAAATGGTAGGACAAAAGAAAGCGCGTGAGATTTTCTTTTTAGGTCGAAATTATTCTGCTGAAGAAGCTATGGAAATGGGGATGGTTAATGCAGTTATTCCACATGCAGAACTAGAAGATACTGCTTTTGAATGGGCACAAGAAATATTACAAAAATCACCAATGGCTATTAAAATGCTAAAATTTGCCATGAATCTCACTGATGACGGCATGGTAGGACAACAAATTTTTGCTGGAGAAGCCACTCGATTGGCTTATATGACCGAAGAAGCTAAAGAAGGTAGAAATGCTTTTCTGGAAAAACGGAAACCCAATTTCGAAAAAAAATGGTTGCCTTAAAAATATTTTAGATTTACGATTAACGATTTTAGATTTTTGAAATCTGAACTTCGTAATCACAATTCTAACATCTCAATTCTAACATCTTAAATTATAATGAAACATTGGATTCAAGCCGCACGATTGCGCACCTTGCCGTTATCGGTTTCTGGAATAATAGTGGGAAGTATGTATGCTTTGGCATACCCAACAAATAATGTACTAACGCCAACAGAAGTTTTCAATTGGAAAATATTCGGATATGCAATCTTAACTACTTTGGGATTGCAAATACTGTCTAATTTTGCCAATGACTATGGTGATGGTATAAAAGGAACCGATAACGAGGAGAGAGTGGGACCGAAACGGGCACTTCAAAGTGGCGTAATATCACCGCAAGCCATGAAACGAGCAATTGTGATTACTTCGCTTTTGACGTTGATTGCGGCGATGCTGTTGATTTATTTTGCCTTTAAAGGTACAAGTATAGGGTATTCTTTGTTTTTCTTGGTGTTGGGTGTTTTGGCAATCGCTTCTGCGATTCGCTATACTGTAGGAAACACAGCATATGGATATAGAGGTTTTGGTGACTTGTTTGTATTTGTGTTTTTTGGTTTAGTAAGTACTTTAGGAGTCAATTTTTTGTACTCAAAACAATTGAATTTTGACCTTTTTTTACTTGCATCAGCAATTGGATTTTTAAGTGTAGGGGTGTTAAATCTCAATAATATGAGGGATGAAGCATCTGATAAAAAGTCAAATAAAAACACTATAGTAGTGAAAATTGGTGGCGAAAAAGCGAAGAAATACCATTATTTTTTAATTATTTCAGCAATGGTTTTGGTTTTGGTATTTGCTATATTAAATAATTTTCACTTTGATCAATACCTTTTTTTAATAGCCTATATACCTTTAACTAAGCATTTACATACGGTTTATAAAAACCAAGATCCGAGGGCTTTAGATCCTGAATTAAAAAAATTAGCGTTAAGCACTTTTGCACTTTCTGTATTAATTGCTTTGTCTATGATTTTCTTTATTTCGGATTTGTTAGTTAATAATTATTAAGTGAATCTTTAAAATTAATCAATATGAAAATTACATTTTATGGCCATTCTTCAATTGGAATTGAAGTTAGTGGCAAGCATGTTTTAATTGATCCTTATATTTCTGCCAATCCCAATGCGTCTCATATTAATATCAACGAGTTAAAAGCCGATTATATTTTATTGACTCATGCACACAGCGACCATATTCTGGATGTTGAATACATAGCTAGGAGGACAAATGCAGTTATTGTTTCGAATTTTGAAGTGGCTTCGCATTTTGGTGCAAAAGGACTTCAGTTCCATCCAATGAATCATGGTGGGAGTTGGAACTTCGATTTCGGGAAGGTGAAATACGTAAATGCAGTTCATTCTAGTTCTTTTCCTGATGGAAGTAATGGTGGAAATCCCGGCGGCTTTGTCATTGAAGGTGAGCACAAAAACATTTATATTTCTGGAGATACTGCACTAACAATGGATATGAAATTAATTCCTTTGCGAACCAAACTTGATTTGGCTATTTTTCCAATTGGAGATAACTTTACAATGGATGTCGAAGATGCAATTCTGGCATCTGATTTTGTGGATTGTGATAAAATATTGGGAGTTCACTACGATACGTTTGGTTATATCGTCATCAACCATGAACAGGCTATTCGTAAATTTTTTGACAAAGGAAAAGATTTAATGTTGCTAAAAATCGGGGAAAGTATCGAATTATAATTTTTTTAGGAGCTTTTTCCTGCTGTACACTATATCTCTTGTGGCGAACACCGCCGCAAGAGGATGCCGTTTCCATCAGGGCTGGACATATCAACACTAAACAAAATGAATTTTAAGATATTATTTATTTCGCTTTTCATAATCTTGAAAACTAGTTCTATTTATGCTCAGAATGACGGTTATTGGGATAAAGAAAGATCATTCACAAAGGAAAACGTTGTTTCGGCACGAGATAGAATTGTTGTAAAAACTGATGATTTGCCATTGGGAACTACTGAAGTCCTTTTTAGAATCACCCTTCTTGATGGAAATCAACAAATGGCAAGCAGTTTGGTTTCGGTTTTGAAATCCATTCCTGATCCAACTGGAATTAGTCAAGGGTCAGCTGGTGCTGTTTTTTTATTGTCTAAAATTTCAGGAGAGGATAAATGTAAATATGCCATTTTTTCAAATGAAACAGCCGCAACTGAATACAAAAAAAGTGGAAATACTGATAAGGCATGTTATGTGCAAAATGAAGCGGTTAGTAAAGATGCTAAAGTTCTTTCTATGGAAAAATATTCGTGTATTCTATCCAATTCGAATACAATGTGGTTTGGTTTTGAAAGTAAGAATTGGATAATGAATCAAAAAGTTGTTATTGAAATTTTGCCTTGGGTTAATAAGAAGTTAAGTAGAGGTTGGGTTTTAGAGAACCGAAAATCAATAATTAACCAATGTAAAATCTCTGAAATTGCAAAAAAAATAATAGAGCCGGATGATTTTTGTATTTGTACACTTGATAAAATACAAAAAGAATATAAGTTTCAGGAATTTCAAAAGCTGCTTGCAATTGAAAAATCAAAAATATACAAGGATATCGGGAATGTTTGTCTAAAAGGAATGGGTGTTTCTAATACTGTTTATCCTGATTTACGTAATGAAGCATCAAAATTGATGAAGCAAGGCAAATATGGCGACGCAATCGATAAAATATTAAGAATTGTAATTAATGGTATGGCAACGGATATTGATTTTAATACGCTTGGAAATGCCTATATCATGACAAAGCAATATGGTAAAGCAATTAAATTCCTAAAAGAAGGAGAGAAAATGGACGATTCTGAATTGTTAATCCAAATGAATCTGGCGCATGCTTATCTGTTTAATAATGACTTTAAAGCTGCTAAAGCTATTTATAAAAAATACCAATCTCAAAATGTTACAGATAGTTTGAGTTGGACTCAAAAGGTAAAACAAGACTTCGAAACTTTCGAAAAAGCAGGATTGCCAAATGATGATTATAAAAGGGTTTTAAAGCTATTTTAATGTTAATAATATGAATATAAATTCATTTGTAATATCACTATATCAGTTGTTTGTGCTGTATTATTTAAACTTAAAATGCATGTAGTTTTTATTGAAGTATTATTCTGTGTTTTATTGAAATATTTTCAATTTAAAACGAAAATCTACGTTTTGTAAGTCCTTTTATTAAAGCGTTTAATCTTATCTTTTTTTTTAGATCCAATTAATTATAACAACTCATTTTGAAAGCAACCTATCATAAATACCTCCTTCAATTTAAACGACCTTCGGGAACATCAAGAGGGGTAATGATCGAAAAAGAAACCTGGTTTATTGTTCTCGAAGAGAATGGTAAGAAAGGAATAGGAGAGTGTGGGGTATTACGTGGCTTAAGCATTGATGATCGGTCGGATTATGAAGAGAAATTAAAATGGACGTGTGCTAATATTCATCTTGGAGAAAATCAGCTTTGGGAAGTTTTAATCGAGTTTCCTTCAATTCAATTTGGAGTGGAGATGGCTTTTCAATCTTTAGCTAGTGAAACTCCTTTTTTACTCTTTCCTTCGGAATTTACAAATGGACAAAAAAGTATCCTGATAAACGGTTTGGTTTGGATGGGTGAGGAGCAGTTTATGAAGGAGCAAATAGAGGAAAAATTAGCGGCAGGATTTGGCTGTATTAAACTTAAGATTGGAGCTATAGATTTCGATAAAGAACTGCAATTATTAGGTTATATTAGACAACATTTCACCGAAGAGCAGGTGGAAATAAGGGTAGATGCTAATGGGGCTTTTAACGAATCTATAGCTTTAGATAAAATAACGCAGCTATCTGAATTTAAGCTTCATAGTATAGAGCAACCAATACAAAAAAACAATACTGACAAGATGTCAGCGCTATGTAAAACAACACCAATTCCTATCGCTTTGGACGAAGAGCTTATTGGAGTGTTTACATTGGAAGAAAAAGAAGCGTTATTACAGAAAATTAAGCCGCAATACATCATTTTAAAACCTAGTTTTATTGGAGGATTTCGGGGAACAAAAGAATGGATTTTATTGGCTGAAAAATATAATATTGGCTGGTGGATTACATCTGCTTTAGAAAGTAATATTGGTTTAAATGCGATTGCACAATGGACTTTTATGCAACATAATTTAATGCCACAAGGTTTAGGTACTGGAGCATTGTATACCAATAATTTTGATTGTCCTTTAATGGTTTCTAAAGGACAGTTGTGGTATGAAAGTACAAATGGCTGGATAATGGATTTTAACTCACTATAAAGCCTTATTTAGTGTGTTTTTGGGATGATTTATTCTAATTGCATTATCAATTACTTATAATCTTGTATCAACTCATTTTTCAAATGCCTTTTATTTTTTCAAATGCTTTTGAATTAACGTACTCAAATATTCAATATTGATTGGTTTTGAAATATAATCAGTACATCCTGCTGCGATAGCGTTATCTCTATCACTCTGCATTCCATTTGCAGTTTGAATGATAATAACAATATCTTTATTGAATTCCCTAATTTGTTTTGTAGCCTCATAACCGCCCATTTCCGGCATGTTTATATCCATCATAACTAAATCTATATCAGGATTGTTTCGACATTTTTCTATAGCTTCAAAACCTGTATCCACTTTTATGATTTCTTTGCTAAAGGGTTTTAAAGCAATCGTTATAAGTAGTTTTGAAATAGCATCGTCTTCGACTATTAATACTTTTAGGTCTGTAATATTGTTTTTTTCTTTTATAACAGCATCTTCATTTTTGAAGTGATTTATTTTTTTGGGTATAAATTCAGTGTCATAAGGAATAGTAAAATAAAAAGTGCTTCCCTTTCCTTCCTCACTTTCGACCCAAATAGTTCCACCAATCATTTCAATATATGCTTTTGAAATGGCTAAGCCTAAACCTGAACCTTCATGACTTCGTGTCGTTGATTCATTTACTTGCCTAAATCTTTCAAAAATTATATTTTGTTGAGTAATAGAAATACCTAATCCAGTGTCTTTTATAAAGAACTCAAGTTTATTTTCCTTTTTCACACAACCAAATTCTATGGAACCTTCATTTGTAAATTTTATAGCATTTTTAATGAGATTGGTGAGAACAGCGTAGAGTTTTTCACGATCTGTTATGACATAGCATTCCTCTGAAGATAATTTCTTTGTAACTAATAGTTGAATTCCCTTTTTTTTGGTTTCAGGCTTGAAGAAGGTATTCAAGTAATCAATTTGTTCATTTACATTAGTTTCTGATAAGGACACTTCGATTTGTCCTGACTCTACTTTTGAGATATTTATGATATCATTTATAATATTGAGCATTCGTTTTCCGCTTTTCTCAATGATAGTAATGTATTCTTGTTGTTCTTTTCCAGTTAGTTTGGGTTCTTTCAATAATTCAGTAAAACCTAAAATTCCATTCATAGGAGTTCTGATTTCATGGCTCATATTGGCAAGGAAAGCCAGTTTTAAACGGTCGCTTTCTTCAGCTTGATTTTTAGCTTTTAATAATTCCTGCTCTGTGTTCTTGCGAGCAGTTATGTCTTCCTTTATTGCGATATAGTGAGTTGATTCACCTTGTGCATTTACAATTGGAGAAATGGAGACAGATTCCCAATATAATTCCCCGTTTTTTTTCATGTTAAGAAATTCGCCGTGCCATTCTTTTCCGTCCACAAGAGTTTGCCATAATTCTTTGTATTCTTCTTGAGTAGTGTGTCCTGATTTTAAAATACGGGTATTTTTGCCTAGGACTTCCTCAAAGGTATAACCAGAAGTTTCGGTAAATTTTGGATTAGTATATTCTATTTCCCCGTTTGTATTGGTTATGACAATTGTTACTGGACTTTGCTCTACAGCTTGTGAAAGTTGACGAATTTTTTCCTGAGTTTGTTTGCGTTCTGTAATATCGTGAATAATCACTTGCACCGCAGCTTTATGTTCGAAAATGGTAGGAATTGCCTTTAATTCAACATCAATAGGATTGCCTTTCAAGTCTATTAATTTTTCTTCGACAAGTACTGAGCCATACTTATGTTCAATTACCTCATTCATTCTTTGAATAACACTTTTTTTTCTATCGGGATGAATAAAATTAAGGACAGGTTTTCCTATGATATCAGACCTTTTTTTTGCTTTCAAAATACGCAAGCCTTCATCATTGATATAAATAATTTTTTCATCGGAATATAGAACAATTCCATTAGGGGAACCTTCTACTAATCCGCGGTATTTTTCCTCACTTTCTAGTAATGCTTGGTTTGTTTCTTTTTGTTCTGTTATATCAAACATCACCCCTCGCAACCAACTTGGTTTACCGTTTTCGGCGACTACTGTTACAATGTCTTTTAACCAGACGTAATTTCCTGCTTTTGCTCTAAAACGATACTTGAAATCATGTCCATTTTTTAGTTTTGTGTGCGAATTATAAATTTTTATAATTTCCTCTCTGTCATCAGGATGAAGATGATCCTCCCAAAATCCTTTTTTATACCAATCCTCAACAGGATATCCCAATAAACGTTCTGCTTCTTGACTCACATAATTGAAAACTAAACTAGTAGCATCAGCTTCCCATACAATTCCTCCTGTTGAGTTTACAAGGTCCTGAAACTTTTCAGAAGCTAACTTCAATTTTTCTTCTACTTCTTTCCGTTTTGTTATGTCATAAATTGAACAAACCAGAAATTTATTTCCTAATTCATTTATATAACGCAACTTCTTAGTAATGATCGTGTGTTTGAAGCCTTTCACTGTAAGTTCTTCTTCTCTAATATCAGGAACTCCAGTTTCAAGTACTGTTCTGTCTATTTGAAGAAAATGTTCTCTTTCGTTTTTAGGAACCTTTTCGACAAGAGTTTTGCCAATTACATTTTTTTCATCAAGACCAAATAATTCAAAAAAGGCGGTATTGGCATATATAATATTATAATTATTATCCTTGAGGAATATTGGGTTTCCAACCAATTCAAAAATAGTTTTAATGCGTTCTTTTTCATCTCTCAATTTTTCTTCCCCTAATTTACGTTCCGTAATATTGCGGGCAAGTAGAATAAAATGTTTGTCTTTTTTAACCTTACCTTTTATTGGAGAAACCGATAGCTCAAACCATAATTTCCCTTTTGGTAAATCGAAAGAATATTGAAGTCCGGTGGACCATCCTTTTTTATTAGCTTCTTCTATTGCTTTAAAACAAATCTTTGCTACATCGGCTGGTAATACATCTTGAAAAAAATTTCCCATAAAAACAGAGGGAGGAACGGCTAATAAATCATCATGATGGGATTGATAATGGTAAATTCTTCCGTCTAAACCTACTTCAAATAATAAGTCAGGAACGGCATCAAGTATCGCCATTAGATTTTCTTGTGCATTACTTATATTTTCTTCGGTTAGTTTGCGGTCAGTAATATCTCTAGTAATATTCATTACCGCAGGTTCTTCCAAATAATTAATAATCATTGATTTAACCTCAACATTTCGATAATTTCCATGCTTGTTTTTGATAATGGTTTCAAAATCAACATTTCCATTATTTTGTAAAGTTTGAAGTAGTTCCATTCTTTTTTTGTCAGACATTTTTTCAATTTCTTTTACACTAATCGATAAAAGTTCTTTTTGAGAAAAACCAAAAAGCGATGATGCAGCGGTATTAGTTATTAAAAATTTACCTGGTTTGTTATTGTTATCTAATCTAAATATTGCAATACTATCTCTGTTTGAATCAAAAAGGGTACGGTACTTTTCTTCGTTTAATTTAGTTTTTTCTTCTGATTCTTTGAGCTGACTTATGTCATGCATTGTTATAAAACAGTGCATTTCATCATCACTAATAATTCCGGAAACATGAACATAAGTAGGGTTATTGGAAGCATTATTCAAGATTACCTCACAATTTTGTTTTGTTTTACTATCAAATAATTGTTCGAGAAATAAATTAAATTTTGGTCTTGTTTCATCGGATATAAAAGCATTAAACTGTCTTTTCAATAAAAGCGAACGTTCCTTACCTAATAGTTCAGCAGTTTTAAAATTCAGTTCTATAATTTTGCCTTCTTTTGATAGAGTGAAATAGCCTGAAGGAGCAAAATCGTATAGATTAGTGTATTTTTCAGCTTCAGCTTCAGCTTTGTTTTTTGCAAAAAGAAGTTCCTCGTTTTGCATTTCGAGTTCTACTTGATGAACATCAAGCTCGTGAATGAGTTTAAGTATCTCAACATCAGAAAGTGAATTTACCGCTGTTTCAGTTTTATTATTTATAATTTCTTCGGCTTTTTGACGTAGAATCGAGGCTGGAGTTGATTTGGCAATATTTTTCATAATACGCTTTTTTTTGAAATAGAATTATCTCTAATTGTAAACCAACGGTTTTAATTAGGATTCTTTTTGTTTTTGAAGAATTTCTTCTGCCAATTTTTTCTCTGTGATATCACGAATAAAGCACTGAATTACTTTGTGATTGTCTACTTTATATTGATTGCTAATAAACTCTACATAAATCTTTTTCCCACTATAGGATTCAAGAGGCAAATTATCGTAACGTATGATTCTTTTTTTTTGCAATTCTGAAAATTTAACTTTGTTAGCAATAATATCTTTAAGAAATCCAATTTCCCAAATTGCCTTTTCAAG
This sequence comes from Flavobacterium cellulosilyticum, assembly GCF_004349355.1. GTDB lineage: Bacteria > Bacteroidota > Bacteroidia > Flavobacteriales > Flavobacteriaceae > Flavobacterium > Flavobacterium cellulosilyticum. Next base: position 284,294 of record NZ_SMFK01000003.1, on the reverse strand, counting down.
AAATTGTTCTTTTGAATAACCCAAAAGTTCAATTAAAAACGGATTTACATCGGTAATTTTTCCAGAATCAGCATCCAATATAAGAATACCGTCTTTTGCTGATTCAAAAAGATGGCGGTAATGTGTTTCTTTGTTTAACCGTAAAGATGTATTGGCTTGCATTAATTCTAATTCTAGCTTTTTAAATTTTGTAATGTTATTAAATGTAAGCACTAATCCGTCTATATGATCATCAATAGTACGATAAGGCATAATTCGGATGTTAAACCATCTTTTGTCAGTAGTTTCGTTTTCAGTTTCTATCGAGGTGAGGTTTTTGATTACTAATTTAGCATTACTTCCTATTTCTGGATATTTTAGTTCAGAAACCAAATCGGTAAATGGTCTTCCAATATCGGAATTTCGTATTTTGAAAATATCGGTAATTGGATCAGTAAATCTACGTATGTTAAGTTCTTTGTCAAGGAAAAGTGTGCCTATTTCAGTGCTGTTAAGTAAATTTTTCATATCGTTGTTGGACCTTGAAAATTCAATAACTTTATTTTGAAGTTCACTGTTTACCGTTTGCAATTCTTCATTGAGACTTTGCATTTCTTCTTTGGATGTGGTAAGTTCTTCATTAGTTGATTGCAATTCCTCATTGGTAGATTGAAGTTCTTCATTTGTAGATTTCAAATCTTCTTGTGAAGTTTGCATTTCTTCCCTAAGAATTTGCAAATCCTCATAACATTGATTGAGTTCTAAATCTTTCTGTTTTGAAGTTAAACTTTGAATGGTTGTTTTTAAATTGAAGACTTTAGATTCATCTAATTCTGGAAGATCATTAAAAACTATTAAAATCATATCTCGAATCGTTTCGGGCTTTTCGATACGCTGAATAGTAACGTTTACAAAACTGATTTTTCCATTTTCTATTTTAACATTTTCAAGTTTCACTGCATCATACGTTTGCAATGCTTTTTGAAAGGCAGCTGGAAATACTATTCGTAATCCTTCACGAAGCATGGCATAAATATTCCAATTTGCTTTTCCTGCTACTGGTTCCAGATATTTCCCTGTACGGCCAGTGATGTAAATTATGTCACCTTTATCGTTGACCAAAACACTTGCAGGAGTAAATTGCTGTAGCAAAATTTGATCAGTAAGAGATTGTATATTTTCAACAGCTTTTAGAGGCAACTTCATTATGGGTTTGGTTTTATTAGTAATTGAAAAAGAACTGGGAAAATCTAGAAGCCTAGTTTCCCTGGGTGATAATGTACGTTTGAATATTTTTAATTTGGCGTCAAGTACTTCGAAACCTTCATTTCCATTTCCTAGAGTTTCAGCAGAGCCAAGGATCATAATTCCACTTGGTTTAAGACTATAGTTAAAAAGTGCCATCAATTTATTTTGCAATTCAGGTTCCATATAAATCAGCATATTGCGACAAATTAGGATATCAAGTTTTGTAAAAGGTGGATCTTTAATCACATTTTGTGGTGCAAAAACGACCATTTCACGGATGGTGGCATTGATTCGATACCCGTCATTGTCTCCAACAAAATATTTGGATATGCGTTGTGGTGATACATCATTTACAATGTTTGGTGAGAAAATACCTTTTCGGGCTTTTTCAATGGCTTCATTGTCAAGATCAGTTGCAAATATTTGTAAACTTATGTTTCGATTGTTTTTAATTTTTGACAATGATTCTTTAAAAATAATAGCTAAAGTGTACGCTTCTTCACCAGTTGAACAACCCGTAATCCAAGCTCTTAAAATAGAGCCACTTGCCAATTTTTCAAGCATTTCGGGAAGAACTTGCTCACCAAATTTTCTCCAAACTTCAGGATCACGGAAAAAGTTGGTAACCCCAATGAGTAATTCTTCAAAAAGTATTTCGGCTTCTTTAGGGTTTTCCTGCATGAATCGTACATAATTTTGAATCTTGACAATCTTATGGACTTCTTTACGTCTTTCGATGCGGCGAAATAAAGTGTTTTTTTTATACATCGAAAAATCATGACCTGTTTGTTCACGAAGTAAAATAATAATTTTATCGATGCTACTTTTGTTTTTCAGGTCTAATTCTAAATCCTTAGATGTATTATGCTTGATTGAAAATTTTAGATATTCTATTAATTTAATAGGTAATTCTTCAACTGGCGCAATGATATCAGGGTTTATCGCTTCGACAGCACTTCTTGGCATGCCATTGAATTTTGCTGTAGATGGTTCTTGAACAAGCACAATTCCATTTTTTTCTTTTATGTTTTTGATTCCTAAACTGCCATCGGAACCCATTCCCGAAAGAATAATTCCAATACTTTTTTCTTGACGGTCATTGGCCATCGAACGGAAGAAAATATCAATTGGCAGACGTATTCCATGGGTTTCTATTGCAGCAAATAAATATAATGTGTCATTTAGAATTGACATACTCTTATTTGGCGGAATGATATAGATACAGTTTGGTTTTACTTTTAAATTATCAGTAACTTGAAACACTTTCATCGATGTCATTCGCTGTAGGAGTTCAGGCATCATCCCTACGTGTTTTGGGTCAAGATGTTGAATTATAATGAATGCCATATCGTTATTTTCAGGCAAATTTGAAAAAAACAATTCCAATGTCTCCAGTCCACCAGCAGAACATCCAATTGCTACAATAGGAAAATCATTACCGTTAAAGTTTTCAGTATTTTGGTTTTCGGAAGGCTTTAAAACAGAACTTTGTTCCATTTTATTTTTATCTGTTTTCATCTTAAAATAATACGCTACTCTTAAATTCAGAGTGTATAATTTACAATTTGAATTTGTTGTTAAAAAAAAGGAATATCCTACTCAAAATTAATTAAAAAACCTCGGATTATTAAAGTTATTAGTGATTAAATATTGTTTTTTATCAAAGAGGTCTGAGTATACTATTCGTTTTTATAAACCATTTTTGAAAAGTGAATCTAAATTTTATTTTTGGATTAAAATCCGACTACTTTTTCGTATTTTTCTATTCCTATTTTTAACATAATCTTTATGCATATTTTGAAATAATCGTACTATAATTCGAAATTTTTCTAGAGCCTTATAAGAATTAATTATAATTTAAATATAATGGAACGTTTTATGATAAAATTATCCTGAAGTAGAATTTATGATACTATTTTTATTATATTTTCTCGGTTGGTTTTGTTAAAATAGTATCTTCTAATCCATCTCCAAGAACTACGGATAATGTTTTTAAATTTTTGGTTCGATCAGCAATTAATTTAATGATGCTTATAAAAGGAATAAATAAAATCATTCCGACAGCGCCCCATAAAATACCACCGATAATTATTACTAAAATGATAACAAGTGTGTTTATTTTTAATCGACCACCTACAGCAAATGGGAATATAATATAAGCTTCGAGTAATTGAACAGTTGAAAAAACGAATATAACACCTATTGGATACCAAATAGAATTAAAAGTTATCCAGGAAATTGTAATTGGTAATAGGGCTGAAATTATAATTCCGATGTAAGGAATAAATGTGAATATGGAAGCAATAAACCCAAATAAAATAGGATGAGGAATACCTATAATTGCAAGACCAATACTATTTAAAATACCCACTACTAGATAAACAATCAGCATTCCCTTTATAAAATTATAATAAGCATGAATAGTTTCGACCAAGATTTCGTGTATGATTTTCTTTTTTTCTGAAGAGAAAATACGATATAAAACATTCACAAGTAATTTTCGGTAATATAGTATTAGTATCGAATATACAGGAATTATGATAAGATAAAAAACGGATTCGGATAAAGAATAGAATGTGGTTTGTAGAAATGAGAAAGCCTGAGAACCAGAATTATCAACTATGTTTTTAACAAAATTCAATTGTTTTTCTGTGCTAAAATTAAATTTTTCGACAATAAAAAAGCTCAATTGATTTATCGTTTCTACTATTTTTATTTTGAATAATCCCCATTCATTTGAAAACTCGATTAATTGAGTTAGAAGTAAAAAAAATAGGGCTCCAAAAAAAAGTATAAGACAAAAAATGGGTAGGAATATGGCAATAATTTTATTCACTCCTTTTTGCTCTAACCATTTGCAAATAGGGTAAAGAATAAAACTTATAAGCATAGAAAAACTTAGAGGTATAAATAGTGTTTTTCCAAAATATAATAAAAGAGAAACTAAAACTGTAAATTGAAGAATTTCAAGAACAGAAAATTTTTTATTTGATTGGGATGATTTATTTGTTTTTGGAACTTGTAACATGATATTTCAAAATTTGTAATTATATATTAAATCTTTTATGTTTTTTATAATATAATTAAAGCCAATTTTCAATACTTATTCCTACTTTTTCACGATAGGATTGTATTAATTAATCTGTATTATGACTCATTTTATTTTCGAAATATTTTAGAATTAAATCACTTAAAAAAGCTATGTTTATCGGTTTTGGTATGTAATCTGTACATCCAGCTTCAATTGCTTTGTCTCTATCGCTTTGCATCCCATTAGCTGTTTGCGCAATTATTATAATATTTTTATTGAACTCTCTTATCTTTTTCGTGGCTTCATAACCGCCCATTTCAGGCATATTGATATCCATCATTACGAGATCGATATCTGGATTATTACGGCAAGCTTCTACGGCCTCAAAACCAGTGCTTACTTTCAATATTTCTTTGCTAAAAGGTTTGACAGCAATTGTAATTAGTAATTTTGATATAGAATCGTCTTCAACAATCAAAACCTTTAGATTTTTAATATTCAATGCAATTTTTTTAGGTATATCAATTCTTTTAGTAATTGTTTTGTGCTTTTGTGCTGAATAAGAGACAAAAGGGATTGTGAAATAAAATGAACTTCCTTTGTTTTCTTCGCTTTCTAACCATATTTTTCCACCAAGTTTTTTTACGTAAGCTTTTGAAATAGCTAATCCTAAACCAGAACCCTCATGAGAACGACTTGTAGTATCATTAGCTTGCCTAAATCTTTCGAATATTATTTTTTGCTGTGATTTTGAAATGCCTAATCCTGTGTCTTTTACGAAAAACTCTAAGTTATTCTCCTTTTTAAAACATCCAAATTCAATTGTGCCTGAATTTGTGAATTTAAGTGCATTTTTGACGAGATTAGTTAATATGGCATAAATTTTTTCAAGATCTGTTTTAATTATAGCCTCATTTAGGGGTAATAATTTTGAGGCAATTAGAGTAATTCCTTTTAAAGTCGCTTCTGGTTTGAAAAAGGTTTGGATGTATAGCATTTGCTCATTTATGTTCGTTTCAGACAGGGATAGTTCAACTTGTCCTGATTCGATTTTTGAGATGTTTATTATATCATTGATGATATTGAGCATACGAACACCACTTTTCTCAATTATTCCAATGTATTCCTGTTGAACCTCTCTATCTAATTGTGTTTCTTTTAAAAGTTCTGTGAATCCCAAAATTCCATTCATTGGAGTTCGAATTTCATGACTCATATTTGCTAGAAAAGCTAATTTTAATCGGTCACTTTCTTCCGCTTTTTCTTTGGCTTTTATTAATTGCTTTTCAACTCGCTTGCGTTCGGTTATGTCTTCTTTTATAGCTATATAATGGGTTATTTTTCCAAATGAATTTATAATTGGTGAAATTGAAGCTGATTCCCAATATAATGTTCCATCTTTTTTCCTGTTGTGAAATTCCCCGAACCATTCATTTCCAGATGAAATGGTTTGCCATAATTGTTTGTATTCATCAGATGAAGTATGATTGGTTTTTATAATTGTAAGATTTTTTCCAAGAATTTCTTCGACTGTATATCCCGTAGTTTCGTAAAATTTTGGATTTGCATATTCAACTTCTCCACTTGTATTTGTAATGATAATTGTAACAGGGCTTTGTTCGACAGCTTGAGAGAGTTGTTTTATTTTTTCTTGTGTATATTTTCGTTCCGATATATCTGAGATAATTCCGACTGTGTTGATGATTTTATTATGCTCATCTTTTATTACTGAAACAGATTCTTCTCCCCAAAAAACGGATTTATCTTTCGTTATATATCTTTTTTCTATTTGATACCTTTCAATTTCCGCATTATAAACCTTATTTCCCCATAATTTTGTTTTCTCAATATCATTTGGATGTGTTATATTTAAATTTGTCAACTTTTTCATTTCTTCGGGTGTATACCCCAGCATTTCTAACCACTTATGATTAAATTCCAAAAAATTTCCTTTAATGTCTGTCAAAACAATTCCTGAATTAGCTAGATTGAAGATGCTTTTTATTTTTTCTTCGCTTTTTCTTAATGAATCTTCGGCTTTTTTTCGTTTTGTAATATCTCTTGCAGTGGCTATCAATACTTCCTTTCCAAAATACTTGCATTTGTCAAAAACAACTTCTGTTGGAAAAATTACCCCGTTTTTGCGTACTGCCCAAAACTCAAATTGTTCTGGATTTCCTGTTTTACATACAGATTTCATTTTCGATTGAATAGCACTTTGATCGTTTAAACTTTGAGCAGCAAAATTTAAAAGAGATTTTCCTATAAGTTCTTTTCTGGAATACTGGTACATTTTTTCGGTTCCTTTATTTACATTTATAAATGTTCCAGATTTGTCTACTATATATATCGCTTCCGAAATAGAATCGAAAATAACTTGGAGATTTTCTTCATTTTCTTTTAAAATATTTTCAGCCATTTTACGATCTGTAATATCTCTGGCAAGTAATATAAAATGTTTATCATCATTATTACTATCATTTATTGGAGACACTGAAAGTTCAAACCATTTTTTGCCGTTGGGCAAATCCAGTGCGTACTGTTTTCCCGTTGACCACCCTTTAACGTTAGTTTCCTGAATGGCTTCCATACAAATTTTAGAGACATCTGCAGGCAATACATCTTGAAATAATTGATCTATAAAAACAGCTGCTGGTACAGCTAATAAATCTGTTCGATGAGAATGATAATGATAGATTCTACCATCAATACCTACTTCAAACAGCAGATCTGGAATGGCATCAAGAATTGTAGAAACGTTATTATAAGCTTTACTAATATTTTGTTCCAACTGCTTGCGATCTGTAATATCTCGAGTGATATTCATAAATGCAGGTTCGTTTTCATAATTGATTAGAAAAGTTTCAACTTCAACGGTTCTAATTTTATCTTTTTTGTTTTTGATAGTAGTTGTAAAAATGATTCTGCCTTTAGTTTGTAAATTAGCAATCATTGATTTACTTTTTTTGTCAGTCAATTCTACTATGTCTCTTATGCTCAATGATAAAAGTTCTTTTTTTGTATATCCAAAAAGGGTTGTAGTTGCAGGATTTGCTTCAATAAAATTGCTAGGGATACTATCAGCATTTATTCTAAAAATTGTAATACTATCTCGGTTTAAATCGAAAAGTGTTTTGCAATTGATGTTGTTAATTTGTGATGAGTCTAATAATAAAACAGAGGGATTTGGTTTCATAAGTAGATATTTATTTTTTTACAGTCAAACCCATTTGCCAAAAGGCAGTTGCAATTACTTCTACTGTTCGTAAGTTTGAGTCGCAAAGTTTATTGTTTTTTATTTCATCGTTTATTATTTGTGTTTCGTATTAGATGATTTTAAATTGCGACCAATTTATGCTTATGCTAACTTAAAAAATATGTTTAAGAGACGTTAATTCTAGATGTCTTCTTCTTTAAATTGAATATCAAAACGAAACTAACGATCAGATATAGGCAAACTTAATAGCATAGAATTTTGTAATTTCATGTTAAATATATTAAAGACGAATTGAATTTGAATTGTAATTATGATTTATACTATTCAGTTATCTCCTTTTTGTAATAAATTCTTATTTTTCCCGAGCGAAATTAAGTAGAGATTTTTGAGCTTGCTTCTGAATTTTTTTTTGAAAAAAACCAGTCCAACCCAAAAGAAAGCCTTTGAATCCTATCGCTTGTTTAGACCATTTCCAGATATCAAAATCGTCATTTTGTTTGATTATTAGTCCATCTTGAAAATGAAATAGTGTCGAAATAGAATTGACAACCTTTCTGTTAGTTTTACTAAAATGATAGGTTGCAATCCAAGAAGCAGCACCTAAATAGTTATCAGCTTTTATATCAAAATAGTCGATTTTTAGTTCCCCCTTGTTTTTGACTATTAGCATTTTCCACATTTGGCAAACATTATTTCCTTTTAATAAACCAAAAATAGGATCACGAAATTTAATATTAGGATGATAACATTCACACATTTGATTGGCATCAGCATTTGCTAAAGCAGTGTAGAATTTAATAATAGTCTTTTCGTTTGCTGTCATTTAAAAAAAAAATTGGAAGTAAAAATAATGATTATTTCGTCAAAATATGTTTTTATTAACTTTATTTATAAAGATTAGTTGATTATTTTAGACTATTGTTTAATTTTCAACAATAAATTAGGATTTGGGCAATTTTCTAAATAATAATCCAAAGTTTTTTTACTGCAAACACCTGGATAATCACTATGGTAAGTGCTAATGTCTTTTATTATTTGAAAATGAAGATGTGGAGAATAACCACCATTTATAGAAGAATCACCTAAAGTACCTATCTTTTGTCCTTTTTTAAAACCAGTTCCAATTTCAATGTTTTCTATACTTTCCATCGAAAGATGTCCATATAGTGTATAAAACACATGGTTTTCGACGCAATGTTCAACTATAATAGTTGGACCATAATTTCCCAAACCGATATTGTTATTAAAACCATAAACTTTTCCATCCAAAGCTGCTAAAACTGGAGTGCCTGCTTTGACCCATAAATCAAGTCCAATATGAATATTCCGCTCATCGCTTTCTTCGTTATTAAAAAGATTCGCCCGTTTGTATAAATTACGTTCCTCAGTGTAACCGCCAAAAGCAACTTTTGCATTTTTTTTATGAAGATGAGCATTAATATAGGATTCAAAATCGTCGGCATTTTTAATGTCTATTGTTGCTAATTCATAACTTGAAACCGATAGATCAATTGGAGTGTAATCTGAATAACAAATGGAACTATCAATTACTATTGATTCTTCAAGTTGTAATAAATAATTTTCTATTGTATTCATAGTTATTTGTTTTATTCGATAGTCATCGATTTTAGCTTGGTTCTGTATATTTCTAATGTAGTGGCTTTAGAAATGAAACCATAATATTTACCATTTTTAAGTACAGGCAAAAAGGTTACTCTCGTTTTTTCAAATTTAGACATTACTTTTTCCATACTATCAGCAGGATAAATAACATCAATTGATGGAGTCATAATTTCTTTAACTAAAGTGTGTTTTACCCTATAATTATTAAATATAATTTCTCTAATATTATTGAAATGAACGATACCAAGTAAATTCAATTCTTTGTCTACAACTGCAAAAATAACTTGATTAGAATGAGAAATTAAATCGACCAATTTTTCTAAAGTATCATTTGGAGAAAGGGTTAAAAAATCAGTTTGAATGATGGAATTGGTGTCTATTGTTGTAAGGATATTGGCGTCTTTGTTACTTGTAAAAGCGAGTCCTTTTTTTGCCAGATGTTTCACATCCAACGAATGTTTTTCAAATCGTTTTGAAATGGCAAAACTTATAGACGTTACAATCATTAAGGGAATCATTAAGTCATACCCTCCTGTAATTTCGGCAATAAGGAAAATTGCAGTTAATGGAGCATGAAATAATCCGCTTAGAATACCAGCCATTCCTACCATCGTAAAATTGCTGATAGGTAAATGTGTAAGTCCGGTTAAATTTAAAAATTTGGCAAAGAAATAACCTACATAAGAACCTAAAAATAGGGAAGGAGCAAAGTTCCCTCCATTACCACCACTTCCCAAGGTAATTCCTGATGCAAAAACCTTAAGCATCATTGTACAGCCAATGAAGGCCAATAATACCCATTGATTGTCTCTATATTGGCTAAATAAAGTATTTTCTAACAGTTGTCCTGGATCACTTTCTGATAATGTTTTGATACTTTCATATCCTTCACCAAAAAGGGAAGGGAAAATAAAGATTATTACAGCTAAAATTGAAGCTCCATACAATGCTTTTTTATAAGGATTCATTCTAAGATGAGCAAAATAATGTTCTACTCTTTGAAAATTTCTAGCATAATAAATAGATATAAACCCAGTTATAATACCCAAAATAATATAGAATGGTATAAAATGAAAATCAAAATTTTGTTGTCTTTTAAATGACAATAAAATAGATTCGTCCAATGTAATTAAAGAAACTAAAGTACCAGCCGCTGCCGAAATCATAATTGGAGTAAATGCCGAAATACTTACATCGACCAATAAAACTTCTATTGCAAATAATACACCTGCGATTGGAGCATTAAAAGCTGCAGCAATACCTGCGGCAACTCCACAACCTATTAAGAGGGTTCTGTCTTTATAACTCAGTTTATACCTTTGTGCATAATTAGAACCAAAAGCAGCTCCGGTAACGACAATAGGACTCTCTAGTCCTGCTGATCCTCCCAATCCTACGGTTAAGGAACTGGTAAGAATTTGAGCATACATTTGTTTTGGAGGGATTATACTTGCTTTTTTCGCAACGGTATATAAAATTTGTGAAGTTCCCTTTTCAATGCTTCCACCTAAAAGCCTTTTGACAACAAAAACGGTTAGCAAAAGACCAAATATTGGTAATATACTATTGATGAAACTTAATTTTAGAATTCCGTTGATATAGGTTGCAAAAGAGAAAACTTTGTGTGCAAATATTTTTAATATTATTGCAGCAAAACCGGAAGTTATACCAATTAAAACACTAGATAAAAAAATAAATTGTTTGGGTGTAAGAATGGATTGAGACCAAGCAATTATATTTTCTAATTTATAAAAATATTTTTTGAACATTTAATTTTATTATGAAAGCGCTAAATTACCATTATTTTTGTTTTTAGCCTATATTTTTTAAAGCTTCTTTTGTACTTAATGGTGTTAAATTAGCATTAATTACAAAGTTTCTTACGGCTGCAGGATTTGTTTTTCCATACTCTCGTAATGCCCAACCAATTGCTTTTTGAATGAAAAATTCGTTTGAATCTTTATGTCTTTCACATACTAATGTAAGGATTTTGAAATTAGTTTTTTGTTTATATCCTAATTGAAAAATGATAGCGCTTCGGTTGAGCCACATATTATCTGAATTTGAAAAGCGTTCAATTACATTTATAGTTTCTAATGGGAATTCTACTAAATATTCTCCTAAAAAGTATTTTGCAATAGTGTCTACGCTATCCCACCAAGAATTCGTAATTAGTATTTTTTCAATAAGCTGAATATCCTCTTTTTTATAATTTCCCTTGAGTTGTTTTATCAAGATTTCAATGGAACAATAATGTAATTCTCGCTTGGATTTCTCATAAAGGTCCAAAGCAATTGCTCTAGGGTTTTTAGTAACTTCTTCTTGGTTTTCTTTCCAAATGGCTTTGAAAATAGTTCTTCTTTCTTCCGTTTTTAAACCAAAAAAAGAAAACTGATTCCTCAAATATTTGACCATAGGTGCAGCATTTTCTGGATTGCTTTTTTCTTGAAAAGCTTTTTCTAATGATCGGATGAAGGGCATAAATTGGTATTTATAAGGTTTTTAATTTCTGAATGGAGTGCGTTTTTAACTCTTTAAAAAAAGTAGTAAATTCATTTTCAAATTCGGAATAGTATAATTTCAATTCTGCAACAGCAAATCGCATATTCGATTCCTGTTTCATTCGTGACTTCATTCGAGCATCCATTTGAGTCAAAATTTCCTCAATACCTTCGATGGTTTGGTAGCTTAACAGCCAATTCTGGGCTATCATATAAGGCATGAATTTTTGAGTTCTTGGAGTTAGTGATTCGTAATTATCTTTTAATGATTGATAAAAGCGATTCGAATAGTCTTCTAATTTTTCGTCTGAATAGCTGCTCCAATTTTTAGCCAAAAAATGGTCGTAAAGTATATCTACGATTATACCTGAAAAATGATGATAATTGGTGTGTAATCTTTTGGTACTTTCCCTGAATATTGGATGCGCATCGGTAAAAGTATCTATTGAACGATGTAAAATAATTCCTTTTTGAATGTCTAAAGGAAATGTATCAAAATGCTTCCCATGAATTCCATCCGCCATAAAATTGCCGATTTTAATCAAATCATTCTCTCCAGAAAGTAATATGTGTGCTAGATAATTCATTAGTATAAAAGTTGGAAAGTGATGGTTTGGCGGGTTTGTTTTTGTAAATTTAGGAAATACTTTGAATAATGGTATTAAGCAATTGTATAAGTTTATTTATCTTTGCTTTCGAAATAAACTTACCCTTCTAAACTTATAAACTTTCTAAAATTAAAATAATGACATTAATAAAATCTATATCAGGAATTCGTGGAACCATTGGCGGAAAAGTAGGGGATAACCTAACTCCAGTTGATGCCGTTAAATTTGCTTCGGCATATGGAACATGGCTTAAAAACAACAATGGTAATGACAACAAGATTTTAAAGGTTGTTGTGGGTCGTGATGCTAGAATTTCGGGGCCAATGATTCATAATTTAGTGGTAAATACTTTGATAGGATTAGGAATCGATGTTGTTGATTTGGGACTTTCAACTACGCCAACTGTTGAAGTAGCAGTTCCATTGGAAAGTGCTGATGGAGGAATTATACTTACAGCATCCCATAATCCAAAACAATGGAATGCATTGAAATTATTGAATGAAAAAGGAGAATTCTTGAATGGTATCGAAGGGGAAAAAATCCTTCAAATCGCTGAAGCCGAAGCTTTCGATTTTTCGGATGTGGATTCTTTAGGCGAAATCATAGAAAATGATGCTTATATGGATATTCATATTGATGAGGTTTTAAATTTGCCTTTGGTAGATATCGAAGCTGTAAAAGCAGCAAAATTTAAAGTGGTTGTTGATGGTGTGAATTCTTCGGGAGGAATTATTATTCCAAAATTATTGGAATTGATGGGTGTTGAAGTAGTGAAATTATACTGTGAACCAAACGGTCATTTTCCTCATAATCCAGAACCATTGAAAGAACATTTGACCGATATTTCGGAATTAGTTGTTAAGGAAAAAGCTGATTTAGGAATTGTAGTTGATCCAGATGTTGATCGTCTGGCATTCGTCTGTGAAGATGGCGAAATGTTTGGCGAAGAATATACTTTAGTAGCTTGTGCTGATTATGTATTGAGTAAAACACCAGGAAATACAGTTTCGAATATGTCGTCTTCTCGTGCATTACGCGATGTAACAAATCAACATAAAGGTAGTTACGAAGCCAGTGCAGTTGGTGAGGTGAACGTAGTGGAATTAATGAAAAAAAATAATGCTATCATAGGTGGAGAAGGAAATGGTGGAATTATCTATCCTGAATTGCATTATGGTCGCGATAGTTTGGTTGGAGTAGCCTTGTTTTTGACCCATTTAGCCAACAAAAAAATGAGTGTGTCCGCTTTGAGAGCTTCCTATCCGGAATATTACATGAGTAAAAACAAAATTGAATTGACGCCGCAAATTGATGTTGACGCGATTCTTGTTGCCATGACGGAGAAGTACAAAAACGAGGATATTACAACGATTGACGGTGTGAAAATTGACTTTTCTGAGGATTGGGTTCACCTTCGAAAATCGAATACTGAACCAATTATCCGAATTTATACCGAGGCAGCTTCACAAGAAAAGGCAGATGCTTTGGCTTTGAGAATTATTGATGAAATTAAAACAGTTGCAGGAATTTAAAACTTACTTTTTTAAGTATAAAATCCTTTCAAATAATATTTTTGAAAGGGTTTCATTTTTTAATAGCTGACTGCTTGGTTATTAAAAATAGCCGGACTTTCCAACTTGAGAAGTTTAGTGAATATTTAGAACCTCGGGTTTATCTTAACACATCAAATACGTTAGAACTTAACATTATACTTAATACCCAAATCAGTTGTAATTGATGTTTAGTTGTTTTTTATTTACTTAACTCTGTTGCCATTTTATAGGCTAATGCAGAGTCGGTAAACGGAGTTAGTGAATCTAATAAAACAGCATAAGTTCCCTTTTCTCTTAGTTCGTTAGCAATTTTTTTAATTAGGGTTAAAGTCGCTTTCATTACACTTGAACCTAGGCTTAAACGGGAGACGCCCATGTCCTGAAGTTCACGAACAGACGGAGGTAACCCTTTACCAATTCCAGGGTTTGAAAGAATATTGATTGGTGCATTAATTTCCTTCACCAGTGTTGAAATGGTTTCTTTTTCCCATACAGGCTGAATAAATATGCAGTCTGCACCAGCTTCCCGATATTTATTGCCACGCTTAATTGATTCAGCTAATTTTTCTCGTGATGACGCTAATGAAGTATAAAAAGAATCAGTCCTTGCATTAATTACTAGATGAAAGCCCATTGAATCGGATAATGCACGAATAGCTGATATTCTTTCACAAAATTCCATCTCATCAATTAATACTGGATTTAGATCAATACTGTCTTCAATGTTTATTCCAACAATTCCTGTCGCAATTATCTTCTTGACTGAATCAATTATTTCATTTAAATTATTTCCATATCCGGCTTCTATGTCCACAGTTACCGGAACTTGTACTCCATTTACGATCCCTGTTATGGCATTAATCATTTCTGATAATTGTATTATTTGGCAGTCGGGATAACCCAAGGATGCAGCAATTCCCATGCTTGTTGTAGCAATTGCTTTGTAGCCACAGGCTTCTATTAATTTCGAACTACCGATGTCCCACGAGTTTAATAGTACTAAAATTTCATTGTCTTGATGAAATTTCAAGAACATTTCAGCTTTTTGTATTTGAATATTTGGAACCATAATCTTGTTTTATATTATGATAGCTAACTTCGTATGAAATTGCTTAAAGAACTGAAGTATTTTCAGTAAGAATTATTGAAGAAATAAAAGTAAAACTGGAAATTAAACGGTTTCATTTTAAGCAAAAATCTTTCAGAAATTATTTTAGAAAATGGTATAATTTATTGATTGATTTTTCATTGACTTTCCGTTTTATTTGTCCGCTTACTGTAAAAATTAGGGCAGTCAATTAATTAAACTGCCCTGACATTTATTTATAAATTTTCTAAATCACAGAATTAAAGCACGCCAGTTCTAATGCCGTTATATTCAAAATGTAGAGGTAAAATTACTGGTTTTGCTGGAATTATACCATTTTGTGCCAAAATAGGCATTAATGTATTTCCAAATTTATTGAATTTATCTTCACTTTCCCATACATCAATTATCTTCATTCCCTTTTCAGAAATAGCCGCTGCATGATGTTCTAAACCAGATGGATTTCCATGACCTTTAACACGAATGTCTTGCCATATCTTGTCAAATTGTTTGGCTGTCATTTCAGGAAAGTCAAATTGTACCATTACTTTTTTCAAGTGTTCCATTTTTTTTGTTTTTTTACTTCTACTCATTTGGCTTTTCGATAACGCCCCGTTTTTAAAGTGGTTTCTGGTCTCCACATTTTAAAAACTTCTTTAACTATTTTTATTAAATAACTGCTGGAATTGTTTTATTAATTGCCACTCATACCATTTATAGGTCGTAAAGGACATTCAAAATAAGTGGATGTTGACATAAAATCATTCAAATCTAAATCTTCTACTGCACAGGCATTTCGGTATTTATCTGGATCAACATCTGGCTTAAGGGAATTCACGTGCCATCTTCCACCATTAAAATCTCTATCACCAGGTTTACTTTCCGATATTGCCCCAATCCCATCTTTAAAATTGGCACCATTATACAGTTCATCAAAATTGCCAGCTGTAGGTTTAAAGCTCGTATTGGTTCCAATGGTCGCATAAACATTGCAATCAGCCCAAATTGCTGGGGTTTTTATTTTTTTTAATGAATTTAGATGATAAGTATCATTACTTGCTGTAATCATCGGATCAGATATATAAGAACAACTTATTATAATCGTACTTAATAGTAAAGGCGAAATAATATAATTTAAACTTTTCATAATCGTAAAATTTTAAAGTTAAACTGTGATTTATTTTATCACCTTAAAGTTAAATAAATTTTTTTAACAAAAAAACGTAAAATACTGATTAACAAGCATTTTTAAGAAAAAATTATCATATTTAGCAAGTTAATTACTGCGATTTCAAACTTAAGCAGCTATGTAAATGATGTATTTTGCCGCTAAAGAATTAAGTACGAATCGAAAGTGGTGACAGGAATTTTAAAAGGCAAGTTTTATTATATAGTAGGTAAAAACATTAAAAATTCAATCTAAAACTCATATTTGGTGTTAAACCGAGTGATTTATTATCTACTTGAATGGCATCATTGGAGTCATTTGGATTGACTTTATAATATCGATTGATTTCATTATCATGATTGGTAGCATTTATTACACCAGCTGTAAATGTAGCTTTAATAGAGGGTGACAACATGAAATTATAATTTAGTGAAGCGTCTAAGCGCATGAAATCATCAAGATTTTCTTTGTTTGGAGTGTCATAATTCACCATTGTATTATTTCCTTTTTGAATCGTTTCTTTGCCTTCGACCGGTTTTGTGTACGGCTGACCATTTCTCCAAATACCACCTACAGCTATTTTAATGTTTTTAAAGATAGTATAATAAAAACCTAAAGATACAGAATGTCTAATGTCAACATTATTGGGAAAGGTTGTGGGGGTAAAAGAATCAAATTCATATTCATTTGTACTGAATGTATAACTTAACCAAACACTATATTTTTGAGCCGTTTTATTGGCTAAAAACTCCAAACCTTTAGCGGTATAACTTCCATTAGCCGAAGTATATTGAAAGCTGTTATAAAAACCCTGATTAGAAGTTGTAATTCCATCAACGATTTTATAAAAACCAGTTGCCTCAATGGTTAGTTTTTTTTCATTGAATTCGACACCAAAAGAACCTTGTTTGCTTGTCGCAATTGGGATATCTTTATCGGTGACTGCAACCCAGCGTCTTTTTTCAACTCCTAAAAAATCATCTTCAAAATCAACTATTTGAGTAGTGGATTGATTTTTGAATTCGCCTTCTAATTTTAAAGCAAATTGATTGGATATTTTTTGCCTAATGTTTATTCTAGGTTCAAAAATGAATTTATCGAATTTTTGAAAATAATTCAAACGTATTCCCGCTCTTAAATAGGTGTTTTTTTTATTGTATTCAACCTCTGAAAATAAGGCGTGATTCAATAAAACGTCCTTTTTAGTACTAGAATACCTTGGATTGCTAACTATAGTTTGGTTTAACATCCCAGTTTCATTGTATTGATAACCAAGCAAGTAATTTAAATTGTCATTTGCTTTGTAATTAGAATTTAATTTCACACCTGTTTCTAGCACTTCGTTGGCTTCCGTTAAAAGCTGGTCTGTTTCGACTCTGTAATCACTAGCATCTATATTGTATTTGCATAAATAAGCGATAAGATGCGTGCTTAATTTTGGAGTCCATTGTCCTTTCCAGTTTCCACCATATCCCATGTTTTTTTGAGATAAATTACTCACTTTGGATTCCGTTTCATTTGAATTTAAAATATGGTGTTCCGAATAATCCAAAGCGTTATTGATGCCAATAATATTAGCTCTAATTTGATGTTTTTCATTGACATCATAAAGCAATTTTGCTGTAAAATCATAAAAATAAAAATCGGAAGAAGTCTCCTTTTGATCACTTTTTGCATTGATTTCGGTATCTTGAAAGCTGCGTTGAAAATATTTGGTGTACGTTGGAGATTGATACAAATCAGTAATCGAACGACGTCCTGAAACATGAAACTCTAATTTTTTTGTTATTGGGATTTCTAAAAAAGCATCCGTACTTATTAAATTAATTCCTGCTCCACCAGAAAAAACATTGGTAACTACATCTTTGGTTTGCATGTTAATTGTACTTGAAACACCATCACTAAATTCTGCACTTGTTCCGTTTTTACTAACAATTACTTTGCTCGTAAGATTGGGGTTATAAGCAGATATTAATCCAAAGAAATGGCCGGAATGATACATTTTGATATTATCCCAAAGCACTAAATTTTGATCGTTAGTTCCGCCCCTAACATTAATATTTGCAATGCTTTCATTACTACTTTCAACACCTGGTAAAGTTTGTATCGATTGTAAAATGTCGGGTTCTATTAGGCCAGGAAGTATGCCAAATCTTTTTGTGTTTAAAACTGTACTTCCATCTAAATATTTTTGCAATCCAGGCGTAAGATATACATTTATCATGACCTGATTCAATTCCTCATTTTTTGTAGAAAGTACTATTTCTTTGCAATTTTTTTGTGTTGAAAATAACGCATTGGCTTCTAATTGTTTGGATTCAAAACCTATAAATGATAGTGTTATTATTGAGTTTAATGGAATATCGGCCAAAGTAAACTTGCCGTTTATATCTGTAATGGTGCTTTTTCCAATATCATTTACTAGTACAGAAGCACCAATTAAAGGCAACTTTTTATCATCAGATAAAACAACTCCACAAACCGCTATTGTTTTGTTAATCACCGAAACAGTAACATAACGATTGTCTAAGGCTTTAAAATTTAAAAGGGTTTTTGAATTGAGGTACGCTATTGTTTGTTGTAATGTAAATGTAGCTTTGGGTTTTTCAATTGTAATATCCGCAACATCTTCTACGGCGTACGAAAATTTTACATTAAATTGTTTTTCAATGGTAAAAATTACTTCAGTTAACGATACTTTTTTAGTTGTATTTTGTCCAAAACAAATACATTCAAAACAAAGTAGCAGAAAAAGGATTCCTTTATTTAACTTCATAGTTGTATAATATCACTGTTTTGCCTTGAATCCTGTAACTTAATTGAAGTGGAATTGTAACTGCTTGAAGCGCTATATCCTTATTTGTATTTGTAAAACTTCCCGTAAATAGTTTGGATGTGTCTACACCATCATCTTTAATATTTAAATCATATTGACGTTCTAGTTCGGCAATAACCTGATCTAGCGGAATCCTATTAAAACTGGATTCTTGTTCGATCCACGAAGGTCTTTTGGAATTGAAATCGTCCACATTTTCGATAGTTCCATTGATAACTCGAAACGTTTTTCCAGGAGGTAATTTAATGGTTTTGTTGCTGTAAGTTACACTTACTAAACCTTCATAACAATGAACTTCAAAATAGTTTTTACGTTCTTTTACGTTAAATTGTGTTCCCAATACTTTTACAATTCCAGAATTGGTGTTTACACTAAACGTTTTGCCTTTCTGTACTTTAAAATAAGCTTCTCCATCTAAAGTTAAATCTCTTTTATCGTCCCATTTTCTTTCGTTGAAGGATAATTTTGAAGTCGCATTTAATATTACTTCTGAATGATCCGGAAGTAGGACTGTTTTTGTTTGCGCTATTTGAGTTTCAAAAGAAGTAGAGGTATTGAAATATATAAAATAAGCTGAGGTTAACAAAACTACAAAAACAGCAGCCATTCTATAGAATGCTTTTACGTTCAAAGTTCTTACTTTTGATTTATTTTTAGATTGATTTTTGGTCTTAAATGCTTCAAAAGTAGCTTGGGCATCTACTTTTGGAGCTTCCAATTGTGATGCGTAATGAGCAATCTTTTCAAGTGTTTTCGAATCTTCGGATTGTTTTAAATCCTCAATTTCTTCGCTTGAAAGCTCGCCATTTAGCCATTTTAATATTTCTTTTTCATTTTTCATTTTATATCTCTATGTTAATAAGACAACTAACTTTTACATTACCCTATTGATAAATTATAAGTTTTCGATCTGGGCTTTTAGTATTTTGAGCGCATCAGACATTCTTTTTTCTACTGTTTTTTGAGAAACATTGAGTAATTCTGCAATTTCTCTGTATTTTTTGCCATCTATTCGATTTAATAAAAACACTTCTCGTTGTACTTCACTTAAAGAAGCAATAACATTTGTGAGTTTTTGTTTGAATTCTTCTTCTTCTAATAAATAGTCAGGACTTTGATTATTGGTATCTAAATTGGGAGACTCTTTTGCATATCGCAACACCACTTTTTGATGTTTTATAGTATTTAGAAATATATTATTGATAGTAGTAAACAAATAGGTTTTTACTTTAGTAAAGTCAATTTTGGAACAGTTCTCCCATATTTTAGTAAATGCATCTTGTACCAAATCTAGTGCAGCATCACTATCACCACATTTGTAATACGCAAAATTAGTTGCTGATTGGACCTGTTTTAGGTAAAAGTTCCTAAAGTGATTTTCGTCGCAAAGTGTATTGTTTTCGTCGCTCATTTAGAATTAATTCGTTTTTTATAAGTTGTAAAAGTAAATTATTTTTGCAAAAAGAACTTAGAATAATAGTATTTGCATTATTTAAAAAATAATTTATTTTTTAATGATCTGGCATTTAATTAATTAAGAAATGAATGGTAAAATTTAAAATATTTTTTTCAAAATGCTATAGGGAAAAAATAAAGCGAGTTGTCTTACTAACAGAAAGGCGTTAAAAACACCGCTAGTAAATATAAAAAAAACATTAAATTTGAAAATCATGAAAAAATTAAAAACGATTACCGGAATTGCATTGATGACTATCTTAGGATTTACATCATGCCAAAGTGAAATTGATAACGTTGAAGGAAATAATCCAAATACCAATTCTGCAAACTCAACAACTACTACTAATCTAAAACGTACTGCGATGTACGATGGTTCATCTGATGATTTTATAGACGGAGCTTCTTGTTCTTCTATTATATTACCAGCTTCCGCTAAAGTAAATGGAGTTCAAGTTTCTCTTTTTTCTCAAATAGATTACCAACAAGTTATTTCTATTTTAGCACTATCTAATAATGATCAAGATACAGTTGTATTACAATTTCCTTTAAGAGTTAAATTAAGTAATTATACTGAGGTTACTGTAAATAGCCAAGCGGAGTATAATGCGATTTTAAATGCATGTACAACTGCTCAAAGTAATAGTCAAAGCGCTATTTCTACATTAGATATTAGCTTCCCAATAACAATATTAACGTATAATGAGAGTTTAGTACAAACAGGAACTGTTGTAATAACATCCAAACAACAATTGTATACGTATATGTCTAATGTAGCTAGTACAGAGTATTATTCTGTGAAGTATCCAATTTCAACTACTATTACAGGAGAATCTAAATCAACAGTTACTAGCGATGCTGAATTGCAATCCACTATTAATGCCTCTCTAGCGGTAAAAGCTAAAATAGAAGCAGCAGCAGAAAACTCGAAAAAATTAGAAACGATTTTAGTTAACGGAAAGTTTAAAGTAGACTCTTATATAAGCGCTGGGGTGAATACAGCAACAAATTACAAAGATTATACAGTAAATTTTGCAAATAATTTATCAGTAACGGCCACAAATATTTTGAGTACAACTGTAAATGGTACTTATAAAGTAAGCTCGGAAGTAGATGTTTTATTAAAACTAAATTTTTCTGGAAATGCAACATTTGTTTTATTAAATAACACCTGGAAAGTAAGCAGTTTTAGCGCAACAACAATATCATTGCAAAGCACTACTAATGCAGCAGTTACATTAGTATTAAAACAAATTTAAATTAAAACTCAATTTAAATTATTTTAAGAACAGTTGCTTTATTGAAGTAGCTGTTCTTTTAAAAAATAAAATTATAATAAAAATAAAAAAAATGAAAAAAGTAATTGTAGTGCTAATAATGGGATTGGTCTTATTTGTATCCTGTTCAAAAGAAGATGCCGTTGATAGTATAAATCCTGTTACTAATAAACAAGTAACTGGAAGTTCATCTAATGATTTATTATCGGAAAAAAAGTTTACCAGCATGATTATAGAAGTCGTTTATGTTCAAGGTTTTGAACCATCGGCAACTGCAATTACTAATTTTGTTTCTTTTCTAAATGCAAGAACGAATAAACCAAATGGAATAACTATTGTAAAAAGAGCCATTCCATCAACTGGGAAAGCAACTTTTACCAACACAGAAATTGCAGCAATTGAAGACGCAAACAGAACCAAATTTAACACTTCAAATCAAATTGCAGTTTGGTTATTTTTTACTGATGGAAAATCATCGAGTGACACCAGTACTTCGGTTGTCTTGGGTACCGCTTATAGAAATACTTCGATGGTTATTTATGAGCAAACGGTTCATGGTTTGAGTGATAGTCCGTTTAAACCAAATAGGAGCGTATTAGAAACTACGATTATTAGCCATGAGTTTGGACATATTTTAGGACTTACCAATTTAGGTGCAGCATTACAAAGTAGTCATGAAGACACTACTCATCCTAAACATTGCAATGTAGAAAGTTGTTTAATGTATTGGTCATCCGAAACTGGCCATGGAATAGGTAATATGGTTTCTGGTGGTTCAGCTCCAAGTCTAGATGCGCAATGTCTTGCTGATCTTCGTGCTAATGGCGGGAAATAATTTATTTAAAAAAAGAAATATGAAAAAAATAAAACTAACAATAGGTTTGCTATTGGGTATAGTATTTGCTATAAATGCTCAAATAACTACGAAACATAAATCGAATGCAGGTATTAAAGGGGGATATAATCTCGCTTCCGTAAGTTTTGATGGTGACGGAGAAACTGAACAGCGTCATAGCTTTCACATTGGGGTTTATGGGGAAGAATTTTTAAATGACAACTTTGCAATTCAACCGGAATTAATGTATTCTCAACAAGGGTATGTAATTACGAATAGTAGTGGAACTGTTACCCAAAAGTTGAATTACATCAATTTACCTTTAATGCTTAAAGCATACCCAACTAAAAATTTGTTTCTTGAAGCAGGTCCGCAAATAGGATTGGCTATTACACATAAAGAAGAATACAAAGGATTGTTTAATAGTTCACAAGAATACAATCCTAATAATTTTGATTGGGGATTAAACTTTGGAGGTGGACTTAAAACAGATTCTGGAATTAGTTTTGGGGTGCGTTATCATCATGGTTTGGGCGATTTATATGATAATAGCAAAGCATACAATAGAGTTTGGCAGTTTTCTATTGGTATTGATTTATAAAATAAAAAACATACAATTTATAAACGTTTCTAATTCAGAAGCGTTTTTTTTTGTCTCAACTTTTGAGTTTGATTATTATTAAAAGTAATCAACTGGAATTTGTTAAAAAAAGAACAATTTAGTATTGTTGTTTTTTTAACCATTAAGATCATTAAGAAAATTAAGGTTTAAAGTAATTCTTAATGAACCTTAATTTTCTTAATTGTTTAATAAAAAATAGTGCTCACAACATATTCTCTTTTCTTTAACCATTTAGAAAATTAAGGTGTAAAGTAGTATTTAAGGAGTTCTAATTTTCTTAATTGTTGAGATAAAATTAATACTCACAACTTATGTTCTCTTCTTTAACCATTAAGATCATTAATAAAAATTAGTGCTCGCAACATTTCTGAAGAATTTTTAAATCTGATTTAATTAATTTTTATTGATATTTTAATTACTAGTCCTGCAAGGTTTTTTTTTTGACCTGTAGGTTTCAAGTAGATTAAAAAACACCTATTTATTTAATAAAGTTCATTGTTATTAGCAGGATAACTACCAAGATTCCCACGAGTCCAGTTACAAAAAAGTAATCGGCAATAGTTTCAAATTTGTATTCGCGTTCTACGCTTTTGGTTCTGATAGAAATAAACGAAAAAATACAGGAACAAGTGAGTAAAACGGCTATAACCGAAGTAAATCCATCAATTACATGTGACTCTATTTTGTTCGAAATATGTAATGAGGTGATTACGAAAAGACAAAACCCCAAAAGATTAGCCGAGGTAGTTAATATATGCGGTGAAGTATTGTTTGCCATTGGACAAATGTAAAATTTATGCAGTTAATTTTTAGAAAGTAATTCTTGTATTTATTTTAAAAAAAAACTTTTGTTTACTGTTAATTCGGCTTTAATAAAAAACGAATTGATTTATAAATAGCACCAATATTTGAGAAAAAATAGGTAGTGCAGTGGTTTAATTGGTGTTTTTAGTAAACTGACCACTGACAACTGACCACTATCTCCTGTGTTTCCATCGATTATGAGTCCATAAATAATATTCTGGAGCTTCATAAATTTGTTCTTCGACTAATTTTAGGAATTTATCTGTAATTTCATAGTTAGGAACTTCTTTGGCGTTTTCGGATAACACTTCAAAAGTACCCTCATAATACCCTCTTTTTATTTTTTTAACTTTCAAAAAAACAACATTCATATTGTATTTTTTGGATAACATTTCTGCACCAGTATGAACAGGAACTTCTATTCCCATAAATTTTTGCCAATGAAATGCTGAAGAAATTCTTGGAGATTGATCACTTGCAAATCCGTAAATAGATAATTTTTTGTTTTTATTATTTTTAAGAATTAACGGAATAGTTTCTTTAGTTGTGATAAGTTTGGCTTTGAATTTTGATCGAATAGAACGGACTAATTTATCAAAATAAGGGTTTTTTAATTGTTTATAGATAGCATACCCTTTGAAATTAACATAAGCATTCATAGAAATAGACCATTCATAGCTTCCATAATGCGCTATCATAAGAGCAATGCTTTTTTCTTGAGCTTCTAATTTTTTATATATTTCTATATTGGTAAAAACAAATCGTTGATTGATTTCTTTTGTTGAAATGGACAATGTTTTAATCATTTCGAGAAACATGTCGCACAAATGATGGAAGGATTTTTTTTCGATTAGTAATCTTTCATCATCAGAAAGATGTGGAAGAGCTAAAGCTAGGTTTTCACGAACGGTCGTTTTGCGATAACCAATTATATAGTAGACTATTAAGTAGGTGAAATCAGAAAAAAAATATAATAATCGAAAAGGCAGCATCGAAATGCACCATAAAAAGGGGTAAGCTATAAGGTATACTAAAAACCGCATTAATTAAATATTTCAACAAATATAATTTAAATATTTATTTCAGGTGTTAGTTTAACCCAGATTCCGTAGTAGATTTCTAATGCGGAATTTGGGTTTAAGGTTGCAATTCTGTTTTAAATGCCATTATTATTAATTAGATTTACACTTCTATAAAAAAAAACACAGAACTATTTATGAGTATTATATTAATTGTAATTGTTGTTGCTACAGTATTATTCAGTTTCAAAGGATTTAATGATGTCTCTTTTTTCAGGAAATACGAATTTCATATTGGAAGTATTCGAGCTGGGGAACAAATTCGTATGTTTTCCTCTGGTTTTTTGCATGCTGATATGGGGCATTTGTTTTTTAATATGTTTACTCTCTATATGTTTGCGCCTGTTGTGGTAAATTATTTTGGAGATTTCTCCTTCTTATTTATTTATATGGTAAGTCTTGTTACAGGGAGTTTATTGACTTTGTTGATGCATAAAAATGATTATAGTTACAGGGCCATTGGAGCATCAGGTGCAGTAATCGGGATTTTGTATTCGGCTATTTTGATAGAACCAAGTATGAACTTGTATTTGTTTTTTATACCAATTCCTATACCAGCCTATTTATTCGGTATTGGCTATTTGTTGTATTCAATTTATGGAATGAAAGCTAAGAATGACAATATAGGTCACACGGCTCATTTTGGAGGAGCAATTGGCGGTTATGTGATTACTTTACTTAAAGAACCATCAATGTTTGCAAACAATACTTATATGGTAGTGCTTTTAGCCATTCCAATTTTGATACTTTTCGCATTGGCGAAAGCTGGAAAACTTTAATTGGCATACCATTTGAGTAGTCATTATGAAATAAACTAAATTAATAAATATGAAAAAAGTACTATTTATGCTTACCGTGATGTTCATGACTATGAGTTATTCACAAGAAATAAAGCAAGTTCCAATGATTACGGTATCTGGTGAAGGAAAAATAAAAGTGGCTCCTGATCAGGTCCTCATTGCAATTTCATTGGAAACGAAGGGTTCAAAAGCGGATGATGTAAAAAGGGAAAATGATAAAAAGATAGATGCTGTTTTAAAATTCATCAAAAAAGCATCCATTGCAAAAGAAGATTTTCAAACACAGCGAATTTCTTTAAATCCCAACTATGATTTTGCAAAAAAGAAATATAATTATATAGCGACACAATCCATTCAAATTTTATTGAAAGATTTGTCGAAATATGATGAACTAATGGAAGGATTAATTAGCGAAGGAATTAACAAAATTGATAATGTTGAATTCAAATCATCCAAAATGGTGCAATTGCAATCCGAAGCAAGAAAACTGGCAATAAAAGACGCCAAGTCAAAAGCAGACGATTTTGTATCGGTATTGAATCAAAAGGTAGGGAAAGCGATACTTATATCGGATAATTCACAATCGTATAATCCGCGACCTGTTCTGTATGCTATGAAATCAATGGCAATGGATGAGTCTGCACCAAGAGAAACTTTGGCAGCTGGCGAAATTGAAATTACGGCAAATGTAAGTGTGAGTTTTATTTTGGAATAGAAGTCGAATTGGCTATAACTAAAAAGTCCTGAAATTTTCAGGACTTTTTTTTGTGAGTATTTTTAAGGAGCCATTCGCTGAAAACTTACGTAAAATAAAAAACACATTTTTAATGAAGCAAGCTTCTTAAAAATGTGTCATTTCATTTTGTGGGGAGAGTAGGATTCGAACCTAATCGGCTGAACCCTTACTTATGCTGCATTTCTATAAATTTATAAACTAATGTGCCACGATGTTGCCATAAGAACTGAATGAATTCTTTTCATAGATTAATCATCTTGTTATCAGTAAATTGACTTGATCTTAATGAACGTAATAATTCCTGTTTAGTGAACAGTCAAATATAGCTAAATTTAGAATAAAATTGTAGTAGTTTAATGAAATTATTTTTGATCTTTTGATTCTTAGCAAGAATATTATTCAATCTTGTGAGGGTATACTTTAACGCAGTAGTAAAGATAATCTTCAAATATTTAAGCACTTTTCGAAATCTAAAGGGGCTATTCAATTACGCAAATATTATTTAAAAAGAAGGTAGCAAATTTATACTCGATTGCAGTTTATAATATCAAGATGATCTTGATATACTTACCTTGATTCCATTACGGTCTCGCGATCACTTGCTAATGCAAGAAATAGGGGTGTTGAATTATTATAAAAAAGGATGATTCTTCAATTATCCAATCCAGTGGAGTGACTGCGGCTTTAATCGAACACCTTATTGCTATTTTAACATTGTTAGGTAGTTGTGTTTTTAGTAGTGTAACTTGTAGATATACATATATTTGTATTTTTTATTTGGTAGATTTTTTTAATTTTAAGTGTTTTTTAGAAGGTTAAATTTCGGCGTAGATTCTTTAATTTTCATTCAAAATCATTTATTGGATAAAACATTAAATGCAATAAAAAAAAATTTAAGAGGTGAGAGGGAATACAGTTGAACACTGAATTGTTTTTTTAAAATTTAGTTTAAGATTATGAGTTCCTGCTAAAGTCAAGTGATTCAATACTGGCTTTATTTTTAATAGTTTCAAAATCATTTAGTTTTTTTAAGTGTCTGTTTACTGATATTTTTCCAAAGTGACGCTGTAAGTGTATCGCGATTTCAGAATTAGACATATAAATAAAGCCATGATTAAAAGGTTACTTAATTTTATTTTAAGAAGTTCTTTTCAAGATCTACCTTTTTTGACTTATTCATTCCTTTGCCGTCTTGATTGTGCAAAGGAATAAATAGTCTACATGAATGTTACTACTGGGTTTCATTTTTAAGATTGTAGTATTTAATCGTTGTTGATGTTCCAGATTCTTAGTATCACTTTTATTTAGTACCACTCACTAGTAAGAAATTGATTTTTGTTGGATTATACCTTATTAATTTGTTTTTTTAGCAATTGTGCATTAACGGCGACAATAACAGTACTTAAGCTCATAAAAACAGCGCCAACCGCAGGACCTAAAACGAATCCAGACGAATACAATACGCCTGCTGCAAGAGGAATGGTTACTACATTATAAGCTGTAGCCCATAGTAGATTTTGAATCATCTTACGGTAGGTTGCTTTACCAAACAAAATTAAATTAGCGATATCTTGTGGGTTACTGTTCACCAAGATAATATCAGCAGTTTCAGCGGCTACATCCGTACCAGAACCTACTGCAATCCCCACATTAGCTTGTGCTAGGGCAGGGGCATCATTGACGCCATCACCTGTCATAGCGACAAACTCTTTCTTGCTTTGTAAATCTTTTACGATCTCTACTTTTTGATGGGGCAAAACTTCAGAAAAATAGCCATCTAAGCCTAGTTTATCACTTACGGATTTAGCAGTGATCTCATTATCTCCTGTAGCCATAAATACTTTAATGTTGTTCTTTTTAAATGTTTTGATGGCTTCAAAGGATTCTGGGCGGATTTCATCTGCTAGAGCGATATAACCAGCCAGTTTTCCATCAATTAATACAAACACCACCGTTTCTGCGGCATCGCTGTAGGCGTCTTCTGGAATCGTTATTTTTTCGTCTTTTAAATAACCTGGACTTACCACTTTTACTCGTTTTCCGTCCACATCTGCTTCCACGCCTTTACCGGTAATAGCATTGAAATTTTCAGGTTTTGGTATCGTTACCTTATTTTCTTTTACTTTTTTAATAATTCCAACGGCTATAGGATGTTCTGAACTTTGTTCTAAAGCACTTGCAAGTCGTAACACTTCATCTGAAGTGTATTTTTCATCAACGGATTCAATACGGGTAACTCCAAAATCTCCCTTGGTCAATGTTCCGGTTTTATCAAATAGGAGTAAGGTTATTTTTCTCGATTCTTCGAATGCCGTCCTGTTGCGAATCAACAAACCATTCTGAGCAGAAACTGCCGTTGAAATAGCCACTACCAAGGGAATGGCTAAGCCTAAAGCATGCGGACAAGCGATAACCATTACGGTAACCATTCTCTCCAAGGCAAAAACAAAGGGAAAACCCAAAATAAGCCATACTGCTAAAGTTGCAAAACCAATAGATAGCGCTATATACGTAAGCCATTTTGCCGCTCTGTCTGAAAGATTTTGCATTTTAGATTTGGTTTTCTGCGCCTCTTCCACCATCTTAATAACCTTACTCAAATAACTGTCCTTTCCCGTATGTACAACTGTCACTTTCAACGAACCATTTCCATTGATGGAACCTCCAATTACCTTGTCATTTAGTTCCTTTTTCACTGGTTTTGACTCGCCCGTAAGCATGGATTCATTTAAATAACTAGATCCCTCTAGAATAACGCCATCTGCCGGTATTTTTTCACCAGGTTTTATTAAAATAACATCGCCTTTCAGTAAATTTTCTAATTTTATATCAACTATTTTATCGCCTTCAACGCGATGCGCATCAGCAGGCATCATACTTACTAATAATTGTAAAGCTTTGGAAGCTCCTAGTACACTTTTCATTTCGATCCAATGCCCCAAGAGCATTATGGCTATTAATGTAGCCAGTTCCCAAAAGAAGTCTACTCCTTTTAAACCAAAAACTGTTGCAGAACTATAAAAATAGGCGACACTTATGGCCATTGCTATCAAGGTCATCATTCCCGGAGCTCCTTTTTTTACTTCTCCTACAAAGCCTTTTAGAAAAGGCCATCCCCCATAAAAATAAACGATGGTTGAAAGAGCAAATAGGATATAAGGATTTCCTGGGAGTAAGTAATGATAACCAAGTAAGTCTTGTATCATTGGAGAAATAATCAAGATCGGGATCGTTAGTACGATTACTAACCAGAAGCGTTTTTTAAAATCGGCTATCATCATTTTATGGTGATCGTGCCCTTCCATTCCCATGGGGATACTACTATGATCCATTTTTGAGTGATCCATCTTAGCATGTTCCTCCTTGGTCATATCCATCTTTGAATGATCCATTTCTTTATTCTCGTGCTCTACGTGATTTTCCATATTTCGGTTTTTTTGTGCTATTTTTATTTGAATATTTAAGGTATAATTTTTTTAAAGGTTGACTTATTAGTAGAACTAGCTTATCGTTATCGTACCTGAATGAGTTTTAAATTATTTATTTAATATTTCATCTTCAGTTTTTGTATCATTTTTTCATTCAAGTTTTCACTGTATACTCCATAGGCATCGACTAATAAACCCTTAATTCCATTTTTAGACGAAATTGCATATAAAATACTGTTGTCGTCTGTACTACTCATTCCTTCAAACCGATAAAATTCATCTACCTCAAAATCTTCTGGATGAATTTCAATGGAAATTGAAGCACATTTAATACAATCCTGATGTAAATTGAAATCGTAGGTATAACCGTTACTTATTAAATCATTAATTGCCTCTGAAAGTGTGTCGTAATTTTTCATTTTTTTATTTATATAGCATTGTGAAGTAACTACCATCATTTTCGATAAACTTTTGATAGGTGAGTAAACCGTTTGAATTTAACTTTTCAGTTAATGAATAATTTAATTGTTTTATTCTTATACCAAAAGCATATGCTTTGATACTTATTTTTGATTTTATACTTAAACTTCGATTATTAATTTCTTTTTTTCTGTCATAGATTTTTATGGTGCTTTTTGAACCAAAAAAATTCATTAAACCCGAATCAAAACTTATGTCTAAATCAACATTCTCTAGCTTTTCGATATTGTACAATTCTTTAAAATTTATTGATTTTGTACTGATTTCGGTTTCTTTTGATTTTGGGTCTGCAAAAGGAAAAACAAATAAGACAATACTAAACTTTTCTGGTTCGCATTTATATGTTGTAGTGTATTTTTCTTTTAGTATTTTATTTTTATCATATAAAGTGGTTGTTACTTTTATTTCATAATAATCCTTTTTTTTAGTGATTTTTCCAGCTTCAAAAAGTTGCTTATTTAGCAAATCACCTTTATCATTATAGTTCTCTCTTACGATAGTTCTACCTTCTATTTGTTCTAAAAACATGTTGTTTTGAGATTTTGCACTTGTGCAAATAAACAATATGAAAAGACATAAATAGGATAGAATGGATTTGGTATTACAATTATATTTGTTTTTTATATTTGACATTTTTCTATACATTATCTAAAATATATTTAACTCTTTCTAAAGGAGGCAAAACAGGCACAAAAACAATTGGAAAACCTAAATCTTTATAAACATCAATTATTAATTGGTGAATAATTTTTTGATCCTCTTTATTTTCTGTTCTGGCATAGTCTTTTGTAAAAGGGAGTCTATCTAAAATAAAAATTTTTTTATAAGAGGTTTCTTTTATTGCCTTTATTAATTTTTCATCATAATCTAATTTCAAAAATTGATAATAGGCTAAAGCATCTGGAATGGCTCTGTCCAAAAAAACAATATCTTTCGCTTTAATTGAAGCTTCTTGTTCGATTTGCATGTCTAGAACTCCTAATTGAAATTTTCTTTTGTTATTTCTAATTTCTTCAACTGAATGTCCTTCATTTCGCATCGTATCGATGTAATGTCGTGCATGTTCTATTGTAGTAATATATCCTTGTTTTTGAAGCAAATCAATTACCGTTGTTTTACCAGTACTAGGGCCGCCAGTGACAACATACCAATTTTTCTGCGTTGAACGATTCATCATATTTACCTCTATTTTATAATTTAACTTCTTCAACACTATATAGCTGAGGTATTTCAGCATCCCAACCATAGGTTTCTTTTATTCCTTTCTGTAGTGCTTCCGCACCTTCTTTCTCCCCATGAACAATAAAAATACGTTCGGGCTTGTTTTTTATTTTACTCATCCAGTCCATAAGTTCTGTATGGTCTGCGTGTGCTGATAGTCCTTCGATTTCAGCTACTTGCATTTTGAAAGGTACCCATTTTCCGTACACTTTTAATTCTTTTTCGCCTTCTAATAATTTTCTTCCACGAGTTCCTTCGGCTTGATACCCTACAAAAAGTAAGGTGTTATCAGGATTTTGAGCTTGCGTCTCCAAATAGTTTAGCATTCTTCCACCTGTGAGCATTCCACTACCTGCGATTACGATTTTTGGTTTATTATCTGTTCGTAATTCCATAGTTTCTCGATAACTGCTTACTACTGTAAAATGAGAACACATTTCATCGCATTCGTTATCTTCTAACTTATGCCAATCTTTTGTGCGATGAAATAGTTCCAATACGTTAGCACCCATAGGACTGTCCATTATCATTTGTACTTTAGGAATTTTATTTTCTTTAAGCAATTTCCAAAGAATAAACATCATCAATTGCGCACGTTCTACAGAAAAACTGGGTACAAATAGACTACCACCTCTTTTTATGGTTTCATTGACCAGTTTTTCAATTTGTGGAATGGCTTCTAGTTCCTCTTGATGAAAACGACCTCCATAAGTAGATTCTATGAAAAGTACATCCGCTTTTTTTGGTTTCAAAGGAGAATACAGCAGTAAATCATTTGTTCTTCCTATATCTCCTGAAAAGACAAAACGTTTTCCGTGCACATCCAGTTCTATAAATGTAGCTCCTAAAATATGCCCATTATATTGAAATCTAGCCCTGATACCATCAAACAATGGAATCCATTGTGATTGTGGAACGCTCTTAAAATGAGGAATTGTTTTTTCCACATCCTTTAAATCGTATAATGGTTCTGCTGGACTATGTTTTGAATAACCTTCTTTATTAGCACGTTCGGCTTCCTGTTCTTGGATTTTAGCACTATCATTAAGTATGATTTTCGCAATATCCAAGGTAGGATTAGTACCATAAATGGGGCCGTTGAAGCCTTGCTTAACCAATCTTGGTAAATACCCTGTATGATCCATGTGACCATGCGTTAGTAGTACTATATCAATATCTGACACGTTGACTGGTGGATATTCCCAATTTTTAAGACGCAGTTCTTTAAGTCCTTGAAAAAGACCACAATCGATTAATATTTTTTTGTCTCCTGTGTCCACTAAATATTTAGAGCCAGTTACCGTTCCTGCAGCTCCTAAAAAGTGAATTTTAATACTTTTATTTTCCATGATTTCTTAGTTTTTAATGTTCGTTACATAATTGCAGAGAGTCATCCAGAATCTTCTTTTGCCGTATTTTATCAATTCCTATTTCTTCCAGTAGATATGAGTTTTCATAAATCTCTTTACACAACACAATGTTTTTATCCAATAATTTTCTTTTTTCCGCTTTTGTCAACGTCGTTAAAGCGGTTAGCGGATGTAGTCCTGATTTGTCTATTCGTTCTTTAAGTCCATTTCCCTTCGGGTAATCCCAACTTGCCAGACCTAAACCTACACAAGTTCCATATTGAATCGCATCAGTTGTGAATCTAGTGTTTGTATAAACCCATCCTTTGTGAAGTTTTGTATTGTGACCTGGTTGTTTTTTCCATTGTTTTTCAACATCCAAAAATCTTGATTGAATGTAAAGAGGAATTTTAACATTGCAAAATCGTCCTTGATCACTGTGGTATTTACATTCTATCATATAATGGTCATTATCCTTTTGCGCTATGACATCTATTTCGTGTTGCACACAATTACCCTCTACAATTACTCCAACTTTTGTTTCATATCCTTCGTGCAATAGTAGTTTTCCTATTAGTTTTTCAAAAGGAAAGCCAGACGGTCCCAATTCCATTAATGCTTTTTTGAGTTTATACCTCGATGCACTTACAGGTGACTTGCCTTTAAGCATTTTAAAAGCCATCTTATAGATTTGCTTGGTAGTGATGCCTTCATATAGCGATGCATTAACTTGCTGGACGATTTGCTTAATAAGTTCTTCATTTGCTTGTGAGCGTTTTAAGGACTTGATCAGTTTTTCAACATCAAATGGGACGATGTCTCCTGAGTGTTTAACTATGTTGATGGTGTTCTTCATTTTTTTAAGTTTTTTACATATTTCTAGTTTTTTAATAACTATAAATATTCCTTTCAATCCTTCTTTTTTAAGTTTTAAAAGACTTACCACAGTATTAGTCTTTCTTAACTATAAACTATGCTACTGTTACCTTATTATCCAGATAAACACTTTGTACTGTATGTAACAAATCAACACCTTCTTTAAAAGGTCGTTGAAATGCTTTTCGACCTAAAATCAAGCCTGAACCACCGGCTCTTTTATTGATTACGGCAGTTGTTACTGCTTCCATCAAATCGGAATCACCCTCGGAACCACCACCTGAATTGATTAATCCAATTTTTCCCATATAGCAATTAGCTACTTGCAGCCTACATAGATCAATGGGGTGTTTAGTAGTCAATGTTTCATACATTTCATCATCATATTTACTAAAACCAATTTCTTTAAATCCGAAATTATTAGTTGGCAACTTTTGTTTGATAATATCTGCCTCAATGGTTACACCTAAATGATTCGCTTGTCCTGTTAAGTCTGCAGAAGCATGATAATCAACATTGCCTTTTTTGAACGAATCATTTCTTAGATAACACCATAAAATAGTGACCATACCTAAATTGTGTGCTTCTTCAAATGCTTCGGCAATTTCTTTGAGTTGTCTGTTACTTTCGGCAGATCCAAAATAAATGGTTGCACCTACAGCTATAGCTCCCATATCCCAAGCAGCTTTTACCCTACCAAATAGTGTTTGGTCATATTTTGTGGGGTAAGTAAGCAGTTCGTTGTGGTTGATTTTGACTATGAATGGTATTTTATGAGCATATTTTCTTGCGTTCAATCCCAAAACCCCAAAAGTGGAAGCTACTGCATTACAGCCTCCTTCTATCGCCAATTTTATAATGTTTTCAGGGTCAAAATAGTCTGGGTTTTTATAAAATGAAAAGGCAGCACTATGCTCAACACCCTGGTCGACAGGAAGGATACTTAAATATCCAGTACCGCCCAGATTTCCGTGGTTGTATAGTTGGGATAAACTCCGAAGTACTTGTGGATTTCTGTTACTATTTGCAAATACTTTATCGAGACTATTTTTACTTGGGGTTTGCATTTGGTCTTTTGTGATCTTTTCACAAACGTAATCCAAATAATAATCTGCTTTATCGCCTAAGATTTCTGATATGTTTTTTCCTGCTTTCATTTTAAAAAGATTTAATGAATTCCTAAACTTTCATTTGTTTTAGCAATGGATTTATCCGCATCCATTTCAATTCCTGTAAGTGCTCTAATGGCATCGATAGTTTCAGGTATGACAATAGCTTGGTTGTCCACCACATAGGCATAGAATAATTCATCGCCCACAACTTTCAGCATATCTTCCCATAGTGCCACTTCATACATATCGCCCCACGGACGTCCCATGTCTAGAAACATTTCCTTAATGGTATTGTTTGAAACTAAACCTTGGTCGTAATGAATTAGTTTGATGCGGCTTGACGTTTTAAAAGCATTCAGCACTTCTTCTTTTGTGGTCTTCTTTTTTAATTTTACATTCCAATAATGCATGTGGCTCAAGGTTTCGGGTACTTTTACTGCAGAAGTAATAACGTTTAAATCAGGGTCAACACTTTGGGCGTCGGGACCTTGGTGGCTCGGTATATCTCTTTCTGGTACCATAGTGTTCATAATACCACCTAAATGACTTTCCCATGGGTCTGTAGCTCTTCTTAAAAGTGTTCCTCTAGCATATTCTAATAATCCAGCATTTTTTAAGGCAGTCAATGTTCTTAAAATAGAAGTGGTGTTGCAAGAAACTACTCTTGTAGCGTTTAAATTTATTGCTGATTTGTAATTGTTTTCGGCACTAAAGGAATGACCAGTAGTTTCGTGTTTTTCACCACCTTGAACTATAAATTTAATACCTATTTCTTTATACATTTTTATATTTTGAGCAGCTATATTT
This sequence comes from Flavobacterium cellulosilyticum, assembly GCF_004349355.1. GTDB lineage: Bacteria > Bacteroidota > Bacteroidia > Flavobacteriales > Flavobacteriaceae > Flavobacterium > Flavobacterium cellulosilyticum. The sequence goes on along the minus strand of NZ_SMFK01000003.1, from coordinate 248,562 downwards.
TTCGGGGTACAATCCACTACTAAATCTACCTTCTTTAAAAGTTCTTGCATACTTCCTTTTAATGGAATATTTGCAATTTTCATTTCTTTTTCGGCTTCGGGTGTTGCTGCATAGATATTGTACTCTTTTCTAACAGCGTTTTGAATGCGCCAATCGCTGATAACATCACAGACTCCTACTAGTTTCAAATCGTCTTGTTTATTAATAGCATCAGCCACTCTTTTTCCGATTACTCCGTAGCCTATAACTGCAATATTTTTCATATAATTTTATTTTTAAATTAATTATGTTTTATTAGTTTCCATTCCCATTGGCATGTTCCCATCATCATCTGTGTGTGAAATCATAAAAAAACGTTCTGAGATAAGTATTAATATAATTCCGATTGCAGCGACTATAATTACTAAAGGATCGTTAATGTATTTTACATAAAGGAAAGCTGAAAGAACCACTGCGTCCATAATAATTGCTATTAAGGGTATAATTGGATGGAAATCTACTTCCTTTTTAAGGTGACGAAAAAGGCCCCAATGAATAGCAATATCCATAATAAGATAAAAAATAACTCCAATAGAAGCGATTCTTGTCAAATCGAACAACATAGTCAGTAAAATAGCAAGGGAAACCGTGAATAGGAGTGCGGGGTTTTTGAAGTTACCTATTTTATTTAAGGATGGTACCTGTTTCATATTACTCAACATCTCCAATAGGCGAGAGGCCGAAAATACACTAGCTATTACACCTGAAAAAGTGGCAACGATTGCGATTGCTATGGTAATCCAAGAACCCCATTCCCCGAATATTGGTTTTGCAGCGGCTGCTAATGCATAATCTTTAGCTTTAATTATTTCCGGTATGCTCAATCCTCCTGCAACAGCAAGAGCAAGTGCTACATAAATCAAAGTACAGATAACAATAGAAGAAACAATAGAGCGGCCTAGATTTTTATGGGGGTCTTTAATATCTCCCCCTTGATTTGTAATAGTAGTGAACCCTTTAAAAGCTAGTATTGCCAATGCCAATGCAGCAACAAAGCCAACTCCCTGTGGCAGAGCCTCGGTGTTCTTTGGGATATAATTTCCAGTAATATTTGCAAATCCAGAAACTAATAGACCAGCAATTGCGAGCAATGCAATACCAAGCACTTTTATGACTGCAGTAAAGGTTGCTGTTGTTCCAATGACTTTATTACCTAAAATATTCACGATATATACCGTAACCAAAAGTAGAATGCCAAGAATAGTAGCATAACCAGCAAAACGTTCTGGAAATAATCGAAGTGTATAAGCTGCGAAAGTACCTGCTACCAAACTCTGAGAAACCACCATTGAAACATACATCAGTAAAGAAAACACACCTGTTGTAGTTCCTGGTCCATAGGATTTATTTAAAAATTTAACTACACCACCTGAGGAAGGAAAAGCATTTGAAAACTTTACATAAGAATAGGCACTGAAACCCACGACAACGGCACCTGCTATAAAAACAATTGGAAATAAATCTCCCACCAACTCTGCCATTTGCCCCATAAGGACAAATATTCCCGCACCTATCATTGCACCCGTGCCAAGAGATATTGAACCTACTAGCGAAAGCTTATTGTTTTGGACTGTGGTGTTTTTCATATATAAACTATTTCTTTTTGTGATTTACTATCATGCTTAATGACTTATTAAAAGCTTTAGTAATGTTATAAATCAAACTAATCACGTAGGTGTTAAATTAATTTCCTGATTTTTTATATTAATCTGTGCATTATAGATAACGGCAACGGAAGCACCTATAAGCCAACCTAAAATAAATGTTTGAATAATACCAAAGAATGCTTCTAAAAGCGGTACATCCATTCTTATAATACTGGAAGTATCCAAACCGTGTAAAAGGTTGTTGAAAAACTTGACGCTTCCTTCTTTTCCTACAGTTATCATGACAAGCATACAGCCCAAATAAAGTAGTGTTCCCGTTAATCCGGTTGCAAACCCCATTTTTTTAACATTTAATCGAAACATAATTTTAAGGCTTTTAATTAATTGTTAGCGTCTAAAATCTTTTTTGATTCTTGAAATTCTTCTTTAGATAGTTCACCATTTGCAAAACGCCTTTTCAAAATGTCTAGTGGGCTTTCCTTCTTCGATTTTTGATAGGGTATATCCGCTGGAACAAAGAAAATCCAGACTAAAAAAAACATCCATATAATCCACCATATCAGGTGCATTCCTCCGTAATGTGCGCTATAATCATGCATAATTTTTAGTTTTAAATTAATTTTCAATATTGAATAATATTCTTCTTGTAAGCGTTTTATTTATTATTCATCAGCATTCCATTTTCATTCATTTTCATTCCCTTCTCGTTCATCATTTTCATTGAGGACTGCATACAATCATTGCTCATCATACCATTTTGTTGCATCATTTGCATCATCGAGCCCATCATTTTACCATCCTTCATCATTTCTGACATCATTTGTGTCATCATGGTACTATCTTTCATCATCATTTGCATTCCTTGACCTTGCATCATAGAACCCATCATTTTTTGATTTCCCTGCATCATTTGCATGCCTTGATTGCTACTTTGCATTTTGTCCATGAATTCCGTCATATAATCGTTATTGCCATAAATTTCATTGTAAACTTCATTTCTTGCTTGTGAATTTTCGAGCATGGATTTCGAATCAGTTTTTGGATTACAACTGCTTAATGTTAATAATCCAATAATTAAAATTGCTATTGTTTTCATATTATTTAATTTATTTGTTACTACTTTATTCATCTGTTTCTATTTAAAGTTTTTTGATGATTTTTTCTAACTTAACTGTAATTTCTTCTGCCACTTTATTCAATTTTTCATTTTCCACAGCCTTCATTGATGCCATAGGATTTACCGCGGCTACTTCAATAACTCCAACTTCGATTTCCTGAACTATGACATTGCAGGGTAGCATAACCCCAATTTTATCTTCTGCTTGCAAAGCTTGATATGCATAGGGTGGATTACAAGCTCCAAGTATCTTATACTTTTTAAAGTTTACATCCAGCTTTTCCTTTAAGGTTGCTGTCACATCAATTTCTGTGAGTATTCCAAAACCTTCCTCTTTCAATCCTATAGTAACTTTGTCGATAACCTCTTCAAAAGTCCCCTTGATTGTTTTGTTAAAATAATAGCTCATAAATTTTATTTTTTGAATTTGACATCCGTTTTTTATACCTATTCCTCATTGGACAATTCGCTCTTCGTGAATCGGTTGACTAGAATATCCACAGGATTTTCCATCTTTATGGTATTTTATTTATTTTGTCCTTTGTTTTTAAAAAAGACTAATACAAGTACAACAGGTATTAGTATCCACAGCCACATCATCATATTTTTTTAATTTTAGAAATTATTTTTTATTTAGTTTAATGTTGTAATCTTATACACCTTGACTATATCGAGAAGCAATTGCAACGGATCAAGTAGTTTTTAATTATGTATCGATTACAACATCAACTATCCGTTTTCTATTTATGTTTAATAAGGTTTTAAACCCTATCCACAACAACATCCACCCTTGTTTTTTTGAGTTGATGAAGGTTCTTCTTCACCAATGCTGTAATTACCCGCTTTTGATAAAGCAGCATTTAGTTGATTTAAAGTAACTGAATCCGCTTTTTCAACAATTGCTTCTGGTGGATTCATACTTACCTGCACCGAGCTGACCCCTGTTACTTCTTGCAAAGCTTTTTCTACTGTTTGCTTGCAACTTCCGCAAGACATGCCGTTGATTTTGTATGTTTGTTTCATGATTTTAAATATTTTTATTACTATTGGTGTATGAATTTTGAAATAAAGTATTCCTTAATGGAATTATTTATGGTCGGAATGCTTTTTATCTTTCATGTCCTTGTCTTGTATCTTTTCCATCATCATTTTCATCATATCTGGATTCTTCTGCATCTTTTCCATCATCATTTCCATCATTGCTGGGTTTTCCATCATTTCCCCTTGCATGTCTTTGTTTTCATGCATTTTATGCATCAACATCATTCTTCCTTCTGAACTTTCCATCATTTTATCTAGCATCTTCGTCTGCATTTTTTCTTTCATTTCAGAATTTTCCTCCATCATTTTCGCCATATGTGTTTTCATCTTTTGTTTCATTTCTGGATCTTTCTCCATCATTTTTTTCATGTTTCCAGATTCCATCATTTGCATATGACTATGCATCATTATCTTATTTGCTTCTTCATCTTTATTTGCTAGATCAATAAATTCTTTGAATTGGTTTGGGTTTGAAATTATTTCCTGATATACAGCAGATCGGTTGCCTTGAATACCCATAGTTTCAGAGGCATTAAATGTTGATTTACAGCTAATCATTGAGCCTAGTGTGATGATAATCAGTAGTGTTTTTACAATTTTTTTCATTTTTTCATTTTTTTTTAATATTATTAAATCCTTTCCACTTCATTTTTTTATTTTTTAAATTAATGTCTCAATTTATTTCTGTTATATTATAGCCAGAGAGACTATCGAGTTGCTTTTGTAAATCGGTAACTGAAAGGGGTTCTGTCGTTGTAATTATTGAAGCTCCTTTTGGTTCCATGGAAATCCCATCATTGTCGATTTTTTGTTTGCTTCCAAGGTTCTTTTTACACTTGTGATGCATCCACCACGGCTAATTCCGTTTATTTGAAATTTTTGTAACCTTGATTATAGTTTTTAGATTCTATGCTATGGTATGCAATAAATATTTTCTTATAACTTTTATTCCTTTTAGAATGATTTTTTTGTTATAATGAAAATTTAATTTGCTAATAGTATTGATTAATACTTCTTCTCTGTTTTAATTCAAATTTACGATGAATATCAGGTAACTAAGATGATATTTATCAGGTTTCAAAAATTTGTAGTCAAAAAAATGAGTATTAAAATTGATTGCATCCCAACCATTAGTTACGTATTGTACGCGACCCAAATACTTTTACATAGCTACTTTGTATAATTCGCAATTGGTTCCTTTTATTGGTTTGTCTCCTTTCAAGTAAGAAAAAAAAAGAATAAGACCAATATAAACTGTTTGTCTTACTTTTAATTAATTCTTAATATTTTGTTGTTACCAGTATAATTAAGACAACTGTGTTTTACATTTTGATAAAATTTTGCTATTGATTTCAATAACTGATATGGAATAACCTTTATACACAATACGACACGTTAAAAAAGTAGCCATATATTCTTTTGAAATATTCATAATTTAGCACTTATATGGTTACTACAAACATTTTTGTTACTATGTAAAATTATAAATTTAACAATTGTTTAATTAGTATAATTTTGTGTTATTTTAGTATAATTTACAGATTATCAGATGTATTATACTTTTGATATTTTTATTTTTTTAAAACTAGTAGTAGTTAACCCTGTTACTTTTTTAAACTGCTTACTTAAATGAGCAACGCTACTATAATTTAGTTGATAGGCAATTTCACTCAAGGAATGTTCATTGTATATTAATAATTCTTTGGCTCGTTCTATTTTTTTGAGTAATAAAATAATGCTCAATAGTCATTTCGTTTGCTTCAGTAAGAAGATTGCTTAAATAATGGTAATTCTGGTTTAGTTGATCGCTGATATGGTTAGATAAATTTATTTTCAACACTACTTCAGAATAATGTACCAAATCTATAATTATGATTTTTATTTTTTCAATGGTTTGACTTTTTCTATCATCTATAATTGCTAATCCTAAAGAGTTTAGATTAATATTTAGTTGTTCTCTTACACTGTATATGCAATCTTCTCGAATTGTACTTTCGCCAATTTCAACAGATACAGGAGTAAGTCCAAGTTTTTCAAGCTCGGACTTCACCATTACCTTGCCGCGATTACAAAACATGTTTTTATTATTTTAAATTGCTCATATAAATATCGTGTTGATTCTACTTTATTGTGTTACATAATTCTGGTTAAGCTTTGTATAATTAATCGGGGACATTGACAATAGGTGATTTTGGAGTCAAAAGAATAGAATCTACAGAAGAAAAACACACCAATGAAGAAGTACTAAGACTTGCGAGTGCCCTAGAGTAAAGCTTTGAACACCCAATTGCTGTTCGAGTTATTAAAAAGGTTAAAGAAGGTAATGGTATTACTCCAAAGCCTGAAAATTTTAAAATCATTACAGGAAAAGGAGTAAAGACTGATGTGGAAGACAAAAAAATAAAAGTGGTTAGTCTGGGCTATTTGAGGGATGAAAATATAACTATTTCCCAGGGCGGCTATAGTGACGCCGCTGAAACGGTAGTTTTTGTACTAATTGACGGGCAATTGGCATGATATATTGCTCTTGCGGAGGAAATTCGACCAAAATCTTATGAAGCTATAAAAGTCTTCAAAAAGAATAATATCAAAGTAGTAATTGCTACGGGAGATAATGAGAAAACAACTAAAGCAGTAAGCGATAAATTGGGATTGGACGGTTACTATTCAGAAGTACTCCCACATCAAAAAGTTGAAATTGTAAAAGAACCTCAATCTAAAAAAAAATTGTAGACATGACAGGTGATAGTGTAAATGACGCTACTGCATTGGCACAAGCAAATGTTGGGATTGCTGTTGGTTCCCGTGCTGATGTGGTAGCCGAAACGGCAGATGTTATTTTGGTAAATAGTAACCCTCAGGATATTGCCAATTTTATTTGGAAAAGCGACTTATAGGAAAATGTTTCAAAATTTGGTATGGGCTGCTGGCTATAATTTGGTTGCCAATCCACTAGCATCGGTTCAGGTAAGCGGTCTGTAAGATGGTTTTGGTCTTGAATAGGACCTGTTTTCCCAAGGGAACACAAGGAGCTTTGGAATGGAACGGCACTTTAGTTTGTTGTACCATCGAATTGCCCTGGTTGCAAAACCAAAGGCGAATTTCTTGTATTCCCGAAGGAGAATATGTTTTACAGAAGCGGCTTAGTCCAAAATTCAAATGGCATTTGCATTTACAAAATGTTCCAGGTCGAGATTTTATATTAATCCATCCTGCTAATGATGCTAAAAAAGAACTGGTGGGCTGTATCGCTCCCGTAACCAATCATACCAGAATAGGGAAGGGCAGTGGCTCTCGAATAGCGTTGGAGAAGTTGAAAGCTCTTGTTTATAAAGCTTTGGCAAACAACGAAGGAGTGAAAATAAAGATCCAATCTAATCCTTCGACTCCGCTCAGGATGACCAGGCTTAAATAAAAGCAGATAAATTATGAATGTAGTAGAAAGAACAAAATCGCCCACTCCGAAATTTTTCAGGATGTTGCGAAGTATTGGTTTGGCCTTATTGGCGTTAAGTGGGAGCGTGATTGCGGCACCAGTAGTTTTACCAACCGTTGTTGTAAGTGTTGCAGGTTATTTAGCCGTTGCGGGAGGTGTGCTTTCTGCGGTGAGTCAAATGACAGTTGATGATGATGCGAAAGCGGAAGAGGATCTCTTAAATCGAATGCGAAAATACAATGAAAATTTACCTAGAGATGGAATCAAATAACAGTCTACAAATTGGAACCGCATCTGGAACTTTATTGAGTGTAGTCCCCAACATCGTTTCTGAAGACATTGTAAAAACAGTTATCTTAGCGGTCGTGGGAGCGATTATTAGTTTTATCGTTTCGCTCATTTTAAAAGGATTAACAAAATTTAGAAAGAAATAGTTTAGGTTTGGATTGGTAACCTTTTCCTGAATTTGTTTGAAAGCCTGGTCGCGAGATCAGGCTTTTTTTTATGCATGATTTGTGTTTCTTTTTTAACTACTTAAATATTTTTTTATTTTAATGATTTTAAAACCTGTACCAAAATTCACATAATCCCCCACTTTTTTATTTAATATTTGCTGGGCAAAATCTTTATTTTCAGTCAATGGTGTAACCTCTTCTCCATCTATATTTTGACTTTCTATTCCGATAGAATACCATTTTAAGATCCCACCTTTATTTTCTAATTGGACGATACTATATTTAGAGACTTTTTCGATGTCAATACTCCTTAAGTTTTTTAACTCAACTTCAGAGAGTGTCATATTTGACTCCGAATGAAAATAATCTAATTTATAAATATTATTGTTTTTTGAAATTGTGAGACCGTGTTCTACTTTTAAATGACTTATGTGTCCGTCAACTCCACTTGGTTCTCTACCACTTCTTTTTATTAATTCATCTCTAGTCGCTCCTTTTAATAATTCGTGGTCAATAATACCACAATCTTTTGTGTGCCCAAGCCAACTTTCACCATTAAATAAAGGTTTCTTTTTTTGAAGTAGAAGAGTATTTGTTTGCTTTATGTCTACTTTTTTATCTCGATTAACGGTCATAATATTTATCTGTATTATATTTTAAATTTATTTTTAATTTCTTTAATAAATAAGTTTCTATTTCTCCCAATATTAATATTTGTTAAATAGAAATTCCCACTGCCAATTAGCCAAAATATTTTATCAACTACAAAAGCGCTCACATTATTATCGATAGCTATTTTATCTATAACCTTTAAGGTCTGATAATCCTGTTTTAATATTGATTTTTCATTAGGATCGATCAAATCCAGTTGTTTAAATATTTCTTTTAGATGTATATCGGGCTTTCCATAATTTAAGAAACCGATTTCTTTCAAGAAATCGCAGGCCAAAGGAAAACCAATTCCTGAAATTTCAATACTAATCAACATAGGTAGTGCTGGTTTTGATTTTTCATCATTAGCAAAAAAATTAGCCCAATTATAAAATGCCTCAGCGTTTTTAAATTCGTTTAGAAAATATGCAGAATCAATAACTGACTGACAAAATTGAGGCCAAATACTTCTTGGGGTTCTTCTTATTTGTCCTTTTGGATTTAGTTCTGAAATTATATTATTTAATAACTTTTCAGAGTCATTTTTCTTGAAATTATCAGTGACATGTTTAGGGTTGAACCCAAAAAGGATATTCTCTAATTTTTCTACACCTCCAATTGACCCACCAATAACTTTGGTACTCATTTGTTTGTTTTGTGCAGTTTCGCAAAGTCTTTGAAAAATAGCATTAATATTTTCAGGTTTATTATATTCAGGTTGGAAATGTTTTTGAAGTAGATTTTCTGTAACTCCTTCTTTATCTAAAAGGAAATAATAGGCAAAATTATAAAGTTCTTTATTTGTCATTTAGTTTTTCAGTCTTATATAATCCTTTTATATGTTCAAGATAACAAAATCCAACTTGAATTTTCGTGAAATTAAATCATTTCAATTAAACCAGTATTATTGGCATTAGTCGAGATTATTAATTTCAAATGTACTTATAAAACTTATCTAATGTTTTTATTTTTTACAATAGTTACTTAAAATTACACTTCGCAATTCATTAATAAGAATAATGTCCTTATGGAATTGTTCTTCTTTTTGTTCCAATAACTTCAACGCCTGGATTTGTTTTTTATGCAGCTCGTGTTCTTGTAGCATTTCGTTAACTTTTGACATAAAATGCTTTTTAAAATCAGCAATTCTTAAAAATGGAATTACGGATCCCAATAATGACTGGTGCCAGAATTTTGCTTTCCATAAACTATAAGCTAACCAATACACTGTTCCGGCATCTTCATCGTTTTGAAATAGGATTACAAAGCTATTGGTAAATGGTTCTTTTTGAGGCTTGCCACTGTTCATTCCTTTGTTCAGAATAAAGATTTGGTTTGCTCTGTAAACAGCATTTTTTTGGTGTGTTTTGATGATAAAATTTGGCATAGCGCTTTGGTGTTAAAGATTCGACCTTAATTTTTTTCGCTGATTATATTTTCTTTTGGATGCGAAGAATGATCATTTCGGAAAAGAAAAAAGAGAAAAAAAGAAAGCCGTTATTACAGCAGAAATGACGAACGAAAATGGAGGGAAGAATGACCGACTGGAAGTGAGGAATGAATGCTATTCTTGCTGGATTTTTTTCTTTTTCTTTTCAGAAAAATGCACTATCGTACTTGTTGAAATTTCTTAGGGGTGTTGTTGTATAAACGGCAATTAAACACCCCCAAGCACCGCAAGGAGCAAGAAAAGTGGTGCCCGTTTTCAGGGCAAGGAACTTTTTTTTGCGGATGAGGAGCGCCGTGGCGGGGTTGCGGAAATCGAACAGCCACCATAGACGCGAGAGTTGAGCGAAGGTACGAAGCGAAACGTAGCGGCTATGAGCGTGAAACGGTGGGTAAAAAATAGAAGGCAACCGCCTTTTCGGCGGTGTACCTTGATTTAGGGCAAAGCGACCGAGCCAACTGATAATTGATAGTGGATAATTGATAATTGGAAATGGATGCTTCTAAGATAACGTAAGCGAGGTAAGCGGAGCCAAGCCCGATGGCTGTGCGAAGGAGCAACCGCTGAAAAAACGGAGGGCTGCAGACACAATATGGCTGGAATGCAGTGAAACGTAGCCTGCGGAGTGTAACGAAATGAAGCGGTATTGTGGATGCATAAGCCCGACCGAACGCAGGAAGTGACCGGGTGAAGATGAGGAACGAAACAGCGCAAAAAATATAGCTGCTTATTTTCAAGCTGCTGTATTTTTTTGTGCTGTGAAGTGTCTGAGGAACGGAGGGAAAACTAACTATTAAATCGAAGGGATAAATTGCTTATTTACCAAAATTACTATTATGAAAATGCAAGGTTGACCGACTGGAGCAGCCGAACGGAACAAAGGGAACGACCGCAGAGAGACCGCTTAATTGCTCGTGATGTTTATATTTTGTTTTTTTCTGAATATTTGTAAGTAATGAATTGCAGATTGTATAATTTGTTGAATATATAATATAAAATTCTATTGTTTTTCAATTAAATGATTTCCTAATATCCCTATTAACACCGGTTGTTTTGTGATTTCCACATCTATTTTTTCAATCATTTATTAGCCTCCTTATCATTTCTAAAAATTATAATATCTTCAGTAGTTGGCATACGTATATAAAGTTTTTTTTGATATTCATATAGCCATTCTAAAAAGTTACTATATTCATCTATTTTATTTGAATCAATACTATCTTTAAGTCCTGCTACAAAAATTATAAAATTATCCATCCCTTTTTTTACATATTCATCTAAACTTAAATCTGAGTCAGTCCATTGATTTCTTCCATCAATTAATGAATTCGCTTTGGCAATGATTTTTTCTCTTTCTCTTATGTCTTCAAAAATATTTGCAATAAATTTATGATCAATATTTCTTGCATAGCCCTCTATTGTTGAATTACTGAGGTATAAAAATTGAAATTGATTCTTAATATATCCTTTTGCTACTGTTTTTATATCTTCAAAAAACAATCCAAAATAGAAATAAGGATAATGTATTTCATAAAAGAAATTTAAGAAATTAAGAACTTTATTATAATCATCTTTGTTGTTTTCAATTTGACTAGGAATAATTTTTAACATTATTTTTAATAGTTCACTTTTATTTAAAAATTTAAAAGCATCTATTTTTCTTGAATTTATATGGCTACCAATATTATTTTGTCTATGTAATGATACATCGCTAGGAACTTTTGAATAATGCATACTCAATTCATGCATAAACTGTCCAAATGAATCTTCAAAATTTGTAAATATTGTATCTAATATTTTTTTGTATTCTTCCTCAAAAAGTGTTTCTCCTAAATAAATAAAATCAAGTATTTCAACCTCATCTACAGATCCTATTAACTCTTTTTTTATTAATTTAATTACTTGGCTATATTCATTAATGCTTTTAATATTCTCATGCTTTAACACAAATTTTTTAATATCATTTTTTATTAAATATTCATTTTCATTACCTAATACTCTATCATTAATCAAATTTTCAATTGTAAGATTCTCAAGCGCATTAGTTAATTCTGTGTATGAAAATGATTCATTAAAAACATTATTTCCAAAATAAATTGGGAAATATCTTTTTTGATTAATATTTTTAAAATTGCTATCTATCCCTGTTGGAGGAAACAAACTTTTAATAATAGAATAGATAATAATTTTATCCTGATTTTCGACTTCTGAATTAATTATGAGTTTATCTAAATTTTGTTGTTCAAACTTTAAAGTATCTTGATTACCAAGCCAATAACCAATTCTTTTTGAAGTGAAATTTTTATAAATCCACTTATACCTAAAAAACAATAGTTTTAATAAAAGATATTCATCTAATTCAATATCCTCAAACTTTTTTAATGTTTTGATATTTATAAATAACTCGTTAAAAAACTTTTTAACATCTCTTCTTGATTCAAAGAAAAATGAAGGAATCAGTTGGATTTGTTCTAATTTATCAAAATCAGTTATATTTATTGTATCCTTATTTTGTTCATTCTTATGTGAATTTAAAAATAGTTCTAAATTAATATTACCTAATTCATCATTATTATAAAAAATTCTATTTATAGATTTAGTCAATAAATTTTTATCTTTATCACTATATCCTGAAGACTTCATTATTAATTCAATCAAATAAATAACAAACCCTCTTTGATTCTGTACAGTTAAGCTAATTTCTAAATTAAATATTTTATCTAAATAATGATTGTCGATTTGAGACTGCTTAACCACATATTCTCTATCAAAACCACAAATAAAAACTACATTTTTGAAATCTGCAATATTTCTTAAAATCCTTAGAGTTTCTAGAATTTCGTTCTTATTTAGTCTATCAATATCATCTACAAAGACAATTATTTTTCTATCAACTTTTTCAATAATTTCGTTTATATCATCATAAAACCTCTTTATTGTATTGTCATTAGCATTGAAAACAGATTCGGTAATTGATTTTAAAAAATTAATATATTTATTATCAACTAAAGCCATCATTTGTTTTAAATAATTATCAATAACACTTTCAGAATCTCCAGAATACTTGGATAATTCTGTTTTAAGTTGATTAAAGAAATTATTGATTATTGATTTTTCATCTTGGTGTTGCCAAGCATTAAACCAAAATGTAATAGGTTGAGATTCCTTACTAGGTTCGTTTCTTAGCTTATATTCAACTCGTTTTAAAAAACTTGTTTTACCTAAACCCCAAATTGAATTTACTCCAATAATAAATGAGTTTATTGGCATTAAGTTCTTAACAGCAATAACAACCTCATCGATAACCATCTCGTTATCATTTAAGTTTGTTTCTTCAAACGGAATGTCTTCTAAGAGAAATGAAGGATTAACTATTTCAGGTTTTGTCTTTAAATCATCAAACCATTTAATTAAAATATCATATAGTTTATAATTTGAATAAAATATATTTCTTACTAATAGTATTGAAGACAGAAAAGACATTAATAAAATTATATCTGAATAATATATACTCCACTTCACATTGTAAAAAGAAAACCACAATTGATCATTTTCATTATTTCGAAGAAATAGATATATCGTACAAATTAAAAAAATCAGATAATTATGTTTTTTAGAAATCCTATAATTTTTTATAATAAACCATAAGAACCTAATTACTATTATTAAAATAAGTAATGTGAAAATAAAATAAAAATTATCACTTTTTACTTCTTTATCGGTAATAAAACTATTATTTGATATAAATGATGATATTTTACTTTGAAAAAGAAGAGTAATGATTGAGAAAATTATCCAAGAAGATATGATTGATAAATTGACTTTTATTAGCTCGAATAATATTACGATTTTATTATCTTTAAGACTCATTTACATTATTTTATATATTAATTTTTCAGCGAAAATTCTATAATTGGTATCAAGTACATTTAAAACATTTTCAAACTCTAAACCTTCAATTTGCTCTTTTTTCAAAATTTTATTTAGTACTTCCAACACATCGAAATGAACTAAATCATCATCAAATTCATCCTTAATGTCAACCCATAAATCTTTACTCTCTAAAACTCTACTTTTAAGGAAATTTGTCGCTTTTTCTTCATACTTTTTTAAAATATTTGAACCCAAATCATCAAAAATAGATTCACTACTTTTAATATTAATGATTTGATTTTTAATTTCTTTGTAAGAAACAATATCTCCTAAAACTCTTTCATAGTCTGCTATTTTTGGTAGTTTAATATTCCAAAACTCTAATTCAAGAAAATCTATTATATCATCATTAATTTGATATGTTGGATTAAACCAAAATTCACAATCTTCAATTTCCTTATCTAAATTATAAATCATTAATTCAATAGCACCTTTATTGATTGGTTTTCCATTAAAAAATGGTATGTAAATAGCTTTATCAATATTACTTTCAACATAAACACTTTTAACACTGGTAGGGCTTACATTTATAGTTTTTTGCAAAAACTCTCTCGCTACTATAACCGAGTAGATAAAATCCTCATTACATATCTCACACGTTAAAATTAATGAGTTATTAATTTTACTATCTAGGTAAATATTAAATTGAAAACCTGATTCTTTGGAAATTAATTTTCGTTCTTTATAAAGTCTCTTGTTAATATCATTCTTAACAATAACAAAATTTTGATTTGTTTGATTAATGATTTTTGTGTTTAAATTTCCTTTTTTAAAATTAAATTGATGCCAACAATTAAATAGGATTTCAAGGTTTTTATTTTCTTTTAAATGAATTTGGTCAAGTTTACTTTCATCACAATATTTAGAAAATAGATGCATAAATTCTCTATGATATAAATTACAATTTTTAAGAGCACTTTTTATATTCATAAATGCAGGATTTAGATTGTATTTATCATCATTTTCTGCAAATAATCTTGACTTTTGGACATTAATCACATTACTTGCTACAGTATTAAAAAATCCATTTATTGAATTAATGAAACTATTCGAGTAACCTTTTAATTTTGAATATTTCTCAAGTGAAGTAATATTTTCAGTAACTAAATTATTTTTTGAGTTTGCATCCAACTTATTCGATTTACCTTCATCTGATACATATCCCCATTTATCGGAAATGTTTTTTGGAAAAGGAATGGACTTAATTTCTTGAACTTGAAGTTTTAATTGGTCTAAATCCTCAATAAATTTTACAATATTTTTGTTTTTAAAGTATTCCTCAAATTTTTGAATTAAATTGAAAAGTATCACAATATATTTTTCTCTTTTCTGAACTACTAAATCAACATATTCATTCCAGTTCTCAGGCTTGAATTGATAATTGTACAAATTGCCAATCAATGCATTATTTGTCACTAGAAAAGGAGTTGGTATATTTGATATTGGTATTTCTTTTAATGTTGGGTCATAAGGCATTTCAATTCCAAAAAAATTAAATCCAATACCTTTTGTAGAATAAACTTCTTTATTTGGAAAAGCAAATCGAAGTAAGTCAATTATTTCCATAGATAAACTATTTAGATAATCTCCTTCTTTAATTACTTTTTCATCATATTCAATTGGGTCAAAGAAAAATTTACATTCAATTTTTTTAGTTTCACTAAAAAATAAAATATTGTACTCTTTTCTGATTCGTTCAATAAACTTATTCTTTATTTCAATAACATATAAGCTGTTGTAATTATTCAATTGAAGTCCAAACAATAAAATAGAAAAATCTTTCAATGATAATGGAGTGTTAAGTATTCTTGAGAGTTCTTCTTCGTCAATTATTGTAATAATGTTTAATTTTAATTCGGAAATCCAAAAATTAACTTCTCCTAATGACTTTGTATCATTTAACTTTAAAATGTTTGATTTAATAAATTCAGTGTCTTTGAAACAATCTTTTACATATTCATAAATAATCCTCTTATCTGTAAATTCTTTATGAATTTCCTTAATATGCACCGTTTTTTCTGGGGAGTATAAATTTTCTAAAATTCCAAATATTCCATTCTCTCTTTCATTATTAGCAAAATCAAAAGGAACTAAATATGACCATAAGTCTTTAAATTCTGAATATAATTTAGAAATTGGTTTTATATTTTTAACGAAAATGAAATCATAAACTCCTTTCCATATTAAGGCATTAAAAACTCCGGAATAAGCTGTCCAAGTATTAAATTTAATGCTTTTGAGAGTTTCAATACAAGCCAAAACATTATAACCTTTATGTAAGCTTTCTAATAAATAAATTTGTAAATCTTCCTCATTTATTAAGTTAATTGAATTTGTTATATAATCAAATATATCAATATAGTTTTCGTCACTAAACAGAATCTCACATATAATTTTTGATCTTATTGGATGCAATCCGGTTATATATTCTTTGTCTTCTGAATATTGTAACAGGTATTCTTTTTGAAAATAATCAATGTATAGTTTTGGGGTGTTTATTTTTAGTTTACCAACTAATTTTTTATAACTAATTTTAGAATTAAAAATATCTGCTAAACAAACATATCGTAATATTTCAAGCTCTTCCGTTTTATTAATGGATACTTTTTCTTGTATTCTTCTAATCTGATCCTTTAATCTACTTTCTAAAGAATCTCCTTGATTTATTAAATAAACATATTCCAACAAAAGCCCTCCATTGTTAAACTTAATCCAGGATTCTTCAAAGTCAATAAATTTTAAATCTTCTTTAAATTTTGAGAGACTATCATAAATAACTTTTGCTTCAGCTTTGTCAAAACTTAAATCGATATCATTAAACTTAAATTCAAATCCTAAAGTTGTCTTGTTCCAATCCTCTTGCCTTATTGTTATCAAAAACCTTAAATTCTTTCTGCCATACAGTTCTTTTAAAATTTCATTCCAATAAATATCTTGCGGTTTAATATCTATATATAATAAAATTGGAAAATCTAATCCTCTTGAGAGTGTATCCAAACTATTAATAGTTTGATAAACCTCATTTATATCTTGCGATACTTTTAATTCATACGAAGTGCTATTCGGTGTAAAATCATTAATATATCGGTATGCTAATGTGCTTTTTCCTTGACCTGATGCTCCGTGAACGAAAACAATATTATCAGTTTTATAAGCTTCATTTATTGCTTCTAATTTTTCTTTTCTGTAAACATCTAAATTTGCTAAAATATGTTCAAACTTTGCCGATACTCCATAATAAAATCCCTCTTTATAAATCTCCGGATCATCATTAAGAATTGATCTTGTTGTAAATGGAATAATTGTATTTCCATAACTATTGTTGAATGATAATTGGTCGTTAACGAATTTACCAATACTTTCTAATTTAGTAATTAATCCTTTTGAAAAGATACTTTGTTGTTTTTCTCCAGCAATAAATAACCAGTAAATTAAAAGCTCTAAAGCTATTTTTGAATCGGAAAAAAGACTGAACTTTTTAAGTCTTTCAATTATTTTTCTTTCTAATTCACTCTCATCAACAATTTCAAAAGTAAAATTTTGAATTATTTTATCAATGTCATCTTTTTTTAAACCGCTTTTAGTTAACTTTTTTTGTAGTTTTTCTTTATCAGTTAACTCATCACTAATTTCATTAAACGAAACTAACTTAATAATTGTGTTAGGAGAATGATTTAAAACATTTGATGCTCTTTGGAAAAAAGAAGTTTTTTTAGAAATTAAATCTGAAAATACTAAAGGATTAGATTTGTTCTTAATTTGAATTATTTCAACATAAGAATTATTTGCATCAAGAATATCTAAATCTTCAAACTTTCCTTCAGGTTGGAATATATAGCCATTGTTATAGTCGGAAAGGATTTTGTGTAAAGAATATAAAAATTGCGTACGATAACCTTTTAATGCAAAAATTGCTCCCATAAATGGATATTTAAAATTATTAGATATTTAAAAAATACGCTCAAACAATTGCAAAAGATTTTCTCTGACTACTTCATATTCGGGTAATTTATCAGGTTGAATTTGATGACCTAAACTGTTCTTCCAAGCTCCTTTTAAAGCTTTATCACTTTTTGGATTGATTAATTGATCTACACCAGTGAACTCAATATTTTTGAAATTCATTTTCTTGTAAAAAGCCTCAACAATAACTGTCCAGTTTAAATCAGGGAAATTATTCGATAAGTACCAAATGTCATAATAGTCACGTGGAGCCGTATAAGAACGCTGGATTAAGGCTCTGATTTTTTCGGATAAAACTTCTTCGATTTTATAGCAAGGTATTGAGTTTTCTAATGCTAGTTTGTCAGAATAGGGATGGCTAACTACTTGTTCTGTAACTTCAAAAATCATTTCTTCATAGAGAATTATTTCGATTTTAATTTTTGTCTGCCAGCGGTCTGGAGTTGTAGGCATTATATTTTTGGGATGGTCGGCACCCCAAAATTTAATGATGGCTTCGTAACCTGTTAATCGGTCTTTAAATTGTAATGGTTTTAATGAAACAATATGTGTTTTTACTCCAGTATTGTCTTCAATATGTTTTGTGATAAATTTTAAATGATCTGGAGTAAGTTTAAATTCTTGGAATTTTGATGTGAAATCCAAATCTTCTGAAAATCTATATTCTTCAAACCAACACTTCTTCAAACAAGTCCCACCTTTGAAGATTAATGTTTGCTTTAATTCCGGTTCGTTGAATATTGCTGCTATAAAGTGACCCAACATCCAATCTTTATCAATTACTGATTTAGATACGCCTAGTTGTTCGGAAATGGTTGCTATTTCTTTTTGTAGAATCATTAATATTGTTTGTTACAGATGTCTAAAATTTCTTCGCTGCTTATGTTTAATCTCAACCGCCATTTGTTTATAAACTCGCCTTCTTCTATTCCAAATGGATCAAAGAGATTGTATTTTTCGTTGACCTCTTTTAATGCGAAGTTTATAAATGATTTCATCCCTTTTTTATTTAGTAATTCAGCCAAATATCCCATTCGTTTCGTAATAGCAATGTTTTTAATGGCTTTACAATACGCAATCATTTTCTCATTGTTGAGGTTTGCTTGATTGAATGCCCTGATCAATTCGGCATAACCACCGGAATATTGAGGTAAATCAAAACAGTCAATGATGGTTTTTTCAACATCGGTCATTTGGTAGCTATGGTTTCCAAAGCCTAATTTTTCTACTCCAGTAATTTTTGATTTTGAAATTTGAATAAATTTATATGAAACTCCAAAAACGCTTTTGTCCGATTTCCTTTTTGTAGTTTGAATAAAAATAGAATTTGGAAATTGTTCTGTAAGTCCGTGTTTGTTTAATGCGGACCAATATGCGATTGCAGAATCTACGGTTAATTTGCAGCCAATTACGTTTTCATCTCTAAAGTTGTATCTGCAATATTTGCCTCGTTCTATGCGTGAGAGTAGTTTTTTATGTACTAGATTTTCTAGTATCTCGTTTATGTTTTCAAATTCGCTTGATGCAATAGATTTAATCTCCTCTAAAGTAAAGATGTCTAACTCATTATCATCAAGCATTAGCATAAAATCTATTTGATTTTGTGTTGTGTTTTCTGAAATATAGGTGCTTTTGGCCATTACTAATCGTTTAAGGATAAACCCTAAAAAATGGGGTTTATCTTGTGGTTAAAGGTAATCAAAAGTAATGCTAATTTTTGTATAAATAATGTTGTTGTGGGAATGTCTTTAATTCTTATTTAAATACTTCTTCATAAGCCATCCAGTTTCAATTAAATTATCTTTAGGATTGGTATAACTTACTAAAACCCATTTATGATTTACCTGTAAAATTATTACATCAAAACCTTTTGGGAGAGAGGTTATGAGGATGGTTTTAGTTTTTGGTTTCAACATTACATTTGAAACTCGGTTTGTAGTTCTGCATTCTTTCACTTTTTTGAATTTTAATTCAATTGCTTTTTGGATTCTTCTTTCAGAATTTATTATATCGTTTTTTGTAGCCGGTTCTGATTTTGGTTTTAGAAAATCACTATACTGGTGTAATGCTATTATAGCTAATATAATTTCAAAAAAGCGCCATATATATTTCCCGTACTTCTTATTTTCATTGTAAAAAATAGATATCCTTTCAATTAATTGCTCGAACCTTATACTTTCTTCTTCAGTAAATGCAATATCTGAAGTAAAGCCATTGGTCATTTCAATTACTTGTTCATTTATGTCTTCAAATTCTTCTAATAAATGCCAGTTATTGTTTTGAGAAGCTAATGCAGCAATTTGTCCAGATATCCCACTCATAGCAAATTGAAAGCTATTAATTTGAGCTAAGTATGGTTTTTGACTTTCTAGCAGGGTTGCTGAGAGATCTCTTAAATTTCCGAATAAACTTTCCTGCATTTGACTAATTCCTTTTATAACATCCAATGTTGGCTGCGGAATTTGGAATAATTTAGCATGCATAGCCAATGTTTTTGAAAGTGTATCGAGTCCAGCAATGTTTTTGGGAATAAGGTTTTGTTGTTGTGAAATAGCACTAAAAACAGCATTATTCATTGTCATAGCACTCAATTGATTTTGCCATATCTGATTTGACTGGAACATTTGAGATATCGAATTACCTATACCTATTTGACTATTAATTTTTTGAGTAAAATCTGTACTTTTTATTAAAGCATCTAACGAGTTCATCATAATTTATACTTTTGTAATAAGTTAATTTTTAGTATGATTTTCTTCCTCGTTTAGTGGAAAAAAATACATTTGAAACCAACCATTTAATCTTTTTATACTAATTTGACCAAAATTTTTTAATTCCCAAGTTCTACCTGTCCAATCTTCTTCGATGTTAATTTCGCCTAACTCAAAATAGGATTTTCCATTAATATCTATACCTAATTTATCTACAAATAATTTTAACATTCCTTCAATTTCTTTATGGCTAATTATATACCTCTTTGAAGGACTTTCTTTTCCTAAAACAAATAAAGCATCATTTACCTCAGGATTTGGTATTAGTATTTTATTGAAAAAATTAAAAAAATATTGATTTGTAAAATTTACCCAACCGAAACTTTCTCCGTTTTCATATCTCTGTTCTTGAAAGTTTTCAACTCTTTTCATTTCGTCATTTATACTGCTAAAGTGATCATCAAAACTATTTGCATTTAGAAATGAGTTGTAGTATGTAATAAATTCATTAGGTTTTAATACAATAGTATAAATTCCTAATTTTTGAAAAACAGCTTTTGTTTTATGATAATTTTTATCATCATTAGTGATGTAAAACTCACATCTTGATGCAAATGCGGAATGAGAAGCATCTTCAGTTGTATTATTAAATGTGTTTTTCTCTTTGGCAGTAACTTTTACTTTGTCAGCTTTAAAGCCGTGCATATCTAGTTTGACATATTCATTTGTTATATCATCAAACCATTCTGGGGCATTTTTGCCTTTTTCAAAATATTTATCAGGTTCAAAATTTTCTATTCCTGTTTTCTTGTATGCATTATCAATTACATCAAAAGGGTTCTTATTTTCGTTAAAGTGTCCGCTATTTACTCCAATTTGTTGCACCATATTTCTCAAATCTTTGTAGTCTTCTGTTTCATTCAAATTGTGAAACATTTTACCAAAACTCCTAAAGAAACCATTCATTGTTTTGTCTTCTTTTAGTCCTGGGAACATTTTGTCTAACATTGCAGCACTTTCGGGATTTTCGAAAGCTTCTTTAAAAGCATTATCTAATGGTATTGAAGAAATTAGGTTTTTTAAAGAAGTAACTATTCCGTTCAAAGCATCATCTCCTTCAATTGAATTAAATAGATTATCAATACTAAAATCTTCGAAAAGGGGTGCTTCTCTAATTCTATCATCAAGTAATTCTCCGGGTTCATAATCGCTTAAAACGACTTCTTTTGAGTTGTTTACCAAACACAAATTATCTGTCAAATGTGTTATGTAATCTAAATCCTCTCTAATTATTTTTTGTTCCTGTTCGCTATGGTTTTTAATGCTGGAGAATATATCTCCAATATGAGAGGTTGAGTATAATAATAAGAATTTATCCTTGTTTAATATTATATCATTTAATTCTTGGAAATGATTGTTTTTCATTCCTGACATAACATTCCAATCTAAATAGACTTTAATCATAGTTAACTATTTTCTATTATCCCATTTTACTCACTCTTTATAATTGTTTTCTGGTGTTCGTGAATAAAAATCGATATTATTTTGTTTTAAAATCACGACTGTTCTACGATTTTTATTTCGTCCTCACTCAAACCATATAACTCATACACCATTTTATCAATGGCTTTTTCGGTAGTTTCTATTTGGGATTTTAGGGTTTGTGCTTTGGTTTTGTTTTCTTCAAAAAGATCCAGCCATTCGAACTCGTTTTTTTTCGTGAGGGGAGTTTGTCCAGCTGTTTTAATGGCTTTGTTAAGTTCTGTAATAAATTCAGCAAAGGTTAATTGGTGCCAGTTTTGGAGTTTTTTTGAGAGTTTGTCCAAGGAAAACCTTGAAGAAAAGTATTTTTGAAATTTAGATTCTAACTGTTGTAAAGTGAAAATATAACCAATCATTAAATCAGCCTGATTTTCAAAGTCAATTTCGTTTTTAAAATCAGGAATCGGGATTTGTTCAAAATATTGTGGTTTCACTTCAATATAGCCACCACTACGAACGACGCAGATAGACAATAGAAATTTCCATACCACTTTAGAGTTTAAAATACACAAAAGCATTTTGCTAGAATTTGGCAAAAATACTGCTGGAGCATTTATATATACGCCTTGTGAATCCAAAGCAAATTTGTTTGAATTTTGAAGGTTCGGAAATATAATTTTTGGTTTTTCAAATAAATCGTAATACGCACAATTTCTCAATTCCCACCAAAAATCTCCTTTGTCGAATCGTTTTTTTGCCAAGTTTTCAAAAGGTAAAAGATGATTCATAATTTCAGGGAAATCTTTCTTTAAAATCACCAATGCTTCTTGTTCAGAAATATCTTTTTCATAAGCTGATTTTGTCCATTTACTTTTAAATAGAATTAATTGTTGTTCTGCAGCTGGAACTACCCATTTTTTTATTTCTTTCCCTTCGTAAATAGGTTTTATATGATCTGCAATTTTTTTGTCATTTACTATGAAGGCTTCATTCAGTGCAGTTTTAACACCATAATAACACTTCCCGAATTTATCTCTTATATTAGGAAAACTTGATATTTTCTTTAACAACACAGCTTCGTTAACTGATGAAAAAGACCAAGTATCTTTTGAAAGTGTATGTTGATCTACAATTACATTTTTGTGAAATTCAATATCAATTATTTTTGACTGGCTTGACTTTGGAATTTTTATATATTCAAATTTATTAGTCTTTGATAAAGTATTTTTATTTAGAGTTATTATTACAGGATAAGTAGTTGCTCCTTCAAATATTTGTACTTCTGTAAAATCAATATATTTTTCAAAAGAAATATTTTGTTGAAGATAATTTCTTAAAACACTTCCTGCATTCGTTTTATCAAAAGTATTAGAGATGAATCCCATACTTCCCTTTTTATTTATGATGGAAACACCCAATTCATAGAAATAAGCAAACAAATCACTTGCAGGATGAAACACACTAAAGTTTTTACTAAAATAATCTCTATAATCTCCTAAAAGTTCTGCTCTAACATAAGGCGGATTCCCAATAATCACATCAAAACCTTCTTTAGCAAACACTTCCGGAAATTGTTCCTTCCAGTTGAAAGCTTTGTCACCCGCAACGGCTTTGCTTTCGATAAGGGAATTGCCGCATTTGATGTTGTTGTTCAGGCTGGTGAGTTTTCGTTTGGGTTGGGCAGTACGCAACCACAAAGAGAGTTTTGCAATTTCTATGCTTTCTTCGTTGAGATCGACCCCATAAATATTGTGTTCCAGGATTTGGTTTTCGATATCGGGAAAGACAAAAAAACCTCCAAAAAGTTGTTTGTTAAGTTCGTCTAGGTAAGCATGTTCCTTGATCAAGAAATCTAAGGCTTGGTTCAGGAAAGCTCCTGAACCACAAGCTGGGTCACAAATGGTGAGTTGTAACAACCATTCGCGGTAATCCTTGAGTTGCTGGTCCAGTTTTATAATGGTGGTGGCTTGGCGGTTCTTGCGGCCTTTGGCATATTCCTCGTCAATGATTCCTAGTTCCTGTTTTTTCTCGGTACAGAGTTTTCCTATGGTGTTGTCGACTATGTATTTGGTAATGTATTTTGGGGTATAGAAAACACCGTCTTTCTTGCGTTTGGTTTTTTGTTTGTCGAAATCAGTTCCTTCAATTTCGGCATTGACACTTTCGATTTCATTCAAGGAATGTTCGAAAATGTGCCCTAAAATATTCACATCTACCTGACTTTCGAAATCATAAGTAGAAAGTTTTAAGGTATGACGGTAGAGTAGGTCATTGTCTATGATAATTGCATCGAGAATCGCATCGGGTTGAAAAAGTCCGCCATTGTAGGCAAAGATTTCTTCTTTCTTGTCGGTGCCTTTTCGACCCGTATCGAGATAGCCAAAGTATTGTTTGTAGCGGTCGTAAAGCGGGACTTCTACATCCAAATCAGCCAAGGCTTTCCATTCTTTTAAAACGGTATTGATGGAATTTGGAGCCAGCAGTCCACGGTCTTCGGCAAAGAGAATAAACAGAAAACGGTCAATCAGTTTTTGTGATTTTTGGAAAAGAATCAGTTTAGTAGTCTTTTCGGGTAAATCATTAAGTAAGATGTTAGATCGGTTTTGCTTGACTAAATCCCGGTACAATTCGCGTTTGAACACCGAATAATCGCCATAGAATTTTTTGGTAATGTTTTCTTCTTCCACCACCGAAGCTTCTTTTATGCTGAGTGGTTTGTTGGCCAAGATATTTTCTTTGGCCAGACAGAGGTAGAAGATTTCAAATTCGGCGTGGGTTAGCGTAAATAAGTTGAATTCCTCATAATCTACCGCATTGTTGATGTAGAACCTCAACTTTTCGAAATTGGAGGTAATGACATAGATACAGCCCGTTTGGTTGGCTTTGTAATCAAAGGCTTGTTGACGGATGCTTTCGAGGTCTTTGGTATTGGTTCCCTTAAGTTCAATAACTCCTAGGGCGTTTCCGTCTTTGAGGATGGCACCATCGACTTTTTTGGCTCCTTTTATATTTTTAAGTTCTGTAGTTAAATTAAATGATGGAGCCGGATTTAGCGTATATCCTAAAATATCAACAAAAAGTTCCCGTAAAAAACCCTCTTGGAATTGTTCTTCCTTACTGTTTCGAATGTTTTCTTGAATTACAGCGTTGTGAAAATACTTGGTGTATTTTTTATAGGCTTTCTGGACTAGAGCAGTATCTTGTTGACTCAAGTATTTTTTGAGTACTGAGGGCTGAAATAATGACATTGGTAACACTTTTATTAGATTACCAATGTAAGAATTTATTTTAGGATAAAGTAGGACGTCTGGAATGAGTTCTTAACAGAGTTATGCTATGCGTTTATTCAAAAAAAGGATGCTTGTATTTTCAACAAACATCTTTTTTGAACTAAATAACTAATTTAAACTTACTACTTGGTTAACTTCAACTCATCATTCAATCGCAATGCTAAGTTATCCCAATTGAATACATTTATGCTTATGCTCCATTAATTATATTTTTTTGAACCCACAAAATTGAAAGTTCTGAACCGTATCAAAAGGTGTAGTATGATTTTCTGTAAAACATTTAACAGCTTCAAAACTTTCGCTAAAAGTATGCTTCATTGAATTTTCAGAGTACTGCTTTATTTCTAGTCCGCTACATTTTAATGGTCCCTTTTCTGAAAAAGTTCCTAATAGAAAGTTCCCTTCTTTATTGACTGCATTTTCTATTATGGTTTTATATTTATCAATACTCACTTCACTTGTTAAAAAATGAAAAACGGCTCTATCGTGCCAAAAATCAAATTTCACTTCTGGTTTAAACTCTGTTATGTCTGCAACAATCCAATGAACTAAATCAGCTTTATCTCCCAAACGCTGTTTTGCTCTTTCTAACGCAAATTCTGAAATATCCAAAACCCAAATATTTTGAAATCCTTTTTCTAATAAGACGTCTACTAAATTACTATCTCCTCCGCCAATATCAATAATATTAGCCGTTTTTGATAGGTTTAAATTTTCTAAATAAGTCATAGCTGTTTTTGGATATTTTTGTGTCCAGCTTACTTCATTTGGATTTTTAGTTGCAAAAACATTTTCCCAATGTGATTTATTATTTTCCATATTTTAATTTTTACTTAAGATCTTTATTCTTCCACATTCTTTATTTTTATCAAAAGTGCGTAAACGCCTTTTATTACAACACTTGCCTCGGCTAAAACAATGAAATTGGTGTCACTTTTATTAGATTACCAATGTAGGAATTTATTTCAGGAAATAGTAGGAGGTCTGAATGATTTCTCAACAGATTCATTAGCAAGTGTTTCTTACGAGAAAAGGATGCTCGTATTTTCAACAAACATCCTTTTTTGAATTGAATAACTAACTTTAAAACTTCATCCTCTGAATTCTAACGGCATTCAAAATCGCCAGTAAAGCCACTCCAACATCAGCAAAAACGGCTTCCCACATAGTAGCTAAACCGCCAGCGCCAAGAACAAGAACAATTGCTTTTACTGCAAATGCTAAACCAATATTTTGATACACAATTTGTTTGGTCTTTTTACCAATATTTATTGCTGTAAAAATCTTAGTAGGCTGGTCGTTTTGAATTACAATGTCGGCAGTTTCGATGGTGGCATCACTTCCTAAACCACCCATTGCAATTCCGGCATCGGCAAGGGCGACCACTGGCGCATCATTTACCCCATCGCCAACAAAAGCAATGTGTAGATGTTCTTTTTTGAGTGCTTCTACCTTCTGAACTTTGTGCTCAGGTAATAAATCCCCGAAAGCCTGGTCAATGTTTAGTTCTTTGGCAACAGCATCAACAACTGCTTGTTTATCACCTGAAAGCATTACTGTCTTGACGTTTATTTTGTGTAAACTTTCTATAGCTTCTTTCGCATCTTCCTTAATTTCATCGGCAATCAAAAAGTAGCCGGCATATTTTTGATTGATGGCAATGACGATAATCGTAAAAGGGGTATTATCGATTCCGGCATCATAACTGATATTGAATTTTTTCATCAGTTTTACATTTCCTGCCAAGATTTCATAACCATCCACTTTTCCTTTTAGTCCGTGTCCTGCAATTTCTTCTACATCAGTTACTTTTACCTTTTTTTCTGAGCCTTTTGCATATTCTATAATAGCCGTTCCAACGGGATGTGTTGATTTGGTTTCGAGTGCTGCTGTATATTTTACTATATCGGCTTCAGGAATACCTACAGCAACTACTTTTTGAACTTTAAAAACGCCTTTGGTCAATGTTCCTGTTTTGTCCATAACGACTACTTTAATAGTTGCCATTATATCAAGAAAATTAGACCCTTTGAATAAAATTCCATTTTTGCTTGCTGCTCCAATACCACCGAAATAGCCTAATGGAATGGAAATAACCAACGCACAAGGACAGGAGATAACTAAGAAAATTAATGCCCTGTATAACCAATCGTTGAAATTATAGTTTTCGACAAATAGCATTGGGAGTAAACAAATTCCTATTGCCAATACTACGACTATTGGAGTATATATTTTGGCGAATTTTCTAATGAATAATTCGGTTGGTGCTTTTTTAGCCGTTGCATCCTGAACCATTTGTAATATTTTGGACAATTTGCTGTCTGTGTATGCTGTAGTAACTTCCACTAATACAACGGTATTAAGATTAATCATACCTGCAAGTACAATTTCACCTTTTTGTTTGGTATCCGGTTTACTTTCTCCTGTTAAAGCTGCTGTATTTAATGAAGCATTGTCTGAAAGTAATTTTCCGTCTAAAGCTAATTTTTCACCAGGTCTTAATTGGATAATTTCTCCAATAGTAATTTCTGACGCTTTTTTAGAAACGGCATTTTCTCCCTCCATTACTGTTGCTGTATCGGGTCTTTGATCTAACAGCGATTTGATGTTCTTTTTAGCTCTTTGAACTGCCAATGTTTGAAAAATTTCGCCAATAGCATAAAATAACATTACTGCAACACCTTCTGCATATTCGCCAATGGCAAAAGCTCCAATGGTAGCAATACCCATTAGAAAAAACTCTGAAAATATTTCTCCTTTCCGGATACTTTCATACGCTTCTTTTAGTACTGGGTAACCTACTAATAAGTAGGCTATTAAGTACCAGGATAAGCTTACATAACCAGTAAACCAAGTTGCTGTAAAATAGTTGTCTAAACCAATTGCAACAATTAAAAATATAAAACTTATTATAGCTGGCAAGAACATTTGAAATGTAGTGCGGTCGTCTCCTGAATGGTCGTGTCCATCATCATCAGCATGTTCAGATTTATAGTCAACGGTGCAACATCCTGCTTGGTTATCGGTTATTCTATTTATTTTTTCTTCTAATGTGCAGCAAAGCTGTTTGCCGTTTGCATCATATTTGTGGTGGTGTTGTGATTCAGTATTTTTCATATGTTTTATTTTAAATAATAAGTATTAGTATTTTTAGGAGGTTCAATAGCTTTATTGCTAATAATTTCTGAAATGTTATTTTCTATCACCTCGCATAGCGTAGTCATTGGTATATCTGTAGGTTGATTTTCAAAGGGGTCTTGCATAATAATTGCTGTTTGTTCTACTGCAATTAATAATAACGGAATAATTATAGTTAAGAAAATTTCGAGAACAGGATAATTATCATCCAAGCCAAATGGTAATATAGATGCAAGAACATATATAAGAAAGTGAATTAGTAGACTGTATGATTTTGGAAAAACTGTATTTTTAATTCGTTCACATTTTCCCATTGCATCATTTAATCTTGAAATTGTCGTGTCAATCTGTACTTGCTTATTATCATTTAAGTTAAATTTTGTTGCTAGTGAAGCTAACTGTTCACAATGTACGTTTAGTAATTTTGCAGGGATGTTATTAGCTTTTATTTTATTCTTTTCTAAATATAAAGAAACAATTGTTGAAAATTGTTTTTTTCGTAGGCTATCTGATAAGGCATAACACCATATAATTTGTCTTTCAGCAAAGTCTATAAGTTCTTTATCGCTATCAGTATTTGGTAGAAATTGTTTTATTTGTCTGATGAGAGTTCTTGAATCGTTGACGATTTCACCCCATATTTTTCTTGCCTCCCACCAGCGATCATAAGATTGTGCAGTTCGAAATGCTAACAATAAAGATACAATTGTTCCTGTAATAGCTGTTATTGGTAACGGAATTGATATTTTTTTAAGAAATGTGTTATGATCTATAGTCCCAACAATAATTGCATATATTATTATGATTAAAATATCAAACCACATATATTTTAAAAAATATAAAATCGAATTATAATTATTTTTAACAAGCATACTATTTATTATTGTGTTTATAATTTTTTATGTAGTAAATAGATTTTTAATTTAATATTTTTAAAAAAAATTAAAAATCTTCATCTGAATTTATAATCCATTCTTTTGCTTTTTCTCTGTCAGGCAAGTCAAAATACATCACTGTTGCTTTTGTAAATGGTTTCATAATTGAACGCATACAGTTTTCCCATTTTTTTGTACCTACTAAAGCAATTTTTTCTATATCTGTAGTATGTTTAAAATTCATTTTTCCATAATTAAATTCTAGTATACCGTCTTCCCAAAAGCCAGTTGAATTAGAAATAGAACCATCATCCATTTCAAAGTACCATCGAACTTTTTCTCCAGTACCTATTATATTATGAATGAATGGGTGTATTTTTTCATAATCTCTAAGGCCTAATAAATCATTAGCTCTTGTAGCTATGATATTTTTACCTGTAAAATCTAAAAGTTGTAGCATAATTAATATTTTTAAAGTTTATAGAAATTATTTTACTATGAATTCATTAGTTATTTAATTTCTCTTATTAGTTGTTGTAAATCTTAATCAAAAACATTGATTTTTTCTAGTATTCAAATTTCATTTTTTCCTTTTAACAGGTCATAATTTATTGAGAGCTAATTACTAGTATGAGTATATTCTTTTTTTTAAATGAATTTATAGTTTAAGCATTAGTAGAAGTAGAGTTTTAAGGTGAAATAATAGTTATGTTTAATTATCGTCATTTTCTTTTACGTACTCATGTACCATTTTTTGCTTCCATTTTAAATACCATTTTTGGTGATGTAATGAAAGTAAAAAATATAAGGCTAATGATGCGACTATAGCAATTATGAACATATTTAATCCCACTGCAACACCTACTGCTGAAGTGCACCAAATTGTAGCAGCAGTTGTTAACCCATGAGATGTTCCTACACTGTTGTTACGATAAATAATTCCCGCACCAAGAAAACCAATACCTGTAATAATATTTGCTATTACTCTTAAAGTCTCTCCTTGATTGTTGACTAAGTGTGCTGCGATAGCTGTAAATAAAGTTGCTCCAATACAAACGGCTGCATAAGTCCTAATTCCAGCATCCCGACCGTGTTTTTCTCTATCAAAACCTATGAAAGCACCTAAAAAAAAGGAAATGATAAGTTTTGAAACTATAATTAATTCCGCATTTATATCCATTATTAATTTATATAAATTAAGTGTTTTTAAAAAGTAGATTATTATAGGCTATAATTTTTTAATGGTTTTCGTCTAAGTCTATTACCGTTATTTTCCCAAAAAGACCTGCCCAATGTAAAGTACTAAATAATATTTTTTAAAATTAAAGTGTTAAATAATCCTGTAATCTCTATTTTTTAGGGTAGAGATCACAGGAGTTAATACATATAAAAATTTTTTATTCTTCTTCTCCTTTATTTGTCAATTTTGCATTTACAAAGAATGCACCTTTGATTACAATTTTTGCATTAGCAGGAATATCTTTTACTAATGTTATTGCAGTGTATCCCATATTAGAAACGCCTTTTGCAACTTCAATTTTTTCAAAATTGACATTTTCAGGTTCTTTTACCTTACTTTTTGCTATGTTTTCGTTTTTTACTTTAGCACCTTCGGGTTTTTCCTTTTCTGCCTGTTTGTTGATAACAACAAAAATATAGTCTTTGCCATCTGTGCTCACAATAGCCTCGTTTGGAATAGCAGTTGTTGTAACATCATTTAAACTTACAATGGCGGTTATATTCATCCCGTCTATTAATCCTGATTTATTGCCTTGAACAGTGGCGTGAATTGGTATACTTTTGCTTTCATTCTCGAATGCTGCACCTATTGAATATACTTTAGCATTATAATCTTCTCCCGAATTATTAGTTATTCTAAAATGGATTATTTGTCCTATTTTTATCAATGGCAAATCTTTTTCGAATATGTTTAAATCTAAATGTAATTGAGAATTATCTACAATTTCGGCAAGAGGTGAAGAAACATCAACATAGCTTCCAATATTAGAATACACATTACTGATAGTGCCACTAATAGGGCTTGTAACCGACAATGCCGAACGCAAATTACTATTATTTAAACTATTAGGATTGATACCCATTAATTGGATTTGTTGTTGTAACGAAGCTCTGCGAGTTCGCATTGATTTTAGTTCTGCATTAGCACTCTGGTAATTTTTTAATGCTCCTGCATTTCCTTCGTTTAGCTCTTTTTGTCTTGCTACTTCTTGTTCAGAAAATATTATTTTACTGGTAGTACTTAAATACTCTTCCTGCAATTGTATGAATTGTGGATTAGCAATTGTAGCTATTACTTGTCCTTTCTTTACAAAATCGCCCAATTGTACATTTATAGTTTTTATAACGCCACCATACAACGAAGTTACATTGGCTTTATAATTATTAGGAACACGTAATGCGCCATTGACTTTGAGAGTTGCCGATAATTGCTTTTGTTCAATATTTCCATATTGTATATCTACTGTTTTTATCTGTTCGACTGATAGTGAAGCAATTGTAGATTCAGCTTCTTTGCTTTCAACTTTTGGATTTTCAATGTTTTCTGTTTTTTCCTTATTGCCGCAAGCAATTAAAGTAGTGAAAAATGCCATAAGTAGTAAACTATAAGCAAATGGCAACAAGTAATTCTTATGTTTTATTTTAAAAGTTTTCATTTTTTATTTTTATTTGTTTGTAAAATAATTGTATTCTATAATCGCTTGATTGTACGCATTTAAATTGTCTAAATAATTTTTTCGAATTTCAATAGCTTGGCTTAAATACAAAGAGAGGTCTGAATAACTAATTTCTCCTGCTTGATAGGATTGGTTAGCTGCTTTAATAATTTCTTCTGCTTGATGTAATCCCGAAGTTTCGTAAAATTGCAAACCCGAAATGCTTTTTTCGACTTCAGTCTGGTGTTGCATTAAAGAAGATTTTAGTATTTGCGTTTGATATTGCAACTTTTGTTCTTGTACTTCTTTTTCGGTTTTAGCCGCTCTTATTTTATTTCTATTGGCGCCACTTCCAAATATTGGGAATGAAGTTGAAAATGAAAAACCAGTATATGGATCTTCAACACCATATAATTTTTGTGAAAAAACACGACCAGAAAACTCTGGCAAGCGATTACTTTTTTGGATTGCGATTTCACTATTGGCAATAGCTACATTTTGCTGTAATAAAAGAAGATTCGGATGGTTTTCTGATGTACTTTGTAAACTATATTCTAATTTTTCTAAAGAGTTATCCAGTGGTAAAATTATTTCGGAATTATTCAACAATTGCATCAATACTTGTTGCTGTACCAGCATTTCTTTTTTAAGTTGAGTGATATTTGTTTCAATTTCCTTTAGTTTTACATTAGCCGAAATTTTTTCGATACCGGCACTTTCTCCAGTTTTTACTTTTAAGACAGTTGTTTTTAACAAACCAATATAAATAGTGTCTAATCGTTGATACAAAGCTGTCTTGTCCTGTAAATACCATAATTGATAGTATACAGAACGGATATTCTTTTTCAGTTCTGTATTTATTGCATCTTTATTTATTTCAAAATATTTAGTTTGCTCTTTGTAATAATTTTTCTTGGATTGATTTACTTGCGGCATATAGAAACTTTGTTGCAAGCCAATTTTCCAAACACCTGTTTTATCAGAAGGACGCAAATCTTCATTTTCTACAAAAATGCCTGTTTTAGGAAATTCCTTGTTTCCTTTTATCAATAGCTGATTTTTTGAGATTTGGGACTGATTGATATTGTATTGTAAATTTTCCTTTAAACCTAGATTCAAAACTTCATCAATGGATTTTCGTGATTGTGCTTGACCACTAGTAAATGAAAGAAACAATCCAATAACTAAAATAGTTACAATTGATTTCACTTTTGGTTTTCTTTTTAAATTCATTTTTGTATTGAATATAATATAAAGTAAAGGCAATACAAATAAGGTTAAAAACGTAGCTGAAAGCAATCCTCCAATTACGACAGTTGCTAATGGTTTTTGTACTTCGGCACCTGCACTGTGCGATAATGCCATTGGTAAAAAACCTAATGAAGCCACAGTAGCTGTCATTAATACCGGTCGCAATCTTATTTTTGTCCCTTCGATAACGCGTTTTATAACATCATCCCAACCTTCTTTTTCGAGTTGGTTGAATGTGCCTACCAGTACAATTCCGTTTAATACTGCTACTCCAAATAAAGCGATAAAACCAATCCCTGCAGAAATACTAAAAGGCATTCCACGAAGAAGTAAAGCAAATACGCCCCCTATAGCACTCATAGGGATTGCAGAAAATATCAAACTTGCTTGTTTCATAGAATTGAATGTAAAATACAAGAGCATAAAGATTAACAGTAACGATATTGGTACGGCAATCAATAGACGATTGGTTGCTTTTTGTAAATTTTCAAATGTTCCACCATAAGTAAAATAATAACCTGAAGGTAATTTTACATCTTTCGCTAATTTGGCTTGAATTTCTTGTACCACACTTTGCACATCTCTGTCTTGTACATTAAAGCCAACAACAATTCTGCGCTTTCCTGCTTCTCTGCTTATTTGTGCAGGGCCTAGTTTAAAGTCTACTTTCGCAACTTGCGATAAGGGAATTTGGTTTCCAGTTGATATTGGTATTAATAGATTATTCACATCATCGATGCTTCTTCTTGAGGTACTATCTAATCGCACTACCAAATCAAATTTTCGTTCATCTTCGTATACAACCCCTGCTGCTTTTCCTGCAAAAGCCGTACTTACAATACTGTTAATGTCTTCAATGTTTAAACCATAATTTGCAATACGTAATCGGTCATATTCAATGTTTATTTGTGGTAATCCGGCCACTTGTTCTACTTGTGGAGAAGAAACTCCTTTTATATTTGTTATTACACTTTCTACTTTTTTTGCATATACGGACAGACTATCCAAGTTTTCTCCAAATATTTTTATGGCAACATCTTGTTTGATTCCCGTCATTAATTCATTGAAACGCATTTGAATAGGTTGGCTTTTTTCAATAAAAACCCCTGGAATCACGCTTAATTTTTCTTCAATAGCATCACCCAATTCATCATAGGACCTACCTGATTTCCATTCGTCTTGCGGTTTCAGAATTATCATCATATCAGTCGCTCCGGGCGGCATTGGATCTGTAGGTACTTCTCCAGCGCCAGTTTTACCAACTACAATTTTTACTTCATCGAATTGTTTTACAATTCTTGCGCCTTGCATCGAGGTTTCAATACTTTGGGATAAAGAAGTTTCGATCGGCATTTTAAATTCAAAAGCATAATCTCCTTCAGCTAATGTGGGAATAAATTCACCTCCCATTTTGCTAAAAATAAA
Organism: Flavobacterium cellulosilyticum; assembly: GCF_004349355.1. Lineage (GTDB taxonomy): Bacteria > Bacteroidota > Bacteroidia > Flavobacteriales > Flavobacteriaceae > Flavobacterium > Flavobacterium cellulosilyticum. The sequence goes on along the minus strand of NZ_SMFK01000003.1, from coordinate 214,026 downwards.
AAATGTAACCAATAATAAAGCGACAGTAATACCAACGACTTTGTATTTTATAGCAATCACTTTTTCTAAAAGTGGTTTATATTTGCTATATAAAAAATCCATCATTTTATCAGAAAACGTCTTTTTATGACTGATGTGTTTCGGTAAAAACAAGGCACTCATCATAGGAATGTAGGTTAATGAAAGTATCATTGCGCCTATAATTGCAAAGGAAACCGTTTTTGCCATTGGCCCAAACATCTTTCCTTCGATACCTACTAAAGATAGGATAGGAAAGTATACGATCATAATGATAATTTGACCAAAGGCAGCACTACTCATCATTTTTTTAGCACTGTTTTCAACCGCAACATCCATTTGTATTTGAGTGAGTTTCGTTTTGCTTTTATTGTGTTCCAGAAAATACAAAGAGGCTTCCACAATAATTACGGCACCATCTACAATTAAACCAAAATCAATTGCCCCCAAACTCATTAAGTTAGCACTTACTCCAAAAACTTTCATCAAACCCAATGCAAATAACATCGATAGTGGTATTGCAGAAGCTACGATAAGCCCAGCTCGTAAATTCCCAAGGAATAATACCAAAACGAAAATTACAATTAATGCTCCTTCAACTAGGTTCTTTTCTACTGTAGAAATGGCACGGTTTACAAATGTACTTCTATCTATAAATGGTTCAACGATTACATCATCAGGTAATGATTTTTGTATTATGATCATTTTGTCTTTAATCCTTTGTACCACTTCATTACTATTAGCTCCTTTAAGCATCATAACAATACCACCAACTGCATCTACTTTTCCGTTATAGGTCATAGCTCCATATCGTACTGCACTACCAAATTGTACATCGGCAACATCTTTTATGAAAATAGGAACACCAGTTGGGTTGCTTTTTACAACAATATTTTTAACGTCTTCTAGGGAAGTGGCTAAACCTACACCACGAATAAAATAGGCAGTTGGTTTTTTGTCAATGTAAGCTCCACCCGTATTTTGATTGTTTTTTTCTAAAGCTGTAAAAATTTCGGGAATCGTTACACCCATTGCTCTTAAGCGGTTAGGGTTAACGCCAACTTCATATTGTTTTAGTTTACCACCAAAACTATTTATTTCGGCAATTCCGGGTGTGCCGTTTAGTTGTCTCGCTACTATCCAGTCCTGCATCGTACGCAAGTCCATAGCAGAGTATTTCTTCTCACTACCTTTTTTTGGATGTAAAATGTATTGATACACTTCGCCAAGCCCAGTACTTACCGGACCTAATTCTGGGGTTCCGATGCCCTGAGGTATTTGGCTAATGGCTTCCTTAAGTCGTTCACTAATGAGTTGTCGTGCAAAATAAATATTGACATCATCATCAAAAACGACTGTGATTACCGATAAACCAAAGCGGGAAATACTTCTGGTTTCTTCTAAATCAGGAAGATTTGCAATACTTTGTTCTATTGGAAACGTTACTAACTGTTCTACTTCTTGTCCTGCCAAAGTAGGGCAAAGCGTAATGATTTGTACCTGATTGTTTGTAATATCTGGTACTGCATCGATGGGCAATTTGGATGCACTCCAAACTCCCCAAATAATGAGAAATAAAGTCATCAAACCAATGATGAATTTATTATTTATACTAAAATGGATGATTTTGTCTAACACTATTGTAAAGGATTAATGTTTAATATTGATTTATAAATCACAGCATTTGAATCTATCAAATACGGTAAAGTAATTAATGAAAAAGACTAGTTTGATTAATGTACAAGTCATTAATCGCTATTCATTTAATCATTAATAAAAAAAAAATTAAGCATTAATTTGTGGCGGTTGCCAAATACTTCCGAAGAAATTGGAAGTGAAAATTGATTTGTATTCTGGTACTTTTTTGTCAATTATTGTTTTGACAGAAAAGAGATTATATACATAAATTGAATTGTAATCGAAGCCTTGGCAACCACAGCAGCTACAAATGCATAAAGGTGAGCAAGCATCTTTATCTTGATGTTGTGTTGAATTATGAATTGCTGTAATTTTTTCAAACGAACCAACTTGTTCCTTGTCTGCACAAGGCATACAGGAAAGTAATAGAATAATTATTGATAATATGGCGTTTGTAAATTTCAAGACTGTAAAAATAAGATTTTTATTTTTATGATTGTTAATTATTTGAAATGATTTTTATAATAATGCCAAACCCTTGTTGCTATTCCCAATAGTAAAATAAAGCAAATGATAGTTATTATTATGACGCGAATAACGGTGTATGCTGTTATTGGTTTTTTGGATTTAGTTTTGGGTTGAGGTTTTGGTTTGTTCTGTTTTTTAGTTTTTTGTTTTACCATTAAAAAATAAATAAAATTAATTTAAAATAAAGAAGAATTGGTCATCAAGTCTATTAGAATTGTCTTCTTTTATTAATCAAAAAAAAATTAAGCATTAATTTGTGGCGGTTGCCAAATTCTTCCGAAGAAATTGGAAGTAAGAAGTGATTTGTATTCGGGTGTTTTTTTGTCAATTGTATTTTTGACAGAAATGAAATTATAATTGTAGATGGTATTGTAAGCGAAACCTTGACAACCACAGCAGCTACAAATGCACAAAGGAGAACAAGCATCTTTATCTTGGTGTTGATTTGATTGATTACTGATTGTGACTTTATTGTACGAAACCACTGTTTCCGCATCTGCACAAGGCATACAGGAAAGTATTAGAAGAATAATTGAAACTATGGTGTTTATCGATTTCACAGATGTAAAAGTAATAATAAAATTTACAGAATTTTAAATTTAGAAATCTTTTAATTTATTTTTATGTATTTATAAATTTTTATTTAGATTTGTCTAAAATTTAATTTTCCCAAATGAAAAATTCCTTTCTAATTACTATATTACTATCAAGTGTCGCTTTTACATCTTGCGAGACTAATTATACTGAAATTCCTGCTGATGATACCGTTTTAGACGGAACCGTAGAAGGACTTTCTCATGAAGAGTCTGCTCGATTTTTAAGAGGGGACGAAGCCTTTAGTAAGGTATTTACTAGAGGGACAGGACTTGGGCCAACTTATGTTTCAACAAGTTGTGTCAGTTGTCATACTGGTGATGGTAAAGGACATCCTTCTACCATACTTACCCGTTTCGGGCAAATAGATGAAACAGGAAACCTATTCCTGAACCAAGGTGGCCCACAATTACAAAACAGATCGTTACCTGGATATTTTCCTGAACAAGTTCCATTTGGCGCTACATTTACAAAATTTACAGCCCCAGCAACTACTGGTTTAGGTTTTTTAGAGGCGCTTTCAGATGCTGATATCTTAGCAATGGCAGATCCAAATGATATGGATGGCGATGGAATATCAGGTGTTCCAAACTGGATTGACATTCCTGATTTTGTAATCCCATCATCAAATGCTATTTCTCAAAATGGAAAATACATTGGTCGATATGGTAAAAAAGCAGCAGCCCATAGTTTATTGCATCAAACGGCAAATGCTTACAATCAGGATATGGGAATAACATCTATCTTCAGACCTATTGATACGTATAGCCATCTGGAAATTGATCCTGAAGTTGCCACCAGTACCGTAAACGATGTTGTGTTTTACTTACGCACCTTAAAAGCGCCTATTCAACGCAATCAAAACGATGCGGTTGTGAATCAAGGAGCAGCAATTTTCAACCAAATTAATTGTACTGGTTGTCATAAAACGGAATTAAAAACAGGAAACTCACCAATTGCCGCGCTTTCTTACAAAACATTTGCTCCCTATACCGATTTATTATTACACGATATGGGAAGTGGATTAGATGATAATTATACCGAAGGAAATGCTAAAACCTATGAATGGAAAACACCAGCCTTGTGGGGACTTGGGCTTTCAGGGAATTCACAAGGAGGAAATTTTTTTCTAATGCATGACGGAAGAGCCAGAAGTGTAGAAGAAGCCATTTTAATGCATGGTGGAGAAGCGACTGCCAGTAAAATAAACTATCAAAATCTAACACAATCCGATAAAGCAGCCTTGCTGAAATTTATGAAATCTTTATAATCATGAACAGAAAAGAATTTTTAAAAACTTGTGGTTTCGGTTGTTTAGCCGGACTCACGTCTCTTACTGTTTTGCAAAGCTGTAGTTCATCCCAAGTTTTGGCAAAAGAGATAAGCGGTTCCGATATTTTAGTTCCAATAACTGATTTTGTGATAAAAAAAAATGGGACAATAGAATATAAAAAATACATAATCATTCAGAACGAGCAACTGAAATTCCCCATTTGTGTTTACCGATTTGACGCAAGTAATTATAGCGCCTTGTTTATGGAATGTTCTCATCAAGGAGCCGAATTACAAGTTTTTGGAGATAAATTACAATGTTCTGCCCACGGAAGTGAATTTAGTAATAAAGGAACCGTGGAAAACGGACCCGCAGATAGAAATTTAAGAAATTTTCCAATTACCATAGCTAACAATACCCTTAAAATATCATTAAAATGAAATTAAAATTCCTCTATATACTCGCACTTTTGTTTTCTTTAAATTCCTATTCCCAAATTGATACCAGTTTACTAAAAAGAACACCGAAAGACAGTACAAAACAGGCGTTGAATATGGATGCTGTTTACAATCGTCCTTTTTTAAATATTGGAAAAACACCCATAGCTGTTGGAGGTTATATGGAAGCCAATTGGCAACGTCTTTCCACAGATGGTGTTTCCGAAGGACATCAATTTCAAGCCAGACGATTAACCATATTTATGTCATCGGCAATCAGCAAACGCGTGAAATTTTTAAGCGAAATCGAATTTGAAGATGGTGGAAAAGAAATTGCCATAGAATTCGCCTCTGTCGATGTTGAACTTCATCCCTTGGTTAATTTTAGAGGAGGAATAATCATGAACCCTATTGGGGCTTTTAATCAGAATCATGATGGTCCAAAATGGGAATTTAGCGACAGACCCATTTCAGCAACACAAATGTTACCGAGTACTTTTAGCAATGTCGGGGCTGGGCTTTTTGGAAAAAAATACTCGAACAATTGGATGATTGGATATGAGGCCTATTTTTCAGGAAACTTCGACAATTCGATCATTGAAAATGAGGAAAACAAAACCTTCCTTCCTGCTGCCAAAAATAACGCGGAACGTTTTGAAGAAATAAATAGTGGTTTGCCTTTATTTACAGGGAAAATTGCTGTTCGAAACAGTAAAATTGGAGAATTGGGATTGTCTTATATGGGAGGAGTTTATAATAAATACCAAGATGACGGAGTGATTATAGACACCAAACGACGTGTTGATGTTTTTGCCATAGACTTTAACACTACTTTGCCAAAAGTAAAAACATTTATAACAGGGGAATGGGCATGGATTAAAGTAGATGTTCCAGAAACATACGGTCAACAATTTGGAAACAAGCAATGTGGTGGCTTTATGGATGTAGTTCAACCAATCCTTAAAAGCACCATTTTAGGATGGGAAAATGCAGTATTAAATATTGCATGTCGCATGGAGTATGTGGACTGGAACGTAGGGACTTTTAAAGAGACTGGAGGGAATATTAGAGAAGATATTTGGAGTGTAATGCCTGCGGTAAGTTTCCGTCCGTCCTCACAAACTGTGTTTAGACTAAATTACCGCTTTCAGAAGCAAACCGATATTTTAGGAAATCCGCCTGCAAGTACTGCTGGATTTAACATTGGGATTTCTACTTATTTTTAATTGTGTTGTCCAGTATAAATTTATGGTTATTTTGATGAAAACCGTCTGAATTGAGTATAATCATTACAGTTTTAACGAATATGTTAATTCAACAAAAAAGTAAACTAAAAGCCGCGTTCGTGGCTTTTTTATTTGGAACTATTTAGCATGTATCAATATGAAATTCACTAAACACCCATTTAAAACAAAAATAGAGTAGTGCAAACTAATCTTTTGACTTTTAAACATTGTATTTCTTTAAATTTTCATTTTTTGCATTCCGACTACGTTTAAAATTACTACTAAAGCCTGATTAGTAAAAGAAGTAACACGGGAGGCAGTCCGAAAAAAAAAAGCGCATTTTATTTTGTGAATAGTATTGGAACATATTTCCATTTGCGACACCGTATTTAAGAAATATTGTTTTTCATATCTTCAAATTGTTCTTTTGTGATTTCACCACTTGCGTATCTCCTTTTAAAATTTCTATAGGTGATTCATTGATTTACTTTGGTTTTTTTGAGAAATATGTTATATACATATGTATAAATAAAAAGGATGTTTGCTTTTTAAAACAAACATCCCTTATGGATCAAAGAATTAGATTTTAAATATTTTGTCGTCTCATAATGTACTTTAACGTTTTTTATTCTTCCACATTTTTCATTTTCATCAAAAGTGCGTAAGCCCCTTTTATCACAACAGTTGCCTCATTCAAATCATCAGAAACAATTTCTGTAAATCCGTTTTCTGCATTTCCTGTTGTTACTTCTTTCATTTCAAATTGCTTGTTGGCTTTGGCAACAAAAACATAATTTTTGTTTTCATAACTTACTATAGCATCCGATGGTAAAACATTAGATTGCTGGCTTTTAACTTCAATTACTGCATTCATATACATACCAGGCAATAAAGATTTATCAGAATTGGTAAAGTTGCAGTTTATTATAGTACTTCGATCTTCTGAAAAATCTTTACCAATTAAAACGATTTTACATGGGTATTTTTTCTCTGGATTGGTATTGGTATAAGCTAATACCGATTGACCAATAGCCAGTTTATTGATGTCTTTTTCGAAAACAGTTAATGCTAAATGTATATCTGAAGGATTTACAATTTCAAATAAAATATCGCTTGGATTTACATATTTTCCTGTGTTTACATTTACTTTTGATACATAACCGCTTATAGGTGAATATATATTAATACTTTTTGAAATATTTTTTGTAGATAGACTATTTGGATTAATTCCTGCGAATTTTAATTTTTCACCATACGATTGTACCATTACAGATAGTGAATTGTATTCAGCTTGTGCTTGTTGATAAACTTTATCACTACTGGCTTTGCTTTGATTAAGATCTTTTTGACGTTCAAATTCAGCTTTAGCATATCCGATTTTTGCTTTGGCCAAAAGATAATCTTCTTGCAGTTGGATATATTGTTGGTCCTCCACCACACACAAAACTTGTCCTTTGGTTACATACATTCCTTCTAACAATTTGGTACTTTTTAAATAACCGCCCATTGGTACACTTATAGACACTAAATTTTGTGGTGGAACTTCTGTTTTTCCGTTCAGTTTTAATATTGCAGAAATTTCCTTTTGCTCGATTTTACCGGTTTGAATCGCTGCATTTTTTATTTGTGCATCGGTTAGTGTTGTTGTGTTTGCGATAGTGGGTGTCGCATCCGCTTCGCTTTCTGATTTTTTATTCCCACAGGAAGAAAGCAATACTATTGCAATTATTGTGATTATTGAATTTTTAGTCATGATTTTTATATTTTGATATTGCTTTGGCTGTTCACTAAAGCTCGGGTTGTGAATATTCGATTTCATTTTATTTATTTTGATATTAAGAAACGGTTTGCTGTTTAAATTTTATTGATAATCATTTATGCATCAATCTTAATGCGAAGGAGTTTTATAGAGTTAATAAAGACTAAAGTGTCGGGGAGCAAATGAATAGCTGCTGCCTCAATTGGTCCAATTATTTTAAGTAAGACAAGGGTAATTCCAATGACATGAACAACACCCACCCCCACAAAAATATTTTCGCGAATGGTGCGATAGGCTCTTTTACTGATAGCGCGTGCCTTGGCAATTTTCTCTAATTTATCCTGCATTAGAACGATATCGGCTGCTTCCATTGCAGTTTCTGTACCCATTGCACCCATTGCGATACCAATATTTGCTTGGACTAAAGCAGGTGCATCGTTAATTCCATCCCCCACCATTGCTACTTTGGAACCGTCTTTTTGCAATTCTTTTATGATATTGATTTTATCTTCGGGTAATAAATTGGCTCTGTAATCTGTAATTCCTATTTGATTGGAAACATACTTTGCAGTTTCGGGATTGTCACCTGTAAGCATTACAATGTTTTTTATGCCGCTTTTTCTTAAGCCTTGAATCATTTCTTTTGCACCTTCACGAATGGCATCTGAGATATAAAAAATACCTGCCAGTTTATTTTCGATTGAAAGGTAAATAACAGTATCCGTTACATTTTCAGAAGAATTAAATAATGGAGTTTTATTTTCCTCCATAAAAAGTTTATTTCCTAATAAAATAGACTTGCCCTCAACTTTTGCAGAAACCCCTCGTCCTTTTATCACCTCAAAATTTTCTGGTTCTCCATAGGTAAGTTTTAATTTATCTGCGTAACTTAAGATTGCTTTTGCTAATGGATGGCTGGAACGTCTATCAACTGTAGCAGCAAATTGAACTAAATTTTGCTCATTATAATTAGGGTCTATTATTTCAACTTTATTCACGATAGGACTTCCAATTGTCAATGTTCCAGTCTTGTCAAAAACGATAGTAGTAACTTTTGCAAGCTCCTCTAAAAACAAACCTCCTTTTATCAAAATTCCTTCTCTGGCAGCACGTGCAATGGCCGCGATGGTAACCAATGGTGTTGCTAAACCTAATTCAGCAGGAGAGGTAAAAATCAGCAATGCAATAACCAGTTTAACATCACGGGTGAAAAAGTAAACTGTACCAACAAAAATAAATACTACAGGAATAAGCCAGGAAGCCACTTTGTCTGTAAATTTTTCAATAGGTGCCTGTTGACTTTCTGCATCCTCTACCAATGAAATGATTCGTGAAAAAACAGTATCTACACCTGCTTTTGTCATTTCAATATCCAGAGCCCCTAATTCCAGTATTGTTCCGGCAAAGGCATCACTACCGACTGTTTTTTCTTGTGGAACACTTTCGCCTGTTATTGGTGCCTGATTAACAGAACCTGAACCGGAAATTACTTTACCATCCACAGGAATTTTTTCTCCAGCTTTCACCAGAATAACATCTCCGATTTTCAAATCAGTTATTTGCACTATGGATTCCTGATTGTCTTTTTTTACTATTGCCGTTTTGGGAACGGAACCTATCAACTCTTTAATCGACGATCTTGCTTTTTCGGTACTGGCACTTGCAATATACTCGGCAATAAGAATAATCATAAGTACGACAGCACCTGCCAAATATTCTTTACCGAGAACAGAAATAATTACCGCTATGGTTATAAATAATTCGGTACCTATTTTAAGTTGTTTTATTATATCCAATGCAGCTGTTTTTACTAAGGAGTAGAGCCCAAAAGCCATTGCAATAATTAATATTGGTAGTTGAATAAAGTCGAGATAAAAGAATAAACTCGCAAGACCAACGGTTATGATCCGTACAATTTCCCAAAGAAACTGACGTGAAAAGAAGGTTTTTGTGTAATTCATGGTTATTCAGTTTTAGTTAATGAATTAAGTTCAATAATGCTATTGTTTAACTTTCTAACGACTTCAATATAATTACTCTGAATTTGGGTATTTTGATTGATTAGCATTACCCATTCTAAATAATTAATGTCACCATTGTTGAATTTATCGTTGGCAGCTTTGGTTACTATATCAACACTTTTCAACGCTTTGGTTTCGTAATAATCAATGGTAGTTTTGTTTTTTTGATATTCTTGCAATACATTGTGATATTGGTTTTGCAGTTTCAATTTTTCAAAGCCCATATTATTTTCAGCGATTTGGGTTTTGGTTTCCAATGCTTTTTTCCTATTGTTGATTGATGAATTGAATAAAGGAAGTGCTACGCCAAATTGTCCGTAAACACCATTGTTGTTTTCCTGAAAAGAGGTATTGGTTTTGAAAGTCTGCCAATACAAACCACCAATTAGTTCCGGCATTTTCTTGGATTTCTCTAAAGCAATTTCGGCTTTATTGATATTTACTTCTTGTTCCTTTAGTTTTATGCTTGGCTGATTTTCAATTGCATTCTCATCGAGTTTTTCGTCGAAAGTCATTTTGAACTTATCCCACACTGGCATAAAATCTTTATCGTCATTCAATAGATATTTGAATTGTGTTTGGCGTATTTTATAATCGCTTTGCAATTCTTGTAACTGTATTTTTATTTGTCCTGATTGGTTTTCGGCTGTTACTTTTTCTAAAATATTACTTTCTCCTTTGTCAAAACGCAGGACTGATTTTCTTAAAAAATCCGAATAGATACTATCACTTTTCAGTAATATCTGTTCTTTTTCTTTGAGATAAACCATTTCATAAAATACGGTTGTAACTTGCTTGGTCAATTCTTTTCTTTGTAAAGCTTCGTTCCATTCGCCAGTTTTGGACTCTTCTATTAAAAGCTGTTTTTGCCTAGAGTAAACCGTTGGAAATTTAATGCTTTGTGAAATTCCAATTTTAATATCATTCACAATGCTATTAAACTGTCCATATTCGCTAATAATACCTGTGTTTGGAATGTCATATCCTGTCTTGGTCAGTTTTTGTAAATATTCAGAATTTAATTTTTGGTTTTTAACCTTTAGATTATTTTGCAATGCGGTTTCAATTGCTTTATCTATTGAAATTTTTTCTTGCGCATTTGTATTTTGAAAAGAGAAAAATATTCCCAACACGATGATTGTTGTAATTGATTTTATCTTTTTTGATTTTAATTTAATTCCTTTTTCGAACATAATGTATAAAATTGGTAAAACAAATAAAGTTAAGAAAGTAGCTACAATCAATCCACCAATAACAACCGTTGCTAATGGTTTTTGCACTTCTGCACCGGAACCATTGCTTAATGCCATTGGTAAAAATCCTAACGACGCTACAAGTGCCGTCATTAAAACGGGTCGCAAACGTATTCTTGTTCCTTGAAGCACAATTGCTTTTAAATCGGTTTCGCCTGATTTTTTTATGCGGTTGAATTCGGCTATAAGAACCAAACCATTCAAAACAGCCACACCAAATAAAGCAATAAATCCAACTCCTGCGCTGATGCTAAAAGGCATTCCACGCATTGCTAGAAAGAATATTCCACCAATCATTGATAACGGAATAGCCGAATAAATTAATAGTCCCTGCCTTACTGATTTGAAAGCAAAATACAATAAGATAAAAATTAGTATTAGAGATATTGGAACTGCAATTAACAATCGTTGCTTTGCTGCATTTAAGTTTTCAAAAGCACCACCATAGGTTGGATAATAACCTGCTGGGAACTTGATTTGAGTATTTACCTTGTTTTGTAATTCGGTTACAATGCTTTGCACATCGCGACCACGAACATTAAAACCAACTACAATTCTACGTTTGGCATCTTCACGTTGAATTTGATTTGGACCTTCGGTAATTTCTACTTTTGCCAATTGAGATAGAGGAATTTGCATCCCGTTTGGCGCTGGAATTAATAAATTTTGAACATCTGCCAAGTCTTTTCTATTTTCTCCTGCTAAACGAACAACTAAATCAAATCGTTTTTCATCTTCATAAATCAATCCAGCACTTTGTCCTGCAAAGGCGGTATTCACTATTTTATTAATGTCTTCGATATTCAAATTGTATTGTGCAATTGCAGGACGATTATAGTCGATGACAATTTGTGGCATTCCAGTAACTGTTTCTACGTATAGGTCAGAAGTGCCTTCAACGGTATTTACAATCTTTCCTAATTTGTTGGCGTATAAAGCCAAAGTGTCTAAATTTTCACCAAAAATTTTACACACTACATCTTGTCTAGCTCCTGTCATTAGTTCGTTGAAACGCATTTGTACCGGATATTGAAATCCATAAGAAACACCTGGAACAGCTTCGAGTTCCTTTGCCATTTTTGCTGATAATTCATCGAATGTTGATGCTGATGTCCATTCTGATTTGTCTTTTAGAATAACCATCATATCACTGGCATCAATAGGCATTGGGTCTGTTGGCACTTCGGAACTTCCGGTTTTACCAACCACTTTTTGTACTTCCGGAAACTTTTCTAATAATATTTTTGCCCCTTGCGAAATCGCGGTCATAGATGTTTGCAAATTACTTCCTGGCAAAACCCTTGTTTCTACTGCAAAATCTCCCTCTTCAAGTGATGGCATAAATTCTCCACCCATAAATGAAAGTGTAACGATCGCTAGAACAAATAATGCTAATGTAGTTCCGATTATAACCCTTGGAATGGCTAATGCTTTTTCTAAAAGTGGCTGATAGAAATTTTCTAATTTTGCCATCATTTTATCTGAGAAGTTTTGCTTGTGTGTTATTTTTTTATTCAAAAACAAAGCTGTCATCATAGGAATATAAGTCAATGACAAAACAAAAGCACCAAACAAAGCAAAGGCAATTGTTTGTGCCATTGGTAAAAACATTTTTCCTTCAATACCACGTAATGTAAAAATTGGAATGTAAACAATCAAAATAATTAGTTCTCCAAAAACGGCAACATTTCGCATTCTTACAGAAGTTTCTAAAACTGTTTTATCCATTTCGTGTTGAGAAACCTCTCCTTTTTTTCGACCGTGCAAACTAAACAAACAGGCTTCAACAATAATTACGGCACCATCTACAATAAGCCCGAAATCTAAAGCTCCTAAACTCATTAAATTTCCGCTTACGCCAAATAAATTCATTAGTATTACTGCAAATAACATTGCCAATGGTATAACCGAAGCTACTATTAAACCAGCTCGTACATTTCCTAAAAAAAAGATTAATACTAAAAGTACGATTAATGCCCCCTCAATTAGGTTTTTGCCAACTGTAGAAATAGAATTATTTACCATTTTTGTACGGTCTAAAAATGGTTCAACAATTACACCTTCCGGTAAGGTCTTTCTAATTTGTTCAATTCTTTCTTTAATGTCTTTGATAACAATATTGCTATTCGCGCCTTTTAACATCATTACCACTGCACCCGAAACTTCGCCTTCTCCGTTGTAAGTCATTGCTCCGTAACGAATAGCATTACCAATGCGAACATCTGCAACATCACGAATAAATAAGGGACTGCCACTATTGGTGTTTTTAATAGATATGTCTTTTATGTTTTCGATTGTATTGATTAACCCTTCACTTCTAATGTATAAAACGGTTGGTCCTTTTTCAATATAGGCACCTCCAGTATTTTCATTGTTTTTTTCTAAAGCATTAAAAACATCCGCAATCGTAATATTGTAAGACTGCAATTTATTAGGATCAATGGCGATTTCATATTGTTTTAATTTCCCGCCAAAACTGCTTACTTCTGCAACACCTTCAACGCTTAATAATTGACGGCGAACGATCCAATCTTGTATAGTTCTTAACTCGGTTACATCGTATTTTTTCTCATAACCAGGTTTTGGCCTTACTACATATTGATAAATTTCTCCCAAACCAGTTGTTACCGGTGCTAAAGTTGGAGAACCAATACCTTTTGGTATCAGTTCTTTGACAGCACTTAATCTTTCGGTTACTTGTTGACGTGCCCAATACACATCGGTTGCATCATTAAAAACAATGGTTACCACTGATAAACCAAAACGAGAGAAACTACGAATTTCTTTCAGTCCTGGAATATTACTGTTGGCTTGCTCGATTGGAAATGTTATCAACCGTTCAATATCGGTTGCTCCCAATGATGGTGCAGAAGTGATAACTTGAACCTGATTGTCTGTAATATCGGGAACGGCATCAATGGGTAATTTGGTGAATTGGAAAATACCGTACCCAATAAGCACAAGTGTAAACAACCCAACAATGAGCTTATTTTTTATAGAAAATTCTATTATTTTATTCAGCATAATTTTTTATATTATTGAATATTCAATAGTTACATTGAATATTGTCCGTTTAATTTTAGAGTAACAGTAATGGCTGTATTTTCATTATTTTTGAAAAACCAACCATGCTTTCCTTCAAAAGGAGCATAAAAGGTTCCTACCATATTATTGGAATAGGCAAGGGTGTAGCTTTCAAAATAGACATCATTAACTGCCTTTTCTTGTTTTACCTCCCCATGAAAATCTAAATAAACGGTTCCTTTGTCTGTAGTCCATTCGTACTTCATTTTGCCGTATTTCAGCATATAAATTTTATATTCAATTCCTTTTCCTGCTGGAACAATAACCTCGACGGTGTCTTCTCTTTCTGCGTATTGTTTTTCTGGAGCTGGATTATCTGCCTCGACAGGTCTTTTTACGTCAGGTCCAGAACCCGCTTTTTCCATTTTTATTAATGGAAATGTTTCTTGTGTTGTTTGTCCCAGTTGATTTTCTCCTGCATTTTCTGGAACATACAATTTACTGAATCCGAACAATTTACCCGTTCCTATTGGGTCTATTCCATATTCGGCAGGTAAAACTGCACTAACTAAAATGATTATTCCTAAAACCAAAGCAAATAAGACCGCTTTGATAATTTCTTTTTTTTCTACTATTTGATGATTTATTTCTGACATTGTTTAATTTTTTTTTAAGATGTAAAATAACCTGTTAATTGATACCCTAGTAGGACAAATCCAGCAGCAATAAGCATGGTGTTTGTGAATGTTGAAAATTTCATAAAACTTGGGTGCCTACGCCATATTGTAATGAGAATCAATACAAAAGTAAGTGCGATAAACTGACCTATTTCTACACCAATGTTAAAACCAAGTAGATTCGTAAACAATCCTTCTTTTTCAAATTTGAAATCTTGTAACTTACTCGCAAGCCCAAAACCGTGGAATAATCCGAAAATCAAAACAGCTGCTTTTGTATTGGGTTGTCTACCGAAAAATCTCTTAAAACCACCTAGATTGTCAAACCCCTTATAAATTATTGATAGAGCGATGATGGCATCAATTAAAAAGGAGTTAATGGATATGCCACTCATAACACCCAACAATAAGGTTGTGCTATGACCAATTGTAAAAAAGCTCACATACAACAACACTTCTTTAGGGCGGTATAAGAAAAAGATAACACCAACTAAAAAAAGTAAATGATCGTAACCGGTAAGCATATGTTTAGCACCAATGTAAAGAAATGGACCAAAAGCTACGCCATCATTTCCTGTTAAAAAAGTTTGGGTACTTTCATCAACTCCGTGGGCAAAAACATTTCCGATGCACATAAAAAGTAGTAAGGCAAGGAATATTATTTTTTTTGAATTCATAATTTTATTTTTCTTTTAAAACCACTTCTCTTCTAAAATTTTCGGAAGAGAAGTGGCTTATTAAATTAATTTAATGGGTGTGGCCATGTGCGGCATCAACTTTATCGGGTTCCACTATATTAATACTGTCCATGCTAACTTGATTAATACTATCTGTGTTTTCTTGAACTTGTTTAGTAGTTTCATTAGTCTGAATTTCTGTGCTTTCAGTTTCGTTTTTTGCTTTTTGGTTACAAGAAGTTAACATTCCGATTGCGATAGTCGCTACTATTAAAAAATTTTTCATAATTGTAATTTAAATTGAGTTTATTAAAGAGTAATAAAATTGAATTAATGTTGGTGTCCGTGATTAATATCATGTTCAGAGACTTGGTTGTTTCTAAATCTGGAAGTAATTGTTTTTCCTTTTACATTTACTGAAATGGTACAATAGGTATATATGTTTGCTTTAGGAACTTCTACAAACAAAGCATTATTTATGTCTAATGAAATTGGGTTTGTCGCTTTTGTTTTATTGAAAAATTCGAATACTACGGTTCCAGAAACGCCTTTGTTTGAGACTGTTTTTCCTTTGGTATCTAATACATAGAAACTACAGTTGTTTTCTCTTTCGACCATTTCGATTTTGTAGTTCCCTACATTCTGTATGACGCCGTTATGTGGTCCTTTGGATTGATTTACGTTTACTTGTGCATTAGAAATTGTTGTTCCTACAACAAGCAAGAATATGCCAATTGCAATTGATTTTATTTTTTTCATTACAGATGTTTTAGAGTTAAAAAATAGCGATAGCATTACAGTACAGCACTAAAAACGTTATGAGTGTTTTGTGAAGTCTAAAAGGATTTTAGTTATAGTGTAACATAAAAATCTTAAAGGTCTAGGTCCGTGATGTGTTGTAATGGAATTGATACAAGATATCGTTTGCTATAGTTAAATAGCAAAACGTATTTTAAAATAAGCAATCAGAAATATTTAAAATATAACTAATTACGATTTAAAATAAAATGAATTAACTCAATTTAGGTGGGAGCCAGATAGAGGCAAAAACACTGGAAATGTAAAAATCCTGACTGAAAGGTACAGTACGGTTTAGGGAAATAATGTTAAGCTTGCGAAAAGAAAACGCTGTTTGGCTTTCAAAAGCAAGAATTGTATTCACATTTGTATTGATTGTTTTGAAAGGTAAATTCTGATGATTGTCATGTTTGTCTGTGTCAGAATGTTGCTTATCGTTATTGTAATGAAAATCAATAAAATCAGCAAATGAAATATCAAGATCATCGTCATGATGCTCTGTAAAGTGTTGTATTAAGGTGGGTATTTTCAATAATTGCCCTATTTCTGTGTTGGCACACAAAAAGATAAAAAGGAATGATATGGCAATTGATTTTTTCAAGATTGTAAAAGTAATAAATTTTATTGACTACCAATACTTTGAAAACTAAATATTAAGTAAATCTTAATTTTCCGTAAATGCTATACAAAATTTGATAATGGTTCATCAATTTTATTGACTTTTAGATTGTAATGTTGTATTTAATCCAAAGGACAGATTTATTATGTTTTTCACTCTAACTCATTTAAAATTAATTCAAATATGGTTTTATTAAAATTGTAACAGGAAATTGGCACCTCCGCATAATTTGACTTTCAGCTTTATAAACATAGGTGAAATAGGGGATCTAGGGTCAATGAAATTTCTAATTTATGGAAATAGAAAATTTATAAATTCCGAGGACATATTTAAATAAATCGTAAATTTATATTGAAATAGAAAAGAATATTTATAAAATACTTAAGTATAATGATTTGTGTGTTATTTAAGTGTTTTTTAGTGATTAAAAATATTGAGTATTTATATTGGTGTAATCTAAAAAAAACATTCAATAACTATGAAAAAATCAAAACATCATGGTGCATTCTTCGGACACACTCTGCATAAACTCTATCGAACTATAAAAACAGAACTTGCAATCATTATCTTAATGATGTATGTACTGCTGATGCTTACTTCCTGCCGGAATTCAGAAAAAAAAGAGAAACCAGTTGAACAGAACTACCCTCAACAAAAAGAAGAAGAAAATCACAATCCTGAACATAGCGAGCATTCACAACGAATGAATGAAACTCGTGAATGGTTAAAA
Organism: Flavobacterium cellulosilyticum; assembly: GCF_004349355.1. Classification (GTDB taxonomy): domain Bacteria; phylum Bacteroidota; class Bacteroidia; order Flavobacteriales; family Flavobacteriaceae; genus Flavobacterium; species Flavobacterium cellulosilyticum. Next base: position 196,754 of record NZ_SMFK01000003.1, on the reverse strand, counting down.
CAAGAATTAGGCGAAAAATATGATCAGAACCTATCTCTTGGTACAGCGAAACTGCTAGCACAAGGGAAAGAGATATTCATAAAATATTGTTCCAGTTGTCACGGTCGTGGCGGTAAAGGGGATGGTCCAGGAGCAGCGACATTACAACCAAAGCCAGCCGATTTTACTAACCCTAAACATTCGTCCTATTATTCAAATCAAGGAAGAATATACCTCATAAAAAAAGGAGTCAAGGGAACTGCAATGCCAGCATGGGAAAACATTTTGAGCGAAGAACAAATCCTTTCGGTTTATGTTTATATAAATTCTCTTAAAAATTCAGGTGAAATGATGGAACACCAAGGGCAGAATCATTAAAAAAATGAAAGAAAAAAATATAAATAATTCAAATTAAGAAAAAGAAGTACAAGCAGACCTATATTATATTAAATATAAAATCATGGCAAAAAAATTAAAAATAGTATGGGTATTCACTAATATTGTATTACTACTATGGAGCTTTTCAGCTAAGGCACAGCAAAGATATCAAACGAGGGAAGGAAGTATTGAAGTTATAGGTTCGCACAGAGATTCCATTATAATAGCCAATAGCAATCATCTGTTTGTTTTAATCAATTATGAAAATGCTGAAATCGAACTAATGTTTAGTCCAGCTATTCTACACACTTCAACAGATTCATTGAATGTGAAGCTTATCAACTCAAACATTGGGCAGGTATTACTGAAAGGACAACTAAACATTCCTTACGTGGAGACATTACAACATCCAGATCACAAACTAAATTTTGGAGCTGAATTGTATTTGAATGGAAAGACGAAAAGAGTATTTGTAAACGGATTGCTTATACATATTGCAAGTAACGAAACGATCTCCTGTTTACTTACACTCAACTTTAAATTGAGATTAAGTGATTTTGGTATCATTTTACCCAAAGGATGGAACAACGAAATAACGATACAAATTTTTCAGACCGTACTTAAAAAATCTAACTAATTAAATCCATAAAAAAAAATAATTAATACTTAGAAAATGGCCCATTAAAAAAGAGAAAACATGAAAACAGATAAAAATTTTTACGGCTATTTAATTAGCTTTCTTTTCGTCGCTATGGCCGGATGCGGGGTTTATACGAAAATCACTTCTAATTATGATCGCAGTATTGATTTTACGAAATACAAAACCTTTGCTTGGCTACCGGATAAAGATACAGTTGGTGGCGAATATAATAACCAGATTATTCGCAACAATGCACGTAACTATTTTAGTCATTGTATGGGAGAGAGGGGATACAAGATAAGTATTGACACACCAGATGTTTTTCTGGAATTGGTTATCACTGCCGTTAAAAAGGAAAAAACAGTCAGTACTCCTTCTTCTACCTATCCTTTGGGTTGGTATTATCATAACCCCTATTATTACCATTATCCCGGCAATCACTATTACCTCCATCACTATAATTACAATTATACCACTTATGTTACCCAAAAGGTAGAATATACTGAAGGGGCAATCACACTGAATGTAATTGACCGGAAACTGAATAAACTTGTATGGACAGGAACCGCTAAAGGTGATTTATATGACCCTTCTTATATTGGGGATAATCTACATCCTGCAGTGTATGATATTCTTGAAAATTATCCCATAAAACCTCTTAATGGACACAGACGTCCGAAAAAAAAGATGTAAACTACATGGACTAAATAAAATGTAAAAAAGTTCAATTCATTAGATTTTACTGGAAATGAATTAAATAATAGGCCAAGAAAAAGACATGGATATAAAAACACCTACAAATCTTTTTGACGATACAATATACTTACAATAAGGGAACTTACATTAAATCGTTTTAACTACCAATAAGTTCAATAATTCGGCACAACAAAATGGATATGCGTTTGTCTCTTGTTACGTTTTTTATTTACGAACAATTTCTACAGAACATTTTGCATGTAAAGCAACTGAATGCGAAACAGAACCTAAAAAAAAACGCTCAATTGCTCCGTAACCATGTGAGCCAACTACTATCAAATCTGCTTTAAATTTATCGGCTTCATCAAGTATTACGCTTTTTGGTGAACCTGAAACTACTTTTGTTGTTACTAACAGATTTGGATTTTTATTTTCAAGAATTTCGACTGCACTTTTTGTATTATTTTCTGCATTTTGAAATGCGTTTTCATCAAATTGTGCATAGTATTCGTGGGAGACGCCCATTGGTTCTAATGTGTTTACAATGGCTGTAATTTCATAAACAGCAAGAATGCATACTTCAGTTTTGGGCGGAAAAGGTCTGTTGGCAATTTCATTAATTGCTGTTTTACTATATTTTGAACCGTCGGTTGCCAGTAGAATTTTCATTCTTTTTTCTCGACTAAATTCATTCCGCATTTGGGACATTTTCCGGATTTATCCGAAGTAACTTCTGGATGCATTGGGCAGATGTACGTTTTTTGAGTTTCCATTTTTTTTAATATTTGGTATGAAGTAATTTTTACAATATAAATGTACTATAAATAATTTATCAAAATGTTACATTATCCTTAATAATAGTTGTATAATTAACACGTTGTTAAATATTTAGGTAAAGAAAGATGCTTATATTTTACTATAAGCATCTTCAGCATTAACCTTAAATAAAAAATTTTAGTAATTAAAAGTAGCTCCTAATCCCATTCCCATATCACTATCATAATGAGTTGTTATTCCAAAGTTTCTTTTAACAATGTATCTCAAACCTGCCATATATTCTTTGTCGGTATTCCACATTAAACTCATTCGTAGTCTTTTAGAAACTGGAATATCTTTACGCTCAAATTGTAATCTAAAATTTCCATCGGTGAATACTTCCACCTGAGCCATTATTAGCATTGGCAAAGTATAATTGACCCCCGCACTAAAAACAGCCCTGTTGTCTTTGGTATTGGTTTGGCCGAATAGATTATGTTCCTGATTGTCTATTCCCATTTTTCTGTACCTCCAATCAAAACCAATGAAAGGCATTAGCCATTGCATTTTACCAATATATCGTCCTATGTGTGTTTCGGTTTCGTAACCGTGCATATCATTGTATCCTAATCTCCATTCTGTTCCAATACTCCAACGTGTACTTTGATACATCGCTTCTCCATCGTTTCCGTTTGTTGCAAAATCATTTTCTGCCATAAAATGAAATTTTCTATCGTCAGCAAATAATTTTCGTTGTGCCAGTTTCGGGTTAGGAATTTCGGGATTTGGTTCTTGATTTTCATAGGAAAAGACTCTCCCCATACCACTCATCATATGATACAAAATATGACAATGAAAGAACCAATCACCTTCTACATTTGCATTAAATTCAAATACATCGGTTTCCATTGGCATTATATCCACAACATTTTTTAGAGGAGCGTAATCTTCTTGACCATTTAATAGTCTAAAATCGTGACCGTGCAAGTGCATTGGGTGTCGCATCATAGAATTGTTATGAATTGTGATGCGAACATTTTCGCCTTTTTTAATTAATATTTTATCCGCTTCGGAAACTACTTTGTTGTCTAAACTCCAAACATAGCGGTTCATATTTCCTGTCAATTCAAATTTTAATTCTCTTACTGGAGCATCTTTAGGAAGTATAGTTTTAGTTGGCGATTTTAACATTGCATAATTTAAGGTAGTAATATCCGAAAGCGCATTACTATTATAATCGGCTTCTGTCATTTTCATATCCTGCATTTTTTTATCGTCTTTCTTTTTTTGTTCTCCGGTAATTTCAGGGTACATTACCACATTCATATCCATTTGATTGTAGGACATACTCATACCCATATCATCTAAATCGCCATTCATTTTCATCATTCCGTTCATCATTTTCATTCCTTCAAAATATTTAAGTTTGGGAAGCGGTTTGATAAGTTGTTTGATACCATCCCCAATAAAATAAGAAGCTGAATACAATCTATCTTCAGTGGTGGCTAAAAATTCAAAAGCAGTTTTATCGGCAGGAATAGTAACGACAACATCGTAAGTTTCAGAAACACCAATAATTAATCGATCTACTTCTACAGGTTCTACATCGTTACCGTCATTTGCAACTACCGTTATTTTCCCACCGGCATAAGTAAGCCAAAAATAGGAAGAAGCCCCACCATTAGATATGCGTAAACGTACTTTATCACCTGCTTTTAAAGGTTTTTCATCAATACTTTTCACATCCGTACTTTGCTTACCATTCATAAGGATTTTGTCGTAAAACACATCGCTTACATCCATTGCATTCATCCTTTTCCATTCATTTTTTAGTTTAACACCTAAATAACCTTGCTTTATGGCTTCTGCATAACTTTGGGTTGTTCCTTTTTTAATGGCTGGATAATCGTTTGCGTTGTGCAACATTCGATGTACGTTTTCGGGTTTTATATCGGTCCATTCACTTAGTACTATTGGTATAGTTGGCAAATCGTCAATACCGCTTCTAAAAGTTGGGTCTTCAGCTCTTTTATTCATTACAAAATTACCGTACATTCCAATTTGCTCTTGCAAACCAGTGTGGCTGTGGTACCAATGCGTTCCGTGCTGAATAATAGGGAAGGTGTATAGATGAGTGGTATGCGCTTTGATCGGCATTTGTGTAAGATTGGGAACACCATCATAACGGTTGGGTAGAAATAATCCGTGCCAATGCAGAGAAGTTTCTTCATCCAGTTCGTTGTGTACATAAATTTCTGCAATGTCTCCTTCTGTAAAAGTAAGTGTAGGCATCGGTATTTGTCCGTTTACAGCAATTGCTCTTTTAGATTTTCCTGTGAAGTTTACGATCGTATCTCGCACATATAAATCGTAACGCACTGTTCTTGGCGGTGTGTTGTTTTCAATTTTAGTTACGGTCTCTATAGTTGCTTTTGGCATATCCATATTGCTCATATTATGATTTTGATGCGCATCAGTAGTATCCGTTTTCATATTGTCCCTATTGTCCTTCTTTTTAGAAGTCTCCTTCATGGGCATTTGCATTTCATCCTGCTTTTTAACTGCCGATTTCTTAACCGCTTTCATTTTTTCCTTAATCAATGTCATTCCACATTTAGGACATTTCCCTGGCTTGTCAGCGTGAATTTCGGGGTGCATCACGCAGGTGTATGTTACTGACTGTGTCTTCTCAGTATTTTCTTTTTTCTTCATATTCATCCCCTTCATATCTTGCGCTTGCGCAAAGGAGTAGATACAGAGAATGAATGCTACTACTATTATTCTTTTCATTTTTTTTGATTTTTAATTGGTTTATGAATTCTTAGGGTTTTATTTATCTAGTTCTTTACGTTTTGCTTTAATCAACATAATTTCAGCTTTTTAGCTGATAATACTAATTTTTATTAATTTTTTTATTTCGAGGTCGACTACCGATGTCTTTTTACCATTAACTGCGATACTGTGTGTTAAGTTTCCATAATTTTTCGATTTAAAAGTTATTTAGATTATATTATTTTTCATGATTTAGTTGTTTGTTCTAAATTTATATAATGAGGCGTATTTATTTTAGAATAGGTTATAGTGACTTCTTTCTGTATCTATGAACTATTAGATAAAAACAAAAACTACTTTTTTGTTTTTGCCTTACTATTTTCTATTTGTTGATTTATATTTTTGAATATTTTGCATCCTAGTTATTTTTGCTTTTAAATATTTAAGTTAAATATTTTTTAGGATTATCTTCGTTTCGCATAAACACGTAAAAATAGAATCCTGACAGTCCTATAAATAGATTCCACAAACTATGTGGTTGAAAATAACTGTTAGGGTTACACATAAAAGTGTGTTTATCTAACTTTAACCAAACAAGAGCTACGATAGTGCAAATAATACTTGAGACCAAGTAATTGACGTTTTCTTTCTTGGGATTTTTTAAAAGTATTGTAATAGCAAATGCAAAAAACATCAAAATACATACAAAACTGACTATATGTTCTTTGCCTTTTGGAACAAAAAAGGATAATAAAAGACAGACAATAAGATAAACGGAATAGATGGCAATAATTACACTCTTTTTTGAGATATATGACAGTTTCGGATTATTAGTAAGCAGCCATAGGTAGGATAGATAAATTAGAGGAAAAAGCGAAAAAAAATATACAGCCGAGAAATCAATTTTAAAAGCAAAATTCGTAAGTGAAGAATGATAGAAGGTACATGCTAAAAAAACATACAGAAGAATGAAGGCAAAAAATATTTTATGAATCAGATTTTCTTTGTTTTGTTTTTCAGCGCTACTATTCTTTAATTCCTTCTGACTTTCTTTTAAAATAATAATTGCCACGATCAAATAGATTATTCCACTAAATGTATTAACAGGTTGGCGCACCACTTTTTTCATTTCTGTTTTTTCGCAAAAAAGTTCAATTATCTTATGATCTACTGGTAAATCTTTCCAGTAATGCAGAAGAGATAGATCATGATTAAGCCACCATATTGCTAAAGCAAAAAGTAAGGTTATAAAAAACAATAGAGCAACAGTCCCTTTACCGATGTAGATATCAGGACATATAATGTGCTTTTTTTTGGAGTAGTATTTTATAATTTTTTTAATCATTCTCCTGTCGCTTTATGAGTCTAATCTAAGTTATGGTATTATTTTCTTGATGAATTATGACTCATCATGATTTTCCATTGCCCATTCATTTTCTTTAAAACACTTGTGCCAATTCCTTTGCGTTTTAACTCTTTATCGTCTTTTGCCACTACAATTGTATAATTGTACGTTTCGGTTGAAAACGCATACTCGCCACTCACGGTAACAGCAACTTTATAATCGCTGAAAGTGAACGATTTGAACGCTTTCATTTCGGGTGCAAGGTGATGTTCTAAATAGTGAGCATAGCTGCCTTCATTGCCGCCTGATTCATATATTTTTGAATCGGAAGTAAATAATTTTTCAGTACCAGTAACATCTAATTTCTCAATAGCAGTATTGTACTGTTTTAGCACCGCTTTTACAGCCTCTGTGTCCTTGTCTTGGGCAAACATACTTGCCGATGACACTACTAATAAAAGAACTTTTACGAACAATTTTTTTGATGATTTCATTTCTATTAATTTTAAATTATTATTTTTTTATTTTCTTCCAAATTTTTCTAATGGTAGGAGAGGAGATGTACCAAAGTAAAAAACCACTTAAAACGGTTATTAATCCTAACAATGAAAAAACTCTTAATACAATATTATTCATATTGTCTCGCCCTTCGTAGTCCATGGTATGGGTCATCCATAAAAAATCAAACCATCTCCAATCACGATGTCTTATTGTTTGTAGTTTGCCATCATTTACTGAAATATACACTTTCAAATTATTTGGCTCTTGATAGGATATAACATAAGCAGGTAACAATCTCTCTCTGTATTCATGATGTTTCCCAACTTCTGTAATAAGTTGTATTTCTTTTACTTTTAGATTCGAAACAATATTTTTAGCTGCAATTGAAACCGCTTCTTCTTTTGAAACACCATTTTTGACTTCCCCTGTCCTGGCGTTATAAAGCAGTTTTTGATTCACCCAATAAAAAGGTTGTTTATCAATATCTCTCAATTCGATAGATTGAATAGTTGTCGAAGGTTTAAGGTCTGAAGGACTTATTAAACCTGAAAACGATTCTGCAACTATTCCTTTTTTATGAAATTGTTCTCCATGAATATGATCTATGTTGGTCCAACTAAAATACAAACCACTTATGGTCCACATTAAAAATTGAAGTCCTAAAAATATTCCTAAATAGCGATGGGATTTTCTAATCCATTTTGCTTTTTTACCTTTAATCATTAGCTCTTCTTATTTTTTAAATTGATTTTGCTATTTTTTCCATTATGGAATAGTCTGAACCAAATTTGCAAATCGCGTCACATTGACTTCGCAATTCTGAAAACAAAATGTACTTGATGTTTATTTTTGAATTCTTAATCACGGGTCTGTTCAGTTGTTGTATCACATCTTTTTCGCGACTATCCGGAATGATGATATAAAATACTTCTTCACCATTGGAAATACTAAAATATAGATCAGAAAGGCGTAAAATACCGGAGTAAATACTGGTGCTTTTTTCAACTTCAAAAGCTCCAATGATTTTGTTTGTTCCTTTTTGAAACCAAAGAACATCTATTAATTTTATTGTGTTTTGAGTGTCTTTATCCGTTGGTAATTCTGGGAATTTACTAATTGATATAAACGAAAAACTTTGACTATTAAACGCTTTACCTTTATCATTACTAGCTGGTGTAACATCATAACCCAATGAAACTCCAATTTTTAATAAATGGTATTGCATTTCATTATGAAGATTTTCAGCCAATTTTTCTTCCTGAATTTCTTTTTGTCGTTTTAAGATGTTTTTTTCAAACTTTGTACGTTCGTCTTCACTTAAATATTCATCGTTACCAATAAGCATTTTTTGGGTGCCAATTTCAAAACATAAGCCTGCAATTGCACCTAAATCGTTTGATAGTTCCGCTTTGTGTTTGCTGTTGGTTTCTAATATTGTTTCTCTAATTTTCAGGTATTCTGTCCAACTGCCTAATTTTTTTTTGTCTTTGAATAAGAAATTAAATCCATTGAGAATCGCTGTATTGAATGGGGGAAACCAAGTGGGATGCAAAAAATATATAATACTCGCTACCGCGGGACCTAACCCTTTTATTTTTAATTCATCTAGTTTTACTATTTCTTTGACAACTTGCTCTTCGGTTTTGGCGTTGATACAATTTTCTAGAAATTGCCCAAAAGCGATTTTATTGTTTTGGTTTTCGTAAATATCAGGAATTCGCAATTTTGGTTTCCAATAAAAAGGATGTGCTACACCTACAAATATTTGTTTTTGTTCAGCGATGCAACTCAATACAAATTCTAAACTACTGCCTTTAAAATCGTTTGGAAAAGTTTTGTTTTTAATATCATCAATTACTTGTAAAATACCTCGACGAATAGTTCGGAATGCTTTTAATCGCTGATCATTATCGACAAACCAAGTATTGTAAACGCTTTCCGTATCGGTTTTGTATTGTTGGATAATTTGAGTGAAGTTGCTCATTGATGATGTTATTGTTTAATATTTTAGTATTTAATAATTATTTAGTTTGTTTATCAAAGTTTATATTTTGCCTACCATTTAGAAGATAAATGCCATTAACTTATTAATGGAGTTATCTTTATTCGATTATACAGGCTGTTTATAATTAAATCAATTTTTTTTTTAAAATTTATTGTGCCTAACAAGGGAAGGGCTAGGACTAGTCATTAATATTTTACCCTTCCCTAACTAGGACTTTTCTAATACCATAAATGGGGGATTTTTTACAAATTGCGAATCAATAATGAAAACCTTATGATCCCTTTTATGAATTAGATAACTTGTTCCTCCACTATAAAAGAGCTGGCTTAATTGTTGATTTCCTTTTGAACTTTTCCACATTTAAGCATTTTGCTACCATAATATGGATTTTTTACTTCGTTACTTGTACTTAACCATGCACTACCCTTATCGTACATTGGGCAAAACTGCTGGTACAACTTATTTTTAGTTCCAGTAATGGCAACCATATCAGTAATATCAGTGCTTAAGGTCTTAAAGTGCTCACGTTGATGTGCAATAGGACTTTTTGAAATGTGTTCGGCATTTTCTACAGCATCTTCTATAATATCGACTAGCTCCTTTTGCTGTTCTTTATTGTAGCTGGTCACATCAAAAGCCTTTAAAGAGACCATTAGTTTACTTCCAGCCTGTGCCGCTTTTTTTGAATCATCGCCTACCAATGCATCTTTCAGTATAAAATAATCAGCTAGAACTGCTTCTGCTTTAGTGTTATTCATCTTATCCATTTTCATAGTGCTATGATCCATTTTCATGTTTCCATGGTCGTGGTTCATTTTTTCTTTTTCCTGTGCATTTGCAAAAGAAACCATTAACAATACCATTGTTGCAATACTCATTTTTAAATTTTTCATTTTTTTTAATATTAAATTATTGTTTATAAATTATCTTTTAATTCTGTCAACCACGTAATGACTTCCTTTTTTTCTTCTTCTGAAAAACTTGCGTTTTTATGGATTAATGTGTAAGAACTTAACGGCATATTATCATCTTTGATCTGACTTATAATTGATTTTAATTTGCTCTTTTTTCTTCTATCTGAATAATCTGCCCATTCGCTAAAATTCAATTCTTCTTTTCCGTTTTTAATATGTTTTGCCATAAACCACGCTCCAGGTTGAATTTTACTATACCAAGGATAATGGGTATTGTTGCTATGGCAGTCATAACAGCTTACTTGTAATTTTTCACTGATTTTTTTTGGCACTGTATTGACCAACATAAAATCTGTTTTGGGAACATATTCACTTCGATTGCTTACTGTGGGAATAAACTGAATTCCCACGAACGCAACCAGTAAAACTATTACTATTACTTTTACGATTTTCATTTAATTAATTTGTTTTTTCACAGAACCACAAGTCAACATTTTGCTTCCATAAAAAGGGTTTTTAATCTCTTTAGTTTCGCTCAACCAACTTACTTTTTTCATAGGACAGTAATCTTGATAAAGAGTTTTATCTGTTCCTAATAAAGTTATTAAATCAGAAATATCTGCACTCAAACCTTCAAAATGTTCTCTTTGATGGTCGATAGGGCTTTTTACAATATGCTCAGCTTGTTCTTTAGCACTTTCGACGATTTCCATGTATTCTTTATGCTGTGCTTCATCAAGTTTTGTCATATCAAAATTTGAAAATGCTGCAAGTAGCGCTGTTCCACCTTTCGCGGCATTGTCTTTATTGTCTGCAACTAATCCATTTTTAATTTGCAAATAGCCATCTATAATAGCAGAAGTTGCCGCATTTTTTTTAGAGGACGCTGTTATTTCTCTAGTCTTCATCGAAGCGTCCTTGTCGTGAGCATGTTCATCGTTGCCTTCTGCATGATGATGTTCTTCACTTTCATTATTCATTTCCATTTGGTTTCCATCTGAAGACATTTCTGAATGATGCCCGTCCTCATTATCATGCTCTTTTTTTGAATCTTTACATGATGCAACAGTTAGGGTTACAAATACTATTGCTAAAAGTCCCATTGACAATTTTAATTTTCTCATTTTGTTTGTTTTTAGTGATTATTATTATTATTTAAAGTTTTTTAATTACATTTTTAAGTTTAGGGGTTATTTCATCCGCATTTTCCATCATTTGATAGTTGTCAACTGCCAGCATAGAAACCATCGTGCTAACAGCTGCCAATTCTATAATTATGAGATTAATCTATTGAAAGATAACGAGTTTACATCCTGATTTTAATTATTAAAACCTTACGGAAAGTCCACCTCCAGCTCCATAGCGGTTATCGTAGCTACCCATAAGTGAAATATTTCTGGATAGAAAATATTCAGCTCCTGCACTCCATACAGTTTCCGAAGTCAAATCTTTTCCCACGGGCAAATTATTTACGATCCCTAAATCTAATTGATACTCATAATAGCCAAAAATAGATAGTTTTGGAAATATCATTATACTTCTCCCTAACGCAATTCTTGGTCTTAACTCATTATCTACACGTACATCAAGATTAAATAAATAGGGTGTTAAATAACGTATCCCAACCACTGCAGTAGTTTTAAATTGGTCTAAACTATTGCGTGTTTTATTTTCAATGTTAACACCTCCAAAAACACGTAAGTAATCGTGTAAATAACGTTCGTAGGTAAACTCTGATTCTAAATTTTTGTTCCAACCATATTCTAAAGACGCATTAAATTGATTTCTGATATTAGATGTCATTAAATTAAAACCCGTTGTATGTGAAGCTGCATCTACCAATCCCCATGAATACCATTTATCTGTTTCTGCAATAATTTTAGAAGCCGGAAATTCATTCATTCTTGGATCTCTTGGGGTATCATAGGATACTACTCTTGCCATACCTCCCATCATATGATATAAAATGTGACAATGAAAAAACCAGTCGCCATATTCATCCCCATTATTCCCGTAAAATTCTATAGTAACCTTTTGCATTGGCGGTACATTTACCGTGTGTTTTAACGGGGAATAATCTCCGTTTTTATTGATAACCCTAAAGAAATGACCGTGTAAATGCATAGGGTGGTGCATCATAGTAAGATTATTAAAGGTAACCCGTGTTACTTCCTTACTATTTATTTTAATTTTATCAGCTTCAGATAAAGGCACTCCATTCATACTCCAGATGTAGCGATTCATATTTCCTGTAAGATTCAACAGTACTTCTTTTACAGGAATATTTTTGTCATAGTTAGTTTTCTTTAAAGATTTCAAATAGTCGTAATTATACTCGGAAAACAAATCCATTCCCTCCATATTGTCTGTTTTCGTTGTATCCTCTTGCTCATTCATCTGCATACCTTTCATAGCATCACCATTGTTCATTTCCATTCCTTTCATTTTGGAATGATCCATTTTCATCTCATTCATTTTATCAGTTGCCATAGCCTTTTTTGGTTTACTCATATCCATTCCAGACATTTTATCCATTTGCATTCCATATTCCTCCTTCATCTTAAAGCGTTCGTCTTTTTTGGGCTGAAATTTTAAAGCATGAGCGCCCATTTTCATATCCATTTTTGCCATTTTTTGCATCATCCCAATCTTATCTGGCCTTGGAATCGTCATTGCAGGTAGCACTTTTCCATTCCCAATAAATGCAGATGCAGTTCCCGAACCATCTTGAGCTGTGATTTTGAATTCTATTTTCCCATCTTCTGGAACAGTTATAATAAAATCGTATGTTTCAGCAATCCCGATAAAAGTCTTATTCTTTTTAACAGGCACTACATCAAGACCATCAGCAGAAACCAATAGTGGTTCTTCTCCTCCGAAAGTCATCCAAAACGACGTGGATGCACCTCCATTAATCATTCTTAATCGTACTTTCTCACCAGCTTTAAATTCTGGATATTCCACGCTTTCTTCGCCATTAACTAAGAAAGCGGGATAATATACATCTGCTATGTCGGCACCGCCCATCCGTTGTCTCCAAAAGTTTAACTGCGCTCCAAATGCGCCACGTGCAATAACCTGATTTAATGGTGTAGCGGTTCCTTTTTTGATACTATACCATTCATTACCTCGTTTTAAATTGCGAAGCACATTCATTGGTTTTTCGTTGGTCCAATCTGATAATATCAACACCAATTCCTTATCATATTTTAAGGTTTGTTCTTTTGGCTTAATAACAATTGAACCAAAAACTCCACTTTGTTCTTGCAACATGGTATGTGAATGATACCAATATGTCCCAGACTGCTTAATAGGAAATTCATATTTAAGTGTATGTCCAGGTTCTACTGGTGGTGTTGTTAGATAGGGAACGCCATCGTAGAAATTGGGTAATAACAAACCATGCCAATGCACAGAAGTTTCTTCGCTCATTTCATTTTTCACGTAAATGACGGCATATTCCCCTTCTGTAAATTCTAAAGTTGGTCCAGGGATTGTACCATTTACAGTCATCCCTTTGATTTCTTTTCCTGCTTTGTTTACTATTTCTTCCTTAATGGTTAAAGTGTATTCGTGTACAGGCAAATTATTAACATTTCCCTCCATGGACTGTCCAAATATCGAACTCAGGGGTATTATCAATAAGATTATTAAATATTTTAAGTTTTTCATTTTTCTATTTATTATAGTTACTATTTATTTTATGATTTCTGCCTTTACTTCTCCACATTTTAACATGGAAGCGCCAAAATAGGGGTTTGCTACTTTATTTTCTTTACTTAACCAATTTGCTCCTTTATCACTGTTTGCCATGGGGCAAAATTGTATATAGGAACTTTCTTTTAGAGGACTAAAAGATTTTGTCATGGCTATCATTACATTGGAAATGGGGATAAATGATTTTCGCATTTCTTTTATATCTTTGATATGGGCAGCATGTAAGGTATTTTTTTTCAATTCTGTATGGTACTTCATCCAGATTTTATGCGCATCACCTTTAAAGAGATTCATGTTTATTTTACTCAATGAATTTTCAAATTTGGCTATTGTCTTTTGTGCTCCGCTAAAATTATCCTTAGTTAACGCATCTTTCAACTCAAAATAATCTTCATACAAAGGCTGTAAGCTCGTTTTTGCATCTGAGCTAATAGTAGTTTTAGTAGTTTGTAAAGCCGTAGGTTTTTCATCTGGCACTGCGGCTTGGTCGCCACCATGATTGTGAGCGGTACTCGCTTTACCACCTTCGAGGTTCATCATACTAGGCTTACCTGCTAATTGAGCAGCAGCATCGATATTGAAAGTACCATTAGCGACAACTTCTTCACCAGCTTCTAATCCCTCCTCTATGAGATAATCATTGCCTAATAATGGGCCTAGAGTGACTTGTCTTAACTTGAAAGAAACTCCTTTTTCTGATTCGTTTTTAACGTATACTATGGATCGTTTACCAGTCCACATTACAGCCGATTTAGGAACGCTTAAAGAAGATTTGTTTGTAGCGACTCTCGAACTAATTGTTCCTGAGACAAACATTTCTGGTTTTAATTTTAAATTAGAATTTCTTACCTCCACTCTTGCTGTGGCAATGCGCGTACTAGGATTAATAAATGGGTCAATAAAAGAAATTGTACCAGAGAAAGATTCCCCTGGAAAAGAGGCAATAGTATAGTTCACTTGATCTCCTTTTTTAATCCAAGGAATGTCTGATTCATAAATTTCAAAAAGAACCCACACCGTAGATAAGTCAGCTACGTCATATAAGGTTTGTCCTCGTTGCACATAATCCCCAAGCTCCACATTTTTCTTTACAACATATCCTGAAACGTCAGCGGTGATGGGAAATTTATCTTGCGCTTTTCCTGAAGAAAGCACATTTTTTATCGTTGTTTCAGAAACTTTCCAATTTCTAAGCTTTTGCTTTACAGCTTCAAACAACTGTGGTTGTAGGTCTCTTATGCTATAGGCCTCTATAAGTTCTTGCTGAGCAGTAGCTAGTTCAGGGGAGTATACATAAGCAACGACCTGTCCTTTTTTTACATATTCGCCAGTAAATGTCACTAGAATTTTCTCAATTCTTCCTGGAATATGTGACGATTGACTGTACACGCCTTTTTCATTTACTTCTACTTTTCCATTAAGTGTGATTTCTTTTATTCCATCTGAATTTCCCACTTTATAAGTTGATACTCCAGCGATAATCATTGCTGATTCAGACATACTGATAGCGTCTGGATCAATATCACTATTGTCAGATGTTTCAAGCGGAATTAAATCCATACCACATATTGGGCAGGCTCCAGGTTCGTTTTGTCTTATTTGTGGGTGCATCGAACAGGTCCAAATTTGATCTTTCGTTATCGTTTCTTCCGAAGTTTTTTGTTCTTCTTTGGCGCTTCCGCCAAATAGAAGTGCACCTAATAACAACCCTAAAAGTAAAGTTGCTGCGAGTGCTATTTTTGTTTTTTTATCAAATGTCATAATTAAAATTGTTTTGCGGTTAGATAATCCAATTCAGCCAATTTTATATAAAAAGCGCTAGTACTTGCAAGCTCTAATTTTTTATATTTCAATAATTCTTGCTGCATGCGTAGTACTTCTTCAAAGTCTTTATTAGCATTGCTGTAATACGAAAATAATAAGTTCAAACTTTTCGACAATGTAACAACTTGATTACTATAGAGCTGTAATAACTCTTTTTCTTTTTCTAATTCAAAAATGAGTTTGTAGTAGGTACCATTTAATTTATTTTCTACTGCTTCTTTTTGAAACGAATAACTTTCTTGCATTAACTTAGCTTCTGAAGTTGCAGCTGTATATTTTTTTCTAAAAATAGGCAGACTCAAAGTGACCATTGGCATAATAACATCTTTACCAGAGTCGGGAAAATTATTCATTCCTTTATCTACAAGAACATAATCTAATCCAACGCCTAGTTTTGGCAAACCTTGTTTTATAGCTACCTCTACAGCAGCATTTGAAGCTTGCTTTTTTAATTCAAGTTCTATCAACAAAGGGTTTTGTGAAATGGAATCTTTGCGATATTGAAGTGGCAGTTCTACGATTTCAATTCCTTTGGAAACAATAACTTTCTCGTTATACTTCCTATTTAGAAGGCTGTTGAACCAAGAGGTCAATGCGGGTTCTTTTTTGTCTAAAATAGATATGTTAGTTTGAGCTTCTTTAATCATTAAGTCCACTCTTAATATGTCTACTAAATTTCCTTGCCCATTTTCTAATTTTGCTAAGGCAATCTTTTTATACGATTCCAATATTTGGATGTTTTCTCGTTCAATTAGCATTAAATTCTGCAATTCGTACAAAGGGTAATAAACAGTTGCCACTTGAGAAAACAATTGGTTTTTAGTATTTAAAAAAGCTTGATACTTACTGTCGGCAAGTAGAGCAGCAACATTTTTTTGTGCTTTTAAAGTACCAAACCAAGGAAACATTTGAGTCAATGAAAACTTCATGTTTTGGGGTCCCACTCGGGTTTCAACTGGTGAAATAAAATAACCCAGTGAGAAATTAGGATCGGGCAACGAACTCACTTGCGGTAACTTTTGCAAAGAAGCTTCAAAATCCTTGTATTTTGCTTTTAGCTCGGGGTTGTTTTCAGCGGCTACTCCGTAATAGTCTGTCAGCGATTGCGCGCTTAAATCGCAAACGGCAAACAATAGAGTCATTAATACTATTTTACGCATTTTGTTTGTTTTTATTTTTAATAACTGTTTCTCTCCAATAAGCTTGTAATACGGGTACAATAAACATGGTCATAATCTGAATTGTCATTCCTCCAAAAGTTGGAATGGCCATTGGAATCATAATATCAGACCCTTTTCCGGTAGATGTTAATACGGGTAATAGCGCTATAATTGCTACTGCAGCAGTCATCACAGCAGGACGTACACGCTTTTTACCCGCTTCTACAACCGCTTCTCTAACTGCAGTTACCGTTTGCGGATTTTTTTCTTCGAAAACTTGGTGAATATAAGTCCCCATAATCACCCCGTCATCAGTAGCGATTCCAAAGAGTGCTATAAATCCAACCCATACCGCAACACTTAAGTTAATAGGGTGCACCTGAAATAAATCCCGCATGTTCACATCTGCGACTGAAAAATTTAAAAACCAATCTTGGCCGTAGAGCCATAGCAAGATAAAACCACCAGCAAAGGCCACAAATACCCCCGAAAAGTGAATCGAAGAGGCAATAATAGTTTTAAACTGAAAGTAAAGCAGTAGAAAGATAATCACCAGACAGATAGGAATTACAATTGATAATCTTTTCATTGCTCTAACTTGATTTTCGTAACTTCCGGAGAATTTAAAATTCACACCTTGCGGTACTTTAAGTTCCCCCGAATCAATTTTAGCTTTTATCGCTTTTTGAGCATCATTCACCACGTCTACCTCAGCATAACTATCATTTTTGTCAAACAACACAAAACCAACTAAAAAAGTGTCCTCACTTTTAATGGCTTGTGGCCCTTTAGTATATTCAAATTTAACTAATTGCCCCAAAGGAATTTGGGCGCCAGTAGGAGTTGCTACTAAAATTTTAGCCAAAGCCTCGGGACTGTCTCTTAATTCTCTTGGATAACGAACGCGAATTGGGTAGCGCTCTCTACCTTCAACAGTAGAAGAGATTTTCATCCCCCCAATGGCTGTTTCAATCGTTTGCTGAATGTCTTCAACATTTAATCCAAATCTTGATATTTTTTCTCTATCGATATTTAAATGAAGGTATGGTTTCCCGACAATTCTATCGGCAAAAACGGCTTCTTTTTTAACGGAAGGAACTTCCTTAAGAATTGCTTCTAATTCTAAACCAAACTCTTCTATGGTTTGCAAATCAGGACCAAATACTTTGATACCCATAGGTGCTCTCATTCCGGTTTGGAGCATCACAAGTCGCGTTTCAATAGGCTGTAATTTTGGAGCCGAGGTCACTCCGGGAATTTTAGAAACTTTAATAATTTCGTCCCATATATCATCGGGTGATTTTATTTTGTCTCTCCAATTTCGATAAAATTCTCCGTTATCGTCTTCAATCAAGTTTTTGATGGTTATTCCTTGTTTCAAAGCATCAGCATGTGAAAGGCTATCGTTAGATTTTGTAATAAAACGATCTTTTCTATCGACTTTAAAGCGCATTCGATGCCCCTTTTCGTTTAGAATGTATTCCGGTTTATAGTTGATGATGTTCTCGTACATGGAGATAGGAGCAGGGTCTAAAGCACTTTCAACGCGTCCCAGCTTTCCTACAGCCATTTCGACTTCAGGAATGTGATTCAACATCATATCCAGCTGACCTATTACTTTTCGATTTTGCTCTACGCCCGAGTGTGGCATTGAAGTAGGCATTAATAAATAGCTACCCTCGTTGAGTGAAGGCATAAACTCAGAACCAATACCTGGAAAAGTATGAGAAGGAGCAGACCAAACTTTAGAATTTCTAATGTCCCAACCCACTTTTTCAAATCCGTTTGCTATAAATCCAAAAGTCGAATTGAATCCAACCCACACCATAAGACCAAATAGTAGTGTAACCAAGGGCAATAACATGAATTTGCCTTTATTTTCTAAACACCATATTAATACCGGCTCATAAAAACGAACGATACTTAATAAGGAGGATAGGATAATCCCCAGAAGAACTATAACGAAAAGATAGTTTCCAATAACGCTAATTTGTGGTCCCAAAGGCATCCACTCCTCAGTAAGAAAAAAAGAAACTATGAATAACACCAATACCAAATTGAAATGTTTAGTGTAGGCTTGGAATTTTTCTGGAATTTTGTGATTAAATAAATCATACAATCCCATTATACATAAGGCTAAGGGGAGTGCCATTTTAAAATAAATACTCAATAGAATTCCAGCAGCAATAAATACATAACCCCAAAAACGTTTTACTCTTTTTTTATCATAATTGATACCAAAGATGAGATGTGCTAGGGCAGGCAAAACAATTACACCGAGAATAAAAGCTCCTAATAAAGCGAATGTCTTGGTAAATGCTAAAGGCCTAAATAATTTACCTTCGGCTGATTCCATGGCAAATACAGGAATGAAACTAACTATAGTCGTTGCTAATGCAGTAGTAATTGCCGAGGCTACTTCAATTGTAGCATTATAAATTACTGTTAATAGTTTTTGACCTTTGGCGCCTTCGTTTTCTGGCATTTCTAAATGCCGAATAATATTTTCGATAAAGATAACCCCAACATCCACCATGACCCCAATAGCGATAGCGATTCCTGAAAGCGCGACAACATTAGCATCTACTCCTGAATAGCGCATTACAATAAAGGTCATCAATACTCCAACAGGTAATAAACTAGAAATAATTAAGGACGCTCGAAGATTAAATAATAAAATTAAAACCACAATAATACTGATTAGTATCTCATGTGAAAGTGCGGTCTCTAATGTGCCTATCGTTTCATGAATTAATTGTGTACGATCATAAAAAGGGATAATTGTCAATTGACTTTCCACACCGTTAGCTAAAGTTTTTTTAGGTAAACCAGAAGCAATCTCGCTAATTTTTGATTTCACTCCGTTAATCACTTCCAACGGATTAGAACCATATCTGGCGATAACCACACCTCCTACAGCTTCAGCACCTCCTTTATCTAAAGCTCCACGTCGCGTTTCTGGTCCTAGGGATACAACTCCTATATCTTTTATTCGAATAGGCACATTGTTGTTTACGGCTACAACTGCCAATTCAATGTCTTCAATATTTTTTATGTAGCCGAGGCCTCTTACCAGATATTCTGCTTGATTAATTTCGATGGTTTTAGCCCCCACATCTTTATTCGACTTTTGTACGGCAGTCATAACCTTAGCTAGAGGGATGTTAAACGCTTTTAGAGCATCGGGGTTTACATCAATTTGGTATTCTTGAACAAATCCTCCTATAGAAGCTACTTCTGAAACTCCCTTAACAGCATTTAATCCATATTTAATATAGAAATCCTGAGCTGTTCTTATTTCGTGTAAATCCCAACCACCAGTAGGATTTCCGTCTTTATCTCGTCCTTCCACTGTATACCAATATACTTGTCCCAATGCAGTTGCATCAGGGCCTAATGACGGTTTAACGTTTTCAGGAAGCAAGCTATTAGGTATGGAACTTAATTTTTCGAGAATTCTGGAGCGTGACCAATAAAATTCTATATCATCGTCAAAAATGATATAAATACTCGAAAAACCTAAAATTGAGTTACTTCTAATTGACTTTACACCTGGAATTCCCAGCATGTAGGTGGTTAAAGGATAGGATATTTGATCTTCTATATCTTGTGGAGATCTTCCGGGCCACTGTGTGAAAACAATTTGTTGGTTTTCTCCAATGTCGGGAATGGCATCCACAGACACCGGGCTTGAAGGTAAGAAAGGAATCTTCCAGTCGAAAGGAGCGGTTGCCATTCCCCAAAATATTATTACAAGAAGAATAAGTCCTGTGACTAATTTGTTTTCAAGAAAATATTTTATAGTTTTATTTAACATGTATTTTTAATTTATTTCTTCTTAATTGGAACTTATTTTTGATTACTATAATTAAAGTATATTTAATCAGCAATCAAATTAGATAATAATGTTCCAAAGGAAGAGTAAAGAATTTAGTAGTATTAAGATCTTGTGGCAATTATAAATAAAATGTAATCCTTTATTATTTTTCACTACATTTTATAACAGATCCATTACAAATCCAACTTTTCTTCTTCCTTATTAGGAGAACGATTATTATATTTATAATTCTTCTTTGATGACACCACATTTTGGCATTTTACTTCCCAAGTATGGATTTTTGATTTCTTTGATTTCACTTATCCAAATTGCGCCCTTCCCATCATCTGCCATTGGACAAAAATCTTGATATAGTTTTTGACCTGCTCCAAAAGTTTTTATCAAATCATTCATATCTTTACTCAACATGACAAAATGCTCTCTTTGGTGTTCAATTTTTCCAGAATTATTTCCAATGTGTTCCGCATGTTCTTTAGCATCCTCGGCTATATCCAAATATCCAGCTTTTAATGTTGCATCTATTGAATTGGAATTTACTTTATTGAAAGTTGCGTATAACACATTTCCAGCATCTGCAGCTCCTCTTGTATCGTCTTTCGTTAATGCATTTTTTAAAGTTAAATAATTACTGATAAGTTCTTTGATCGAAAAAGTACTTTGAGTAGCGGTTGCTATGACGTCTCCAGATTTAGTTTCGTTGTGCTGGTTTCCTTCTTGGTGTTCATTTGTTGATTCAGTTTGAGTTACAGGCTCAGTCACTTCCGAATTAGTTGCCCCTTCTTTGTTTTTTTGGTTACAAGAAACCATTACGAATGCCATTGCTATGGCTGAAAGAGTTATATTTTTCATTTTTTTAAATTTTAGTTTTGAAATGTTTTGAGCATTATTTAATTGTTTCCACTGTTTTACCACAACTTAGCATCATGGAACCATAATATGGATTCTTGACTACATTGTCTTTGCTTAGCCAATAAGCATCTTGCATAGGGCAATATTGATAATATGTAGGAGTTTCACTTTTTGAAACTTTCATTAATTCATAGGTATTTTGGGTAACTGATTTAAATAGATCTCTTTGACGTTTAATGTCCTGTGTTTCTGAAATAATTTTAATGTCATTAGTGAGTTCTTTTATCATTTTCATCCAAACCATGTGTTCTTCCATTTTTAAGTCCTCCATATTCAAAGTACTAATAGCTGTTAGCAGGTCTTTAGCTTTCATTGAAGCCATTTCAGCATCTGTTTTAACTAAGGCATCTTTTAATAAAAAATAATTGTCAAAAACAGGTTTTAAAGGACTTGCTGTTTTTTGTTTCTTATCAGTAATATCAGAATGTATATCGTGTTCGCTATGATTGGGCATAGTTTCCATATCTGTTTTTACAGCAGTTTTTAATTCTCGATCATATAGACAACAGTCGGAAAGTTTATTATATGCATCTTCTGGAGCTAGAAATTTTGCATTATCATAACCGGCCAATGCGATGCGTTTAAGGATTTCTTCTTCATTGGTTTTTTTAGCATCATAAGTAATCGTAGCCATTTTGGTGTCCTTATTCCAGTCTACTGAAGCTAATTTTTTAAGGTTTCCCGCTTTTTCTATGGAGGCTTTGCAAATGTCACAGTTACCGAATATTTTTACCGTTGCTGTTTTTGCATTTTTAATTTGCGCGTTGGAGACTACTACTGATAACAATAGAACTATTGTTATCACTGTTTTCTTTAGTGAATTCATTATGTAAATAATTTAATTTGAAAATAGCAGAAAACAATCAACAAATAGAATTTGAACTATTTGTTTAATAATTGCAATTAGCCGAAAAAGTAAATGATTTTAAAGCAGTGCTTGCTTTGAATTTGACATAGTTTTGGCTGTCAAAAAAGTAATTTAGCTTATTTTAGGTATAAGCCATATAGAAGAATATCCATCAGACGTAAAAGTTTCTGATTGATAAAATTTTTGTTTTTTAGTAGAAAAATTAAAACTATTATTTTTAATTTCTGATTGTATATAGGAAAAAATTCCAATGTTAACGACTGGAGTACTACATAATGCTTGTCCGCATTTTCCATTACATCCGTCGTGATTTTTACTTTTTGAATGGGACTCACAACAATCTTTCTTATCCATTCCAGAAGATATCTCTTTAGTGCAAGAGTGTTTTTTAGAATTACCTCCACAGGCAAAAGTAGGCGTTGGCATCAAAAAAATGCCAAGTATTACTAATACTAAAAGGTGGATTGTTTTCATATAAAAATATAGGTAATCAAAAGTAAAAAATATATATTTAAAACAGCATAAAAGTTTTGTTAATTTTTTTAATTAGGGGATTTAGTTTTCGAATATGTATTAAACAGAGCTTTATTGTAAATGACTATTTAAAAATATGGCTTTCGGATATTACTTATATACAAACCAAGGAAGGATTTGTATATCTGACGATTATTATGGACTTGTACGATTGAAAAATTATAGGCTGGAGTTTAAGTGATGAAATAAATACAAACGAAATCAGGTTTCGAACTTAAAATACGATGGTTAAAAGCCGAAATATTTAATAAAGCTTAATTTTTTACTTTGAAAGAGGTGTCCAATATGCGAGAAAAAAGTCTGTAAATGTTCTTGATTATTAGTATAATAAACCCGCAATATGAGCCGTAGAGGGAATTGTTAGGACAATGCTGCAGCAAAAAGCATCTTTAAATCCTTGAAAACTGACTCGAACGATAGCGAACTGGCGAAGCAATTGATTTATGGAAATAAACTAATTTCTAAAGAACAAATGAAACTGGAAACCTTAGAATATATTGAAGTTTGGTACAACAGAAAAAGAAGGTATTCTACTTTGAATTATCCAACTAATGAAGAATTTAATAATCAAAGTGACCAAATTTTCTTAACCAATTTAGAACAGTTGCATGACTTTGAATACCGTATTATTTTCGGGCTTGAGTAACGGATGTAAAACTTTTTTCGATTTAATTAACAATCTGAGGCTTTAGCGACATACTATAATCTCGCTGATTTCGCTTTACATAATTTGTTTTTTTTTCCATAACGATTGTTTTGTGTATCGTTATTTCAGGACGAGACAAAATCTCTTTGTTTTTTTGTGTATACACTAAACTAAGGTTGAGTTTTATTCTCCAAACCTAAAAAGCCTTTTTCATAATACTTTACGGTTTTCCGTGAATACATTAATATTTATTTCTTGTCTATAAAAACGTCTTTAATATCCATATCAAGAGCTTCACAGATTTTCAAAAGAGTAAAGAAGTGAAAGTCTTCTTTGCCATTTTCTATATCGCTAATCTTTGCTCTATCGAGTTTTGAGTCTTTATCAGCTAACTGTTGTTGAGTTAATCCTTTTTCTTTTCTCTTATTACGTATTGAATTTCCTATCTTTTTGTATATCTCGATAAAATTTTCTTGCATTTTTTAAAAAATATTTTGTGGTTTTATTGCCACATTAAAAAATAATATTATATTTGTTATAGCGAATTGATAATGAGACTTTAATAGTCATAATTCAAACGATGTTTTCTCGACTCAAAACGACCAATTTTACCTTCGAGAGTATCGTGAAGTCGCTCCATGTCAAAAAGTTTCTTACTTTTGCATACGGCATGCGAGCGGTTCTCACGTAAGCTTTAGGTGGTAACTTTTAAATCGAAAGATTTAGAAGACGGGTTTGGTCGCCCATGAGTCTAAAGTGTGAAACCGCTCCTTGCTTTTTTCTGCAAGTACCCTTCATACCAAGAAAGACATCGTTCCATAAACCTATAAATTATGAGAACGATTTTTTTATTTGCCAGCACGACCAAACCACCCTAACTACCTGCTAAAACAGGCTACCTTTTGTTGTCCCAAAACTGAAATAAACATGGTGTTGGGATAGGGAAACATTGAGAAGTACTCTTATCAAAGAAACTTCCGTAATCAGGATTTTAATACTGATGTGTTTACCCCTGTCTTAACACGTAAAATGGGAAATTATGAAAAATAATTCCATATATATACACTCAAATATTAAAATGCTTTTGACACCTAGATTTAAGCTTTTCCTCTTTAAACTCGCACTTTAAAAGTATTGTCTTTATTTCTATTTTCCAAATGTTTTTTTAAAACTTTTAGAGCTTTTTTCAGCAAGGGCAGCAAAAGGTTTTTTTAAACCTAAAATCCATAAATCATCATTCCCAATTAGGAAATCAACTTTTCTTAACCGGACTGGAATACTTATGCCAACAACGAACCATAAACAACAAACTATTAAACTATTAAAAAAACACCTGCACCGAAAGGTCCATTGAATAATCGCCTAGTTAATTTATTTTGAATTTGTTAGTAAAAGGTGCAGGCTTGTTTTTTGATGGTGAATTAAGAACAAAGGAAATAGATTCACTTATTTGAAATAACTCATAACCTAAAAACCAAAACCTATGACCCAAAACCCATTTTATAACCCCCATAAATTAATAAGATGAAATACTACAGACAAATTCAAGCTGTATTAATAGTGGCATTAATAGTACTGATATGCCTTTGGCTTTATGGCTGCAACAGTTGTACTTAGTGAAGAAAAAAGAGCAAAGAATATAGATGCCGCAGGCGTTTTTATTATTTTATTTTAAATGCAGTACAAAGAACAAAATATAAACCCAATTAAAATCCTACCTATGAATTAAAAGCACTAAAAAAAAAAGGCCCTCTAACTCGTCGGCAAACTTGACTAGAGGACCATCGCTAACAAAACTAACGTTTCACTTAACTATACCAATATTATGAAAAATTTTTCATTCTACAAGGGGCGGTCGGCTTTTTGGTACCTGATAATTATCGGGTTCACACTAAGCGGCACTCCTGCCTTAGCGAATAAGCTCCCGAGGCAAATGCAGTCTCCACACCAACAAAACCAAATAAACGGTACTGTCACTGATGGTACAAATCCTTTAACCGGTGTGACAATTTCCATAAAAGGAAAAAGAAACAGTACCGTTAGCTCTGACTTCAACGGGCAATATATTCTTTCGGCTACTGCTACAGATACTTTATTGGTCTCCTTTATAGGATTCAAAACAGCAATAGTTCCCATAAGCGGGCGAAAAATAGTCAACGTCCAATTGCAGGAAGACATCACCAGCTTACAAGAAGTTCGTGTCAATGCGGGCTATTATACTGTCAAGGAAAGTGAACGCACCGGAAGTATTGCTAAAATTTCTTCTAAGGACATAGAAAAACAACCCGTCACTAATATACTTGCAGCGATGCAGGGACGAATGGCTGGGGTTAGTATCACACAGGAAACGGGCGTTCCAGGTGGAGGTTTCAATATTAATATTCGCGGCGTAAATAGCCTCAGAACCGATGGCAATGCGCCGTTATACATCATTGATGGTGTTCCATATTCGTCTGATCCCATAAGCTACAGACAAACTTCGACGACAATTCCAGGAGAAAGCAATCCACTCAACAGTATTAATCCCAGTGATATCGAAAACCTAGAAATATTAAAGGATGCGGATGCAACCGCGATTTATGGCTCTCGTGGCGCTAACGGCGTGGTGTTAATCACAACCAAAAAAGGAAAAGCAGGTGTAACTTCTTTTACAATTAATACCTCCCACGCAACTGGCACGGTAACCCGAATGCTTGACATGATGAATACCCAACAGTATCTAAAAATGCGTAGACAGGCCTTTGCAAATGATGGGATTACGACTTATCCCTCTAATGCTTATGATGTGAACGGAAGATGGGACCAAAACCGGTATACTGATTGGCAAAAAGAATTGACAGGAGGTACGGCTGATATTTTAAGCATGCAGGGAACCGTCAGTGGAGGATCTGAACAGACTCGGTTTTTACTTAGCGGGAATTACAGGACAGAGTCTACCGTATTTCCTGGTGACTTTTTATACAAAAAAGGTGGCGCACATCTTTCTTTAGACCATAAATCCGAAAGTAATAAATTTCGCATCAGTTTTTCAGGAGGATATACAGCCCAGAAAAATGATTTGCCTTGGACTGACCTGACTTTATTATCGAGAAATCTTGCTCCTAACGCTCCAGCTCTATATGATGCTCAAGGAAACCTTAATTGGGAGAATAGTACTTGGCAAAATCCGTTAAGTAATCTGGAAGGTAAAAACAGATCAGAAACCTATGATCTGGTTGCTAGTACACTAATG
This sequence comes from Flavobacterium cellulosilyticum, assembly GCF_004349355.1. Taxonomy (GTDB): domain Bacteria; phylum Bacteroidota; class Bacteroidia; order Flavobacteriales; family Flavobacteriaceae; genus Flavobacterium; species Flavobacterium cellulosilyticum. The sequence continues at coordinate 170,040 of NZ_SMFK01000003.1, read as the reverse complement.
ACATTTCAACTGGCAAAAGGAATAGAATTTAAATCAAGTTTTGGTTTCACAGATCTTAGTAGCGATGCAAGTCGCACCGCACCGTCAACCATGTATAATCCTGCATACAACTATGGCAGTGAATATTCATCAATATTCAAGAATACTCTGGGGAGGCAGTCATGGATAGTAGAACCACAGCTAAATTGGCATAGTGCTTTCGGTCGCTCAGAAATAGACGTTTTGCTTGGCAGTACTTTCCAGAATCAGCAAACAAAAACACGAATTGAGGAAGCGTCAGGATTCACAAGCAACAGCCTGATTTATGACCTTACCTCAGCATCGTATTTATCAGTCGAAAGCGATGAAATGCTGGTCTATAAATATCAAGCATTTTATGGCAGATTCAATTATACATTTAGCAATAAATACATTCTTAACTTAACAGGACGAAGGGATGGTTCGAGCCGCTTTGGTCCTGGAAAACAGTTTGCAAATTTTGGTGCAATAGGCGCAGCATGGCTGTTTTACAGAGAAAAATGGATTGAAAACAATGTTAGTTTTCTAAGCTTTGGAAAATTACGAGGTAGCTATGGTACAACTGGCAACGATCAAATAGGCGATTACCAATTTTTAGATACCTATTCTTCTTCAGGTTATGAATATCAGGGTGTACATGGATTGCAACCACTACGCCTTTATAATCCAAATTTTGGTTGGGAAACCAACAAGAAACTCGAAGCGGCATTTGAACTGGGTTTTTTAAAGGATCGCGTTATGTTGACTACTGCTTGGTACCAAAACCGTTCCTCAAATCAGTTAGTGGGATTGCCACTGCCAGGGACTACAGGATTTACAACCATCCAATCCAACTTAGATGCTACGGTACAAAACAATGGACTTGAAATCACACTGCGCACGATTAACATTCAAAAGCCAAATTTTAATTGGACCACAAGTTTTAACCTTTCGGTAGCCAAAAATAAGTTGTTATCTTTTCCCGGTCTGGAAGGATCACCTTATAAAAATGATTACGTGATTGGTCAGCCCATCACAATAAGAAAGTTGTTCCATTCCACTGGAATCAACCCGCAAACAGGTATTTATGAATTTGCTGATATAAATGGAGATGGTCAAATATCCTACGCAGATGACAGAGAGACCGTTCGCAACTTCAGTCCAAAATACTTTGGTGGATTGCATAATCAATTCACGTACAAAGGCTGGCAACTGGATTTCCTGTTTCAGTTTGTAAAGCAGCTCAATTTTAACTTTGCTAGCACACAAGGATATGCTGGAACATTCCGCAACCAGCCTGCAGAAATTGTAAACAGTTGGACACAACCGGGAGATAATGCACAATATCAAATTTATACCTCAGGTGTAAATCAGGAGGCAATGCAGGCGAGCGAATATTATGCCGAAAGTGATGCAGCAGTAAGCGATGCCTCATATATCCGTCTTAAAAACATTTCACTTTCTTATGATCTGCCTCAGGAGTGGCTCAAAATTATGCACTGCAAAATTTCACTGCAGGCACAGAATATATTTACCATAACATCCTATAAAGGAGCAGATCCTGAATTTAGGGAAGCAGGGTTCCTGCCTCCATTAAGAATAGTATCAGCAGGATTTCAGTTTACATTTTAATTAAAAAATAGTATTATGAACCAAGAAATATACATTTTCGTAAAGAGAAACAAAACTATGTTATTCTCAGCTTGGCTTGTTGCATTGTGCGGCATCCTATTTAGCTGTGATAGCTTCGTGGATACAGACCAACCCAATTCGCAACTAACCTCTAGTGCGGTATTTGAGAGCAAAGCCACTGCTGAGGCTGCAATGACCGATATTTATGCACAAATAAGGGAAAATGGCATAATAACGGGCAAGCTTTCCGGCATTGGTAATCTGATGGGGAACTATAGTGATGAACTAATAGCATATGAAACTGGATCCTATTCGTCTGAGCCATTTTATAATAATTCAATACTGGCATCAAATGCTCTTATTTCTTCAATGTGGAACTCGGCTTACAATCAAATATATGCCGCAAATGCAGTAATTAATGGTGTAGATAATTCTATTGCCCTCGCAGTAGCAGACAAGAGCCAATTGAAGGGTGAGGCACTTTTTGTACGTGCGCTAAATCATTTCTATCTCGTCAATATTTTTGGTGATGTCCCTTATGTTGCAACTACTGACTATAAAGCAAATAGCGTGGCAACCCGGATGACAACAATTGAGGTGTACAATAAAGTCATAGCCGACCTGAAAGTAGCAATTGACTTGTTACCCCAAGATTATGTAAGTGCAAACAGGGTGCGTCCAAACAAAGCTACCGCACAGGCTTTACTGGCTCGTGTATATTTGTATACTGGTGCTTGGTCAGAGGCTTCTAATATGGCTTCTGCAGTTCTTAACAATGAATCGCTTTATGTTTGGGATGAAAACCTCGATAATATTTTCCTGAAGGAAAGCACCACAACCATCTGGCAATTGGCGCCTGCCTACGAAGGGCACAATACTGAAGAAGGTATGGTGTTTATTTTTTCCTCAGGACCGCCGCCAACTGTCGCACTTACTAATGAGTTAATGTCATCTTTTACAGCTGGAGATCTGCGGAAAAGCCATTGGACACTAGCAGTGACAGACGGTACCGATACTTGGTATCATGCATTCAAATATAAAGAGAAGACAGATACCGGAGCAACAACCGAATACTCCATAATTTTTCGCCTTGCGGAACAATACTTGATTCGCGCCGAGGCACGGGCGCAACAAGGAGACTTGATTGGCGCAAAAGAAGACTTGAATAAGATTAGACACACTGCGGGGCTAACTGATACCTCTGCTGATAACGCAAGTGACATCGTAGATGCAATAATTAAAGAGAGAAGGCTGGAATTTTTCACCGAACACGGACAGCGTTTTTTCGACCTAAAACGCACTGGCAAACTTGATGCAGTAATTGGCAATAAACTGGGCTGGAACAGTAGTGATTCTCTTTGGCCGCTTCCGCAATCGGAACTTCAGGTAAATCCATACCTCAAACCTCAAAATCCAGGCTATTAAATGAATCAGATACAAAATAGTTTGTTGCTGCAACACATAAAGTTCTGCAACAAGCACTTAGCGATACGGCAGAAGTTACCGCCTAAATTGGCTTTATACGTGTTTTTTTGGTTGGTTTGCTATCCGGTATTCGGACAGGTTCAGCCAAAAGCACCGGTAACCGAGGCAGATTACCACCTCTGGGGAACATTATATTTTGATAAAATTTCAGACCTTGGAAATTGGGTAAGCTATCGAATGGATTACGACGAGCACCCGGATACACTGTTCGTGAAAAATGCTGCTGCCACGACAACCCACAAATTTCCGGAGAGTACCACTGGAACTTTTAATAAAGAATCACAGTTTGCCTGTTTGGTTCCTGGAAAAGGACTTGAGTTACTCAATATGGAAACGGCTTCAAGAAAATTTATTCCGAGTGTAACGTCCTTTTTATTTACTACAAATGGTAAGTTTCTGATAACACAAAACAGGGCTGCTTCCGTAAATTGGGTTTGCATAAGGGATACCAATGGTAAAATACTTGACAGTATTATTGGTGTTAGTAGTTATAAATTAAATCCTGCAGGCGATACTATGCTGTGTTCAGTAACGGAGGGTAACAACAATAGCATTGTTCAGATAACGATGCGCAATTTAATAGCAAAAAAGATTATTGTTCAGGACAAAGCTGGCACATTTACAAACATGGTCTGGCAGAACAGTGGGCAAAGCTTTGCTTTCCTGCAACACTTAGGGGATGCTGTTTCTGGCAATGAAAGAAATACCGTTTTTTATTACAGATTGAAAGAGCAAAAAATGTATCATTTTGAGCCAGAAAGAATAAACAACTTTCCTGATGACCTTCGCATAGCTAACGGATATGAAAGCAGACTTACTATTTCTGATGATGGTAGCAAGATCTTTTTTGGCTTGATAAAAAAAATACCGACAGCAGAATATGCAGATAATGAAGTGCAAATTTGGAATGGCAATGACAAGCGTCTTTATCCACAAAGAAAAGAATACCGCGATTGGGAAATCATTGCCAAACTTGCCGCTTGGTGGCCACGTGAAAACAGTTTTATTCAAATTGCCAGTGATGATAAACCATTTGTTGTTTTAGATGGGAAGCAGGAATACGCCATAACCTTTAATCCGACGGATCGGGAACTACAATACAAGCTGTATCCGAATACAAATTTTTTCCTAACAGAACTTAAATCAGGTAAAACTAGGTTGTGGCTTGAAAACCAATCTACAGATATGAATAATTTGAGCATTTCTCCAGATGGCAAATATGCTGCCTATTTCACGAAAGGAAACTGGTGGATTTACAGTTTTTCAGCTGGTACTTACACGAACGTCACAAAAAAAATGAACCTAGCACTATTAAGTGAAGAAAACGGGGAACCAACCTCCTTTGGTGTTGAAGGATGGGGTCTTGATGGACAGACTATAGTATTACGTGATCAGTATGATCTATGGGAAATTACAACCAATGGATCTTCTTGTCAACGAATTACTTTTGGCATGGAAAAAGGGATTAGTTATAGAGTTAAAAGACCTGGAATCGATTTAAGTCGTAAAAGCAATTTTGATGGGTTTACAGGTTTAGCAATTGATGTTAACAATTTGCTTCTGGAGGCAACAGCTAAAGAAGATAATGGATATTTTATATTAGATCGAAAAAAAGGAATGTATCCCATAGCTTGGGGGACAGGCTTTATTTCAAATTTGGCCAAAGCCGAGGGTAATCATGTCTATATTTATCAGGAAGAAGATTTTGACCGACCTCCATCGTTAAAAATAAAAAATAGTAAAAATGATAAAGTAAATATCCTGATACAGAGTAATTATCAACATAAAAATTATCTCTGGGGAAAAGCGGAAGCTATTCACTATAGAAATTCAAAAGGCATAAAGTTAAATGGAGTTTTGTTCTATCCCGCGGCATATAATCCAGAAAAAAAATATCCGATGGTAGTACATATATATGAAAAACTATTTGACAGACTACATCGTTATTTTAATCCATCACAATTCAATATGGAAGGATTCAATATTGCGAATCTGACGGCCAAAGGCTACTTTGTATTGCTTCCGGATATTGAATACGAAATGGGAAATCCAGGTCTATCTGCAGCGGATTGTACTATAGCCGCAACGAAAGAAGTAATCAGAAGAGGATTAGTAAATTCTGATAAGATTGGACTGACAGGACATTCCTTTGGAGGTTATGAAACCAATTTTATTATTACCCAAACTGACCTTTTTGCAGCGGCAGTATCGGGTGCTGGAATATCTGATCTTAGGAGTCATTATCTTTCAATTGGCTGGCCTTTAGGTTCGGCCGAAATCTGGCGCTATGAAAGCCAGCAGCTCCGTATGAATAAATCACTTTTTGAGGATAAGGATGGTTATGACCGAAACTCACCTGTGGCACATGCAGATAGAGTAAATACGCCCTTACTATTGTGGAGCGGTGAAGAAGACAGACAAATACATTATTATCAAAGCATTGCTTTTTATCTTGCATTACAAAGATGCTTCAAGAAAGAAATTATGTTAGTATACCCAAGTGACCGCCATGTAATTTACGATAGATCACATCAAAAGGATCTTACACGTCGTATCGAGGAGTGGTTTGATTACTATCTAAAGGATAAATCAGAAGCAAAATGGATCGTAAATGGCACAAAATAAAACAACAATGCAGGCCGTTTTTAAGCCTGCATTGTTTTTAAAAAAGTTTCAAAAAGAACAACTAATTTTTGTGGTAGAGCTCTTTTGTGCAGTTCGCACCTACTTTTTCAAAAGCCTGTACACCTGAAAGAGTACAAATAGTACTGCCGACATTGTTACACATTCTTAGTTCTGTACATGGCGCATTTGGAGAAACACGATTCCATCCCTGTATTGCAACAGTAGCGTTTTTTGTACTATTGGCTCCATTTGTGCTTACTGCACCAGCCGAGGCAAGCATAAAAGCTGCTACGGGCATAATTACTTTTACTAAATTTTTCATGATATTAAATATTAAAATTAAAAATATGATCTACTCTTTTTTACAGGTTTTCGATCTAATCCCTGCTACCGGCCGGTATTTCATTTTAAATTATTATGTACTTTCATTTCTTCTTTTATCTCCTTTTGAAGGCTATAACTTACAATCGCATTCCCAATCAATGCGAAAAGGTGTGTATCAGTAACTATAAAACTACTCATTCGTTTACCGTCGTTATTGTAAATATAGAAGCTCATAAGATAATCTTGACTTTCAATACTATATACATCAATAATACTTGCCTGTTTCCACATTTCTAAAGACTCATAACGACCGGGTAAAACGGAATTCACAAATAGTAAATTGTTATGAACACTGCTAGTTCGGTTAACGGTAAAAGGTGGAATAGAGAATTTTTTCTCTTTCCGCTTTTTAACCCATGCAATTTTAAGTCTGGCTTTTGATGTTGTGTCTATAGTGTTTCCCCGATAGGACAGGTTTAATCGATTGTCTGTGACAATAAATTGATTTCTGTAATAATACAGATATACAAATTTCTTCAGTTCTCTGCTGTACTGCATTGTACCATCAGTATCGAATACGCCATCGATTTGTTTCTGTAGTAACTCTGAATGATATTTCACAACGGTTTCGCCATCAAAACTAATTGTACCAAGAATATTTTCACCATTCTGATTACTAATCTTTCTAAATGCAACTACATTCGAATCTACCAATTCAGCAATAGAAAAATGAGTTGTCCCATACATTTTCAATGTTGCTTTCCAGTCGACTATTTTACCTTTGAAAATGCATGGTACAGTCCCATCAAGAACATAAAAATTTGGAGGAAAAACTCTGACTTGAACTGCGTTGAATTTTATTTTGTTATCATCAATAAATATGTAATGTATCTTTTTGTTTTGCAGTATCGTATCTAGTGACACTACCTGTGCAGGTGCTGTACTATTGCCTAGATATATTTTTCCGTCGCCTTCACCTGCAAAATAATAAGAATTGTACTTTAGGTCTACTTGATATGCTTTTCTAACAGAAACGGGAGGGAATCGTCTGACAAAATTATTACGATGGTGAACAATATCTTCTGAAATGATGAAAAGTAGGGTCATAAATCCGACACAAATAATGCTAAGTATCAAAAGTGTTGTAGAAATAAAGCATCTTCTGGATTTTCGTCCCACCATGCTATAACCTGGTGAAATAAAAAGGGCTATAACAGCTATTGCGATAAAGAAAATGTTGAACACCAAATGTTCTTTCCATCCTAGCTTTTCAAGAATTCCTCCACAGGAACAAGGAACAAATGAACTGTAATTCAGAACAATAAAGATATAGGCAGTAAACAGTACCATGAGACTGAAAGCCGCATATAGTGCTACAATCCGAAAACGAGGAATAACAATAAAAATCGAAATAAGCAGTTCAATGACCGGAACGCCCCATGAAACCCATCCTGCAAAAGCACTCAGCAGAGGGGATTGTCCCAGCTGTACTTGAAAGTTTTCAAAATCTAGTAGTTTACTTACTGCTGCATAAACAAACAATAAAACATACAGCAGGCAGATGCTATTGAGAAGAATACTTTGGATGGTGGCACGTAATTTCATATCGCTAAACTTTAAATTTAATCCGATATAAAATTCCGAAAAAGAAAGAAAAAAGCGTTATCAATTTGGGAGCTTGAGTTATCCAAAAAGGAGTTTTTTAAATAACGGAGCGTTTCGCAGATTTTTTCGCTAATACCTCTTTCCTTCACATCCTAGAAATTAATACCGAGGGAAGTCGAAGGGCAAAACTCATAGCCGATAATAACCCAAACCCTTAACCTAAAACAGACAGCTCAAACCCCCACATCCCACAAAGCAGAACTCACTATCCATAATAAAACACCCGAAAGCCTTCTCTTAATGTCCATTGGGGTATAGCCGAATCGTTTTTTAAAAGCTCTTGAAAAATTAGGATAGATCGGAAATCCAGCCATGAAAGCAATACTTTTTAGAGGTATGGTCGTTTGTTGGATCAAAAGATGAGCTCTTTTTAGCCGTTCAGTAGCATAAAATTGGTAAATACTCGTTTTAAATAAATGTTTAAATCCAGATTTCAGTTTATTGTCATTGGTTCCAAAAATCCTCGAAAGTTCTTTCATGGAAGGCAACGGTGAATCCAAATGCACTAAAATGTAATCATAAACATGTTGCATCAATTGTACATCAGAATAGCTACTGAGTCCTCCATGCAAATCGGGATCATCAGCGGAAACTAAAGTTTCAGCAGCTATAGGATCGGCAATAACAGTAATAACGGAACTAACTAAAATAGAGGTGTCGTGTATCAGTCGTGAAATAGTGCAAAAGCAAGGGACAAGCAATTGCTCTTGGCTAATATAAATGAGCTGTTCGGTATTATTGTAGGTAGTATCCTGAAGTAATGCTGCTGTAACACGATTCCATATCGGCAAGGATTTCTGCGAAAGTATAGTACTGAAAGGTTTATTATGGAGAGCATCAGGCGAAAATCCTAACACCTTGGGAACAGTGGAAATATAGTCTCGGATAACAAAATCAGCATCCAGAACAAAAGTAATTTGAACAAGATGGGTATGGGTATAATGAGGATTCACAAAGCCTGAGTGAAAAACAGATTCCTTCATTTCTTCTGCAACCATATTAATGAGCATAACTAGTGCCTCCAATTCATCGTCTTGCTCGGTACGCTGAATTCGATTTGTAAAATTACCTGCCGCCATTTCAAGGAGCATCTGATACATATTTTGAATTCGCTGTTGATTGATTTCCTGTTGCATAATAGTTGGGGCTTTAAATAAAATAGTCTAGAAAAAAGTTAATTAGAATATTAAATATAGGGTTCCAAAAAAGCCAAAGCAGCCGTCTCATCCGTAAATAGTTTTGTTGGGACACTTGGTTTGCAGATTTTAAGATAGTAAGAAGTCAAAATTAAAGAAATGCTCTGATGAACTACCAGACTTACTGCTTTGGTTAAAATAGAACCAGATTGAGACAAATAATCCCTAGCGGCCTTATCTGAATCCACTAAACCTCTTATGTCACAAAAAACAGGGTACGCTTTTTCATTTTGCACCATAACTCGATCGGCTACAATACGCTGGGCAGAAGCCAAATCGATAACAACATTAGGTTTATATTCAACAAACAGAATGTCGTCACGAATCCAGAATTTGGCATACTCATTCTCATGATGATTATATCTCATTTTACAATGATTTTACAATAAAACGACACAATTTAGTAAAAAAAATAGTAGAAAATTATAAAAGCTAAAGTAAAATAGCGCAATTAAAACTAACTGACTATAAAAATTATCATTTCGGGAGTATTAGTTATCATATAAGGATTTTTTTACAAGTAAATGTCGGCGATTAAATTTTTATTTGGAATTTTATTCAATAAACAATCTCGAACACACTCTAAAATTTCATGAAATTTTGGACAGGAACAATTTAAAATTAAAAAAATGGCAAAAATTAAACACAACAACTTCATTGATACGGTCGATGAAGTACTATCGGGAGCTAAAAAAGAAGGAGTGCTCCATCTTTATGCTGAAGATCAAAAATTGAATGGGCGAACATTACAAATAAAAGGCCAAAAAATGTTTCATTTTGGTACTACTGGTTACCTGGGGCTCGAACAAGACATCCGATTAAAAGAAGCTGCAATAGCAGCCATACACAATTATGGTACACAATTTCCACTTTCTAAGTCATATATTTCGCATCCATTATATAGTGAACTGGAAAGTAAAATAGAACAAATGTATGGTATTCCGCCTATTATTACCAAAAACAGTACGCTGGGGCATTTAGCTATTATTCCAACGCTCATTAGAGATGAAGATGCTGTAATATTAGATCATCAAGTACACTGGAGTGTCCAAAATGCCTGCCAACTTTTAAAACTGCGAGGAATTCCGGTAGAAATGATCAGACACAGCAATTTGGATATGTTGGAAGATAAAATCAAACAACTAACATCCAAATGCAAGAAAATCTGGTATATGGCTGATGGTGTATACTCTATGTTTGGGGATTACGTACCCATCCCAGAATTATTGGCATTAACTCAAAAATATACACAACTAAACCTTTATTTTGATGATGTTCATGGAATGAGTTGGAAAGGCAAAAACGGAACCGGTTTTATTTTTGACGCTATTAAAGAATTACCTGAAAATTGTATTGTGGTAAGCACACTTAGTAAAACCTTTGGAGCTAGTGGTGCTACAGTATTTTGCAAGAATCAAAAATTGAGAGACAAAATTAAAAATTTTGGTGGACCGCTTACTTTTTCTGCTCAACTGGAACCGGCCTCTGTAGCAGCTGCAATTGCCTCTGCAAACATACATTTATCTCCTGAAATAGAGTTAAAACAAAAAGACTTGGCGGATAAAATTACCTACTTCAACCAATTGCTGTCGAAAGGAAACCTTCCAATAATCTCAAAAAATGATTCGCCGGTTTTCTTTTTGGGCATGGGCACACCTGCAACCGCTTATAACTTTGTGAAACGTTTATTCAAGGAAGGTTTTTTTCTGAATTTGGGAATTTATCCTGCTGTACCTATCAAGAATACTGGGATTAGAATTACGCTATCCAGTCATAATCAACAACAGGACATTACAGCTTTGTCCGAAGCAATGGAATATCATTTTTCTAAAGCTTTGGAAGAAACAAATAATAGCGAAAACAAAATCAGACAGGCTTTTGGAATTGACAGTAAAAAAGCTGAAAAGATTTCAGATTCAAAAGATCAGGAGCTTTTTATCGAAGAAAAAAATACCATTCAGAATATTATGAAATCGGAATGGAACCAGTATATGGGAAAGCAAAACATTTTCGATTGGGAAGGACTTGTTTATTTAGAGAATACATTCAGCCGGCACCTAGACCCAACAAACCAATGGGATTTTTACTATTATACGATTAAAGACAACAAAGGAAACATAGTATTAATGACCTTTTTTACCTACGGTCTTTGGAAAGACGACATGCTGGCTACAGAATCTGTTTCCATTCATTTGGAAGAAATAAGAAAGACTAATCCTTTATACCTCACCTCAAAAGTATTGAGTATGGGGTCTTTATTTACAGAAGGAAAACATTGTTTCATCAATCAAGAACATCCTTTAGCCGAAAAAGCATTAAAACTATTATTGGATAAGCTGGAAGAAAAATACAATACCTTAAATGCAGATATGCTAGTTTTAAGAGATTTTGGAAAAGATAACATCTACAATAAAACAATAGTAGACCAAGGGTATTTCAAAATAGACATGCCTGAATCTTGTGTAATTGAAAACCAAGTTTGGCATTCATACGAAGAGTTTACAAAAACATTATCTATTCGTTCCCGTAAACATTTCGATAAAGAGATAGAACCTTACGAGAAGTGCTATAACGTTGTGATAAAAGATAAATTAAGCAAATCAGAAATAGCAAGAGCATATCAACTCTACAACAATGTAAAAGACAATAATTACGCTATCAATACATTCCGATATACACAAGAAATTTTCGAAAGCATGAATGACAGTCCCAACTGGGAATTTATAATATTAGCCTTGAAAGCAGAGCCCGAAAATCTATTCGATGGAGTTATGTTTTGCTACAAAAACAGCAATCACACCTATGTGCCAGAATTAATAGGTATGGATTATAAATGGGCTAAAGAATACCAACTTTACAGACAATTGTTATTTCAAACTATAAAAAGAGCCAATGAACTAGAGTTTCAAAAAATAGACTTTGGAGTATCAGCCTCCTTTGAAAAAAGAAAATTAGGAGCCCAAATAATTCCAAAAGTGGCTTATGTTCAAGCAAGAGACAATTACACAATGGAACTTATGAATACTTTGCAAAATGAATACAAATCAATTGTAAAAGGATGAAAGCATATCGACAAGCAATATTAAAAAAATATTTAAAAGAGGAAGTCTCAAAACTAAAACAAGTCTTTTAGAGTTGAATATTTGAGATAGTCTCCGTTAGAAGACCGAGAAAAAAATGAAAAAAGAGGCTTTTTCACGAGTTGTGAGACAGCCACAATGCTGTCTGACATGAAATTATTGAAGCAAATGAAGTGACACTCGGAAAGATATGTAGCGGAATAACATTATGAACAAAACATTAACGAACTTAAAAGATAGGACATAAATGTATTACTTATTCACTTTAATATTGTCAGTATGATGCAGTCCACTTATAAAGATGCTCTCTACAGTATACTGAAAAAAGAACAGGAAATAAGTTTGGAATCAGTGCATGTAATAGACGAATCCTACCGTATGACTAAATTTCTTCAGGATTTATTATCAGGTATGAAAAACCATGTTTTGGAGCATCATTTTACAGATGAAAATGAAGAAATTGAATTCTTTAGAATCATAAAACCGCAAATACTGGGTAAGTTAATCTATTACAACAAGATGTACAGAATAGAAACCTCTTGTCCAGTGAGTACAGGAAAAATGTATTATAAATATTTTTCCAGTGAATTACAGCAGCTAAAGCAGGAATATAAGGAACATATTTGCAATTCCGATTTTTACCGGTATTATCGTTCTGGACGAACTGACAGGGACCACGATTTTTTTAAATTGGGGAAGATAAATCTTAATACGGGCCTTAACAGTTTTATCTTTGAAGTTGATACCCAATTTTCTACTTATTATGATTACAAAGTTTCCCGTATTATAGCGGATGAACTGCTTTATAATTATCTGATTATCAAAATAAATCCTGTAGACAAGCCGGGGATGGCTTTACAGAATGCCGAATCCACCAAAGATGTTTTCTGGACAGAATCCAAAAATGCAGTGATAGAATTGATTTATGCCCTTTACGCATCTGGAGCAATTTCTAATGGTAAGGTCGGAATCCGTAAAATCAGTTTAATTTTTCAGCTATTATTTCGTGTTCAATTGGGAGATATTCATCATGCATTTCATCGGATGAAAGACCGTGCAGGTAATCGCACTTTATTTTTAGACCAACTCAAATCTTCTTTAGAGCAGTATATGGATAAAGATTTATAAATAATTATAATCTTACCTCATTTAAAAGCAGTGTTTCAAAAATACTGCTTTTTTTATAATAGCTACCCATATATACCCATTGGTAAAGCTCGCTCTGCATAAAACTTCTCGTGTAAAAGAATAACGTAATCATCTGAAAAACAATCAACTATATGTTTTTTAGAAATTCAAAAATCTTCTTTTCAATTGGCTAACCTTGGCAAAACATAGTACAAATGTTTTCCAACTTTGTATAAATTATTAAAACATATCTATATGAATATCGATAGAATGGAATTTCTAAGTTGGATGGAACGTATCATGGACCGATTTGATTTAATGAATGATCAAATGAATGATGTCCAAAAAAGTAGAAACAATATTGATGGAGAAGAATTGCTAGATAATCAAGACGTCCTTCAAATGTTAAAAATCAGTAATAGGTCTTTACAGCGGTATAGATCTTCAGGTAAACTGGCTTACTATACAATTAGTGGCAAAATCTATTATAAATTGTCGGATGTTCATCAATTTATACGTGATAGTTTTAACGCACCCTTTGTAAGATGTAAAGACAAAATAGGACAAGTCAAGCCAGTTGAAGTCATTATTTGATTGGAAGGTTCTTGTCCCATTATTTTCGGGTAATGAAATTTTAAATACTGTTGTAATGAACGAACAACCTATTGATAGACCAGAATTTTCAGAACAATTTTCGGATGTCTTACTAGTACTTGATACAAAAAATAAGAAAATTGAAGTAGATAAGGATATTGGAAAAGATAAAGAACGGGAAACGGTAGCACTTAAAAATAAGGATGAAAATCAGTTTATGCGTATAGACAAACACGGAGATTTGTTTACTAATTTTTTTACCAATTTCTACCATCAATTTAAAGATCCTACCCATTTTCCCTTTTTAAGCTTTTCATCACAGCAAGCAATTGCTGTAGCTAATGAAATAATAAAAGCGATTAAAAATCTTAGCAAAGATGTAGAAAAAATAGCAGCCAAAAATGAAATAAAAATAAATTATAAACAAGAAAATAAGAATACTATGGAAACAACAAAATTGACAACGGAAACGGAAAACCGTTACAAAGTAGAACAAATCGATTGGAAATCAATGTCTAATCTCGGATTAACTAAAGAACGACTTGAAAAAATGAATGTCCTAGAACCTTTGCTCAAAGGCTACAAAACAAATGAATTAGTTCCTGTTACTCTTGATTTAGGGACTTCAATCACTAAAATGGATGCTAGGCTTTCGCTGCAAGCAAAAGAAGATGGGCAAGTAGTATTGGCAATTCACGGAATTCGAAAAGAACCCCAACTGCATTTTAAATTCTTTGGTCATGAATTTACAAAGGAAGACAAAGATAATTTGCTGAAAAATGGAAATATGGGGAGAGTGGTTGACTTGACAAATCCCAAAACAGGAGAAACAATTCCATCAATTATAAGTATCGACAAGTTAACAAATGAACTTATTGCACTTCGAACAACCCTCATTAAAATTCCAGAAGAAATCAAAGGCATTAAGCTTGATGATCAACAAAAAAATAGTTTGTCAGAAGGTAAACCTTTGTATCTAGAAGGTATGATTTCCAAAAAAGGAGAACCATTTAATGCTTCAGTACAGTTTAATGCAGATAAGCGATATGTTGAGTTTTTATTCGATAGAGGAAATAGCAACAAGCAAGCAGAAAAGCAAGATATTGAAGCTCCAAAAGCTTTTCGAGGGAAAGAATTGGATACTGCGCAATTTGAAAAATTCAAAGAAGGACAAACGGTTTATGTAAGCGGATTGGTTGATATGAAAGGCAAAGAATACCAAGGTTACATCACATTCGATAAAGATACAGGAAAAACAGATTTTTCTTTTGACAATCCCAATAAACTAAAAGAGAAAGCACAACCAAAAGAGGAAAGTAAAACACAGGTTGCTGTCAATTCAGAAGGTAAAACCAACGAGTCGACTAAAAATAGTAAAGAGCCTTTGAAAAGTAAGCAGAATAGCCCTGAAACTGAAAAGCAACAAGAACTACAAGAGAAACCCAAAGTAGCTGCTAAATCTAAAG
Organism: Flavobacterium cellulosilyticum; assembly: GCF_004349355.1. GTDB lineage: Bacteria > Bacteroidota > Bacteroidia > Flavobacteriales > Flavobacteriaceae > Flavobacterium > Flavobacterium cellulosilyticum. Next base: position 154,848 of record NZ_SMFK01000003.1, on the reverse strand, counting down.
GTCGAAAAATGTAATTACGCTAAAGACTTGTTCAGATGAAAGTAGTAATTGCAGAAAAACCAAGTGTTGCTCGGGAGATTGCTCTCTTGTTAGGAGCTACAGAAAAGAAAGAAGGTTACTTGATGGGAAATGGATATCAGGTAACCTGGGCGTTCGGGCATTTAGTTACTTTAGCTATGCCGGAAGATTACGGAATTAGTGGGTTTCAAAGAGAGGCTTTGCCTATACTACCTAATCCATTCTTATTGACAGTACGAAAAATGAAAAAAGACAAGATTTATATTCGTGATCTTGGGGCATTGAAACAACTAAATACTATTAATCAACTATTTAAAAACTGCGATAGTATCATTGTGGCTACCGATGCAGGACGAGAAGGCGAGCTTATTTTTCGGTACATCTATGAATATTTAAACTGCTCTAAACCTTTCGAACGATTGTGGATTAGTTCATTAACTGAAAAGGCAATTCTTAAAGGATTCGAGAATCTAAAATCAGGAAAAGACTTTGATAGTTTGCATGAGGCTGGAGTAGGAAGGAGCCGTGCTGATTGGTTAGTAGGGATTAATGCTTCGCAAGCACTAACTGTTACGAGTGGTAGTGGTGTTTTTTCATTGGGTCGGGTTCAAACTCCAACATTAGCATTAATTTGTAAACGGTTTTTAGAAAACCAGTCATTTACAATTGAACAATATTGGCAAATTGAATTGGAGCATAACAAAGAATACATTGATTTTAAAAGTCTTTCTACACTTAAATGGGATGAAGGTAAAAAGGCTGAGCATGTTCTGAAAACGGTGCGTAAGCATGGAGGGGCTTTAGTAATAGACACAGAAACCAAAACTGTTAATGAGCAACCACCATTATTATTTGATCTTACCGCATTACAGAAGGAAGCTAACACAAGGTTAAGTCTAACGGCTGAGGAAACGCTCAATATTGCTCAAAGTCTTTATGAGAAGAAATTCATTAGTTACCCACGTACTGGGAGTAAATATATTCCTGAAGACATGTGGGAAGAAATCGCTAAGTTGATAAGGATAATAGAAGAGGTTGAGAAATTCAAAGCTATAGTTGCTAAAATGAGATTAAACCGTTTGAATAAACGGATAGTCAACGATTTAAAAGTGACCGATCATCATGGTATATTGATAACAGATAAAATACCATCCGCTTTATCCGCCAAGGAAAAAGCAATTTACGAAATGATTGCCAATCGATTATTAGAGTCAGTTTCTCCGGTTTGTACTAAAGAAATAACGAACATTGTACTACAGGTGGCACACTATGATTTTGGATTAAAAGGAATCAAAATTATAGATGCCGGTTGGAGAGTTATCAAAGGTGATTTTAGCGATGAAGAAAAAGATCCAATTCAAGAGTTACCAGATCTAAAAATTGGTGATGAAGTAAAGATCAAGACAGCAAAAATAGTAGCAAAGAAAACTAAACCACCAATTATTTATACGGAAGCAAGCTTGTTATCAGCTATGGAAAACGCAGGGAATCAGATTGAAAACGAGCAGGAGCGTAAAATAATACAAGGTGTAGGAATTGGCACCCCAGCTACTAGAGCAGCCATTATTGAAACACTCTTTAAGAGGGAATATGTAAAACGCGATAAGAAATTACTACTGCCGACAGAAAAAGGATTAAAGGTCTATGAATTGGTAAAAGACAAAAATATTGCTAATGTAGAATTGACTGCAAACTGGGAACTAGCTTTGCAAAAAATAGAGAATAATGAATCTAATTTAGCAACCTTCCAGAAAGAAATAGAATCTTTTACAAGGTCTTTAACTCAAGAAATACTTGATTTAGCAATAGAAGTAGAACGACAACCGGAACTTATTTGTCCAAAATGTAAGGTCCAAAAATTGATTCTTCGAGACAAGTTGATAAAGTGCAGGGACGAAAAATGTAATTGGGTTCAGTTCCGAAATATATGCGGCATGCAACTCAGCCTTGTAGATTTGGAAGAATTAATAACTAAAGGAAAGACCAGTCTCATAAAAGGAATGACAAGTAAATCAGGAAAGAAATTCGATGCTTTTATCGCTATGGATGAAGGAGGAGAGACCTCTTTTATATTTCCCCAAAAGAAGAAAAGGAAATAAATAGGTTGATTGATTTGTACTTGTTTTAGTAAAAAGTAACTATCAAGGAATCAGTAACGCTCGCAGAAAAGATAAATCTAATAAATTTGAGTACCAACTCAAATTATTAAAAGAAAGGCTATAAGTAGGATAGGGCTGGAATGCAGTGGAGCGTAGGCACGGAGCGTAAAGTAATGAAGCTTTATCCTGCTTATATAAGCCTGACCGAACGCAAGGAATGAACGTGTGGAGCTGAGGAACGGAACAGCCTAAAAAAAACAGTTGCTTATTTTTAAGTTGCTGTTTTTTTTATGGGCTGCGAAGTGGCTGCGAAGGGTAGGTATGCCGAAAAACAGTTTTTCGTTTACACCTTAATCATGAAGGTATACCGACTGGAGCAGCCGAACGAAGCAAAGAGAATGACTGGAGTGAGACTGATTGATTTGTTATAAGTAGAGGTATAGTAAAAATTAAACTACTATTTAAAATGTCCTAGAATTAATGCCAAATTTTTTGATAAAGGAAGTTTACCACCAAAAATTATATGTTTATTATACTTCCCATATAATACTTAATGCTAAGTGTTTATGAGCAATACAATGTTCTTTAAATTTTCTATGAACATCATAATCTTTTACATAATTGAACCAATCAATTGGCCAAACATCTTCTGTATTTTTTGGAAGTCTTGCTTTTTGAAAATATTCACCCATTACAGAATTCTCAGGAATTTTATCATTATACAGTAAATATTTGAAAGGGAAATCATCGCTGCTCCATTTCCATTTTATTTCTCCATTTCCTCCAAAAACAATCATAAGCGGATGGTTTCCAATATCTGCAAAACGGATTGCCGTTGCTGTGATACTTGTTTGAAAATGTTCTGATAAAGATTTGATCATTGAAAATTCGAATTTTTTTCGCTGAATATATTTTTTAAATCTTTCTTCGGGCATTAATAAACATGAAGCAAAATAATCAGCTTCTCTTTCTATTTTAAAATGTGTGTTTTCATTGTTTTTGGATGGATGAGGAGTTAGAAGTCCTATTTTTAGACCAATCCTATGATTATCTATGAAATAATGCCCTAGTTCATGCGCTATTGTAAAACGAGACCTAGGTGTGTTTGGTCTATTTCCTTTAACAATATTTACGTGGATAAAAAACTGAGAATTATCATAAATTGTCATGCCATCAAAACTATCTCCGTATGAGTCGTAAAATAAATCTAGTTCTTCTTCAGCAAGAATTTTATCTAAAGGGGTAATTATTTCAGAAAATTCTAAAGCTATTGATTCAGCTAAATGTTTAATACCTAAAAGTGAACTATTCTTGATCATCTGATTTTTTTCGATGCTTTCCATACATTTTATCAATAACATCCTGTGATAAACCCTTACTGCCTTTTCTAGCTGCCATCTTTAATTCATTTATTTCATTTGGATTATTATCATTTGAAAGTTGAATTACTGATTTTTTAGTTAATTGATTTTTTATAATAGAAGCCACATCAATTGTTGCGTCTTTTAGTTTAAAATCAAAATCTTCATATAGTTTTTCAAATAAATCTAGTTGCTGCTCATTGATAGGACATATAAAGCCAGTTGAACCTAGATAATAATCTAGAGTTTCTAAATCGAAAATTTGTTTTTTATTATCTGCCATTTCTTTGCTTTATATAATTGTCGACATGAAGATTAGCATCTCTTTTATATAATCTTATTGTACTTTGAGTTAGTTCAAGTATATCTTGCAATTTTTTACTGATACTTCTCGGAATGTTTTTACCAGGTACTTCGTATGCTTTATATGTTAGATAAATAATTTTTTGTTTTTCACTTAGACCAACAAAAGCACTATTTAAAATTTCTAGCTTAATTTTCAGATTCTTTTTGTGTTCTATATTATCACTCTGAGATTTTATATTAACAAGCCCATCTAAATCAGTAATTATTGAGAGATCTTCGTCGACTGTAGGATCTGCGCAAGTGTTTTGTTCACCATATTTCACAAGTTGTGTATACATTATCGGGTACAGCCATAATAATATAGCTTTACTAACATCTTTACTTTTAGCTTTTTTTAAGTTAAAACTTGGGTATTTCCATACACGGGCAAAAGCACAATGCGCTATTTCCAAAGCGACTACAGCACTATAACCAAATTTCGAAGAATATATTTCAGCTTTTTGAATCACTTTTTTCTCAAAGCGACGGCAAAATTCAATAAAAGCATATTCTGCTTCTTCTGGATATTCTGATTTAAAGGAAACATAATCCAGTAGTTCAGAACTACAAATTTTATCAAAATCTATCCTACTATTTAATTCAGTTTCCATCTATATACCTAAAAGCGTTAGTAACGGTTTTGGTATATGAGTGAGGCTTTACTCATATACTTCTCAAATATATGATTTGAAGTTTGATATTTAACATAACAAAAAAATATTTTTTAAAAAAATGAAAGAAAAATTAGAACAAATAAAATTCATTATTGGTCGTTTCGACACCTATATTGAAAGTACCCAAACAAAAAGCAATCTTTACCTTGCTCTCAATACTGCTATACTTGCAGGTATTATTACAATTGCAGCTTCAACCAAACCAGAAGATGTTACGCATTTTGCACTTATTATCATGGCAATTATTGCTCTATTAGCCGTTTTAAGTATAACTATAACATTAATTGCAATCACTCCATACCTTAAAAGTGCTTCGGAAAAAAGTGCTTCAGTTATTTTTTTTCAAGATGTCACCAATTACACCTTCAAAGAGTATGCAAAAAAGATCAATGCTATATCGGATAAAAAATTACTATTAGACCTTACATGTCAAGCATACAGTTTGGCGGGAGGACTAAAAGCAAAATATCAAAAACTTTATTATGCTGGAAGAATCATTATTGTCGAATTTATCTTCCTGTTTATCTACTTAGTAACATTAATAACAAAATTTATATAATTATGAATACATTTTCAGAATACCAAAGCATCATTGAAAAAGCTCTTAACAGAAATGAACGCTATAAGAACTTAAATGAATCACGAGCCTATGCAACATTTTCGAATGATGGATCTCTCGGGAAATATACTATTAGTGACTATATGAGTAATAGATCACAATTATCTCTTTCGACTGATCTGGTTGGAATTGCAAATAAGATGGGAGTTATTCCCTTTGATAATCAAATTATTGGTCACCATCCGCATTTTAATCATTTAAAGGGGACAACAGATACAGAGAAACATTATATCATTTCTGCTTTCATTGATATTAAAGGATCAACAAATCTTTTCAAAAAGTACGACGAAGAGACGAATATGATAATCACTAATACTATTCAATTAGCGGCGATAAATGTCTGCCAGCTTTTTGGAGGATTTATACAAAGGATTCAGGGAGATGGTTTGTTTGTGTATTTTGGAGGGAAAAATATTGATAAAACTAAATCAACACAGCACTGTCTTACCGCTTTAAGTTTATTCAGTTATTTTGTTAAAAATGATTTGAAAAGAGTTTTTGAGCAACATGGTATAGAAAGAATATTTACGAAAATTGGAATTGATTTTGGTGATGATGATAAAGTATTGTGGGGAGTAGCTGGTAAAGAAAATACTAGTGAAATTGCTACCTATAGTTTGCATACTAGTTTAGCTGCCAAAATGCAAGCATTTGCTGGAAGTAACGAAATTGTTGTTGGTCAATATATAAAAGATAAAGCAAATTTTGACACACTGTTTTATACTGTAGTGGAGGCTAAAAGGTATATTTTTTCAGATCAAGATAATGCATTTTATTATACACAATACGTGTTTGATTGGCTTAAATATCTAAAGTCTTCGCAACATATTGCAACATCTGTTACAGGAGAAATCACTATTAAGCCTCAATTAGTAACTATCCCAAGTATAGCTTCATTAAAAGAAGTTGTGGGTAAAAACAGGCCCTATGCAAAAGTTAATTTTAGATAAAGATATACATGAAGTTTTGGAAATATTCCCGAAACTTAAGTTGTTTGAAAAAGAGAAAAAGAAAATATTAAGTGGTGAAATTGACATTTTTGATGCTGCGGATAATTACTTGGACAGCTTTACTATTAATGTAGCCATTCCAAGGAATTATCCGTACGGATTTCCATTGTTGTTTGAAACCAGTAATAAGTTTGAGCATATCCCTGACCGGCACATTGACGAAGATGGAAGTTGTTGTGTTTGCTCCTTACAAGAATCTGATTTAATTAGTCAAAAAGGTATTTCTATTAAAGCGTTTTTTTTAAAATTTGTTATTCCCTATTTAGCCAATCAATTGTATTTTGATAGAGAGAATGAATGGGTAAATGGAGATTATGAGCATGGAGCAGAAGGAATTTTGCAGTTCTATGATGAACTCTTTAAACTAAAGGATATTGTAGGAGTAATTAACTTATTATCTTTTTTTAATACTACAAAAATGAATAGGAATGACAATTGTTTTTGTGGCAAAAAAGAAAAACTGAAACGATGCCATATACAAACCTATACTATTATTAAAAATTTGTCAAAAAAAAGAATTGAATATGATATACTGGCATTAAAATGGCTGCTAAGAAACTAATTAAAATAAAGGAAGTCGAGAAATTGTAATTTATTATTTATTTTCAAAAGAAAAATGAAATAGAAATTAGTGGCGTTTATTTAAGTGTTTTTACTTAGATAATCAGGCTAAATGATCAATTTTTTTTAGTTTAACATATCGTTATCAAGTAGATTTGATATATCTAACTAAAGTTTATAGATTCAATTAAGTTTTTTTCAAATAAACAAATATTAGGTATGTCATTATTTGCAGGTATAAAAAACAGCTACTATAACTTATAATATTCCTATTTCAAAAAACAAAAATTGTATTAAGATTTTCTTTTAGGAGGTTTTAGTGAAGGCGTGTTACCTGGTGTGTCTTTATTATCACGTTGACGTTTATCAGGTTGTCCAGTAGATTTCGCTATTCTTTTTGGTCCAGTTTTAAGTGCCATGTTTCTGTTTTTTAAAACGTTGTTAATCAAAGTTAAAAAAAAAGTTTTACTTTCAACTTAGTAATATTAAAAATATTTTTTTCAAAGAAATAATCTTAGGTTCAAAACAAATATCTAGGATGAATTACTGCTTAAGATTTAAAGCCTTTTCCATCATTTCCAACTCTGCTCTAGCAATTCCTATTTCGGTGGCTATTGTTTTCCAGTTGCTTGTAACTTGTATGACTTCTCGAATTATGTTTTCCATTTGTAAACCATTCAATCTAAAGTACTCTCCAACACTTTTAGCCAATTCAAAATCCAGTGCATTGTTGTCCATATCAATATTAAGAGCCAAACCATCTTTGTCTATCGATGGGTTAAGGTCGTAAGCAGGGGAGAGTATCCAACCTTCTTTGGTTAAAATAAATCCATGGTTACGCAAATGGTCATCGGTGTTAGAAATGGCTATATTAAAAACGATTCTGCGCCATAGTTGGTGTAAATTTTCTTCTACGTTCGCACCTTGATTACTGATGAATTCGGCAATATCTAAATAACTTGCGGGATTGTCTCTTATAGTATCTTCATTGTTGCCTGTCATAGTCATAGCCGAAGCAAAATGAATTCTTTCACCGTTCTCCCTGTCAAAGCGTTTGGTAAAGAAAGTATTGTGGTTGCCCATGATTTTTTCTATTCGACAGGATGCCATGTTGATTCCGGCACTGATAGCCAATTTATAGGCCAGAAACTCCCAAGCTGCTTTGTCTACAGTATCTGTTTTGGAGGGGAATTTAGCAATCCAAAGACTTTTATCGTTGTCTAAAATATTGGCTTTGGGTCTAGCGCCACCCAATGAAGATCCAGGTGCCATAAGAACCGATAGCCATTTATTGACCTCGTCATTATCTTTGTCATTTTCGAAATTCGCTGCTGCATTTTGAAGTTCTCTGATGGAAGACCAGGGCGGGCTAGAAGCGTTTTTATTGTTATCTAAGAAATCTCCATTCGGGTCGGTTTTAAATCGTAATGCTCCCATACGACTTTCATCATATACACCTAATAGAAAATCAATATCATAGAGTGTTTTTGGCTTTTCGTTCTTTTCTCTAGCAACTTGCGCTTCTCGACGTTTCATTAAGGTACGTCCCCAAGTATCAGGCATGCTATCTAAAAAAATGCCGAAATTTTCTTTTTGGTTCGGGTATTGTGGACCACCATATAATTGAATGTCTGGATCCAAAAGGAATTTTTGTTCTGTTTTGAGCCAGTTTCTATCGTATTCAAAACTAAATGCTTTTTTACCTTTGGCTTGTTGTGCAGATAAGATACCAATTAGTTTAGGTTCCTGCATTTCTTGCCAATGGGCGTAAACGTAGATGTCGGTTTTACTTTGTGACATGTTGTGTGTTTTGAATAAGAGATCAGTTTAATTTGTTTCTATCAAGGGACTACGTTAATAAGTCAAGGTCTTGAAGTTTTCTACCTAGCTCGTCGTCAGCAGCTATTTTTAAAAAATCGTCTTGCAAACCTAGTACTCTCAGAACATTAAAATAGGCACCTATTGCCACACTAGAATTTCCTTTTTCTATTTGGTATAAAGTAGTTCTAGCAATATCGGCTCTTTCAGCAATTTGTATTGCAGTGAGTTTTCTTCTTTTTCGAGCCAATTTAATATTCTCACCCATTTGCTCTAAAAGGAGTTGATGTTTAGGGAATAAGACTTGCTTTTTTGCACTCATTTTTATAAATGTTCATTAATATGAACAAAAATAGCAAATATGTACATAATAACAAACATTGAATAAGAGTTTCTTCTATTTAGGGTCATTTATTTTACCCCTCTTGCACTAAATGTTGCAAATCAGGATCGTTTTTAATGCGTTCCAATTCACTTTCTATGATAAGAACAATATTACGCTTAATCTGTTTGTAATTAGCCTCAATTTCGACTTTCATATTATCTTCGCCATGTTCATCAACGAAAGGTAAAATAACGGGTATCTTTTTATATGCTTTGGTTTCGGAAGCTACTTTTTCATTGTCTACCACAATTTCAGAATGGAAAATTTTCTGTTCTATGCGTTCGTCAAAATTATCTGAAACTGCTCCTACAAACACACCTTGCGTAAGCGTGGAGATTTTTGATGCTGGTATCAAGCTGTCTAGCTGTGTAGATATTGAGGTTGATTTATCATTTCGGTTGATGGTTAAACTTTGGCGTTTCTGTAACACTTTACCAAATCGTTCGGATAAGCTTTTGGCCGTTTCTCCCACAACCTGACCACTAAAGATGTTGCCCACCGTATTTTGGATAACTTTACTTTCCTTGTCACCGTAATCACGTGTCAATTGTGAATAATCTTGAAATCCCAAACATACCGCTACTTGATTACTTCTAGCTGTGGCAATTAAATTATCTAATCCTCTAAAGTAGATCGTTGGCAACTCATCAATTATCACCGAACTTTTTAATTTTCCTTTCTTGTTGATTAGTTTTATAATTCTAGAATTGTACAAACCCAAGGCAGCAGAGTAAATATTTTGTCGATCGGGATTGTTTCCCACGCAAAGAATTTTAGGTTCATCTGGATTATTGATGTCCAACGAAAAGTCATCTCCAGTCATTACCCAATAGAGTTGAGGCGAAATCATTCGAGACAACGGAATTTTTGCGGAAGCAATTTGTCCTTGCAATTGATCTTGTGCGCCACCTTGCCAAGCATCCATAAACGGAGATAAATAGTTCTCGAGATCAGGGTAGGAAGTAAGGATGGTGAAAACATCAACATATTTTTTGTTGAGCAATTCAATGGCATGTGGAAATGTACAATATTTTCCATTGTCATAAATCTTTAGAAACCAGATTATCGCGGCTAGTAATATAATGGGAGATTCCACAAAGAAATCGCCTTGTTTTTGTATCCAACTGCGGTTAAGATTCAACATAATGGTATAGGCAGATTCATAAGCATCTGAGATGTCTGTCATAAAATCAGGATTGATGGGATTGCAACGATGACTTCTGCTAGGATCGTCAAAGTTGATGATATAGAATTTTGGCTTAACGGTATACTTGTCTGAATGTTTTAGTAAATGATTGTAAGCAATGGTGGAAAGATCATCGAATTTAAAATCATAGATGTACATCGAAAATCCTTTTTCGATATGCTGCTTGATATAGTTGTTTATAATGGCGTAACTTTTCCCAGATCCAGGTGTGCCTAAAACGATGGAAGCTCGAAAAGGATTTACCACATTAATCCAACCTTCGTTCCATTTGCCTTTGTAATAAAATTTGGTTGGCAGATTAACGGAATATTCATTTTGCATCAATTTGGTTTCTTGCATGAAACTTTCATTTTCATTATTAAAAACATCGCTCATAAGATTGGTACGCAGTAGTCGACTGATCCAAACTCCAGCCATCATTAACGAAATATAGCCCGCTGAAGTAGTGAATATGTATAAAGAAATCGCTGTACCAGCAGACAACTTCAGCAAAGGTGTGTTGAGAAAGAAAAGTATAAATCCAACGATTACCGCACTAGCTATTTTAGACCAACTAATTTTTTCGTTTTTGACTCCTTTTGTTCCCAAACAACTTAATGCTAACAATACCAAAGCAAAAATCTTGGTGAATAAGGTGTGAGAGAATAGGCTTGCAGTACGTTGGAAATTACCCAGTATCTTATTAATTACTTGTAACGTCCAGCCCTTTTCTAAGAAAAAACTATAACAAAACCAGTAAAAGTGCATGAGTACTAGAAGGATACTTACAGCGCGCATGAAAGCCATTATTTTGGCGAGTCCTCTTAAATCGTCTTCTCCTTGCATAATTGAAAATTTAAAAATGTAACGAGCGAAAGTAGATCGAACATAAAAGAACCTAAGTCAATTGGCTTCCGTTGGCATTAAGTGGCGGTGGTTGTCTCGTTAAACTATTTCTTGCCTCGTTGGTTGTTGCGTTTTGTCTTTTTCCTTATTTGATTAGCAAATACTTGTTCTTCATAATCTTCACCTTGAGTAATTGGTAATAAAGCTCCAAGGCTCTCTATAAGACCAAAGTCAGGTGTAGAATTACTCAAATGATTTCTATTAAGAAAATCAAAAAGTGCATGTGGTTTTTCTGTTTCTGGTTTGGATTCATTTTTACTAGCTGTGGATGAAATTGTTTTTTTATTCTGTATCTCATTTTGAACTTTCTGTGTCCCTTCATATTTCCATAAATCATTAAAAACGTTAGCAGATAAATTTTTACTTAATTGGGATCCATTCCAAACAATGCGCGATTCATGGTCAATAAAAGTCATTCCGTATATACGACCTTGATCATTTCTTCGGACAATTGTATTAACTCCTTGATCGACTAGTTGTTTTTTAAAATCGATTTCATTATTCGTGGTATGCATGGCAATTTCTACTGAATTTTTCAGGATTTCTTTAGCAGGTGCTGTTTTCATCTTCTCTTTCGATTGTTCGAAATGCTTTTGCAAACTTTCCATACCAGCCTGTTTTCCAAAAAGAGAGGATTTGAACGGATTCGTTACCTTTTCTCCTTTTTCATTCAGAGCAAAATAAACAAGACCTTGCTTAGACTGACCGTGTAATTCACCCGTTATTTGCTCAGCAGTAATATTAAAAAGAGAAAGTAGTGCATTATAAGCTCCTAAACTTTGATATTGATAATACTTTGGCAGATGTCGAATTACAGATGCTATTTGACTTTTCACATTGGCTTCTTTGTAGTCAACAGGTTTAAAAATTACATCTTTTGAATTTTGATTTTTTTCAGTTGCAGGGAGTAATTGATATTTTTGTTCCAATGCACGGCAGGCATTCATAGAACGTAATTTTTCATAGGAATCAGATAACTTTTTTCCGTAACGATCAACACAGGTCGAAACGATATGAATGTGAGTTCGTTCAATATCGGTATGCTTAAAAACAACATAAGGCTGGTCCCCATAGCCCATAAGTTCCATATAGTCTTGTGCGATTTTTTTAAAGTCTTCATCGCTTACACTATCTTTTGGGTTTGGGTTGAGAGAAATATGCAAAACAGGTTTTTCTGTTCGCTTGTTTGCCATTAAATACGGTTCAAACGAAGGATATAATTGGTTAACAGTAAACTCTCCATTGACTGTTTCTCTTATTCTGTGAGTCGCTAATATTGATCCATTTTCTTGATCAACTTTAAGTTGATTATAAGAAAGCGCACCAATTATATTTGCTCCACGACCAATTTTTGCTATCATTTTTCTTCTTTTTTTAGATGTCTTACTTCAAACTCTTCTGTTAATTGCGTTATGGCACGACATAATTGAGCCAACTCGATCGTTTGTTTTTCCAATTTAAAGAGATAGGCTGCGGCTTTCTTTTCAGAAAAATTGCGGTACAATATCTTGACAATTTGATTGTAATTAACGCCAACAGAACGAAACTGACCGTATAAAGTGGTTAAGCGCATGTAATAATCCATTGCTGCTAGATCTACTTTTACCGTTTTTATTTGCTTTTCGAATAAGAGAGAAGTGATAAATAGCGCTTTATTATGCGCTCCCGAAGCTTCAAAAAGAGAAAGGAATTTAGCATTTTCCTGGTCCGTTAATCGAAAAACATAACGGTGGATGCTAGGATCCTTTTTAGGATTCCTACCGCCTTTGTGTTGCTTTTTGTCTTGTTGATTCTCCATTGTGATTCCAATTTTAATTTTTAGAAAACCCCGACTTCGGAGGGAGTTTTAAGCCCCTGCAAGGGCAAGTTGTTTTGAGGCACGGAATTCATTTCGAGTGCCTCAAAACACAACTTGCTCTGTTCTGGTGAACAGATAATCCGTCCGCCTGACGGCGGAACAGATTTAATAAAGCAGGGAAAAACGGCTTTAAGCCGTTCCAGTTCTTATTCAAATATAGATTTAGGACTTTCATATTCTAGCTTATTTACTTCTCTAACAAAGTAAATGATTGATTTTTAGAATGGAGTAGTAGTAAGTGTTGCCAAACTTTGCCATTGAACGCCAATGAGTTCATAGTTCTGAGATGGTTTTGAGTTACCAGCTTTCTTTGTTTCAAAGTTGTAAATAGATATTTAAAAACAATTCTATATCCAATTTCAAACACAAATACCAAGGTTTAGGAGTAAGCAAGTATTTAGTAAAATAGTAAAGTATAAAACGATACAGTTTTACAACTATGCAACTATAAAAGCATAAAAGCAGTAAAATAAATGAGCGTACATATTACCGATAAACAAGACATGGTTGTTGGAAATTGTATGAATCTACAATTGTAGATAAGTACATACTTAAAGCAAATAAATAGGGCAAAAACTTGTAAAGAAATACAAGGAGGCATGCAGCAGTACAGCAAAGCAATTTAGTAAATAGATAATTTTAAAATTATAAGTAATGGAAACAATAAAAAAAACTTTAAAAATTAGTTTCTCTACCCAAAAGGGTGGAGTAGGGAAATCTACAATGACAACTTTGTTAGCTAGCGTGCTTCATTATCGATTGGGATATAATGTGTTGGTTTTGGACTGTGATTTTCCGCAGCATAGTCTCGGCAATATGAGAGACAGAGATCTTAAAACGGTGATGCAAAATGAGTATCATAAGAGAGCCGCTATGAAGCAGTTTCAGTCGATTGATAAAAAAGCATTTCCTGTCATTCGTTGTAAGGCCGAGAATGCGCTAGAAAAAGCGTCAGAATATATAGATCAATCCAATAATGATTGGAATATTATTTTGTTTGATCTTCCAGGAACTGCCAACACCAAGGGAGTTTTGACCACATTAAAAGCAATGGACTTCATCTTTTCTCCCATTACTGCCGATCGTTTGGTAGTTGAAAGCACTTTAGGCTTTGCCAAAGCATTTTTGCAACTTCCAGAAACAGATGGAGGCAACAAGAACTTAAAATTTTGGTTGTTTTGGAATCAAGTGGATAGGAGGGAAAAGACTAGTTTGTATAAGGCCTATCAAAGTGTAATAGAAGAATTGGGTCTTTCTATAATGGAGTCAAGAATAATGGATAGTAAGCGTTTCCGTAAGGAAACGGATGATACTAGTAATTATATCTTTAGATCTAGCCTGCTTCCTGCTGAGCTTAGTTTGATGAAGATAACTAAGCTTGATCTTTTTGTAAATGAATTTCTCAAAATCATAAACACTTAAATCCTTTCTTGTATGGAATCTGATAAAAAGCATAAGGGGTTTCAAAAACCTGTTGTAGATGAGGATTACCTCATGAATATTATGAGTGGGGACGAAGCGGTTAACAATGATAAAAAAACAAGCCAAAGTGTCGAAGCTACCGAAAATAAGCCCAAAGAGAAAATTCGTGTAAGCGCTTCAAAGAAACGGAATTATGATGAAGTATTTCTCATTAACAGATATCCGTCTGGTCGTAGTGGTAAAGTGGTGTACATAAGACCTGAATACCACGAACGACTCCTTCGAATTGTTCAATTAACAAGGGAAGAGAAAACAACATTGTATTCTTATATCGATAATATTTTAGAACAGCATTTCAATGATTTTGGAACCGAAATTCAGGATTTTTTTAATGAGAGAAACAAGCCGATTTTTTAATTAATGTATAACACTAAATAGCATGGAAACTGTAATTGTAATTTGTTTACTCATCATCATTTTCCTTTTGGCAAAGGATAAAATTGTCATAGAAAAACACCATAAGCAACAGCCAAGGCAAGAGAAAGTCAATTCTAGTCTACCTGATATCATGGGGCAGCCTAAGCCTCAAAGAAGCCTTTCTGTGCCAAAGAAGTCCTATGACAGTCAAGAGCCCAAAGAGGTTCGTTATAATGATAATTTTGATATAGAAATCGACGAAGATAAAGTCGAATTACAAATTCCACAAGAAGAGCTGGATGAAGTTTTTGGAAATGTACCTGATTTTAAGAATGAGGAGGAGGAATGGAATAGTTATGGAATATCCGATGACGATAATGGTTTTGCCCAAGGGGTTACCTTCGAAGAATTAAGCACTGTAAAAACGTTGTTAAAAAAAGAGAAAATGAGACCCTCTCAAAAGGAAACAGCAACAGTCCTACTCCAGAAAATACAAGGAACCGAATTATTCGACCTATTGGAAAATTCTATCGAAGATGCTTCTCAAAAAATAGCCAAGCTATTAGACGGTACACTTTCTTCAAAGACGGATTCTGGTT
Source organism: Flavobacterium cellulosilyticum (assembly GCF_004349355.1). Lineage (GTDB taxonomy): Bacteria > Bacteroidota > Bacteroidia > Flavobacteriales > Flavobacteriaceae > Flavobacterium > Flavobacterium cellulosilyticum. The sequence goes on along the minus strand of NZ_SMFK01000003.1, from coordinate 139,570 downwards.
CTTCTTTTTTGCACAAAAATGAATTGGAAGATTTTGATATTGGGGAGTTTGTGTGAATTCCCAGTGTTTTTAGAATCTCAAATTATCATTTTATTTATACAACGTCAAATTTTAAGTATTTCTCTATTCCATAAACTACTTCAAAATTATACTCTGCATAAATGTTACTATTCTCATTCTTGAAAATACTTCTCAGGGTTTCATTATCATAAGTGAAATGAAATTTATATTTAGAATTTGTTGAACGCTTTTTATTTCTTAAAATTCTTGCAATACATTCTTTAGAAGGTAAGTAATGTTTGTTTTCACCATTAACACTAAACAAATAATTCTCACATTTAATTAGGTCATAAAGAGCATCATTGTTATTTCCCTTGCTTCCATGGTGTGTTACTTTGACCCACTCACATTCTAATTTATTTGTACTATTAAATCCTATTTTGTTTAATGATTTTATTACATCACTTGGATGGGAATCTGCTAACCACAAAATTTTTTTATGATTAAATTCGGTTAGAATTGAAATGCTACTTCCATTTTCAACAGAAACATCTTCTTTCCATTTATCCAAAACAAAATCATTAATAAGAGTTTTGTAGTCGTTTTGTTTTGTTGTAACTGCTTCACTAATTTTTTCGTCTTCCTCTCTTTCAAATGATTTTGGGCTGTCTAACGGATATTTTAATCTTAATTTATCTAATTTTTGGGAAGAAGGAGACAAGATTGTTATGTTTAACCCATACAATTCAAATGGCTTTAATGAGCTTGTAATGTCTATGTTTAACAATTTATTGTTGGATTTTAAGTACTCATATAATAGATCTCCCTGACCAATACTGGCAAATTCACTTGCACTCTTTGTTGAGGTTTTGAAAACATAACTTCTAGGCGGATTATAAAAATATTGATTTACCATATCTTTATATTCACCATCATTAATTGTATCGATATACTTTATTATCCCCCCAATATGATCATCGTGAATATGTGATATTATCCAAAGGTCAATTCGTTCTCCTTTATTTATAATTTCTTGAATTTCTATTTCTAATGCATAACGAAAGGTTCTCTCATAACCTGCGTCAATAAAAACATTATGATATTTATTATCATTGCCAAGAAATCTTATTCTTGCAGCATCACCACATTCAGCTTGATAAAATTTAATTTCCATAATAAAAGCTAGTCTTCTTTAAAAGAATTAATTTGACCTTCAATATTACCATTTTCAAGATAATAAACACCGCTTAACTGCTTGATAAAATTATTATATCTACTTGATTTATAAGACATTTTTTCACCAAGTACAGTCCAAATTATATCTAAATTATTTGAATCTAGAAAATTCATAAGGTCTTTACTTTTTATCATTAAACCTTCAAAATTTTTGTTTGTTACAATTACCTCATTTGAATCATTTTTTAATTGTCCGTCTATTGGTGCAAATTGTAAATTCATACCTTCAAATATTGTAATACATGGCAAATCATAACTAAACTGTGCACCTGACTTATCATCACTCATATTACTAACAGCATTTGTAGATGCAATTATAACTTTAAAATTAGTATCTCTAATTGTTTCCCATTTTTTCTGTTTGTTACTATCAAAATAAGCTGGAGACCAAAATTTTTCTCTATTTATCAATGTACTGTGATCTCCACTTTCAGGCATCCAATTACCCCAAAAGTTTTGATTAACAAGCCAATTTAGTATTTTCTTCTTGTCTTTTTTATTGATTAAATAAGCTTGAATTTTATAAAATATCTCTTTACGTTGAACTTCATATTTATCTTCGCCAATTGGTTTCGGTTCATTCCAAGAAACAAATTTTTTCAAAAAAAGCCAACTTTCATTGTTTTCTTCATCCTTTTTTTCAAGAATATCTTTGACTATTGGCAAATCGTCTAGTTTATCAATCCATTCAGAATTAGTTTGATTCCAATATTTATAATCTAAATCTTCCCACCATTCTTTCTTTTCATTTAAAATTCCCAAATCATCTTTTTCTTCATTTTCCTCTGGGTTTTTTAAAGAAAAAGCAGGATCTATATCTCGAATATACATTTGCCAAGGACCTTTGAAAAATTCATATTTTTTTTGATTACTCCAAATATTTTTTTTGATTTTATAATTATCAGAAATCATTGCTAAAATTTCAAAAAAAGCGATTCTTTGATATTTTTTTCCAATCCTTTCAATTTTATTTTCACGCCTTGAATTATAATTTGTAACTGAATCATCATATTGTCCGTGTAGTTTTGAATTATAACCAATTTTAAATGTTCTATCTATAATCCAATATTTGAAAGAGGTAATATTAGATTTATTTAATTGCCAATCATTAAATTTGTATTTAGTTTCTAAAAAAGGAATTACTTTTTCCGATAAAAACAGTTTTTCGTTAGAATCAAAAATATCATCAATAAAATTCAACGTTTTATCTAAAAATTCATCAATACTTTTTAATTGAGATTTGTGTTTATCCTCTCCATATTTATATATGAAAAGAGACTTATTTTTACTAAACGAAGCCTTTATTTTTAAAATTTCAATTATTGTTCGTAAAAACTTCTTTTTACTATTATTTAATGATTTATAAAATGAATTATATTCTATTTCAAACGTAAAACTTGTTGGGGCAAAATCATCTAAAGAACCATTAATATGTTTACTGAAATCCCCAAAACTAGTGACAGAATGATAAATTCTATTATTCATTAATCTATAATCATTTTTAGATTTAGGGTCATCATATGGAAAGTTATATTTTAACACTTCTTCTTTTGAAGGTAGTCTGATAGGCAACTTACTATTATATGGAGGTCTTATTAAATCTATATCTACTTTTAGTTTTGGATTTTTATATAAAGCATATTCTATCGTATTTCTTGCATAATCTCGCAATAAAATATGATTTGGTGGTGTTCCTTTTTTGAAGATATAATTATAAACTACCAAAGCAATTTTGTTGATAGAATCGATATTTTCAGTCCTTAATACACAACCATAGGTAATAGCATATAATCTCTCTAATATGTATAAATCATCAATGTTTTTAAATGATTTTAAAATTGATACTAGAGCATCTGGTTGCTGCTCTAAAAGATTAACCATTGCTTTTGTCGTTTGATCACGTAATTTAATATTGGTAGAGGATAAAACCCAAGTTAGTGTTTGAGCTGTTAATCTAGTTGTTTCAAAATCTAACTTGTTAGAAATATCTGGTGTCCAAGCCCAATCAATTAAGCGACGAATGGGATAACCATTTTCATTGTCATCATAACTACTAAAATATCGTAAATGCTGCTGCCAAAAGCTATCTCTTTGTGGCATTTTATAACTCTTCAATATTCTAAACAATCGGTCACTATTAAATGGGTGACCTATGATAGTTGATAATTCAATCAATTTATAAAAATAATCATCTTCTGAAATTCTAAAATACGCTCCTCTGAACCAATTTATAAGTTTATCATTGTTGATGCTTTCAATCTTTCTCCAATTTAAACTATCTAATAAAAATCTATTTAATTCCCCAATAACGTGTTGTTTGTAAAATTTATCTTCCTCACATTCAAAATACCAATCGAAAACCTCAAAAATTTCAAGATTGAACTTCTCGGGTAATAAAATTGAAAATGCTTCAAGAATACCATCATTATACCAATATCCGTTTCTATCGGCTATTAATTTACCAAATTCATTTTCTTTTTTAAATGCTTCTAAAACTGCTGATTGATTATTGAATTTATTTAATAATTCTTCAGCAATATAAAAATCTCCAAATCGTTGGTATGCAAAATATATTACCTCTTCTTGCTGATTTGTTTTGTAGTTTGTTTGTGGATTTGTTATAAAAATACTTTCTTCAATTAAATCATTTAATAAAAGTTTGTGGTCTGGAAATTCTGTTTTTAGCAATCGTCTAACATCTTTGAGTAGCAAAGAGTTATTTTCATTATTGTATTTTGCAAATGCTACTTTGTGAATTGCGTCTAAAACAACATTACAATATTTATACTCATCGCGTTTGTTTTGAAACTTACGATTTATTGAATCAATATAAATTTGAAAAATACTACTTACTCCTTGGAAACCCTGCGGAAATGTTTTTTCGGGTGTGTCTTTAATTGTATCACAGATTAATTGCAAAAACAACGGTTTTGTAAATTCAGGTGCTAATATTGGAAAGTTAGGTTGTTTTAGTCCGTGAAATTCGCAGAATAATTTAAGAGCTGCATATTCATTGCCTTTAAATCCTTCGTGAGTTTTAAAAGTTATCTTAGAATCTTTTCTAACATTCTCCGGAATTACAAAATCTAAATAGGTTGTTCTAATTGTTAGAACTAAACCAATAAAAGGATAGTTGGTAAATTCATTGATAAAACTTGCAATTCTAGAATTCCATAAATCCGCACCTGCTCCTTCATTGATTGCATCAACTAAAAACAAAACCCTTGAGCCAACTTGTTTCCCTATATTATTTAAAGTTGCTAGTAATTGTTTATTTGTACAGTTGACGGATAAATTGGATTTAATATTTTCCCAAATATCTTTAGAACTATTAAATTGTTGTCCAAGTAATAAGAGAGTCGGTAACCCCCTTTTTATTCTAGTCTTTGCGATATCTCCCAATAAATGTGATTTCCCATTTCCAGCATCTCCTTTAATTATTAAGTAAGGATTATTGGCAAGATTAACATGTACCTTATTTGAAATATCATTAATAAAATCATTATTAGATTGTTTTATTTCTCTTAATCTGCTTGTTTCTTGTTCATAAGGAGTTCGATAAGTGTGATCTTGTTTAATATTTTTATTTTTTTCTTCTTCCTCCCTTCTCAATTTATAGACTTCTTGAGATTTATCGTCAATACAATCATTGAGTTTTTCTAAACTTTCCAACAGCCATTTTACATCAATATTTTGGATAATTGAATTTTCTAACGTTTTAATCCAATTAATAGCTTTCTGTTTGACACTATCATATTCTTTCTCAATTTTATCAAGATGAATATTATCATTTAATTGTCTATAGCCTTTTTCTACTATCCAATTATCAACGATATTTAAAAATCTTTTGAAGAAATAATCATCTTTAGCAATATCGTTGAAAATTTTTGCAATTGGTAATTGAAAATTTAAATCTTCATTAAATCTAGGCCCTAAATCTTTTATAGAATTCAGAATATGCTTAGTAAAGAACTCTGATGTTAATCCGTAGTTGCCAAAATATCCAAAAGTTATACTTGGTAGATATTGTTTATATAACAATTCGTTAATTATTTCAATATATTGGCAATAGATAACTTTCCCTTTTTCTTCAGGTCTGAATCTAGTGAAAATCCCATATAGATAAATTTCGTCTTCAGCTATTATATAAATTGGACTCCCAGAAAAGCCCTCAATTGAATATTTTGAATAGTCTTCATGTAGTTGTAATTGAAATTGATTATCTATACCGTGCACCCAAGTTGGGTATAAAGTTGCAAGTTCTTTTCCATAAGTAGCGTTTGGAAACCCTTTAGTTATGAAATTACTATAATTGCTTCTTTCTTTTACAGGTGAAATTTTTGGAATTATACCAATAATATTTTCAACTTCTTTTTTATCTAAAATTAAAACAGCGACATCTTTAGTTATATCGGTAAATAATAATTCTCTACTTACTTGTACTTTGATAGTCTCATATTCTGTAGAATCTGATTTTAGAATGTCTATGCAGATTTCGATTCTTTGGTCTTTGAATGCATCTCCATCTGCGAAGAGACAATGAGAAGCTGTAAGGACGTAAATTTTGTCTTTAAAGTTGTCTTGATAATATAATACTCCACTTCCAATATAGATATTTCTTGAAGATTCTTTAAGCCTTACTGTAATTTTTGTAGTTATTTTATCCAAAGATGTTTCTAACATAAGTTTATAATTATGAGCAATAGTTAAAGCTTGTGGATTGTCATTTTAATTTATTCTATCTTCTTCATCAACATTTAAAAACGTTCTTTTCTAATTATTAGTCTTTCATCACGCTGTATTGCATATTGCAACTTAAAATATCATAATATTGATTACCCAAATTTAGTGATTTTTACTATCACAAACTAAGTTGTCAAGTCTTCTTCTGCCAAACAACTCCACTTAACGACAACATATTAAACAGCAACTGTTTCCATCTGATATTTGTTTCTAAATCCTACAAAGTGTCGGATCGAAAAACAATTTAATTTTTTCAAATCATGGGAAATCAAGTTAAAAAAGTAGTGTTGGTAGTGGCTGTACTATCAACAATTAGTGCAGTTTCACAAGGAAACGGAACAGCAGGAATCACAGAAGCGACACAAATGGTCACCTCTTATTTTGATCCCGCTACTCAGCTTATTTATGCTATTGGTGCAGTTGTGGGCCTCATTGGTGGGGTGAAGGTGTATAACAAGTTTAGTAGCGGTGATCCAGATACAAGCAAGACAGCGGCGAGTTGGTTTGGAGCTTGTATCTTTTTAATTGTAGCGGCAACTGTTTTACGTTCTTTCTTCCTATAATTTTTTGCTTTATGAATACGTATAATATTAATAAAGGTATTGGAAGAACGGTGGAGTTCAAAGGACTGAAAGCGCAGTACCTGTTCATCTTCGCAGGTGGTTTGCTCGGGATGCTTATCCTGATAATGATCTTGTACATGACTGGCGTGAATTCTTATCTGTGTCTATTTATAGGAATCGGTGGGGGATCGCTACTCGTATGGCAAACTTTTTCATTGAACAAAAAGTACGGCGAACATGGTTTGATGAAAGTGGGAGCGAACAAAAGACATCCACGATATATTATCTGTCGTAAGCCTGTACATCGCTATTTTCAGTTGAATTCCAAAATGCATCAGCCATGAGAAATAAATCAAAAGCGACTACGCTGGAAAGTAAGTTTCCGTTGCTAGCAGTAGAAAATAATTGTATTATCTCCAAGGATGCTGATATCACCGCTTGTTTTCGAGTACAGCTACCAGAGCTTTTCACAGTTGCCTCTGCGGAATATGAAGCCATTCATTCGGCATGGCACAAGGCAATCAAAACTTTGCCTGATTATACGGTGGTGCACAAACAGGATTGGTACATTAAGGAAAATTATGCTCCTGATATAGCCAAAGAAGATTTGAGTTTTTTGGCAAAATCCTATCAACAACATTTTAATGAGCGTCCGTTTCTGAATCATTATTGTTATCTGTTCTTAACAAAAACGTCCAAAGAGCGTATGCGTATGCAGAGTAATTTTTCTTCGCTTTGCAAAGGTGTGCTGATTCCAAAAGAACTAAGAGATAAAGAGATCCTTTCTCGCTTTATGGAATCGGTGGCACAATTTGAGCGAATTGTGAACGATTCCGATTTTATAAAATTGGAACGATTAAGCGAGGATGATATCGTTGGAACAACTAGCAAACAAGGATTATTGGAACAATACCTGAGTCTTTCAAGAGAGGAGGGAACACCATTGCAGGATATTGCTTTAGGCGGAGAAGAAGTTCGCATTGGAAACAAAAGGCTTTGTTTGCACACCTTGTCCGATACCGATGATTTGCCTAGTTCAGTAGCAGCAGAAACCCGTTATGAGAAATTGTCCACCGATAAAAGTGATTGTTTGTTGTCTTTTGCTGCGCCAGTTGGATTGTTGTTAAGCTGCAATCACATCTACAACCAGTATCTATTTTTAGACAACAGCGAAGACAACCTGCGCAAGTTCGAAAAATCAGCAAGAAACATGCATTCCTTGGCTCGTTATAGCCGAGCCAATCAAATCAATAAGGAATGGATCGAACGCTATTTGAATGAAGCACATTCTTTTGGACATGCTTCCATTCGAGCGCACTTCAATGTAATGGCATGGTCCGATAATCCATTGGAATTAAAACAATTGAAGAACGACACAGGTAGTGCTTTGGCACTGATGGAATGTAAACCAAGGCACAACACTACAGATGTGGCGACGCTTTATTGGGCAGGAATGCCAGGTAATGCAGGAGACTTTCCTAGTGAAGAAAGCTTTTACACTTTTATTGCACCTGCGCTTTGTTTTTTCACTGAAGAAACCAATTATAAAAGTTCACCCTCTCCTTTTGGAATCAAAATGGCTGACCGACTGACGGGGAAACCCATTCATTTGGATATTTCTGATTTGCCCATGAAGCGTGGTATTATCACCAACAGGAATAAATTCATATTAGGACCATCTGGTTCTGGAAAGTCCTTCTTTACCAATCACATGGTCAGACAATATTACGAACAAGGCGCTCATGTGCTGTTGGTGGATACGGGAAATTCGTATCAAGGATTGTGTGAATTAATCAAAGGAAAAACCAAAGGAGAAGATGGCGTTTATTTCACCTATACCGAAGACAATCCGATTGCCTTTAATCCTTTCTACACCGATGATGGCGTTTTCGATATTGAAAAAAGAGAAAGCGTTAAAACTTTAATCTTAACCTTATGGAAAAGGGATGATGAGCCACCAACACGGTCCGAAGAAGTGGCACTTTCGAATGCTGTGAGCGGTTACATCGAACGAATCAAGCAGACTGATGAATTTCCTTCTTTCAATGGGTTTTATGAATTTGTACAAGGAGATTATAGACAAGTCTTAGAAGATAAAAAGGTACGGGAAAAAGACTTTGATATTGCCAACTTCTTAAATGTATTAGAACCTTATTACAAAGGAGGTGAGTACGATTATCTATTGAATTCCGAAAAGCAACTGGATTTACTTTCTAAACGATTTATTGTTTTCGAAATAGATGCGATCAAGGATCATAAAATCCTTTTTCCAATTGTGACTATCATCATTATGGAGGTTTTTATCAATAAGATGCGTCGTTTGAAAGGAGTTCGAAAACTAATCCTGATTGAAGAAGCTTGGAAAGCTATTGCAAAAGAAGGGATGGCCGAGTACATCAAATACCTTTTTAAAACGGTTCGAAAGTTTTTTGGTGAAGCTATTGTTGTAACCCAAGAAGTTGATGATATCATTCAATCACCTATTGTAAAGGAAAGTATTATCAATAATTCGGATTGTAAAATACTGCTGGATCAAAGGAAGTACATGAACAAATTTGACGATATCCAAGCCATGCTTGGTTTAACTGAAAAAGAAAAAGCACAGGTACTTTCCATCAACATGAACAATGATCCTAAGCGACTGTACAAAGAAGTTTGGATTGGGTTAGGAGGAACGCATTCGGCAGTATATGCTACAGAAGTTAGTTTCGAGGAATATTTAGCCTATACCACAGAAGAAACAGAAAAGTTGGAAGTCATGCAACTGGCAAGTCAATTAGATGGAAATGTAGAACAGGCTATCAAGAGAATTGCCCTTGAGAAAAGGGAAAAAGAAAACAATTAGTAAAAATTTTAAAAACAAATAGTAATGAAAAATCTAAAAATTATGGTATGCATGGTGATTTTACTCGCTTTCATGCCGAATGCTAAAGCACAGTGGGTGGTAACAGATCCTACAAATTTGGCTCAAGGAATAGTCAATTCTGCCAGACAGATTATACAGACTTCGACCACAGCGACCAACATGATTAACAACTTTAAAGAAGTTCAAAAAGTGTATAATCAAGGAAAAGAATATTACGATAAACTTAAGGCAGTAAACAATTTGGTGAAAGATGCTCGAAAAGTGCAACAGACTGTGTTGCTTGTTGGCGATGTTTCTGAAATGTATGTAAATAATTTTGGAAAAATGTTGAACGATCCCAATTTCAACGAACAAGAACTAACAGCCATTGCGAATGGGTATTCCATACTGTTAAACGAAAGCACAGAACTTTTGAAAGAGTTAAAACAAATTGTAAACTCTTCCAGCTTGTCACTCAATGACAAAGAACGAATGGACATTATTGACCAAGTGTATCAGAAAGTAAAAGAGTACCACAATTTGGTTCGTTATTTTACGAATAAAAATATTTCAGTTAGTTATCTGCGTGCCAAGAAAGCCAATAACAGTCAAAGAGTACTGAATCTTTACGGAACGGCTAACCAGAAATACTGGTAATCATGGAATTTACTAATCTTCATGAAGTACTACGTTCGCTCTATGACGAGATGATGCCTTTATCAGCAGATATGGCAACGGTTGCTAAAGGCTTGGCTGGATTGGGTGCCTTGTTTTATGTTGCATTAAAAGTCTGGCAAGCGCTGAGTAGTGCCGAACCGATAGACGTCTTCCCGTTACTTAGACCTTTTGCTTTGGGTATCTGTATTACATTTTTTCCAACAATTGTATTGGGAACACTTAACGGTGTATTGAGTCCAGTGGTTCAAGGAACGCACAGCATCTTAGAAAGTCAAGTATTAGATTTGAATGCTTTACAACAGCAGAAAGACCTATTGGAGAGAGAAGCGATGCTTCGTAATCCTGAGACAGCCTATTTAGCATCGGATGAAGAATTTGATAAAAAGTTAGACGAACTCGGATGGACACCTACAGATTTGGTAACCATGTCAAGCATGTACGCGGAAAGGCAGATCTACAGTCTAAAGAAAATGTTTCGAGATGGATTTCGTGAATTTATTGAAGTCCTTTTTCAAGCGGCTGCACTAGTCATAGATACGATAAGAACCTTCTTCTTAATAGTGCTTTCAATATTGGGTCCTTTAGCATTTGCGATTTCAGTCTGGGATGGATTTCAGTCAACTTTAACGCAATGGCTGACTCGGTATATTAGTGTGTATCTCTGGTTACCTGTTTCAGATCTTTTTAGCGCGATGTTATCCAAGATCCAATCCTTAATACTCCAAAAGGACATCGACAGTTTATCCGATCCCAATTTTATCCCCGATTCATCGAGTACTGTTTACATCATATTTATGATTATTGGCATCATAGGGTATTTTACCATTCCTACGGTTACTGGATGGATTATTCAGGCTGGTGGCGCAGGAAACTTTGTTCGCAATATAAATCAAACCACTACTAAAACTGGGAATATAGTAGGGGCTGGTACAGGGTCTGTTGCTGGAAATATAGGCGGTAGATTAATGAAATAACAATTTAAATAAAAGTAAAATGGAATTTAAAACTTTAAGAAATATCGAAAATAGTTTCAGTCAAATTAGGCTTTACGCTTTTGTATTTGCAGTACTGTGTGTTGGTATATCGGGTTATGCTGTTTGGGAATCTTACCGATTCGCTGAATTGCAACGTCAGAAGGTCTATGTATTAGACAACGGAAAATCGCTAATGTTGGCTCTTGCTCAGGATGCTTCGATCAATCGACCTGTAGAAGCTCGTGAGCATGTTCGCCGGTTTCACGAGCTTTTCTTTACACTAGCTCCAGATAAAAATGCCATTGACAATAACATGAAAAGAGCATTCAATCTTGCTGATAAAAGTGCTTTTGATTATTACAAAGACTTAGCAGAAAAAGGATATTACAATAGGATCATTTCAGGAAATGTCCAACAACGACTTGAAGTGGATAGTGTGGTATGTGATTTTGAAACCTATCCTTATGCTGTGAAAACGTACTCTAAGCAGTTCATCATTCGATCCAGTAATGTAACAAAAAGGAATCTTGTCACTTCTTGCTACCTGGTGAATTCCGTTCGTTCTGATAACAATCCACAAGGATTCAATATAGAGAAGTTTACGGTTTTAGAAAATAAGGATCTAGAAATTATAGAACGCTAAAAATTGTAACGATGAAGGAGATTCGAACAAATATTAAGCTATGGATCAATGAAGTTGAGGCGAAATGGAGGATGCTTCCATTGCAGAAGCAGTATACATGCATCATAGTTTGTTTTACCGCCTATCTGATAATCAGCATAGTTGGTATTCTTATCAGTTTGTTTTAATTCCTGTAGTGAGCAATCGCTAGAGGGATCATTAGTCCTAATTATAAAAAAGAAAAAACATGAAAGAAAATGAAAACAAGAAAAATGCGGTCTATGTTACAGATGGCAGTATAAATACATCTCCTGATGAGCTGGCAGTGTGTAACGAGAGTAAAGCCGAAAAAATTAAAAAGCCAATCATCTTTGGATTGATGGCGATAGTATTTTTTGGCTGTATGTATTTGATTTTTAAACCAGCAGAAAATATAAAAAATATTGAGATTCTAGGACTTAACGACTCTGTTCCTCAGCCTACAACTATTGGTTTAGAAAATGACAAACAAAAAGCCTACGAACAAGAATTATTAGAACAGAAAAATCAAGAAAAACAAAATGCCCTGACATCGCTATCGGATTACTGGAACGAAGGGAGTGCAGCAGAATCGTTGCAAGATGTTCCTGAAAAAGAAAGTAATAGTAATGCCTCTTTAAATAGTTATCGCAATGCACAAAACACATTGGGCAGCTTTTACAATAATGATAATTCTGAAACGCAGGAATTACGTCAACAACTAGAAGAGCTAAAAAAAGAACTGGCAAAAAAGGAAGAACCACCAACTAATGTTGTTGAGAATCAATTGGAGTTAATGGAGAAATCCTATCAGATGGCGGCTAAATATTTACCGATCAATTCAGGTTTGCCTGAAAGCAAGTCAATTGTTCCTACTTCACTACCAAAAGAAGTCTTTGTTTCGATAATTCCAGAAAGACACAATGTAGTTTCTAACCTTAAGCAAAGCGTTGAGGAGCATCTCATAGTAGCGGTTAGCAATAGTACATTCACCAGTGCTGATCAGCAACATCAAACAAAGAATAGTATTCGTGCTGTTGTTCAAGAAACACAACTCGTCTCCGAAGAAACCAGTGTTAGCCTACGTTTATTGGAACCCGCAAGGATACAGAACAAAACGATCCCAATCGGAACTGTAGTAACTGCAAATTCGAAGTTTCAGCAAGGTAGGCTACAACTGAAGATTAGTTCTATTGAGTTGGAGGGAAATATTCTCCCCATTGAGCTCACTATCTATGGTTTGGACGGACAACAAGGATTGGCAGTGCCTTATTCTCCAGAACGTACTGCTATGACCGACATGGCAGCCAATATGGGACAAACTTCTGGCAGTAGTGTCATGTTGTCCACTTCTGCTGGACAACAGATCGCAGGGGATTTAAGCCGAGGATTAGTACAAGGTGTATCAAATTATTTCTCAAAAAAAATTAAGACTCCAAAAGTTACCCTAAAAGCAGGACTGCAAGTGCTGCTAGTATCAAAAAAATAATTGTTCAAAAAATAAATGGTATAAAATGAAAACAGCTGTAAAAAATACATTGATGATCCTGATTTTAATGTTAGGATGCACATCAATTACGCACGGGCAAAATGCCCTATGCTTGAGTCACAAGGAGAACTTAAGTGTAATAGAACCATACGATATAGAAGTAACATTCGATAAAACTACGCATCTATTATTTCCCTCAGGTATTCGCTACGTAGATTTAGGTAGTACTAATTTGGTTGCCAGTAAGGCTGAGGATGCTGGTAATGTTTTGCGAGTTAAGGCTTCTGTTCGCGATTTTGAAGAAGAAACCAATTTTTCAGTAATTACGGAAGACGGATCTTTCTATAGCTTTAATGTCTCCTACAATTCATGTCCTAGGGTTACAAATTACAGTTTAACTAAAACTGTTATGAGTGATCGTGGATGGAGCTCAAAACCAATTTTGTTTAAAGAACTTGGTACGAATTCGCCCAACATGGTCGACGAATTAATGGAGGAGATTTATAAGCAAGACAAGCACTTTATAAAACAAATTGGCACCAGAAAATTTGGAATAGAATTTTTATTAAAAGGTATTTATATTAACGATGACAAATTTTATTTTCATACACAAATTAAGAATTCAAGTTTCGTTTCATTCCCAATTGATTTCGTCAATTTTAAAGTGGTAGATAAAAAGAAAGCGAAACGCACGGTTGTACAGGAAGTAACTAAAAATCCAATAAGAGTCTATAGCGCTATTGATGAGGTAGAAGGAAAAACGGTTTCCAGAAATGTTTTTGTTTTGGATCAATTTACGATCGCTGATGACAAAGTACTTCGCATAGAACTCCATGAAAAAAATGGTAGTCGATTGCAAGTTTTGGAGATTAAAAACAGCCACTTACTTAAATCCAAGTTAGTTAAGAAGCCACATACAGAGGAAGATTTACAGTAGTGATTAAAATTAAATAGCAAGTGATAGCTTTACTGAATGAAGTAAAGCAATCACATTGTTTTTTGGCATCTAAAATAATTATCGTAACTATCTTTAAATGAGTAACTTATTTTTATTTTGTTGTTTTTTTTTTGTAAATTTATTACGTGAAATTTATAAATATTTGATTATGAATCCTGCATTGTTTTTAGGTATAATTGCTCTACTTATAGGTGTAAGCCTTCGATATTGGATCAACAGACGAAAGTTTTACAGACGAGTCCGATGGGAATAGAGGGATTTTCGAGTTACGAAAAATCAGTAGTAATAACATTCTTTGAAAGAGTGACCAAATGGATTTCCATCGGATTTATTATTTTTGGACTACTTATGTTATGGAGTTATTCAAGAAAGAAGTCAAGCGAAAAGAAACTAACTCAAATCAAAGTTGAAAATGTGAAATAATGTAGCGGCATTCTTTTGCTTCTTTTCTTTTGACGCTGTTGTGGAAAGAAAAGAAGGCGGAAATAAGTAATAGGATGAAGAATATCCTATCATTTAACTCGAACCTTTTCAGGAAAAATAGAAGGGAGCGCTGCGTACTGATTACTTTTTTCTGAAGTGGTTCAACTAGTTTCTTCAAAAAGACTTTCCCGACCAATTGGAAGGGAAGGTCTTTTTGAAGTTCAAGATTTCAATATATGTATTCCGTAAAACAAAAAAACGATACTAATAAAAATAGACGGCCACTATCAAAGTGGGCCGTCTATAGTTTTTAAAAGGATTATTAATTAAAGCAATTCATACCAAGTTTTTGAAAATTAGTACAGATTTCAAAAGCTTTTTGAGATTTTAATTGTGCAGTACCTCCCATAATAATGGATTGTAATTTGGCTTCGCTATCCTTATAGCTACGAACATTTTGGTAGTAGCCTGTTACAGCGTTGTAAGCTCCAAACAAAGTTCCTTTTGTCGTGTTCATCTGTTGTGAGTCGCTCGTCATAGCATAGGCAAAAGCATCTTCAACCGTGTTCTTAAAAACTGTGGATATTTCGTCCTCATTTCCAGCCTTTAGATGTTGTAAGGTTTCTTTGTTAGGGCATAGTGCGAATTGTATCATTTTTTTAACCTCATGATCGTGCACTTTCACTTTTGCCCAATTATTAAAAATGTCCTCTAATTGATTACTAAATTCGTTTGCTAATCCCATTACTTTGTGTGCATTTTCCAAACGTTGTTTTGCTCCCGAAGTATGGCGTATGCGTACTACATTACTCATATTACGAAGTGATGCGTTTAGTGTATTTTGGCACACTATTCTAACGGGTGTAAAAGCTGCCGTAATGCTTCCGCTACCATCGTGTGAAGTAGTAAGGAAAATATATTTTTCTGTAACATCATCACCATTGCCCACACGAATATAGTCCGGTAATTTAGCCGTAATAAAAATACGTTCTCCATTTCCTAAAGCGCCTGCAGTCTCGTATAAAATCCCATCTGTACCACCTACAATAGCATCAAAAAAACTAAATGCTTCACGATTTTGTACAATGTGATAATCTTTACCGACTACACCCAAAACAACATTATTATCGGTACGGATTGTGGCAAAATAATTGGGTACGTTGACCTCATTGTTTATTATCGCTAAATTGTCTTTAGGATCAATTATGTTTGATGCCTTGGTATAAAGAGGACTTTTTGTAACTTCATAATCAAGTCCTGCGTGGTTAATTGCTTGCGCGCTTGTTGGATAGTCTGTTACTATTTGACCCAAACCGTGCCAAGCTTTTTCTTGTACGCTAAAAAAGGAATAACGTCCTGTTCTTTCGTTGAAATTTAAATTGTGTGCCATGATATTAAAATTTTAAAAGTTAAAAAAATGATTAAGTATTTAGTGTTAAAATGGTAGGTCATCTGCAGGCTCCTCTATGATGATCTTTTTGTTTTCTTGTTTTACGACGGCCTGTGCCTGTTCTATTTTTTTACTACCTCCATGTAATTTAATAGTCGAGGAGTGAAAATTTAAACTAGATCTTAGTTCTCCGTTAGTAGCAGTCCAGGCTCTTGTACTCACTCTTCCTGTTAGCTCTACTAAAGCCCCTTTAAGGAGTATTTTGGCAACATTTGGACTTATCCAGTAGGAGCAATCAAAATAGCTAGTTTGCTCTATGCGTTCGCCTTGCTTATTTCGGTAACTATCATTAATAGCTACTGAAAAATTTACCACTTTTTTCTCCTGCGGTGTTGTGTATACTTCCGCATCCCTTGTTAATCTTCCGATGATGTTCATGATTTTTAATTTTTAGATTTATTGTTTAAATTAATTTATTCGGTAATGAGAGGAGGTGCTGTTTTGTTTCACTCTAATTCCAGTATAAATAGTATAAAATTTCATTGTTGACATTTTTTTTATTCGTCCAAAGAGCCGGAGTATGCTATGTTTCGTTTCGAGAGCATAAAAGGTTAGTGTTTAGCAAAAACAAGGTTTTATCAAATAAATACAACCCGCATGGGTGGAGATTTTTTGATAAACCCGTAGGGCTTGACCTTTTTTTTGCGTTAAAAACACTAGAATACCTTTGCTCTTGAAATGGGACAATTTAGCATACTGGTTTTTGAATAGTAATAGACTGGAAGCAAGGTTGTAAAGAAGATTATTTGGGGTTATAAAGAAAAAAGTGACTCTTCAAACAAATACTGTGTAATGTTATCAATCCACAATTTCTCCAATATAATGCTATGGCTATATAAGCCATGTAAAAGGATCTTGAAAATTATGGGTAGGTAGCGGCTTAAATTTTCAAGATTCTTTTATTTATTATCCGACTAAGCTCTTTTATGCTGGAGCAGAGCGGAAGTATAAATGTGCTTTGAGGATTGGAGTTAAGTTGAAATTGAGCGAAGTATAGATTTGACTGTTCTAAAAGTTAATTTTGAAAAAGGGATATTAGAATAGTACTATAAGGTTATGTGAACTGCCATTAGAGGACAAATAACACCATTGATAATCAGATATATAAACGACTTGTTTTATTTGCATACTTTAGAGTAAAAGAAGTAGCACTAGACTATTTGCTGAATTGCACTTTGTAAAATTGAATAGCTTTCTGTTTTAAAAAACTGTAAGTAAAATAAAGAGCTAATTCAAATTAAAAGGGAGAGATGTATTGTTTAAATTTTTAATAAAAGGAGATTATGAATGACATGATAACAAAAGAAGATTTGAGGCAGTTTGGTTTGGAGTTATTAGGTAATATTGGTACTTTAATGACACAGACGAAGGAAGTCCAAGGTGAAATAGTAGACCAAGAATGGATAAAAAGCAAGCAAGTAAGAACATTAATGAATATGTCCCCAGGATCTGTTCAAAATTTAAGAGTGACCCAAAAGATACGATTTAAAAAAATACTCGGCTCGTACTACTATAATAAAGTTGATCTACTAAAACTTTTTACAGATGAAAGATGCAAATAAAAGTAATAAGGATAGTTTGATGAATTTATTATTGATTTATATGGAAGATCCTCGATTAAACGTTTGGCATTTCGCGCTATTACTTGCTATACTTAGTTTGGGTTATAAGCAAGGACAAATGCAAAATATTAAAGTGAGTCGAAGTAAAATCATGGCACTTTCGCATATTAATACAATACCAACCTATCATAAGTATTTTAAAGAATTACAGAATTTAGGATACATCGAATATTTTCCTTCCTACCATCCCGGTGTTAAAAGTGAAGTCTATCTGAAAGACAAAAAGGTTGCTCCATGATGGTAGCAACCTTTTTGCGTTTTGAATTAATATGTTACAGTTGTCTTTAAGTTTTAGATAATAAACAGTATTTGCTGCGATTTCAAGATAAGTGATACTTCTGCTTAATTTTTTTTATCTCCTTCTCTAATCTGGTGAGGATGGCTAGATCTGACTCACACATTACTGGATCCGTTTTATTTATCCGTTTATTAAGCAATGCCATTTCCCGTCCAACTGTAACTTGCTCTGTAATAGCATAGGCTTCTGTCTGCTTCACAGAGGAATGTCCAAGCATTTCCTTCACTACATTTATCGGTACATTGTTTTGTAACGTAACAGTGCTTCCAAATGTTCTACGAGCCATATGCGTATTAAGAGTAAACGGAAAAGCACATAGGATCGCAATCTCCTTTAGGTATTCGTTCATCTTTTGATTTGAAGCAACAGGCAAAACAGTGCCGCGTTGCAAACAAAGAGGATGTTCTTTATATTTTTCAATTATTTGAAGTGCTTGTGGTAAGAGCGGGACATTAGTTGAGGAGCCTGTTTTTTGTCTTTCAGACATTATCCATGCTTGTTTGTCGACCCCCACTTTAATATCAGTTTTTTTTAATTGATATACATCGATATAAGCTAATCCCGTGTAGCATTGAAAGACGAACACATCTCTTACTACATTAAGTCGCTCAGTGCTGAAATAATGCCGTTCTAACTCATATAATTCCTGAGTAGATAGGGGTTTTTTAATGATTTTCGATTTTTTACCTTTAAAGTTCTTAAATGGATCTTTCAAGATGACTTCGTTATCTATAGCACGTATAACTATCTTTTTAAAGTTAGCGATATATTTAAGGGTTGTATTATTACTGCAATTGCGCACAGACCGTAAGTAAAATTCAAAGTCTTTTATAAATGCGAGATTCAAATCAGAAAATTCGAGATCTTCTGTATTAAATTTAAGTCGAATAAAGGCTCTTAAATGATTAATAGTGATAGTGAAACGATCTAGAGTTCCTTTTGCGTATCCTTTACCCAGTAGAGCCGTCATTTCATCATTATGTTTTTGGAACTCTTCAAGTACTTTTGCTCTTGCAGCATTTTTCCCTAAAATATAATCCATAACTTTCTGAGAAGTAATAAGCTTTCCGCTATACATGTTCTCGGTTTTGTATTCATTGATTTTAAGAGTAAGAGACTCTAAGAAAAAATTAATAGATTTCGCATCTTCTTTAGTTCCGATTGCTCTTTCTAATTTTTGATCCCAACGTGAGATATCCCATTTACGTTTCGTAGATGTTTCTTTAGGTATCCCATCTACGGTAATTCTAAGATAAATGGTTCTAATTTTACTTTCATTGCGGGGGATTTTCAAAAAGAAAACCAGCCCAAAACTGCTTTCTAACATAATTCAACTTTTAGGGTTAATAAATGTAGAATTATAACTTCAAAAAATCAAGTCGTTAAGCACGTTAACCCCTGTATCTATTAGGTTTAGCTGGTATTCTGTGGCACATTTTTAAAAAATGCAAATGTGCCACGATTCTGCCATAGAAACTTTGATCATTATTATAAATTTTGACAAAGTGCAGAAAATGAAAAAAGCCTGCAAATCGTTGGATTTGCAGGCTTAACACGTTTTTTGTGGACTTTTGAAAAGATTGAAAAACTTTAATTTATCTATCTTAATCCCTTTTCGTGGGGAGAGCAGGATTCGAACCTGCGAAGTTCACACAGCAGATTTACAGTCTGCCCTCGTTGGCCGCTTGAGTATCTCCCCGGATACCGTTGCTGAGCATATAATTGTGCTTAGCGGTTGCAAATATAGAAACTGTTTTGATGTTTCCAAATAAAAAACAGACTTAATTTTTGTATTATTTTTAATGTATTGGTATTGAATAAAATAAAAAAATCTCCACAAGGGAGATTTTTCTATTTTTATAAGAATTTCAATTTATTTGGATAAAAGTTCTTTAATTTTAGCTTTAAGTTCTTCACCTCTTAAATCTCTTGCAACGATATTACCTGAAGCGTCAAGGATAAAAGTGGCAGGAATGGATTGTACACCATACTGAGCTGCGATAGGCTCTTCCCAAAACTTTAAATGCGAAACATGAATCCAAGTTAATTTATCTTTTGCAATGGCTTCTTTCCATTTTGCTGCATCTTTATCTAAAGATACGCCAACAATATTCAATCCTTTTGAATGGAACTCATTATATATGGCTACAACATTTGGATTTTCGACTCTACAAGGTCCGCACCAAGAAGCCCAAAAGTCTACTATTGTTACTTTTCCTAAATTTTCTTTTAAAGAAATAATTTTTCCTTCAGGATTAGGAGCAGTAAAATCTGCTCTTCACTTAGCACCAGCAGGTGCAGCAGGTAATGGAGCACCAGCAGAAGGAGCTGTAGGATTTTTTAATTCTTTAATCTTTGTTTCGATGGCTTTACCTGGTTTAGAAGTTTTTAAAGACTCATCTAAACTAGCATATAGTTTTTCTATTTTAGTCAATTCAACAGAAGGGTCATTTACCATTCCTTGTATAATTAAGGCGCTAATGAATGATTTAGGATGTGTTTCAGTGTAAGTAGCATATTTGTTTTTTGATTCTACTTGTACTTTTTGTTGAATCTCACCAAATTCTTTCATTAACTTATTGATTACTGCTGTGTCTTTATTTTGCTGAGCAGTATTCATTAATGCAGTGTTTTTTGTTTGAAAATCGATTAAACCTTTTTGAACTTTAAGCAATTCTTCGTTAAATTTAACGAATTCGTCATTATTATAAGTTCCAGAAAGTTTTGATTTATTAATACTGTCTTTGTTTATTTCGATAACAATATCGCCATTTTCTAGGATAAAAGGAAATTTGCCATTAGCTCCTTCTAATTGTAACATATGAAAAGAGGGTTCAGTAGTTTTACCTTTAATTTCAAATTTACCATTTAAAACTTTTACAGTATCTACTGCAACTAAGCCCATTCCGCTAGCGTCTTGAGTTTCCATTATGATGGTTTTACCATCTTCAACTCCTTTTGCAGTTCCTGAAATGGTATATTTGTCTTTACTACATGAAATTAAAAATACTGTAGCAGAAAGCAATAAAATTATTTTTTTCATTGTTAATTAGTTAAATGATTTAAGTCAGCAAAAGTATTTAAATTTATAAAACAACAATAATTTTTTGACTTAAATTTTTGTTATTATTTTTTAGATAAAAAGACAGGGAAATTTGACAAAAAGACAATTCCGTTTAAAGATTAATCTGTTCGAAAATATGGGTGTTTTTTAAAAGAGGGATTCTTTTAAAAAATTAAATTAAATTGTAGGATTGAATTCTGATTCACATCTATTGATGCAATATTCGGCATGTTCGATTTCGTTTTCGGTTATCCTAATATCCATATTTACGGTTCTTAATGCTTTATTTAAAGAAGCACTAGCAGGTTTAGCAATTAATTTAAAATTAATTTCTGCCTTTTGAATTATTAATATATCTAGGGTTTCATTCGCCTTTTTATATTGTAATTTGTATAGGTTGCAAGGATTATCCATGTTTTATATTTATAACTTTATAAGTTTGGCTAACTTACTAAAATTAAATAGAATAGTCAATAGGTTAATGCGATTTTTTTTACAAAAAATATACACTGTATTTTTAAGATTTTTACAAAAAAAAACACTCATACGTGAGTGTTTTTTGTGGCATTATAAAATAAATCTAGTCTTGGTTGGTCGTTTTTCTCCAAGTAAAAGAATTTAATATATGTCTTTTTGCAAATCGACCAGGAGAATCAGCGTTTACCATTTTTACATACGTAGCTTTAGGAACACTAATGTATTCATAAACGCTTCCGTTAGAAAAATTAATAATTAATCTGCCTTCAACAAATTTATAATCTGAAATTGTTGATGTAGCAATTGTTTCAGTATATTCTGGTAAGTTTATTTTAGTAGTTTCAGGATTGATGCTTACTAAAAAGTGATAGGCTTCAATAATTTTTTTACTGTTTTCTTCTGCAGCTTTCAAACCAGCTTCATCTCCTTGAAATTTATCAGGATGTGATTCTTTCATCGCATTGCGATAAATGGTTTTTAAATCTTTTAATTCTGCAGTTTTGTCTACATTTAATAACTTTCGGTATTCAACTATTTTTTTCATAAATATTGTAACTACTTGTCTTTTAATATGGAAACAATATGATTTGCTTTCAAAATAGACAATTTTTTGCAAAGGTACACTTTTTTTTAATTTTTTAGTTTAAGACAAAAAAAAAATCAAAAAAATGACTGTTTTTTTTGATTTTTAGACTAATTTTTGTTGAATAAGACTTATTATTGTTGTGGCTTATTGTTGGCCTTATCAAAATTCTTAGATTTTTTAGGGTATTTATTGTAACTGATATCACTAGGATTTTCGATAACAGACTTTATGGTAATCATGTCACCAATAGTGTGTTTGGCTTGTACCATTTTATAATCTAAAAGGTATTCGCCACAAAAAAAATTGTTCTTGTCGTCTTTTTCGATTATCCCCGTATATACTCCTTTTTGTAACATTTTATCTTCTGATGCTTTTGTCATGATCTATTTTTTATAAAATTCTGCTTTGCAAAGTTAATCAAAATAGTATTTGATTGTGTAATTCTTCTCATTCTGATTACCTTTGTTAGATGGAAAAAGTATTTCGACCAAGTCCTAAATCATTCAAAAATACATTTTGTATATTCAATGAAGTATTTTTAGATAAAATTGAAGGTTTGCAAATACAATATGATAGTAAATCGGGTAGTAAGTATTATTATACAAAGGAGGGAATGTTTCGGTTATCGAATCATTGGGGACGATTAGCGAATAGTAAATGGAGGTTAGAACCAATGGAGCAAGATAGCTTCGAAACTGGCAATGAGTCCAAATTTAAATTAGGTTTTGCTTCTTGGAATGAATTTTATCCTGATAATGCGGAAGAAGAATTGTATTATTTAGAAGCTAATTATAGTACGAATACTGTCAATTATCAACATAAAAACAATCCCAAATATGATAAGAAAGCCATTCTAAGAACCAGTTTTGAAACTACTAAAAAAATCAAACAAATCAGGAATTTGTTTAATTTAACTTCTTGGGCTAAGTATTTTGAATACGATGATTTGGATGAGTTGCGAAGAGAAATAATAAATCAATTAATTTATACCAATAAAACATTGGAAGAAATAAAAAGAGAACTATAATGGGAAGGAATAACGATCGAAATATTAAGAAACACAACGACAAGCTTCATAAAGCTCAAGATAAAGTAAAACAATCAGCGATGGACCGAAAAGAAAAATTGAAACAAATCGCCAAAAAATTCAATGAAAGTAAAGATTCAGATAAAGAATAAACGCAGACATTATGGAAAACAGTAAATTTATTGAACTTAAAAAAGGGGTTCAGGAGATAATCGATTTAATTGCAGAAAAAAAAGCAACAGATGCCAATAATAAATTAGTTGAAGTGAGTGAAGAATTAGATGAATTACTTGACTTCTTGGAAGAAGATGAAGATCTAGTAGAAATAAGTCGTTATCAAGTTTTGCTAAATCAGTTGCATCAGCGAATTATAGCTCTTAATGGAAATATTTAATTTTTTGTTTTTGAAGTAAATAATATGATAAATGCAATTTGCCACTGCGGACTGAATAAAAGATTTCAGGATTGCTGTGAACCCATTATTAAAGGCGATCAAAAAGCAACGACTGCCGAAGCTTTGATGCGATCACGCTATACTGCTTATGTTACTCATAATGCCGATTATTTACTTGCAACTACTCATTCATCACAAAGGAAATTCCATTCAAGAGATGAAATTTTAAATTGGGCTATTAGTAATCAATGGCAACAACTGGATGTTATTAATGCGACTGAAACTACTGTAGAATTTAAAGCGTATTATAGGGACAGCCAAAACCTAAAACACATTCACCATGAATTTTCAAAATTTATATTCGAAAATGGGAATTGGTTTTATGTTGATGGAGTGATTTATTAATTCATTTAAAATGTTGAGAATTTTCTATATTATATATTTTAAGACACTATCCTAAAAAGTGTTAAGTATTTATATATGGGTTTTGATTTTTTATTAAAAATTTTAATCCTATTGTTATGTAAAAATATGTCTATATTTTTTTTTCTTTTATTAAAGTCTTAAGTTTTTATACTAAAAGTCAGACTACCTTTGTTTTTTTTTGATTTTTATATTTTCTCTTGAATATTTTTCTTACTATTGAAAAAAAACATGGTATTAGCATTCTTCAATTTCTATAATTTCTGTCTTTTTTACTGTTTACCAGTTTATTAAAGAAATATTTATCCTAAAATTTAGTAAAAAGGTATTTTCTTATAAGTGAAGGTATTCATCTTAAAATCTTATAAATAACCTAATTTTTTTTAATTTTTGATTATTTTATGCCACTTTTGATGGGAATATGAATTATTGTTCCATATTTTAGCAATCGATTACACTCGTGATTAATGAAATAATATTGCTGTTTAACAGATGAAAGTTGAATAAATTAAAAAAAGACTTTATAAAAATAAATCAAGTATTAATTAAAAAAAGTGAGCCTATTGAACAATTGAAAATAAATCATTTAAACCAAAAAGCAATTAAATTTAATTTGACACTATGTTATAAAACATAGATTTTTTTAACCAATAAATAACCAACTAACTAAAAAAAAAATGAAAGTAAAATATTATTTATTTTTCCTGGGAATACTATTTTGGATGCCTACTTACGGGCAACAAGTATTAAAAATAAAAGGAACAGTTACTGATTCAGCAGGTCCAATACCGGGGGTTTCCGTTCTTGTTAAAGGCACTAACAATGGTACATCCACTGATTTAGATGGTAATTATACAATTAGCGCTAAATCGACTGATGTTTTGCTGTTTAGTTTTATAGGGTATAAAACAGTTGAAAAAGCTATAGGAGGAAAGACAAGTATTAATGTAACGATGTCTGTACAAAGTAATGAATTAGAAGAAATTGTAGTTATAGGATATGGAACTTCAAAAAGAAAAGATCTTACAGGATCTGTTGCTTCTGTTTCTAGTGAAGAAATCAATAGAGCGCCTGTTGCAAATGCAGCACAAGCGCTACAAGGAAAATTACCAGGGGTAAGCGTAGTTGCTCAAGACGGTAGACCTGGTGCAAATATCTCAATCCGAGTAAGAGGTGGAGGATCCATATCTCAAAGTAACGAACCTCTTTATATTGTGGATGGTTTTCCAGTTAGTTCAATAAGCAATATTCCAGGAAGTCAAATTCAAAGTATAGACGTTTTAAAAGATGCTTCTTCTACCGCAATTTATGGTGCAAGAGGAGCAAATGGGGTAATCATGGTTACAACTAAAAGTGGTAAAAGCGGTAAAACAAAAGTAACTTATGATGGTTATACTCAATTTAACGCCCCAACAGGATACTTACCTGTAATGAAGGGATATGATTACATTAAATACAACTGGGCTTATGCACAAGCAATAGGTGACGGATATGCAAATGCATGGGAACAACTATGGTTAATAGGGAATGAATTTAAAGGAAGTAACACTGAAGGTATTGAACACTATAAAAACGTAGCTAGTGAAGACTTTAGTAAAAAAGTATATAAAAGTTCCTTCTCACACAATCACAATTTCAATATTTCTAGTGGAAACGAGAAAACAAAATATATTTTTTCTGTAAATCACCTAGATCAAGATGGTATGAAATTAAACACTTCATATAAGAGATCAAATGCTTCTTTTAAACTAGATCAAAAATTGGGTGATAAAATTACATTCTCACTAAACACTAGATACAGCCAAGAAGAAACCAAAGGAAACGAAGGAACAAGTTCAGGAAGTGGTTCTCTTTTGACTTCAGCTTATTGGTTTCGACCAATAGCTAAAAATGATGTATTAGGTGTATCAGACGTTACTGTAAATACGCAATTAGGGGATTATGAAAACATACTTAATGATAACTTCAATCCAGTTAATCGTATAAATGATTATACAGACGCTAACTTATCCCGATCAATTGTTGCTAACACTTCTTTCAGTTGGGAAATAATAAAAGGACTTACTGCTAAAACAGATCTTGGACTAAATGCTGGATGGGGAAGAAGAAAAATATGGCAAGGAGCAATATATAAAGCTTATGTTGACAAACAAGGTAATAAAACTTTCGGAGGAGATGCTTCTATTAATGCTTCACAAGGATGGAATTATCGTTTGTCAAATACTTTGAACTATCAAGTACAAGGTTTAGGGGATAAACATCAATTAACTATTTTAGGAGGGATGGAAGTCGCTGATTCAGGTTCTGAAAGTACTTATGTATTTGGGAAACAATATCCTGTTTCATTTGATTCAGATCGTGCTTTTGCTAATATTGATTCTTATGATCATTCAAACGCTATAAATGGTGGTTTTAGTTCTAATACGGGCACTCCTAATAGACTAAATTCTTATTTTGGACGAGCTAATTATAGCTTTAAAGATAAATATTTATTTACAGCAACATTCCGTGCTGATGGTTCTTCAAGGTTTGCACCATTGAACCGTTGGGGATATTTTCCTGCTGGTGCATTTGCATGGCGTCTTTCTGATGAAAACTTCATGAAAAATGTAAATTGGGTAAGCAGCCTAAAAATGCGTGCTTCTTATGGTGCTGTTGGTAGTGATGGAATCAATGCAGGACTTTGGAAAATGAATTGGGCATCTGGAGGATTAACTGGATTTTCTTTAAATGAAGTACAACAATTATCTTATGTTCCTGCTTCAACGCTTAATAATCCAAATTTAAAATGGGAAACAACTATAACTAGAAATATTGGACTTGATTTTGGTTTGTTCAATAACAAATTAAAAGGTACAATAGATGTTTACAAAAATTCCGTTAAGGACTTACTTCTATTAAGACCAATTCCTCCTATTAGTGGTTTTTCATATATGTATGATAATGTTGGAGCTACAAGTAATAAAGGTATAGAGCTATCATTAGGTGGAGATATAATTAAAACTAAAGACTTTAATTTATATGGAAGTTTTAATATCAGTGCTAACAGAGGAAATGTCGATAAATTAGGAGAGGGAATAAATCCAGCTTATAGTTCTGCTTGGGGTGGTATAAATAATACACCTGCATCTGGAGACTATATTTTTAAAGTAGGTCAACCTGTAGGTTTAGTTCGTGGATGGATTTACGAAGGATGGTATACTACAAAGGATTTTAATTATGATGCAACAGGAGCAGGTATTTATACTTTAAAAACTGGAGTTCCTGACATTGCAGGAGGATATCTTTCAACTGTTTACGGATCAAATGGTCATAAACCTGGTTCTCAAACAGCATATCCAGGAGTACCAAAATACAAAGATCTTAACGGTGATGGTATAATAAATGATGAAGATTTAGGAGTAATTGGAAATATGAATCCTAAACATACGGGTGGTTTTAATTTTAATGGTAATTATAAAAATTTTGATTTTGCTTTAGATTTTAATTATAGTTATGGGAATGATGTTTATAATGCTAACCATCTAAATGCTTACCAAGGAGGCAAAGAAGCTGGTTTGTACAGAAACAGACTACAAGAGCTAGCAGGCGCATATAAAATATATGATGTAATAAATGGACAAATTACATCAGTTGTAGCGCCAGCCGAATTAGATGCACTTAATGCTAATGCTACCACATATTTGCCTTATGCAGAAAAAACAATGACTTCTTCTTATGCCATCGAAGATGGATCTTTTTTAAGATTAAATACATTTACTATTGGATATTCACTTCCTGAAAGAGTAATAAATAATATGGGGATGAGTCGTTTCCGCGTTTATGGTTCAGTTTACAATGTATTTACCATAACAGGATACAATGGTCTTGATCCAGAAGTTAATCCAGATCCTTCTAGAAATGGTAGCTATCCAACCCCTGGACTAGACTATGGTTCTTATCCTCGTGCACGTTCTTTTACGTTCGGAGTTAATGTTGAATTTTAATTTTTAATCAATTTAAATTATGAAAAAGTTATTATATTTCATGCTGTCTCTATTTATTCTATTGAATACGGCATGTACAAAAGATTTTTTGGAGGTACAATCTCCATCTCAAGTAGATGAAGACTTTGTCTTTTCATCACCAAGTGAAGCTTATAAAGCTTTAGTAGGTAATTATGATATCTGGAGATTAGCTGATTCAGGGTTGTTTTATGATACCGAAATAGTAGGTTCTGATTCTGAATGTCACCCTGAGTTATATAGTTCTCAAACACGTCATATACCAGAAGGTCTATTTGCTACAGAATTAAGTATTAACGAAAGCAATCCAAAATCTTTTTTCGAAAATGCATACAAAATAATAAGTCGATCTAATATTATGATTGAATCTATTGAAAGGAAGCAAGAATATAAAGACGCTGTAACCTCGGGTACAATTTCGGAGTGGACACAACTTTATGGAGAAGCTGTGATCTTTCGCGCCAATACATATCAATATCTGATAAAATATTTTGGTGATGTCCCTTATTTTGATGTTCCTGTTAGAAATTTATCTCAACTAGAAACAACAAAATTAACATCTCGTGATGAAATCTATGACAAAGAAATTGCGGCACTGAAAAAAGTAGAGCCGTTAATGAATCGCTTGGGTCAAGGAGGTTTAACAGCAGAACGTTTTACCCGTTCTTACGCACAAGGTTTAATTGGTAAAATGGCCTTGGATGCAGGTGGATGGCAAACACGCCGAACTGATTTTGACTATGGTGCAGTTACCTTCGAACAAAAAGGAACTGTAAAGTGGAATGCTAAATACGTTAGACGTACAGATTACAAAACGTACATTACTATTGCTAAAGAATATTTGCAAAAACTTGTAGACAACTCAGGAACTGCATACTTAATAACTTCTGATAATAGAGCTGCTAATTTCAGCAATCCTTTTCAACGTCACTTTCAATACATAATGGATTTACAGGTAAGTCCAGAATCTATATTTGAAACTGGTACAACAAGAGCAGTTGGAACTTCTGAATTTCCTTATGCTTTCGGAAGACCTTCTGGCGGAGGTGGTTCAAATGCATTTCCATGTAAATCCTATGGACAAAGCCGTTTATATGCTTCATTTTATTATGGAGAATATGACCCAAAAGACATTCGACGTGATGTTACTGTTGCCGTTACAGCAAATTCTGGAGCAGCAAGTGAAAAATTAATTGATTTTTCTCCTGGAAGTCGTGAAAAGGGAGGGTTAGCTAACAATAAATTAGACGAAAGCCGTATGGCAAGTCCTTACACAATAGCTCAACGTTCATCTGGTTGTAATTGGGTACAAATGCGTTTAGGTGATGTTATTTTAAAATTGTCATACGCATATGCACTTTTAGGTGATGATGCTAATGCAAAATCATATTTGACTAAAGTACGTAGTCGGGCATTTGTTTCAGCAGATCAAGCTACAAAAGTTACCAGTTATGTTAATTCGCTATCAGGGCAAACCCTAATCGATGGAATATTAGAAGAACGTAAATTAGAATTAGCTGGAGAAGGTCATACTCGTTGGGATATGATTACTTCAGGAACAATGCCTGATAGAATTAAGAAACTTCGTGATACACAAATTGCAATGGCTAATGGTTTAAAAGTTAATGGGTATTATACTTTCCCAAAAACAGGAATGACTATATCTAGTTATATTTGGACAAAAGCAGTAAATATGTCATCATTTGGAATCCCAACCATGTTAACAGGAAATGCAAATGTAGATGAATCTAATCCTAATTACCCAGTTTTAACACCAGGATGGAGAGGAAATTGTGATAAATGGACTGGTACCACTTATAATGCTGGAAATGGATACACTTCACTTACAGGAAACCGTAATATTGCGATTAAAGGGTTATACCGTTATATTGATCCAGCAGGAGCTGAAGCAATTACGCTTCAAGCTGCAGGATATGTAAAAACTAAATGGGGCCAAAACATAGTTGATAATGCAGGTCAGTATACTTCAGATGTTTTTAAAGGGTATCAAGATGATTATTATGCAGCTGGTTACCCTCCACGTTATGTGAGAGCATTAACTTATGAAACTATTTCACAATCTAAAGGTAACATTACTCAAGGTTATGGTCATGCCTCAGAATAAATAATAATTCAAAAATGATTAAAAACGCCTCATAACTATTTTGTGTTGAGGTGTTTTTTATTATATTCATTTTTGAAAACGGAAAGAGTTTGCACAAGAAATTTAAGAAAATGATTCGTTTAACTAACATTAAAGTCCTTGAAATAAGTAAAAAACAGGCGTGATTTATATGATATAACTAGGCAAATCTCTTTTTAGGGTTCTTACATAATTATATAAATAAAGCCGAAACAATTTGTTTCGGCTTTTACATTCAAGTGAGTTAAATTATTATTTTGCTTCTAATAAGGCTAGGCTATAATAAGCAATTTCTGATATAATTTTACCTTTATCGTTGAAATCATCAATATATAAAACAGGTAAATCTATAGCTTTTTTATCCAATTTTCTAATTAATCTATAGGTCCACCAAGATTGCACTACTCTAGTATCTCCTAATTCATAATGCAAATAATCAGGATATCCATTAATGTCAACACCAGTTATTTCAAAATTATCTAATAATTTTTTATCGTTAGCTTTTTGTTCTGTCAATGATATGCTTTTTCCAATTGGCGAATTGATGTCACTAAATCTTGCCTCATCATCATAAAAACTGTACGCTTTGTCAAAATCTTTATTTACAAAGGCATATATCATTTTTCTAACATCATTAATGTATTCGTGATGATTGTAAATTTCACCATTTTTTCTATCTGAGAAACTTTGCCCAATTTCATCACCTATTTTACTGGTTGAATAGTCAATAATGGTTTTGATTTTATTGTTTTTATCTACAGTATACAAGCGATGTACTGGCATATCAATGTTTACTCCAGTTTTATTGTGAACTCCTTTTACATCTTCCCAAGTTTGCACCCAAACTAATTCTTTATTATTGGGGTCATTATATTCTAAGGCATCAGGATAGGCTCCTTTTGTTCTAGAAATACTTAAATAATCCAAATTGTCTTTCCAAAACTTGACATCTTTTAAAAACGACTCTTTGTCTTTTCCTTTATCATTTTTATTAATGCTTGTCCCACTGTATAACTTAAAATCATCAGCTAAATAGCTGGCAACTTTGTCTGTGTCTCCACTTACAAAAGCTTGGGTCATTGCTTCTACTGCTGTAATTGCAGGATGCTCAATATAAATAGTTCCATTCGTTTTCTTTTGTGCAAACGTGATCCAAATGGACATAAACAATACAATTGAAATAACTTTTCTCATAATTAAATTATTTTTGGTTTATAATAGTTTAAATTTAGTGAAATAATTGATTGTCAGGTATATAAACAATATTTTTTTATTAAGGCCAAACTATTAATTCTAGAATAAAATTTTATAATTTTAGGATTAATTGTTTTGATTGCAAGTGTTCCCTTATTTTAATCTTTTTTGAGTTGGAATTTGAGTTGATTTTAATGGGGAAATATTGGTTTATCTGAACCGAAACATATTTAACTATAAATTAGTATATGTTTGGCTTTTCTTCTTTTCAAAATAATGTAATTTTAAAAAATATGAAAGACACTATCAAAAAAGGATTTTATTTCAAGACCTACGAAGCACCATTCCAGTCTCCGTTTGATAAACTCTTTGCGATTTTCAAGGAATTAATCACGCACACTTCTGGTGATTTTGATGAAGCAATCGACTGGTTAAGGGAATTGGACAAGGAATATAAACTCACAGATGAACACTATACAATAGATGATTTTATTGAGGATTTAAAGAAAAAAGGATATATCCGAGACGAACTCAAAGACGATGGAACTTCAGGAACAAGTATTACTGCCAAAACAGAAAGAGCCATTCGACAACAAGCTTTGGATACTATTTTTGGAAATTTAAAACGTTCTGGAAGTGGGAATCACAAGACCAAACATACTGGAAATGGAGATGAACATACAGGAGAATTTCGGGAATTTCATTTTGGAGATGGATTAGAACGAATTTCTTTGACCGAAAGTTTACGAAATGCCCAAATCAATAATGGTGTTGATGATTTTATGCTTACCGAAAATGATTTGGTCGTCGAAGATACCCAACACAAATCTCAAATGAGTACTGTTTTAATGATTGACATTAGTCACAGTATGATTCTCTATGGCGAAGACAGAATCACTCCTGCCAAAAAGGTGGCAATGGCATTGGCCGAATTAATCACCACACGTTATCCTAAAGATAGTTTGGATATTCTTGTTTTTGGAAATGATGCTTGGCCCATTGCGATTCGCGATTTACCGTATTTGAAAGTCGGTCCTTTTCATACCAACACTGTTGCAGGTTTGCAACTGGCCATGGATATGTTGCGTAGAAAACGAAATACCAACAAGCAAATATTTATGATTACGGATGGAAAACCGAGTTGCGTTCGCGAAAAAGACGGTTCTTATTATATGAACAGCAATGGCCTTGATGAATATATTGTAGATAAATGTTACAACGAAGCCCAACAAGCCAGAAAATTACACATTCCTATAACCACTTTTATGATTGCTAAAGATCCTTATTTGCAACAATTTGTAAATCGGTTTACCGAAGCCAATCAAGGGAAAGCCTTTTATACAGGATTAAAAGGACTGGGTGAAATGATTTTTGAAGATTATGAAACCAATAGAAAGAAACGGATTAAATAAAAGTTTTCAGTTATCAGTCTAGAATAGTGGCAATGTCAATGTCAATAGCAATATCAAAAATCAATAGCAATATCAAAATTATTTACTAAAAAGAAATCAATGAACAACATAAACACACTGGGCGAATTAATCCAATCTGGATATCAAAGTAAAAGTATTAAAGACGAATTGCGTCAAAATTTGCGTGAAAAAATCAAAACAGGAAAACCTATTTTTGAAGGCGTTCATGGATTCGAAAATACTGTCATTCCAGAATTAGAACGTGCTATTTTATCCCGACACAATATTAATTTATTGGGGCTTCGAGGTCAAGCCAAAACGAGATTGGCGCGAAAAATGATTGAATTGTTAGACGAATATATTCCGTTTGTCACAGGTTCAGAAATTAATGATGATCCTTTGAAGCCAATTTCCCGTTTTGCCAAAGACGTAATTGCTGCCAATGGAGACGAAACTCCCATTTCATGGTTGCACAGAAGCGAACGGTTTTTCGAAAAATTGGCCACACCTGATGTTACCGTTGCCGATTTAATTGGCGATGTTGATCCAATAAAAGCAGCTAATTTAAAACTATCGTATGCAGATGATCGCGTGATTCATTTTGGAATGATTCCAAGAGCCAATCGCTGCATATTTGTGATCAACGAATTACCCGATTTGCAAGCCAGAATTCAAGTAGCATTATTCAATATTTTACAGGAAGGTGATATTCAAATTCGAGGATTCAAGTTGCGAATGCCGCTTGACATGCAATTTGTTTTCACCGCAAATCCAGAAGATTATACCAATCGAGGTAGTATTGTAACGCCTTTAAAAGACAGAATTGGTTCTCAAATCCTAACACATTACCCAGAAACCATCAAAATTGCCAGAATTATTACAGAGCAAGAAGCAAACCTTGATGAAGTGCAAAGTGATTTGGTTTATGTTCCTTCATTAGCTAGGGATTTATTGGAACAAATTAGTTTTGAAGCGCGTGAGAGTGAATTTGTAGATAATAAAAGTGGCGTTTCTGCAAGACTAAGTATTACTGCTCTTGAAAATTTATTGAGCACTGCTGAACGTCGAGCACTGAAATCAGGCGTTGACAAAACAAGCGTACGTTTGTCAGACTTTATGGGGATAATTCCATCTATTACCGGAAAAGTTGAATTAGTTTATGAAGGGGAGCAGGAGGGAGCTGCAATTGTGGCGCAACATTTAATGGGTGATGCCATTCGTACTTTCTTTCCAGGGTACTTTCCTAAAATTGAAAAACTCGAAAAACAAGAGGAGAAAACCCCTTATTCTGATACGATAGAATGGTTTTTTGCCGAAAGCGGTTTCGAATTATTAGATGATTGTTCAGATGAGGATTATAAGACAATTCTTGACAGTATTGCTCCATTGGACATTTTGATCAAAAAATACCAGCCACAATCAGAAGAAGAGGATCGTTATTTTATGAAAGAATTTATTCTTTGGGGTTTAGTAGAGTTTAAAAAATTAAGTAAAGACCGTATGACTGAAGGATATCAGTTTAAAGATTTATACGGTAGTTATATAAGTAAATTGTAAAATTAAGAAAGGTTTAGATGTATTTCTAGACCTTTTTTTTTCTTTAAATTGTTTGTTTATGAGCAATCAATTCATTTAGTTTTGAATGTGACTCGATCCATTTATTGAGGTTTGAAAAATAAATTTCTCGGTATTTTGCTATAATGTTTTGGTGTTTGAATTGAAAGTTATCATTCATTTCATAATTCCAGTTATTGTCCCTAAAAATGGTTTCAAAATTGAAAACGTTACCTACTAACATTTTGTAATCAGAAACTAAATCGTTATGAAGATTAGAATTCAATAAGGCTTTAATTTCATTATTATAAAAAGCCATAGCAGTTTCATTTATTGCCAAACCTTTTTCTATCCAATGTTGGTCTAAAGCTTCCTCTTCGTATTTGAAAAAATCGGTAATGAGTTTATCTGAAAACCAATCGGGGAGTTTAACGTTTGGTTGTATACTATTTGTAAATCCATTCGAATCATACTGTAATTGCGAATTGGGAATCATAGAAGAATTATATAAATACCATTCAGAATCCATGATTAAATAGATCAATTTTCGGGTTTTTAATTTGGCCAACCAGGTTCTGTATCGAACGGGGCTTTTAGGAAATAATCCGGGATCAATAACCATTTTTCGCACTTTTGTGCCAATACGTACTTGGATAATGGGAGCGACATGATACCCCCAATCTATTTTTCCAGTTGGTGAAATGTTTTTTTTATCTGTAAATGAAATTAATTTGGTGCTATAAGTAGAATAAACAATTGGAGCAAATGCCCAAATTTTGGCGCATTGATAGCCTTTCGATTCTAAAAATGTACGGATATAATGTGAAATATTATGGCAATTGGCTTGTTGATATCCAAACGGAAGACCAGTTTGGATAATTTCTGCAAATAATAGATTTGCTGTTGTTAAATCAATTACAGAAGCTTTTCTAGGTTTTAAAAGGGGATGTTTTTTGATGATTGTATTTTTAAAATAAATTAATATGACATTTTGCCAACGTACTCAGTTTAGGATAATTGAAGGTTTACTTTCTGTTATTAGTGGCAAAGTTATGGAAAGTATTTACAGTCAATTTACAATAAAATGAATAATTGTTATAAAATTACTAGATAACTGTTATTTTTTTTACTACTAAATTTAAACTAAACTAATGGAATCACATCGACTTCAACTTTTACTTTATGATCGCCAGAACTAAAAATAATTCCTTTCATTGGAGATACATCAGCAAAATCTCTTCCGTAAGCGGTAATGATATGGCGTTGTTGCGGAATCATATTGTTTGTGGGGTCAAATTCACACCATCCCATTTCTGGAATATAAACTGAAATCCACGCGTGAGAAGCATCAGAACCTTCTAATTTTACTTTTCCTTTTGGAGGTAAAGTTTCGATGTAACCGCTCACATATCGTGCTGGAATTCCAACACTTCGCAAACTAGCAATAGCCAAATGTGAAAAATCTTGGCAAACTCCTTTACGTTCTTTAAGCACTGTTTTTAAAGGTGTATTGACATTTGTCGAACCAGATTTGAATTTAAATTCGGTGAATATTTTTTGGATTAAATCTAAAATTCCTTCAAAAAGAGGCTTACTTGGAATCAAACATGTTTCGGCAAAAGCCACTATTTCATCATCCCAACTAATAAATTGACTAGGTAATTGATACAATAAAACTTGCACTTTGAGCGCATGATCGGTTTGGAATCGTTGCCTTGCTTCTTCACAAGTAATAGTGTTAAAAAGCTGAACGTTATTGATTAATACTTCAATTTCGCTAGTAACCGTAACTTTTAGTGATTTATGAGATTCATGCAGTGAAAAATAATGTTGGATATTTCCAAAATAATCCGTTCTGCTATAAATTTTGGAAGGTTTAGGCTCAATCACTAATTTAAAATTTTTGCAAATTTGTTTAGATGAATTCAGTGGTTGCAAGCACAAAATACTTTGATAATTATGCACCTCATTTGCATAGGTATACTGTGTTTTATGTTTTAGTTTATATTTCATCTGTATCACTATTTTCGAGGGTTTCTACATCAGAATATTGCATTACAGAATGATTAAAATACAAGCTTGATAAATGGTTTGAAACTTTACAAATAAGTTCAAAAACTTTTGATAATGTTTCGTCTAATTCAGATCGAAATTGAGTTGCATCATCCGCTTGAATCAAAATATCGGCATCAATTAGTTTAACCAAAGTACTGGCTTCCAAAGCTGATTTTTCAGCAATACTCAATCGATGTGGATCGTTTGTTTTTGGCAATTTAGCGAGATAATTGGTTAGGGTATCTAATAAAAAGGCAAGAGTATAAGGAAGGTTTTTTTCTAAAAACACCATATTGATTACCGCTTTTAGACTCAAATGTGATTTGTAAATGTGTCGATATTGTGATAATAAATGATGGTTTTCTAGGATTGCTTCCATTAGTAAAGCTTCTTCTTCCTCATTTTTTTTATAATTGAAAGTAGAACGAAAAACATTCAACAATGATAAAATTCGCTCCACATTTTTGCCCGTTTCTAATAAGTAAAAACCATTGTCTCTCGGTAAGGTTTCGAATATATTTCCATAGAATGAAAATAATCGAATATGCAATTTATCCAAGGCATGGTTTACATGATTGATGTTATTGGTATTTGTCTTTTTGAGCGTAAAAAGACTGTCTTCTACTAAATTGATAATGCGTCTAGTATCATGATTCCATTTTTCACTAACTTGATTAATTGTGTTGAGCAAAGATTGAAGATTATACACCACTGAGCCTGCTTTTCCAGGATCATTAATCAAGAGCAATAATTCAGCAATAGGATTTTCGAAAATTGCTTCGTTGTCAAATTGTTCATCGTCCTCATCACCAACAAAACCTGGATAGGTTTGGGTAAGATGGGTGAGTGATTTTAATAATACGATCAAAAATTCAGGTTGTTTATCTCCGTTTTTGGAGACATTTTCGTTGAGTCGATTCAGAATTATTTTCAAAAAGCTACGCAGGGCCATTGTTCTCTCACACAATCGACCTACCCAAAATAAATTTTCGGCATTTCTACTGGTCAATGAATTGTTGAGTTGATTGTTGGTGTTTTTTCGCTCTGTTTGTTTATCTAGAAAGGTATTTGGGGTATCAGTTATTATCCAAGTGTCTTTTGAAATACCACCAAATTGGTTCGAAATTTCAAATTTTCCTTTCACAACTGAACTTCTCGTCAAACCGCCATTCATTACTTTATAATCGTCCCCATCGGCAATTAGAAAGGCACGAAATGCAGCATATCTTGGCTCAATAGTTCCATTAATAAAAGAGGGTGTAGTAGATAAACTTACTTCTTCTTGAGCTACAAAATCTTTAGGATTTTTTAGAATAAGACTCTTTAAATCTTCCAGTTGTTCTTCATTTAATAATCGTCCGTATATGGATCTAAAACTTTGTTTTCTATTGGTCTTTTTTATAATCAATTTAGGTAAATTCTCTAAAACAAAGTTTAGCTCTTTGGTTTGACCACACCACCAAGTTGCAATAGAATTTAATAATAATGGTTCGTTGAGTAGAAATTTTGAGGCATTTTGCATAAAAGCCATTAAACCATAATTCTCTAAAACTCCGGTTCCAGGAGGATTTATTACACTAACATTTCCTAAACGAATCACTTGTAATAAACCCGGAATTCCTAATAAAGATTCCCTTCTTAATTCTAGCGGGTCGCACCATACATCATCAAGCCGTTTGATTATGACATCAATTCTTTCGAGTTGATCAATAGATTTTAGCCAGACATATCCATCTCTAACCAATAAATCGCTTCCTTGCACAAGAGTATAACCTAAATAGGAAGAAAGGTAAACGTGTTCAAAATAAGTTTCGTTTCCAGGGCCAGGAGTTAAGAAAACGACATTCGGATTTTCATTCGAATTATTTCCCAATGAGTCAACAGTTTCTTGTAATTGACTAAAATAGGGAGAAAGTCTTTTTCTGTATGTTTTTTTATTGAGTTCTGGAAAAACCTTACTCATCACAATTCTATTTTCAAGAGCATATCCTGCACCAGAGGGAGATTGAGTTCTATTATCCAAGAACCACATTTTTCCATCAGGACCACGAGCTAAATCTACAGCATAATTAATTAATTGCTTGTTGAGTTTTTGTCTAATATCAAAGCATGGCAATAAAAAACCTGAATTATCAAAAACTAATTCGGCAGGAATAATTGCGTTTTTTATCAATAATTGCGGGCCATAAAGGTCTTTTAAAATCAAATCTAATAATCGAGCTCTTTGTTTGAGTCCTTTTTCGATGGTTTCCCACTCTGATTCATGGATTAAAAACGGAATTGGATCTAATTTCCAAGCGCGATCGGATTCTTTATTGGAGTCATAAACGTTGTAGGTAACTCCATTTTCCTTTAATTTTTTTATTATTTCATGATTACGTAATTCTAATTCTTCAATTCCCATTGATTCTAAAGTATCAAAAAGTCCTTGCCAATACGGCTTAACTTGTCCGTTTTGGTCGATTACTTCGTCGTAGGAGTTAATTTTTTCTTTATAGGCGTTGAGTAGGCTCAATGAAATATCTTGAATCATTTGTAAAATTTGAACGATTTATATTTTATAGTCTTGCAAAATACTAGTTTTAAATGGTAACAACAATTGTATTGTATAAAATATATTATCTAATTCGCAAACGTGTTTTAGTTGCCACAGATTTTAAAAAAAAATCTTAAATCAAATTCAATTTTAATAGTTTTAAATCTGTGGCTAAAAACAATTATTTTTTTGCAACCCAATATTGCCTTAAATCAAGTGTATTCGGATATTCTGGATTTATCAATTCAATTGGTGTATCTGGTTTAAGGTTTGTTTTATTCTGAGCAACAAATCTGGAAACAGTGGGTGTATTAATCACTGGTTCACTTTGTTCAGATGTACTGGATGGAGTATGACCAAAATCCCAAAAACGACTTATTTTTCTCGATTCGGCTTCGTAGCTATTTACAGGGTAAGTTTCAAAACTTCGTCCTCCAGGGTGCGAAACAAAATAGGTGCAACCACCAATAGATTTATTATTCCATGTGTCTACTATATCAAAAACCAAAGGAACATCGACTCCAATATTAGGATGCAATGCCGATGGCGGATTCCATGCTTTATATCTAATTCCTGCAACATATTCGCCTTTGGTTCCAGTGCTTCTTAACGGAATTCTACAGCCTTTGCACAATAAAATATGACGTTCAGGAATAAATCCTGAGACCTTTACTTGCAATCGTTCTAATGAGGAATCAACAAAACGAGCCGTTCCATTACTAGAAAGTTCTTCCCCTAAAACGTGCCAAGGTTCTATTCCTAATCGAATTTCCAATTGAATATTATCGACTGTTATGCCTCCATGATGAGGGAAACGGAATTCGAAAAAGGGGTCAAACCAGGAGATATCAAAATCATAACCAGCTTCTTTTAAATCATTGACTACATCAATCATATCCAAATAAGCAAAGTGGGGCAACAAGAATTTATCGTGCAATTCGGTTCCCCAACGGACTAATTTTTTTTCATATGGATTTTTCCAAAACTTAGCCACCAAAGAACGAACTAATAGGTTTTGAACCAAGTTCATGTGCTTGTGTGGGGGCATATCAAAAGCACGTAATTCTAAAATTCCCAAACGTCCAGTAGGAGAATCTGGCGAATATAATTTATCAATACAAAATTCGGTTCTATGAGTGTTTCCAGTAATATCGGTTAGTAAATTTCTAAAAATTCGATCCACCATCCAAAAAGGAATGTCTTTGTCTTTCGGAATTTGTTCAAATGCAATTTCCATTTCATACAAACGCTCGTCCCGACCTTCATCTATACGAGGAGCTTGACTCGTAGGGCCAATAAAAGGGCCTGCAAAAAGGTAGCTTAAAACGGGATGATGTTGCCAATAAGTAATCAAACTTCGCAATAAATCGGGTCTTCTCAACAAAGGGCTGTCTTCTGGTTTTGCTGCGCCTAGGGTTACGTGATTTCCTCCACCAGTTCCAGTATGACGGCCATCGACCATGAATTTGTCGGTTCCTAAACGAGAAAGGAAAGCTTCTTCATACAAAGCTGTGGTATTGTCAACTATTTCTTGCCACGATTTGGCAGGATGTACATTGACTTCAATAACACCAGGATCTGGAGTTACCATCATTTTTTCGATACGATAATCGGTTTCAGGTTGATAGCCTTCAATTCGAATGGGAATTTGCAATTTTTCAGCAGTCATTTCTACTGAAGCAATCAAATCCAAATATGTCTCTAAATAATCTGTTGGAGGCAAAAATACATAAATAATTCCGTCACGTTCTTCAACACACATGGCAGTTGAAAAGGTTTCTACTTCAAATAATAAAGCTTCTTTTTCTTCCTTTGATTTTGAAGTTTCAGCTGCTTTATACGATGCTGAAACACTTCCGTAGCGTTCGTCCAAAGATTGATGGTAATCACCTAATGCAGGTAATTCTTCAAATAAACTCCTAGATACAGGTTGTTCTCTTTTGTTTTTAGACACTTTTGGTAAAGATTCTAACGGTAATCGTAAGCCAATAGGGGAGTTACCAGGAATCAAATAACATTGTCCTCTTCGGAATTCCCATACACAACTCACCCAATTTTGGGTTTCATGTATCCATTTTAGTGGTAATACAAAACCCGAGGGATTATTCAATCCTTTTTCTAATAATTTGGCCAAGGTATGACGCTGAACCGAATCTTTTAGATTTACAGCAAGTGGATCTAGATTTACCGGTAATTTTCCTTCTTCAAGTGCCCAATAAATAGGGTCTTCATAAGTAGGATTGATATTTTTAGTGTCAATGCCCAAGTATTTAGTCAATTCAATAGCAAAACGTTCGGCATCATGAAAAGTATGTTTTTCACCATCTTCTTTGGCAATTAAAGCATCGTTTTTCCAAAGAGGTAGTCCGTCTTTTCTCCAGTAAAGTGCATATTGCCAGCGCGGAAACAATTCGCCTGGATACCATTTTCCTTGACCAAAATGAAGTAATCCTCCGTGTGCAAAACGTGTTTTCAATCGAAGTGCCAAATCATAAGCGAGTTTTCGTTTCAATGGACCATCGGCGGTAGAATTCCATTCCGGAGATTCAAAATCGTCAATAGAAACAAAGGTTGGTTCGCCACCCATAGTTAATCGAACATCACCTTCAATCAAATCTTTTTCGACATCGTTGCCCACCTTCATAATATTTTCCCATTGTTGTTCGGTGTAGGGTTTTGTCACTCTTGGATCTTCGTGAATACGTGTTACGGTATTATCAAATTCGAATTCCACTTGGCAAACCTCAGTAGCGCCTGAGACTGGAGCGGCACTTTCATAATCAGGGGTACAACATAGTGGAATATGACCTTCGCCAGCAAAAAGACCCGAAGTAGGATCTAGTCCAATCCAACCTGCACCAGGTAAATAAACTTCGACCCAAGCATGCAAATCGGTGAAATCATTTTCGGGACCTGATGGACCATCCAGTGATTTTATATCGGAAGTTAATTGAACTAAATAACCTGATACAAAACGAGTTGCCAATCCTATGCTACGTAAAGTCTGAACTAATAGCCATGCAAAATCACGGCATGAACCACTTTGTATTTCTAGGGTTTCTTCACTAGTTTGGACACCAACTTCAAGTCGGATATTGTAATTTAAAGTTTGAAATACCAACTGATTGGCGAACACCAAAAAATCTACCGTGATTAAATCTTTTTTCTGAGCCAATTGTGCTACAAAAGCATCAAATTTTTCTCCTTTTTCTTTTACTTCAAGATAAGGCGATAGTTCTTTTTGCAATTTATTGTCATATTGAAACGGGAAATTTTCTGCATATTCCTCTATAAAAAAGTCAAAAGGATTAATGACTTCTAATTTAGCAATAACCTCGACTTCCACGCGTAATTCGGTGGTTTTTTCGTTGAAAACAACTCTTGCCTGATAGTTCCCAAAGGGATCTTGTTGCCAATTGATAAAATGATTTTCGGGAAAGATTTTAAAAGTATATCCTTCAATTGAGGTTCTGGAATGAGCTGCCGGCCTAAGTCTAAAAATATGAGGAAAAAGTTTTACGCTTCGATCAAATTTGTAGGCTGTTTTGTGTGAAATGGCTATTTTTAAAGACATAGGTGAGTGCTATTTACGAAGGGTTTATTATATATACAAATATTGTAAAAAAATCACCATTATTTCGTTTTATATAATAATAATGCAGGTGTTTTGTTTTAAAATATCTTTGATTTGATAAATTTAAGCTCGGATATTACGAATAATATAAAGTGGATTTAAATTTAGTCGGATTAGGAGTTATTTTTTGAAGCTTTAAAACGTTTTTTTTAGCCAAGATTTACTATATAAATTCGCAATCGTTTGAGTTAAATATGTTCATAGATCTTTAGATTGCAGAAATTTTTGGATATTGGGTTTGCCGTTACTACTCTGTTTTGGTAATGCTCTAGGATAGTTTATTAATAATAGTATAATGATAAAATATGCCAAATATTTTAAAAAAAAGATAGAAGATATTTCATTTGTTGTGGTTGAAAATAGGTTGTTAATACCTTAATGTATTTTCTCTAACTCTAATTTCAATTGATTTGATTCTTTTTTTAGTATTTCTATTTCAATTAAATAGGAATTTATTTCATTTTTCAATACATCTATTTGCTCCTGTTTTTCATCAGCAGTTCTAAACAATTTGAAACCCGAAACAGTATCTAATTTTGCTTTTGCATTTTCTAAATTTTCATTATTTATCGAAAGTAAATTTTGAATTACAATTAGTCGATTGTTAACCGTTTGTTTTTTTTCATTAAGGACTCTTTCTGTTTCTAATCTTTCTTGTTCGGCAAGGGCAACTTTTTGTTCATTAATTTGTTTTTGTTGGATAACATATTGATTATTTTCGATTTCAGTCTTATGATTTCGTTTTTCTAATAATCGATCTCTTTTCTCTTGATAAGAATTAAAAACAACGGTAGCAATAAGTAAAATAAGGAATGTGAGAACGAAAAAAAAGGTGTTTTTCGATAATCCTAAAATTGTAACTTCTTTAACTTTTTTTACCTTTTTAGGATTTGAAGTTATTTTCGAAAAGGTATCAATAGGCGGTGGTGTTACAATAAAAACAC
Organism: Flavobacterium cellulosilyticum; assembly: GCF_004349355.1. GTDB lineage: Bacteria > Bacteroidota > Bacteroidia > Flavobacteriales > Flavobacteriaceae > Flavobacterium > Flavobacterium cellulosilyticum. The sequence continues at coordinate 96,204 of NZ_SMFK01000003.1, read as the reverse complement.
TTTTTAGTTCTTCTATTTCTTCAGCGTATTTCCAGTTTTCTAAACCTTCAAACCAAACAGGAGTTTTTTTTGTAATTCTTTTGATTTTTATTTCTTCTAAATCAAAGGGACCACTATTTTCAGTCCCAATATGTAAATAGTATTTTTTCATAAATTAATACAAAATATATAAATGATTGTGCTTAATACTTAACGGTTTTTTATTCTTGAAATTATGATAAATGATAAATTCTGTTTTGACTTATTACTTCAAAAGACAGAAATTTGTAAACCAACTTTTACTAGGTTTCACAGATTTATAAGCTCAATTTGGGTACAAATTTAATCAAAATAACACGAAATAAAACATACAAATATAGCACTTTTAAAGACGACTATTTTTGAACTTATGAAAGGAACCAAAAGTACAATTTTACTAAATGTTAGTTATAAAATTATAAAACCCTTTCAAATATCAACTATTTTTATGGTCGAAGGACTTAAAAATCTCGGTGAGAGAATAGTTGAAAATGGAAATTGGCAAAGAGCTAAACTATCTTAAATGGTTTATGTTAAAAAACATATTTTGACATGATAATTTTGCCCTCATAAAAACTTTTGATTAAATTCTTGGACAAACCTATAGTTGCATTTATTGTATTATAAATAGATTCGAAATGGGGAGATATGTTTTTTATTTTATAAAAACAGGGTGGTACAGGACAGTGTTCTTTATAATTAATCTCATATTGTAAACTCAAATAAGTCAAAATAATGATATAGAATTTAATAATAATTTTTGTTCTTTATTGAATTTTAACTGCTTTTTTGTTTGTAATAAAAATGATTATTAAAAAATAGAATAGGATATAATATTCTGGTAATTATATGTTTAAGGATAAATATTGTACGAAAAATTAAATTAATAAACACAAAATGAATTTTAATGCCCTGAGCAAAATAGTTATAGCTTTTTTTATGATGTGTGCTACGTTTTCAGTAAATGCTGCTGAAATATGGGTTTCTATCAAAGGTAATGATGGCAATTCAGGAACTAAAGAAAGTCCTTTTGCAACGGTACATATGGCATTAAGAGAAGCTAGAGAGCTACGTCGTTTGAAAGATCCCTCCATTAAAAATGGTATTCATATTATAGTAATGAACGGGACGTATAATTTAAATCAACCTTTATTTGTAAGGCCCGAAGATTCCGGAACTCCTGAAAGTCCTACTACTATCGAAGCCGATGCTAATGCAAAACCAATTTTGAGCGGTGGATTGGATATAAAAAATTGGAAAAAAACTACAACTGCTATAAACGGTCTGAAACAAGGAATTGTGTGGGTAGCTGATGCTCCAAAAATAGCTGATGAAATTATCAATTACCGTCAATTATGGGTGAATGGTATGAAAGCCGTAAGAGCAAAAAGTACAGCAGGAAATCTCATGGACCGCATCCTTTCTTGGGATAAGGAAACAGAAAGCTGTTGGATTCCATATAAAGATAAATCGGTAAAGTTCGAACAAGGCATGGAAATGTTCATCATCCAATGGTGGGCTATTGCCAATTTGCGAATTAAAAATATAGAAGTTAAAAAAGACAGTGCTAGAGTATCATTCGAACAACCAGAAAGCCGCATTCAAAGTGAACATCCTTGGCCAGCACCTTGGATTTCAAAAAATAATGGAAACTCAGCATTTTATTTAAACAACGGAATTTCGATGCTGAATGAAGCAGGGGAATGGTATTTGGATAAAAAAAATGCTAAGATTTATTACATTCCAAGAGTGGGAGAAAATTTGGCTACAGCCAAAGTAACCGTGCCAGTTTTAGAAAATCTAGTAAAAGTAGAAGGAACTTTAGATTCGCCTGTACATCATTTTCAATTCAAAGGCATTTCTTTTGAATATAGTAATTGGCTGCGTCCTTCTCAACAAGGACATGTGCCGTTGCAAGCGGGTATGTATTTGTTGGATGCCTATAAATTGAAAGAGCCGGGCACACCCAATCAAGCCAGTTTAGAAAACCAAGCATGGGTAGGAAGGCCCAGAGCTGCTGTAGAAGTAAATTATGCTAATAATCTAGTATTTGAAGGTTGTCGATTTGAACATATGTCTTCTACAGGTTTGGACCTGAATAAAGGAACGAACCACAACACCGTTCAAGGAAATCTATTTAAAGATATTGGCGGAAACGGAATCAGCCTTGGTGTTTTCTCGGAAGAAGCTTTTGAAGCACATTTGCCTTATAGCGTGAAAGACGAAAGAGTCGTTTGTTCGGATGAATTAATTGCGGATAATTTAATTACTAATGTTGCCAATGAGGATTGGGGATGCCTAGGTATTGCGGCTGGTTTTGTGAAAAATTTGACTATTGAGCACAACGAAATCTCGGATGCGGCTTATAGCGGAATTTCAATGGGTTGGGGTTGGACACACACGGAAAATGTGATGCAAAACAATGCAATTTTGGCGAATAAAATCCATCATTACGCCAAACATTTGCACGATGTAGCAGGAGTTTACACGCTTTCGTCCCAACCAAATAGTAGGATTGAAGAAAACTACATTGACAAAGTGTATTATAGTCCGTATGCACACGATCCGTTTTTATGGTTGTATTTGTATACTGATGAAGGAACCCAGCATTTTACCGTAAAAAATAACTGGATTCCGATTCAGAAAACGCTAAAAAACAACAATGGTCCTGAAGGGAATATTTGGCAAGACAACAATCAGTTTGTAAGTACAAGTATTAAGGATAATGCTGGTATTCGAGCACCGTATGCTAGCTTGAAAAAAGCGGTGGTTATTGATGCGACATGGGGTTTACAAGAAATGCCACAGTCGGTTGCGATAGAATTAGTAGGTAAAGATTTCGATATCCAAAAAATTAAATCAACTATAAAAGGCTTCCGAATTGTTGGCGAAGAACTCTATCAATGGGAAAAGCATTTGGTGATTTATGGTTTGATGAATCAGCCAGAGCGGGTGAAGAGAAAATTGGCTTTGGCATTTCCAGCCTTGGAAATTAAAATCTACGAAAAACCAATTTACAATTTTCAAAATTTCGAGAGATGCAGAGCTTCAAAACCCGCTTCGGAATGGGATAATATTGTGTTGACAGCCAACTTGGTTGAAGATCCTAAAATGCAACAAGAATACCTAGATTATCACACGACTCAATTTGAAAAATGGCCGGAAATCGCTAAAGGTTTCTGTAATGCCGACTTTCAGCAATTGCAAGTTTTTAAAAACGGAAGACAATTAATGTTGATTATCAGTATTCCAAAAGGAGAAAATTTAGATAAATTAAATCCAAAAACTACCGAAAATAATCCACGTGTAGACGATTGGAACGCCTTAATGAAAAAATACCAAACTGGAATCGAAGGAACAAAACCCGGAGAAACTTGGATGTTTTTGAAGAAAATATAGATTTTAGAATGCTGATTAACGATTCTTGATTGCAGATGTAAAAATTCTAAAATCAAGAATCGTTAATCAAATATCATTAATCAAAAAATTAAATAAATAATAATCTAACTAATGTTAAAAATAGCTATTCTAGGTCTTGGAGAAGGACGCAGTACCATGTCGGCCGCTTTAAAAAGTTCCAAATTGGAATTGGTAAAAGTATGTGACAGAAATGAGGACTTGTGCAAACAAAGAGCCCAAGAATTTGATTTTCATTCGTATACCACTAATTATAATGAACTTTTAGAAGATAGCGCAATCGATATCATTGCCATTTATACACCTGATCATTTGCACGCAGAACATGTGAAACAAGCATTATTACACGGAAAACATGTAGTATGTACCAAGCCCTTTATTGATGATCTTTCAGATGCCTCCGCCTTATTGGAGCTCAGTGAAAAGACGGGAAAGAAAGTTTTTATTGGTCAAAGTTCACGTTTTTTTGAACCGGCTAAAAGACAAAGAGCTGATTTTGAAGCAGGATTAATAGGCGATTTAATTACTATTGAATCCCATTATCATGCAGATCACCGTTGGTTTTTAGAAAAAGAGTGGTCGTTAAAACAATCTTTTAAATGGTTGTACGGAGGATTAAGTCATCCAGTGGATTTTATTCGTTGGTATTTGCCCAACATAGAAGAAGTAATGGGCTATGGAATGATTAGCAGTAATGGTTCAGTAGCAGGATTGAAAAACGAAGATACCATGCATTTTATCTTCAAAGCAACTGATGGAAGAATTGCCCGTGTAAGCGGTGTGTATACTTCGCCAACGCAACCAGCGCAACGAGATAGCGGTATGAGTGTGATTTTGAGAGCAACTGAAGGAGCAAGTCAAGCGGATTATCACGAATTGCGTTATGCGGTTACCACCAAAGATGGTGAAGAAAAAGTAGTGACTTGGGGTGATGCTGCATTGAAACATTTTTTCCGTTTTGAAGGGCAGAGCCATCATGCAGGAGAATACCAAAACTATTTAGAATATTTTGCGGATAGTATCGAACAAGGTTTCACTGCTTATCCAGACATGAAAGAAGGTATTGGAACTGTTGCCCTATTGCAAGCAATGGACAGAAGTTTAGCTACTGGAATGCCAGTAAAAATTGCAGCAATAGTAGAAGAGTTTAACCTTTCATCAATAAGTAATTAAAAATGCGTCAAATCAGTAGTTTTTTAGAACCAGTCGATTACATTATTATTGTGGGTTATTTGTTGGTATTGGTAGCATTTGGTTATTATATTTCATTTGTGAAAAATAAAAAATCAGATGAAAACCTGTTTTTAGCGGGGAATACCTTGGGCTGGACCAGTATTGGATTAAATATGTGGGGAACAAATGTTGGACCATCCATGCTGATTGCTTCTGCCAGTGTGGGTTTTACTTCGGGGATTGTTGCGGGTAATTTTGCTTGGTACGCCTTTGTCTTTATTCTGCTTTTGGCGGTAGTTTTTTCGCCAAGATATATGGGAGCCAAAGTGCTCACGCTTCCAGAATTTATGGGAAAGCGTTTTGGTGATTCGACTCGAAATATATTAGCTTGGTATACTTTAATTACGATTTTAATTTCTTGGTTATCCTTGACTTTATTTGCTGGAGGAGTTTTGGTACAACAATTGTTGGATTTGCCGATGTATCTTTCGGTGATAATGATGGTGATTTTATCCGGATTTTTTGCTGCAGCAGGAGGATTGAAAGCCATTGCTTATACCAATGTTTTTCAGATGCTCTTACTAATTGCGGTTTCATTATTATTGGTTGTAATGGGAGTGGAAAAAGCGGGAGGTTTAGAAGCGATTTATGCGCAAACTCCGGGTTCGTATTGGAATTTATTACTTCCGGCTGATGATAAAAATTATCCTTGGATTGCTATAGTATTGGGATATCCGATTATGGGTGTTTGGTTTTGGTGTACGGATCAATCGATGGTACAATCGGTTTTGGGAGCCAAAAATTTAAAAGAAGGACAATTGGGAGCTAACTTTATTGGTTGGTTAAAAATATTGGATGTGCCATTGTTCATCTTGCCAGGAATTGTTTGTTATGTGCTTTTTCCACATTTAAAAAATCCCGACGAAGCTTATATGACAATGGTTACGCAACTTTTTCCAGCAGGATTAAGAGGTTTGATTATTGTAGTTCTGATTGCAGCTTTAATTAGTACGATTGGTTCGGCTTTGAATTCTTTGAGTACGGTTTTTACAATGGATATTTATGTGAAAAAATACAATCCCGAAGCATCACAAAAAACGATTGTAAAAACAGGAAGATTAGTGGTATTCTTCGGTTCTTTATTATCCATTTTCATCACTTTGGGAATTGATAGCATTAAAGGTTTGAACCTTTTTGACATTTTCCAATCGGTTTTAGGATTTATAGCTCCGCCAATGTCTGTGGTATTTTTGTTTGGCGTACTTTGGAATAAAACCACCACCAAAGCGGCTAATTGGACACTTACTTTAGGAACTTTTATCAGTATAGGAATAGGAGTTTTATACTTATGGGTTTTTCCAAATGAAGTTTATCAATGGCCACATTTCTTGCTATTATCCTTTTATATTTTCGTCGGACTTTCGGTAATGGCATATTTGATTACCATTTTTGACAAAGCAGGACAAAAAGATCATCAAACACTTTTGCGAATCAATCCGGAAGCAAAACCAGATAAACAAGTGAAAATATTATGGGTTTTGCTTTGCTTGGTTATGGTCGCTCTTTACCTTATATTTAACGGACATTAAAATAGAATTGAATATGAAAAAAACAATTTTTTCAGTAAAAAATATATGGCTTATTGCTTTTGCAATTGGTTTTTTATTTCAAGGTTTTTCAAGCTTTGCACAAACACAATCAAAGGAAAGTAAAGCCACTTGGATTTGGTATCCGGGAGATTTTGAAGTTTGGTTAAGCAATAAAATCCAAGTAAGACGTACAGAACGGGAAGCTGTATTTCCACCGCTTTGGCAATATTACAGTCCTTATGCCTTGGTAACTTTCCAAACTGAAGTCGATATTCCAGAACTAGACGAGATAAAAATCTACTCAGAAGGCACTTTTCAATTACTTTTAGACGGTGTGCAGGTTTACGGGCAACCAAAATCAATAAAAATTCCTGCCGGGAAACACAAAATTTCATTTAAAGTATATAATCAAGAGGTGTTGCCAGCTATTTATATTGCTGGTAAATATGTTAAATCTGATGCGTCTTGGAAGGTGACCAATGAAGATAAACTTTGGATTGATGAAACTGGAAAAGCACAACAATCAGGCACACCATGGGTACCTGTTGGTTCTTGGAATTTTGATTCACCAGAGAGTAAACCTTCCGGGTTTAAACTAACAACCATACCTTGGAACGCAAAAAAAACAGAAAAAATAGGAGCTGGTCAGTTGGTGGATTTTGGCAAAGAAACGTTTGGTTACATTAAAATTCACGGTTTAAAAGGAAAAGGAAAAGTAGCACTTTATTATGGTGAATCTCGCGAGGAAGCGCTGGATACCGCCAAATGCGAAACATTAGATCATTTATCTTTTGATGGAAACCAACCTGAAACCTACACGCATAATGGATCCAAAGCATTCCGATATGTTCGAGTACAAGCAGATCCAACGGTAAAATATGATTCTATTTCGATGCTTTATGAATATTTACCATTAGACTATCGTGGGGCTTTCAAATCATCGGACCAAGAATTGAATAAAATTTGGGATGTGTCAGCTTACACGATGCAATTAACAACTCGCGAATTTTTTGTAGACGGGATTAAACGCGACCGTTGGGTTTGGTCTGGCGATGCTTATCAAAGTTATTTAATGAATTATTATTTATTCTTTGATTCGGCTTCCGTAGAACGAACGCTGTTGGCGCTGCGTGGAAAAGAACCGGTGACGGCTCACGTTAATATCATAATGGATTATTCGCTGTATTGGTTTGTGGGTGTTTACGATTACTATTTACACACGGGAGATACAAAATTTATCAAAACTTTTTATCCACGAATGAAATCCTTGATGGAATTCTGTTTAGAAAGGAGAAACAAAAACGGATTCTTGGAACCATTAGAAGGCGATTGGGTTTTTATTGATTGGGCAGACGGATTACCAAAAAAGGGAGAGGTTAGTTTTGAGCAAATGCTATTAGCGAGAAGTTTAGAAGCTATGGCAGTTAGTGCTGAAATTGCTGGTGAAAAAGAAGACCAAAAACAGTATCAAAAATTAGCTGCTGATTTAAAAACAAAACTATTCGATGTGTTTTGGGATAAAAAAGAAAACGTGATGAAGCATCAGCGTATAGACGGTAAAATGCAAGATATTGTAACTAGATACGCTAATATGTTCGGTATATTTTTCAATTATTTTAATGAAGAACAGAAACAAAGTATAAAAAAGAAGGTGTTGCTCAATGATAAAATTCTTCAAATCACAACACCCTATATGCGTTTTTATGAGTTGGAAGCCTTGTGTGCTATGGGCGAGCAAAATTATGTTTTGAAAGAAATGAAAGACTATTGGGGAGGAATGTTAAAAGAAGGTGCAACTTCTTTCTGGGAAGAATACAACCCAAATAAAAAAGGAACAGAACATTTAGCGATGTACGGACGCCCTTACGGAAAAAGTCTTTGCCACGCCTGGGGTTCCAGCCCAATTTATTTGCTGGGGAAATATTATTTAGGCGTAAAACCTTTAAAACCAGGTTATTCCGAATACGAAATCAAACCGAATTTAGGCGGTTTGGAATGGATGGAAGGAAAAGTGCCAACTCCAAAAGGAGAAATAAGCGTATATTGTAGCAAGACAGCAATAAAAATAAAAGCCGCCGAAGGCGAAGGAAAATTGATTTTCGAAAGTCAATCAAAACCAAAAACCAACTCGGGAACAATTACGGAATTGTCTAAAAATAAATACCAATTGACGGTTCAACCCAATGTGGAGTACCAAATAAGTTATAAAGTAGTTAAATAATGATTCAAAAAAGTAAACATATTTATTGTCTGTTCCTGATTTTTCTAGGCTTTTCAGTTTTGGCTCAAAATTCCAGTTGGCAAGCCGCTCCTTTTGAAGTTGTAAATCCGAATTACAAAACTTTCAAAACGACTCAATATGCACACGTTTTTTCGGGAAGCAAACACAATATTGTTCGATTGGCTCCCGAATTGCAAGGATTAACAGGAGTTGAACTTCCATTAGAAAGTTTAAAAAACGGAATAAATTTGCCATTAAAACTAAAATTCAAAGAACCAGTTCAAGTGCTTATTGGAATTTTTCAAGAAAAAGATAATGCAACTTACCGCCAATTAAACAATGCCAAATTGCTTCTCGAAAATGGCGTAACCATAACAGGGTTGCCTCCGGTAAATGTGTATGCAGTTTCTTTTTCGAAAGGAACGCATTTCATCAATCCAGAAGGAAAAGGTTTGTTTGTGGTTTTGGGTGTAATCAAAAACAATCAAAAACTCCTTTCCCGTAATGCAGAATTCCCAGATGGAAAATTATGGAATCCTACTTTTATCGTGGAAGGATTCTCGGATGAAAAACCGCTTTTCGAAATTATCGGCGGCGAAAATAAACCCGTAATTGACGAAGGGTTTTCTGGAACAGAAGGAATTCAAGGTGGTTTTGAAGGAGGACGAGTGGTAAAAGTTGGCGATGTTTATCATATGTTTCCAACCGAAAGAGCAGGAGAAGCAGGAATAGAAATGTATTACGACCGTGTAAAAACCAAAATCGGTCACTGGACAAGCAAGGATGCCATTCATTGGAAAAGAGAATCCACGATTTTGCAGGCAAGCGGAACATATGCAATTACCGAAGATGACAATCCGATGAACGATCGTCGTGCTGCGATTTGGTCGTATATGCCTGTTTTCAGTGAAAAAGAAAACAAATGGTACGGCTATTATTTGGCTTACACCGTTCACAAAGAAATTCAACCCAATCATTCTTTTGGAAGAATTTGGCGTTGTGAGTCAACTGTAGAAGGAATTGCAGGAATTGCAGGTCCATATAAAGATACTGGTATAATTATTGAACCGGGATTGGACTCCGAATCTTGGGAAGGGCGTCAAGGCGTGGCTTCTTTTTTTCCGTATAAAGTCGGCGATAAATACCTTGGATTTTACAGCGGAGCCTTTCCATTCCAATCTTGGGCAGATTACCCAAAGAAATCTGGTAAAGGCTGGTTTGTTGGTTTGGCCGAATCGAATAGTTTGGAAGGCCCTTGGTCACGAATAAAAGATGGCAGCAATCCAATCAAGTCGATGCATCCATTTTTTGTGGAAAATCCAATTGTCAGCCAACTTCCAAACGGAATGTACATCGCTGTTTTTGATGGAGGCCCAGACGGTTGGGGACATCATTTGCCCAATATGATGGCGTATTCGTTGTCCAAAGATGGAAAAAATTGGTCTGAAGCACATTATTTGCCAATAGAAACCAAAGTCAATAAATGGTGGGATATTATGCGAACGCCTCTTTGTTTGATTCCAGAAGGGAACGATGTTTACACAATTGTTTATAATGCAATCGATTTGAAAAAAAGATTTCACCCTACAGGAATGGTCAAAGTAAAATTGAACAGAGACGTAATGGAATCTCGATTGAAAGAATTGGAATAAAAAATAGAACACAAATTTAAGCAGATTTTAAATCTTTGTCAAAGTTCAAAACTTTGACAAAGTTGTCAAGAAAAAAGATCCGCGAAGATCAGTTTTATCCGTGTCATCTGCGTCCCATTGAAAATTGAAATAAGGATAAATTCAAAAATTGAAAAATATCAATAAAACTAAAACAAAACGAATGAAAAAATTAAAACTAGTATTTACTTTATCTATTGTTTTAACACAATTGTCTTTTAACTCAGTTCTTAATAATCATTCAGAAATGACCAATCAAAAAGCATCTAATAAAATGGTTGCAGATATTCCTGCAAATTATCATTTACAGGAATTAAATGTTATAAATTATGGAAAAGAAGAATTTAAACAAAACGTAGTTTTTAAATACAATGAAGACAATACAATTAAAGAACGTATTATTAAAAGTGAGTCATTTACAATCATAGAATCGTACGAATACAAAAATGGTTTTATCTCAAAAATTCATTTTGATAATTCCGATCCAAAATTAAGTGCAATTACACTAATAGATTATAAAGGTGATGAAATTTCATCAATTAGAATTTTACGTAAAAGTGTTACAAATTCAGATGTTTATGAGGAGTCACCTTGCATTGCAGAACTTACACATTTTACAAATAAAATAGAAAAAATATCATCTTGTAAAGACGGAAGATTGCCTACTGTAAAGGCTACAATTGTTTTAAATAACAATGGCAATTTTTTATATAAAACTTCTGATAAATCTGTTTTTCCCAATAAAACTTATGATGATAAAATAAACCCAAATAATTTAGTTTACCCAAAATATTTACTTGGATATTATGAAGTTAGTTCAGGAAATGTTTTAACTGAAGGAATAGATATTAATTATGAATATAAATATAATTCTTTTGGACTGCCAATAGAAATGAAAAAAATGAAGGCTAATGTATTAATTGAAAAAACCGAATTCATTTATAAATAGGTTTGTAAATTAACAATTTGAATAGTAAGTCAAAACCACAAAATGAAAAATAGAATACAATATCTCGTTTTTGGAATCGCAACTTTGTTAATCGCCAGTTGCGCCACCAAATTCAAGAAAAGAGAAATCAACGATGCTGTAATGCAGGAGATTTACAACGAAATCAAAACGCCTTATAAATATGGGTTAGTGATGGTGCCAACGGACAACTCCTATAAAATGGATTGCCCTTCTGTATTTCGAAAAGACGGAAAATGGTTTATGACTTACTTGATTTATGGAGGTAGAGGTTACGAAACTTGGTTGGCTGAAAGCGATGATTTATTGCATTGGAAACATTTGGGAAAAGTAATGTCTTTTTCTGAAACCCCCAACGAAAAAGATTTTTCTACCGATGAAATAAAAAAGGGGGTTCTTGATAACCAAAATTTAAATAAAACTTCGAAAAAAAATGAATTACATTGGGATGTCAATCAAAAAGCAGGATATATTTCATTGCAAGATCCAACTTGGGGTGGAAGTTATGAATGGGAAAAGTATGATAATAAATATTGGATGAGTTATTTTGGTGGAGATAGCAAAGGTTATGAAGCCGGAGTGTTGTCAATCGGGATGGCGTATACCAAAGATTCGCCAACCAAAGCGCACGAATTCGAACGTTTAGACAAGCCTGTTTTATCTCCAAAAGATAAAGATGTGCGTTGGTGGGACAACAGTACTATGTATAAAAACACAGTGATTCGAGATAAAGAGAAGTCGACAGGACATGATTTCATTATGTATTACAATGCCCGTGGCGACAGCTTAAATCCAGCTAAAGGAGCAGAGCGCATTGCTATGGCAGTGTCGAACGATATGATACATTGGGAACGTTATGGCAACAAACCTTTAATCAATCATCATAGAGGAATTTCCGGAGATGCCTATATTCAGCGCATTAATGATACTTGGGTAATGTTCTATTTTGGCGCTTTTTGGACAGGTTGGGATCAAGGTGCATTTAACCGTTTTGCAGTATCGAACGATTTAATTCATTGGAACGATTGGAAAGGCGACAATTTAATTGAATCTTCTGAGCCTTATGATAATATGTTTGCTCATAAATCTTTTGTGGTAAAACATGATGGCGTTGTCTATCATTTTTATTGCGCGGTGAATAAAGGAGAGCAAAGAGGAATTGCAGTTGCTACCTCAAAAGATTTAGGAAAAAGCGACATGAATTTTGTAGCACCACCAGAAAAGAAGAAGTAAGTATTAAGGCATAAGTATCAAGTATTAAGTTTTGAAATTGAGTAAAAATAGTATTATGATTAATTTAAGTAAGTTGAATTTTATACAAAAGTGTTTGAAATCTTTAATGTTTTCAAAATCATTCCGTATTCCGGCTTTTATCTTACTACTTACTACTTTTACCTTACTACTTCCCTTAACAGCGCAAGCCCAATTGGTTACGGGCGAACCTGCTGGAATACCAAAAATCCCACAGAAATACACTGATAATCCTTGGGAGAATCCTTTGGTTACGAGTATCAACAGAGAGCCCGCAAGAGCAACTGCTTATTCGTATGCTACAGTTGCTGATGCTTTAGAAGGAAATCGCTCCAAAAGCAGAATTAAAATGTTGAATGGCGAATGGAATTTTAAATTTGCTAAAAACCTTCAAGAAGCGCCTCAAGATTTTTACAAAAGTGAAATGAAAGCTTGGGATAAAATCGAAGTTCCTTCCAATTGGGAAATGAAAGGTTACGGAATGGCCATTTATAAAAGTGCGGTTTATTCCTTTAGACCGGTTAATCCTCCATTTGTTCCCCACGACGATAATCCCGTTGGTTCGTACCAACGCAAATTTTCCGTTCCAGAGAATTGGGATGGAATGACCGTAAGTCTTCATTTTGGTGGAGTCAGTTCGGCTTTCCAAGTTTGGATTAATGGTGATTTTGTGGGTTACGGACAAGACAGTTTCAATTCATCTGAATTTAATATCACACCTTACCTCAAAAAAGGAGATAATATTTTATCCGTTCGAGTAATGCGATATAGTGATGGTTCCTATTTAGAAGACCAAGATCACTGGCGTTTGAGCGGAATTCAGCGCGAAGTGTATATCATGGCGGAACCAAAATTACGTATTGCCGATTTCTTTTACCAAACCAAATTAGACAAAAAATACCAAGATGCGGTCTTTCAATTGCGTCCCCGTTTAGACAATTTAACGGGTGATACCATTAAAAATCAAACTTTTGAAGTACAATTATACGATGCTCAAAATAAACCTCTATTCGAAAAAGCCTTAAGCAGAAAAGCTATTGATATTATTAGTGAAGTTTCGCCAAGATTGGATAAAGTGCGATTTGGATTTTTCCAAGAAACGATTAAAAGCCCATTGAAATGGAGTTCTGAATCTCCAAATTTATACACTTTGGTAATGACCCTAAAAAATCCTGATGGAACTATTAGCGAAGTAAAAAGCTGTAAATTGGGTTTTCGTTCTATCGAATTTTCGAAAGAAAACAGCAAAATGCTCATCAACGGAAAGGAGACTTATGTTTACGGAGTCAATCATCACGGGCATCATCCCATTCGTGGCGAAGCCGTTAATCACCAAGATTTAGAAGATGACGTAAAATTGATGAAGAAATTCAACTTCAATTTTGTTCGAACCAGTCATTTTCCAGATGATCCTTATTTCTATGATTTATGTGATAAATACGGTTTAATGGTCATGGACGAAGCCAATTTAGAAACGCATGGATTGGGTGGTTTTTTAAGCAATGATCCCCAATGGACACACGCTTATTTGGAACGAATGACCCGAATGGTAGAGCGCGATAAAAATCATGCATCAATTGTGATGTGGAGTTTGGGTAACGAATCTGGAAAAGGTCCAAATCACGCTGCAATGGCGGGATGGACGCATGATTACGACATTACACGTCCAATACATTATGAACCAGCACAAGGAAATCCGAGATTAGATGGCTATATCGATCCATTAGATCCTAAATATCCGAGAACGGTTGATCATGCGCATCGATTTGAAAATCCACAAGACGAACCTTATGTTGATATGGTAAGTCGTTTTTATCCGGGCGTTTTTACACCTAAATTTCTAGTAGATCAAAAGACGGATACTAGACCTATTATTTTTGTTGAATATGCCCATTCAATGGGGAATTCTACAGGAAATTTAAAAGAATTATGGGATGAATTCCGTTCCACTCCAAGAGTTATTGGTGGTTGTATTTGGGATTTAAAAGACCAAGGATTGCTTAAAAAAGACACAAAAACAGGCCAAGAATATTTTGGTTATGGAGGTGATTTTGGAGAAAAAAAACACGATGGAAATTTCAATATTAACGGTATTGCTTCCTCAGATGGAAGACCGAAAGCCGCCATGTTTGAAAACAAATGGATTTATCAACCTGCGGCAACTACTATAGAAAGTAATTCTAAATTAAAAATACACAATCGTCAAGCAGCTAATTCTTTGGCAGCTTTTATTCCGGTTTTGAAGTTTTTAGAAAATGGAACAATCATTAAAAAAATTCAATTGAAACCTTTTCAATTACAAGCTGGTGAAACGACTGTTTTTGACATCAAATCCTATTTGCCAAAGATGAAAAAGGATGCTGAGTATTTCGTTACTATTGAATTCCAGCTTTCAAAAGACGAATTTTGGGCTACTAAAGGGTTTGCCGTAGCAACCGATCAATTTTTGTTACAAGCGAAAAATGCGCCAACAGAAATTGCCACAAATTCTAAAGAAAAAATAATTGTTTCTGAAACGGATCGAGAATTTAAAATCAATGGAAAAGCATATACTATCGTAATTGATAAAAAAAATGGTGCTTTGACTTCGTATAAATTCAACAACGAAGAACAAGTTTTTGCTCCTTTGTTGCCCCATTTTACCAGACCCTTAACAGATAATGATCGAAAAGGTTGGAAGCCAAATAAAGTGTTGAAACAATGGTATTCTACTATTCCAAAGTTGGTCGCCGTTAAAAAAGAAGAGGTAAATGGTTCAATTAAAATCAGTAGTGAATATGAAGTTATTAAAGATAGTGCACAGGTAAAAGTGATGTACACGATTCAACCTAGTGGAATTATAGAAGTAAATTATAGTTTAAAAGCTTCAAATAAATTGCCAAACATTCCAAAAATCGGAATGCAAATGGGCATTCAAAAAGATTTTGAACAAATTTCGTGGTACGGAAAAGGAGAATTAGAAAATTACATTGATCGTAGTTTTGGATTTACTGTGGGGCGATATTCATTGCCAATAAATCAATTTGACGAACCGTATGTAAAACCACAAGAGAACGGAAATCGAACCGAAGTACGGTGGATGGCATTAACGAATCCGTCTAAAAACAAAGGTTTGTTGGTGGTTCAAGATGAAAAACCATTGAGCATGAGTGCTTGGCCGTACACTCAAGAAAATTTGGACAAAGCCAAGCATACTATTGATTTAATAAACCCTGGATACATCACCTTGAATATCGATTTGATACAGATGGGAGTGGGAGGAAATGACAGTTGGTCGCCAGTGGCAGCGCCTTTAGAAAAATATCAAATTCCTTCGGGAGATTATAATTATAGTTTTTATCTGATTCCTTTTGCGGAAGCTAAAAATGGATTAGAAACGAATTTGAAAAAGTTTAAAAAATAACAACGCTAACCCTGTCAGAGTTCAAAACTCTGACAGGGTTGAATAAATAATAAAATGTTTCAAAAAAAACACCTCTTTCTTCTTTTATTTCTTGTGGGAATCCTTTCCGCACAGGAAACCTATAAGAAAGAAACAACCACTTTCCAGCCTACAATCGAATCATCTAGACCTTGGGTATATTGGTATTGGATGAAAAGTGCGTATTCTAAAGTAGGTATAACAGCCGATTTGGAAGCGATGAAACAAGCCGGAATTGGAGGTGCTTTTTTGATGACTATTAAAGGCCCGGATAATCCACCATTAATCGATCCTCCAGTGTTACAGTTGAGTCCAGAATTTTGGGATTTGGTACATTGGGCATTTACAGAAGCAGATAGATTGGGCGTGAAAATCGCTTTTCATCCTGCTGATGGTTTTGCCGTTGCAGGGGGTCCTTGGATTACCCCCGAAATGTCGATGCAAAAAGTAGTTTGGGCGGATACAATTGTAAATGGGAATAGCATTAAAACCTTGAAATTAGAAGTTCCAAAACATTACAAAGACTATTATAAAGACATTGCGACTTTTGCCATTCCGATAAAGGAAAACTTTACTACATCCGATAAAAATCATCCAAAAATCACTTCTACTTTAGCGAATTTTGATGCTTCATTTTTGAGTAATGGTAAAAAAGAAGGCGAATTTAAATTATACGAAAAAGGATGGGTGGAATATGAGTTCGATAAACCTTTTTTGTGTAAATCCATTCAAATCGAAACCAAAGGAAATAACTATCAAGCACATCGTTTAATTGTTGAAGTTAGTGATGATGGCATGAATTTTAAAAGCTTGGGCCGATTAACAACGCCACGTCAAGGATGGCAAGATACAGATGCCTTTTATACCCACAGCATTGTCCCAACAAAAGCAAAATATTTCCGGTTTATATATGATCCCGAAGGAACAGAACCCGGCGCAGAAGATTTGGATCCAGCCAAATGGAATCAAGGCTTGAAAGTGGCTAAAATCTATTTATCGAATGAAGCGCTGATTGATAACTACCAAGGAAAATCGGGAGCAATTTGGCGTTTGAGTCCACAAACTTCTGCTGAAAAAATTTCTAATAGTGATTGCGTTGAATCTTCAAAAATGATAAATGTTTCTGAATTTGTTGATAAAAATGGCGTTCTGAATTGGAAAGAACCTTCTGCAGGAAATTGGCGAATTATTCGTTTTGGACACACGTCAACGGGTCATGAAAATGCAACTGGTGGAGCAGGAAAAGGATTAGAAGTTGATAAATTTAATACCGAAGCGATTCGTTTTCAGTTAGACCATTGGTTTGGAGAAATGTTACGAATAGCAGGTCCTGAATTGGCTTCGAAGGTGGTGAAAATTCTGCATATGGATAGCTGGGAATGTGGTAGCCAAAACTGGTCTTCTGTTTTTAGAGATGAATTCAAAAATCGTAGAGGCTATGATATCGTTGATTATTTACCAGTCATGGCGGGAATTCCGATTGATAATATAGAAACTTCTGAAAAGGTTTTATATGATGTTCGAAAAACAATTTCAGAACTAGTTGCGGATAACTTTTTTGGAACTTTGGCAGATATTGCTAAAAAGGCTAATGTAAAATTCAGTTCTGAAAATGTTGCTCCAACGATGATGAGCGATGGCTTGTTGCATTTTAAATATGTGGATTATCCAAGTGGTGAATTTTGGCTTAAAAGTCCTACTCATGATAAACCAAACGATATGTTGGACGCCATTTCAGGTGGACATATTTATGGGAAAGATATTATACAGGCAGAAGCTTTTACCGAATTAAGAATGGATTGGGACGAACATCCGGGGAATCTAAAAACTTTGGCCGATAGAAATTACGCCTTGGGAATCAACCGATTTTTCTATCATGTTTTTGTACATAATCCATGGATTGATAGAAAACCAGGTATGACTTTGGATGGTATTGGAACTTTTTTTCAACGCGATCAAACGTGGTGGAAACCAGGAAAAGCCTTTTTTGATTATTGCCAAAGAGTACAATTTCAGTTGCAAAAAGGAAAACCAGTAACGGATTTGGCGGTTTTTATTGGAGAAGATTTGCCGTCACGGTCGGTACTTCCAGATCGATTATTGCCCTTTATTCCAAATGTTTTTGGTGAAGCACGTATTGAATCTGAAAAAGCACGTTTGGCCAATGAAGGACAACCTTCCGCAAGAATGCCTAAAGAAGTGAAATATTCAAAAAACAGCACCGATTTATCCGAATGGATTAATGCTATGAATGGTTATCAGTATGATTCTTTTAACTCGGATGTGTTTCTGAATACCGCTAAGGTTGTCAACGGAAAAGTAGTTTTCGCTGATGGAACTTCTTATGGTGCGTTACTATTTCCGGGAAGTCATAAAATGGCACCAAATAAAATGATTTCATTGGCTGTAGCCAAAAAAATCTTGGACTTAGTAAAAGAAGGAGCGACTGTATTTATTGATGAAAATCCAACTATTCAACCGGGAATTCATTCGAAAGAAGATGAAAAAGAATGGCGAAAAGTAGTGAATGAAATTTGGAATATTTCCAATGAAAATTCAAGGAATATTGGAAAAGGAAGACTGATAAAATTACCTTATTTGGGAACTGATTTTAACGAGATTGGAATTCAACAAGATGTGTTTTTTCCAAAATTAAACAGAGCTGATTCAGAAAAGATAGCTTGGACACATCGCAAATCAGAAACGGAGGATATTTATTTTATTTCGAATCAAAAAGAAGGAAAAAGACAATTCGAAGCTTCGTTTAGAGTGATTGGAAAAACACCAGAATGGTACAACCCTGTGACCGACAAAACTTCGGCTTTACCCAATTGGAAAGAAGAAAACGGGCGTACGATTGTTCCTGTTTCGTTGGTAGAAAACGAATCGGGTTTTGTGATTTTTAAAGAGAAATCGAAAGCTGTAGCAAAAGAGAATCAAAATCCATCATTTGAAATTGCGCAAACTTTAGATGAAAATTGGGAATTGCAATTCGATCCAGCTTTTCACGGCCCAAAAGAGCCGATAAAAATCGACAGATTATTTGATTGGAGCACTTCTGAAAATGATAGTATAAAATATTATTCGGGTACGGCAAGCTACACGAAGGAATTCAAATGGAAAGGAAAACGTAAAGATAAAATCTTGTTGAACTTAGGGACAATTGCTAATCTAGCTGAGGTTAGTATCAACGGAAAAGACTGTGGAACCCTTTGGACATTTCCGTATCAATTGGATATTTCGGATGCTCTTAAAAAAGGAAAAAATACAATTAGAATAAAAATCACGAACACTTGGGCAAACCGCTTAATGGGTGACGAAAAGTTACCAAAAGAAGAACGGTTGACTTGGACAACGGCTCCTTTTAGATTGGAAGGAAATCCATTACTGAAAGCGGGATTGTTGGGTCCAGTAACAATTATTAAAGAAAAAAAAGAAAAAAAATGAAAAGATTAAAATACATTATTGCCATTGTAATGATTCTAGGAATGACTCAAGCCAATGCAAAAATCAAATTACCCGCTTTGTTTTCGGATGATATGATGTTGCAACAACAATCGAATGCGCCCATTTGGGGTTGGGCTGATAAAAATGATAAACTCACGATTACTACTTCTTGGGATTCGAAAAAGTATGAGGTAAAAGCTAATAATGAGGGAAAATGGAACTTAAATGTAAAAACACCTGCAGCAGGAGGACCTTTTACCATCGAAGTAAAACAAGCAAATGAAACTATTGTCATTAAAAACGTATTGATAGGTGAAGTTTGGCTGTGTTCAGGACAATCGAACATGGAAATGCCGTTAAGTGGTTTTCAAGGACAACCTGTCAAAAATGGAAACGAAGTTATTGTACGTTCCACGAATGCAAACATTCGATTAATCACGGTTCCGAGAGCGACTGTTATAGAAACCAAAGATGATTTTGAAGGTAAATGGGAAATGGCTTCACCCAAATCGACTTCAAATTTTAGCGCAACCGCTTGGTATTTTGGATCACTTTTGCAAGAAGTTTTAAACGTTCCTGTTGGTTTAATTCATGTTTCTTATGGGGGTTCGAGTATGGAAGCTTGGATGAATCAGGAAATGTTGCAAGATTTTACGAGTGCTAAAATTCCAACTACGAAAGAAGACATTGCTAAAGATCCTAATCGCGTGCCAACGACTTTATTTAATGGTATGTTGTCACCTATTATTGGTTACGGAATCAAAGGTTGTATTTGGTATCAAGGCGAATCGAATTATGAAAGAGCTTCGGAATATTCAGCTTTAATGCAAAAAATGGTAAGCAGTTGGAGGGGGTTGTGGAAGCAAGGTGATTTTCCTTTTTATTATGCACAAATTGCTCCTTTCAATTATGCACAATTTCATCCAAAAGACAATTTAGAGAAATACAATTCGGCTTATTTGAGAGAAGCACAATTGAAAGCATCGACTCGAATTCCCAATTCTGGAATAGCTGTTTTAATGGATATCGGCGAAGAAAATAGCATCCATCCTACAGATAAAGAAAAAGGAGGTAACCGATTGGCTTTTCAAGCTTTAGCAAAAACCTACGGAATAGAAGGCTTTGAATATGATAGTCCAGTCTTTAAAGGCATGGAAGTTGATGGTAGCTCGGTGACTGTTTCCTTTGATAATGTTTCGAACGGAATTACAGCTTACGATAAGGAAGTAACCGGTTTTGAATTGGCAGGAGCTGACAAAGTATTCTATCCTGCTAAAGCCGTGGTTCGTAGGAAATCAGTGGTTTTGACTTCGGATAAAGTGGCTAAACCAGTTGCGGTTCGCTATTTGTTTAAGGATTTTGCAAAAGCCGAATTGTTTAGTGGTGGCGGTTTGCCCGTTTCGTCTTTTAGAACGGATGAGTGGTAATATAGATTTCCTGCAAGGTTTTTTTAACCTTGTAGGTATGTATTAAAAGATATTGGACACAATTTTGTCATTCCGTAGGAATCTCCGTAACGTGAATAATTAACGTAAGATTCCTACGGAATGACAAACGAGACTTAAAAATTAAATGAAAAAAATAACAGTTTTCTTTTTTCTAATTAGTACGTTTTTAATGAAAGCGCAAATTCCTGTGCTCGATAATTACAACCCAATTTGGAATACACAAAGTAACAATTCATCAGAATCAATGCCTCTGGGTGGTGGCGATATTGGTGCGAATGTGTGGGTAGAAAAAGGCGATTTGTATTTCTATTTTTCTCGTTCTGGAACTTTCGATGAACACAATACTTTACTTAAATTAGGAAGAATAAAAGTGAGTTTGACACCAAATCCGTTTCAAGATAATAATGGCTTTAATCAGGAATTAGTATTGAAAGATGGTTACATTACAATCGCTCAAAATAACACTAAAATCAAATTATGGGTCGATGTTTTCAAACCTGTAATTCATCTAGATTTGGAAAGCAAAACCCCATTAAAAATGACTGCTTCTTACGAAAGTTGGCGTTATAAAAATAGAGATTCCAAAGGGAAAGCGAATAACGCTAATTCCTATAAATGGGCTCCTCAAGGCGAAATTGTGACATTCCAAGATTCAATTGCATTTGAAAATAACGGAGTCAAATTTTATCATAGAAATCGCGAACAAACGGTTTTTGATGTGGTTGTCAAACAACAAAAAATGGAATCGGTAAAAGACCAAATGATGAATCCTTTGGCAAACCTCACTTTCGGTGGATTTATGATGGGAGATAATTTGAAACCAGACGGAACATATTTGGAAAGCTATCAAAATACCGATTTTAAAGGTTTCCGACTTTCAAGTCGTAAACCTATGAAAAAGCAATCTTTAGAGCTTCATTTATATACCAATCAATCTAGTATTAAAGAGTGGAATTCCGGGCTGAAAAATCAGGTTTCGAATTATAAAAAGCAATCCAAAAAAGCAGAGAAAAAGACTCAAATTTGGTGGAATGATTTCTGGAATCGGAGTTTTATTTATACACAAAAGAACCATTCAACAGCCAAAGATTCGGTCTATCAAATTGGACAGAATTATCAATTGTTTCGCTATATGTTAGGATGTAATGCTTATGGAAAATACCCAACAAAATTCAACGGTGGATTATTTACTGTCGACCCTGTTTTTACCAATCCTGATTTGAATTTTACACCCGATTTTAGGAATTGGGGAGGTGGAACGATGACAGCTCAAAACCAAAGGTTGGTTTATTTTCCAATGGTGAAAAGTGGTGATTTTGATATGATGAAATCGCAAATCGACTATTATTTGAGTTTGCAAAAAAATGCCGAATTGCGTTCTCAAGTCTATTGGAAACACGGCGGAGCAGCTTTTACAGAGCAATTGGAAAATTTTGGTTTGCCCAATCCAGCGGAATACGAGTGGAAACGCCCTGCCGATTATGATCCCGGAATGGAATTCAACGCTTGGTTGGAATACGAATGGGACACGGTGTTTGAGTTTTGCCAAATGATGTTGCAACAGAAAGAATATGCGAATGAAAACATTGAAAAATACAATTCGTTTATTATTAGTTGTCTTCGGTTTTTTGACGAACATTATAACTTTTTAGCCAAACAAAGAGGTCGAAAAGCATTGGATGGAAACGGGCATTTAATTCTCTATCCCGGTTCTGGTGCGGAAACTTATAAAATGGCGTATAATGCCAATAGCACCATATCTGCTTTGACGGTAATTTCCGAAAAGCTTTTAAACCTTTCTGAAAAAGAATTGTCCAAAGAAGAAATAGATTATTTGAAAGGATTTCAAACCAGAATTCCTCCTTTGAATTACCGTGTAATCGATAACAATAAAACATTGGCTCCAGCCAAATCTTGGGAACGCATCAATAATACCGAAGTGCCACAATTGTATTCGGTTTATCCTTGGGGAATTCACGGTATTGGAAAACCTGATTTGCAAACGGCTATAAATACTTGGAAATACGATACCGATGCGATAAAATTCAGAAGTCATGTAGGGTGGAAACAAGACAATATTTTTGCAGCTCGATCGGGTTTAACTAATGAAGCAGCCAAATACAATTTATTAAAAATGGCCAATTCTGAACGAAGATTTCCAGCCTTTTGGGGACCAGGATTTGATTGGGTTCCAGACCACAATTGGGGAGGAAGTGGAATGATTGGAATGCAGGAAATGCTATTACAAGAAGCCAATGGGAAAATATATCTTTTTCCGGCATGGCCAGTAGCTTGGAATGTGCATTTTAAATTGCATGCAACACATAATACGACAGTAGAAGCAGAACTTGTTAATGGTGAATTGAAAGTTTTACAAGTAATTCCTGAAGAAAGAAAAAAGGATATAATTAATCTGCTGAATAAATCAGTAGAAGATAAAATAAATTTGAATTAAAATAGTATGATGAAGAGAGTAGTAAGTTGTTTGGTAGTATCCACCTTGTTTGCACTAAGTGGCCAAGCACAAACCGTAAAAAACGAATCAAACAAGCAAATTGTAAAAGTCGATTTTGATTTTGCTGGAAGAAGACTTGATGAAGTACATGATTCTAATTATGAATCGTGGGTAATAAAGGAACAAAAAGAATCCGAAAAATCATTTAATGGACTAACTATGAAATTAAAGGGAAACTTTAATTCCAATTGGTATAAACTTGGCATGAGCGCTCCTTTTTACAGTAGGTTAGGAAGCGATGGATTGGTTACCAACGAAAATTTAGAGTTCACTATCACTGGATTAAAAGAGGGAACACAT
Source organism: Flavobacterium cellulosilyticum (assembly GCF_004349355.1). Taxonomy (GTDB): domain Bacteria; phylum Bacteroidota; class Bacteroidia; order Flavobacteriales; family Flavobacteriaceae; genus Flavobacterium; species Flavobacterium cellulosilyticum. The sequence goes on along the minus strand of NZ_SMFK01000003.1, from coordinate 72,767 downwards.
ACGCTGTTAACCTATCATAATGCCTTTGATGTAATTAGAGAAAAGACTTTTTCTCCAATAAAAATTTATGTAAATGGAAAATTAGTGGAGACCATTAATGCGAGTCAAAGAGCCAGTGACCGAATTGATGTAGCAATGGCTTATCTTACTTTCGCAGTAGACAAGTCTGAGCAAACTAAAATCCGTTTTGAGATTGATGCCAACTCAAATCCAACTATTGTAAATCAAATTGTAATAAATGGGTTCGAGATAGATACTCCTAATTTAATGAATCAAGCGCGTTCGCCTTTTCCTAAAAGTGGCGATGAACATGTTGAAGTAGATAAGAAATTAGAGTTAACATGGGATGCTTCAAAAAATGCTGTAGCGCATCAAGTGTATTATGGTGAAAATGAAAAAGAGGTGGCTGCAGCCAATGAAAATTCTACGGCGTACAAAGGGAAATTGACACAAAACAAATACGCTGTTTCCAATTTATATAGCGGTTCGACTTATTATTGGAGAGTAGATGCCATTGACAATAAAGGAACAGTGACTCCAGGGAATATTTGGTCTTTTAGACCAGCACAGTTGGCTTTCATTGGTGCCGAAGGATATGGTCGGTATGCAATAGGAGGTCGTGGCGGAAAAGTTCTTGAAGTGACTAATTTAAATGATGATGGACCGGGAAGTTTACGTGATGCAGTGGACCAAGAAATTGGACCAAAAACCATTGTTTTTAATGTGTCAGGAAAAATTGAACTCAAATCGAGGTTGGTTATCAATCAACCTAATATCACTGTTGCAGGTCAAACGGCACCGGGAGAGGGAATTACGATTAGTAGAGCGCCGATTGGATTGACAGGTAACGACGGAATTGTTCGGTTTTTGAAAGTGAGAATTGGTGGCGGAACTACTTATGACGGAATGGGATTGACAGGTGCCAACTTCAGTATTATTGATCACTGTTCCATCAGTTGGACAATAGACGAATCTTTCAGTTCACGTGGCGCCCATCATATTAGTTTACAACGTACTTTAATTTCAGAAGCGTTGAATGTAGCGGGTCATGATAAATACCCAGCAGGACAGATGCATGGGTATGCAGCTACTATTGGAGGTGATATTGGAAGTTTTCATCACAATTTATTAGCACACAACGAAGGGAGAAACTGGAGTATGGGTGGCGGTCTAAATGGCGATGGTTATTATTCAGGACGTTTGGATATTCGAAATAATGTGGTGTACAATTGGGGACACCGTTCCACAGATGGTGGTGCTAGTGAAGTGAATTTTGTAAATAATTATTACAAACCGGGCGCTGCTACTAGAATATTTTTTGCATTAAATGCACAAATAGAAGGCGTAGGTAAAGGGAAACAACAATACTATTTTGTTGGTAACGTAATGCCAGGTTATTTTGATGAAAAAAATCAAGAGAAAGGAAGAACTTTCAAGATAACTAATAATGCTGTTGTCGATTATGACATCTATTTAAATAAACCTTTTTTCGAATCGAAAGTGACGACTCAAACGGCTAAAGGAGCATATAAAAATGTACTTTCGGATGTAGGAGCTAATCAACCGTTTCTTGATAAACACGACGTTAGAATGATTGATGAAACTCTAAAAGGAACTTATAGTTATAAAGGTAGTAAAAGCGGTTTGCCGGGACTCATAGATAATGAGCAAGATGCTGGGGGATGGCCAGAATTTAAAAACGAAAAACGATCTGCAGACTGGGATACGGATCATGATGGATTGCCGAATTGGTGGGAAACTGCAAAAGGCTTAAATCCAAATTCAAAATCAGGAGATTTTTCAGAGGCTAATTTAGATTCAGACAAAGATGGATTTACCCAATTGGATGACTATTTAGGATGGATGGCAGAACCTCATTATTTTATTAATTCAGGCGATACATTAGAATTGAATGCATTAGATTTTTTCAAAGGATATGAGAAAAAACCAGTCTATACTTTTTCGGATGAAACGAATGGTTCACTTACGTTAAAAGGAAATAAAGTCCAATTCAATTCAGACAAAAAAGGATTTGCAACTTTTACACTTACAGTAAAAGATGCTGATGGTGATTCAATGAGCCGTATTATAAACGTGTTTGTAAAATAATAAAGATTATTTATCCCTGTCAGGGTTTTGAACCCTGACAGGGATTCAAATTAATAAGATTTAATATAAAAATATCAAAATGAAAAAACAGTTCATACTATTGTCTACGATACTTTTTTCTACTGTTTTTGTTGCGCAAAACAAAGGATTAGTTGCAAATACGAACAGCCCCTATTCTAAATTACAAAGTGTGAATTTGCAGGATGTAAAATGGACGAATGGTTTTTGGAAAGAACAGTATGATGTAGAAACAAAAAACACTTTACCATACATGTGGAATTTGTATCACAATGATTCCATTACGCACGCTACTAAAAATTTTGAAATTGCGGCTGGAATGATGAAAGGGAAATTCAGCGGACCTTCTTTTCAAGATGGCGATTTTTATAAAGTTTTCGAAGCCATGGCTGCAACTTATGCTGTAACCAAGGATGAAAAACTGAACAAACAAATGGATGAAGCCATTGCATTATTTGCCAAAGCGCAACGAAAAGATGGTTACTTGCATACTCCTGTTCTTATTGATGAACGTTGGGGAACATTAGGACCGGAAGAAGTAAAAAAACAATTGGGCTTCGAGAAATACAACATGGGACATTTGATGACGGCGGCTTGCATTCATTATCGTGCTACGGGAAAAACGAATTTCTTAACTATTGCCAAAGGAGTTGCTGATTTCTTGTATGATTTTTATAAAAAAGCATCACCTGATTTGGCTCGTAATGCCATTTGCCCTTCGCATTATATGGGAATTGTCGAAATGTATCGTACCACAAAAGATCCTCGTTATCTGGAATTAGCTAATAATTTGATTGATATTAGAGGAACCACCAATGATGGAACTGATGACAACCAAGACAGAATTCCATTTAGAAAACAGACTACAGCAATGGGTCACGCTGTAAGAGCCAATTATTTGTATGCAGGAGTTGCCGATTTGTATGCTGAAACCGGAGAGAAAAAATTATTAGATAATTTAGAATCTATTTGGAATGATGTGGCGTATCGCAAAATGTACATCACAGGAGCTTGTGGCGCTTTGTATGATGGAGTGTCACCAGATGGTACTTCGTATAATCCAAATGATGTTCAAAAAATCCACCAAGCTTATGGGAGGCCTTTTCAATTGCCTAATGCAACAGCTCATACTGAAACCTGTGCTAATATTGGAAATGTGTTATGGAATTGGAGAATGTTGCAACTAACTGCAGATGCCAAATATGCTGATATAGTTGAGTTGGCCTTGTATAATAGTGTGCTTTCAGGAATTAACTTAGAAGGCGATAAATTTTGTTATAACAATCCGCTGAATGTTTCTAACGATTTGCCTTTTCACCAAAGATGGGGCAATGAACGTGAAGGGTATATTACCTTTTCAAATTGTTGCGCACCTAATGTGACTAGAACGATTGCTGAGGTGAGTAACTACGCTTATAGTTTTTCAAAAGAAGGAGTTTATGTAAATTTGTATGGAAGCAATAACTTGAATTCTACTACCGAAGCTGGAGAGAAAATCGAAGTAGAACAGCAAACGAATTATCCTTGGGATGGGAAAATTAATTTGAAAGTAGTAAAAGCTCCAAAAAATGATTATTCCTTTTTCTTGCGCATTCCAGGCTGGAGCCAAGGAGCTGATGTTAGCATTAACGGAAAGAAAGTACCAACTGCAATAGTTTCGGGTTCTTACCTTCAACTGAATCAAAAATGGAAAAAAGGAGATGTAATTGAATTGAATATTCCAATGCCAGTTGAGTTAATGCAAGCCAATCCGTTAGTAGAAGAAGCAAAAAATCAAGTGGCAGTAAAACGCGGACCTCTAGTATATTGTTTAGAATCTAATAAATTGCCTGCCAATATTAGTGTGAATGATGTTGTGTTGAATGTTAATTCTAAGTTTTCAACCAATTTTATACAAATCGATAACAGAAACATTTTGAGTATTGATGCGAATGCTGCAGTCAATCAAGATACATCTTGGGACAAAAAATTATACAAGCCATTTTCGACAAACAATACAAAAGAATATACGATCAAATTTATTCCTTATTTTGCTTGGGGAAATCAGGGTAAAGGGGAAATGACTGTTTGGATGTCACACTAAAGATGTCCTAAATAAAAAATGATGTTTTGATTCTTTCTTCCTAGGAAATATTAATTTTTTCTGGAAGTTTTGTCTCGATTTCCCGTTATCTAAAATATCTAGAAGAAAAGTAGGTATGCTACTCTTTTTTTATGTTTTCTTTTAATTTAGATTACATTATTTTTATTGCTTCTTAGTAATAATAAAATTTTCATTTCCAGTGGATTATGATATTAAGGATAGGGTCAATTTTGTTTTTTTAATCTCTTTATATATAATAATGTTCTCTTTTTATTTTTATTGATATCACTTTTTTATTCGAATATTATTATCATAAATATATTTTTCAGGACAGTACAGGATGGTAGGGCTGTTTGAAAAGCATAAATTTGAAATTATAATAAATAGTATTTTTCAATTTTAACAATTCAACCTGGATTGTTAAATAGAGAAAGATGTTTGTTATTTTATTTACAATTAATAACCAAACCAAATTAAAATTTTATGAAACAAACATTTAAAAAGAGATGCGTTTTTCTTTTGTTTGCGCTGATGAGTATACTAGGGTATGCTCAAACTTCTGACGGTCAAATATTAGTAACAGGTACAGTAGAAGATAATTCTGGAGTACCTTTACCAGGTGTAAACGTAACTGAAAAGTCATCTAAGAACACCGTCGTTACTGATTTCAATGGAAAATATGTAATCAGATTAAAAACAGGAGCTACATTAGTTTTTTCTTATATAGGAATGAAAAAAAGAGAAGTACCTGTAGGAGGAAAGACTTCAATGAATATTGTTTTAGAGGATGATGCGAATCAATTGGAACAAGTTGTCGTTGTTGGTTATGGTACTCAAAAGAGAGAACGTCTTACTGGAGCTATTGTAACAATAGATCCTGAAAAAATTCAAGATTTGCCAGTGTCTAATTTAGCGGAGGCATTAAGAGGTCAAATCCCTGGTTTATCAGTTGGTGGATTCGGAACTAGACGTCCTGGGGAATCGGCATCATTAGAAATTCGTCAAAACTTTAGTTTTTCTAAAGATGGAGGTTCAAGTATTCCATTAATTGTAATTGATGACATGGTTCAAGTTGATCCAATAAATGGAAAACCAACATTAGATGCATTTAATCGTCTTGATCCATCTGAAATTGAAAGTATTACCGTTTTAAAAGATGGTTCTGCAGCGATATATGGTTCTCGTGCATCTCAAGGTGCGATTGTTGTAAAAACAAAAAGAGGAAAAGCAGGAGTAACAAAGTTTTCGTATTATAGTCAATTTGCTATAAATGATGCAGTGAGTCATGCTAAAACGACAAGCGCTTATGAAGATGGTATTTATAACAATAGAATACAGGAAGCATTTGGTGACAATCCAGCTACAAGTAGTAAATTTTATTCTCCTCAAGAATTAGAGGAAATGAAAACATTAAATTATGATTGGTTAAAAAAAGCATGGAAACCAGCTGAACAGCAAAAACACTCCCTTACTGTAAGTGGAGGTAATGATAAGGCTACTTACTTTGCTGGTGTAACTTATTTTACACAAGGGGCTAATCTTGGCGATCAAGATTACAAAAAATGGAATTTCAGAACTGGAGTGAATGCAAAAGTAACCAATGATTTAGATTTGTCTGTTTCTGTTTCTGGAAATTCAGGAGATATCGAAAAGTCTTTTACAAAATCGAGTAGTAGTATTAGAAATGGATTTGCCAGTGCGTCAACTAATGCAGAACAGGCTGATTACGGATTTTTGCTACATATGCCAAGATATGTTCCAATTACCACAATGGTAAATGGTAAAGAGTATTATATGTCACCTTTTCATCGTACAGACCGAAATTTAGGAGGTAATCAGGACACCAATTCTTCTATAGCGGGATGGAACTATTTTGCACTTCAAAATAGTGGTTCAAAGCAAATTGATTCTGATTTCTCCTACAATGTCAATGCATCTTTAAGTTATAAAGTGCCTTTTGTTAAAGGGTTGTCTCTAAGAGGAGCCTACGCTAGAAGTCAGAGTTCTTCTTATACAGAGCAAGTAGCATTGCCGTTTACATTAGCAAGAATCACAAATTTTACTAGTGCAGGTCATCACCTTGCCAGTGAAGCCATGGATTCAAATTACAATATAAAAGATAATACAAAACAATCTAGAGTTGTTTATGATAATTCTGGTAGTAAAAGTGTTCAAGCCAACTTTTTTGTTAATTATTCAAGATCTTTTGGAGATCATGATATTGATGCCATGTTTTCTGTTGAGCGATCTGAATCAAATTTTGATTTTGTTCGCTTGTATTATGAAAACCCAGGAAAAGATTATTTGGGGACTTATGCAACTGCAGGGACTTTAACAACAAATTCCTATAATCAAAAAGGGGAATCAGGTACTCTTTCACGATTGGGACGTTTGAATTATAGTTATAAAGACAGGTACTTAGTACAATTCATTTTCAGACAAGATGCTTCTACAAAATTTGCTCCTGAAAACTATTGGGGCAGTTTTCCAGGACTTCAACTGGGTTGGATCGCATCTAAAGAGGAGTGGTTTCAAAAAGCCTTACCGGCAGTTGATTTCTTAAAATTCCGTTATTCTATTGGTAAAACAGGTAATGATAACATCAATCCGTGGAGATGGGTAAACTATTATGATGTGATTACTGATAAAGGAGCGCAATTTGGTAGTGCTGGAGGAACTCTAGGAAGTGCTTTAGCGCCAAGAGTAAATCCTAATAGAAATGTAGGTTGGGATACGCATATTAAAAACAATTATGGTATTGATTTTAATGTTCTAAATAATAGATTACAAGTATCTGCTGATTATTATTTTGATAGAGGAACTAAAATGTTAGTTACTTCTGCTGGTCAAGTTGATGTGCCGATTTCAGTAGGTGGTGGTTATGCAGAAGAAAACATTGCTGCTGTTGATTCTTGGGGTACAGAGTTTTCTGTTAAATGGAGTGATAGAATTAAAGAAAATTTTAGTTACAACGTAGGGATTAACTTTGGGTTGTTTGCTGGAAATGAGGTTAAAGCTTATCCTGATGGACCATTACAACATCCATCATATAATGATACAAGAACAGGATCTACAACTATTACTCCGTCATGGGGATTCAAAACATGGAATGAAACCTCTACAGGAGATGGTATTTTACGTACGGATGCAGATGTTCAGAACTACTGGAATTATTTAACTGCAAATGCTGCAGCTTCAGGAGTTGCAGGAGCAGTGCCAAACTTTTTAGGACAAACCAATATTTCTGGAGTCAAAAAAGGAATGTTAGCGTATCAAGATATAGCTGGAGCATTTAATGCTACAAATGGTACTCAATCAGGAGCTGATGGTAGAATTGATAAAAATTTAGACTATGCAGCCATAGGTAAAAGCATAAGATCTTATGGGTTTACTACTAATTTAGGAATGAAATACCAATCTGTTTTTTTAAGAACTCAAATAGGTACTTCTTGGGGAGGATCTCGTAGTATAGATGTTGTTGATCAATATACTAGTACTAATGATGCTTTTTGGAGTCGTGAATCTTTTTGGACAGACATGTATGGTTTTGATAATTTAAATGGTAAGTACCCTAATCTTGCACACAGAGATAATTTATCGCCTCCATCTGATTTTTGGCAAATAAACACATTTCGTTGTAATGTTAGAAACTTAACAGTTGGTTTTGATTTTCCACAGGAATTCTTATCTCAATTAAAAATATCAAAAGCAAGTTTAGGAGTAACGGGTAATAATCTTTGGGATCTTTATAACCCTTTTCCAGATAAGTATCGTAATATGTATGATAATTCCCTTTCTGGATATCCTACTCTTAGATCTTGGACGGTTAATTTAAACATCTCATTCTAATTTAAATAAAACGCTAATTATGAAAACAAAGATTAATATATATATAACTTTAGCACTTTTGTTAGTTTTAGGTGCTTCTTGTAGTGACGACTTCTTACAAGAAAAGAAAAACTATGGTCTGTATGACGAAACCTTTTGGCAAAATCCACAACGTGTAGATTGGTATATCAATAAATTATACTATAATTATTTTGTGGGTTATACCAATCCAACGCAAACCGTTGTAGGAGTTTATAATTCTGATCAATTTAGATTGACAGAAGAAATTGGAGGAACTCAAAATTTGATCAATCCAAATATTAGTTATACAAATGCTACAGATGTTCCAACAGGTTATTATGGAACGAAATTAGAAAATAAAGTAAAAAACGAGCCTTATCATAGAATTAGAGATTGTAACACGCTATTAGAAGATATTGATAGCAAAGGATCTACTCTTGATCAAGTGTATCGCAATCGTGCCAAAGGACAAATGTATTATTTACGTGCTATTCAGTATTTTGATTTAATGCGTACTTATGGTGGTGTGCCAATTGTAACAACAGTTGAAGCAGCAAGTTCAACGGATATATCAACGCAACTTCCTAGAGCCAGCGTTACTGAAGTAGTAGCACAAATTGTAAAAGATTTGGATATGGCTGCAAGTTTGTTACCAGGACAATGGGATGCGCCAAATTATGGTCGTTTTACTAGAGGAGCTGCTTTAGCTCAAAAATCACGTGTATTGTTAACGTATGCAAGCCCACTTTTTAATAAAAACTGGGATACTTCAAATGATCGTTGGGATGCCGCTTTAGCAGCTGGATTAGCTGCCGAAACGCAATTAACGGCAGATGGATTCGGATTATTTGGTAGTACAGCCAAAGATTGGCAAAGTATGTTTTTAGTGGATAATGCTTTTTGTAAAGAAGCAATTACAGTACAGTTTTTAGGAGCTGGTTTTGGTAATACTATTGTCAATAACGGATGGGAGAAAAGTCTTCGTTTAGTTAGTCAAGGTGGTGGAGGAGCACTTAAAGCTCCAAAAGAAATGATTGATTTATTTCCGATGGCAGATGGTTCAAAACCTACAGCTTTAAATAACTATGATCCATTTCTTTTCTTTAAAGGTCGTGATCCTAGATTTTATAGAACATTTGCTTTTACAGGAGCTAAATGGAGTTACAAAGAAAATGCAGCTTCTACAGTTTGGTCTTACCGTTGGAACAGTGCTCCAAATACAGGAACTTCAAGGTATAGCGATAATAACCAAGAAACAAGTCCCGTATTTGTACGTAAAATGTCAAACCCTGCAGCTAGTAATGCAGCTTATGAGTACTCAGGTACTGATATTTTTGAGTTCCGCTATGCTGAGTTGTTGTTGAATATTGCGGAATGTTATGCTGCAAAAGGAGATATACCAAATACGATTGCTTATATTGGAAAAGTTAGAAACCGTGTTGGAATTCCAGCTGCAAATAATTATGGATTAGGTTCTTTAGCAGATAAATATGCAGCAATAAATGCCGCTATTTATGAGCGAAGAATTGAATTAGCCTATGAAGGAAAACGTTTTTGGGATGTACAACGTTGGATGCTTTACAGTGACGAAGCTGTTGCAGGAACAACTAATAATACGTGTCAGAAACTAGGATTAACTCCTATTAATGGTACACAACGTACAGGATTTTATTTAAGATATAAAGTATCAAATAGTACTACTATAGACCCTTTAGCTGTACAACGTGCTTCTATTTCTGTAGATCCTGATGCAAGTAATTTTGCTGCTCAAGTACTGGCTTTGTCGAATTTATATACTACTAATTTTGAAATTGAATCTTTGGATACAGCTATGGATAATGTTAATGGTACTGCTGTTAAAATCAAATTCAGACCTAATTATTATATTATGGGATTGAATACTGGAGTTTTAAATCAAAATACTTGGTTGAAACAAACAGTTGGATGGAAAGATGCTGCTGGAGGTGAGGGAACATACAATTATCAAGAGTAGATTTATTTTTGATAATACAATAATTAGAGTTTTTTAAATTCTAAAAAATGAATACCTATAAGAATTATTAACTTCTTCACCTGTATTGTAACTATACAGGTGATTTAGTTATACAATGCCACAAAAATTAAAAAATTTATGAAAAATTCGATTTTATTACTTTCGGCCGTATGCCTTTTTGCAACATCCAAGTCTTTTGCACAGTACCCGAAAATAAGTGCTGAAGTTCAAGCAGAATCAAAAGCTATTATGGATGAAGCAAGCAGACTTTCTGATGAAGCATGGCAAAAGGCAAGTGTAATTATTGAACAAGAAGAGAAACAGGGAAAGCCTTATATCCCTTGGGCATCTAGACCTAATGATTTACCACAAGCAGAAATACCTGCTTTTCCAGGAGCTGAAGGAGGAGGTATGTTTACTTATGGAGGTCGAGGTGGAAATGTTTATACCGTTACTAGTTTAGAAGATAGAGGACCTGGTACTTTGCGTGAAGCATGTGAAAAAGGAGGAGCAAGAATTATTGTTTTTAATGTTTCTGGAATCATAAGATTAAAAAGTCAGTTGAGCATACGTGCTCCATATGTTACTATTGCAGGACAAACGGCTCCTGGAGACGGTATATGTATTGCAGGCGAATCATTTTGGATCGATACCCACGATGTTATTATTCGTCATATGCGTTTTCGTAGAGGCGAAACTTTTGTAGGTCGTAGAGATGATGCAATTGGTGGTAATCCGGTTGGAAATATAATGATAGATCATGTATCTGCAACTTGGGGATTAGATGAAAACATGTCCATGTACAGACATATGTATAGTCCGGGTGCAAATTATCCTGACGAAAAGAAGCCTACTGTTAATATTACCATTCAAAACAGTTTATTCGGAGAAGCTTTAGATACTTACAATCATGCATTTGGTAGTACTTTAGGAGGTGAAAATTGTGCTTTCATTAGGAATATGTGGGCAAACAATGCAGGTAGAAACCCATCTATTGGGTGGAATGGAATTTTCAATTTTGTTAACAATGTTATTTTTAATTGGTATAATAGATCAACTGATGGAGGGGATTATACAGCCAATTATAATATTATAAATAATTATTATAAGCCAGGACCGGTAACTAATTTAACTGAGCCTATTAGCTATAGAATTTTGAAACCAGAGTCAGGAAGAAGCAAATTGCCTTATATGGTATTTGGAAGAGCTTTTGTTGACGGAAATGTGATTAATAATAACGCAAAAGTGAGTAAAGATAACTGGGACGGTGGTGTTCAAATCGAAAATAAAAAAGGCGAATTGATGACTTATGACGAAGCAAAACCATTTTTTGACAAAATGAAGAGCAACAAACCATTTCCAATGCCTTGGTTTAATAAAATTATGACTGCTCAAGATTCGTACGATTTTGTGCTTAAAAATGTGGGAGCAACTTTACCAATAAGAGATAAGGTTGACGAAAGAATTGTAAGAACTGTAAAAACAGGTGTTCCTGAATATGCCAAAGGTTTAGAGTCAAAAACATTTTATCAGTTTGAACACAGACGTTTGCCTGCCGATTCTTATAAAATGGGTATCATAACCGATATTTCTCAAGTAGGTGGTTATCCAGAATATAAAGGAAAACCTTATTTAGATTCTGATAATGATGGTATGCCGGATAAATGGGAGAAAAAATATGGTTTAAATCCTAAAGATCCTACTGATGCCAAATTGGATTTAAACAGCGATGGATATTCTAATATTGAAGAATATATTAATGGTGTCGATCCAACTAAGAAAGTAGATTGGAAAGACTTAAGTAACAATCATGAAACACTAATTAATCCTTTAATGAATTAATTTTAATTCCTCTTTTTTTTAAAAGCATTCTTATTTCAAGATTTATATATGGAATAAGAATGCTTTTTTAAAAAATATAAAATAACTAAAAACAACTCACATGTCAATAAAGAAATTAAGTTTAAGCTTATTGCTGTTCGTGTTTGCACTATGCAAAATAAGTGCACAACAATATATTGATCCCGAATATATAAAAGTAACCAATGAGCGTGCAGCAAAAATTGTGGCTGAATTAAAATTATCGGATTCCGAAAAAGAGAATGCAGTTACTAATATTATCGCACAACAATATAGAGATTTAAGTCAAATTCAGGATGAAAGGGATCTTAAAATTGAAGAAGTAAAAAGTGGTACTTTATCAAAGGAAAAGAAAAATAAAAAAATTGATAAATTAAAAACTAAAGCAGATAGATCAATTGGTAAATTACATAAATCGTATCTTAAAAAATTAGGATCACAATTAAATGATGAAAAGATAACAGCAGTAAAGGACGGAATGACATATGGTGTTGTAGAAATAACGTATACTGGATATCAAGATATGTTGCCTAACTTAACTCCAGCCCAAAAAAAATACATTTATGATAACTTGGTTGAAGCCAGAGAACTTGCTATGGATGGTGGAACTTCCAAAGAAAAGCACGCTTGGTTTGGTAAATACAAAGGGAGAATCAATAATTATTTATCGGCTCAAGGTTATGATTTAAATAAAGAAAGTACGGATTGGCATAAACGTTTAGAAGAACGTGAAAAGAATAAATCGAAAGAATAAATTCCTTTAAAACAAACGAATAACCATAAACTTATCAAATTATTGTTATGAAAAATATTTTTCAAAAATCAATTTCCAAGACTTCTTTTATGATTCTGGCTGCCTGTACTTTTTTTTCGTCAGCTTATGCCCAATATCCAGTAATACCAGATGAACTGCAGGCCAAAACTGATGCTGTTTTAGCAAAAGAAGAAGTACGTTTGGCTAAAATCTGGTCCGATAATGAAGCCATTATAAATGCAGAAGCCAAACAAGGAAAACCTTATTTGCCTTGGGCTGCTTACCCTAAAGATCTTGTTCAAGTCGCTATTCCGGCATTTCCTGGAGCTGAAGGTGGAGGTGCTTTTACCCAAGGTGGTCGAGGTGGGAAAATATATGTCGTGACTAGTTTGGAAGATAGTGGAAGAGGAAGTTTTAGAGAAGCTTGTGAAGCTGTAGGAGCTAGAACTATCGTTTTTAATGTTTCGGGTATTATTCGATTAAAAAACCGTATCAGCATGCGAGCACCTTATGTTACTATTGCTGGACAAACAGCACCTGGTGACGGCATTTGTATCGCAGGAGAAACCTTGTGTATAGATACTCACGATGTGATCATAAGACACATGCGTTTCCGTAGAGGAGCAACCGATGTGACTCGAAGGGATGATGCTTTGGGTGGAAACCCAATCGGTAATATTATGATAGATCACTGCTCGGTAAGTTGGGGGCTGGATGAAAATATATCTATGTACAGACACCAATTTCAACCAAATGACAAATCAAAATTAGAAAAATTACCAACGGTAAATATTACTATTCAAAATACCATTTCATCTGAAGGTTTAGATACCTACAATCATTCTTTCGGAAGTACAATAGGAGGATTAAATAGTACTTTTATGCGTAATTTATGGGCCGATAATATTTCCAGAAGTGCTTCTATAGGGATGTTCGGAGATTTTAATTTTGTAAATAATGTTATATTCAATTGGTGGAACCGTTCTTTAGATGGAGGTGATTACCGATCTATGTTTAATGTCATCAATAATTATTACAAACCAGGACCAATTACTCCAGATGACAAACCCATTCGTTATAGAATCCTAAAACCAGAATCAGGGTATATGGTACCAAAAACCTTTGGTAGAGCATATGTTAACGGAAATTATATTGACGGAGTACCTGAAGTTACAGCAGACAATTGGAATGGTGGCGTACAAATTGAAGACCTTTCTTTTGAAGAAAGTAAAAAATATTTTGATTATATCAAACAATCTAAACCCTTCACGATGCCAAATATCACCATTATGAAGGCTGAAGAAGCTTATGAATTTGTGTTGAATAATGTAGGGGCAACTTTACCTATGCGAGATGCCGTGGATGAACGCATTATCAAACAAGTACGTACCGGAAAAATCGATGTAAAAGATGGTTTAGAAAACACTATTGGAAAAGAATTTATTAAAAGAAGATTGCCTGCAGATTCGTACAAAAAAGGAATTATAACCAATCCAAATCAAGTGGGTGGTTATCCTGAATATAAAGGGAAAGCCTATAAAGATTCAGATAATGATGGTATTTCAGATGCTTGGGAGAAAAAATATGGTTTAAATCCTAATGACGCTTCGGATGCTAATAAAGATTTGAATGGTGACGGTTATACTAATATTGAAAAATATATTAACGGTATTGACCCCACTAAAAAAGTTGATTGGACAAAAATGGATAACAATACAGATACATTGGCCAAATCTAAAGGATTATTGCAATAATGATTTCTATCAAAATTAAATTAACTTGTTAAAAACCACTTTAACGTGAATTTAAATGCACACAAAAATAGAATAATTACAAAACAGGATTTACTATTTATGTCCTGTTTTGTTTTGTTTTTTTGCTTCAAAAATAGTTTTGCACAAACTGCATTTCCAGATATTATAAAAAACAAAAACGGTACAATTTCTTGTACAGCTGATAGCAAAGGAAACCAAATTCCTGATTTTTCGTATGCGGGATATAGGGCTTCTGAGATAGCCATTCCAAATGTGGAGAATAAAATATTTGTTCCAAAACAAGATAGTGATGCTACTCAAAAGATACAAGCTGCTATTGATTATGTAAGTAGCCTTAAACCAAATAAATCAGGTTTTAGAGGTGCGGTATTATTAGACAATGGAACTTTTAAATTAAATGGAACTTTATACATCAAAACAACGGGAGTTGTATTAAGAGGAAGCGGAAATTCGGAAAACGGAACCCTACTTTTAGGAACAGGTATCAAACGGGAATCGGTGATTCGAGTTGTAGGAATTAATGATATTAAATACGGAGAGACTTTTGAATTAAACACTTCATACAGTCCACTAGGGACACAGAAAATTCAATTAAAAAATGCTTCAAAATTAAAAACTTCTGACGAAATTGTTATTACAAAACCTTTAACCGATAATTGGATAAAGGAGTTGAAAATGGATGATTTTGGTGGTGAAACCGGTTGGATTGGTTGGAAAAGTAAAGATTGGGATATTCGTTGGAATCGAGTAGTAACTAAAGTGAACGGAAATGAAGTGACTTTAAACGCACCTCTAACAATGGCTTTAGATGCCGTTTACGGTGAAACAAAAGTGACCGCTTATACTTGGTCAGGAAGAATCGAACAAATTGGAATCGAAAATTTGTTGATGAAATCGACTTATAATGTTTCTAATCTAAAAGACGAAGAACACAGATGGCTTGGAATCAGTATCGAAAATGCGAAAGATGTTTGGGTACGACAAGTTAATTTCAAGCATTTTGCAGGTGGTGCAATCTCAGTATTAAAGTCGGCTCAACAAATCACTGTTGAAGATTGTATGGCTACGGAACCTATTTCGGAAATAGCTTCTTTTAGAAGACATACTTTTTATACTGAAGGACAACAAACTTTATTTCAACGTTGTTATTCGGAATACGGATACCACGATTTTGCTGTTGGCGGATACGGAACTACAGGACCCAATGCTTTTGTACAATGTGAATCTTTTATGCCATACAGTAATAATGGTGCTATTGGAAGTTGGGCAACAGGTGTTTTATTTGATATTGCTTATGTTGACGGACAAGCGTTAAGTTATAACAACAGAGAACAAACAGGAAGAGGAGCAGGCTGGACGGCTGCAAATAGTGTGATTTGGGAAACATCGGCATCAAAAATAGAATGTTACAATCCGCCAACAGCTCAAAACTGGGCGTTTGGTACTTGGGGAGGAATTATGGCTGGAGATGGTCATTGGAAAGACGTAAACAATCACATTACACCTAGAAGTTTGTTCTACGCACAGTTGGGAAATCGATTCGAAAAATTGCCTTTAAATCCTTATATCTATGATTTGGGATCAGAACCTTCTTCGAGTCCTACGGTTGATGTAGCACAAGAATTAACAAAAAATGCAGTTGCTCCAAAAGAAAGTTTAGTAGAATGGATTACTGAGGTTTCAAAATTAAATCCAATAGATACAGATTCTAAAGGAATTAAAAGTGCGAATGATTTAAAAATCTTTGCAACTGAAAGCATTAATAATAAATCTAAAGTAACGACTAGGAACGGTTGGCTTACTTTTGATGGAAAATTAATTGCAGGAAAACAAACCAATGTAATGTGGTGGAGAGGAAGTCTTAGAGATAGTGATGTTTCTAAATCGTCGCCTCATCTGACACGATTTGTTCCTGGACAAAGAGGGACAGGCTTAACGGATAATATCAATGAAGTGGTTGATTATTTGAGTGCCAATAATACCATTGCATTAGAACATAATTATGGCTTATGGTACGAACGTCGCATGGACGATCACGAACGTGTACGCCGAATTGATGCCGATGTTTGGCCACCGTTTTACGAGCAACCTTTTGCGAGAAGCGGAAAAGAATTGGCTTGGGATCAATTGAGTAAATATGATTTGACCAAATTCAACGATTGGTACTGGGATCGTTTGGCTCGTTTTGCAACTTTGGCTGAGCCAAAGGGACAATTACTAATCAACCAGCAATATTTTCAACACAATATCATCGAAGCTGGAGCGCATTGGTCAAGTTCACCTTGGCGTTCAGCCAATAATATCAATACAACAGGTTTTCCTGAGCCGCCACCTTATGCTGGCGACAAACGTATTTTTATGGCAGAACAGTTTTATGACATTACGAATCCCGTTCGACGAAAATTACACCAAGGATTTATCCGTAAATCATTCGAAAATTTCCAAGACAACAGCAATGTCATTCAATTAACCAGTGCCGAATATACAGGTCCACTACATTTTACACAGTTTTGGTTAGACGAAGCGCAAAAATGGAAAGACGAAACTGGTAAAAAAAGTATTATCGGTTTGAGTGCGACCAAAGACGTTCAAGATGCAATTTTGAATGATGCAAAAAGGGCGAAAACAGTTGATGCTATTGATATTCGTTATTGGTATTACAAAGAGGATGGAACGGTTTATGCTCCTGAAGGCGGAAAAAATCTAGCACCCCGTCAGCATGCGCGTCAAATGAAAACGGGTAAAGAAACAGATGATCAAGTGTATCGTGCTGTTAGCGAATACCGGGAAAAATATCCAAACAAAGTAATCTTGTATTCTACCGATGGTTCCTCACGATTTGGATGGGCAGCTTTAATGGGTGGTGCTTCTTTACCAACTTTACCAAAAATCGAATTACCAACTTTCTACTCATCAATTCCGATGATGAAAACAGTTTCAGGGGCTAGCTTTTCTGATCCTGTTTGGAAGCTAGAAAATAAGGGAGAAAGCTATCTTTTTTATGTAAAAAACGCGCAAGAGATTTCAATTGACTTAACGAATTACAAAGGGAATTTTGAAATGTACTCCATTAATCCATCAACAGGGAATATAACGAAAAACACAAACATTAGTGGCGGCAAAAAAGTGGTAATTCCAGTTTCTGATGTAAAAGAAAAAGTACTATTGGTAGTAAAGAAAAATTAGCCACAGATTATACGGATTACACAGATTGAATTAAAGATTATAAAATCCGTTTAATCCGTTTAATCCGTGGCATAAAAAAACATAATTCAAATCAAACTAAAAATGAATCTGAAAATTAAATATCTATACGTTTTTTGTATCTGCTTTTTGATTGCAGCTCAAAACGGCTATTCTCAAACTTCTAAAAAAGACTTGCTAAAACTAGAAGTATCAAAGAACCATCATTATTTTGTTACCGAAAATGGGAAACCATTTTTTTGGTTAGGGGATACAGCTTGGTTAACTTTTGGGAGATTAGACCGTGAAGGTGTCGTTAAATATTTTCAAAATAGAAAAGAAAAAGGATTCAATGTTGTTCAGGTGATGGTCCTTCATACTTTAAATGTGACCAATGTGTATGGCGATATGGCTTTGGTTAATGAGGATGTGTCGCAACCGTTGACAACACCTGGGAATGATTTTAATAATCCAGAAGAATATGATTATTGGGATCATGTGGATTATATTTTGGATGTAGCACAACAAAACGGAATCTATGTAGGCATGGTACCCGTTTGGGGAACCAATGTAGCAAAAGGAGACAAAGTAAGTAAAGAACAAGCTCAAAAATATGCGCAGTTTTTAGCGAATCGATATAAAAACAGAACCAATATTATTTGGTTGAATGGTGGTGATACGCACGGAAATGAGTTTATGGATATTTGGAACACGATTGGAAGTACATTAAAAACTACTAACCCAAATCAATTGGTGACTTTTCATCCTTTTGGTAGAACGGACTCATCAGAAGATTATCATAAAGCGTCTTGGTTAGATTTTAATATGTTCCAATCGGGACATCGCAGATACGATCAAGACACATTGCCAAATTCATTTAAAGAGGACAATTACAAATTTGTACATCGGGATTTTGATTTAAAACCGACTAAACCAACACTGGACGGAGAACCATCTTACGAAGGAATACCACAAGGTTTGCACGACACTTTACAACCATTATGGAAAGATAATGATGTGAGACGTTACGGATATTGGTCTGTTTTTGCAGGTGCGGCAGGTTATACTTACGGTCATAATGCCGTAATGCAAATGTTTAGAAAAGGGGATAATCCAGCTTACGGAAACAAAGTGTTTTGGTATGATGCAATCGATGCGCCAGGTGCAGGACAAATGGTCTATATCAAGAAGTTGATGTTAGAATTCCCTTATTTTGATCGTGTTCCTGATCAATCTTTGGTAGCCAACTCTGGCGAGAAATACAATTACTTAGCAGCGACAAGAGGAAAAGATTACGCTTTGATTTACACGTATAATGGTAAAAAAATTGAAGTGAATATGGGTAAAATTAATGGTAAAAAAGTAAAAGCTTGTTGGTATAATCCACGTAACGGTAAAAAAACTAAAATTGGAACTTTTGATAATAAAGGAGTTCATGAATTTCTACCTATAGGACAAAATGTTGATGGAAATGATTGGGTTTTAATTTTAACTTCAAAATAATCACTTTTTTGTCATTTCGACTAAGGAGAAATCACATCCTTGCAATCCACAATTTTTGTAGATTTTAAGTTTGATCTATCCTTCGTTAATAAAGACAATAATAACATAAATAAATCTGCGTGAATCTGCTAGATCTACGTTTATAAAAATAATAAAGGAATAAAAAAAATCGGTGCTTATCTGTTTTATCTGTTAAATCTGTGGGCCAAAAAAAAGTTCAATATGAAAATTAAAAATATTATAATACTTCTCTGCTTTGTTACAGGATTTAACACAGCTTTCGCAAATGATGGCTGGTTGAATATCCTAAAGGAAGGTGGAAATAACAAAGGCGTTATTTGTACGCAAGCCATTCAAGGTGCCATCGAAAAAGCATCTAAAAACGGAGGAGGAACAATTTTTTTCCCTGCTGGCGAATATCTAACGGGAGCTTTGAAATTAAAAAGTAACATCACAATTTACTTGGATTCGGGAGCATTGTTGAAATTTTCAGAGAATTTTGATGATTATTTGCCTTTTGTTGAAATGCGTTACGAAGGAATTGTGATGCAAACTTTTTCACCATTATTCTATGCTAAAGATGCGGAAAATATTACCATCAAAGGTCGTGGTGTAATCGACGGACAAGGAAAAGCATGGTGGAATGAAGTTTACCGAATTGAAACGGCTAAGGGTCCAATTCCGGAAACGAAATATCAAAAAATGTGGGTGGAACAAAATAAAGGAATCGTTTACTCGGCTTATTATCAAAGAACAATTGATAAGCATTTTTTTAGACCTGCTTTCTTTCAAAGTTATAATTGCAAGAATATTTTAATCGAAGGTGTAACCTTTCAGAACTCTCCTTTTTGGACGATAAACCCCGTTTTTTGCGATAATGTAACGATTACTGGAATCACGATTTTTAATCCACATTCGCCAAATACGGACGGAATCAATCCTTCTTCCTGCAGGAACGTGCATATTTCTAATTGTCATATTAGTGTGGGAGATGATTGTATTACCATCAAATCAGGAAGAGATGAAGACGGTCGTAAATACGGAAGGCCAACGGAGAATGTTACGATTACCAATTGTACGATGTTGAGTGGTCACGGAGGCGTGGTTATTGGAAGTGAAATGTCGGGCGGGATTAAAAAAATCACGATTTCAAATTGTGTTTTTGACGGAACCGATAGAGGAATCCGAATCAAATCGGCTCGTGGCAGAGGTGGTGTGGTCGAAGAAATTCGGGTTGATAATATTGTAATGAAAGACATCAAAGAAGAAGCTATTGTACTGAATCTTTTTTATGATAAGGATACTAAAGCAGAACCTGTAACCGAGAAAACTCCGATTTTCAGAAACATTCACATGAGTAATATTACAGGTTCGAATGTCAACAAAGCGGGAATGATTTTGGGTATTAGTGAAATGCCTGTTCAAAATATTTCTTTTTCGAATATAAATATGGATGCCAAAGAAGGTTTTACTGTAAGTACCGCAACTGATGTCGAATTTCACGATGTAAAAGTAAATGCTTCAATGGGTTCTTCGTTTAAAATATCGGATGCTAAAAACATTATTTTGGATAATGTAGGTTCTTCAACTCCGATTAAAGGAATTCCAGTAATCAAATTAGATAATGTGTCGAACATGATGATTACTAATAATTTTCCATTTTATGCGACTGATGTTTTTATCGAAGCAGATGGAGCAGCAACAAAAGGAATCTATTTAAAAAATAATGTATTTAATAACGTTTCAACCGTAATTAAAAAAGGAAAAGACTTAGATAAAAATGCGATTGTAGAATAGTATTAGATTTTACATTCCTGCAAGGTTTCAAAAACCATGTAGGTATTAATTTTAAAATTAAATACCTACAAGGTCAAAAAAGACCTTGCAGGAATGAGAATAAAGTTTTTGAACAATGAAAAAAATAATCTTCCTTATCATACTTGCCTTTTGCGCTTTGAGTTGTTCCACTTCAAAGCCAATTTATTTGTTTACTTCATTTCGTGAACCCGCGACAGATGGTTTGCATTTGGCGTATAGCAAAGATGGCTATCATTGGGAAGGACTGGAAGGCTCGTTTTTGAAACCTGAAATTGGCGCCAGCAAAATCATGCGTGATCCGTCAATTGTAAAAGGAAAAGACGATGTGTATCACATGGTTTGGACAACTGATTGGAAAGGTGGAAATGGGTTTGGTTATGCCAATTCCAAAGATTTGATTCATTGGTCAACCCAAGAATACATTCCGGTGATGAAAAACGAGCCCGAAGTAGTGAACGTTTGGGCACCTGAAATTTTCTTTGATGACGAGCAAGACCAATATATTATCATTTGGGCTTCTACGATTCCGTTTCGATTTGAAAAAGGTATTGAAGAAGAGAAAAATAACCATCGGATGTATTATGTAACGACCAAAGATTTCAAAACTTTTTCGGATACCAAATTATTCTATGATCCTGGATTTAGTGTAATTGATTGCGTGATTGTAAAACGTGCCAAGGATGATTATATTTTGGTTTTAAAAGACAACACCCGACCGATGCGTAATATTAAAGTCGCTTTTGGAAAATCGCCTTTAGGGCCATTTGGAAAAAGTTCAGAACCTTTTACCGCTTATTTATCAGAAGGACCAACTGTTGAAAAAATCGATAACAACTGGTTGATTTATTATGATAATTATGGTGCCAAGAACTATAAAGCGGCAAAAACATCCGATTTTATACATTTTGAAGATGTCAGCTCAGCAATAAAATTGCCAGAAGGACACAAACACGGAACGATAACCACGATTTCAAAAAAAGTTTTGAAAGGATTAATGGAGAGAAAATAATTGATTACTAGCCCTGTCAGGGTTCAAAACCCTGACAGGGTTGATAAATCTAAAAATAAAGAATAATGATGATGGAATTAAAAAAAATAAAACACAACATCGCAACAGCAACAACGATTCTATTGACTTGTGGCGCTGTAAATTCTGCGGTAGCCCAACAAGATACCATCCGTTATGTAGGTAAAACACTTTCAAACGTGGATTACCATCACGGGCAATTGAGTCCTGCGGTAGGAGTACACGCCACACAGATTATGCGTGCCAGCAGAGAACATCCTGAAACAGCTGATGGTTTTGGTTGGACGTACAACCACCAACCCATGATGGCGTATTGGAACAATACTTTTTATTTGCATTATTTGAGCGATCCATCAGGGGAACATATTCCACCAGGTCAAACTTTTTATATGACTTCAAAAGATGGAGTTACGTGGACAAAACCCAAAGTTATTTTTCCTATCTATCATATTCCGGATGGATTTAAAAAGGAAGGTGTCGAAGGAGTATCTAAAAATTTAGATGCTGTAATGCACCAACGCATGGGATTTTATGTTTCATCAGATAACAGATTACTTTCTTTAGGGTATTACGGAGTGGCTTTGGATAAAAAAGACGATCCTAATGATGGTAAAGGTTTAGGTCGAGTGGTCAGAGAAATTTATAAAGACGGAAGCTTTGGTCCAATTTATTTTATTCGATATAATAAAAATGCGAATTCATTGGCAACAGTATTTCCTTTTTATAAAAAAAGCAAAGACAAGAAATTCATCAAAGCTTGCGACGAACTGCTTTCAAAACCTTTGATGATGCAACAATGGGTGGAAGAATCGGATAGAGACGACCCATTAATTCCGCTAAAAAAAGAATATAAAGCATTTTCTTATTACCATTTACCAAACGGAAATGTGATTGGTTTATGGAAACATGCCTTAACATCTATGAGTAAAGACGATGGAAAAACTTGGGAATATAATCCTATGAGAGCTCCAGGTTTTGTGAATAGCAATGCTAAGATTTGGGGGCAAAAAACTTCCGATAATCGCTATGCAACCGTTTATAATCCCTCGGAATACCGTTGGCCACTAGCCATTTCTACCAGTGATGATGGTTTGAATTATACGGACTTATTATTGGTTCATGGTGAGATATCACCAATGCGTTACGGAGGAAACTACAAATCGGCAGGACCACAATACGTTCGCGGAATTTTAGAAGGCAACGGAACGCCACCAGACGGTAAATTATGGGTAAGTTATAGTGTGAACAAAGAAGATATTTGGGTGGCCTCAGTTCCTGTTCCTGTTACAAGTGAAGTCAAAGAAGATGCCAATGATGTGTTTAATGACTTGCCAAATGGAGAAGAATTAAAACTATGGAATACCTATGATTTGTCTTGGGCTTCCGCCAAAATTGAGAAGAAAACAGATGGCAAAAAATGGTTGACATTACGTGATAAAGACGCCTTTGATTATGCGCGAGTCGAACGTGTACTTCCTTTTGCTCAAAAAATGGAAGCCACTTTTACCGTTATGCCAGAGCAAAATGACAAAGGGCTACTACAAGTAGAATTTTTAAATAAACAAGGATTGCCTTCGATTCGATTGGTATTCGATTCAGATGGGGTTTTGAAAGCTAAAAATGGCGCTCGTTACGGTGGAGTAACCAAATATGAAGCTGGAAATGAATATACAATCACGGTAAAATTAGATGTAACTTCTCGCTCGTACACTGTTCAAGTAAACGGCAGCAGGGAATCGAACAAAATATTTTACGCACCAGTTGATGGTATTTCACGCATTATGTTCCGTACGGGTGAACAACGTTATACGCCAAATGCAGATACTGAACCAGACACCCCTGATTTTGTAGATTTACCAGATACTGGAGTTTTAATCCCAGAAGCAGTATTTAATATTAAATCATTGGTTACGAGAAGATTATAAAAAAAAATATAACCGCAAATTTCACAAATTTCTAATTGAAAGAAAAAGAATAATTTGTGAAAATTTGTGCAATTTGTGGTAAAAAAAATAAAGCGTGAAGATTTTCAAAAACATAGTATTCCTTTTTTGTCTTCTAATTTCATTTATTTCTAATGGACAAGTTACGGTCGAGCATTTAACTTGCGAAATGGCCGAAAATCCTTTGGCAATTGTACAGACAAAACCTAGATTAAGTTGGCAATTGGTTTCCAATGAATCAAATGTTTCTCAAAAAGGATATCAAATTTTAGTAGCTTCTTCTGAGGCAAAACTTCAAACAAACGAAGCTGATATATGGGATTCTGGAAAAATAATGTCTAGCCAAAGTCAGTTGATTTCTTTTAATGGAAAAGAATTAAAAAACGAATCCAAATATTTCTGGAAAGTAAAGATTTGGAACCAAAAAAATAAAGTATCGAATTGGAGTCCAATCGCTTCTTTTAGAATTGCCGCTGCAAATTCTGACTTGAATCCAACATGGATTGGTGCTATTACCAAAGCCAACAGTCATTTGCCGGAAGGTAGAAATTACCATACAGCGACTTTTAACAGAGAAAAAAAAGAGGCATTGATTAATGCATCGGATTCGTTGTCAAGACGCAGTATTCAGCTCCGAAAATCATTTGAAGTTAAAAAAGAAATCAAAGCAGCGGTTGTTTCTATTTCCGGTTTAGGACATTATGAATTAACGATTAACGGAAAGAAAGTAGGCAATAGTGAGTTTGCCCCTTTGTGGACCGATTATGATAAATCAGTTAATTACAACACTTACGAATTAACGGCTGCCGCATTACAAAAAGGAGAAAATGTAATTGGCGTTTTGTTAGGTAACGGAATGTACAATACACTTGCGGAAAGATATTCAAAATTTTATGTAAGTTTTGGCCCGCCAACTTTGTTTTTCAAAATGAGAGTGGTTTATAAAGATGGTTCTGAGGAAATTATTAAATCAGATAAAAGTTGGAAATACAGCAAAAGCCCAATTACTTACAACAGTATTTTTGGAGGAGAAGATTACAATGCCAATCTAGAACAAAAAGGTTGGGATAGCAAAGGATTTGATGATTCTAATTGGTCAAAAGTTGTGGTTCAAGAAGCTCCAAAAGGAGTATTAAGGGCACAAACAGCACCACCAATTACGATTCAAAAACAATACGATATAAAGGATGCGAATGAAATTAAACCTAATTTCTATGTCTTTAATATGGGACAAAATCTTTCGGGTTTTCCAACGATTAAAGTACAAGGAAAAAAAGGACAAATGCTTCGGTTTTGGGTGGGCGAAGGGTTGAATGACGATGGAACTATTGGTCAAGGAAGATCAGGCAAACCTTATTATTTTCAATATACTTTAAAAGGAGATGGTGTTGAAGAATGGCAACCGAAATTCAGTTTTTATGGCTACCAATACATTCAAGTTGAAAATGTAAATTATATGGAAACAAAAAATAATCAGTTTCCGACAATTATAGATTTAAAATCGAATTTTATTTATAATTCAGCTGGTGAAGCAGGAACTTTTGAGTGTTCGAATGACATTTTCAATAAAGCACATGAATTGATAAATAATTCCATCAAAAGTAATTTTCAAAGTGTGATGACCGATTGTCCGCATCGTGAAAAATTAGGTTGGTTAGAAGAAATTCATTTGAATGGACCAGGATTGTTTTTCAATTATAACATGCAAAGTTATTTTCCTGCTATCATGCAAAATATTGCTGATGCGCAAAGGGATAATGGTTTAATTCCGACAATTGCTCCTGAATATGTGGTTTTTGGAGGTGATTTTACCGATTCTCCCGAATGGGGTGTAACGGGAATTATTTTACCTTGGATGTATTATGAACAATATGGCGATATTTCCTTATTGAAAAAATATTATCCGGTGATGAAAAGGTACGTCGATTATTTGACTTCTAGGTCTAAAAATAATATCGTATCTTATGGATTAGGGGATTGGTACGATTATGGAACACATGCTGCGGGTTATTCAAAAAATAGTCCAATTGCACTTTCGGCCACTTCTCATTATTATTATGGAACGCTTTTGTTTGTAAAAGCAGCCAGATTATTGAACAAAGGAGAGGATATTGCAAAATACGAAGCTTTGACTGAAGAGATAAAAAAAGCTTTCAATACCGAGTTTTTTAATGAAAAAACAAAACAATATGGAACGAACAGTCAATTCAGCAATGCAGTGCCCATTTTTATGGATATAGTGGAACCGCAATACAAATCGGCGGTGATGCAAAATTTATTGGACGACATAAAAGCAAAAGGCAATAGACTTTCAACAGGAGATGTCGGCAATCGTTATTTGTTCCAGGCTTTGGCTCGAAATGGCGAAAACGAAATGATGTATAAAATGAACAATCATTATGATGCACCTGGTTATGGTTTCCAAATAAAATTTGGATTGACCACCTTAACCGAGCAATGGGATCCAAGAAAGGGGAATTCATGGAATCATTTTATGATGGGACAAATTGAAGAATGGTTTTACCAAAGTTTGGCTGGAATTGTCCCTGATGAAGCTCATCCAGGATTCAAACATTTCTTTATTCAGCCAGAGATTGTAGGAGATATGACTTTTGTCAAAGCGACCTACGAATCGATTTATGGGAAAATTGCTTCGGCATGGGAGAAAAAAGACGGAAAGTTATTCCTGAAAATTGAAATACCAGCCAATACATCGGCAACGATAAAATTACCAGTTCCGGAAAATTCGGAAATAAAGGTAAATGGAAAAACGGTAGAGAAATTGAAATTAGAGGTGAGTTATGATGCCAATCAAAAAATATCTACTTTGGAATTGGGCTCTGGAATTTATGTTATTGAATGCAAATTATAAAGAATTAAAAAAATGATTAAAATTAAAAAAACACGATTTGCTTTATTGGTTTCAATTTTTGCATTGACACTTACAAATGGGCAAACGCAAACATCGGACGATAATTATAGAAAGCCAATTACGGAAACCTTACAAAAAATGGAATCGCTATTTCATATCAAAATTTCCGATGATAGAGGTTTGTTGAAGGACAAAGAATTGGATTACGCCGATTGGCGAATTCAACAGGATAATCTAGAAGTTTCTTTGGCAAATGTTCTAGCGCCTTTTGAGTTAATGTATTTCAAACAGCCAGACGGCAGTTATCAAATTCGAAAATACGAACATTACAAAACATCAATAGATAAAGCCACGGATAAGTTGCATTATTTGACCAATTTGTATCCAACTTTAACTGCTTGGCAAACAAGAAAAAAACTATTGCAAGACTGCATGCGAACTTCATTAGGTTTAGATAAAGCACTGCCAATGCCAAAGTCAAAACCTATTTTAACTCCAATTCGCAACTATAAAAATTATAGTGTAGAAAATATTGGATTAGAAATTCTTCCCGGTGTATATACAACAGGATCTATTTATAAACCATATCCTTTAAATAAAAAAGCCCCTATTATTATCACGCCAAATGGTCATTTTGGGGATGGTCGTTACCGTGCAGATGAGCAGAAAAGATGTGCTATTTTGGCCCAAATGGGAGCAATTGTTGTGAGTTATGATTTGTTTGCTTGGGGAGAATCATTGCTTCAATTTCCTTCTGAAACACACAGAAATAGTATTGCGGCTACGATTCAAGCTTTAAGTGGAATACGATTATTGGATTATATAGCTACAATTAAATATGCAGACGTTACTAGAGTGGGAGTCACTGGAGGTTCAGGAGGAGGTTCGCATACTATGTTTTTGGCCGCTTTAGATGATAGAATCACAGTATCAGTTCCTGTGGTAATGGTTTCGTCTCACTTTTCGGGTGGTTGTCCTTGCGAAAGTGGACGTGGTATTCATTTATGTGGCAACGGAACTAATAATGCTGAAATAGCAGCTATGGCTGCTCCAAAACCTCAGTTAGTAATTTCTGATGGAGGAGATTGGACTGCTTTTGTTCCTGAATTAGAGTTTCCTTTTATTCAAAAAACATATGATTTATATGGTAAAAAGAATTTAGTTGAAAACGCGCATTTCCCAAAAGAAGGACATGATTACGGTGTTTCTAAACGTTTGGCAATGTATCCTTTTATGGCAAAGTATTTAGGTTTGGATTTGAATAAAGTTAAAAATAAAAAAGGCGAAATCGATGAGTCAACTTGTGTGATTGAACCATATGAAAAAATGTTTGTTTTTGGTGATAAAGGGGAGAAATTGCCAGCCAATGCGTTAAAAGACATAGATAAATTATATGAAATGTTTGGAGAAAAAAATAATAAAGTATATGATGTTAAAAAATAAATTCAAGACGGTTTTTGTAGGTATTTCATTACTTGTTGCTAGCCATAATCTGCTGGCACAAAGTACAAGTGAATTAAAACTTTGGTACAATAAACCGGCAAGTATTTGGAACGAAGCTTTACCTTTAGGGAATGGCCGTTTAGGTGCAATGGTTTTTGGAGACCCTTCAGTTGAACGTTTGCAATTGAATGAAGAAACGATTTGGGCAGGTTCTCCTAATAGTAATGCACACAATAAATCATTAGAAGCACTTCCAAAAGTTCGTCAGTTAATTTTTGATGGAAAGTTTAAGAAAGCACAAGATTTAGCCACAAAAGACATTATGTCTCAGACCAATAATGGTATGCCGTATCAAACATTTGGTAGTGTGTTTATTTCGTTTTCCGGACATGCTAATTATACCAATTACTACCGAGATTTAAATATTGAAAACGCCACTGCAACTGTAAAATATGTAGTTGATGGTGTGGAATATAAAAGAGAAATTTTAACCTCATTTGACGACCAAGTAGTTGCTGTGAAATTGACAGCTAGTAAACCTGGAATGATTACTTGCAATCTGATGATGAATAGTCCTTTTGATAAAACATTTACGTATTCAGAAGGGAGTGATATCGTACTTTCTGGAGTTGGGGGGACTTATGAAGAGCAAAAAGGTAAAATAAAATTTCAAGGGAGAACGACCGTAAAAAATACGGGGGGAATGTTGAGTTCTAAAAACGGTATTATCAGTATTACTGGGGCAGATGAAGCGACGGTGTATATTTCAATCGCAACAAATTTTATTGATTACAAAACATTAGGTGAAGATCAGGAGCTAAAATGTAAAGATTATTTACAATCAGCTTTGAAGAAAAATTTTGACGATATAAAAAGAGCACATATTTCTTATTATCAAAAATTCTTCAATCGGGTGTCATTGGATTTGGGGACAACTCCTGCAATGAAAGAAACAACGGATGAGAGAATAAAAAATTTTTCGAAACAATTTGATCCACAATTGGCTGCTTTGTATTTTCAATTTGGACGTTATTTGTTAATTTCTTGTTCGCAACCTGGAGGGCAGCCCGCTAATTTACAAGGAATCTGGAACGATATGCTTTCACCTCCTTGGGAAAGTAAATACACCATGAACATTAATGGGGAAATGAATTATTGGCCAGCTGAGTTGACGAATCTTACTGAAATGCACGAACCGTTTATTCAGATGGCAAAAGATTTAAGCATTAGTGGTCAAGAAACTGCCAAAATGATGTATGGGGCAAAGGGATGGGTACTGCATCATAATACGGATATTTGGCGTATTACGGGTCCAGTAGATTATGCTGCTTCAGGAATGTGGCCTACTGGTGGAGCTTGGGTTTCACAAGATTTATGGGAACGCTATTTGTATACTGGAGATAAAAAGTATCTCTCTGAAATCTATCCTATAATGAAAGGAGCTGCGGAGTTCTTTTTAGATTTTATGATTACCGATCCAAATTCTGGTTATTTGGTAGTTGTTCCTTCCTGTTCTCCTGAAAACACACATGCAGGTGAAGATGGCAAATCAACTATAGCTTCTGGTACTACTATGGACAATCAATTGGTTTTTGATTTGTTTACACACGTAATTGAAGCCTCACTTTTGGTTTCTCCTGATAAAGATTTTACTAATAAATTAAGTGTAGCTTTAGCTAAAATGTCTCCTATGAGAATTGGAAAGCACAGTCAATTGCAGGAATGGCAAAATGATTGGGATGATCCAGAAGATCATCATAGACACGTTTCACATTTGTATGGATTGTTTCCAAGTAATCAAATTTCGCCAATCAAAACCCCTGAATTATTTGAAGCGGCTAAGAATTCTTTAAATTACAGAGGGGATGAATCAACAGGATGGTCTATGGGTTGGAAGGTAAATTTATGGGCACGATTGTTAGACGGAAATCACGCGTATAAATTATTAGAAGACCAATTGCATTTGGTAACTCCAGAACAAAGAAAAGGGGGCGGAACTTATCCGAATATGTTCGATGCGCACCAACCGTTTCAAATTGATGGGAATTTTGGTTGTACCGCAGGAATTGCTGAAATGCTAATGCAAAGTCAAGAAGGAGCGATTCATTTATTGCCTGCTTTACCGGGTGTTTGGAAAAACGGAAGCATCCAAGGTTTAGTGGCAAGAGGTGGCTTTGTTATTGATATGACATGGAAAAACAATAAAGTTTCAAACTTAAAAATTTATTCAAAAATAGGAGGAAACTGTCGATTAAAATTAGAAAACAGCTTAAAAGCAGCCAAAGGAATTACTCTTAAAAAAGCAAAAGGTAAAAACAGCAATCCTTTATTTTATGATGTTGAAGTGAAGAAACCGATTATTGCTAAAGAAGCAAACTTACCAAAGGTAAAATTGCCTAAATACAATGAATATGATGTCGAGATGAAAGCGGGACAGACTTATAGTTTTTCGGCGAAGTAATTATAAACCATATAAGTGATATAAGGAAATATAAGTTTAGCTTCAATGACCTTTTAAAGCTTACATGGTGAATTAAAAAATAAATCAAAATGTTTACAAATTTTAACTATAAAATAATAGCCTTTGCAATTGTATTTGCAGTAATAAGTAGTGGTTGTAAATCAACAGCGAATCAATCCAAAAAGGAAAATGCTGTGGTTTTACAAAAAGAAAACTTCAAACATTATGTGGATTATTTCAACACGATGGAAGAGGAAAATTTGAAATTTGCAATTCCAAATGACAGTGCTTGGACGTGGATGAAAAACAATATTCCATTGTTTGAATGTCCGCAACAAAATGTGGAAGAAATCTATTATTTCCGATGGTGGACAGCAAGAAAACATATAGTGAATACACCACAAGGATATGCCATTACCGAGTTTTTGGTGGATCGTTCGTATGCGGATCAATTCAACTTGATTAGTTGTGCATTGGGACATCACATCAATGAATTCCGCTGGTTACACGACCCAAAATATATTGAGCAAAATGTGCATGTTTGGTTTAGAGGCAATGAAGGCAAACCAATGAAAAAGTTACGAACCTTCAGCAGTTGGACAGCGGATGCTTTGTATAATCGTTACTTGGTTAACAAAGACGATAAATTCTTGTTGGATATATATCCTGATTTGGTTTCAGAATTTGCTGCTTGGGAAGGCGATAGAAAGCGAAAAGACGGTTTGTTCTGGCAATTTGACGTAAAAGATGGAATGGAAGAATCCTTGAGTGGAGCTAGAAAATTTAGAAATGCTAGACCAACAATAAATAGTTATATGTACGGAAACGCCAAAGCATTGGCAACTATTTCCAAAATGAAAGGCGCCACTAAACAAGCGGAATATTTTTCTGCCAAAGCAGATACGTTGAGAAATTTGGTGGAAACTAAATTATGGAATGCTAAAGACGAATTCTTCGAAACCTATACTGAGAAAGATACGTTAGCACAAGTTCGAGAAGCGATTGGATTTATTCCTTGGTATTTTAATTTACCCCAAAAAAATAAAGGTTTTGAAAAAGCTTGGGAACAAATTAAGGATGAAAAAGGGTTTTCGGCGCCTTTTGGTTTAACCACAGCGGAACGCAGAAGTCCTCGTTTTAGAAGTCATGGAAGTGGAACTTGCGAATGGGATGGTGCTATTTGGCCTTTTGCAACAGCACAAACCTTAACTGCAATGGCCAATGTGTTGAATAATTACGACCAAAAAGTAGTTGATAAAACTGATTATTTCAAGCAAATGGAATTGTATGTACAATCGCAATACTATCGTGGTCTACCGTATGTCGGCGAATATTTAGACGAAACCACGGGATATTGGTTAATGGGTGACAGAGAGCGTAGTCGTTATTACAATCACTCGACTTTCAATGATTTATTGATTACCGGTTTAGTAGGTTTACGTCCAAGAGCGGATGAAAAAATTGAAGTCAATCCTTTGATTCCACAAGAAAAATGGGATTGGTTTTGTTTGGATAATGTGTTGTATCACGGGAATATAATTACCATTCTTTGGGACAAAACAGGAGAGAAATACCATAAAGGAAAAGGATTTCGAATTTTCAAAAACGGAAAGGAAATTGCGGTTTCAGATAAATTGGAGAAATTAATATCGGAATAAAATTGGGACGCAGATGATGCGAATTAAAAAGGGTGAACGCAGATTTTTTTGTAATGAAATGGCACACTTGATGGAAATTGTTAATCAAAAAGAATCTGATCGATCTGCCAAATCTGCGTCAAAAAAATATAGCAAATCAGCTTAAAAACAAAACTATGAAAAAATCTTTTGTATACACATTTATCCTAATTGCATCGCTTTGTTTTTCTTTGGCGAATGCCCAAAACAAAATCAGCGTTACACATTTGCAATGCGAAATGCTCAATAATCCCGAAGGAATTGATGTGTTGCAACCGAGATTGAGTTGGCAAATACAATCTGATGTAAATGATGTACAACAAACGGCCTATCAAATTTTGGTGGCTTCCAGTTTAGAAAAATTGAATACCAACACAGCGGATTTATGGGATAGTGGTACAGTTGCAACGGATGTATCGGTTAATGTTTTTTATAATGGAAAACCATTAGAAAACAGAAAAGAAGCTTATTGGAAAGTTAAGGTTTGGACTAATAAAGGGGAAGCCAAAGCAGACGAAATAGCGCATTTCAGTATGGGAATTTTGACTTATGCTGATTGGAAATCGACCCGATGGATTGGGTATGATAAACCTTCAGAAAGAGATAGTATTTCGCAGTTTTCGAGATTGTCAGCTAGATATTTGCGAAAAGAAATCGATTTAAAAAAACAAATCAAGTCGGCTAAAGTGTATATCATGGGATTGGGCTTGTATGAATTGTACATCAATGGAAACAAAATTGGAGATCAAGTGTTAGCTCCCGTTCCAACAGACTATACCAAAAACGTAAAATACAATGTCTTCGATGTGAGTTCGCAATTGAAAGAAGGTAAAAATACTTTGGGAACGATTTTAGGAAACGGTCGTTTTTTTACGATGCGTCAAGATTACAAACCTTATAAGATAAAAACATTTGGGATGCCAAAAATGGCAATGATACTAGATGTAAAATACACTGATGGAACCACTGAAACCATTAAAACAGATGATACTTGGAAATTAACAACTGATGGTCCCATTTTGTCGAACAACGAATACGACGGCGAAGAATACGATGCCCGCAAGGAAATGAAAGGTTGGAGTAGCAATGGATTTAATGATGCTTCTTGGTTAAATGCTAGTTTGGTCCAAGAACCGGGTGGTTTTTTTGAAGCACAAATGACACCCAACATGAAAATAATGGGCGAGGTTAAACCGATTTCGATAAAAGCAACTTCAAGTGGAACTTATATTTTGGATATGGGTCAGAATATGGTAGGTTGGTTGCAACTTAAAGTAAAAGGAAATCGTGGTGATACAATCACAATGAAATTTGCTGAATCTTTACAAGAAGACGGTTCTTTATATATTGCCAATTTACGTGATGCCCAAACAACTGATCGATATACTTTAAATGGAGAAGGGGAAGAAGTTTGGGAACCTCGATTTGTTTTTCATGGTTTTCGATTTGTAGAAATTTCAGGTTTTAAACAAAAGCCTAACTTAGATAATTTCTTGGGGAAAGTTGTCTATGATGAGATGAAAACTACGGGAACTTTCGATTCGTCTAACGAAACGATGAACCAAATATTTAAGAATGCCTATTGGGGAATTCGTGGTAATTACAAAGGAATGCCAATAGACTGTCCGCAGCGTAACGAGCGCCAACCTTGGTTAGGTGATAGAACAACTGGTGCCTATGGGGAAAGCTTTATTTTTAACAATCAGACCTTGTATGCCAAATGGTTGGATGATATTAAAAATGCACAAACTCAAGATGGCGGAATTCCAGATGTAGCGCCTGCTTTTTGGCGCTACTATGGAGATGGCGTAACTTGGCCTGGAACTTACATTACTGTGGCCGATATGTTATACCAACAATTTGCAGATACCGAAGTGATAAAAAAACAGTATCCATCGATGAAAAAATGGATGACCTATATGGAAGCCAATTATTTGGTTGACGATTTAATGACGAAAGACAAATACGGAGATTGGTGTGTACCACCAGAATCTTTAGAATTAATTCGTTCCAAAGATCCTGCTCGTCTAACCGATGGAGAAGTATTATCTAGCGCTTTTTATTATAATTTATTGGGAATAATGAAAAAATTCGCAACTGTAATTGAGGCTGATAAAACAGATATCGCTCATTATGATGACGTAGCTAAACGAGTTAAAAAAGCATTCAATGATAAATATCTGAATGTTGCAACCAATAGCTATGCTAATAATACGGTAACTGCAAATGTATTGCCATTAGCATTTGACATGGTTCCTGAAAACTATAAAGAGAAAGTATTCCAGAATATGGTTCATGAAGTCGAGGTGACTAAAGAAGGACATATTAGCACAGGAGTTATTGGAACTCAATTTTTGATGCGAACTTTGACTGATTTTGGAAGAGGGGATTTAGCTTTTAAATTGGCATCCAATAAAACCTATCCAAGTTGGGGATATATGGTGGAAAATGGCGCGACTACTATTTGGGAATTATGGAATGGAAATACTGCAGACCCAACTATGAACTCGCAAAATCACGTGATGCTTTTAGGGGATTTGTTGATTTGGTATTACGAAAATATGGCGGGAATCAAGAGCAATCCTGAAACTCCAGGATTCAAACAAATAATTATGAAACCTGATTTTAATGCAGGTCTAACTTATGTGAATGCATCATATGAGTCCATACATGGAGTGATAAAAAGCAACTGGAAGAAAAACAAAAATGATTTGCAATGGGATATAACTATTCCAAGTAATACGTCTGCTCAAGTTTACTTACCAACTAAACAAATTTCTGAGGTACAAGTAAATAAGCAAAAATTAGTTAAATCTTCAAATATTTACAATAAAGTTAATGACTTTATTGTAGTAACATTACCATCTGGTAATTATAGAATTATAGTAAAATAGACCATTTTTATTAAAAAATCGGGACAGTACAGGATGCAATAATGCTTATGTAGTGTTATGTTTACACTTATAAAATTTTAATTAATCTAATAATTGTGATTTTAACTTCAAATAAGAAAACACAATTATAAAAGTAAACCAAAAAGTAATGAAGACATTTAAAGTAATACTATCCCTTTTTTGTATAATCATTTTAGGGAGTTGCAAGTCATCGTTAGAAAATAAAATAGCATTAAAAGATAAAACTTGGAAAGAGGGAATTCTTGTAGATGAATTTATTTTTGATCAAGCCCCTTATCCCTCTTGCCACGCTGCCACAATTGTAGAAACAACAAATGGAGATTTAATAGCCTCATGGTTTGGTGGTACTAATGAAAGAAATCCAGATGTTGGTATTTGGGTCAGCAAACGAAAAAATGGAAAATGGACTGAAGGAGTTGAGGTGGCCAATGGCGTGATGAAAGAAGGTCCAAGATTACCTACATGGAATCCTGTTTTGTACCAAATTCCGGGTGGTGATTTAATGCTTTTTTATAAAATAGGTCCAAGCCCTTCAACTTGGTGGGGAATGATTTTACGTTCTTCAGACGGTGGTGAAACTTGGTCTAAACCAGAAAAAATGCCTGATGGCTATTTAGGCCCCATTAAAAACAAACCGGTTTTATTAGCAAATGGAACTCTTTTGTGTCCATCGAGTATAGAAGGAGATGGCTGGCGTTTGCGCATGGAATACACACCTGATTTTGGAAAAACGTGGCACATGAGTGATACTGTGTCTAGAGGAAAGGATACAATTAATGCTATCCAACCTAGTATTCTTTTTCATAAAGGAAAAAAAATACAAGCCATTGGGCGAACCAGAAATAGACATTTATTCAGTACTTGGTCTAAAGATAACGGGATTACTTGGTCGGATTTAACCCTTTTGAATATGCCAAATAACAGCTCAGGAACTGATGCTGTTACGATGAAAAACGGGCAACACGCTTTAATTTACAACCATGTGTGGCCAGGTGAAGACCAAACAAAGGGAGTTAGGAGTCCACTAAATATTGCAGTTTCAAAAGACGGTGTCAATTGGGATGCTGCATTGGTATTAGAAGATTCAAAAATCAGTCAATATTCCTATCCCGCTATTATTCAAGGGTCTGACGGTATGTTGCATTGCGTCTATACTTGGAGAAGACAACGGATTAAATATGTAAAAATAGATCCATCAAAATTAGTGTCATTCCCTATTGTAAACGGTGTTTGGCCCGGTCCAAAAAATGACAGATATAAAGTAGCGGTATGTGATTGGATGATTTTAAAAAGACAAAAACTAAGCGCTTTCGATTTAGCCAAAGAAATAAAATCGGATGGAATTGAATTGGATATGGGAAGTTTAGGAGCTAGAGAAACATTTGAAAGCAAACTAGGTGATCCTGTTGAAAGACAGAAATTCTTGGATAAATCCAAAGAAACAAACGTTGAGATTAGCTCAATCGCTATGTCAGGTTTTTATGCACAATCTTTTGCGGAGCGCGAAACAGTAGAAAAAATGGTGAATGATTGTATTGAAACCATGAAAAACATGAATGTTCAAATAGCCTAT
Organism: Flavobacterium cellulosilyticum; assembly: GCF_004349355.1. GTDB lineage: Bacteria > Bacteroidota > Bacteroidia > Flavobacteriales > Flavobacteriaceae > Flavobacterium > Flavobacterium cellulosilyticum. The sequence goes on along the minus strand of NZ_SMFK01000003.1, from coordinate 35,912 downwards.
TTACCTTTAGGTACAGAAGGTGATTTGGTTAAACATCCAGAGCTGCGTTCTAAAATTGTGGAAAGACTTCGTTGGGCAGGTGAACAAGTAAATAAAATTGGAGGTGTTATTGCTGTCGAAACTTCCCTAGATGCTGCTGGAGATAAAAAGCTTTTGGAGGAAATAGGAAATAGAAATATCAAAATCTCCTTCAATTTTGCCAATGCCGTTGATAATGGTAGAGATATTGCCAAAGAATTAAAAACATTAGGAAGAGATAATATCGCTCAAATTCATGCTTCAACTACTGATGGGGTATGGTTGCAAAACAACAAGTTGGTAAATCTTCCTGAAATTAAGAAAACGCTCGATAACATGCAATGGAGTGGTTGGTTAATCATCGAACGCTCTAGAGATGTCAATATGGTGCGTGATGTAAAAGGCAATTATGGTGCTAATGTGGCCTACTTGAAACAAATTTTTGATAATAAATAAAGATTACATGAGTTTGTAATCTGCAAAAATCTGCAGAATCTGCCGAATCTGCGTGAAAAATAATAGCACGCAGATTCGGCAGATTTTAAGAAAATGATTTAAATCTGTTAGAAACTGTGTAATCTGTGGTCAAAAAAAACAATTCCAGCTTTAGCTGGAGGAATAAAATAAAAATACAATGAAATACCTAAGCTTACTATTTATCATTTTTTATGTATCGTTTGCAACAGGGCAAACTGTCACGATTGTTCGCGATAGCAATGCACCAAGAGTGCTGTTTGGCGCCGAAAAATTATCTCAAACTTTAAAAGATAAAGGATATGAAGTTGCTTTTTTAGATAAATTACCAAAGAAAATCCGTCACTCAATTATTGTTATTGGAGCAATGGGAACGGATAATTGGAAACAAAATACTAAAAAGTATGCATTAGACGAAAGTAAATTAACTAAGAAAGAAGGTTTCCAAATTAGTACACAAAAGAACATTATTTTTATCGAAGGAATGGATGCTTCTGGAGCTTTATATGGAGCTTTAGAATTAGAAGAACGTATTAAAATCGGTGGGAAATTACCTGAAAATATCAATGTGCAACAAAATCCAGAAATGGTTTTGAGAGGAACTTGTATTGGGGTTCAAAAAATGAATTATTTACCCGGTAGAGAAGTTTATGAATATCCTTATACGCCAGAAACATTCCCATGGTTTTACAACAAAGCACTTTGGACAGAATACTTGGATATGATGGTTAATAACAGGCTTAATTCATTGTATTTGTGGAACGGGCATCCGTTTGCTTCTTTGGTTCGATTGAAAGACTACCCATTTGCCGTTGAGGTGAGTGATGAGGATTTCAAAAAAAATGAAGAAATCTTTAAATTCTTAACAGAGGAAGCTAACAAAAGAGGAATTTGGGTGATTCAAATGTTTTACAACATCATTGTTTCCAAACCTTTTGCGGAGCATTACAACATCAAAACCCAAGACAGACAACGTCCGATTACTCCTTTGATTGCTGATTATACTAAAAAATCAATTGCAGCATTTATCGAAAAATATCCTAATGTAGGTCTTTTAGTTGCCTTAGGGGAAGCCATGAATACGGTTGATGATGATGTAGAATGGTTTACCAAAACAATTATTCCAGGCGTTCAAGATGGTCTAAAAGCTTTAGGAACGACAGTTGAACCGCCAATTATCTTGCGTTCTCACGATACCGATGCCCCTCTGGTAATGGCAAAAGCCTTGCCTTTATACAAGAATTTATATACGATGAGTAAGTACAATGGAGAATCATTAACCACTTATCAACCTCGTGGGCCTTGGTCAGAAACTCACCGTCAATTGAGCGCGTTGGGTTCTATTCATATCTCTAACGTGCATATTTTGGCAAATTTAGAGCCTTTTAGATACGGATCGCCAGATTTTATTCAAAAAAGCATCCAAGCAATGCACAACATTCACGGGGCGAATGCTTTGCATTTATACCCACAAGCGTCTTACTGGGATTGGCCTTATACTGCGGATAAAACCGAACCAAGATTGTTAGAAATGGAACGCGATTGGATTTGGTACAAAGCTTGGGCACGTTATGCTTGGGAAAGTAATCGTGACAGAAAAGATGAAATTTCTTTTTGGAGTACACAGTTAGCAACCAAATTTGGAACAGACAAGGAGTCGGCGAGTCAGATTTTAAAAGCATATGAAGAAATTGGAGAAATTGCTCCAAAAACCTTGAGAAGATTCGGAATTACCGAAGGAAATCGCCAAACCTTATTGTTAGGAATGTTCGAAAGTCAGTTGGTCAATCCAGCCAAATGGCGTGTGTATCCAGGTTTTCATGAATCTTGTGGACCCATTGGCGAATTGCTTATCGATTATGCTCAAAAAGAATGGGACAAAATTCCGCATGTAGGTGAAACGCCAACTCAAATCATTAGCGAAATTACTAAACACGGAGAAATAGCAGTTAAAGCAATTGATTTGGCTGCTGCCAAAGTGACTCAGGACAAAGCCGAATTTGATCGTCTTAAAAACGATACTTATTGCTACAAAGCTTTCGCCGATTGTTTTTCCGAAAAAGTAAAAGCCGCGATTTTGGTATTGCGTTACAGCCATTCGAATGATATTGCCGATTTGGATAAAGCCGTACCGCATTTAGAAAAAAGTATCGAATATTACCAAGAATTGGTTAATTTGACTAAAGACACCTATTTGTATGCCAATAGTATGCAAACGGCGCAGCGACGCATTCCAATTGGAGGAGACGATGGTTTGCATAAAACTTGGATTGAAATGTTGCCTCATTACGAAAGAGAGTTGGTTAACTTAAAACGAAATATTGCGCTTTTAAAATCGTCAAAAGATGGTAAAATAGCTAAGGGAGAAGCTAAAGCTTGGCAAACAGCAGAAGTAAAAGTGTTGAATAAAAACACAACCACTTATGATGTGAAAAACGGAATCAAAGTATACGATACTCCAATTTCAGAAATCACAAAAGTTGCTCCCGAATTGCAAAATTTAAAAGGAATTTCATTCGAAGAGTTAGGTCAAAATGAAAAGGGTACCAAACTGAAATTCCAAAATAAGAAAGCAGTTAAAGTGGTTATTGGGTATTTCAATACGGATCAAAAAAGATTTTTATTGCCGCCAAGTTTGGAAACAGACGCAGCAGGAAATACTTACGGTCAAGCCGAAGTTATTTTGGCCAATGCTATGAATTTAAAGGAATTACCAAGAATTAATATTCATACTTATTTATTTCAACCAGGCGAAAACGAACTGGTTTTAGGAAAAGGAAAAGTATTGGTTTTAGGATTTATTGATGGCAATCAAGATATAAAATCTCGAGATGTAGGCTACATAGGAAAAGATGAAAAAGAAGCCGTTGATTGGTTGTTCTATTAAAAATACAGGATGAATTTAAGATTAATAGTTTGCTTTGCTTTAGTTGGTTATTTTGGCTGGGGCCAAAATGATAGGAAGGAAGCGAAACTTCGTAAAGAGGTTTCGCTAAATTCTGTTTGGACTACAACGATGCTAGACGAACCACTTACATCAGAATCCAACTTTGTACAAAATCCTAAAATTGATTCTCAATGGAAAAACGTCAATGTACCACACAACTGGGATCAATATTATGGTTTTCGAAGAACCAAACATGGTAATTTACACGGTACCGCTTGGTATCATAAATCCCTACAATTGGACAAATCCGATAAAGGGAAACGACATTTCCTTTTTTTTGAAGGAGTAAGTTCTTATGCTACAGTTTGGGTGAATGGTAAAAAAGTAGGAGAACACAAAGGCGGAAGAACGACTTTTACAATTGATATTACGGATGCAATTTCTTTTGACAGCGCAAATAATGTAATGGTCAAAGCAGCTCACCCTGCTTTCATTGCCGATTTACCTTGGGTTTGTGGAGGTTGTTCTGGCGAATGGGGTTTCTCTGAAGGTTCACAACCAATGGGAATTTTCAGACCAGTTACTTTGGTGGTGACAAATGATGTCCGCATTGAACCTTTTGGCGTTCATATTTGGAATGACAAAGCGACTTCGAAAGAGAAAGCCATTCTAAATACAACTACCGAAATCAAAAACTATGGAAAAACGAATCGTAACTTGACGATTGTGAACACGCTTTTTGATGCAACAGCAATAGAAGTAACAACTGCTAAAAGTGAAATTAACATACTTGTAGGCGAAACCAAAGAATTGCCGCATACGTTAACAGCAATTTCCCAACCTAAACTTTGGAGTCCTGAAAATCCCTATTTGTACCAATTAGTGACTTCAATTTATGAAAACGGAAAAAAAATAGATGAACTCAAAACGCCTTATGGTATCCGCTGGGTTTCTTGGCCGGTGGATAGAAACGGAAATGATAATCGATTTTTCATCAATGATAAACCAGTATTCATCAACGGAACTTGCGAATACGAGCATCTTATTGGCAAAAGCCATTCCTTTTCGAATGAAGAAATCACAGCCAGAATTGAACAAATCAAAGCCGCTGGTTTCAATGCTTTTCGCGAAGGACACCAACCACACAATTTAGAATATCAAAAAGAACTAGACGAAAATGGTATCTTATTTTGGAGTCAGTTTTCGGCTCACATTTGGTACGACACACCTGAATTCAAAGCCAATTTCAAAAACTTATTGCGAGAATGGATTAAAGAACGCCGCAACAATCCATCGGTAGTTTTGTGGGGATTGCAAAACGAAAGCACGATTCCAGCAGCGTTTGCCGAAGAATGTACTCAAATTATCCGTGAAATGGATCCAACAGCTGCTTTGCAACGCAAGGTAACTACTTGCAACGGAGGAGAAGGAACGGACTGGAATGTGGTGCAAAACTGGTCGGGAACCTATGGTGGCGATCCGTTTAATTATAATGTCGAGTTGAGTAAGCAGTTGTTAAATGGAGAATATGGTGCTTGGCGTTCCACTGATTTGCATACTGAAGGGGAATTTGACCAAAAAGGAATTTTGAGCGAAAACCGTTTCTCCCAATTAATGGAAATCAAAGTTCGTGAAGCCGAATCGGTGAAAGATAAAGTCGTTGGACAATTTAATTGGTTGTTTGCGTCTCATGAGAACCCAGGTCGTGAACAAAATGGTGAAGGATTTAGAGATATTGATAGAGTAGGGCCAGTGAATTACAAGGGACTTTTTAGTATTTGGGGCGAACCTTTGGATGCCTATTATATGTACCGAGCGAATTATGTGTCGAACAAAACCAATCCTATGGTCTATATCGTTTCGCACACTTGGCCGAGTCGATGGGAAACCACAGGAATCAAAAACGGAATCGATGTGTATTCGAATTGTGACGAAGTCGAATTATTCAATGATGTGAATAATGCTTCGTTAGGGAAACTGAAAAATCAAGGCATTGGACAGCATTTTCAATGGAATAATGCCAACATTCAATACAATGTGTTGTATGCGGTAGGTTACGTGAATGGTGTGGCTGTTGCCAAAGATTATATTGTATTAAATTCTTTGCCGAAAGCACCCAATTTAAAAACATTAGAAACAAAGAAAGAAACGCTTCTACAGCCTATAAAAGGTTATAATTATATTTATAGAGTCAATAGTGGTGGTCCAGAAATCACGGATTCTCTTGGAAACAGTTGGCAAGCCGATGTTCATAAAAGCGGAACGAATACTTGGGGTTCATTGTCATGGACAGATGATTTTAATAAACTACCTGATTTTTATGCCAGTCAGCGTAAAACTTTTGATCCAATTTCAGGAACGAACGAAGATGAATTATTTCAGAATTTCAGATACGGAGCTGATAAATTACGATATGAATTTCCCGCTCCCGATGGCGAATATCTAGTCGAATTATATTTCACTGAGCCTTGGTACGGAACAGGTGGCGGAATGGATTGCCAAGGATGGCGTTTATTTGATGTTGCGATCAATGATAATGTGGTGTTGAAAGATTTAGATATTTGGTCGGAAGTTGGGCATGATACTGCATTGAAAAAATCGTTTGTTGTAAAAAGTAAAAACGGAAAAATTACTATTTCGTTTCCAAATGCCAAAGCAGGACAAGCTATTATCTCTGCAATTGCGATTGCAACTAAAGATAAAACTTTGAAAGGAGCTGCTGCTTCGCCAAGAAACATTCAAAATGTATCGATTAATTCTCCAACAAAAATAGGTTCTTGGTTGGATATTAACTCCAAACAATATTCCGATTCGGATGTGATTTTTACAAAATTGCCTTCTGAAATTTTTGGTGCAGATTATTTGCTATTATCCAATCATTCGAAAGTTTCAGGTTCTTTTACAACCAATGAAGATTCGGAAGTGTATTTAATGAGTACGACAAAAGATTCAATTTCAGGTTACAAAAAGTTAGATGATACCGCTAAAAATTCCGCTGGAATTGATTTTTTTGTTCATCATAAAATAGTTAAAAAGGGAGAAAAAGTGATTTTTGATTCGGCGATAAATCCGACTATTGCAGTCGTGCCAACATATGAAATGAACGAAAAAGACAATTCGCGTCCGATAGCTGTTTTCGAAGCGGAAAAAGGCAAAGTAACAGGAAACGGAATTGAAAAAGGAAACTTCAAAAAAGCCGATTATATTGAGTTTACTCAAAAGACCAAAAACAGTATTCAGTTTGAAGTAAAACCGGGTGTCGCAAGAATTTATTTGATGCGTTTTCGTTTTATGAATCGAAATGAAACACCAATTAAAGTGCGTTTCAAGATGCAAGATGCCTACGGAATTATGATGCGAAATGATGAAATTGAATTTCCTTCCGCAACAGAAAAATGGAAAATTTTAAACACCACTTCGGGTGGTTATATCAATGCTGGAACGTATACCATTACTTTAGAATCAGAAGACATGAAAGGATTGCTATTGGATTCATTTGAGTTTCAGTAAACGTCATTGCGAGGAACGAAGCAATCACAGCAATTGCTTTCGTTATGTTATTACCTCGTTCCTCGCAATGACATACAGCATAAAAAAAATAAAATTATGAAGTTACATAAAAACGTCCTGCATAAAGTCGGAAGTGCAATCCTATTGTTATTTTTAATCTCTTGTGCAACATTAGAAAAGAAAATAAGAATTATTGAAGATTTCAATGAAAACTGGAATTTTAAATTAGGAGATTATCCAAACGCAATCCATTCTGACTTAAATACATCAGATTGGAGAATATTACAATTGCCACACGATTGGAGTATTGAAGCTGCGTTTAATAAAGAGAATCCAACCAAACAAGCACAAGCTTTTTTGCCAGCAGGAATGGGATGGTATCGCAAAACGTTTACGCTACCCGAAAATTGGGCAACAAAGACAGTTTCTATAGAATTTGATGGTGTTTTTAAAAACAGCGAAGTATTTATAAACGGACATTCATTGGGCATTCGCCCAAACGGATATATTTCATTTGGTTATGAGCTATCACAATATTTGAATTTTGGTAAGGAAAATGTAATTGCCGTAAAAGTCGATAATGATGCACAACCCAATTCAAGATGGTATACGGGTTCTGGAATTTATAGAAATGTACGATTGGTTGCTAGTGAAAAACTCCACGTTGCAAAATGGGGAACCTTTGTGACTACTCCAGAAGTTTCGGCAGCAAAAGCTTCGGTGCATTTTGAAGTGACTATCGAAAATAAAAATGAAGTTCCTAAAGAATTCAAGTTAAAGACTTCTATTTTGGATGCCAATAATCAGGAAGTTGCCAATGTTGTTACAACAGAAAAAATTGGTGCAAATACAAATTCGACGAAAATTCATAATTTGGTTGTAAACCAGCCTAAGTTATGGGATACTGAAAATCCAAATCTATACAAAATTGTCACTACAATTTATGAAAATTCAAAAACAGTAGATAATTATGAAACGCCTCTAGGAATTCGTTCTTTCAATTTTGATGCTGAAAAAGGGTTTTCATTGAATGGAGTTCCAACGAAAATTTTAGGTGTTTGTCTGCATCATGATAACGGAGCATTAGGAGCTGTTGCGAATAAAGCGGCTATCAAACGCAAATTGACAATATTAAAAGAAATGGGAACAAATGCCATCCGCATGGCACACAATCCAGCCTCTTTAGAGATGATGCAATTGTGTGACGAAATGGGATTTATTGTTCAGGATGAATTTACCGATGTTTGGAAAAAGAAAAAAGTTACCAACGATTACCATAAAGATTGGGATGCTTGGCATAAACAAGATTTGGAAGATTTTATCAAAAGAGATCGCAATTATCCGTCAGTGATGATGTGGAGTATTGGTAACGAAATCAGGGAACAATTTGATAGCACGGGAATTGCCATTACCAGAGAATTGGCTCAAATCGTAAAATCTTTGGACACGACCCGTCCCGTTACGAGTGCTTTGACAGAGAATGTTATAGCGAAAAATTTCATTTATCAATCAGGGGCATTGGATTTATTAGGATTTAATTACAAACACGAAGATTACAAGGATTTCCCGACTCGTTTTAAAGGGCAAAAAATACTCGCTTCCGAAAGTGTTTCGGCACTCGAAACCCGCGGTCATTATGATTTTCCTTCGGATGGGATTAAGGCTTGGCCACCAAAATATGGTGCAGGATTTGATGGCAATGCAGATTGGACCGTTTCTGCTTATGACCAGGTACAATCCTATTGGGGCACCACGCATGAAGCCAATTGGAAAACCATCAAAAAACAGGATTTTATGGCGGGAACGTTTATCTGGACAGGATTCGATTATTTGGGCGAACCCGATCCGTATCCATATCCAGCGAGAAGTTCTTATTTTGGGATTGTGGACTTAGCGGGTTTGCCAAAGGACGTGTATTATATGTACCAAAGTGAATGGACAACGAAACCCGTTTTACATATTTTTCCGCATTGGAACTGGACTTCGGGGCAGGAAGTTGATGTTTGGGCCTATTACAACAATGCCGATCAAGTGGAATTATTCTTAAACGGGAAATCTCTTGGAGTAAAATCAAAACAAAACGATGATTTGCATATTTCTTGGCGTGTAAAATTCGAACCAGGAATTATAAAAGCGATTTCTAGAAAGAAGGGAGTAGTAGTTTTAGAGAAAGTGATTCATACTGCTGGAGCTGCTTCAAAAATTGCTTTAATAGCGGATAAAACTACCATCAAAAATGACACTTACGATTTGGTTTACGTTACCGTTTCGATTACAGATGCTGATGGAAATTTAGTGCCAAATGCGAATGATTTAATTCAATTTGAAGTGACTGGTGGAGGAAAATTGGTTGGTGTTGACAACGGTTATCAAGCGGGATTAGATTCGTTTAAAGCCAATTCTTGCAAAGTATATAACGGAAAATGTATTGCCATCATTCAGTCGAATGGAAAGAAAGAAAAAATTCAGTTGAAAGCTTCAACAGGGAATGGAATTAATGCTGCAACAATTGAAGTAGGAGTACAGTAATTAAAAGAAATAATAATAGAAAAGCCATGGAAAGAGTTTTTGCTGAATATCTTATTGAAACCCCTTATGAGGTGGAACAGGCTGCGGCAGTTTTAGCTGGAGAACAATCATCTGGGACTTTTGTGTCAGTTCCAGGTGAAACAGAGGAATTGAAAAAACGTTTTGCTGCTCGAGTGGAGGACATTCAATTGCTAGATGTAGCTGATGAACCTTCCATTCCTGGAGGAAGTATTCCGGGAAAGAAGTACCAAAAAGCAAGAGTAAAAGTAAGTTGGTCGATTGAGAATTTCGGCTATAATTTACCTGTGTTAATCAGTACTTTACAAGGGAATTTATACGAAATCACTCAATTTACAGGTTTGAAATTGATGGATTTTGAATTGCCAGATTCATTTAAAAATCATTTCAAAGGATCGAAATTTGGTATTCAAGGATCTAAATTATCTTGTGGTGTAGCCGATAGACCGATGATTGGTACGATTATCAAGCCAAGTATCGGGATGAGTATTGCCGAAACAACGGCTTTGGTCAAAAACTTAATCGATGCCGGAATTGACTTTATCAAGGACGATGAATTGATGGGTTCTGCGGCAAATTCTCCTTTTGATGATAGAGTAAAATCGATTATGAAAGTCATTCGTGACAACGAACAAAAAACAGGAAAGAAAGTAATGTATGCCTTCAATATCAGCGATGAAATTGATGCGATGCAACGAAAATACGATTTGATTAGAAAGGAAAAAGGAAGCTGTGCTATGATTAGTATTAACAGTGTTGGCTTGGCTGGTACAAAAAAAATTTGTGATCAAGGTGAACTAGTTATTCACGGCCATAGAAATGGCTGGGGAATGTTGAACAGACATCCTTTGTTGGGAATTGAATTTCCAGCCTATCAAAAAATACAGCGTTTGGCAGGAGTCGATCAATTGCATGTAAATGGCATTCAGAATAAGTTTTGGGAGTCGGATGATTCTGTGGTGACTTCAATACAATCGTGTTTAAAACCTTTTTTGGGGGGATATGAAATTTTGCCTGTTGTGTCTTCGGGACAATGGGGCGGACAAGCGGTAGAAACCTATCGTAGAACCCAAACCACCGATTTGTTATACATGGCAGGTGGTGGAATTTTGGCGCATCCAATGGGACCAAAAGCAGGGGTCAACGCTTTGCAACAAGCTTGGACGGGAGCAGTTGAAGGTTTGTCAGTAGAAGAAACAGCCTTGAAATATCCGGAATTTGCAGCATCTGTAAAGAAATTTTCTAAATAATGAAACAGAAAGAAAAAGTATTATTAGCCTATTATGGAGATGATTTCACAGGATCTACGGATGCTTTGGAGTTTTTGACTTTGGCTGGAGTAAAAACCGTTCTTTTTCTTCGAAAACCACAACAAAAAGATTTGGAGCGTTTCCCAGGAATTCAAGCGATTGGTTTGGCTGGAAAAAGTAGGTCTTTATCGCCTTTGGATATGGAAACAGAACTTTTTCCTGCTTTCGAAAACCTAAAGAGTTTTGAACCTGCACATGTTCATTATAAGGTCTGTTCTACTTTCGATTCGGCACCGCATGTTGGTAATATTGGCAAAGCAATCGAAATTGGAAGCGAAGTTTTCAATCAAAAAACCGTATTGGTTTCGCCTTCTGCGCCACATTTGGGGAGATTTTGTGTTTTCGGAAATCTATTTGCCCGAATGGGAACGACTGGAAATGGAGAAATTTACCGCATTGACCGTCATCCTTCAATGAGAAAGCATCCCGTTACACCTGCTTTGGAAGGAGATTTGAGGTTGCATTTAGCAAAACAAACTTCAAAATCTATAGGTTTGGTAAATCTTACTACCATAGAAAAAGGAACAGATGCGGTTTTAGAAGCCGTTGCTAATAATCAGGCGGAAATTCTGTTTTTTGACGGTGTAAATGAAGGACATTTAAGCACTATTGGAAATGTTTTTAACCAGTTGGCCACAGCCAAAACAGTGTTTTCAGTTGGTTCCTCAGGAATCGAAATGGCTTTGGGATTGGCTTGGAAAAAAGAAAAAATCATAGGAAATAAAATAGCATTTGAACCTGCTGGTGAAGCAGCTCCTTTGTTAGTTTTATCTGGTAGTTGTTCGCCAGTGACTTCGGATCAAATTGAATATGCCTTGAAAAACGGATTTGAAGGAATCGCATTAGATAGTAAGGCGGTAGATTCAGACTATCAAGAAGCGATTATTAAAAGTACTGCAGCTCAAATTGTTGCGAATTTCAATAAACGAAAAAGTACTGTTTTACACACCAGTACAGGTGCGGATGATCCTAGAATTGCGGCAACAGAATTATTTTTTAAGTCAAAAGGAATAGCTGAAAATGATATTCAACAACAATGCAGTAGTATTTATGGGAAAGTTTTAGGACAGATTACCAAAGAAGTGTTAGCACAAGTAAAAATAAAAAGAATCCTTTTTGCTGGTGGCGATACCTCTAGTTATGCTGCTTCTGAATTGGATATTCTAGCCTTAGAAATGATTGCACCATTGGCACCGGGAGCCCCACTTTGCAAAGCAATTTCGGATGATACCTTAGTCAATGGATTAGAATTAAATTTTAAAGGAGGTCAAGTAGGTACCCCCGATTATTTTATAAAAGTAGTAAAAGGAGAGAAATTATGAGCGCAAAAGTATTAGGTTTTGTACATACATCGGCAACATTAGTGCCTTTGTTTCAACAGTTGACAAATGAATTTTTAAGTGGGGTGGAAACCTTCAATATTGTCGATGACAGCTTGATTAAAGACGTTATCAAAAAAGGGAAATTAATGCCCAATACTGCGGCTAGAGTGGTGAGTCATATCCAAGCTGCAGAAGCTGCAGGAGCCGATGTGATTTTGGTGACTTGTTCTTCTATTGGTGTGGCGATTGAAACAGCAGCGACTTTGAGTAGTGTGCCCGTTATTCGTGTAGACCAAGCGATGGCTGATGAAGCAGTGCAGATTAGCAATAAAATCGGTGTGATCGCTACTTTACCTACTACTTTGGAACCAACAAGTGATTTGGTACGAAGAAGAGCCCAATTGGCGGGCAAAAACGTAACGATTTCATCCAAATTATGTGAAGGTGCTTTTGAAGCGTTGATGAGTGGCGATGCCGCAAAACATGATGAAATGGTTGCCAAAGCTTTGAAAGAATTAATGAAAGAAGTAGATGTAATTGTTTTGGCTCAAGCGTCAATGGCGCGTGTGGTGGATAATTTAAGTGCTGAAGAAAAAATTGTTCCTATTTTGGCTAGTCCCGCTATTGCAATGAAAAAATTAGCAGAGCTTTATTTTTAATAAACATATAAGTCCTATAAGGTTTGATTTTTTGATTTTAATTGAAATGATCTTATAAAGTTTAGTTCATTTAAATTTAGCCTTTTACTTTTAAGTTTAAATGACCTTAATAAGACTTATATGGTTAAGTAATTATAACATTTTTTAATATATTGTATGCGTAAATATTTTCTTTGGATTGCCTTAATACTTTTCATTGCAGCTGCAATTGGCGGTTTGCAACAGCTGGATTTAGTATGGAAATTGGGACTAGTTTTGGGATTTTCAAGTGTTTCTATTGGGGTAGGGTATCTGAAAGTACTAAGCGGTTATCAATATACTTTTTGGATCATTACAGCGGTTTGTGCTGGTTTGATTTATCCTGATTTTTTCTTGCATGTTGGAGGTTTTGATATGCGTAACAAATGGCTGATTTTAATTATCATTCAATTAGTGATGTTCGGAATGGGAACTCAAATGAGTATCAAAGATTTTACTGGGATTCGGCATTCGGGTAGAGGAGTACTTATCGGCTTGCTAGGGCATTTTACTATTATGCCTCTAACTGGTTTTTTTATCGCTACTACCTTTGGTTTTGAACCTGAAATTGCGGCAGGAATCATTTTGATAGGTTCTTGTAGTAGTGGTTTGGCTTCCAATGTGATGACTTATATTGCCAAAGGAGATTTGGTTTTATCAGTGACTGTAACGGCTATTTCAACCTTGGCAGCACCGATTATGACGCCATTTTTGATGAAAATATTTGCAGGAACTTTAGTTGAAGTCCATTTTTTTAATATGATGATGGAGATTGTTAAAATTGTGATAGTCCCTTTGACAGCGGCAATGATTCACGATATTTTAAAAACGTATGGAGCTAGTGCACAAAGAAATGTAAAAATATTGACAGTTATAGCTACAATTTGGTTGGCTATTGTTTTTATATTTTGGGAATCATTTGGAATTGCCCCCGACAGTACGTCAGCATCGCTGTTTGAAATTTTGAACTTTTTATGTGGTGCTTTTATTGTAGGCTATTTGTATCATTTGGTCTATAAAAGCTATGCTAAAATAGATGTTATGATGCCTTATTTTTCTATGTTTGGAATTATCTACTTTACTTTGGTAACAACCGCAGCAGGAAGAGATAATTTAATTCAAATTGGATTCTTATTGTTTTTGGCTTCGATATTACACAATGGAGCGGGCTACTTTTTTGGTTATTGGCTGAGTAGGGCAAGTGGCTTGGATAAGAGAAAAAGCCAAACCATTGCTTTTGAAGTAGGCTTGCAAAACGGCGGAATGGCATCAGGATTGGCTGGCTCTATGGGAAAATTAGCGACCTTAGGATTGGCTTCAGCGGTATTTAGTCCGTGGATGAATGTTTCGGGTTCATTATTAGCAAATTATTGGCGCAAAAAAGGCGATAGGGAGAAAGTCGTTTCAAAGTAAAATTAATTACAAAAATGTAGCTTAACTTAAAGTGTGATTTTTATTTTTATACCTTGATTGGTCTTGAAGTAAATCCAGAGAGGGATGAATATTATATAAATGAAAGAACGATAATAATTCAAAAGCGACTGGCTATTTAATTTGTAACTTTAAATTCAAATAACAAACTTTTAAAATAACAACTAAATTATAAAACATGTTTTCATTACAAAATAAAAAAGCTGTAGTAACAGGCGGAGGCAGTGGAATAGGAAGAGCTATTGCCACTTTGTTTGCAAAAAAAGGGGCGGAATTACATATTATAGATTTATCCATTGAAAGCGCACAGGAAACTGTAGATGAAATTCAAAAAACTGGAGGAAAAGTGTTTTCTTATGCGTGTGATGTGGCCAATCAAAAAGAGGTAATTGCAACATTTGAAAAAATTGGTAACATACATATTCTTGTCAACAATGCAGGAATTGCTCATGTGGGTAATGTGGAGAATACAATGGAAGCTGACTTCGATCGTGTTATGAATATCAATGTAAAAGGAGTTTATAATTGTTTGCATGCAGCAATCCCAAAACTGCGTCATGCTGAGGGTGGAGTTATTGTGAACATGGCATCTATTGCGGCTTGGGTTGGTATTCCGGATCGATTTGCCTATTCAACAGCAAAAGGTGCTGTAATGGCAATGACCTTATCAGTTGCCAAAGATTTTATGTCTGAAAATATTCGTTGTAATTCAATTTCTCCTGCTAGAGTTCATACCCCTTTTGTGGACGGATTTATAACTAAAAATTATCCGGGGAAAGAAGCCGAAATGTTTGAAAAGTTATCGAAGTCACAACCTATTGGTCGAATGGGGAAACCGGACGAAGTAGCTGCTTTGGCTTTATATTTATGTAGCGACGAAGCTGGATTTATTACGGGTTGCGATTATCCTATTGATGGGGGATTTATTAAATTAAACAACTAAAGTCCTCTTAATCATATTTGAAATATTATTTAAAAAAACAACAAACTAAAAAATAAAGAAATGAAATTAATACGTTTTGGAGAAGCCAGTAAAGAAAAACCAGGTATTTTAATTGGAGATAAAAGATATGATGTTTCCTCTATTGTTTCAGATTATAATGAAGCATTTTTTGAAGGAAATGGACTTGAATCATTAGAAGTAGCATTAAAAAATAATCCTACTTTGCCCGAAGTAGATGCTTCAGTACGATTGGGGTCTCCTGTTGCAAGGCCTTCTAAAATAATTTGCATAGGATTAAACTATGTGGACCACTGTAAAGAAACGAATGCTCCAATACCAGTAGAGCCAATTATATTTTTTAAGTCGACTACCGCCTTATGTGGTCCTAATGATGATGTAATAATTCCTAAGAACAGCAATAAAACGGATTGGGAAATTGAATTGGTATTTATAATAGGAAAAAAAGCCAGTTATGTTGAAGAAGCAGAGGCTATGGATTATGTAGCAGGATATTGTTTGCATAACGATTACAGTGAAAGAGCCTTTCAATTGGAACTTGGAGGACAATGGTGTAAAGGAAAAGGATGTGATACATTTGCACCACTTGGTCCCTTTATGGCTACAAAAGATGAAATTGCAGATGTAGATAATTTATCAATGTGGTTGACCGTAAACGGAATAAAATACCAAAATAGTAATACGTCTAATTTAGTATTCAAAATTCCTTTCTTAGTTCATTACCTAAGTCAATTTATGACCTTACTTCCTGGTGATATTATCAGTACTGGGACACCTCCTGGAGTTGGTTTAGGAATTAAACCAGACCCTATTTATCTTAAAGCGGGAGATGTGGTTGAACTAGGAATGGAAGGATTAGGGACAAGTAAACAAGTGGCTGTGGCATATAGCAAATAATAAAAAAAAATGATGAAATATATAGTTTGCGAAAAACCCCATGAGTTTATATTGAAAGAAAAACCTATGCCATCGCGTAAAAAAGGGGAAGTGTTATTAAAGATTAGGAAGATTGGCGTTTGTGGCACAGACATTCATGCCTTTGGAGGAACACAACCCTATTTTGAATATCCACGTATTTTAGGTCACGAACTCGCTGCTGAATATATTGAAGGCGAAGCGGAAGGATACAAACCTGGTGACAAGGTCACTTTTATACCTTACTTTCATTGTGGGGAATGTGTGGCTTGTAGAAATGGACTAACCAATTGCTGTGCAAAAATTAAAGTTTTTGGAGTTCATATCGATGGGGGAATGGCTGAATACATCACCATCCCAGAACAATATTTACTTCACGGTCAGGGATTGGATTATGATCAATTGGCTTTAGTGGAACCTTTAGCTATAGCGGCTCACGGTGTTAGAAGGGCAGCTGTAAATGCAAATGATACTGTACTTGTAATGGGGGCAGGACCAATAGGAGTGGGACTGATGCAATTTGCAAAAATAGCTGGAGCAAAAGTAATCGCTTTGGATATAAATGAATACAGACTTAATTTTTGTAAAACAGAACTTAATGTAGATGCAACCATAAATCCAACATTGGAAGATGTGACTTCAAGACTTATTGAAATCACGAACGGAGACATGCCAACAGTTGTTATAGATGCAACGGGTAATCGTAACGTTATGAACAGTGCTTTTAATTATATTGCTCATGGAGGTAGATTTGTGTTAGTTGGGCTGCAAAAAGGGGAACTCAGCTTTAGTCATCCTGATTTTCACAAACGGGAATCAACTCTAATGAGTAGCAGAAATGCAACTATTGATGATTTTACATATGTCATTGATTGTCTTAAAAAAGGTAAAATAGATCCTAAAAAATACATTACACATCGAGCAAAATTTTCAGAGATGATTAATGAATTCGAAAAATGGATTGATCCCAAAAATAATGTCATCAAAGCGTTGATAGAATTAGACTAATTTTAATTACTTTAAAAAATGGATTTAAGATTAAAAGATAAAATAATTGTTATTTCAGGATCCGCAGGTAAACCAGGAAGCATTGGAGAAACTATTGTAAAAAGATTGGCCGATGAAGGCGCAATACCTGTACTTGTTGACCGAAATGATAGAGGTTATCATTATGTGGAAGCACTCCAGAAAATAGGAGTGGACTCCTTGTTTGCACAAACAGATGTAACAGATCCAGTTCAAATGGAATCTGCCATAAAAAAAATTATTGATAAATACGGACGAATAGATGCTGTTATTAATAACGTTGGGGTAAATGATGGAGCGGGATTGGATGCCAGTTATGAAGAGTTCATGAACTCATTAAAACTAAATGTGGTTAGCTATTTTTTACTAACCAAGTTTGCGCTTCCGTACCTCAAGGAATCAAAAGGAAATATTCTCAATATTGGATCTAAAGTTGCCTTAACAGGGCAAGGAGGAACTTCTGGCTATGCCGCTGCAAAAGGGGGAGTGTTAGGTCTAACGCGAGAATGGGCTGTTGATTTAATTCAATATGGCATACGCTCGAATGCTCTAATTATTGCAGAATGTTATACACCTGCCTATGAAGATTGGATAAATACACTTCCTGATGGTGAAATGGTGTTGAAAAAAATCAATAAGACAATTCCTTTTGAGTCAAGAATGACTAGTACTGAAGAAATTGCTGATGCGGCACTTTTTATTATTTCGGAACGTTCTTCACATACTACAGGGCAATTCGTTTTTATTGATGGTGGTTATGTACATCTAGATCGTGCATTAATAAATGATATAAATTAATAATAAATTGATGCATAAACGAATCGATTCCCACCAACATTTTTGGAAATTCGATCCTATCAGAGACAATTGGATAGACGAATCGATGCAGAAAATTCAAAAAGATTTTCTGCCTGAAGATCTTTTGCCAATACTCAACGAAAATGGTTTTTCTGACTGTGTAGCGGTTCAAGCAAGTCAATCCGAAATAGAAACTGATTTCTTACTAGATTTAGCGTCTAAAAATGATTTCATCAAAGGTGTGGTAGGTTGGGTTGATTTACTGGATAAAAATAGTGCTAAAAGGCTAGAATTATTTTCAACCCAAAAAAAGCTGAAAGGATTTAGACATGTCGTACAAGGAGAATCCGATGATTTTATGTTTAGGAAAGATTTTCGAAACGGCATTAACGAATTAAAACAGCATAATTATACCTATGATATTCTCATTTTTCATCGTCAATTGCCGGCAGCCATAAATTTAGTTAATTCTTTTCCAAATCAGGCGTTTGTAATTGACCATATTGCAAAACCAGATATAAAATCCGGTGCTATTCTTTCATGGAAAGAGGACATCAAGGAACTGGCACAAGCTGAAAACGTCATGTGCAAAATTTCAGGAATGGTTACCGAAGCGAACTGGAATAAATGGAAACCCGATGACCTAAGACCGTATCTCGATGTGATTTTTGAAAATTTCACAACAAAAAAATTAATGTTCGGATCTGATTGGCCGGTATGTAATTTGGCAGCAAATTATACAATTGTTGTAAAAATAATGGAGGAATATATTTCACAATTACCCTTGTTAGAACAGGATCTGATTTGGTATGGCAATGCCAACACTTTTTATAATCTATAAAGGGAGAATGATTTTTTAATGATTAGTTTATAATCATTTAACTAGAGTAGTTCTTCCTGAATTTACACCCTTATTCATCAGTTTTAGATCTTCAGATTCCTTTTACAATTCAAGTATAAAATTAAGAGGAAAATAAGAAGTCGGAATTGTAGACCATCAAATTTAAAAAACAGTACAAATTTTATATAGTCTCTCAACGGCCACATTCTACAAGCATGTAAATCGTTGAGCAGGGAAAATAAATATACACAAAAAAATAAAAAAATAAAAATGTCAGCACAAACAATAAATACAATTTTTAGTGGAATTATTCCACCAATGGTAACTCCTTTATTATCGGATAATCTAACATTAGACGTAAATGGAGCGAAAAATCTCGTAGAACATTTAATTGCAGGAGGTGTTCACGGGATATTCATTCTAGGGACAACAGGGGAATCAACGAGTTTGAGTTATAAAACTAGGGAACAACTCATCGTAGAAAGTTGCAAAGCAGTTAATGGAAGAGTTCCTGTATTTGTGGGAATTACAGATACTTCAATCGAGGAAAGCATTCATCTGGCAATAATTGCCAAAAAAGCTGGAGCTGCTGCGGTTGTAGCTGCCCCACCTTATTATTATGGTTTGGGACAAGAGGAATTATACAAGTATTACTGGAGTCTTGCAGATCAATTGACCTTACCACTTTTCTTATACAACATGCCTTCACATACGAAAATTAATATTGATGTTAAAACAGTGGTTCGTTTGTCTGAACACTCCAATATAATTGGTTTAAAAGACAGTTCAGCGAATGCGGTTTATTTCCAATCCTTGGTTTATTTATTGAAAGCCAAAGAAAATTTCAGTCTTCTTGTTGGTCCTGAAGAAATTACTGCTGAAACTGTTTTGATGGGTGGAAATGGTGGTGTTAATGGCGGTGCCAATCTTTTTCCAAAGTTATACGTTGCCTTATATCATGCTGCAATAGCCAAAGATTTTGAACGAATAGAGGAATTGCAAACCCTAGTAATGGAAATTAGTACTAAAATTTACACTGTGGGATCTTATGGATCCAGTTATTTGAAAGGGTTAAAAGGTGCTTTGGCCGCATTGGGAATTATCAATGCAAATATAGCTGCTCCTTTTACCACTTTTGACGAAAAAGAAATGGTAAAGGTAATTGCAAATATTAAAGAAATAGAAATCAAGGTTAACAGCGCTTTGTAATAAAAAAACGAATTCGAATACAAATACAACATACTATTTCTAACCAAATTAACCACTTATGAATACCATTGATCTTATCGTTTTCTTTGTTTACATATTGGGAATTGCTCTTTTTGGGGGTTCCTTTTTTAAAAAAAATAGAACGTCAGAAGCCTATACCTTAGGCGATAAAACGATTCCAAGTTGGGTGGTTACCATGTCCATTTTCGCCACTTTTGTCAGCAGTATTAGTTATTTGGCTTTGCCTGGAAATGCGTTCCAGTCGAATTGGAATGCCTTGGCATTTAGTTTGTCATTGCCTATTTCCACTTTAATTGCCGTTAAATACTTCGTTCCTTTATACAGAAAAATTAATAGTCCATCTGCCTATACGTATATGGAATTGCGATTTGGTCCTTGGGCAAGGATTTATGTTTCTCTTTGTTATTTATTGACACAGTTGATGCGTATTGGGACCATTTTGTATTTATTGGCTTTAACCTTAAATGCTATTATAGGATGGGATATTGCTACCATCATTATTTTTACCGGCTTAATCGTCGCCGTTTATTCGATGTTGGGAGGGATTTCAGCAGTGCTTTGGACCGATGCAATACAAGGAATTATCTTGATTGTCGGAGCAGTTGCTTGTATTGTTTTTATGCTTTATGCAATGCCAGAAGGACCAGGCCAAATATTTAGCATAGCCGCAGCCAATGATAAATTCAGTTTAGGAAGTTTTGATTTGGATTTAACTCAACCTACATTTTGGGTGGTTTTGATTTATGGTGTATTTATTAATTTGCAGAATTATGGGATTGATCAAAATTATGTGCAACGCTACATGATATCGAAATCTGATAAAGAAGCCCAAAAATCAGCCTTAATAGGAGGTTTAATTTATTTGCCTATTTCTGCTCTTTTTCTATTTATTGGTACAGCACTTTTTGCCTATTATCATTCGGCAACAACACTTCCTATAGAATTGCAAGATGCGGCAAAAAGCGACCGTGTATTTCCTTATTTCATTGTTCACGCACTTCCTCCTGGACTTACGGGTTTAATGATTGCCTCTATTTTTGCAGCAGGAATGAGTACGATTTCGACTAGTTTTAATAGTTCGGCAACGGTTTTCTTGACGGATTACTACGATAAATATTTCAAAAAAACAGCTTCAGATAAACAACGCATGCGAGTGCTGTATATTTCATCTGCCATAATCAGTATTATCGGGATTGGGATTGGAATTGCTATGATTAATGTAAAAAGTGCCTTGGATGCTTGGTGGAAATTATCCTCAATTTTTAGTGGTGGAATGTTGGGATTGTTTCTCTTGGGATTATTCTCCCATCACAAAAATGTAAAAGGAGCCATCATTGGTGTAATTGCGGGAATATTAGTTATCCTTTGGATGAGTACAGCCAATATCTTTTTAGGTGAAGATACAGTTGGAACTTCTTTTCATACCTATTTGACCATTGTATTTGGAACCATTGCCATTTTTCTGGTTGGTTTTTTAGCTTCAATTTTCATGAAACCTAAAGAGGAATAACACGAATTTTATAAATTTACAAAGCCAGCTTGAAATTTTAAGCTGGCTTTTTTTGATGTAGCAATGATTTAGAAAAATGAATTAATGTTTGCATCACAAACTTTTTATAAATAAGAATGAGGAATCTTTTCAAGCTATTTTATAAAATGGAAATTATTGAAACTTAGATTTAAGTTTATATAAATCAGGAAATCTGTTTTAGAATTTCTCTTTCGGAATGGCTCACACAGGCTTTGAATTTTTCATACCATTGTTTCCAATCTGTCGTACCCATTTCTTTTTCAAGTCCTTTTTCAAATTCGGCGAGCGAGGCATAAGAAGATTCAAAAATCAGTCGATAGCTTTTGCCTGTAAAGTCAGTTAAAAATCGGTTACCACTTGTTTGGGGCATCAATCCGCCTTTTGAGGCTTCATCTAGCAAAACTTTAGCCTGTTTATAACGGCCAAATTGCAAATAAAATATTTCACGAACGATATACATGATTACACTATTTAAGAATTAAACAAATAATTTTAACAGTATAAAGATATGAAATAATACAATTGAAAGTAAAGTTAAAGTATTGAAAAACAGTTAATTATATTTGATTATTTGTTGTTTCTAGTTTTGGTTTAAATATTTATGTCTTCTTTTTTGGTGTTTTTATACTAATTACACAAATCCATAATTATTATACTAGTGTCAATTTATTTCGCTGTTTTCTCAGCTTCTTTTTTTGCTTTTAAATCATCCGTGAAAGTCTTATACATTTGTCTCCAATTGCGACCATTACTGTTGAGATACTGCTCTGATTTTGTTTTGTAAATTTCGAAAATCGCCGATATTTGTTTCATACTCTTATAATCGACAGCCTGTTCACGAGCTTGTTTCAAATAGTTGAGAATGGTTTCTTCTTCTTGTAGGGTCATGTTTGGTACAATAGCCTTATAAACGGGCATCGTAAATTGTACTTTTCCAATAGTATATTTGTCCAAAATAAGTTCTACTTGTTCCTCGGTGAGTTCTTTGCGAAGGCCCGTCATCAGATTGTCATGAACTGTTTTTGGCATAGCCGATTGGGCGATAATTTGCCGATCCAAATCACTCAATTTTTGTCCAGTGGCTGGATTAATTCCTGCTGGTACCATTGTCCCAGGATGATCGTTATTCCAGTCGCGAACCGTTTTCAAATGGGTCGCAATTATGGTTTGGAGTCGGAGTTCTTTTGCGCTGTCATTCAAATTTAAAGAAGTCACCCATTCAGCTGCTTTATTTTCTTGTTCTTGTGCGAAGGTTGTGTTTGAAAGGAATAGTGCGAATAGTATTGCTATTATGAGAATTTTGTTTTTCATGGGATTTGTTTTTATTGATTTGTTGTTTGAATTAACTTTTGTAAAATAATTTGCCCTTCTTCCCAAAATTCTAATTTAGATTCAGCGTTTACATGTCCTTTGAGACCGATATTTATAAAATCACTCCCCCATTTTTCTGCGAAATATTGGGCTCGTTCAAGACTAACATAATCATCATTTTCACTTGCAACTACAATTGAAGGAAAAGGAAGTTTAGAAGTTGGCATCTTTGCAAAACCTCTAAGAATTTCAGGCGTATGAATTGGAGAATCGACATCTGCAGGAGCGACTAATAAAGCGCCTTTGATGTTAGAATTACTATGTATTTCTGTCCAATGCAATACTAAGGAAACAGCCAAACTATGTGCCACGAGAATTATTGGACAATTTAGTTTTACAATCGTGTTATTAAGTTCCATTAACCAATTTTCCAGATTGGGTTGGTTCCAATCCTCTTGATTGATTCTTGTAACGTTCTCATATTTATTTGACCAAAAGGACTGCCAATGATTCTCTCCCGAGCCACCAAGTCCAGGGATGATGAGTAGTTGTGTCGTATTGTTATTCATTAATTGATCTTTTTCGTTTTTCAAAACCATTTGTTTTTGGACTATTGTAAAGAATTTACAATGTTAAGTGTTTATTTGTCATTCCGAAGGAATCTCTGATTGTAGGTCTTAATTGTTGAGATTAGTACGGAATGAAAAAGGAAGTCGATTTTTTTGCTAAATAGTTGTTATTAGACACTCCAAAATACGCTAAAACTTTCTTATTTGTATCAATATTTATATGATTATTTCCATTCGTATTAGCTATCAATAGAAACTCCTACTTGTTTATTGTTTTCAAAATGCACATTAAAAAAGTAGTTTTGTCCTTCTTTTTCTTGAAATGACATTTCGAAACCTTTTTCTTGAATTGAAATTGCTTTTGGTTCAAAATGTTTATCAATTGATATAAAATCCATTTCGGCATTTTCAAATTGTTCTCTAAGTGCTTTTTCCGATTCAGTTTTAATTTCTGATTCGTCATTCAATGCGCCGAGAATGATTTTTCTTTGATTTTCGGAAATTCCGTCTTTGTTGCCAACAATTAAGATTTCTATAGCAGAATCCATAAATATTTTCTTTATTTTCCAACCTACATTGTTTCCTTTTTTAAAAAAGCTTTCAATTTCTCCAAATACTGAGTCGGTTGTTTTTAGTTTATTACTGCCAAATAGTTTTTTAAATATTCGCATTAATTTTCTTTTTAGTTTTATTAAAATAACGTTAACTCACAGATTAATCATTACAAATTAAATAAAACTAAATATTTTCGTTTTGACAAATAGGAGTGTATTTCTTATCAAATATGTTTATTTTTTCTTACAAAACAAAAAGGCTAGTTCAATAGCTCAAACTAGCCTTTTGGACATTTATTGGCAAATATTTTTTAGAGTTAAAGTCCTAAATTTTTCTTTAGAACTGACAAGTCAACGGTATTGTAGTCGCCTTTGTTGTATATCAGAGCAAAAAGAACCAATTTATTGTTTACCGCTATAATGGTTTCGCAGGTTATAATTCTGCCGCCACCGCTAGAACCTTTACCTTTTGATTTGATATTGATTCTAATTTTTCTTGAATCCTTCGCCTAAATCATCCGCTAGGGCTAGTTCTTTTTCGATATTGTCAATAATGTTTTGAAAATCGTTTTTTAAAGATGGAAATTTTTTGCTTAATTTTTTAATCTCCCTATCAAAGTCATCAGTTGTTTGGAGATTATAGTTCATTCATCAATTTATCTAAAGAATTTCCTTGACGAGTTCCTGCACCAATTTCTCGAGCGTGTTTTGCTGAACGCCTTACTTTTTTTAAGAATTCATCGGTTTTATTTTTTTCTTCTTTTACCGCTGGTTCATTTTGATCCATTTCGATAATAACTCCTTTGTTTGTAGCCGAAAGCATTTTGGCAAGTTCCAATAATGTTTTGCCTGCTTTGGTACGTTCGTTTATGGTTATCGTTGTCATAATGATTGCTTTTCACAAAGATATAAAAAAATCCAGTTGATGTAGCTAGATTTTTTGTGAGATAATGCCATCTTACTAGTTTTATGATTTCGGAAAAATGTTTTTAAATACTTGAAATTCAAATCCTTTTTAATAAACAGAAAAGACTAGTTCGATAGTTCAAACTAGCCTTTTGTATCTTTATGAGTGAATTTTTCTGGGGTTTGCGTTAGGGATGGGAGCGGCATCTCCCGATTTAGAAAAACAAGGCTTTTTTGCCGTATTTTTTTTTAATCGGGAATACAGCGAACAGCCCGACCCTTGTGGTAACGCCCAAAAAAAACAATAAGGATTGCAGATTTTTGACTAACGATTCTTGATTTCAGATTTGGTGTTGATAAATACAACATTGTCTGTTATTATAGTAGGTAAAAACTTCTGAAATCTGAAATCGTTAGCCGAGAGCTTGTTCGAACTGGCGAAGCAATCTACAATTAAAAATCACCTTATTTTATTCATACAACGCCTTGTAAGTTGCACACGCTCTATAATCGGAGGATTCGGGATCCATGCCAAAAGATGCCCAAGCGCTTGGTCTGAAAATTTGGTCTTCGGGAACATTATGCATGTTTACTGGGATTCGGAGCATCGAGGCCAAAGTGATTAAATCAGCACCAATGTGTCCGTAAGTAAAGGCGCCGTGATTGGCTCCCCAGTTCGACATCACGCTATACACATCCTTGAACGGTCCTTTGCCTGTAAGATTCGGTACAAACCAAGTAGTAGGCCAAGTGGGATTGGTTCTTTCGTTGATGGTGTTGTGCACTTCTTCGGGAAGGGCGATAGTTTTGCCTTCTGCGATTTGCAATACGGGGCCAATGCCTTTTACGATGTTGATGCGGCACATAGTAACCGGCATTTCGCCTTGTGTTTTGAAAGTCGAGGAGTAGCCGCCACCTCTAAAATACTCCAACATTCCGGGTCCCCAAGTGGTGTTTTCGAGGCATTTTTCGACTTCGGCTTCGGTGATATTCCACCAGGGTTTCATGGCTGGTTTGCCATCGATGGTTTGCTCTCCCGTACCATCTAATGCCGATGCACCAGAATTAATCAGGTGAATGAATCCGTTGGCAGCATCGCCTTTGAGTTCGTGGCCGGTTACTCTTTTGACTGCTTCTGGACTCCAATAGGTTCTTACATCACTAAATATTTGGGCTGCGCCAGTTAGTAAATGACCGAAGAGCATTGAAACGCCATTTAAACTATCATTTTCCGTAGCCAACATAAACGGTTGGCGGATGCCGTTCCAATCAAAAGAGGAGGTGAGGATGGCTTCCATAAAATCGCCATTCGGCAAATGATCTGTCCATTGTCGTTGTCCTTGGAAACCAGCAGAAATAGCGTTTCTTCCTAAGGCTTCTTCACCATAACCTAAGGCTTTTAGTTTTGGATTTCCTATCATTAAGTCACGACCAATCAATGCCATTTTTACAACAAACTCCCAATCTTTATCGAGTTCTTTTCTCGATTTTTGTCGGTCTATTGGATTGTAATCTTTGCCTTCTTTGCATTTTGCTTTGGTCCAAGCCAAGGCTTTTTGGTATTCGTCTTTGTCGTAGATTTCGTGATCGATTCGTCGAGAGAATTCGCTCATGTCGATGTTTTCGCAACGCATTCCCAAATAGCTTTCGAAGAAGTTTGGATCAATAATAGACCCCGCAATTCCCATGGAAACGGCACCCATTGACAAATAGGATTTGCCTTTCATGGTGGCTACAGCCAAACCAGCTTTCGCAAAAAGTAATAGTTTTCGTTGCACATCATCTGGAATACTGGTATCATCACTGTCTTGTACATCGCGACCGTAAATACCAAAAGCAGGAATTCCTTTTTGGTTGTGACCCGCCAAGGCTGCCGCCAAATATACCGCTCCCGGGCGTTCAGTTCCGTTGAAACCCCAAATAGCTTTAGGGATTGTTGCATCCATATCGATAGTTTCGCTGCCATAGCACCAACATGGGGTTACCGTCAAACTCAATCCTACACCTTCTCTCGAAAATTTGTCCGCAGAAGCTGCAGCTTCGGCTACGCCTCCAATACAAGTATCGGAAATTACACATTCTACGGGGCTGCCATCAGCATGGCGAAGATTTTTCTCTAAGAAATCGGCGGCAATTCTCGCCATATTCATTGTCGATTCTTCAAGAGATTCTCTAACGCCGTCCAATCTACCATCGATTACAGGTCTGATTCCTATTTTTGGTAATTGTCCAATTAAGTTTTTATAATTCATTTTTATTTCTTTTATGATTACTAGTTTCTAGTTTGTTTGTTATTCAATTTGTAGACTTGAAACGGCTTGTTTTACTTTATGTCCAAATACTCCAAAATAAAGAATTACTAAGAAGCATACTAATGGAATAATATAGCCTGCTTGTATGTCATCGTGTTTTATATCGATTAATGTTCCCATTCCATAAGGAAGAATTGCACCACCAACAATGGACATTACTAACCAAGAAGAACCGGTTTCGGTATTCGATTTTAAATCAACTATTCCCAATGCAAAAATTGTTGGAAACATAATAGACATAAAAAAACCTAATCCTCCTAAGGCATAAATGACATAGATTCCAGTGCCGTAAATGGCAACTAGGCAAAGGAAAGCACTTATTATACAATAGATAGAAAGCAAAATATAGTCTTTTACAAATCGTAGAAAGAAGGTTCCAATAAAACGTCCTGCCATAAACAGAAAGCCATAAATACCAAGATAATAAGCAGCCGTTTTTTCATCTAAACCAGCACCTTGAATGGCGATTCTAATAAAAAAACTCGTAACACAAACTTGAGCACCTACATAAAAAAATTGTGCTACAACAGCCCAACTTAAATGGGAGTATTTTAAAACGGAGAAAAATCCAGGTTTTACTTCTACTTCAGTGTGTTGCGGTTTCATGGAAGGCAAATGCATAAAATAAAATAAAATTGCAACCAAAACTAAGATTGTTCCTAAGATAATATAAGGCATTTTTACAGCAGCGGCTTCTTCCATCAAGTAAGCTGCTCTTGTAGTGTCTGGCATAGCATCCATTTGATCAGGAGTATAGTTTTTTCCTGATAGGATAAACAATGAACCAACCACTGGCGCAACCATAGCGGCTAAACCGTTAAAAGAGGCAGCCAAATTCAATCGTTTTGAGGAGGATTCAGGAGGTCCTAAAATGGCAGCATAAGGATTAGCACTCGTTTCAAGAATTGTTAAACCACATCCAATAATAAATAATGCAAACAAGAATAATTCATACGTTCTGGTATTTGCTGCGGGAACGAACAAAAAAGCTCCAATTGCAAAAACCAACAGACCAATAATAATACTGTTTTTATAGCCAAATCGTTTGATTAACATTCCAGCGGGGATTGCCATAATAAAATAAGCAAAAAATACTGCTGCATCAATCAATGTCGATTGACGGTTGTTTAATTCACAGGCTTTTTTAAGATGCGGAATTAAAATAGAATCCAGATTGTGTGCCATTCCCCAAAGGAAAAATAAGCTGGTAATTAAGATAAAAGGAATTAGGTATTTTTTTCCCGCTCCCTTTTCTGTTGGCACTTCGTGTTGATCGCCAATTTGGTTTGTAATTTGCATAGTGGATTTTGTGGTTATAAGGTTATTTCTTTTTTACTAATAATAAATGGTCGCATACTAATACCACTTCACCTCTTTGGTTAATGATTTCAACATGTTCTGTTACAGTACCCATTTCGGGTCTTTTGGCTTCTCCTTTTTCAGCAATGGTAATTTCAGAATGAATAGTGTCACCAATGTGTACCGGTTTTACAAATCGCATTCGGTCGTAACCTTTAGAAAAAGCTTCAGGATTGATTTCGGATGCGGTCAAACCGATGCCAATACTGAAAATCATGGTGCCATGAGCAATACGCTGGCCAAAGGGTTGTGTCTTGCACCATTCTTCATCCATATGATGCGGAAAGAAATCGCCTGTATGTCCTGCATGGACTACAAAATCAGTTTCGGTAATCGTTCTACCTAAGGTTACTCTTTTTTCATTGAGTTGGTAATCTTCGAAAAAGGTGGATTTGAAATACATATATTTTAAGTTTAAAAGTTGTAAAGTCTTAAAGTCGAATGTCAAAAGCAAAAGTGTCAACGAAAAACGCTTTAAAGACTTTATGACCTTTGACTTTCGACTTGATTATAATTCATCTAAGGGAATCCCTCCGTTTTTATTGCTTATGTAGCAAGCTTCTACCACTTTCATCGTTCCAAGAACATTTTTAACGCTAGCAAACAATTCCTTGTCCGAACCCTCTTTATAGCGCATCAAATTTGACATTGTTCCAACAAATGCTTCTGGAAACCAGGAACCTTCAAGCTGAACTTTTGTCCATTCGTATTTGCCTGATTCATTTTGCACCGAATATTCAAAAACATCTTCTAAACCTGCGGGATAGTTCATCAACAAGCCCATCTTGGCTTTGACTGCTCCTTTGGTTCCTTCCCATTTAATGTAGCTTTCTTCATGTTCAGGGCCAAAATGATGATCGTGATTGGTATTAATCACCGCTCGCATGGTATCGCCATAATCCAAAATTATAGTCGAACGCGAAGAAGATAAATCCTTCAAGGGATGCTTCCAAGTTTTGGCCAAAACACTTTTGGGATCACCAACAAATGAACGAATACAATCTACATAATGTACACTGTGAAATAAAATCTCTAATCTTGGATGTACTTTAATCAACGGAAACAATTCCCAAGGCGTATTCACAGTAACTTTGAATTCCATATCATACAATTCACCAATGATTCCTTCTTTAATCAAATAGCGCGCTGCTGCTACAAATGGGGCAAATCGAAGTTGAAAATTGATTGAGCCCACTAATTTTTTTCTCTCGCAAACTTCTAGGATTCCTTTGGCTTCAGCCAAATCATTCCCCATTGGTTTCTGAATTAAAACGGCAGCACCATCAGGCAATTGTTCTAAAATTTCAATGTATTGTTCTGGTAAAACCGTGATGTCATAAACAGCGTTTGATGGCGCATTTTTAACAGCATCTGCTACGGTTTCAAAAGCATGTGGAATTCCAAATTCGGCAGCCATTGCTTGAGCTTTCGCAAAAGTTCTATTGGTAATCCCAAAAACGGTAAAACCAGCCATTTTGTAGGCAGGCAAATGGGCATCTTTTACAATTCCACTGGCACCAATAATAATAATGGGTTGGTTCGTTTCTGGCAATAACGGTTTATAAGCGATATTCATAATAATAGGATTTTTTAATTCAATTCATTTTTTCAAAGTGTTCCTTTTCGAAAACGGTTAGTTAATTATTTTTAGAATATTATTTTGTGTTTCTTCTAGTAATTTTGAAGAAGGAACATCGTTTTCTATCGCTTTCAATACCATTTGATCTATTAATTCGGCAACTTTGGGCCAAATAGGTATTTGCGGTAAGGTTAATGCTGTTTGGTGAAGCATACCTAATTTATGATAAAACGGGATGGTTTTATTGATTTCTGGGTCATTCCAAGTTGATTTTCTACATCCAATACCGCCTTCTTTGGTCAATAATTTGTCGCTTTCGGCTGTGGTGGCAAAACGGAGAAAATCATAGGCTAGTTGTTGATGCTTACTTCCTGCGCCAATGGTGTACAACCAGTATACATTCAATGAAGCCGTTTGGTGATTTTTATGGTGTGGCAATTCAGCAATATCCACTTTGCCTTTTATTTTGGAATCTTCAATGACTTCGCACATGGAGGCGAATCCAAACCAATTAATAGCCATAGCCGCTTCTCCTTTGGCGAAAGCCATACCCGCTTCAACCGAACCAAATTCCTTTGATTTGGGATGCACCGCATTTTTGTTGTTAACAATTTGTCTATAAAAATCCAATGCTTCAATTGCTGCGGTATGGTTAATATCAATTTGATTTTTAGAATCTAATAAAGATCCTCCTCGGGTCCACAATTGCAAACAAAAGTCAAAAACCATGTTGTGACCATCAGGATAATTGGCAAAAACAGCACCATGTAAATTATCTTCAGATCTATTAAAAAACGTAGCTATTTCAATAAATTCTTCCCAAGTTTTTGGAGGATGCAATTCATAACCGTATTGCTTTTTGAAATTTTCTTTTTCTATTGGATTTTCAAACAAATCTTTTCTATATATCAAACATTCTGGGCCATCGTGAAAGGGTAGTCCATACGTTCCATTATTGATTTGTTGCAAGTGGAGTAGGGATTGATGCCAACCATGGGGATAATCTTGTGGAGGATTCTGACTGATTAATGGGTTTAAATCGAGAACTGCTTTTTCATTGGCAGCATCAAAAATCCAATCGGTATTAAGGTGCGCAATATCCCAAATCCCCTTTTTTAGACCACTTTGAGTTATGGTTTGTTCGTACAAATCGTGCAATTCCAGCGGAATCATTTCAGCTTCCACATTGATGTTTTTTTCAATGCAAAACAGATCCCAAAGCTTTTGTAAAGTACTTTCGAAAGGGTCGAATTTTCTAACTGCGATTCTTATTTTAGTCATTAGCACTCAATAAATTCTTTAATAATTCGTTCATTATCTTGTCCTAATTTAGGAGATCCCTTTGTTGAAGTAAAATATTCTCCATCGATTTTGATTGGACATCGTGTGGTTTGATACGAATAACCATCTAGCATTTCAACTTGCTGTGTAAACTCTAATACTTTAAAACCATCTTCGGCAAAAAGTTCTTGGTAGTTCAAAACTTTGGCACACCAAATATCAGCAGGCTCCAAAATATTCAACCAATATTCTGTGTTTTTGGTACGAAAATGAGTGGCAAGAATATTCTTGATATCGTCTCGTAATTCAAATTTATTTTCAGGAAAATGCAAAAGGGCATCGCATTGTAACAAAGAAGATAAAACAGGAATCGATCCCATTGCCAGTGCCAAAAAACCGTTTTTGGTTTTGTAAATTCCATAAGGCGCACCTAAGTAGGCGTGTGCATTGTTGCTTTTGGTTCGAACAGGCAATTCCCCTCCATCATTAAAATAAGTGGTGATGGTTTCAAACTGAAAGTCAAAAGCCGATTCCAGCATGCTTACCTGTACTAATGCACCGATGTTATGAGTGACTTTTCGATACAAGGAGGCTAAAATTCCTTGCGCCAAGTGCGCTCCTGCAAGCATATCTACAATAGACAAGCCCATAGGAACAGGGCCATCGTCTTGATTGCCACTCAACCAAGTCAAAGCCGTCAAGGATTGTAATAATAAATCTTGTCCTGGCAAGTCTTTTAATTCTGATTTTGTACCGTAGCCCGAAATTTCGGCATAGATAACCTTTGGATTTATTTTTTGAACGTCTTCATAGCTCAAACCTACACGTTCCATAA
Source organism: Flavobacterium cellulosilyticum (assembly GCF_004349355.1). Lineage (GTDB taxonomy): Bacteria > Bacteroidota > Bacteroidia > Flavobacteriales > Flavobacteriaceae > Flavobacterium > Flavobacterium cellulosilyticum. Next base: position 3,728 of record NZ_SMFK01000003.1, on the reverse strand, counting down.
CTCCAGGTCTGAAGTTGTGCATCACAACATCGGCTTTTGCTAATAATTTTTTTAATTTTTCAAGTTCTGCCTCTTGTTTAAAATCGATAGCAAAGGATTCTTTGTTTCGGTTGATGGTATGAAAGATGGAAGATTCCCCATTCATAATCAAATCCGAAGTGTATAACGTTCGGCAGATGTCTCCAGTCCCTGGTTTCTCAATTTTTATTACGCGTGCACCCAAATCTGCCAATCTCAAACTAGCCGATGGACCGGAAAGAAACTGGCTAAAATCTACTATTAAATAATCTTCTAATGGTTTCATCTACTCTTTATAAATTGTTCATGAATGCTTGAGTTGTCTTCTCCAACTTTAGGAGCTGCTTTCGAACTTGTTAAAATTGTACCATCCAATTGTATTGGGCATCTGGTGGTAACCAATGTTTTTCCAGATTTATTTTTTACGGTTTGTTTCAAGTTTAAATCTTTTACAAAAGATTGATCGTTTAGGTCGTTGTAATCCAATACTTTTCCGCACCAAACGCCTTGTTTTTGCAATAAATCAAGCCAATAATCAGCAGTTTGAGTCAGCAGTTTTTCGCTTAAGATATTTCGAATTTCATCTCTTTGTGAAAACCACAACTGTTTGTCTGCGTAGTTTTTTAAATCAAGACCTAAATGGTTTCCAATGAAAAGTAAGTCGCCCATCGCTAAAGAAATATAGCCATCTTGAGTCTGATAAACCCCATAAGGAGCACTCAAAAATGCGTGTGCACTTCCTTTGACATCGCCTCTTTCAGGCAATTGTCCTCCGTCATTTAAAAAGGAAGTAATCGCTTCGAATTGAATATCTAAAACGGATTCCAGCAAACTCACCTCTACTTGAACTCCTTTCCCTGTTTTTGCTCTTTTGAGTAATGCCGCTAAAATTCCTTGAACAAAATGATTGCCACACGTTAAATCGGCTACAGCCAAACCAAAAGGGACGGGTTCTTGGCTTTTTCGACCACTGAGCCAACTTAATCCTGAAAGTGATTGTAATAATAAATCTTGTCCAGGTTTTTTAGCCCAAGGCCCTTTTTCGCCATAACCCGTAATGGTGCCGTAGATGATTTTGGAGTTAATCGTCAAAACATCCGCAAAGGTGAGTCCGATTTTATCCATTACACCGGGACGGAAATTATGCGTCATAATATCTGCCTTGGCGATTAATTTCTTTACTAAAATTAAATCTTCAGCATTTTTAAGGTCGGCAGCAAAGGATTCTTTATTTCTATTAATTGTATGAAAAAGCAAACTGCTATCATCTACAAAAAGGTCTTTGATGCTGAGTTGTCGACACGCTTCTCCTTTTATGGGACGTTCGATTTTGATGACTCTCGCTCCTAAATCGGCCAATTTTAATCCCGCAGAAGGGCCTGCCAAAAACTGGCAAAATTCTAAAACAACTAATCCTTCTAATGGTTTCATTTGGTTTCTAAATTTAAAGATTTCACATAAAGTGAATCTAATTCTGACAACACAGCTTCTTCATCACCGCCATTCATCAAATATTCACGTACTACATGGCCCGCATTATCTTGAAAATGCATGTGTCCTGCATATCTAGGACGCAAGAAAGCACGTTCTAAAGCGGGTAAAGTATTTTTAAAATAATCATGTGTCAGTAGATTGATTCTTTCGCTTTTCCAAGCTTGAAGGTGACCCGGTTGTCCACCATTGTCAGCAAAAATAGTTTGTTGAATTGGAGACGAACCTGTAAATTCAGCATATTGTATCGCTTCTGGGATGTGTTGACTAAAAGAAGAAACCGCTAAGCCAGTTCCACCCAAAGAGCTAATCATGGGTTGGTCATTCAATCGAACCAAATCATAGAAATGAAGCAAATTTTGGCTGTAGCCAATACGAGAATAGTTAGAATATCCATAAGCAAAAGGGCAATAGGCAATTTCGTCAGAATTTACCATTGCTTCAAAAACCTGAATTGGATTTCTATTGAAATGGGCAGGATCAATTAGTTGTGCTAGTTCACGAAATAATTGCAAGGCTTTCGTACCTGTTTCCACAGAAATTACTTTTTCTTGAGATTGAAACGGAGCCTCACCTAGACTACAACAATACATATAAAAACTCATCAATACATCAACAGGAATCCCAGCAAAAGCGACTAGTCCTTTTTTTGCCAAAGCCAATAAATCATCATAGGTTTGAGGTACTTTATAGCCTTGTCTTTCTAAAATATCCAATCGGGCAGAAGCCACCGGAGTTGCAGCATCTATCGGTAGTGCCCATAGTTTGTCACTAAAAATGTAACTTTCAAAAGAACGACCAACGGTATTTGTTTTTTGGTCTTTAATATAGGGAGCAGAAAAATAGTCTGATAACGGAAGGATTGTATTTGTTTGAGCACCAAAACCTGTCCAAGGATGGTCAATGACTAAGAGATCAAATCTCTTTGCTAAATCTTCAATAGAAGCATCAGCAAATTCTTGTAGACTTCTTTTTTCCCAGCTAATTTCAATTTCGGGATGCAGTTCAGAAAAACGTTGAGCTGTTGCAACCATTGGTAATAGGCCTCTTGTATGGTTCCAGGTTATTCCTTTTAATCGTATCATGTATTTTTTGTAATTAATTTTTATCTTGTCGGTTAATTCTTTATCCTCTCAGTTACCTAGCGGAAAAAAGAAAATCATCATTTAAATTTTTTAATTCAATTAGTAATTTTAAATAGATCAAATTCTATTTTTATAATGTGAAAAATGTTAAGTCTTATAAATTTTATTACTCATATAGATATAACTACTAAATCAATTTTCACTGTCAATTGTCTATTATTAGTTAGTTTCTTTTACGACTAATCCAATAGTACAACCTCCATTTTATACCATTTCATCTTTCGATTTAGAGTATTAAACAGAATTATTGGAAGGCTCTAATGGTTCTGAAAAATAAAAAATAGTACATTTATATTATAAACCAGAAGAAATATTAAGTCATCTTGATGGTAAAGATGACGAGTCTTTTCTTTCTGCGAAATGAGTCACGGCAATTGCTAAAATTGTAGCTGTAGAATTGAAAAACTAAACTTGGTGTAGTAATTAAATTACATTAATGGTTCATTTTGAGTATTTTTTATTATAGACGACACCTAATTATATTTTTTGTGCAGGCTCATTTTATGATTAATATTTTGTTTTAATGTTCAATCGGTTTTTATATTTCTGAAATTGGACTATTGTCTATTCCTTTTTTGGTTGTCGCATCGTACATGCTAATCTATTATAGGTTGTTAACTGGGTTTGTATTAATAGATTCGAAATTTATGTTTATGTTGCATCCCTTTTCTTAATTATTTAATTATTGAAAAAAGAGAGCAATCTTCAATAGATATTCTTTTTGGCCATGACTTATTTAAGGAGATCCAAAAATTAAAGGAGATTAAATTGAATCTCTATCAATAAAATTAAAAGGGATTTTGACTTCTCCTTTTTCATTATTGAGTATCATGCTAGCAGCTGTAGCTCCCATTTTATTAAAGTCAGTTGATATAACAGTAATTCCCAGAAGTTCTTTTAGGGGTGTATCGTTGTAAGATATTATTCCGATGTCTTTACCTAAAACATATTCTTCATCTCTAATTTGTTTGACCAGATTAACCAAATCAGACTCTTCAATGGTGATAAATAAGTCTCCTTTTTTGATAATCATGTCATCGTAAACTTCATCTAGTATTTCAAAGTTGATTTTAT
>NZ_SMFK01000029.1 GCF_004349355.1 Flavobacterium cellulosilyticum | reverse complement strand
TCTATCAATAAAATTAAAAGGGATTTTGACTTCTCCTTTTTCATTATTGAGTATCATGCTAGCAGCTGTAGCTCCCATTTTATTAAAGTCAGTTGATATAACAGTAATTCCCAGAAGTTCTTTTAGGGGTGTATCGTTGTAAGATATTATTCCGATGTCTTTACCTAAAACATATTCTTCATCTCTAATTTGTTTGACCAGATTAACCAAATCAGACTCTTCAATGGTGATAAATAAGTCTCCTTTTTTGATAATCATGTCATCGTAAACTTCATCTAGTATTTCAAAGTTGATTTTATTTTCAACACAAAATTTTCTAAAGCCGTGCAAAATTCTTCTTGGGTAAGGATAAACCGCTTTTTCAGGATAAACCAAAATCAATTTCTTGTACGTTTGTATTTTTGGTAGTCCTTCTATTAAAGCATTATAAATATCATTTTCAAAATCTTGGTAAATTTTAATRATTTCCCCATCCATTCCAAGTTTAATGTTGTCCATTATAACCAGTTTTTCTTTGGGTATTTTTTTAATTGCTTTGTTTACATCATCAGTAAAACTTATGTGTTGCAGGTCTTTACTTTTGAAATGAGTCGTAATAACATAATAATCGTAGGCCCCTTCGAATTTGTCTAATAAATTCAAAAACAAACTTTCATCACAGTGGTAGATATGCAAATCGGTATGAGCATTTGCGCCAACAGTATTGATAAAGGAGTTGTACGTTTTCATCTTATAGGCACTTAGTTTATTAAGTAAGAACAAAATATTTACCTTAGCAACAAGTTTTGTTCTGGTGATATAATATCCCTTTCCTCTAATAGAAGAAATTATTTTACGTTCTTTTAAAATATTATAGGCTTTTTCCACCGTATCCCTAGACATATAAAACTCTTCACTAAAGCTGTTTATGGAGGGTATTTTTTCATTAATTTTTAAATTACCATTTCCGATATTGTATAAGATAGAATCCACAATTTGCTTGTATTTAGGAATCCTAGAGTCTTCATCTATTTTAAGTAATTTAAGCATGTTCATATTTTATAATTTGTATCCATTTTAAAACTTAAAAAGGGTATTTTTTTTGATTGAATTTTTCAGTTTTAGAACTTTTTTTGAAATTACGAAACGATAATAGTTTGTTTTTTTTCCTTTGTGAAGTGCTATTTCACACTCCAATTTTGATTGTTTATTAATGGTACAATCGATTACACAAATGTAAATTTTATATTCGTTTTTTTACCATAATCTCATTTTTATTTTAAATAAAAAAAATGATTAACAAAAAAATATTGCTAATTTATTCATTATTTAATTATAAAAGGCAGTTTTTTCATTGGTTGTTTTAAAAAAGTGGTACTATTTTCTAAGTCATAAATCAAGCCATAGAAAGGCATCAAATACGAAGGAGTTTTTTTATTACATTTTAATATTTAGCTACAAAAGCTTTGCTTAGATTTTAAAGTATATGTAGGAATTCGTTAAAGGATAGTACAGGATAGTTTTCTTTTTCGCTTTCCTTTAATTTGTAGTAACAGAATACATAACTAACAATTAAAATACCAAATGGAATCATTACTCGGATTGCTTTTTCATTCTATAGGAGGTTTCTCTTCAGGAAGTTTTTATATGCCCTTCAAAAAGGTTAAGGGTTGGGCTTGGGAAAGCTACTGGATTGTGGGTGGTTTTTTTTCCTGGTTAATTGTTCCTCCAATAGCCGCGTATTTGACGATACCCAATTTTTCTGAAATTATTGCAGCAGCAGCACCCACTATAAAAGCCTTTACCTTCTCGATGGGTTTGATTTGGGGAATTGGAGGTCTTACGTATGGTCTTGGAGTTCGCTATTTGGGAATGTCATTAGGAAATTCCATTACCTTAGGTTTTTGTTCTGCATTTGGAGCATTAGTACCTTCTATTTATTATAATTTTTATCCTGCTCAAGGTAAGGTATCCTTTTCGGATATGTTGCATAGCACAGGAGGTCAAATGGTCTTATTAGGTGTTTTAGTTTGCTTGATCGGTATTGGGATTTCTGGAAAAGCAGGCATGCTAAAAGAAGCCGATTTTGCAGTTGGACATGAAGACAGAGACAAAGAATTCAGCCTTGTAAAAGGATTAATAATAGCCGTAATTTCAGGTATCCTTAGTTCGTTTTTTAATTTTGGAATAGAAGCAGGAAAACCGATGGCTGAAGAAGCGGTAAGACAAGGCTTCAATCCTTTGTTTCAAAACAATGTTACCTATGTCGTTCTGCTTTGGGGAGGATTGACCACTAATTTTATCTGGTGTATGTATCTTAATTTCAAAAATAAAACATTTGGAGATTATACCAATACAAAAACACCAATAGCTAAAAACACTTTATTCTCAGCAATCGCCGGAACCCTTTGGTTTTTACAATTCTTCTTTTATGGAATGGGAGAAAGCAAGCTAGGTAACGGAGCCAGTTCTTGGATTGTTCATATGGCTACCATTATTTTAACAGCCAATTTTTGGGGTTTTTACCTAAAAGAATGGTCAGGAGTATCTAAAAAGACCTTTAGAACATTTCTATGGGGAATTGGATTAATACTGGCTTCGATCGTATTGGTAGGAATTGGAAATTCACTTTAACACTATAAAAACAGATACTTTTTGATCACTTTTAATACAACACTATGTCAAATATAAATACAAATAACATGACTTTTCAGCACGTAAGCTATCTTTGGGATGAAGCAAAAGCAAAGGAATTAGCAGGAGATGAAGTAGCACTTTTTATCTATCGTTCTAATTTATTAGGAGCCGATTTAAGATTAACAAATTATGGAGGAGGAAATACTTCTGTTAAAATTACGGATAAAGATCCATTGACAGGAACCGAGTCTGAAGTAATGTGGATCAAAGGTTCAGGTGGAGACATTGGAACATTAACAAAATCAGGTTGTGCAGCACTTTATTTAGAAAGATTGCGCAATCTTGAAAATGTATATAGAGGAATTGAATTTGAAGATGAGATGGTAGAATTGTTCAATCACTGTATCTTTGATTTAGCATCAAAAGCACCATCAATCGATACGCCATTGCACGGTTTCTTGCCATTCGCTCATATCGATCACTTGCATCCCGATGCTGCAATTGCAATATGCGCTGCAAAAGAGGGAAAAAAAATCACCGAAGAATTATTCAACGGAGAAATAGGCTGGGTAGGATGGCAACGTCCTGGTTTCGATTTAGGTTTGCAAATGCGTGCTTGTCTAGAAGAAGCTGCTGCCAAAGGAAAAAAATTAAAAGGAGTCATGTTAGGTTCTCACGGTTTGTTTACTTGGGGAGACACTTCATACGAAAGTTATATCAACACGCTGGAAGTAATCGAAAAGTGTGCAGAATATTTAGAAAGTAACTACGGAAAAACGCGTCCCGTTTTTGGAGGTCAAAAACTGGAAAGCCTTGCTGAAGAAGCTCGTAAAGAAAAAGCAGCGAAAGTAGCACCTATTTTACGTGGATTCTGTTCGTCAGAGCGTAAAATGATAGGTCATTATACGGATGATGCAAGAGTATTAGAGTTTATTAATTCGAATGATTTGGAAAAATTGGCTCCACTAGGAACCTCTTGTCCAGACCACTTCTTACGTACTAAAATCAGTCCAATGGTTCTAGAATTAGATCCAAACGAAGATTTAACGGATGTTGAAGCCATTAAAGCAAAATTAACTCCTGCTTTTGAAGCCTACCGCAAAATGTATGCAGACTATTATGATACCTGCAAAAAATCAAATTCACCAGCCATGCGTGATCCGAATCCAGTGGTAATTTTATATCCAGGAGTAGGTATGTTTACTTTTGCAAAAGATAAAACAATGGCGCGTTTGGCATCAGAATATTATATCAATGCCGTAAACGTGATGAAAGGGGCAGAAGCCGTTTCAGAATACACTTCATTGCCACGTCAAGAAGCTTTTGATATCGAATACTGGTTGCTAGAAGAAGCTAAATTACAACGTATGGCAAAACCAAAAGCATTATCAGGAAGAATCGCTTTGATTACGGGTTCTGCGGGAGGAATAGGAAAAGCTATCGCTAAGAAATTTGCCGAAGAAGGCGCTTGCGTAGTGATCAACGATATCAACGAAGAGCGTTTAGAAACCGCTACTGCTGATTTTATTAAAATGTTTGGAAAAGATGCTGTTTCAAGTACTTCATTGAACGTAACCGATGAAAAAAGCACTGAATTAGCTTTGGACGCTGCTTGTTTGGCTTTTGGAGGAGCTGATATTATAGTAAACAATGCAGGAATTAGTATTTCTAAATCGATTGCAGAGCATACCTTAGAAGAGTGGGATAGATTGTATGATATTTTGGTAAAAGGACAATTTATAGTTTCTAAAGCCGGAACAGCAGTAATGCGCAAACAAGGATTTGGTGGTGATATCGTAAATATTGTGTCTAAAAATGCAGTAGTTGCAGGACCCAACAACCCAGGTTATGGTTCAGCCAAAGCGGCTCAGGCACATTTGACTCGTTTGATGGCAGCCGAATTAGGTCCGGATAAAATCCGTGTCAATACGGTTAATCCAGATGCAGTAATCTCTGACTCTAACATTTGGTCAGGTGGTTGGGCAGATGGACGTGCTAAAGCGTACGGAATTACAGTTGCGGAATTGCCTGCATACTATGCAAAGCGCACCTTATTAAATGAAATTATATTGCCGGATGATATTGCTAATGCTTGTTTTGCATTTGTAGGTGGTTTGTTGAATAAATCAACTGGAAATGCCTTAAATGTAGATGGTGGAGTAGCAATGGGCTTTTACAGATAAATTTGAAGTTTGGTTTTTAGTTTGATTTTTCTAACGTCCGGATCGATCGGACGTTAGATTTTTTTAAATCAACCATTATTTAGATGCTACTACAACCGCAACCGCACCTTCAAAAACTAAAACTTAGTTATATTCTATTTCAAAAATAAGTTTTTATTTAACTTTATAAAAAAATACCATGTTAATTGATTCCAACAAAATAGCCTCACATAATGACGATTTACTACAATCGCATCAAAATAAATTAATTTTCACCGCTTCTGAAATTGCAGAAACGGAAAATATTATCAAAAAATTAATCGATTTTCAAATCGCAATTCCATCTTGGGCTTTAGGGACAGGAGGAACACGTTTTGGTCGTTTTCCAGGTGGCGGAGAACCACGTTCCTTAGAAGAAAAAATGGAAGATGTAGGATTGCTACACGCTTTAAACAATTCTTCAGGAGCCATTTCCTTGCACATTCCATGGGATATTCCATCGGATTATAACGCCATTAAAGCATTGGCGGCGCAACACAATCTAAAATTTGATGCGGTAAATTCGAATACGTTTCAAAACCAAGCCAATCAAGAACATTCTTATAAATTTGGATCGTTGCAAAACGTAAACAAAGCCATTCGTAAACAAGCTGTAGATCATAATATCGAAGTCATCAAACAAGGAATCGAATTGGGTTCTGAGTCATTGACGGTTTGGTTGGCCGATGGTTCTTGTTTTCCAGGTCAATTGAATTTTCGTAAAGCCTACCAAAATACCTTGGAAAGCTTAGAAGAAATTTATGCTGCCTTGCCAGCCAACTGGAAATTATTTTTAGAATACAAATGTGCCGAACCTAATTTTTACTCTACCACAGTGGCCGATTGGGGACAATCCTATTCTTACGTAAAAAAATTAGGAGATAAAGCCTTGACATTGGTCGATTTAGGACACCATTTGCCAAATGCCAATATCGAACAAATAGTATCCTTATTATTGATGGAAGAAAAATTGGGTGGTTTCCACTTCAATGATTCGAAATATGGTGATGATGATTTAACCGCTGGCGCATTAAAACCCTACCAATTATTCCTGATTTTCAATGAGTTGGTAGAAGGAATGGACGCCAGAGGAATGAACCATGCCAAGGATTTAGGTTGGATGATTGATGCATCACACAATGTAAAAGACCCCATGGAAGATTTATTGCAATCGGTTGAAGCCATTATGATTGCTTATGCACAAGCCCTTTCGGTGGACAGAAAAGCATTGGAAATTGCTCAAGAAGAGAATGATGTAGTACGAGCGCAAGAAATTTTACAAAATGCCTACCGCACTGATGTTCGTGCCTTGGTTGCCGAAGCGCGTTTGCGTTCCGGTGCAGCATTGAACCCCGTTGCTTTGTACCGTAATCTGAACGTTAGAAAAGGACTAATTACCGAAAGAGGATTGAATACCATAGCTACAGGCTTGTAAAAATAATTATGAGTTATGAATTATGAGTTATAATTCATAACTCAAAACTCATAATTCATAACTCATAACTCATAATTCAATGAATGTAGTTGCTATTTTTGATATTGGAAAGACAAACAAAAAAGTTTTTTTGTTTAATGAAAATTATCAAATTGTTTGGGAAAAATCAGTAGTGCTGGATGAAACTGTGGATGAAGATGGTTTTCCTTGCGAGAATAGTGTCGCACTCAAAAACTGGATAGCCGACCGATTTACAGAACTAAAAGAGCTGAAAGAATACATTCTGAAAGCCGTTAATTTTAGTACTTATGGCGCTAGTTTTATATATGTAGACCATGATGGAAATGCGTTGACACCACTGTATAATTACTTAAAACCGTATCCAGAAGAATTATTAGAAGCTTTTTATCCAAAATACAAAGGGAAGAAAAAGTTTGCTGTAAAAACGGCATCACCACTGTTGGGAAGTTTGAATTCAGGCATGCAAATTTACAGATTCAAGGAAGAAAAGCCGGAATTGTTTGCCAAAGTAAAGTATTGTCTGCATTTGCCACAATACCTGAGTTCCATTTTCACCCATCAGTATTTTACGGATATTACAAGTATTGGTTGTCATACCAGTCTTTGGAATTTTAAGAAAATGAAATACCATAAATGGGTAACCAATGAGGGAATACTAGACAAATTGCCACCCATTCATAATGCCGAGGTATCCATAAAAATCGAGAATGAAATTGCAGTAGGTATTGGTTTGCATGATAGTTCGGCTGCCCTAATTCCTTATATCCTTAATTTCACCGAGCCTTTTGTGTTATTGTCCACTGGAACTTGGAGTATTTCCTTGAATCCGTTCAATGATACGCCTTTGACTCCAGAGGAACTGCAAAAAGATTGTTTGTGTTTTTTACAATACAAAAACGTGCCTGTAAAAGCAGCTCGATTGTTTGCTGGAAATACCCACGAAATGCAATCGAAACGCATTGCACATCATTTTGAATTGCCCAGTGATTTCTATAAAGAAATAACGTATAACAAAGATGTTATAGCCGATTTGAAGATAACCAATTTTAAAGAAATCTCTTTGAATACGGATACTTACATAGAAAAATGCCCTTTCGAAAATCGGAATTTGGATAAATTCAAAAATTACGAAGTAGCCTACCATCAATTAATTATGGATATTGTTACACAACAAAAATTGTCCACACATTTGGTGATTCACAATAGCCCAGTAAAGAAAATATTTGTTGACGGTGGATTCAGTAAAAATGCTATTTTTATGAATCTATTGGCACAAGCATTCCCAGCAATGGAAGTATATGCGGCTTCAATGGCTCAAGCCAGTGCATTAGGTGCTGCTTTAGCTATTCATAATAGTTGGAATCCAAAACCTATCCAAAATGATTTGATAGATTTAAAATTTTATAAGCATTAAATAATGCTAACACGAATTTGAAGAAAGTGGTTGGACTTTAAAGATTTAAACTTAACTTTCATTACGATAATATTCTAAAATACTATCTGCGAAAATCTGCAAAATCCGCAAAATCTGCGTGCTAATTTTTTTTAAGCAGCTTTTTACATATTTGGAAGCTTTTTAAAAGAATTAGACAGCATTACGCAATTTGGTGCCTTTTGTGTTGAAAAAAAATAATTATAGTTCGCAAAGCGGACAGTAATACATAGAACAAATGAAAATCGGACTTTTTATCCCCTGTTACGTAGATCAGTTTTATCCCAATGTGGGCATTGCTACTTATGAATTGTTACAAAAATTAGGTTGTGATGTTCGTTTTCCAATGAAGCAAACCTGTTGCGGACAACCCATGGCCAATAGCGGCTACGAACATCTGACCCAAGGTTGCGATGCTAATTTTGTTGCCAATTTTGCGGAGTTCGATTATATTGTTTGCCCTTCGGGAAGTTGTGTTTTGCATGTAAAAGAGCATTTACACGATGAAAAAAACGAAGCCGCATCAGCAAAAATCAGAAAATCAGTATTTGAATTAACGGAATTTATCACCGATATTTTAAAAGTAGCAACCATTGAAGGAAATTTTCCACACAAAGTAGGAATGCATATTAGTTGTCACGGGCAACGAGGTTTAAAGCTTTCGCAAATGAGCGAATTAAACGCAGCTCCTTTCTCTAAACCCGAGCAATTATTACATGGAATCAAGGGCATTGAAATCGCTTCACTCAACCGAAAAGACGAATGCTGTGGTTTTGGCGGTACGTTTTGTGTTACCGAAGAAGCCATTTCTGTTAAAATGGGAAAAGACCGCATCAAAGACCACGAAGAGCAAGGAGTGGAATACATCACCGGTTTTGATATGTCTTGTTTGATGCACTTGGAAGGAATATTGAGAAGAGAAAAAAGTCCCATCAAAACGATTCATATTGCTGAAATTTTAAATTCGAAATAACAAAACTAAATCAGATTCCAAATAGTAGCCCTAATTAATTTGTGAAATTTGTGGTTCATTTTTTAAAAATTCAATACAAAATTCGATATTTCTAGATTAATTACAAAGGTTTTTCAGCAAACAAGTATAATCAATAGAAAACAATAGTTATCCACTTATGAAAAATAACTTGTCACATAGCCAAGCAGCCGAAATTTTCAATAAAGATGAAAAGCGTGTCGATTGGCACGATGAAACCCTGTGGTTTGTTCGTGAAAAAAGAGATAAATCTTCACATCAGATTCCGGGTTGGGAACTGTTGAGAGAAACGGCTTCGCAAATCAAAAACAATGTACTTTCGAATATGCATCATTATTTGCAGGAATTTGAAGCCAATGCCTTGAAAAATGGCATCATTGTACATTGGGCTGCCGATGGAGAAGAGCACAATAAAATCGTGCATTCCATAATGGAAAAAAACGGAGCAACGCAGATGGTGAAATCCAAATCGATGCTTACCGAGGAATGCCATTTGAACGACTATTTATCCGAAAAAGGAATCGATGTTATCGATACCGATTTGGGAGAACGTATTGTCCAATTGCGAAATGAACCACCAAGTCATATTGTTTTACCCGCCATTCACCTTAAAAAACAAGACGTAAGCGAAACTTTTCACGAACATCTAGGAACTGAAAAGGGAAATAACGACCCGCAATATTTAACCGAAGCCGCGCGATTACACCTTAGAGATAAATTTCTAACCCGAAAAGTAGCTCTGACAGGCGTTAATTTTGCCATTGCCGAAACGGGTGAAATTGTGGTTTGCACCAACGAAGGAAATGCCGATATGGGCGTACACCTTGCCGATGTGCATATTGCCTGTATGGGTTTCGAAAAAATAATTCCAGAGCGCAAACATTTGGGTGTTTTTCTGAGATTATTAGCCAGAAGTGCCACAGGACAACCTATCACCACTTTTTCGAGTCATTTCAAAAAACCAAGAGCAGGAAAAGAAATGCATCTCGTCATCGTTGATAATGGAAGAAGCACCCAATTGGGAAGACCTGATTTTAGAAATTCATTAAAATGCATTCGTTGTGCTGCATGTATGAATACCTGCCCGGTGTACAGACGCAGTGGCGGACACAGTTATCACACTGCGGTGGCTGGACCTATCGGTTCTATTTTGGCTCCGAATCTCGATATGAAACAAAATGCCGATTTGCCATTTGCCAGTACACTTTGTGGCTCTTGTTCCAATGTATGTCCCGTGAAAATTGACATACACGACCAATTGTACAAATGGCGTCAGGTATTGGTAAAAGAAGGGTATACACCAAAAGCAAAAACGGTGGCTATGAAAGGAATGTCGGCTGTTTTGGCGAATCCAGTGGTATTTGATTTAGCAGGAAAAGCAGGAAGATTTGTGATGAAGAATGCACCATTTATGGTGAATAACGGCCTAAATGCCTGGTACAAACAAAGAGAAATGCCTGCGCCACCAACAGAGTCATTTCGAGAATGGTACAAGAAAAACGGGACAGAATTTAAAGAAAAAGACAATGAGTAGTAGAGTCAGCATTTTAGATAAAATAAAACAAAACCAGCCTTCAACAGTAACTGAATTACCCGAATTAGCCGGCTTGGAATTTACAGTTCCAGCTGTTTTAGAAACCTATAAAACCGTTTTGAAAAGTATTGGTGGTGATTATGTTGAAGTCACCAATTATAATGACATCGTTGCCTTTGTCAAAAATAATTATGCAACTCAAAAAAGAATAATTACCACCCTTCCAGAATTGGCAGAAATTGCTGCATTGGATTGGTTCCATGATGATCCCCATAGTTTAGAAGATGTGGAATTAACCCTAGTAAAAGCCCATTTTGGAGTGGCCGAGAATTCAGCTCTTTGGGTAACTGACGATATTTTAGGACAACGAGTAGCACCTTTTATTACGCAGTATTTGGCTATTGTAGTCAATAAAAACGATATTATCACGACGATGCATCAAGCGTATGATCGCATTGGTAACCAAGAATATGGTTTTGGAACGTTCATTGCGGGTCCGTCCAAAACAGCTGATATTGAACAATCTTTAGTCTTGGGAGCACATGGCGCTAGAGGATTAA
>NZ_SMFK01000028.1 GCF_004349355.1 Flavobacterium cellulosilyticum | reverse complement strand
AAATATTTAAACAAGCAGCCCAAAGCTTATTAGTTAGTAAACAACCAGGCTTAGGAGCTTTTGCGAGAAAACTTAAAGCCAGAAGAGGAGCGGCAATAGCAATTAAGGCAACTGCAAGAAAAATTGCAGAACTCTATTATAAAACATTTGATAATGGAATGCAATATGTAGAAAAAGGCGTGGAAATATATTTACAACAACAAAAGGATCAACAAATAAGATTTCTAACCAAAAAAGCTAAAGACTTAAATATGCAACTTATTATGATTCAGTGATTTATGTAAAAACGTCAATGGTAGGAAACTTCTCGATACATTTTTTATTAGTAAAGCGATAGCATTACTAATAAAAAACACTCGAAAAGACGTGTTAATACTACTATAGGAATTTGTGAAATTTTAGTACTATAGAATTGGTGAAAATTAGTGTAATTCATGGCAAAAAAATACCCATACAATTATAACCATTTTTTGACAAAGGTAAACTATCTTCTGTTTATTTTGTCTTTCCAACCTCGATAACCGATTCGTACTAATTCGTTATTAGCATTCGTAAAAACTTGTTCCGTTTGCTTTTTGTTAATTGCAGAAAGTTGCTCAATACTTTTGTATACACCGCTTTTTAGTCCAGATAAATAAGCTGCTCCTAATGCAGAAACATCTGGATTTCGTTGTTTATTTAGAGGAATGCCTAATAAATCGGATAGAAAGTGAATTACAAATTTATTTTGAGTTAAACCTCCATTAACAGAAATTGACTTTAATGTAGCTTGCATGTCTTTTTCCATTGCTTCAACAACATCTTTTATTTGGTATGGGATACTTTCTAATGCCGCTCTAACAATATGATTTTTGGTAGTTCCAAAAGTCATTCCTTCGATTGAAGCTTTTCGACTCATTTGCCAATGTGGCGCACCTAATCCACTAAAAGCAGGGATAAGATACACACCCGCATTATCTGTAATAGCATTTGCCATGGCTTCGGTATCAGAAGGTTTGGAGAATAATTCCAATTCGTTTTTTAACCATTCAATTGTAGAACCGCAGGAAACAATTGCACCTTCAAGTGCATAATCCACACGTCCTTCAATACTCCAACAAATGGTGGTTAGCATTCCAGAATTAGATAAAACAGCTTTGTCACCAATATTCATCATAATAGAACTTCCCGTTCCTAGAGTTACTTTGGCAGTACCTTTCTCAAAACAACCTTCTCCAAAAGTAGCAGCATGAGAATCTCCTATTAAAGAAGTAATAGGAATGGAATGTTGATTTCCATCTTTTAAAATTTCTTCTAAATCAAATGCACCAAAATTGTATGAAGAGGCACATGGTTCCGGAAGATTTAAGTTTAATAATCCCCAAGTTGCTAAGATTTCAGTATCCCATTTTAAAGTATGGATATTAAAAAGTAAAGTTCTTGAAGCATTAGTATAATCCGTTTTAAATTGTGTTCCATTGGTTAATTTGTACAAAAGCCAACAATCTATAGTTCCAAAATAAACTTCTCCGTTTATTATCTTTTCTTTTAATTCATTGTCGTTTTCAACAAGCCAAAGTAATTTTGTTCCTGAAAAATAAGGATCTAATAACAAACCTGTTTTTTGTTTGATAAAATCGTTTTGTCCTTTTGCTATTAAATCACCACATATTGAGATCGAGCGCTTACATGCCCAAACAACAGCTGGTGATAATGCTTTTCCATTTTTATCCCATAGAATGAATGTTTCTCTTTGATTACTGATTCCGCAAGAGATAATAGCTGAAGTATTAAATCCTTTTTGTTTAAAATCATTCAAGCATTCCTTAACAGAATCGATTACATTTTGAAAAATATCTTCAGGGTTTTGCTCTACAAATCCATTGTCAAAATAATTCGTTTTTAGGTCCACACAGCCTTTTGCTGTAGCTTGTCCTAATTCATCAAAAAGTATTGTTTTAGTACTACTTGTACCTTGGTCGATGGCAAGAATATATTTTTTCATTTATAGAAATAGTTGCATAATAGTTCTCTGGATTCAAAATTGAACTTGAGAGCTTTATTTGTTTTTTTGGTTCATTTTATCGATGATTACCGCTAAAAGAATAACGATACCTTTTACAACTTGTTGCCAAAAAGGGGATACATCTAGTAAAACTAGTCCGTTATTTAACACACCAATAATTATTGCTCCAATAACTGTTCCCGTAACAGTACCCACACCACCAGAAAGTGAAGTACCTCCAATTACTACAGCAGCAATTGAATCTAATTCATAACTCATACCCGCATTAGGTTGCGCAGAGTTTAGTCTAGAAGTTACTAAAACACCACCTACAGCCGCCATTACTCCAGCGATACCATACACGGCTAGTTTTACTTTATTGATATTAATACCAGATAAAAAAGCTGCTTTTTCATTTCCTCCAATGGCATAAATGTATCTTCCAAAAGTAGTTTTGTTTGTTAAAAACACAACGATTAGTACCATAACTAATGAAATCCAAACTGGTACAGGAATCCCTAAAAACCAACCAGATCCAATAAATTCAAAATTAGGACCTAAATTAGAAATAGGAATACCTTTTGTATAAAGCATAGTAAGACCACGTCCAATAGTCAACATAGCCAAAGTTGCCACAAAGGGAGGAATAGAGAATTTAGTAATTACCCATCCGTTAAAAAGGCCTAAGGCCATACCAACGAGCATTGCTGCAATAATTCCTCCTAAAACAGTGAAACCAATAAATAAATCCAAGGACTCAAATGAAAGCCCGCCTTTTAATAAACCAGCACAAATAGCAGCCGAAAGTCCCAAAATAGAACCTACAGATAAATCAATTCCAGCCATTAAGACTACTAAGGTCATTCCGACAGAGATACAAACATTTACTGAAATTTGTCTTAATACATTCCAAAGATTAGTGCTGGTCATAAATTTATCAGATAGTAGGCTGATAAATAAACACAAAAGAAAAAGTGCAATTAAAGATTGCGATTTCTTGATAATAGGGTGGTTAAAGGATAGCGTCATAATTATTCTGGTAAGGCTGATTTTAATAATTTGTCTTCAGTAGCTTCTCTTGCAAGAAAAGAATCTTTTAATTTTCCGTCAGCCATCACAAGAATCCGATCTGAAAGTGCTAGGATTTCTGGGATTTCTGACGAGGCCACAATGATACTCATGTTGTTTGCAGCAAGTTCTTTTATTAAATTGTAAATTTCATTTTTGGCATTAATATCGATTCCACGGGTTGGTTCATCTAAAATTAAAATTTTAGGATTCGTTACCAACCATTTAGCTAAAACTACTTTTTGTTGATTACCACCGCTCAAATTTTGGCATAATTGAGTTTCTGAAGGTGTTTTGATACTTAACTTTTCTATGTAATATTTTGCTGAATTCTTGCTTTTGGTATTATTTAAAATACCAAAAGTAGGCAGTGTAGTTAAACTTATATTAGAAGAAATATCCATTCCTAAAACTAGTCCTTCTGTTTTACGGTCTTCTGTTACAAAGGCTAAGCCATTTTCAATTGAATCTTTAGGCGTTTGGTGAAAAGCTTTTTTTCCATCAATTTCTAATTGATAGTCACTAGTCTTAGGATGCATTCCAAATATGGTTTCTAAAAGCTCTGTTCTTCCAGCACCCATCAAACCAAAAACACCTAGAATCTCTCCCTTTTTTAATTCAAATGAAATATCTTGAAGTATTTTTCTGTTTTTAATAACAGGATTTATTAGGTTTAAATCTTTAACTTTTAAGATGGTACTATGAAACTGGGTTGCAGTATTTTTTTTCTCAATGAGTACTTCTCTTCCTACCATTTTTCGAATTAAATCTTGTTCCGTGGTATTTTTCATTTCTCCTGCATCTATGGTATTCCCATCTCTTAATACAGTATAATTCTCAGCAATTCTAAATAACTCATCCATTTTATGAGAAATATAAACAATAGTTTTACCTTCAATTTTTAATTCACGAATAATACGGTGTAAGTTTTCAATTTCACTGTCACTTAGTGCAGAAGTAGGTTCGTCCATTAAAATAACATCAGCATTACAAAGTAGTGCTTTAGCAATTTCGATTAATTGTTGTTCACCTACTTTTAGTTTTTGTACTAAAGTTTTTGGAGTAACATTTAATTGAATTTTTTTAAAAATTATTTTGGCTTCAGCTTCCATTTTATTGGTGTCTAAAAGCCCTAACGGAGTGATTATTTCTCTTCCTAGGAATAAATTTTCGGTTACACTAAGTTCAGGAATCAAGTTCAATTCTTGATGAATAATAGCAATGCCCGCATTTTGAGCTTCTTTTATATTTGAAAAAGTAACGGTTTCACCATTTAACTTAATTTCGCCATCATATTCGTTATAAACGCCTGTCAAAATTTTTAACAAAGTCGATTTACCCGCACCATTTTCTCCCAATATGGCATTTACTTTTCCAGGATAAAATTTAAAATATACCTGATTAAGTACCTTTACACCTGGGAATTCTTTTGATATCTTAACTGCTTCTAACAACTTATTGAAGTTTAATTTGAGATGGAATAACTATAATATCTTTAAACAAATTTTGATTTTTTCTTAATTTTATCGCTCCTGAAAATGCTATACTATCACCAATTTTAATTGTCTTAATTGCTTTTGGTATAACTTCATTTCGGATGATATCATTCAAAGATTCCGATACTTTGTTAAATTGAGAATTTGTTTTAAAATCAGTCAGTTTTACCAGACCAGATGCATCTCGAATTGCGTTTCCAAAAATGTATTTAGTGTCAATGTAAATAATTCCATTTTTTTTATCAGCAATAGTATAAACACCATCTTTAATGTCAAAAATTTTCCCTGTACTTTCAATCATGAAAAAAGCTGAATTACCTATTCCAAGGCGGTTTCCGTGTTCTTTAAAAGCCATTTCAGAGTTAGTTTGTACTAAGGAAATTAAATCTGTTAAAGCAATGTTTTTTTTGCTTTTTAAAATACCTTTGAAATAAATTGAATCGACAAAAGCTTTGAAGTCAAAATTTTCTTTTTGAGCATTTTTAACAGCGCTTAGTTTTTTGAAATAAACCGATTTATATCCTAAAAGGGCTACTATTAGAATAACTAATATATAAATATATATTTTTTTCATGTTAATAGTCTTTTATGTTTGATGCATTTATTAATTCAACTTCGACAGGAACTCTTTGAGGAAAAGTTCGTCGGCCTTTAAAATATTCATCGGCATATTGAGCTGCAGTTTGTGCCATCACTTTTGGAAATTGCATCCCTGTCGCTATAATTTTCTTTTCTCGAATTTTTTCAATTACATCACTAGCTCCATCAAAACCAAAAATTTTAACTTTATTTGCTTTTCCTGCTGATTGTAAAGCTTGAAAAGCGCCCATAGCCATAGCATCATTACCACAAAAAACGGCATCAATATTAGGATTAGCTTGCATGATCGTTTCTAAAACTTCCATTGCTTTATTTCTATCGAAATTTCCACTTTGTTGAGCAACCATTTTTAAATTAGGAAATTTATCAACTACAGAATGAAATCCTCCTGATCTAGCCCATGTATTATTATCTCCTACTAACCCTATGATTTCTACATAATTACCTTTCTCTTTTAGCTCTTTTACAAACTCTATTCCTATGGCAACACAGCCAGAATAATTATCCGAAAGAATTTGACTCGTAGCCGCATCATCGGCATTGATTTCTCTATCCATACAAAAAACTGGAATTCCAGCCGTTTTTGCTTTTAGAACATTAGAAATAGAACCGTCTGAATCTGTAGGATTTAAAAGAATAGCATCATAACCTGAGGATATGAGGTTTTCGAAATTGTCTGATTCTACAGCGGGATTGTTTTGAGAGTCAAATATTTTAGCTTCATAGCCTAGTTTTTTAGCATTTGCAGCAGCTGATTCGGCAAGCATTACAAACCAAGGATTGTTTAATGTTGAAACCACTACTGCGATTTTTGGTTTTCCAGATTTTTCTTTTGAAGAACATCCAAATACGAAAATCAGCGTCAAAATAACTAAAGAGAGGTGTTTTATTTTCATAGGTTAAATAAGTTTAAAGCCGTATTTTTTAATCCTACACCTGAAATGCCATAGTGGTTAAAAATTTCATTTTGTGAACCTGAAACGGTGTGGTCATCAGGTAATCCTATGATTTTAAATTTATTTGTAAACCCTTTTTGGAATAATAAAGAAGCTACTGCTTCACCTAAACCTCCGTAAATAGAATGTTCTTCTACAGTAATTACAGGTTTACCATTAGTAGCTGTAGCTAATAATAATTCGTTATCAAGTGGTTTTATAGTATGGATACTGATTATTTTGCATGAAATATTATGCTCATTTTCTAGCAGTTTTGCAGCTTCTACACAAGGTAAAACGGCTTCTCCAGTAGCAATAAATGTGATGTCAGTTCCTTCTTGAATAATACGTCCTTTACCAATTTTAAATTCCGAATCAACTTCGTTTGATTGCAAGTTAGCTGGCATTCCTTTTTTACCAAAACGGATATAAATAGGACTTTTCATTTCGGCAGCTTGTTTAATAGCTTCGGCAGTTTCAAAATTATCGGCAGGAGCTACAATACTAATATTGTTAATTGCTCTTAGTACAGCATAATCATGCAAACTATGGTGAGTAGTACCTAGTGCTCCGTAACTTACTCCAGCACTAATTCCTATTAATTTTACAGGATTGTCTGAGTATGCTACGTCATTTTTTATTTGTTCCAATGCTCTAGCGGTTAAAAAACAAGCAGGAGAAACAGCAAATGCTTTCTTACCCATACTGGCTAATCCTGTAGCGACACCTACTAGGTTTTGTTCTGCTATACCCACTTCAACAATTTGTTCAGGATATTTTTGACCAAAAGGCACTAGTTTTCCAGAGCCACGAGAATCGCTCGTAACTACCATGATATCCTTATCTGTTTCGGCTAAATTTTGAAGTACTTCTGAAAATACTTCAAGGTTTGCTAAAGTTGCTGTTTTTATTACTTCCATTATTTTAAAACTGTTTCAAGTTCATGTAATTGATGATCTAATTCTTGCATAGCTAATTCATATTGTTCTTTGGAAGGAACTCCATGATGCCATTTTATTACATTTTCCATATAGCTAATTCCTTTACCTTTGGTAGTATGCGCTATAATGAAGGTCGGTTTTCCTTTAATTACTGGTAAATTATTAAAAGTGTTTGAAAGTTCTTCTAGATTATGCCCATCTACATGTTTTACTGCCCAGCCAAAAGCTGCTAGTTTTTGGTCAATTGGCTCTAAGCCCATAACTTCAGCATTAGGAGCAGTAATTTGTAATTTATTATAATCTAATATAGCGCATAGGTTATCTAATTTATAGTGAGCGGCAAACATCATTGCTTCCCAGTTAGAACCTTCAGCCATTTCGCCATCACCTAAAACGGTAAAAACTTTTACAGGAGAATTATCTTTTTTAGCCGCTAATGCCGTTCCAGCACAAATAGGTAATCCATGTCCTAGTCCACCTGTGTTTTGTTCAATTCCTGGGATCGATTTTGTAGGATGTCCTATATAGGGTGATTTGTATTGGCACATCGTCAATAAATCTTCTTCAGGAAAAAAACCTTTGTCGGCTAAAACTACATACAAAGCTTCTACACAATGTCCTTTGCTTTGAATAAATCGGTCTCTATTATTAGAATGAAAATTTTCTGGAGAAACGTTCATCACATTATTGTATAGCACGTTAAGAATATCTAAAATTGACAAACTTCCGCCAGTATGTCCTGCTTTAGCATTATAAATATACTTAAGTACTTTCTTTCTGTTCTCAATTGATTTCCGTTTTAATTCTTTTAAATGCATCATCAAACCTTTTAGTGTTTATATACTTCCCAACCCATATAATTACCAAGCGCTTCTTCTAATATTCCAGCTGTTTTAGAAGCATTCATCACTACATGGTGTTCGAATCCGTTTTTGCAAATGTATTGCATCAACCCCTGGAGATTAGGTATTTGAGCCACTGCTCTATTTCCAAATGTGTTAAGTGCGTCATCAGTAAGTTCTCCTTCTCCGATGTAAACTTTGATAATACCTTTAGGGTCATCAGTACTGATTCGACCATAAGTTAGCGGCATTGCTGGTGTTCTTCCGTCTAAAGCTCCATAGGTGTTTTCCTCACCAACTGTTGTTCCTAAAATAGGAGCGGTGCTTAATGTGATGTCAGGTAGGAATGATTTAGCCCAGTTACCGCAGTGAAATAAAACACATTTTTCAGGGTCATCAGCATAATTGTTATTCCAATCTACAAGTGCGCTTGGCGAACCTGAAGCTAATTGCATTGCATACATAGTCAAGGTTCCAGTAACATCGACTTCGCAAGCACTTGGTAACATATTTTCACTCATGATACTCATGCTAGTACATACATTACAACCATAATTTTGTTGCAAAGAAGTCCAACATTGTATTGCAGTAGCATCTAATGACTGTTCTTCCATGAATTCTTTTAAAACCACATCTAGTTTAGCAATTTGTAACATAGCTTCATTTGGAGTTTTTCCTTGAGCTACATACGCATTGATTGATTTAAGATGACGTTTTACTGATTCGTCGTCGGCAGTTAATTTATTGGCTTTGCCTAAAATTTCAGATAAATCTACAGTGGTTACTGTGATACCATTTCTTTGCAATATCTTTTCAGAATATCGAACTGTATTAAATGCGCCTGGTCTTGCTCCTATGGCTCCAATACGCACACTTCTCATCCCTTTAACGACTCTACAAACAGCTGTAAAATCTAATAAGTCTTTTTGGAAAACAGCATCAGAAGGACTAGCAACATGTTGACTCGTTATGCTATACTTTATACCGTATTGGTATAAATTATTACAAACTGAAATTTTTCCACACCATGAATCACGTCTGTTCACTACGTTCATTTTGGTTAATTCATCAGGGTAGGCTTGAATTAACACAGGAACATTAAGGTTAGCTAATTTTAAAGTGTCTGCAACTCCTTTTTCATCTCCAAAGTTTGGTAATATTACCAAAACTCCCATAATTTCATCTTGGTGTTTTTTGAATAATTCAGCACATTTTTGAGCTTCTTTATAAGTTTCTACGCCGCCAAGTTTAGTTACATTACCATCTAATAAAATAGGTTTGATATTTAATTTTTCAAAAACCTCAATTATTTCAAGCCTTGCTTTTTCGACTAAACTGTCAGGGAAAAAATCTCTATTTCCAATTATTACTCCTAATGTTGATGTTGTCATTTTTATCTTTTTTATTATAATTTCTTCTTTTTTATTTTTATCTATTATGATACTATTACTTCAATTTCATTATCCCTAAATACTTGTTTGTGTTTTTCTTCAATTTTATCATCAGTTATGATGTAGTCAATTAAAGATAATGCCCCTAAACTGGCTAGTGCGCTTTTTCCCATTTTTGAACTGTCAGCTACAAGATAAGTAACTTCTGCAGCATCAATCATCGCTTTTTTTACTACTAAATCACTTATACTAGGATAGGTAAGCCCTGACTTTAAAGAGATTCCAGCTGTAGCTAAAAATAATTTTTGTACATTTAATCCTTTAAAGAAATCTGCAGCTTTTTGACCAGTTAATGATAATGTAGGAGGTTTAAATTCTCCTCCAGTCATAATGACTTCAATATCTGGATCTGTTCCTAACAATAAAGCAATATTTAAGGCGTTTGTAATTACCGTTAATTGTTTAAAACCTTTTAGTTTTTTTGCGATTTCAGTAGTTGTTGATCCCGAATCAAGGATAATAGTATCCCCATTTTCAATGAACTCTAAACATTTTTGAGCAATAGCTGATTTTTGCTCTAAGTTTTCCTGACGTTGTAAAGTAAAACTTCTTACTTGATCGACTACATTTTTTATGCTTGCCCCACCATGTTCTTTTATAATAAGATTTTCGCTCTCTAGTTTTTCAAGATCCTGACGTATAGTTACTTCTGTAACTTTGAATAAACGTGATAAGTCAATCACTTTAGCGAATCCGTCTTCTTTTAAAAGATCTAATATTTTTTCTCTTCGTTGATTTGGCAACATAATTTTAGTTTTTATAGATGTGAAAAACAAATAAATAGTAAGTACAAAACAAATATAAAACAAAATAAAAGAAAATAAACGATAATAAAAGAAAATAAAAACTTATTTATTTTCTTTTATTATTTTGTTTGAAAATCAAATTACCCTGTATAGAATAATAAGTGATCAAGTCTAAAAATTGTGAGGAAATATTAAAAAAGAGAAGAAATACTTCATCTTTATTTAAAAGAGATTAATTCGATTCCAAAAGAGTACCGTCATAACAAATTAAGTCCCAAAGGATTCTTTGATGAGATAACTGTTCAAGATTTTCTAATTTGCGGACATCAGGCATACCTTCCTATTGCAGAAGATGGCTTAATGAAGAACCAAGCAAATCAAATTAATCTACACCTACCTTTCTACTACAAACTCAAAAAATTAGAGGCTTTACTCTTCGCTAATGTAACTACTTTTTACTTATTTTTTAATGTAAGACTATCTTTTAAAACTATATAAGTATAACTCTTAAGAAAACCTAACCCATAATAAACACCGTTAATCCTCTAGCGCCATGTGCTCCCAAGACTAAAGATTGTTCAATATCAGCTGTTTTGGACGGACCCGCAATGAACGTTCCAAAACCATATTCTTGGTTACCAATGCGATCATACGCTTGATGCATCGTCGTGATAATATCGTTTTTATTGACTACAATAGCCAAATACTGCGTAATAAAAGGTGCTACTCGTTGTCCTAAAATATCGTCAGTTACCCAAAGAGCTGAATTCTCGGCCACTCCAAAATGGGCTTTTACTAGGGTTAATTCCACATCTTCTAAACTATGGGGATCATCA
>NZ_SMFK01000027.1 GCF_004349355.1 Flavobacterium cellulosilyticum | reverse complement strand
CAATATCGATGCCAGCACAATTTTTAATAATTTTTTCTAAACTACTCATCGCTCAATGAATTAATGAAATAGAAATAGGCTCAAAATATACTAAGTGAAAAGATATTACTACCATGGGGGAAATTCATTAGAATAGAACTCACCAATATTGCTTAATATAATATTTTGAAACAAAACTCGAACTCAGGTAATTAACACTAATTGATTTACTGCTACACTGCCTAATTCTAATTCAGATTATACACAAAGATAACGTCATTTTATATTGCTTTTTTTTGAAAAAAAATTACACCTCGAACAGACGCCAAAAATCATGATAATTTGACTAAGTTAAATTAAAAAAAAATAGTATAAATCTGCCAAATCGCACTTTTATTTTGTAAAATTAAAACTACTTTTACAAAAAAAAACACAAATGAAAAATTTCATTGTTTTAGCCTTCGTTTTATTGGTCAGTATTGCAAATTCACAGGAGGTTCAAAAAGTTTCTGTAGCAGAAAAGCTTTATGGAGTTCAATTGGGGCTGTTAAATACTAGTTTTCAATATGAAACCAAATTAGATAGAAAAATAACACTTCTTACCGAATTGGGATTGCAATTGGAAATTTCAACTAAAGAATTCAATGACCCTTTAATCAAAAATGAAACAACCACTAATGTTTCTCCATATTTAACAATGGAACCTCGGTTTTATTATAGTTTAGACAGGCGAAGTAAATTGGGTAAAAAAACCTATAATAACAGTGCAAATTATTTTTCTGTAGCTGCTACTTATATCTCCAATCAAACACCCTTGGTGCATAATGGTAATTTTGATATTGTTTCTTCATTTTCTATAATTCCTAGATATGGAATCCGAAGAGCTTTCGCTAAACATTTTAACTACGAGTTTTCTGGAGGTGCTGGATACCTGTATGCTATTTTTAGTGAAACCGACGGTTGTAATTGCGAACACAATAATACAGCAATTGATGTACAAGCTAGAATTGGGTATAATTTCTAATCCAACAACTTCTTACTCACTCTACTGCTCGCAATTAGTGAAGCAATAAATCCAAGTGTTACTATAGTTGCGAAAACAATAAAAACGTTTTCAAAAGAAAAAACTACAGGATAGGCGAGGGTAGGTGTAATCATAATGAATTCGAAATGTTGTTGTAATAATACAATTACAATTCCCAATACCAATCCGATGATTCCGCCAAAAACACTTAATAAAGTTCCTTGAAGCAGGAATATTTTGCGTAAATCTTTGATTTCGGTTCCTAAGTTCAGAAGTGTTTTCAGGTTGCCTTTCTTGTCCAAAATCATCATTATCAATGCACCAATCAAATTGAAAAGGGCAATAACAATCACTAAAGTAAATATCAGATACACCGCAAGATTTTCGGTATTCAACATCTTATATAAGGATTCATTGAGTTGAGCCCTATTTTTAGTTGTGATTTTATGGTTGAAAATAGTTTGGAGTTTGCTGGTAACAGCACTTTCATCAGCCCCATTTTTTAATTTAAACTCTATACCAGAAATTTGGTTGGGTTTGTATTCTAATAATTCCTGAGCCAAACCTAAATCGGCGAAAACATATTTAGAATCTAAATCCTCACTTATGGCATATATTCCAACGGGAACTATCGAAGATTTATTAAAAGCTTCTGCCGGATTCTCAATGGCTCCTTTGCCTGGTTTTGGAACATACACTTCAAATACATTATTGTAATCGAGTAGTCCAGTCGAAAATTTTTCGGAAATCCCATAACCCAAAACCACTTGATAGGTGTCTTTTTGTAGCCATTCGCCATTATAAAGTATTTTTTTAATAGCATTAACTTTGGTAAAAGAGGAGTCAACCCCTTTTAATAAAGTGACTTCTTGTTTCTTGTTGAAAACAAACAATACGCGTTCTTCGATTATTTTACTATAAGAAGCTACGCCATCAATTGCCTTGATTTGGTTCTCTTGGCTTGGCGAAACAAAAAATGATTTACCTAAAGTGCTACTTATTTTAATATCCGGATCGATATTATTTAAAAAGGAAAGACTAAACACTTTCAAACCACTAAAAACGGATAACACCACAAACAAAGCCATTGCGCCCACTATGATTCCCATACTGGCTATGCGGTTTATTATATTGATAGCGTTGTTTTTGCTGTTGCTAAAAATATATCGTTTGGCTATATAAAGGGGGAAATTCAATTTATGAATGTCTGCGTTTGTCTAATAAATCACGGTTTTCAATTGGGTTTTCTTTCGAATTTAAAGCATTGTCGATTTTTTCAATATAATCCAATGAATCATCTATGAAGAATACTAAATTAGGTACTTTTCGTAATTGCAAACGTACACGTTGTGATAAATCGTGTTTGATTAACTTTGAATTTGTTTTTATTGCTACAAGAGTTTCCTTGGCTTTGTCTTGAGGAAAGATGCTTAAATACACTGTTGCCACAGATAAATCTGAAGTAACACTAACTTTGGATACTGAAATTATCAAATTTGATACTCCGTTTTTTCTCACTTCACCTTGAAGAATGTCCACCAAATCTTTTTGGATGACACCACCTATTTTTTTCTGTCTATTTGTTTCCATAATGCAAAAATACTAATTTTTTGGGTGGCAAAGTTACAAAGACAATAACTCATAACGGGTTTTATATGTGTTTTTTAAACTGTAGAATCAATAATACTATCCAAAAGGTAACAATTGCCCTTAAAGATACAAATTGAATGTCGTTTTAATCAGCTCAATAACTTTAAATAATGTTAAATATAATCGGAATTTTCTTTGCTATTTCTATATTTGCATCGATGAAAAAGAAGATTCTCATATTAAACTCATTATTGGTGTTTGCAGTATTGTTCTCAATGCTGTTTCAATCGATACATAGTTATGAGCATTTAATAAAACAACTTTCAGAAAAAGAATGCCATCATAAATACGTTTCCAGCAAAGAAATTACGCATCAACATAATAATTTTGATCATTGTTTTGTTTGTAGTTTTACGCTAAGTAGTTTCGTTCCTTCGAATAGTTCTCATTTCGATTTTAAAAATTTCGATTTTCCCTCTAGTCACTTTAACTTCAAATCTAGAGAGACAACACCATTTTTTGAAGGAAGCTTATTTGCCCTTCGTGCACCTCCTAGTTTTATTGTTTAAAATATTTTAGATATTTCTAAAAAGATCTACCCAGCACTTAAATCCAGTGTAGTTCTAAAATTCAATTTAACAATAAAATCATTTAGATGAAAAAAATTATATTTATCCTATTTATAGGACTTTCGGCTATGCTACATGCTCAAAACTCCCTGTCAGGAACGGTAACCGATATAAAAAACCAACCAATTATAGGAGTTGCAATTAATCTTCCAGAATTGCATAAAGGAACGTCAACTGATGAAAATGGCAACTACAGCTTGTCAAATCTTCCTAGTGGAAAAGTAAAATTATCGTTTTCTTATATCGGATTTACAGCACAAAATAAAATTGTAAATCTTCAGCAAAAAGCATCAGTATTAAATGTAATTCTTGACGAATCAGCATTTCAAATTGATGAAGTAATCGTGTCAACTGCTTTCAACAAAATACAATCACAAAATGTGATGAAAGTGGAACATTCCAGTATCAAAGAACTACAGCAAAAAGGTACTTCGACCTTAATCGAAGGATTGGCAACTATTCCTGGTGTTTCACAGGTTTCAACAGGAACATCTATAGGAAAACCAGTAATTAGAGGGCTGAGTGGTAATCGTGTCTTGGTGTATTCGCAAGGAGTTCGGATAGAAAATCAGCAATTTGGAGATGAGCATGGCTTGGGTTTGAATGATGCAGGGATCGAAAGTGTCGAAGTAATCAAAGGCCCCGCTTCTTTGCTTTATGGCTCGGACGCCTTAGGTGGTGTCTTGTATTTTAACCCCGAAAAATTTGCCATTGCGAATACTTTCGTAGGCGATTTTAGTCAAAAATTATTTTCTAATACTTTGGGTAGTAATTCTTCTTTGGGATTAAAAACATCCACAGAAAACTGGAAATTCCTAGTTCGAGGAAGTTATAATGCCCATTCTGACTATAAAATTGCAAATGGAGATCGTGTTACCAATACCCGTTACAATGAAAGTGATTTCAAAACTGGAATAGGGTATGTTAATTCTAAAGTTTCAAGTATTTTGAGATATAATTTCAATAAACTGGATTTAGGGATTCCAGAAAATGGCATTGAAGCACAATCAACATCCAAGAAAACAACTTATCCAAAACAAGGCGTTTATAATAATTTGTTGAGTTTAAACAATATTTTCTTTTTCGAAAATTCAAAATTAGATATTGATTTAGGTTACATTGCCAATGATCGTAGCGAATTTACAGATAGCAACCAAGCCAATTTGCAGATGAAATTGAATACCTTTAATTATGATTCGAAATACCATTTTCCAAAAATCGGAAAACTAGAAAGTATCATTGGAATTCAAGGGATGCACCAAACCAATGCTAATTCGGGGGTTGAATTTTTAATTCCTGACGCTACTACCAATGACTTTGGATTATTTGGAACTGGAAATTACGAATGGAAAACAAATGCATTGCAAGCGGGACTTCGATTTGATAATCGAAAAATAAACGCCGAAGCAAAAGGCATTCCTGGTGAAGAAGGTTCGTTTGCAAAACTTGATAGATCATTCAATAGTTTTAATGCTTCATTGGGTTACAAAACTAATTTTACCGAGAAAATGACCATGCGTCTTAATGTTGCTTCTGGATTTAGAGCACCCAACTTGGCCGAATTAACTTCGAATGGTGTGCATGAAGGAACGAATCGATATGAAGTTGGAACCCAGAATTTGAAAACGGAACAAAACATTCAAACCGATTTGAACTTAGAATACAAAAGCAGTCATTTTGAGTTTTTTGCTAATGGGTTTTATAATCATATAAACCATTTTATATATACTTCTCCAGCAGGAACTCAAATCAATAATTTTGATGTGTTTGATTATATTCAAAATAATGCAAGTCTTTTTGGCGGCGAAATAGGGATCCATTTTCATCCACATCCTTTAGATTGGCTGCATTTTGAAAGTAATTTTGAAACCGTAACGGGGAAGAAGCAAAATGGAGATTATCTACCATTAATACCAGCTAACAATTGGAATAATGCCATTCGAACCGAATTTAAGATAAAAGATTGGCTTGAAGATGGATTTGCAACATTGAATGTTTCCACTACCTTAAATCAAAATAATGTAAGCGGTTTTGAAACTAAATCCAATGGTTATACTTTAGTTAATCTGGGTTTAGGAGGAAAAGTGAAATTAGGAAAAACAGTTTTTGACCTCAATTTAAACGGTACAAATTTGTTTAATAAAACGTATATCGCCCATTTATCCCGACTGAAAAATGATGGAATTCCTAATATAGGAAGAAACATCGTTTTAGGACTTAATTTCAATATCTAGGACTTTTTTGTCAATGCGAGGAACGAGGTAATATTATAACGAGAGCAACTAATACTGTTGCTTCGTTCCTCGTAATTGACATTTATTAATATTGAATTTTTCCAATATGATTCATTATACGAACAATTTTAGACTTTCTTCCATTAATGTAGGATGAAGAACTAGTAGCGGAATATTTTCTTGGATTGGGCAAAATAGCGGCTATTCCTGCGGCTTGAATTGGAGTAAGACTCGAAGCATCTTTTCTATACCAATGTTCTGTTGCGGCTTGAGCGCCATAAACACCGTTCCCCATTTCGATACTATTCAAATAGACTTCCATAATGCGTTCTTTGCCCCAAATTAATTCAATTAAAACGGTGAAATACGCTTCTAATCCTTTTCGTAAATAACTTCGTCCTTGCCATAGAAACACGTTTTTTGCAGTTTGTTGAGAAATAGTACTTCCTCCTTTTATTTTTCGACCTCTTTCATTGCCTTTGTAGGCCTTTTGCATTGCTTTAAAATCAAAACCATTATGACTTAAAAAAGAGCCATCTTCACTTGCGATTACTGCTTTTTGTAAGTTAAGTGAAATGTTTTCGATAGGTTCCCAATCATGGCTAAAATAATTTTCCTTAGCTGCTATTTTATTTTCTATTGCACGGATTACCATTAAGGGAGTAAAAGGTACGGGTACAAATTTAAAAAACACTACAGAAAAAAGGGAGAGACCAAAGAACCAAATTGCCAACTTGAATAAAAATCGAACCAATTTATTTTTGAAACTAGTAGACGCCTTTTTTGAAGTAGATTTCTTTTTTTTCGATTCGTTTTTAGAAGAAGTAATTCTTGTTGCCATATAGTTATGAAATTTTTATAAAAGTATACAAACGCTACTTGTTTTCAAAATTAAGTTTGAAATATGCCTTTTTTAAACCTATAAATAGTGTAATTTTAGTCACTTAAATACAATACAAAACATGAAAAAAACAGCATTATTAATCATCCTTTTTATTATAAGCTTAAACACTATGGCACAGAATCTTATGACACCAGAAATACTTTGGGAACTTGGTCGAGTAACCGTATTGGGTATTTCAAAAGACGAGAAAAACATAGTCTATAAGGTTGGAATACCATCAATTGACGAAAATAAAATTAACTCAAAAAATTACATACTACCTATTGGAGGTGGAAATGCAACTGAAGTTAAGGACACCAAAGAGTTGTTAAAAGATAAAAACACCTCTCCAGATGGTGCATATATAGTTTACAATGAAGAGGTTAAATTAAATAAAATACTCGGAAAGGATTTTTATCCCGAACTAGAAAAATCAAAGGTTCAAATTTATGACGGATTGGATTATCGTCATTGGGACAAATGGAACGAAGGCGTATTCAATCATGTCTTTTTCAGAGAAAACAAAGAGGGTTCTGTAGGAATTGATGTCTTGAAAGACCAAGCTTTTGATAGTCCTCAAAAACCATTTGGAGGCGATGAAGATTATGTTTGGGCTCCGGATAGTAAAAGCATCTTTTATGTGTGCAAGAAAAAATCTGGGACCGCTTATGCAACAAGTACAAATACAGATGTATATGAATATAATTTAGAAACTAAAAAAACTACGAACAGAACCGAAGGCAACTTAGGTTACGACACACATCCTACATTTTCTCCAACAGGAAATTTGACTTGGTTGCAAATGAAACGCGATGGATACGAAGCGGATAAAAACGATATTATTGTTAGTTTTAAAGGAATAAATATCAATTTGACGGCAAATTGGGACGGAAAAGCAGACAGTTTTAAATGGAATCCTGATGGCAATAAAGTGTATTTTGTAGCGGCTATAGATGGAACTAAACAATTGTTTGAAGTTAATTTTCCAGGTCTTACAAAAATAGCAATTCGAGTAGGCCAAATTACAAATGGTGATTTTGATGTGGATGAAATTGTTGGTTTTTCAGGAAATAACATTATTGTGACACGATCGGATATGAATCATGCTTCAGAAATATATTCATATGATCTAAAGAAAAAAGCATGGAAGCAAATATCCAATGTAAACACAGCTACCTATAATTCATTGGCTTTAAGTAAAACCGTGAAAAGATATGTAACCACAACCGATGGTAAAAAAATGTTAGTTTGGCTAATATTGCCACCAAATTTTGATGCTACTAAAAAATACCCAACGCTTTTGTATTGTCAAGGTGGTCCTCAAAGTGCGTTGACTCAGTTTTATTCTTTCCGTTGGAATTTTCAATTAATGGCAGCAAATGGATACATCATAGTTGCGCCAAACCGTCGTGGAATGCCTGGACATGGGGTAGAGTGGAATGAACAAATAAGTAAAGATTGGGGTGGACAAGTAATGGATGATTATCTATCGGCAATAGATGATGTGAGTAAGGAGAGTTATGTCGACAAAACTCGCCTTGGATGTATTGGTGCAAGTTACGGGGGTTATTCTGCATTTTATTTAGCCGGAATACACAACAATCGTTTCAAAACTTTTATTGCGCATGATGGTGTTTTCAATACCGTAAGTATGTATGGCACTACCGAAGAAGTTTTTTTTAACAATTGGGATTTTGGTGGAGCATATTGGGAAAAAGATAATACTATTGCTCAAAAAACCTATACCAAATTCAATCCTGCAAATGCAGTAGAGAAATGGAATACACCTATTTTAATTTTTCAAGGCGGGTTAGATTACAGAGTGCCTATCGGGCAAGGGCAAGAAGCCTTTCAAGCAGCGCAATTACGTGGTATAAAAAGTAGATTCATCTATTTCCCTGAAGAAAATCACTGGGTTTTACAACCGCAAAATGCATTGGTTTGGCAAAGGGAGTTTTACAAATGGTTGAAAGAAACCTTGTAAAACTTCAATTTTATATAAAATAATAAATCCCAACTGCAAAGTTGGGATTTATTGGTTTATATAAAATAATGTAGTATTTATTCTAGATCATTCATTTTAAAAGTGTCCATGAAGGCAGTGGTGTAATCACCAGAAATATATCTTGGATCATCCATTAATTGTCGGTGAAAAGGTATAGTAGTTTTAATTCCCTCGATAACAAATTCATCTAATGCTCTACGCATTTTACTGATTGCTTCATCACGTGTTTGAGCTGTCGTGATTAATTTGGCTATCATTGAATCGTAATTTGGTGGAATCGTATATCCTGAATACACATGGGTGTCTAATCTTACTCCGTGACCACCTGGCATGTGTAGGGTTGTAATTTTTCCTGGAGACGGTCTAAAATCATTATACGGATCTTCAGCATTGATACGACATTCGATAGCGTGTAATTGTGGTAAATAATTTTTACCAGAAATTGGCACACCTGCAGCAACTAAAATTTGTTCCCGTATTAAATCATAATCAATAACTTGCTCCGTAATTGGATGTTCTACTTGAATACGTGTGTTCATTTCCATAAAATAGAAATTACGGTGCTTGTCAACCAAGAATTCTACTGTACCAGCACCTTCATATTTAATATATTCGGCTGCTTTTACTGCGGCATCTCCCATTTTCAAACGCAATTCGTCTGTCATAAATGGAGAAGGAGTTTCCTCTGTTAATTTTTGATGACGTCTTTGTACCGAACAATCTCTTTCGGACAAGTGACATGCTTTTCCAAAAGAATCACCGATTACTTGAATTTCAATATGACGGGGTTCTTCAATTAATTTTTCTAAGTACATTCCGTCATTTCCAAAAGCTGCGGCTGATTCTTGACGTGCACTTTCCCATGCTTTTAATAATTCGTCTTCTTTCCAAACGGCACGCATTCCTTTTCCACCACCACCAGCAGTTGCTTTTAGCATTACTGGAAATTTGAATTTTCTGGATAATTCAAGGGCTTGCTCATAAGATTCTAAAATCCCTACTGAACCCGGAACACATGGTACGCCAGCTTCGATCATAGTTGATTTAGCTGATGCTTTGTCTCCCATTCTGTCAATCATTTCTGGAGAGGCTCCAATAAATTTGATTCCGTGTTCTTGACAGATTTTTGAAAATTTAGAATTTTCAGATAGGAATCCGTATCCTGGGTGTATTGCATCTGCATTGGTAATTTCGGCAGCGGCAATAATATTTGACATCTTCAAATAAGATAAGTTACTGGGTGCTGGCCCTATGCAAACTGCTTCATCGGCAAACTTAACATGTAAACTTTCTGCATCGGCAGTAGAATAAACAGCCACCGTTTTGATGCCCATTTCTTTACATGTTCTGATTATACGAAGTGCAATTTCTCCTCTATTTGCGATTAATATTTTTTTAAACATCTATTTTGAGTTATGAGTTATGAGTTATGAGTTTTTTTGAAATTATGAATAGGCATAAGGCTTATTCGTAATTTATAATTCATAATTTATAATTTCTTATGACGGATCTACTAAATATAATGGTTGATCATATTCAACTGGTGACATGTCATCTACTAATATTTTAACAATTTTACCTGACACTTCAGATTCGATTTCGTTAAATAATTTCATAGCTTCAATTACGCAAAGTACGTCTCCTTTTGCAATAGTTGAACCTACTTCAACAAACATAGGTTTGTCTGGTGAAGGTTTTCTATAAAAAGTTCCTATGATTGGCGATTTTATAGTGATATAATGAGAATCAGCTGCTGCTTCAACTGGTGCTACAGGGATAACTGCAACTGGCAATGGAGCTGCTTGCTGATGTACAGGTTGAGATGGCATTTGTTGTACATAAGTAGTTTCAGTTGTGTTACCTTCTAAAGTAGTTCTGATGGTAATTTTCACATCATCCATTTCTAATTTAACTTCAGCTACTCCTGAATTTGCTACAAATTTGATTAGGTTTTGAATTTCTTTTAAATCCATAATTATTTGTTTTTTAGTTTAAAATTATTTTTTATTGTATGCCCATTTTAGATAAATAGATCCCCAAGAAAATCCGCCTCCAAAAGCAGCAAATATTAAAGTATCTCCTTTTTTAAATAAGTGTTCGAAATCGCCTAGAACTAAAGGTAAGGTTGCGGAAGTAGTGTTTCCATATCTTTCAATGTTCATTAATACTTTAGAATCTTCTAAATTCATTCTGTTAGCAGTTGCGTCAACTATTCTTTTATTCGCTTGATGAGGAATTAACCAAGCTACATCTTCATTGGTCAAATTATTTCTTTTCATAATTTGTTCGCAAGCATCGGCCATGTAGGTAACTGCATGTTTAAAAACTGTTTTACCGTCTTGAATAATATTATGCTGATTATTAGCAACTGTTTGTTCAGAAGCAGGTAAAAGAGAGCCTCCTGCATTCATTTTCAGGAAATTTCTTCCTTCGCCATCAGTTTTTAAAAATTCGTCTTGCAATCCTAATCCTTCATAATTTGGCTCGAATAAAGCTGCTCCAGCGCCATCTCCAAAAATGATACAAGTGGTTCTGTCTGTATAATCTACAATTGATGACATTTTATCAGCGCCAATTAATAAGATTTTTTTATACCTACCTGATTCGATATAAGCAGCAGCGGTTGACATTCCAAATAAAAAACTGGAACAAGCTGATTGTAAATCGTAAGCAAAAGCATTTGTTGCTCCGATTTCAGTTGCAACATATGCTCCTGTTGAGGCTACAAGCATATCAGGCGTGGCGGTTGCCATTATAATTAAATCTATTTCTATTGGGTCAATATTGGCTTTAGCTATTAAATCTTGCGCTGCTTTTATTGCCAAATAAGAAGTTCCTTTAGTGTCATCTTTAAGGATTCTTCTTTCCTTAATGCCTGTACGCGAAGTGATCCATTCGTCATTTGTATCAACTAATGTTTCAAGTATTTTGTTTGTTAGCACGTAGTCTGGAACATAAGTTCCAACAGCAGTTATTGCGGCAGTGATTTTATTCATTTTATTCAATTATTTTTCTTCCAAAGTATGTGATTTAGAAAAATTTCTAAAAGGTTTGGAAAATTACAAAAAAAAAATCTAATCCTTATTGTTTTTTTGGTGCTTCTTGCTGTTAATGGAAGTTATAATCAACAAAAAAACTCTCACTATTATGTGAGAGTTTAAATATCTTTTACAAAAAAGTATTAAGCAACTGCTACAGATTTATCTATAACAACTTGTCCTCTGTAGTACATTTTTCCTTCATGCCAGTAGGCTCTGTGGTATAAATGTGCTTCACCAGTGATTGGGCAAGTAGCGATTTGTGCTACTGTAGCTTTATAATGTGTTCTTCTTTTATCTCTTCTTGTTTTGGAGATTTTTCTCTTAGGATGTGCCATTTTACTATATTATTTATCCGTTAATAGTTGCTTTAATTTGTCCCATCGCGGGTCAATATTTTCTTCTTGTTTGTTATTCTCTACTTTTACTTCTTT
Source organism: Flavobacterium cellulosilyticum (assembly GCF_004349355.1). Lineage (GTDB taxonomy): Bacteria > Bacteroidota > Bacteroidia > Flavobacteriales > Flavobacteriaceae > Flavobacterium > Flavobacterium cellulosilyticum. The sequence goes on along the minus strand of NZ_SMFK01000027.1, from coordinate 2,566 downwards.
TACTGTCAATTCTTGCAGTTTTGTCAAGGCTTCGGTTTTTAAACTTCCATCTTTTACACCTGGATGAATTCGTCTTAGAGGAACTGAAAGCACAATCATTTCATAAATATATTGTGATACATCTATTTGAAACTCTCCATGCGGTAAAATTAACAACTCTTCGTTGTCATTGTTAAATGCTTCTCCAAAACGAACAATTAATTTCATTTTACCTTTTATAGGTAAATCAAACTCTTCATTTGTCATATCACAAGGTACATTTACTGTGCCTTTGTGTTTGAAAGAAAGCTCTAACATGCTGCTTTTTTTCTCTAAAACTACATTTACTTTGATGTCAGAACTAATATATTCTTGGTAATCAAAGTCTTCAAAGAACTTGTTGCTTATTTGATACTCAAAATGATGTTTTCCAGTCTTTAATCCTATAAAAGGAATTAAATATTCTTTTATCTTACTCATTTCAACTTCATTTTACCCCAAACTTCGGGAGTGCAAAGATATAAAATTATTGGTAACCTAATAATGTTATTTATCTTTTTTTAGTAATATCTATTTTTCTTTTGTTTTTAGCGGTTTTTCGCTGATTTCTGCATACTGATTCCTCGAATTAAAAATGTCTAATGCGAGATAAACCGCTTCTTTAAATGAATTATAATCTGCTTTTCCCTTTCCTGCTATGTCATAAGCAGTACCGTGATCTGGGGATGTTCTTATTTTATTTAAACCTGCTGTGTAATTAACACCATTTCCAAAAGACAAAGTTTTAAATGGAATTAACCCTTGATCATGGTATGTGGCAATAATGGCATCGTATTTGTCATATTGTTGACTTCCAAAAAAACCATCTGCGGCATAAGGACCAAATACTAAAGTCCCTTTTTCAAATATTTTTTTTAAGGTTGGTTTTAAAATTGTATCGTCTTCATTTCCAATTACACCACCATCTCCACAATGAGGGTTGAGCCCTAAAACCGCAATTTTAGGTTTGTTGATGCTGAAATCTTGAATCAAGGATTGCTTTATTGTGTCAATCTTTTTAATGATTAATTCTTCTGTAAGATTTGATGATACTTCGTTAATTGGGATGTGATCTGTCATTAATCCAACTCTAAGGTTGTCCTGGACCATCATCATTAATGCGTTTCCTTCTAATTCTTGATCCAAATAATCGGTATGTCCTGGGAATTTAAATCCCTCAGATTGTATGTTGTATTTGTTTATAGGAGCGGTAACTAAAACGTCAATAAGTCCTTCTTTTAAAGCTTTTGTAGCGGCAACAAATGATTTAATGGCGTATTTCCCTGCTTTTTCATCATTAGCGCCAAAATTAATTTCTACGCCTTCTTGCCAAACATTTATAACATTTATTTTGCCAATAACTATTTGATCCAACCTGTCAATTCCATGAAGTGCTAATGTGGACTCTAAATGTTTTTTGACAAATGAAATGATTTTTACGTTTGCAAAAATAACAGGAGTGCATAATTCTAACATTCTAATGTCTTCAAATGTTTTTAGAATGATTTCGCTTCCAATACCGTTTAAATCTCCAATTGAAATTCCGACGATTATATTTTCTGCTTTTTTTACCATGACATCTAGTTATTTATTGCTAATTTTGAACTGCAAATTTAGTAAATTAAAATAAGAAATGTTTACAGGAATCATAGAAACCCTTGGTACAATCCAAGAAATCATTAAAGACAAAGATAATATCCACATTACTATAGCTTCTAGTATAACTGCAGAACTACAAATAGATCAAAGTGTTGCGCATAATGGAATTTGTTTGACTGTAGTAGCTATAAATGACCAGCTGTATACCGTTACTGCAATTGGAGAAACAATAAAAAAAACAACTATTTCCTATTGGAAAGTAGGTGATATTGTTAATCTTGAGCGAGCTATGAAATTAGGAGATAGGCTTGATGGACATATTGTACAAGGACATGTTGATCAAGTTGGGAATTGCATTACTGCCAATGAAACGAATGGTAGTTGGTGCTACACTTTTGAATATGACGAATCGATTCAAAATATAACGATCGAAAAAGGCTCAATTACTGTAAATGGCGTAAGTTTAACAGTAGTTGACTCAAGGAAAAATAAATTTAGTGTTGCTATTATTCCTTATACTCATGAAAATACTAATTTTAATACTTTTAATATTGATACAAAAGTAAATCTTGAATTTGATGTAATTGGTAAATATGTGTCAAAGTTATATGCTAATAAATAAATAATTATATTTCTTTTAAAACTAAAAACTGGATATGCAAATAAAAACCGCACTATTAGTTAAGCAACATTTTTAAAAATATTTTGCTGTTTCCAGAATTCTTCGATTGTTTTATATTCTAAAGCGGAATGCCTTCTTTTTCTGTTGTACCAGATTTCAATAAATTCAAATAAATCGAGTCCCATTTGCTCTTTAGATATAAGCTTATTGCCATAAATCTGTTCCGTTTTCAAAGTCTTAAAAAAGCTCTCAGCCACTGCATTGTCCCAACAATTTCCTTTACGGCTCATGCTTCTTGTGATCAGTTTATAGGATTCTAGTACATTA
>NZ_SMFK01000026.1 GCF_004349355.1 Flavobacterium cellulosilyticum | reverse complement strand
GCATCTTTGAGCTTTCTTTCAAGTTCCGAAATGCGTTCCTGTTCTGGCGTTTGCTTTAAATTGCCGTTCCCTGGAAAACTTCCTTGTCCGAACTCTTCATATTCTTTTCTCCATTTATACAACTGTGGAGCAGTAACTCCTAACTCTCTGGCCAGTTCTGAAATATTTGTTCTTTCAAAACTCAACTGGACTGCTTTCTCTTTAAAAGCTCGGTCATAAATTATTCGCGTTTTTTTCATAAATTAAAATTAAGGTTTTTATTCTTAACTTTTTATGCGGGTAAAGTTAGCATGTCCATACAATTCATTTTATCAATAAAGTTTTAGCTTTGAGAAACCACAGCAGAAGTAATTTTTAAAAAAAGTAATTTACTTTATGAGTGGAATTATATAAAACTAAAAGACTATTCAAAAAAAAATCCCTTAAAACCTAGTTTTTAAGGGATTAACAAAAAATATAAAATTTAATTCTTAATCAATTTTATAGTATCTGTTCCAGTTGCAGTAGCAATTTTTGCGAAATAAATTCCGCTTTTTAAACTAGAAGCATCAACAGTTATGGATTTACTATTTGATGAGGAAGTACGAATTTTTTTTCCTAAAACATCTATAATTTGAATACTTTCAATGTTTTCATTAGAAGAGCTAACGTTCCAATTAACATTTGCTGGATTTGGATACACACTTAATTTTGACAAATTAAATCCTTTTATAGATAAACTATTTGTGAAAGAGTAAGTTGCCGTTGAAACATTAAAATTAATATTGTAGTTCCCTGCAGTTGGTATAGTAATACCATTAGCATCAACTACTGCTGTTCCAGATGGAAACGCTGTTCCTCCCCAATTGTAAGGTAGAGTCCATGAATGACCACCACGAAATTTTAATGCTCCAGGAATCAATGAAACATTAGCGAGCGTATAATTATTACCATCAACAGTTGTCATATCAGTATCAGTACTCCATCCACCTGGTGTGGAATCTCCAAAAATACTTATTACTTGAAATGCAAAACTATAAACAAGGGTGTTTTTATTGAAGCTAATATTATAATAACCTGCGTTTGGTATTGTAATAGGAGCTGCATCAACTACTGATGTACCTGATGGAAAGTTAGTCCCTCCCCAATTGTAAGGCAATGTCCAAGAATGATCTCCACGAAATTTTAAACCTCCCGGAACTAATGAAACTCTTTTCAGGGTATAAATAATACCATCTGTAGTCGTCATATCGGTATCAACCCAACCTCCAGGGGCTGCATCTCCAATAATACTTATTGTTTGAAAAGTTACTTTTTGTAATACAAAAGTATAAGCTAAAGTATTTGTGTTGAAAGTTACGTTGTAAATTCCTGATACTGATGTCATAGCTGCACCATCTGCAATTCCAGTTCCAGATGGAAAAGTAGTTCCTCCCCAATTTGTAATTGGATTCCATTCATTATTGGCCCTAAATTTTACAGCACCTGAGCTGAGAGCTAAATTGTTTATAGTCCAATGTAATCCACCATCAGCAGTGGACATTTGATGTGCATCAACTTCTCCAACTGCTCCAGTTGGCCATCCTCCAGCACCATCACCAACGATGGCTAATGAATTAATTTGCGCATTGGCGAATGAAAATGTCATCAAACAAATAACGAATAACAGTAATTTTTTTTTCATGATTTTTATTGTTAAATTAATAGTGGTTAAAATTCTCTTATTTAATCCCTATTGTAAAGAGTATTAGTTTACAATAGGGATTGTATTTAATAATTATAATTTTTTAAGTCCCATCATTTCTACAACGCTACCTTCTTTGATGCTTATAGCTACACCACCACCTTGTGCTAAATATTGTTTTAAAACTGTTTTTGAAGTCACAATAACTTTAGAAATGGTATATTTTTGAGGTTTTTCTTTCCAATTAGCATCTTTTGCATCGGCGTAAATAGTAGCGATGAATTTTTTTCCAGCAGGAAGGTAATCGAAAGTAATGTTGGCAATTCTTGAATTTTCATCTGTAATACCTCCTACAAACCATTCGTTTTTACCTTTTGCTTTACGTGCAATTGTGATATAATCACCAGGTTCAGCTTCTAGAATATAGCTGTGATCCCAATCTAAAGCGACGTCTTTAATAAATTGAAATGCATCTGGAAATCGTTCGTAGTTACCCGGAATATCAGCAGCCATCTGTAATGGACTGTACATTGTTATATAATATGCCAATTGTTTTACTAAAGTCGTATTGACTCTTTGTGTACTTCCTGTACCATAATACGAAAGATCCGTTTGGAAAATTCCAGGTGTAAAATCCATTGGACCTCCCATTAAGCGTGTAAATGGTAGAATTGTAGTGTGATCTGGTGCTAATCCACCCATAGATTCAAATTCACCCCCTCTAGCTGATTCTTGTGCAATCCAGTTTGGAAAAGTTCTGTTCAAACCAGTTGGTCTAACGGCTTCGTGACTATCAACCATAATTTTATAATCGGCAGCACGTTTGGCTACATTAATATAATGATTCACCATCCATTGCCCGTCATGATGTTCACCACGCGGAATAATTTTACCTACATAACCTGTTTTTACGGCATCATAACCGTTCTCATTCATAAATTGAAAAGCACGATCCAAGCGACGTTCGTAATTAGTTGCCGAACCCGAAGTCTCATGGTGCATCATAATTTTCACTCCTTTCGAAGAGGCATATTCATGAACTGCTTTTACATCAAAATCAGGATAAGCTGTTACATAATCAAAAACGTCTTCTTTCCAGTTATTAATCCAATCTTCCCAACCAATATTCCAGCCTTCAATAAGTATGGCATCGAAACCATTTTTAGAAGCAAAATCAATATAATTTTTTGCACGTTCAGTTGTAGCTCCGTGTTTTCCATTTGGAGTTAGTTTCGAAAAATCATCTGTCAATTTTACATTAGTTTCTTTTCCAAAAGCCCATGTACTTTTACCAGCCACAAAATATTCCCACCAAATTCCGATAAATTTCACAGGTTTTATCCACGAAACATCCTTGTAGTTTGTTGGCTCATTAAGATTTAAAATTAATTTGGAAGCCAAAATATCGGTCGCTTTATCACTTACTACAATAGTTCTCCAAGGGGTTTGAGCATCTGTTTGCATATACCCTTTATTACCAACAGCATCTGGAGTCAAATGGCTACGCATTTTATATGTTGAAGCGTCAACTTCAAGTGACATTGCCGGATAATTGATTAAAGCTGCTTCGTGAATATTAATATATAATCCATTATCCGATTTCATCATCGATGGCGTTTGAACTGATAATTCTTTAATAGGCCATTGGGAATTAATTTCAGCAGTCGCTTTTTTTATTAATGCAGGAATTTCAGAAATTTTTGAAGTCGTGTATGCATATTCGTTGGTGTCATAATCTCCTGGAATCCAGAAAATCTTATGATTTCCAGCCAATTGAAATTCAGTACGTTCTTCTTTAATAACAAAATAATTCAAATCATTTTGTTTTGGGAATTCATATCTGAAACCCAATCCGTCATTGAATAAACGGAAACGGATGCGAATGTATCTGTTGTTGTATTTTTTTTGGGATAAAGTGACAACCAATTCATTGTATTGATTACGAATTGTTTTTTCTTCCCCTAATACAGGGTCCCAGGTTTCATCAACAGAAGATTGATCCGTTTTAGTAATGGTAAATCCATCCATAAACGAAGGCATATCTTTAAGTTCTAACCCCAAAGAACTGGATTTAATAACCGGTTTTTTTTTATAGGTTAATTGATACGTTGGAATTCCGTTCTCCTTTAATTCAAATTTTAAAGAAAGGTTTTTATTTGGCGAAATTATTTCTTGTGCCTGAACTCCCAATGAGCTTGCACACACATAAAATAAAAGTATTGCCATCCTGCTCAAACGAATTTGAGGTAGTGTTTTTTTTGATTTAAAAGTCATGTTATTTAATTTTTTGGCAAATTTAATTTGTTGTTAAAGTTGCATTTGGGTTAGTTTTTCAAAACTATATATTGATAAGGAAGTAGTATTATTTCACTTGCAACAGTAACTGTCGTTGCTGTAAAAGCATCTTTCCATGTTCCTTTTAATGAATTGGAGACAAGATATTTCACAGTAGTATTAGTCAAGTTAGAAAGTACAAGTGCACTTGCGGTAGTTGTTTTCATAGTAAATGCACATACGGCATCACTGCTATACCCTGTATAAGTTCCTTTTTTGATTGCATCGCTTGTATTTCTGAATGCAATTATCCTTTTATATTCTGCGAGCATTGTTACATCAGCAGTTGACCAGTCAATAGGAGTACGATTGAAATAATCGATTCTTTTAGCATATCCAATTTCTTGCCCATTATAAATCATCGGAACAGATTTCATGTAAGCTGCTACTACAAAAGCTGCCATAGACCCTTTTTTGCCTCCAAAAAGTTCAATAGGAGTTCCATTAGAAAGATTCACATCATGATTAGTAGTGTATCTTACAATTCTGTTTTCTTCATTATAATTAGTGGCATATTCTGCAGCATTTGCGTCTTGCATGGACGTAGCAGGTTTACTTTCTTTAAAAACTTTTTCTAAAGCTGTAAAAAAATTAAAACCAAAAGTATAATCAAAACCAGCTGCAAATTGATTTACTTTAGAACCTTCGGCAAGCATTAAGAAGTTTTGATTTTTAATTTTACGTAAAGAAGTAATCGCTTCTGACCAAAAATTTTGAGGAACATAATCAGCATAATCACATCTAAAACCGTCTATATTTGCGGTGTAAACCCAATAGGACATAGCATCAATCATAGCTTTCTTCATTTCAGTATTGGTAAAATCTAATTGGGCTACATCATTATAATTAGTTCCTGGTGGAATAATGATATTTCCATTAGCATCTTTTTGATACCAATCTGGATGTGCTGTAATCCAGTTATTATCCCAAGAGGTATGGTTGGCAACCCAGTCTAAAATGACAGCCATGTTTTTCTTATGTGCTTCATCAACCAAAGTACGTAAGTCTTCCAAGGTTCCAAATTCTGTACTTACAGCCTTGTAATCCTTAACAGAATACGGTGAGCCTAAACCACCCGCAGATCTAACGATTCCAACAGGATAAATTGGCATTAAATAAATTACATTTACACCTAATTCTTGTATTTGAGCAAGTCTATCCTGAACACCTTTAAGGGTTCCGGCTTGACTAAAAGCACGTAAATTTACTTGGTAAATAATAGCGTCTTCTTTGCTTGGCATTTTTTCAAACACTGTGCCATATTGAGGATAAGGCGCCGTTGTGTTTGAACTGTCATCAGAAGAACTACAAGAAACAAACGCTAACGTAAGCAATAATGCATAGATGATGTTTATATTATATTTCATAATTTTTAATTTTTAGATTTTTAATAAATTCAAAATTTGATTTAGAACTTTAGGTCATTTAATAGTAACCTGCCTTTCAAAAAGAAAGACAGGCATTACTAAATCAAACTAATCAAAATTTTATTATTTTTTTGTAACAGTATAAGTAGCAGTTTTAGGATATCCGTTAGAAGTATCAATATCATTTATTTTGAGTGTAATATCATACGTACCAGCTTCACCTATATAATGAGCAGCAGGATCATCAAGATTTACAATTCCCGAACCTGCATTTTTAGGTCCGTAATTGATTGTCCAGTTATTGTTTAATCTGAATTTAACATTTCCTGATTTTAGAACAATTGTAATTTTCCACAATTTTAATACATGATCAAAAGTCATAGGAGTACTATTATCCCAGCTTCCTGATGTTGCATCACCTACAACTCCCCAAGAATATGGAACAGCGTTCCATTTAAAAGTATTTAGATTTGCTTTAATTTGATAGGTACCTACACCAGGCATAACTAAATCAGTATCGCTCATGCTTTTAAGATTACCATCTTTGTCGGCACCATAAAATTGATCCCAGTTTCTAGCTGTATTTAATTTAAACCCTAAACCTGATCCAGTAGGAATAGTTACATATCCAAGATAAACACCCGATTCGATAGCCGATAACTCAGCTGCGGTATCTATGCCCCAACCTTGATAGCTTCCAGGCATATAGATTGCTCCAAAAACAACACTTTTTTCATAAGGAGTTATTGTCAATGTAATTGAGTTAGAATAAATTTTACGATCTAATGTAGCTTCAACACGCACAGCTAAAATACCAACAACATTGGGTTTTAAACCTAAATCAATAGCTATTTTATTCAAATCTTTACCTAGGAATGACTTGCTAAGTGCATCTTCACCCACTTCAATTCTTTTTGAGTTTATCCAAGCAGTACCACCACTTGTATTTCCAATTAAATCAAATTGAATAGTATATGTTACTGGTGCCTTTATAGGAAAAACTACTGCTGGCCATGAAATAAGTTCCATGTTTTGATTAGCATTGATTTCAGTAAGAACGAGTGTCTTTGCCGAAGCTTCTATTTCAGTTGAAAAATCAACTGCTTTTAAACTAGTTAATATGGCATCATTTTCGCAGGAAGCACCGAAAATAATAATACTTCCTAACAGGAAAAATTTGTTTATATATTTTTTCATAATAGTTCTATGTGTTAGTAACCTGTATTTTGTTTTAGTCCCTTATTTGCATCCAACGCTGCTGTAGGTATTGGGAACAATTTTCTGTATCCAGCAGAAACTCCTCTAAAATTATTTGCTAATAAGAATTTATCAAAACGAATCATGTCTTGTCGTCTGTGTCCTTCCCAGTTTAACTCAAATCCTCTTTCATTATAGATATCATCTAATGTTGGATTTGCGGCTAATACTCCAAGTCCGGCACGTTGTCTTACAAGATCTATGAACGGTTTTGCTGTTGTAGCATTTCCTAATCTTACATTACATTCTGCTTTCATTAATAATACATCGGCATACCGATAGATTGGAAAATCATTTGATGCACCACCACCATCCATAGGTGTCACAGGGTAAAATTTAGTGTCGCGAACACCAGCTTGTGGTGCAGCTCCGGGATTATCTAGTGAAGCCACTTTTACAGCATAATTTACTCCACCGCCTTGATCTCCAAAACGAAATTGCTTTTTACGAATGTCTTGATCCGCATATTTCAAGAAAAAATCTTCTGGGACAATAGTTCCGTTCCAACCACTAGAGCCAAATAATGCTTTGGCATCTGGGCCATTCAAACTACGTATCGTAAAAATATTACGAGAGACAACATTTGCAGTAACAAAAATGGATAGAATGGTTTCATCGTCTGGAAGTACATCACCAAATAGTTCATAATATTTATTACCCATAGGGCTAGAAGCATTGGCAGCACCAGAATGAAGTGAATATCCTCCTTCGCTTACTTTATTGCAAGCGGCTAAACATTTATCCCATTCAGGAGTTCCTGTGTATACTTGGGCATTCAAATATACTTTTGCCAATAAAGTATAACCTGCCCATTTGTTGAATCTTCCATAATAGTTCCCCCCTTTTGTACCAGAAAGTAATGGTACATTATCCGTCAATTCTTTTACAATAAAGGTATATACTTCCTTACGACTGGATTGCGGAATTTGATCTACAGTAATATTATTGTCTGTATAAAAAGGAACATCTCCAAAATCATCAATTAATAAATAATAGAAAAAGGCTCTTAATACTTTGGCTTCAGCTATTTTTGAAGGTTCAGCATTTGATTTTTCTAATTGGTTAACGGCCAAATTGGCATTGAAAATAGATTTGTACAACCATTTCCAAGTGTTGTTTATAAAAGAATCCGTTGGCAACCATTCGTGTTTGTATAAACGTGCAAAATCCAATTCCCAATCTCCTGTTGTTCTATGAGGAATCACTTGTTCATCTGAACTAAAACAATTTAAGTCATACCATCCTCTATCGGCGCCTGCATATCCTACTCCATCCCAATTACCACCAACTTGTGCGTAAACACTAGCTAATGCTACATCGGCACCTTGAGCGGAGCCATAAAAATCATCTGCGGAGTATTTGTCATACACATTTTCATCAATGTTAGTACATCCGACAAGAAAAAGGAAACAAATGCTCCCTGTTATCAATATATTTTTAATTTTCATTTTCTTTTACTATTTAAATTTTACATTTAATCCAAAGGCAAAACTTCGAGTACGAGGGTAAATACCATTGTCGCCACCAAAACCATTCCCACCACTTAAATTTAATTCGGGATCAATTCCTGAATATGGTGTAATCAACAGTAAGTTATTTCCTGTAAGAGAAAGTCGAACAGATTCAATATATTTAACTTTTTCTAAATGCAAATTATAGCCAACTGTTACATTTTCTAATCGTAAAAAAGAACCATCTTCAAGCCATAAGTCAGAACCGTATTTTGAAGTAAATAAACCTAAAGGAATAGCGCTATCCAACACGTTTGCCTTACCAATGTTTTCTAGGTAACTTAAATTTGATCTAAGACCATTATATATTTTATTTCCTCCTGACCCTCTCCATAACATAGAGATATCTATGTTTTTGTGTTGGAAAGTTGGATTAAAAGCATAAGTATAAGTTGGTAATGCAAAACCTTGTATCAAACGATCTGGGCTAGTTGTACCTTGATCAATAATACCATTGCCGTCAACATCAAGTACCGTTTCAGAATTTTCGTTGTCTTTACCTGTATGATGTAAAATATTAAAAGTACCTACAGGTTGACCTTCAATTAAGTAAGAACTTGGTCCCCAAGGAACATTATTAGTATTTAATGGTACTCCATTGATACTTCCGCTAAGGTTCAATACTTTATTTCTCAAGAAAGATACATTTCCAGCAAGTGTAAGGGTCGTGTTTTCTGTTTTTATTACATCATAGCCAACAGCAATTTCCAATCCTTTGTTCAATAAACTTCCTACATTTGCCTTAATTGTATTATAAGGAAAGGGAGGTTGTGGAACTGTATAATCAAATAAAAGATTATCGGTAGTTGCTGTAAATACATCAATAGTTCCTCTTAGCCTATTATCGAAAAGACCAAAATCAAGACCAATATTAGTTTGTTTTTTTGTTTCCCAACGTAAATCGGCATTGGCATTTTGGATTACATTAAAATTGGTGATTTGTTGACCTCCAAAATAAGTTACTCCAGATCCCCCTACAAGCGAGATGGAGTTTTGTGGATATAATCCTTGTTGATTACCAGTTACTCCATATCCACCACGTAATTTCAATTCGTTAAAAATAGTTTGGTTCGCCATAAAAGACTCTTTGTTTATTTGCCAAGCTACCGAAGCGGATGGAAAATCTCCCCATTTATTATTAACACCAAATACTGAGGAACCATCTCGTCTGAAACTAGCTGTAAATAAATATCGGTTTAAAAAAGAGTAATTCACACGTCCCAAAAAAGAAACTAGTGTTCTGTCATTTTTATAAGAGGAGATATCACCAGGTTGTACTTTTGATAAATCACCCAATTGTAAAGAGTTATAAGTGGCAATATCATTGATAAATCCTTTGGCTTGCGCAAAATTACCTTGGTACGCTTGGTTTTGCCATTCATACAAGGCTAATGCATTAATGCTGTGCTCCCCAAACATTTTTTTGTACGAAAGACTAATATTCATTAATTTTTCATTTTGCTTGTTGTTGTTGATATTGGCATACCCATTTTGATCAATAGCATAAGCATTAGTAGATTCTGCTGGAAGATAGTACCCATTTGTACTATTTGTTTTTCTCCAACTTCCAAACCAACCGGCTGTTAAGCCTTTGTATAAATCTAAATCAGCTTTAAGACTTCCAAATAAATTATCATATTGACCTTCATTAGTCACTGTTTGAGCAGCAGCGTAAGGATTCAGGTATTGAAAAACATTAGGATCTGTAAAATAACTTCCATTTGTGTTGTAAACTGGATCAGTAGGACGCATTACATATGCATTTGTAATCAAATTTGAAGTAAATGCAGCTCTACCAATACTACCAATACTATTAACTGCATTGGTAACTCCGCTATTCAAGTTGAACGTTAATTTCAATTTATCATCCATTGCGGATTGTGTAGCCTGAATTCTTCCAATGTATTTTTTATTGCTGGTATTAATGACAACCCCATCTTGTAAAATAGCACTGATCGAAGCTCTATAGCTAAATTTATCTGTTCCTCCTCCAAATGATAAAGTGTGCGTTTGTGTAGCACCCCCTTTGGTAAGAATACCATACCAATCAGTATCAGAACCATGATTTGCCGAAGCAGGAACGGCAACTAATTGTGCTTGTTGCCACCATTGGTCTGCATTTAACATATCTAATTTTTTCGGGATGTAATCGATAGCTGTTGAAGCCGAATATTCAACAGATGTTTTTCCTGCTTTGTTTTTCTTTGTACTAACAATAATTACACCTGCAGCACCTCTAGAACCATAAACGGCAGTGGCTGAAGCATCTTTTAATATGTCCATGGAAGCAATTTCGCTAGGAGGAATTTGGTTTAATAAATCCATATTTCCTTGAACTCCATCAACTACTACCAATGGATCATTTCCTCCAATTAAAGAAGATATTCCTCGAATTCTAACACTCGGTGCTGAACCCGGTTCACTTCCTGTTTGTGTAATAGTAACTCCTGCCAATTTTCCTGAAATTAATTGCAATGGATTGACTACAGCTCCTTGATTCATGTCTTTTGCAGCTATTGAAGATACGGCACCTGTAACATCTTTTCTTGATGAGGTTCCATATCCTACCACTACAATTTCTTCTAAAGTTGTTGTGTCTGGTAAGAGTTGAATAACACCATTAACTTGGTTTGCTGTTATTTTTTTGTCTTTATAGCCTATATAACTTATAACAATTACTGCATCATTATTTTCAACGGTAATTTCAAAATTTCCATTGGCATCTGAACTGACAGCTTTATTAGTAGCTACTTCAATAACAGAAGCACCAGGTAATGGCATTCCGTTTTCGTCAATAACTTTACCTTTTATTGTTTGCTTAATAATTTTAATATTTTCCACTTTTTCTGATTCCGCCTTTTTCAAGATGACTTGGGTCTCCCAAACTTTAAAATCCGTAGCAGTTCCTTTAAATAACTTATTCAAAACAACATCAATAGATTCGTTTTTTGACTTAATAGAAATAATACGATCCAAGTCGATATCATTCAACTTGTAAATAAATCGAAAATCAGTTTTTTGTTCGATCGTCTCAAGAACCGTTTCTACGGTGGTGTTATTTAATTCCAAGTTTACTTTTGTCTGGGCATAAGAATTGGCTCGAATATTAAACATGGCGACCAAAAGAAGTATGGTGGTTAGTTTCAATTTCAGGTTGTTTTGGAACAATGGAAAATACATTCCATTATTCTTTGGTTTTTTTTTCATAATTTTGTAATGATTGTATTTAATTTGTTAGGTTCAATCGTTTCTTAAATCGGAAATTGTTCGTAGCTTTTTCCGATTTTTTTATTTCTGCTTTCTTAACTTTTCATTTTTCATTGGTTTTTAGTGGTTATTTGATTAGTACTTCATTATTTTTGAGGGTATAATTAATTCCGTGAATTTCATTAAAGTAGCTTAATACTTTTGCTATTGGTTCATCTCCAAAACTGGCATTAAATTTTTCGGTAGACAATTTGTTATTTTGATTGACAATAGTAACATTATAATGACGTTCGAGTTTTTTGCTCATCTCTTTAAAAGACATATCTCTAAAAGTTAATCCGCCTTTAATCCAAGAAGTATAAACATCGGTAACAACCTCTTTTGTAGTAATCTGACTGCTACTTTTAGAAAAACTTCCTTTGAATCCCGGCTTAAGAATGGTGTTTTTATCTGCATTAAATTTTTCGTTTGCGGCATAAAGACCAACAGATCCTTCCACTAGGACTACATCTGTCACATTATCTTCAGGATAACTTGAAACATTAAAATGAGTTCCCAAAACGCGAATATTCAATTTATCTGCATTAACCACAAATGGATGTGTTTTATCTTTTGTTACATCAAAAAAAGCTTCTCCATCAAGGAAAACCTGTCTGTTTTCTCCAGCAATAAATTTAACAGGGTATTTTAAAGTAGTACCTGAATTTAAATGTACCATCGTACCATCGGATAATTGCAATTCAAATCGTTTTCCATATGGAATTTTGATTGTATTGTAAACTAATTTTTTCAAAGGAGTTTCAGTATCATATACAATCTTATTTCCATTTTGATTTCCTACTACATTTCCGTTTGAATCTGCTATTGTGGATTTCTTATTGGCAGTGATTACTTGAATTTCACCATTTTCTAATTGCAAAGTAATTTCATTACTATTGTTTATAATATCGTCCTTCTTTTGACTAAAAAAACCGTGTTGATAGGACAATCCTATGGATAATACAACCAGAATTGAAGCTGCAATTGCCAGATATTTTCGAAAAGGATTTTTTTCTGAAACAATCTCGATTATATCTGCCTCTTTTGCTTTAATTAAAATATTGGAAAATATTTTGTCTGCTGTTGATTCATTCATTTCAGGAATCTCTTTAATCAATAATTTTATATCTTCAACTTCCGGAAAATCCGAAGTAAGTATATTTTCTCTATAATATTCAACTACTTTATCTGTCTCCTCTATGGTACATTGGTTCAAAATAAATTTGTGAAGTAATTTTTGTATTTCTGAATTTTCATTCATTGCGAATTGCTTTTTGGTTTCTGTTCTATATTATACAGTTGAAAAGGATTTGAGTACTACTCAGATGTTATATTTTTTTCTATATTTTTATAAATTAATATTAAAAAGCAGTATTTTAAAATTTAAAATACTTAATTTCATATATTTACAGTATTTAATTTAAAACAAAAAAAAATCACTCTTAAAGAGTGATTGAGGTTGGAAAATAAATTTATAATTATAAAATATTGTCATTTGCTTTAAAAAAAACCCGCATTGATTCTAGTGCTTTGCTCATTTGGTTTTTGACAGTATTTACAGAAATCCCTAATTCTAGACTAATTTCTTCGTATGTCATTCCTTTTTTACGAGACATTTTAAAGATCCGTTTCCTCTTGGGGGGAAGTTGTTTTATGGCTTGCTTTCTCAATTTTTTGCAATCCTCTTCACGGATTGCATAATCCGTTTGATCATACGATTTTTGACTTTCGTAGAAAACTTCTTCTTTTAAAAGTACATCATTTGCAGCTTTATTCAATAAATTGAATGCTTGGTTTCTTGCTATGGTAAATAAATAAGATTTGAAAGATTGTTCCAAGTTTAAATTTTCACGATGTAACCAAACTTTCAAGAAGGCATCTTGAACGTTTTCTTCTGCAAGTTCTTTTGATTTTAGAATACTGATGCTATAACCATAGATGTCTTGGTAATAAAAATCAAAAAGTTTACGAAAAGCCTTTTCGTTGTGGTTTTTGAGTTCACTTACCAATAATTTTTCGCTAAAATCTTTAGTTTCTGGCATTATTTTAATTACTCTCTAATTTTTTGGAAAAATAATAAGACTCAATCATTTTTTTCTATTTAAATGGCTCATTGGTTAGCAAATATATAAAAATATTATTCGCATTTATCGTTATCAATTTAAATTAAAAGTATCCTCTAGGTTCATTTTATAGCGTATCTCTACTGTGCACCAGATTTACAAACTATGTAATTTTGAATAAAATATTTTTTTTTTAAATAATTGATTGTATAATTTAATCCAAAAAAGTTGATTTATAAAATAATGCAAAAAGGAAAATGACGGCTCATAGATTACTTAAAAAATCCTTTTAACCAATAATACCTATTACAATTTGGCAGTGAGTTAACCTTTAGCTTTTTTAAGAACCATTAATTATACGGGATATCAAAAATCAATACGATTACTATTTCACATTAAGTAAAAAGTTAAAGGGTATTAATTATTGATAGTGGAAAAATTAACCTGAAAATTGTTCCTTGATTAATTTCTGATTCTACTTGAATTTCTATTTGATGTAACTTGGCGATACTATCTACAATCGCAAGTCCTATACCATGTCCTTCTTGATCAAACTGAATTCGAGTAAATCGTTCAAAGATTTGCGCAGCTTCTTCCTTGTTCATTCCTAATCCAGTGTCAGAAATTGTAAGCTCGTATTTTTCTGCTATATGACTATCATTTATTATAATAATTCCATTTTGAGTGTTGTATTTTATGGCATTTGTAAACAAATTACTGAACAAGATTTTGATAAGTGTCTGGTTTCCTAAAAAAGAAACTTGATGCTTTATATTCTTTGTAATTTTTAGATTTTTATCTTGTATTCTATCATCAAGATTTTCTAATAATTCTGAGATAATTGCATCAAAATTGATTTCCTCATTGATTTGATATTGCTTATTATCAATTCTTGAAATTAAAAGTAAATTGCTAATTACTTTTTTCATTGAATCGAGGGTATTTAAAGAATCTGAAATTTTATCGACTGCAGTATTATCCAAGGATTGATTTTGAATTAAGTTTTCAAATCGATTTTTTAAAATTGCTATTGGCGTTAATAATTCATGAGAAACATTACCAATAAATTGTTTTTCTTTTAGGAAAAGATCTGTTATTCTATGCATCATTTGATTTAATGCACTATCTAATTCTTGAAATTCTGATGTTTTACTTTCTATAATAGTATGATTAAACTTTTCGGGTTCGTTAATCAAATTAATTTTTGTTTCTACAATTTTATAAAATGGTTTTAATAAATAAGAAATATATAAACCATCAATTACAAATGTAAAAAGAGCTACAAGTAAAAATGTTATAATGATTATATAATGAAGTAAATCTATTAAATCATTCAATTCATTAATGTTCGAACCAATTTCAAGCTGATAATTTGCATTGTTATACTTAAAATTATGTTGCAAAATTCGATATTCAGACTCTTGATTTTCAATGCTCCTAATGTCATTAAAAAAAACATCTTTACTAATTGTTTTTTGATTTGGAGAAACTTCTAACTGAGTAAATTCTTTATGTAAAATAGTAAAATTGCCATAAACTTCCGTTGAATCATTGGCTAACAAAAAATCTTGTATTTCTTTAGAATCTAGCTTATGAACAAACTTTTCTTTTTTTTCTACTAACTCATCATCCGCATTATTATAAATTACTTTTTTTACAATGTAAGGTAAAGTAAACCACAAAATTACTATCAATAATAATTTTGTGCCGATATTAAATAATGAAAGTCTGTGTTTTAATTTCATTGTTTATACTTCAAATATTTATTCTATAACCAACATTTCTAACCGTTTCAAACCATTCTAAAGTAGTATGCTTGTCTAGTTTTTTTCGAAGATTTCTAACATGAACGTCAATAAAATTACTATCAGAGCTTACTTCAAGAATATCTCCCCAAACGTGTTCAGTAAGTTGTAAACGCGTAATTACTCTATTCTTATTTAAAACTAAATATTGAAAAATATCAAATTCTTTTTTAGTTAATTTTACAGGAATTTCTTGATAGCTCACTTTGTAATCATGTAATTGTAATTTGAAACCATAGAGTTCCAGTTCGTTTTGAGCAAAACCACCCAATCTTCTAACTATGGCAAATAGCCTAGCTTGCAATTCTGTAAGTGCAAATGGCTTGGTCAAATAATCATCTGCACCAAGTTGTAGTCCATTAATTTTATCATCAAGTTCACCTCGTGCGGTAACTACTATTACAGCCATTTTAGATTGGTTTTTTCGAACCGATTTTAAAACATCAAAACCGCTGCCATCTGGTAAACCCAAATCCAAAAGCATTATGTCATAATTATTACTATTGGCTTCGTCTAGTGCTTCTTCGCAAGTAGTGGCAATTTTACATATATAGCCAGAATTTGAAAGAAACTCTTTTAATTCAATAGCTAATTCTTTGCTGTCTTCAACTATAAGTAGATTCATAATTAATTATTTGATTCTAAACTATCTAAATCCGACAATTTATAAAATTTTAAATTATTTAACTTCATGTATTTACAAAGAAACTCCAATGTTTCTATTTTTGTTTGGTAGTTTCCTGTAACATTTTTGACAGGTTTATGGCTACATAAAATCAATATTTTATTGTTTTTCTGGGCATTGTCTAATAATTCCAATAAATAGGGAATGCTAAAATGAATATGACTGTTATCGATATCAAAAGCATACATAAATTTAGAATTTCTAAAATAACAGCCCTCTTTTTCCGGTTTTTTATCTTCAAAATCTCTTCCTCTGATCACTTTAAATTTGGGTGCCAATGCTTTGTCTAACGCATCAGACCGTTCTCCATAAGGATAGGCAAATGAGGAAACGTTAAAACCTTTTTTCTTCATGGAAGCCATCATTGGATCAATTTCTTGTTTGATATACGCGTCTATTCCATATTTTGCAACAAATTTCACTGCATTGTAATGATGGTATCCGTGACCTGCAATTTCGTGACCTTCGTCTTGCAATAGGTGGAGTTTTTGCAATTGTGGCGCTCCAATCGAATCAATTCTACAAACACAAAAAGTGGCTTTCCAATCGTATTTTTTCAAAACTTTATCAGCCTCAATCCATTCATCTACATAGGCATCATCAAACGAAATAACAACACCAGCTTTGTAGGGTTTAGTTTTTTTGTCTTGACATGAGAACAAAGTTAAAACGGATAAAATTAGGAGCGTTTTAAATAAAGTTGGTTTCATTACTTGTTTCGTTTTAAACCTTTTAATTCTAGTCAAATGTAATTGTATTTATCGAAACATTCATGTAGTCTAGAGTATTTCTGCAATCAGTAAATAGAAAGTCGGTAACTAAAATTAGCCCTTAAAAAGAACTCCTTAAGGAACGAAATGTTTATTATGAAACATCAATGATAATTTTTATTATCTTAAAAGCATTAGAGGAATCCACTATGAAATTTACGGTTTTCAAACTTCTTATTCAAAGAAAAGCAAGTTTTTCAAAACATCATTTGGTAAAACCGGATTGAATTAAATTGACTCCTATAAAAGCAGTGAACCACAACCCGTTTTGGCTAACATAAATAGTCATAAGAAAACTTGTTGCATCTTAAAATTAAAATTGTTAGTTTTTAACAATAATTTTAGTGCCCATTTCAGTTTTGTCGCGTGTAGTTATTTTCATGATGTAAATACCATCACTTAGATTCGATGTTGAAAATACATAAGTGGAATCAGTTCCTAACCGACTTTGAGTTAAAATAATTCTTCCCATAACATCATAAGTAGTAACAATGGTAGAATGTCGTATTTTAAAATCAGGGTAAAAATATGTAATGAGCTGATTTAATGCTGTTTTACTTAATGTTGATTCTTTTGACTTTACGACTTTTAAACTTTCGACTTACTTATAATCCAAAAGAAGTAATTACTTTTTTGCAATAGATTACTAATTATTGCGAATTAAGGGTTAAAATATTAAGTGTATAAAAGCGGAAGCGATTTTACCGAAGATAGGAATAAACAGCCCTTTGGTAGACCTTACTTTAATTGCTTTTTGAATGTCCGTTTTTTGAATTAGCCAATTAAATAAGGATTCTATGGGTTGCCTAAATCTTGATACTGCAGTTGAAAACAAGTCATTTACAGTTTTATCTCTATTTTTGTTTTGCTGACATTGCCTTTTGATTCCTTTGATTGGCGTCATCATAATTGATTTTTTTTCTTGCTTTAATTCAGTAAAAAAATCTAGATTATTGTATGTTTTATCTCCATAAAAATTCTGTTAGTTTTCTCTGAGCAAGCTTCTTTAAAAACGGTTAAATCATTTACTGTGGCAGGAGTTATTTGAATTTCTTCAGGAAAGGGGATTTTATCTAAACGCCTAAAAGCCAATGCGTGTAATTTCACACCATAATAATACAAGCTTTAGGAAAACTCTCAGGGAGTAGAAAATCTTCAAATAACGAAGTTGTAAAACTTCTAAAAGCTTGCGACAATTGATTAAGACGATTAGAAAAACCAGCATATGAAACGAGTTTTGCAAACCAATCAAGCAAATGGTCACATGCCTATTTGTGAATTTGTTTGACGCCAAAACGTTGCTCTTCTTGAACTACAAATAGATAAATAGCCATAATCTCTTGGTCTGTTTTATCTTGTTTAAGTTTATTACTAAAACGTTCGCAAGGATATTTTAAATCTTTTTCAAATCTGTCGCAGATTATGGAGTAGATTATGGAGTAGATTTTTATTACTTTTAGAGCTTTAGGCTGATTAATCTTATATTTTAATCTGCGTTGAATACATAATAAACATACTGATTATCAGCTTATTAAATTAATTATTTAAAAGATATATCTTTCTTTTTTTAATTTTTTTTCAACCCTTGATTCGCATTAATAATGAAATAGTTAATTTATTTAAACAAATAAAATATTCATTATATAAACCAAAATAATTATCTAACATTAATAACTGTTAATATTCTATTTTTAAGTGTTATTTTTCCTGAATCGCAATTCCATCTAATATCAATATTTTGACCTGAAGCAACGGTGGCAATCGTTTGCAATGAAATATCAATTGTATTATTAGTACTCGATCTCACTCTTGTTGAATTTGCAATTAATCCCCCATTTTGATACACACTAAATGAAGCAAGAGCACTTCCAATCAGAGAAGTGTAAAAATTGCCCGTAACATTCGATCCATTAAAAGAGGCTATTGTTATGCTTCCTGTTTTTGTTCCAATATCTCCAGAAACACTAGAGGTACCAGTATTCCCTATGACGCCTCCAGCACTAAATATGGCAAAAGAGGCTATTAAATTCCAATTAATTGCAGTTGAACTACCAGAATTTGTCACATTACTAGTTGATATACTAATAGCACCCGATTTAATAGCTAGCAATTTACCCTCTAATGAACATCCTGCAGCTAAATCAACTGCTCCGCTATTTGAAATAAGACTTCCTTTAACATTTGAGTTTGCGCCTATTGCAACAGCACCCTCTGCAATCCAAAAAACATTTGAAGCAGTAGCGCCATTTATCAAAATAATTTTAACACCTGCTCCCATACTCAACGCAGCTCCAAATTTAAAAATATAAGTTCCAGCACCATCCAAAGTAATTATAACATCTGCTGCAACAGTACCTGCACCAGCTCCATTAGTATAAACTCCTGGTGTAAATGTTCTTGTTGGAATAGCGGCATCAATAGTTACGGCAGAAGTTGTTAAAGCTATTAGGCTATTATATGCCATGAGCATATCTGATCCAGCTTGTGAAGTTCTGTCTGTTGGATCAATGATATATTGAGCATTAAAAGTAACTGCAAAAGTTCCTCCAACTTCAGACGCTACAGCCATTCCAGGTATTACTTGATCTGAAGTAGTTCTAGTTGATATCTCATCGGAACCATTAACGGAATAATACTTATCTGTGTTTGCTAAAACAAAAGCAGTAGTGGCAATTTGATCTGTATTTGTTGACAGGAGGGCTGTTGGCGCCTTAGGTTCGCCTGATAAAATTGGAGATTCTGACAAAACAACATTAAGTTTTCCAGTAGTTGCAATTTCCTCGACAGATCCTGTTCCCTCAGAGGTTCTACCCAATATAGTATTAGGCGTCACATACTGAATTTTAGAATAGGTCACACTAGCCCTAGAGATTTTAGTCTCAGTTATAGCGTTATTAACAATAGTACTGCTTCCTGTATTATCTATGACTATATCACCACTTAAAGTTACTTCCGTTGCCACATTGCTCGAGTTTCCAAGATATACTTTTCCATCTGCCAAGGTATTTATTTTGGTTATTTCGCTATCTACATAATTTTTAGTGGCTGCATCATCCAAATCTGTAGGCTCTGCAAGTCCTGTTAATTTGTTATCCCCAAGTGCTACTGTTGCTCTTGCCGCTCCAAATCCACTTAAGGGGATGTTGGTTTTGTCTAATTTGTCATTGGTAATATTGGCATTTAAAATCTTGTTTGTAATTACGGCATTATCTGCAATATCTGCTGCGATTAGGGTTCCATCAAGAATCATTGAACTAAGTACTTTACTTGCGCCTATAGCACTTACTCCTGCATTATCAATAGTAACATCTCCACTAAAAGTCACAGCTGTTGCTTTTCCTTCAGCATTTCCCAATAATACTTTGTTATTTCCTAAATTAGAAATCAAAAGCCCTGTCCAGGAATCTTTTACCCAAATTACAATTTCTGAGCCGTATGAAAGAGAACAATTTGTACACCATAGCATCAAACCTTCTGGTGGTGCAACAATAGCATCTCTTTGAATTTTAGTCATTCGGGGAAGCAAAAATCCTTTGGTTGTACTTTCTAATTCTAAAACTGCATTTTGAGTTATCGTGTGTGCATTATCTCCGAATTTCTGCATTATTTGCGCCGAAACACCATTGGTGCAAAACCAAAGCAAAGCGAGAGTGAAAAGTTTTTTAGAAAATGAATTAGTATGCATAATTATTTAATATATAATTCGGGAAAGTTAGTCAATAACATACCAAGCACTACCATCAGATTGCACTCGCAAAGTTTTTGGATAATTCAAAGAAGTAACAGTTGAACCATCTACAAGTATTAACTCAGAAAAGTTTAATGCATTATTAGATGAATCTGTTTTACGAATTACATAAATTTTTCCGCTAGCTTCTGAGGCTGTAGGTAAAGTCAATTTAAAAGTGCCTACAGAAGTATCGCATAGAATTGTATTATCAGTAGACAAAGCTGTATAGACGGAAGTATGTTTTGTAATGGAAATACTACTCGTTTTAAATTCAACATAATCAATTACCGCTTTTTCTGTTGGAAATTTTATGTCTGAATTAGAAACTAGTGCTATACTTGTTGATTTATTGGCTTTATCTTCTTTAGTTCCTAATGCTGTATTGGTAGCGTCAGTAGTTGCTAATCCAGTTAAATCTGATGCATTTGCTTTTAGTGCTAATGCTGTATTCGTAGCSTCAGTAGTTGCTAATCCAGTTAAATCTGATGCATTTGCTTTTAGTGCTAATGCTGTATTTGTAGCGTCAGTAGTTGCTAATCCAGTTAAATCTGATGCATTTGCTTTTAGTGCTAATGCAGTATTTGTAGCGTCAGTAGTTGCTAATCCAGTTAAATCTGATGCATTTGCTTTTAGTGCTAATGCAGTATTTGTAGCGTCAGTAGTTGCTAATCCAGTTAAATCTGATGCATTTGCTTTTAGYGCTAATGCAGTATTTGTAGCGTCAGTAGTTGCTAATCCAGTTAAATCTGATGCATTTGCTTTTAGTGCTAATGCWGTATTTGTAGCGTCAGTAGTTGCTAATCCAGTTAAATCTGATGTATTTGCTTTTAGTGCTAAYGCTGTATTTGTAGCGTCAGTAGTTGCTAATCCAGTTAAATCTGATGCATTTGCTTTTAGTGCTAAAGCTGTATTTGTAGCGTCAGTAGTTGCTAATCCAGTTAAATCTGATGTATTTGCTTTTAGTGCTAAAGCT
>NZ_SMFK01000025.1 GCF_004349355.1 Flavobacterium cellulosilyticum | reverse complement strand
TGAACGTTAAAATCTGCTCCATTAATGCGTGTATTATTTCCAATGGTGAGTTCATTACCATCACCAATGAGTGAAACATTTCCAGAAAAAAAAACATCCTCTTTAATAAGAATTCGATTGTTAGTACCTTTAATTTCGATAGAAGCATTTCTGATTCTACATCCCTTTTCGATAACAAGCATACAATTTCCTTGAGCTCGGATACGGGTATGAAGTAAATTACCCAAAATCAATACTTTGCTCTCTTTACTTTTTTTTATAGAATTTGATATGCCCCATCGATTTCTGGCAAAGAGTAACACTCTTTTAAGTCGTTCTTTCATGACATTGTGTCTATTGAGTATTTTTTTCTAAATAATTATTATATGCTCCAAATTATCTAATGTTCGAAATTAATACATTTTCTGTTCAATTACCTAAAGTCCAATCAATTAATAACTTTATTGTGTAACTAAAAATTGTGGATAAGGGTTTGGTTTTGAGTTTAAAAGTATAGTATCTGTAGAAGTAGTTAAGGTTCTAATATTTTTAGAAAACAATTTACTTAATGTTGCATTTGATAATAAAGTACAATTTACAAATGTACAGTATGATGGCCAATATGCAATATTATTAGGAACTACTACCGCATTACCAGTAATTATAGAATTTGCTATAAAATTCTGTATTGGATTTCCATCATAAGGTGATCCTAAATCTATATTATCTAAAAATTTGCATCCTTCTATATTATTTATTATCGAATGTAAGGTAGCTTTACTATTAGAATTATTATAAAAATTACAATTCAATAGATTAAATGAATTACTTTCTAAAGTGTAATTTCCAGTAAAATTAGTAAAATCACAATTAGCAAAAATGGTTAATTCCCCACCCATATTTGTTGCCTGTAATCCTCCATTAAATTTACAATCTACCCATGCATTTAGATTACTACCTCTTGATGAACTTAAATTTAAACCAGTTGAACAGTTATTAAACTGACATTTATAAAATACATTTTTATCCATGTAAGTTGACCCATCAATTTGATTAGTAGCAGGAATAGCAAAGGGGTGCGCATATATACCATTTGCACAATTAGTAAAGGCTATATTATCAAAAAAGTTATTGTCTAACCCTACAATATTATAATATTCTACTCCAGCCAAAGCCTGTTCTCTAAAAGAAACAAATTTTAAACTTTGAAATGACATCATCATAGTATGATTACTTACATATAACCCAACACTCCCACCTTGTAATGTTAAATAAGATAAATCAATACTTCCAAAACTACCCGATGTTACAGAAATTAAAGGAAAATCATCTGTAAGTCCACATATTACTGTTTTACCAGTTCCACTACCTATTATCCCTTTACCTACTCCAATAGGAATATTCAGTGTAGAACTTATATAAAATACTCCTTCCGGTAATTCAGCAATATCCCCTGTATTTATTAAGTTTTGGATGTAACTTGTACTATCTATTTTCCCCACTCTTTCAGTTTTCCAATTTGCACCTAGAGGGTCAGGTATAGAATTATAAGCTGGTCTAACCCAAGGAGTGTACTGAGTGCCTAAAATACCATTGGTAAGTTTAGTTATAGTAGGAGAATTCGTAATTGTTGCTGTTTGTTCAGTACCATCATAATTAAAATGAGGTAAATAATCTCTATTTATTTGTTGTAAATAAGACTTATTGTAAAATCCTGTAGCAATACCTGTTAATCTAGTAGGATTATTTGAGGACACAAAATTAAGTAAGTTTGTTCTTAAAGCAATTGTAGAGGGGTATAAAGCATTATCAAAGCTAGTTCCATTTGCTGACACCCCGTAAACCTCATTAGCATCAATGGTATAATAAGGATCACTAGAATTAGCATCACTTATACCTCCATTGAGTATAAATAATTTTACCTTATCTACATTGTTTATGTGAATTAATTCTCTAGTCAATCCACCATAAGTTTCTGCATCAGTACCTACCATTGTTATTGATTCCAAATTATCAATATCAGTTGTTTGTCTAACACTACCTAAATAATTTGAGTGAATAAGTACATTACCATAACTAGGAGTAGTTCTATTCCCTTTCATTACAAGAATATCACTACTTCCAAATGTTTGTTTGATTACTTTAGTATTTCTAATATAACCAGATGAACTGCAATCAAATTGTATTTGTCCTTGAAGGTCTATAATTGTAGTATTTTCAAGTTTTGCACCAACAGTAATTAATGTAGTATATCTTAAAGTTTTTAGCATACAGTTTGTAATAGGTAACCCTTGTTCAAAATAAAGATTTAATCCTATACCGCCCAAAGGTCTTATAGATTCTATATGAACATTATTACTTCCTGCTGCTATTGTTATACCAGCAATACCGCTTGTTGAAGCATGCCCATATAAACTTTGGTTGCTATGCATAACAACCTTAACTCCAGAATAATCACCTTTTTCCAATCGAACACTTCCATAAGTATCAAGCGCTTTTTGTAAATTGGCTTTTTGGGCAATTGGCAATAAATAAGCCTTGAAATATTCAATTTCTTCGGGTTGATTTTGTACACCCGCAGGTACTTTTGACGTTGTAAATGTTAATATATTACTATCCGCAGATAAATTGCCAGCGAAATCAGTTGCTCTAACCGTAAAAGTATAGGCAGTTTCAGGAGTTAATCCTGATACAACATAAGTTGTAGCTGTTCCAAGAGAAGTAGCCAATAAAACACTATTGTTATAAATTTTATAACTGGTTATAACAACATTATTCGTTGGAGCTGTCCAAGTTAAAGTAACACCAGTTGGTGTACTATTACTTGCCACTAAACCAGTCGGAGGATCTGGAAGTGTCGTTTTTTGCAACTCATCAATAGCATAATTGTAATTCTGTGAAAATACAGCTGTTGAAAAGAGTAAGAAATATATTAAATGCTTCATTGTCCTGATATTATATAGGTGTTTTGACCTGATTTTCTAAGTAAACCGAATTTTACATTCCCAGTTTTGCTACTAAATAATGCAGTACCATTGCTAGTATAGTTTATTGAGACTCCTGATCCGGCTTGAATTGTTAAGACAGCACCATTATGAGCTTCTAAATTAATAGTATCTCCAACCAACATGGCAGCAAAATTACTTGTCAAGGTTAATGTGGCTGATGTAGTACATTCAATGGTATTATTGATGTCCGTACTGGCAATATTCCTAGAAGTAACAAAAGGTACAATTTGTGCTTTAAAAGGATTTGCTCCTACTATTTTGTCTGCAGTTTTAGCATGTAACGCATAAGGTACACTTAAAAGTTGGCTAATACCAATAATATTATAATTGGCTCCACCTTTAACGTCTACCTGGGTTTCTATAAAAAAGACCCCTGTTTGCCATGTTATGTTACTAAATTTACCAATAACAACATTTCCTGTACCAATTTCCAGCGAAACCAGTCCGTTATTATTTGTAATAACTGTATGCGTTTCTTGGTAGACTACAGTACCATTTACTGCACCTTGATGTATAATAATTTTAAGACTAACATTTGAATTAGAAATTAAAGTATTGTCTGTTGCACGAATAATTGCTTGATAACTCATTTTTTCTGGAGTCTGAGCAAAAACGTTAAGTGTAACTGTCATAAAAAACAGTATTGTAAGTATTTGTTTCATTTTTTTATATTTTTATTATATTATTTTATTATTATTTTTTTAAAATTTTAAAAGTTTTCGAAATTTTGTTAGTATCAACTACTTGAAGGAGATAAAGAGATGAACTAAGATCCGTTAAATTAACCTGAGTTTCATTTTGATTTATGGTGTTTTGCTTCAAAAGTCTCCCTTGGTTATCATAAAGCTGATATGATCCTTGGACATTTCCAAATTCAAATCCTTTCATATTTATAGTAACATAATCAGTTGTAGGATTTGGGAAAATAAATATTTCTGTTTTAGACGCTTCACTTATTTCTGGTGTACTTAGACTTACACCACTAACTACCTCACTTCCCTGTTGTTGTACGCCTTGCGCTACATTGTAAACCGATACTCCTATATAGGTATAAAATACTTGTCCAATTGAATAGGTAATTGAACCTGAATTACCAGTGGCATCGTTTCCAGTTGTATTAAAGGTTTCCATAATAGTATTAGTGCTTGCTTGTGCATTTTGACTAATCGATTTTACAGATAAAAAAAACATCATAATTATGATTATGTTTATAATTTTTGATTTTGGATGCTTCACGATTTATATGGGCTTAAATTAATTTTCAATTTTACTTTGGCAATAGTATTAAATAAAAAAATAAAAACCGATAAAAGACAAATATATTCGATTAAAAACCTACAATCTTTTTCTTTAATTATATTTTTCTTACATTAATTGCTTTAAAAACACTTTTATTCGTTTGAAAACTAGATTAGTCTACAATTTTTATATTAAGTTAATTCTTAAATAAAAATAAAACAGATGAAATATCTAATATTCACGATAATGTACAGGAGAATTATTTAAATACGAACATTTACTTACATTATTAAGTTATTTCACAAACTATTAATAATTGAAATAATATTTAAAAAAAAACATCGTAAGATATTACTTAAAAAAAAATAAATCATAGATGAAATAACTTATATTTCCGATGAACTGCATTGTTTCCACAAATAAACGATGATATATTTCATAAATTGCATGGGGGAATGATTTTTATTAAATAATTAAATTAGCACTGAACACAATTTTTATTTCATATTTTTTTTGTGGTTTAATTAAATATTTACTAATTAATTAACAAGTACTACTTTGATTTTAAATGCATTAGTTTAGCAATAAAGAATAAAATTTGTATTAATATTTAAACTTTTGAGTGTTTTATCAGCTCAAACAACTTTTTCATTCGAATATTTTTATATTTATTCCTATATAGATTGTGCTTCTTAAAAATACTATGACAAGGTTTTATAATGGAATACTAACTTTTATATTTCCGACTTTTACAACTATACATGGTTGTAATATAGTTCATTAGATAAATAGTAAGGAGGAGAATTTAAAACAAATCGTGACTGTCGTAAAAAGAAAAACTTTAATGGTGTCGATAAATAGAATCTCTATTCTTCCTTTTTGGAAGTCGGAAACCAAGCCATTTCGTTTAAAAAAAACATAAAAAAATATGTTAGTAGATAAATATTATTTTTTGCGTTTTTCAAAAACAACTTTACAATTGAAGAAGAAAGTGATTCCTAAATATGTTTTGGTTAGTGTCTAAAAATATACGCCTAAGACTAGGCGTGGGCTTTTGAGATCTGATATATAGAAACAATTAATAGGACTTCCTGTTATAAGGTCTTTAGTTTAACAACTTTTTCGCAACCTATTAAATCAAAAATAGCTATCTTTAGATATAACTATAAAACGTCTTATTATGAAATCTATTTATCATTATGCCTCTGTTTCCGAAGCCCTTGAGGATTTAAATAAAAAGGGATTTGTCACTGATTTTAATATTCACAATGAAAACATAAAAAATAATCCTGACCATTACGAAATTGTTCATATCTACCGTTACGAAGGCGATACCGATCCTGGGGACGAAGCTGTAGTATATGGTATAAAATCAAATTCAGGGGAAAAGGGAGTTTATGTGGCCGGCTTTTCAGCAAATTCATATGATGAAGTTGCTCAAGTTTTAATTGAAATCAGTATCAAAAATAGAGCAAGATAAATAAACTCTCTTTTTTTTTGATTTTTAAAAGCTTTATACTGTGCTTCACTTCAAACGAAATTCACTGGTCACCTATGCCAATAAATATGAAGTGCAGGAATCAGGCTTGGGCATTTCGGTAGCAACATCCCTTTGTTATTTTAAAAGATTGGATATTCAAAAACGTAATTGAAAAATTCATTTATTCATTCTAGTCTAAATACTTTTTTTGAATTAAATAACTTTATAATTTATATTTTTTAACCAGTTGAGTGCAATTATTAAAAAAAAAAATTAAACACATAGATTCATAGAAAAAAGAATTAGATAGACCAATTCTTGGATTCCCATAGCTATGATATACTATAAAAAAGTGAATCGTTTTGAATTCAAAATTAAAAACTATGTTTCTATGTGTTTAAAACAAGAAAATTTGAATTACACCCAAACGGTTATTTTTAATCATTATTGTCCGATAAAATTAATTCATTATAAAAGTACAGTCCATACGGGACAAATCAAATATTACAACTATCTTACTACCAACATTTAACCTCTACGAGCTAAGCTCCGTTAGGAGCAAAATATTGGTAGAAAAAAATCAAGTCAATTTAATCCTAATGTCCCCTAGGGACTGTACCTATTCCGTTTTATCTATTGTGAAAAGATTTTATCGGACAACAATGATTTTTAATATAAATTATATTAACCCTTTGGGTGCAATTAATAAAAACGTCAATGTGTAGTAAAACGGAACAAAAAATGTATAGAGAACTGTTTTTAACAAATCTGAAACAATTACACCTGAAACAAAATCTCAACACACTAGCAATAAAATAGTTAAATAGTTTTTTAAAAAAAACACACAATAAATTAATTTGCCAACTTCCCTATACTAAAATTTCAAAACAATTTTGTTAACAGAACCTTTATTTTTCTTAACTTCGTTATTCAGCTGGATAAAAGTATCCCTTTTATTTGTATTAGAACCGAAGACAAAACGCAAATTGATTTAAATTATTTCTAAGTCATTATCTTCTTCAAACTTCGGCCCAGCTGAAAAAAAAGAAGGTTTTAACTAGAATGGTTAATTTTGAGAGGTACCAAAAAACATACTGACCCTTTCTTTAACAGACAGCAATTAAGCCTAAACTTATTGCTTATTCTTCTATATTTTTTATTCTCCCCACTTTCTGTTTATTTAAATTAATTTTTAGCCTACCGCAAAAAGGACACATTTGGATTTGGACGAAAACCAAGTCTGTCCTTTTCTTTCCCAAAAGAATCATTTTTTCAACCGTTTTCATTTATACATTGCATTACGCGTATTTGGAAAAGAAAATAAAAATGCATTAGAAAATGCGCAAGCAAATATTAAAAAATACAATTATAAAGATCCAAATCAGGTTATAGTAATTAATGCAGCATTAAATGAGTTAAAAATCAAATAATTAATCGCCTCAGAAAGGAGTAGTAATAATTTTAAATTTTCACAAGCATTCGTATTACCGTAATGGAATTTAAACATTTATTTATCATTAGGGTTTGAAATAAATCAACTCCTTTTCTTGAAATAAAATCATAGATTAGTATGCAATAGGGACGTTGAAAACAGTTATGCAGCCAAATTATCACACCTTTTTTTACAAAAATACAGAAGCTACCATCTAACTATCAGTGCTTTATATTTTTTAATCAATTATACGTAAAATTAATTCAATTTTACTTTTGAAGTATTTAATCGTATTTTATTACATTTAATAGGTAAAATTTTGTAAATCAATATATTATTTACATTTTTAGTATGACTTTTCATCAAATTTAATTTAACTCATTATATCAACTTTATAAATTGATAATCATGATAAATAAATATGAATTAATAGAACTTGCCAAAAAACAACTTAGAGGTGAAGACATCGATAGTACAATAACTTTTCATGAATTATATGCTGGCTTAATTAAATATGAACAATTTGGATATGCCACTGAAATACTATTGACTAAGATTGAAGAAAACGAAAAAATAGGCGAATCCATACCTAACATATGGTACCAACAACTAGCTATAAATATTTATAAAGACTCTTCATTATCCGGCTTCTTTAAGTTTGACAAAGCGATGAACATTCTTAAGTCTCATTGCAATTTAGAACAATCACAGGATTGCGAAACCTTAGGAATAGCAGGAGCTATCTATAAATACAAATGGAAATTTGACCATCAATTTCATCATTTGTTGCAATCGAGAGCATTCTATAAAAAGGGTTATCAGATTTGGAAAAAGAACACATTGAAAACTGATATGGGTCATACTGCATTAAACTATGCTTATATCAATGAGTTATTAGCCATTCAAAATCTGGAACATCCTACTACAGATGGAGTAACTGATGAAGTCCTAAAACGATTTTCCTTATCACAATCTGTTCGAAAAGAAATCATTGCTGAATATGTGAATAAAAACCATGAAATAACTATGGTTCAACCAGATGTATGGCTTTATGCTACTTTGGCAGAAGCCTATTTTGGAACCCGACAATACGAGATGGCAATTCGTTTCATAACATTATACATTCAAAGCGAAAATGAAAAGTGGAAAATAAAAACATTTGCACAACAGTTTTATCGAATAGCCTCTTTTCAGGAAATCGAAAAAACAAATAGTGACTCTGTATCGGATGTTTTTTTGTCAAGTCAAATAGATGAAAAAAAACAAAATGAATGTTTTTTGGCATTAGAAAAACTAAATAAAGAGGAAGAAGTAGATTTGGATTGCATAGAATTTGCCGCTAAAAAAGAAGGCAAAGTTGGCATCGGTTTATCTGGTGGTGGATTTAGAGCATCATTATTTCATATTGGTGTTTTGGCAGGATTAGCTGAAAAAGACAAATTAAAAGACATTGAAGTCATATCATGTGTATCTGGTGGTTCTATCATTGGAGCCTATTATTATCTAAAACTAAAACACTTACTACAAACGAAAGAAGACAATGAAATAACCAAAGAAGATTATATTGATATTGTCAAAGAAATGGAAATCGACTTTCAAAATGCTGTAGAAAAAAACTTGAGGGTAATGATATTCACCAATCTTTTTAAAAACATTAAAATGTTTTGGACCAAAAAATACTCCCGAAGCCACCGATTGGGTGAATTATATGAAGAGTACTTTTATTTACCTTTATATAAAAAATATTTTTCGGAAGCCAAGGCCATCTATATGAACGATTTATGCATTAAGCCTAAAAACAAAACTGATTTTAATATTTACAATGATAATTGGAAAAGGAGAAATAAAATACCTCAATTAGTCTTGAATGCCACTTGCTTGAACACGGGACACAATTGGCAATTTACTGCTTCTTGGATGGGAGAACCATCAACATATATCTCTGATGATTTTGATGTAAAACCAAGGTTACGCAGAATGTATTATCAAAATGCTCCCGAAATTTATAAAAAATTCAGATTGGGATATGCTGTTGCAGCTTCCTCCTGTGTACCAGTTCTCTTTGAACCCTTGTTATTGCAAAATATGTATGATGGCATCGATTTAGAATTAGTAGATGGAGGCGTACATGACAACCAAGGTGTTGTATCCATATTGGAACAAGAATGTAGTTCTATAATTATTAGTGACGGAAGCGCTCAAATGGCAAATAGCCAATCAGTGGTTGCTAATGAATTGTCATTATTCTTCAGAGTAGATACGATAGTTCAAGAACGAGTGCGCGAAATACAATTGTTAGATTTAAAATCGAGAAAATATACTGGTAGTATTAATCAACTTTACATCTTACATTTAAAAAACGGCTTGTCCAAACTTCCTGTCAGCTGGATTAATTGTACTGATGTAAACAGAAAACTGCTCAATCAAATCGAAATTGAAGATACAAACGCCTTATTGGATTATGGTGTAATGAAAAAAGTGCAGCAAATGCTCTCCGAAGTTAGAACTGATTTGGACTCCTTTAATCAATTAGAATCCTATGCTTTAATGTATAGCGGTTACCAACAAACTATCCATCAGGTAGATTATCCTGCTAATAATTTTCAGCAAAAATGGAAATTTAAAGATGTTGCCTCTTATTGCACTTTACCAGAATTTGATAGTCGTTTAATAAAACAATTGAAAGCGAGTAGCAATGTGCCTTTCAAAATTGTTCGTTTATTTAAACCTTTTCAGTATATTATTTTCCTTTTATTAGTTGTAGCTACCTTTTTTGTTTTAAAAATATTATATGAAAACTGGTATTTAGATACTCCTTTGTATAGTTTTAATTTAACCTACAAATTAATCGGAACCTTTCTCTTGATTTTACTTATCAATAGCTTTTCCAAATTTTTATCCTATTTATTTAATTTTCAATCGTATATAAAGAGAAAAATCATTTACTTGGCATTAATTTTCATTGGTTTTATTCTTTTCAATACCTATTTACTCTTATTTAACACGATGTATAACAAATTGGGGAAAGTAGCATAAATCAACATTTCTTTAATAATGTAATTGTTTTTAATTTTCGAAAAAAAAATCCATTATAAGATCAATTATGGAAAAACGCAAAGTCTATTTATCGTCAACCTTTAAAGATTTAGAATCCTACAGAACATTAGTAATCAAAAAATTTGAGAGTGAATTCTCAGAATCTTTTGAGTTGTGTCGGGTTATGGAGTATATGTACGATAATGGAAAAAGTATCCCTTCTATAGAGGAATGTATAGAAGAAGTAAAAGAAAGTGATATCTATTTATTGATTTTAGGTAATCGAATAGGATCTTATCCGCCTAATTCTGACAAAACCTATACTGAATTAGAATATGAAACTGCCTTGTCAATGAGAGATGAAAAATTTATTTTCAGATTCGTAAACACCAACTTTAAAAAAACAGAATGTGAAGACGAAAATAAATATCAAAAAATAAAATCTATGTTAAGTGAATTGCGACCACAAGAATTTAAAAATTTATCAACTTTTGAAAATCGGTTTCTAACCTGTATGAGTGTATTACTTCAACAACCGGTTAAATCACAAAATCAACGTAATTTCTATATCATTTTCTCCATTATTATAGGACTAATTGGTGCTATAACAACCTATATTACTTATACTTCAACAATAGATTTTGACTATAATATTGCTGTTACTTCATTAGTACCATTAATTTTTTCTTGTATCATCTTATTCATACTAAAAGATATTTTATTTCCCACAACCATGTCTACTTCTAAAACATAAATCATGAAAAACGAAATTAATGAAGTACTTCAAAAACGTATTGAAAATGAAAAAAAACAAAAGCGGGTTACAATAATTACTGCAACATTCTTTTGTGCATTTGCCATTATAATTATTTATTTAGGTAATTATGCTAATATGCAAAAAAAAGAAATCGCTTCAAAAAACAGAATTTTAGATTCTATAAGCGATAGATTAAAATCAGCTAATTCAATCTTAAAACAAGACACTTTAACACTAAAAAGGACAGCAGATAACTATGATGCTATTCAAAAACAACTAGCCAATTTACAAAAAGCAACATCCGTAAATAGCAATTCGGTTTCTATAGGGAATTCTAATAAAAATACAGATGCCAAATACAATGATCAAGTTGAATCTGTGAAATTAGCTGTTAACAACAATAACTATAAATCTCTTTCAAAAACAAGTGCTCAAAATTACACTCTATATATTCAATATATGGAAGCTTTTCCAAAACTTTCAGCAATGCTTAAAACCGCTTTTCTTGAAGAAAAATATACAATTGCTAAAGAACAAAATATGGGGGAAATCAGTTTCCCGTCTAGTGTAAGATATTTTTACAAAACAGACAAAGAGAGAGCTGGCCAAATTGCTAAAAAAGCAGAAGCAACTATTAATAAAAAATTCAAGGTACAATTTATGAAACTCAAATCTCCTCAAAATCAAATTGAAATTTGGGTAGGACGATAAACAGAATGTGTTATTTCTAAAAGGAGTACCATTTTAAGTTACTATAACTATATTCAATTTGGAGAACATAAAACACTAAACAACTAGACTGACTTCACTGAAAACAATTAAAATTGTAGCACTAAATAATTATAATAGAAACATTTCTTCTTTAAAAAATTAGATATAAAGGTATACTAATTTTTTATTCATTTCTTTGATTGTCAACCAATTATTATTTTCAAAATTAATTATCCTTTTTATAAAAAAATTGATTTATAAATTTGACAATGTAATTTAAAATTGTCATCGCCTTTTCATTTGACATTGTTTTTTATTTTTGGAATTTGGAATTTGCTTTTTGATGTATCAAATCCTATATTTGCTTTCGAAGAAAAATTTCTATGGAACAATTTGTAGTATCGGCTCGTAAATATCGTCCTCAAACATTTAATGATGTTGTAGGGCAAAAAGCCATTACCAATACTTTGTTGCACGCCATAGAAAGCAATCATCTTGCTTCTGCCCTACTGTTTACTGGACCTCGAGGTGTTGGAAAAACAACTTGTGCTAGGATTCTTGCCCGCAAAATCAATCAACCTGGTTATGATGACCCAAATGAAGATTTTGCTTTCAATGTGTTCGAATTGGATGCTGCTTCAAACAATTCTGTGGATGATATCAGAAATTTAATTGACCAAGTTCGAATTCCGCCACAAACTGGAAAATATAAGGTGTATATTATTGATGAGGTGCACATGTTGTCTTCGGCAGCTTTTAATGCTTTTCTGAAAACATTGGAAGAACCGCCAAAACACGCCATTTTTATATTAGCTACGACCGAAAAACACAAGATTATTCCAACGATACTTTCTCGTTGTCAGATATTTGATTTCAAAAGAATTACCGTAAAAGATGCCAAAGAACATCTTGCCGAAGTAGCCTTTAGTCAAGGCGTAAATTGTGAAGACGATGCACTACACATTATCGCCCAAAAAGCGGATGGTGCTATGCGTGATGCTTTATCCATTTTTGACCGAGTGGTTTCCTATTGTGGTAATAATTTGACTCGTCAAGCGGTAACCGAAAACTTGAATGTGCTGGATTATGAAACGTATATCAATGTAACCGACTTAATTTTAGAAAATAAAATTCCGGAATTGTTACTTGCATTTAATGATATCCTTGCCAAAGGTTTTGATGCTCATCATTTTGTTTCAGGTCTGGCTTCTCATTTCAGAGATTTATTAGTGTCTAAAACTCCTTCTACACTATCTTTATTAGAAGTTGGAGAACAAGCCCAAAAATTATACGCTGTCCAATGTCAAAAAGCCTCTCAAGACTTTTTGTTGAAAGGAATTGAAATTGCAAATGACTGTGATTTGAAATACAAACTGAGTCAGAACCAGCGCTTGCTCGTTGAACTTTGCTTGATGCAATTAGCCTCCATCACCTTTGATGGAGAAAAAAAAAAGGGGATAAATTTATAATTCCACCTACTTATTATAGAAGAAATGACTATTCAATAGTCGAAAAAGTCAATAGTAATGACAATAGCAATAGCAATGGCAACGCCAATAGTCAAAGTGATAAAGTTATAGAACTAGAAGTTGAAATAAACGATTCTACTACAACAGCTTCAACAGAATTTCCAACTCCAAAACCTGCAACACCTGTTCTTAATGAAGGACCTAAAGTATCCGCATTATCCTTGTCAAGTATTCGTGCCAAAAGAGCATTACAGGAATCGGTTAAGGGATTTGTAAAAGAACAAGTTCATCTTCCTACAGAACATTTTACAGAAACCGAAATGCTATTGCAATGGGGTAAATACGCACAAAGACTTAGTGATAAAGGCCATAAAATTATGGAATCACTATTGATGATTGGCGATCCTAAATTAGATGGTACAACTATAATTCACGAATTGCCAAATGAAGGTTCAAAAATTGATTTCGAAACGGAATTATATGGGCTTTTAGGACATTTAAAAGGGCATTTACATAATCACGATATTACTATAAAAGTAGTTGTAAATGAAAAAGTAGAAAATAAATTTGCTTTCACAGCTATTGATAAATATAATAGGTTGAATGAAATTAATCCCAATTTGGAATTACTGAAAAAAACTTTTGATTTGGATCTTTAATCTTTAGCCTATTTTATAATTACAACAAATTCGCAAATTTAATTATCAATACTGAATCATTAATTTGCGAATTAGCAGTTGGATTTAAATTTATCGATTATATCTTCCCGTAATACATTGCCTTTACAATACCGTCTGAAAGTCCAATTTTTGGAACATAAATATTTCTAGCACCACTCCATTTCATGGCATTAAGATAGATTTGAGTTGCAGGAATAATTACATCGGCACGATCGGGATTCAAACCTAATTGAGATATTCTTTGTTCGTAAGTGAGTGAATTTAAAAAAACATATTGCGAATTGAGATAAATATATGACAATGGTTTTTCTTGTAATTTACCTGACATTTTGAATAATTTATTGATATTTCCACCGGAACCAATTAATGTCACTTCGTCATACTCCTTAGTGTTTTCCTTGATCCAAATCTCCATTTCTTGCCAAACTAATTCACTTACCATTTTATTTAATAATCGAACCGTTCCAGCTTTAAATGATTTAGAGATTACAATTTTACCATTAGAAAAAAGGGAAAATTCAGTGCTTCCACCTCCAACATCTACATATAAATAGGTTTTATCACTTTTTAATAAATGAAACAAATCCGTAGAGGCAATTATTATGGCTTCTTTTTTTCCATCAATAATTTCGATATTGATGTTGGCATTTTTTTTAATAAGATCAACAATTTCTTTTGAATTATTAGCTTCACGCATTGCCGAGGTAGCAAATGCAGAATATTCTTCGACTTTATGAACCTTCATTAAAAGACTAAATGCTTTCATAGCATCAGTCATTCTTGATATGTTTTCATTGGAAATCTCACCAATAGTAAAGGAATCCTGTCCTAATCGAATAGGAACACGTACTAAGGAACTCTTATTAAATTGAGTGGTTTTACCTTCTTGTTCTACAATATTTGTAATTAATAAGCGCATAGCATTTGAACCAATATCTATTGCTGCATATTTTTTTATTTTTAGTATTTCCTGGTTCATTCTATTTTTTTCTTTTATTCTTTATTGATGATATTGATCTAAAATCATAGTAGTAAAAAAATTTATTTCAAAAAACTTTTTACTTAACTTTATTTAAATAATAGTTGTAAATTTCTAACTGTGCTCTAAAAATTGGTTCCCCCTCATTACGAATTCTATAATTATTATCTAAACCTTCAGAATGATAACGTGCTTTTACGTTCCCTTTCCATCCCAAATCAAAATTATCAATGAGTTCTTTTTTAATTTCAGGGTCATAAATAGGGCATGTTACTTCTACTCTACCGTCAAGATTTCGAGTCATGAAATCTGCTGATGAAATAAAAACTTCAGCTTCTCCTGCATTTCCAAAAATAAAAATTCTGGAATGTTCTAAATAATTATCTACAATGCTTATTGCTTCAATATTTTCGCTCATGCCAGTAATACCGGGTATTAATGAACAAATTCCTCTTATTTCGAGCTGAATTTTTACCCCAGCATTACTGGCGTCATATAATTTATTGATCATCCCAAAATCCGATAAACTATTCATTTTAAGTTTAATATATGCTTCTTTACCTTCTAATGCATGAGCAATTTCTCTATCTATAAACTTATTAAGCTTAATTCTAGTATAATGAGGAGAAACAATTAGATGTTTGTAACGATACAATCTATAATTAATATCGAAAAATTCAAAAATTTTAACGACATCTTTTAAAATTTGTTGATGACCTGTGAACAGCGTAACATCAGTATATACTTTTGCGGTTTGCTCATTAAAATTTCCGGTAGAAATGAAACCATAGCGTCTTATTTTATCATTTTCAATTCTTTCGATAACACAAACTTTACTATGTACTTTAAGCCCTTTTATACCATAAATAAGTTCGATACCTTCTGTTTTCATTTGTTCAGCATAAGATATATTTGAGGCTTCATCAAATCGCGCTTGCAATTCTATTTGAACAGTAACTTTTTTACCGTTTTTAGCCGCATTTATTAGAGAACTAATAATCTGGGAATTTTTGGCCAATCTATATAATGTAATTTTAATAGTTGTTACAGTTGGATCTAGTGCAGCTTCACGTAAAAACTTAGTAACATAGGAAAATGATTGAAAAGGGGCATTTAACAAATAATCTTTTCTTTTAATTTTTTGTAATAAACTTCCTTCAATGCTTAGTCCGGGAATAGGTAAAGGATCATTAGTTTTATATAATAAATCAAATTTTCCAAGATTTGGAAATTTCATATAATCTCGACGATTGTGATATTTACCTCCAGGAATAATACTATCTGAAGAAATAATTTTCATTTTATCAAGAAAAAATTTGAGCGTATCCTCTTCAATTAATTGATCATAAATAAATCGTACAGGTTCGCCTATCCTTCTATCTTTAATACTTGTGGCAATTTTTTCCATCATACTTTTACTTAAATCACTGTCAATTTCTAACTGTGCATCTCGTGTGATTTTTATCATATGTGCAGAAACACTCTCATAATCAAAAATATTAAAAATATTACCTAGATTAAACCGTATAACATCATCTATGAGAATAACATAATGTTTTCCTTCTTTTGAAGGTAATACAACAAATCGATTAATTGTAATCGGGATTTCGATCATTGCGTATCGAACTTCATCCTTTTGTTTCATTACTAATTTAATAGCCAAATAACCTACTGTATCTTTCAATACTGGAAACTCGGCTAAATCATTTAATATAATGGTAACTAATTCAGGACTGAGGGTTTGTATGAAAAAGTCCTTTAAAAAAACTTGTTGATCTGTTGAAATATTATTTTCATCAATAATAAATATGTTTTCTTTTTCGAGTTTTTCTTCAATACAACTTAATATTTGTAAACTTTCCGTTTGTTGTTGAATTACTATACTTGTAATTTCTTTCAACAATAATTGAGCTGAAATTCCGCCAAGTACTTTCTCTCCTGATATACCAGATAAACTCAATCTCCTTACAGCTGCAAAGCGAACTCTAAAAAATTCATCTAAATTGTTTGAAAAAATACCTAAAAACCGTAACCTTTCTAAAAGTGGAACGGTATCATCTGCTGCCTCTTGGAGTACTCTTGCATTAAATGTTAACCAACTTTTTTCTCTGTCTATATAACTATATTTAAGCACTATTTTAATTTTAATTTTTTAGGAAATATTATTTTTTGGGTCTTGCCTTTATTAATTTTCATCCAATTATCTGTGTCAAACTGAAGAGATACAAATCCTGCAGTAGGAACATTACTAATAAAAACATCGCCAAATTTATTGACAAAATTTGTAATTGCTTCATTATGCCCGAAAAGAATAATACTTTCTAAGCTGTTTGAACATGATTTTATGATTTTCTCTAATTGGTTGACATCAAAAGTATAAAGTTCTTCATTATAAACGATACTTTCTATTGGATATAAAAAATTTTGAGCAAAAATATATGCTGTATGTGAAGCCCTCTTTGCAATACTACTAAAAATTACGTAGGTTGATGGTAAAAAATGCAAACAATTAGCTGCAACAAGGTGGGCGTCATGAATACCTCTATTGTCAAGCGGCCTGTCTATATCCTTTAAGGGGGCTTCCCAACTTGATTTTGCATGTCGAATTAAGATCAAATTTTTCATTGACAAGAATATATTATTAATAATTTATTTTTAAATATATATTTAATAGCTATCCAATTTACAAAAAAAAAAGATACCGAAAAGACATTTGAATAAATACCTTTTTTATTTAATCAAAAACTCATGAAAAAATAGAATTTTTGAAATCATTTTAAATCTTTAATCTTAGATATGAATTCCTTAAAAATTTCAGTGTTTTTTTTGTAGTATTAAGTCTATAAATATTGACATTTGTGTTATTTGTCCGTTATATTTGCACTTAAACGATGTTTTTTTGTTAAAGATATTGAAATTTAAATTAAATTTGTTTTGTACATAATTCAATATTTTTTTGTTAATATATTATAACTAAATAATTTTAAACATTTGAATTAATTAAAAAACAACCATTAAACGATTATTTAAGTTATTGATAGAAAACGAGTGAAATTTTAAAACATTATAACTAATTTAGATCAATAAAATAGATAGTTAATAAAAAATATGATAAATATAAAGGAAAAAGACCAGAGAATACATTAAAGAAATTATAGATATATGGCCAATAAAACCTCGAATCAAGTTGTTAACCTACAAAGCAATTTTATATCACTTCCGAAAATACTTTCCTTAATTATAAAAGGAATACTGTTTCTATTCGTAATGTGCATTTTTGTGACTTTCATTAAATCTAAAAATTCCGCAACAGAAT
This sequence comes from Flavobacterium cellulosilyticum, assembly GCF_004349355.1. Classification (GTDB taxonomy): domain Bacteria; phylum Bacteroidota; class Bacteroidia; order Flavobacteriales; family Flavobacteriaceae; genus Flavobacterium; species Flavobacterium cellulosilyticum. The sequence goes on along the minus strand of NZ_SMFK01000025.1, from coordinate 11,884 downwards.
TTACTATTTTCCCTTTTGGTTATTTTATATATTTAACTTTAATAGGTGTTTTTCTTTCCATTTTAAATATAAAATTGCATACAACTACGTACAATTCCATTTCAAATAAAAACAAATTATGTATACTTTTCACATATAAGCATAGCAAAATTTATACTAAAAACACTCGATTTAATACCCAAATATTAACACCTAATACTATTATATGAATACAATTATACCCATTTTTTGTAATTATTTGCAAAGTAGGATAAACAGAATTATCATAGTATTCATTTTAATGTTGTTTGCTGTCAACTTTGTGAGTGCTCAAAATCCTGTATTTAACAACCCTACACTTGTTTCTGGCAAAAAATTAGATGTTGGTGCAAAATATATTTATACTGATGTAACAACTGCTCAAGGTTTCAGTATCGATGCTGTTGTTACTATTAATGCTATTGTTGATGCCAAATTAAAAGACATAGACAGTGCGACGAACGGTGCGGGATTATTATTAAGTAGATTTCAACCTGTAATACAAACAACCACAAATGGTGGATATGTTGAATTTCAATTTGATTTTTACCAAGCTGGAACCTATTCAACTATTCCAGTACCAATGTTTTTAAATTCATTTGCTTTACAAGCATTGGATATTGATGGATTAGAATTTTTTGATGTTAATATTCCTCCAACTGCTACTTACTCCCTAAATAAATCCACTTTAATTACCGTTTCAACTTCCATCAATCCACCATTTACAAGATTTCAAGGACCAAGTGGATCTGTAGATCCTATTAGTTTAGCAGATACTCAGTATATTGCATCTGTAAATTTTAGTTCCGCATCTACTGCCGTATTTAGGTATGGGAATTTTGATGTAAATAATGATAGACAAAGTTCATTCAGTTGTGGCGAAGTGTTTTTTAATGTTCCAACGGCAAATAACGACTCAAAATTAACGCAACCTGCTGGACCTGTAGGTATCGATGTGACAACAAACGATACTGATCCAAATACTACCCTTAATAAAAACAGTGTAGATTTGAATCTATCGACTTCTGGAACTCAAAACACATTAGTAGTTGCTAACCAAGGAACATGGAGTGTTAACACATCTGGAATTGTAACTTTCACTCCATTACCTTCCTATATAGGAAATCCAACCGCTATAAAATATACCATTAATAATTCAACCGGAATAACATCTAATCAGGCGACAATTACAATAACCTATGCTAGCTCAGATTTAAAAATTGTTAAAACTGTAGATATCGGATCACCAATAATTGGTGCAAATGTTACTTTTACTTTTACTGCCTCTTATGCAGTATCAGGAAATAATAGTACGGGTGTAGTAGTAAATGATGTATTGCCTTCAGGATATACCTTCATTAATGCTACTCCATCTACTGGAACATGGTCGGCTCCAAATTGGACAATTGGAAATTTTAATAATGGAAGTACAGCTACAATGACAATTGTTGCAACTGTAAATCCAAGTGGAGACTATTCTAATACAGCAACTATTTCAGGAAATAATAATGATCCACAATTAAATAACAACACAAATTCTATTTCCACAAATCCAAAACTGGTAACTTTATCTTTAACTGGTAGCACAATCTGTGTTTTGCCTGGTGGAAATGGTACAATAACATCTATAACCTCTGCAACCGGCGTATCGTATCAATTATACAATTCTAGCAATGTAGCCGTTCAGGCTTCAAAAGATGGAACTGGATCTGGACTTACTTGGTCAGGCCTTTCAGCAGCAAATGGATATTATGTAATTGCAGCAACTGATACTGATACTAAAAAAAGTTCTAATGTAAATATTGATACAACTCCAAATCCAGTTGCATTATCTTTAACAGGTAGCAGCTTTTGTGCTGTACCAGGTGGTGATGGAACGATTACATCGTCTACATCTGTAAGTGGAACCACATACCAATTATACAATTCTAGTAATGTAGTCGTTCAGGCCTCAAAAAATGGAACTGGATCTGGACTTACTTGGACTGGGCTTTCTGCCGCAAATGGATATTACGTAATTGCATCGAATACTGCTTCTTGTACATCAACATGTATTGCTGTTAATGTTGTTACAACTCCAGCTCATGAAGTTCCAACTGTAAGTGTCGTTAATAATTGTGATGGAACTTCTACTTTGACGGCTTCTAATTGTACTGGAAGTTTATTGTGGAGTAACGGTGCCACTACAGCTTCCATAACGGTGACTACCGCTGGAACGTATACCGTGATTCAATCTGAAAATGGCTGTAATAGTCCAAATGGCACAGGCCTTGCAGCTCCAAAAAATGCTCCTGCTGCTCCAACTGTTAGTGTCGTTAATAATTGTGATGGGACTGCTACTTTGACGGCTTCTAATTATACTGGAACTTTATTGTGGAGTAACGGTGCCTCTACAGCTTCCATAACGGTGACTACCGCTGGAACGTATACCGTGGCTCAAACTTTAAATGGCTGCACTAGTCCAAATGGTTCAGGCACTGCAGCTCCAAAACTAGTTCATGAAGCTCCAACGGTAAGCGTCGTTAATAATTGTGATGGGACTTCTACTTTGACGGCTTCCAATTGTAGTGGAAGTTTATTGTGGAGTAACAACGCAACAACGGCTACCATAACGGTGACTACCGCAGGAACTTATACCGTGACTCAATCTGAAAATGGCTGTTCCAGTCCAAATGGCACAGGGACTGCAGCTCCAAAAAATGCTCCTGCTGCTCCAATTGTAAGTGTCGTTAATAATTGTGATGGAACTTCTACTTTGACCGCTTCTAATTATACTGGAACTTTATTGTGGAGTAATAGTGCTACTACAGCTTCCATAACAGTTAATACTGCTGGTACTTATACTGTAAACCAGTCCATAAATGGCTGTACTAGTCCAAATGCCACAGGCCTTGCAGCTCCAAAAAATGCTCCTGCTGCTCCAATTGTAAGTGTCGTTAATAATTGTGATGGGACTTCTACACTGACGGCTTCTAATTATACTGGAACTTTATTGTGGAGTAATAGTGCTACTACAGCTTCCATAACAGTTAATACTGCTGGTACTTATACTGTAAACCAGTCCATAAATGGCTGTACTAGTCCAAATGCCACAGGCCTTGCAGCTCCAAAAAATGCTCCTGCTGCTCCAATTGTAAGTGTCGTTAATAATTGTGATGGGACTTCCACATTTACGGCTTCTAATTATACTGGAACTTTATTGTGGAGTAACGGTGCCACAACGGCTTCCATAACAGTTAATGCTGCTGGTACTTATACAGTAACTCAATCTGCAAATGGCTGTATAAGTCCAAATGCCACAGGGGCTGCAGCTCCGAAAACTGCTCCTGATGCTCCAACTGTTAGTGTCGTTAATAATTGTGATGGGACTGCTACTTTGACGGCTTCTAATTATACTGGAACTTTATTGTGGAGTAACAGTGCCACTACAGCTTCCATAACGGTTAATACTGCAGCTACATATACTGTAAACCAGTCCCTAAATGGCTGTACTAGTCCAAATGCCACAGGGACTGCAGCTCCAAAAAATGCTCCTGCTGCTCCAACTGTTGGTGTCGTTAATAATTGTGATGGGACTTCTACTTTGACGGCTTCCAATTGTAGTGGAAGTTTATTGTGGAGTAACAACGCAACAACGGCTACCATAACGGTGACTACCGCAGGAACTTATACCGTGACTCAATCTGAAAATGGCTGTTCCAGTCCAAATGGCACAGGGACTGCAGCTCCAAAAAATGCTCCTGCTGCTCCAACTGTTAGTGTCGTTAATAATTGTGATGGGACTTCTACACTGACGGCTTCTAATTATACTGGAACTTTATTGTGGAGTAATAGTGCTACTACAGCTTCCATAACAGTTAATACTGCTGGTACTTATACTGTAAACCAGTCCATAAATGGCTGTACTAGTCCAAATGCCACAGGCCTTGCAACTCCAAAAAATGCTCCTGCTGCTCCAATTGTAAGTGTCGTTAATAATTGTGATGGGACTTCCACATTTACGGCTTCTAATTATACTGGAACTTTATTGTGGAGTAACGGTGCCACAACGGCTTCCATAACAGTTAATACTGCTGGTACTTATACAGTAACTCAATCTGTAAATGGCTGTATAAGTCCAAATGCCACAGGGGCTGCAGCTCCCAAAACTGCTCCTGATGCTCCCACGGTAAGTGTCGTTAATAATTGTGATGGTACTTCCACATTGACGGCTTCTAATCATACTGGAACTTTATTGTGGAGTAATAGTGCTACAACAGCTTCCATAACGGTTAATACTGCAGCTACATATACTGTAAACCAGTCCCTAAATGGCTGTACTAGTCCAAATGGCATAGGGACTGCAGCTCCGAAAAATGCTCCTGCTGCTCCAACTGTAAGTGTCGTTAATAATTGTGATGGGACTTCTACATTGACGGCTTCTAATTATACTGGAACTTTATTGTGGAGTAACGGTGCAACAACGGATTCCATAACGGTGACTACCGCTGGAACGTATACCGTGATTCAATCTGAAAATGGCTGTACTAGTGCCAACGGATCAGGAACTGCAGCTCCGAAAACTGCTCCTGATGCTCCAAAAGTAAGTGTCGTTAATAATTGTGATGGAACTGCTACTTTAACAGCTTCTAATTATACTGGAACTTTGTTGTGGAGTAACGGTGCCACAACGGATTCCATAACGGTGACTACCGCTGGAACGTATACCGTGACTCAATCTAAAAATGGCTGTACTAGTGCCAATGGATCAGGCCTTGCAGCTCCAAAAAATGCTCCTACTGCTCCAACTGTTAGTATCGTTAATAATTGTGATGGGACTTCCACATTGACGGCTTCTAATTATACTGGAAGTTTATTGTGGCGTAACGGTGCCACAACGGCTTCCATAACAGTTAATACTGCTGGTACTTATACAGTAACTCAATCTGTAAATGGCTGTATAAGTCCAAATGCCACAGGGGCTGCATCTCCAAAAAATGCTCCTGCTGCTCCAACTGTAAGTGTCGTTAATAATTGTGATGGGACTTCCACATTGACGGCTTCTAATTATACTGGAACTTTATTGTGGAGTAACGGTGCCACAGCAGCTTCCATAACGGTGACTACCGCTGGAACGTATACCGTGGCTCAATCTGAAAATGGCTGTACTAGTGCCAATGGATCAGGCCTTGCAGCTCCAAAAAATGCTCCTGCTGCTCCAACTGTTAGTATCGTTAATAATTGTGATGGGACTGCTACATTGACGGCTTCTAATTATACTGGAACTTTATTGTGGAGTAACGGTGCCACTACAGCTTCCATAACGGTGACTACCGCTGGAACGTATACCGTGGCTCAATCTGAAAATGGCTGTACTAGTCCAAAAGCCACAGGGGCTGCATCTCCAAAAAATGCTCCTGCTGCTCCAACTGTAAGTGTCGTTAATAATTGTGATGGGACTTCCACATTGACGGCTTCTAATTATACTGGAACTTTATTGTGGAGTAACGGTGCCACAGCAGCTTCCATAACGGTGACTACCGCTGGAACGTATACAGTGGCTCAATCTGAAAATGGCTGTACTAGTCCAAATGCCACAGGGACTGCWGCTCCAAAAAATGCTCCTGCTGCTCCAACTGTAAGTGTCGTTAATAATTGTGATGGGACTGCTACTTTGACGGCTTCTAATTATACTGGAACTTTATTGTGGAGTAATAGTGCCACTACAGCTTCCATAACGGTGACTACCGCTGGAACGTATACCGTGACTCAATCTAAAAATGGCTGTACTAGTCCAAATGCCACAGGGACTGCAGCTCCAAAAAATGCTCCTGCTGCTCCAACTGTTAGTGTCGTTAATAATTGTGATGGGACTGCTACTTTGACGGCTTCTAATTATACTGGAACTTTATTGTGGAGTAACGGTGCCACTACAGCTTCAATAACAGTAAATACCGCAGCTACTTATACCGTAACTCAAACTGTAAATGGCTGTACTAGTCCAAATGCCACAGGGACTGCAGCTCCAAAATCTGCTCCAAATACACCAGAAACAAAAATAACTCAACCGACTTGCAATATAAACACCGGAACTATCACGGTAGTTACTCCAATTGCTGGTCTCGGAGTGCTTTATACAGTTACTGGTACAATACCAGTTGTTCCACCAATAAGTAATACTTCAGGTATTTTTGATTCATTGACGCCAGGTATTTATAATGTAGCAACAACATACAACTCATGTAATTCGTCTCCAAAAACCGTAACTATTGATAATTACATATGTGCAAATGATGATACTATCGCAGCGGGTAATGGAACCACTGGAAACACCAATGCGGGTAATGTATTCAATGACAATGGTAATGGTATCGATACTCTAAATGGCAATCAACCTATGGTCACTACGGTAAACCTTGCGGTAACCACTCCGGCTACTCCTATTGTAGTTGGTGCTCCTGTTCCTTCGGTCAATACGGCTACGGGACAAATTAGTGTACCGGTTGGAACTCCTGCTGGAAGCTATACGATCGTGTATTCGATCTGTGAAAAAATAAATCCATCGAACTGTGATTCGGCTACTATTTTGGTTACGGTTACTGCTCCTGGAATTATCGCTCAAGATGATACTATCGCAGCGGGTAATGGAACCACTGGAACCACCAATGCAGGTAATGTATTCAATAACAATGGTAATGGTATTGACACTCTAAATGGCAATCAAGCTACTGTGACTACGGTAAACCTTGCGGTAACCACTCCGGCTACTCCTATTGTAGTTGGTTCGCCTGTTCCTGCGGTCAATATGGCTACGGGACAAATTATTGTACCGGTTGGAACTCCTGCTGGAAGCTATACGATCGTGTATTCGATCTGTGAAAAAATAAATCCACCGAACTGTGATTCGGCTACTATTGTGGTTACGGTGACTGCTCCTGGAATTAACGCTCAAGATGATACTATCGCTGCGGGTAATGGAACCACTGGAAACACTAATGCAGGTAATGTATTCAATGACAATGGTAATGGTATCGATACCCTAAATGGTAATCAAGCTACGGTGACTACGGTAAACCTTGCGGTAACCACTCCGGCTACTCCTATTGTAGTTGGTGCGCCTGTTCCTGCGGTCAATACGGCTACGGGACAAATTAGTGTACCGGTTGGAACTCCTGCTGGAAGCTATACGATCGTGTATTCGATCTGTGAAAAAATAAATCCATCGAACTGTGATTCGGCTACTATTGTGGTTACGGTGACTGCTCCTGGAATTAACGCTCAAGATGATACTATCGCTGCGGGTAATGGAACCACTGGAAACACTAATGCAGGTAATGTATTCAATGACAATGGTAATGGTATCGATACCCTAAATGGTAATCAAGCTACGGTGACTACGGTAAACCTTGCGGTAACCACTCCGGCTACTCCTATTGTAGTTGGTGCACCTGTTCCTGCGGTCAATACGGCTACGGGACAAATTAGTGTACCGGTCGGAACTCCTGCTGGAAGCTATACGATCGTGTATTCGATCTGTGAAAAAATAAATCCATCGAACTGTGATTCAGCTACTATTTCGGTTACGGTTACTGCTCCTGGAATTATCGCTCAAGATGATACTATCGCAGCGGGTAATGGAACCACTGGAAACACCAATGCGGGTAATGTATTCAATGACAATGGCAATGGCATTGATACTCTAAATGGTGGTCAAGCAACGGTGACTACGGTAAACCTTGCGGTAACCACTCCGGCTACTCCTATTGTAGTTGGTGCTCCTGTTCCTGCGGTCAATACGGCTACGGGACAAATTAGTGTACCGGCTGGAACTCCTGCTGGAAGCTATACGATCGTGTATTCGATCTGTGAAAAAATAAATCCATCGAACTGTGATTCTGCTACTATTGTGGTTACGGTGACTTGTAATGTTAGTAATACTATAGTTCCAAGCAGTACTTGTAATTCAGATTCAACTCTAATAAATCTTAATACTTTATTACCTGTTGGAACTCCTTCAAATGGGATTTGGATAGATGTAAATAATTCAGGATATTTACAAGGAAATATTCTATCGCCACTTGGTATGCCTCTGGGTGATTATGTCTTTATATACAAAATAAGTGGAGATGATTGTCAATCTATAAAAGTAAACATGAATGTGAATGATAAATGTACCGTATTGCCTTGCGGAAATATTATTGTACACAATGCTATATCAGTAAACGGATACGAGAAAAACAGATTGTTTGCGATCGAAAATATTGATAATATAAGTTGTTACCCAGAAAATACGGTTGAAATATACAATCGTTGGGGAGTTTTAGTTTATGAAACCAGAAATTATAATAATGTTTCCAATGTTTTTGATGGTACTTCACATGGTAGAACAACTTTAAGTCAGTCCTCTGGTTTACCAACTGGAACTTACTATTATATTTTAAATTACACCTCTTTTGATAATAATGATAATGTTATAACCAATACGAAAGATGGGTTTTTATACCTTACTAGATAAATTTAACTCAAATCTAAATCAAACTCCTAGGGTTTATTAACCCTAGGTTTAAACATTAATCTACATGAAAACAAGAATACTATTATTCGCTTTGATGTTTACTAGTTTTGTAAGTTTTGCTCAACAAGATGCACAGTTTACACAATACATGTACAACACAATCAATGTCAATCCAGCTTATGCTGGGTCGAGAGGAGCCTTGAGTATATTCGCTCTACACCGTACACAATGGGTCGGTTTAGAAGGAGCTCCTGTCACTAATACGGTATCGATCAACACCCCTATTAACGGAAGTAATTTGGGCCTAGGTGTTTCGCTTGTTAATGATAAAATAGGTCCTACCAATGAGAATGCAATCTCGGCTGACATGTCTTATACCCTACAAACCTCGGATACTTGGAAAATTTCTTTTGGGATGAAAGCAACTGCCAATTTATTTGATTTGGATATCACTCGATTAGATCCAGTTGATGCATCTGATCCTAGTTTGCAAAATTATAGTAAGTTCTCGCCAAATATTGGAGCTGGAATTTATTTGCATTCCAATAAAGCGTATCTAGGGTTTTCTGTCCCTAATTTTTTAGAATCTAACCGTTATGACGATAATAGTGTCAGAATATTTAAAGAAAAAATAAATTATTATCTTATTGCAGGATATGTATTTGATATCAACAGTACAATAAAATTCAAACCTGCTGTACTTTCCAAAATGGTTGAAGGGGCTCCTCTTCAAGTGGATGTTTCCGCTAACTTTTTGTTCAGTGAAAAATTCATGATTGGAGTTGCATATAGATGGAGTGCTTCTTTAAGTGCAATGGTTGGCTTTCAAGTTTCTCAAGGAATTTATATTGGTTATGGATACGATAGAGAAACAACTAACTTAAAAAACTATAATTCCGGTTCTCACGAAATATTCTTGAGATATGAACTATTCAACAACGTCAAAAAAATTACTACTCCAAGATTCTTTTAAAAACAATTATTATGAAATCGCAATTAAAATGCCGTTTGCTAATGCAAATACTATCATAAAAAGCGATACCATATATGACCACTAACAAATAAATTTTACATATATGAAAAATTTAATATTACTTTATATTACCATAATAAGTGTTTTTTCATTTAACTGTTATGCCCAAAAAGCCCAAATTGCTGCTGCCGACAGAAAATATGATAATTTTGCTTATATTGATGCCATTAAAACCTATGAAAGGGTCGCTGAAAAAGGTTACAAATCTGTAGATATGTTCCAAAAACTAGGTAATTCCTATTACTTCAATGGACAATTGGAAAAAGCCTCTAAATGGTATGATGAATTGTTTGCTATGACTTCAGACATAGAACCTGAATATTATTATCGTTATGCTCAATCTTTAAAAGCAGCCGGAAATATTGAAAAAGCGAACAAAATGTTAGACCTATTTCATCAAAAATCAGGGAATGATGACAGGGGGGCACTATATGATAAAAACAAAAATTATATAGAAAACATAAAGGCAAATTCGGGTAGATATAATATAGAAGATGCTGGAATCAACTCTAAATATTCTGATTATGGGAGTGCTTTCTATTTAAACAAATTAGTTTTTGCCTCTTCTAGAGATACTGGAAGTTTTATGCATAGGAAACACAAATGGACCAATCAAAGTTTTACCAATCTTTATGTTACTGATTTGGGAGAAGGACTGGTTGCCGGAAAGATTAGTACGTTTTCTAAAAAAATAAATTCTAAATTCCACGAATCATCCCCTACTTTCACTAAAGACGGTAAAACAATGTATTTTACCCGAAACAACTTTCTTGATGGAAAAAAAGGAAAAGACGGAAGTGATATCACTTTAATTAAAATTTACAAAGCCAATCTAGAAAATGAAAAATGGGTAAATGTAATAGAATTACCTTTTGACAGTGATCAATACAGCACTGCGCATCCTACACTTAGTTCAGATGAAAAAACATTGTATTTTGTGTCTGATATGCCCGGTACAAAAGGACAATCCGATATTTTCAGAGTGCAATTAAATGAGGATGGAAGTTTTGGAACTCCCGAAAATTTAGGAAACGGAATCAATACTAGTGGTAGAGAAACCTTCCCTTTTATATCCGATGAAAACGAACTTTATTTTGCCTCTGATGGTTTTCCTGGTTTAGGCGGATTGGATGTTTTTGTTTCTAAAATAAATGCTGACGGAAGTTTTGGAGAAGTCCAAAATTTAGGTGACGGTGTGAACTCTCCAAAGGATGATTTTGCCTTTCTACTAGACACTAAAACCAGAAGAGGGTTTGTATCCTCCAATAGAAATGGTGGACAAGGATATGATGACATTTATAAATTCCTGGAAACTAAAAAACTTAAATGTGAACAGGAATTATATGGTAAAGTGACTGATTTAATAACTGGTCTCATTCTAGTTGATGCTAAAATAAGTTTATTTGACACTAAATTTAATCTTATAAAAACAACAGTAACGGATCCTACTGGTACATATACTTTCGCTGTTGAATGCGGAAAAAACTACAATGTTCGTGCCTCTAAAACGGATTACAATACTAAAGAACAAAAAATCACTATTGGAAAGGAAAACAATAGTAGAACCAACTTGCCTTTTGCCCTTGAAAAAGAAACCTGTAAAGTGGCTGTTGGTGATGATTTAGGTATCTGTTTTGGAATAAAAATGATCTATTTCGATTTGGATAAATACAATATTAGAACTGAAGCTGCTTTAGACTTGGAAAAAATATTAGACGTTTTGAACCAAAATCCTACGATGAAACTAGACATTCGCTCCCATACCGATAGCCGCGCTTCGTTCAAATACAATGAAGTTTTATCAGACAATAGAGCAAAATCAACCATTGGTTGGCTAGTGAAGAACGGGATTGATTCTCACAGATTAACAGGTAAAGGATACGGCGAAACTCAATTGGTAAACGGATGTTCTGATGGAGTAAATTGTTCAGAAGAAGACCATCAAATGAACAGACGGAGCGAATTTATTATTACTGCGCTCTAAGACTTTTTATAAATACAAATTGAAACCTCGAATCTTATTCAGATATCGAGGTTTTTTGGATCAAGTCTAAAAGTTGTGGGGAAATATTAAATTTCGATATTTGTATTTCAAAATTATATAGAAATGCAAGACTCTTTTATTGAACTTCTCAAATTGTTATTACCTGAAATTATTGTTGATTATTTCGAACTTACTTCCTATAAAAAAGGGGAAGAAATTCTTCATCTTTATTTAAAAGAGATCAATTCTATACCCAAAGAATATCGTCAAGCTAAATTAAGCTCCAAAGGTTTTTTTGATGAGATAACTGTTCAAGACTTTCCTATTCGTGGACATCAGGTTTATCTGCACATCA
>NZ_SMFK01000024.1 GCF_004349355.1 Flavobacterium cellulosilyticum | reverse complement strand
AAGCCTGCCGCTAGCGTTCATCCTGAGCCAGGATCAAACTCTTCATCGTATATTGTACGCTTGATAAATCAAGCTATTGTTATTCGACTCAAATTCTAGTGGTTTTTTAAATCTTTCGACTCTCTTACTCTCTTATATTTGTTCTAAGATCTCTCTTAAAACGGCTGTCAATTCAATATGTCTAAGAACTTTCGTTTTTTTATTTCTTACGCTATTCTTTCGGTTAGCGGCTGCAAAAGTAACTATTCTTTTTTAACTGGCAAGACTTTTTGAAAATCTTTTGAAAAATATTTTTTTTCATCTTATTATCAATCTTCTTATCAGTCTMTCAAGGAACGTTGCTCGTTTAGCGGGGTGCAAAGGTAACTCTCRYTTTTAAATCTCACAAGCTTTTTTTAAACTTTATTTAGAAAATAAATCTTCCTTTTCGTTTGTAATGCTTGTCAGTATTTTAAAGAACTTCGTGCTCATTGCGGGTGCAAAAGTAGTGGGTTTATTTAGTTATTCAAGACCTTTTGCAAACTATTTTTAAAGTATTTTTTAACACATTGATAACCTATTGTTTACATTAGCTATTTTTTGAGGTTTTGTGATTTATGATTCCAGTTTTTTAGAATTCTATACGTTTTATGGACTTTGAGGTTTGATTTGGGTTTCGGATTTTGAATGGAAATGGGTTTTATAGCGATTATATATGATGAGGCGTGCTGTAAATAAAAGCGGTTTCTTTTGAATAATAGCTTTCAAAGACCTATCCCCTGCTTCTGACACATAGATTTGAGCAGATTTTCGTAGATGGTTTAAGAGTCCATCTGTTTTTATTTGAAAAACATTGAGATTATATTTTAGTAATAAGTACGTTTGATTAGATTTACTGTACCTATATATAAGGAGAACTGTATTTATAAAACCAACTTACCTTTGTTGGAATTTAAAGTGGCACGCAGATTTGAGCAGATATTGGCAAATGGTGTGCTGAGATACTATTTTTAATTGAAAAGCGTTTGATGTTTATTCTATATAATGACATGTACAGATTCACTATCCAATATCTAAAGAGAAACAACTTCTGAATAAAGAACGAGAACGCGTTAAGGATAGAAGTGAAAAGCCCACAGTCCCGATTTTTTTTCGGGACGAGGACTTGTAACGGATAGCCTGACCTTTTAGAAAGTAAAAACGGCACTATTTACTTACAATAGTGCCGTTTTTACTATCTAAAAGGGAACGCCCGAATAGTTTTTACTTATTTTCTTTTGATGCTTTGGATACCCAATAATCGGTGAGATCGTCATAGTTTACTGGCTTAGCCGGAGGTTGATTTATTAATCTTCCTGATTCAAAGGCGCGTACTAATATAGTTTCTATTAAGTAATCTTCGTTACTTTGATAAGGCTGGTATTCCTCTTTTAAATTTAAATCGAACATTCTTGCTGCTGTATTAGACCAAAATGCTTTCCAACCGCTTTTTAAACTTTTCACTAAATCATAAGTTGTAGTACCTGTTTGCCTGTGAATAAGCTTTACTAAGATTTGTCCTTGTTTGCGAGACAATTTTTTAAGTCTTTCTTCAAATTCATTGCTAAGGTAATCTTCGATGATTTTGAAATATTTCTTTTTCTCTTTATTTGTTTTAAGACTATTCATTCCTCGATTCAATGCTGTTAACCTTTCAGAAGCTAACTTGGCATAAGGATAAGTAACATAAACTCTGTTTCTTAATATTGTAAATTGTTTTAATGATTCGGTATCGAGTTTAACTTTAGAAATAACGATTTCTTCTAATGCGATAGTGTCATTAAAAACAGAGTCGATTTCAGTTTCGGTAATTTCTTTTTTTAAAGTTACTTTATTTAAAACTTGTGCTTGGATGGAAATCGAAAGCAAAAGGAAAAAAAATAGAAATCGAACAATCTTCATGGGGTGAAATTTTTATGACACAAAATTATACATTATATGTACAACTGTAATGCCAAATTTATAATTTAGCAAAAAAAATATTTTATGAGTTCTAAATCAATATTAAACAAGTCTTCCCTTAGCTTTTTAGAGAAATATCTCAATAACGCCTCGCCTACTGGTTATGAAAGTTCTGGTCAAAAATTATGGATGGACTATTTGAAGCCTTATGTCGACACTTTTATTACGGATACTTATGGCACCGCTGTGGGTGTAATAAATCCGGATGCTCCCTATAAAGTGGTAATTGAAGGTCATGCTGATGAAATTTCGTGGTATGTGAATTATATTACCGATGATGGTTTGATCTATGTTATAAGAAATGGTGGTTCGGATCACCAAATAGCTCCATCAAAAAGAGTTAATATCCACACTAAAAAAGGAATCGTAAAAGGGGTTTTTGGTTGGCCAGCTATACATACTAGAAATCGCACTAAAGAAGAAGCTGCTAGAATTGATAATCTTTTCATAGATATAGGTTGCGAAAAGAAAGAGGAAGTGGAAGCACTAGGTGTTCATGTGGGTTGTGTGATTACTTATCCTGATGAATTTATGGTTTTGAACGAAAATAAATTTGTGTGTCGTGCTATTGATAACCGTATGGGAGGTTTTATGATTGCTGAAGTAGCTCGTTTGCTTCATGAAAACAAGGTAAAATTACCCTTTGGTTTATACATTACGAATTCCGTTCAAGAAGAGGTTGGCCTTCGAGGTGCCGAAATGATTACCAAAACTATCAAACCAAATGTAGCTATTGTTACTGATGTTTGTCACGATTCAACAACTCCAATGATTGAAAAAAAGATTGAAGGAGAAACAAAAATTGGGAAAGGTCCGGTTGTAACCTATGCTCCTGCTGTTCAAAATAATTTGAGAGAATTGATTTTAGATACTGCCGAAGAAAAGAAAATTCCTTTTCAACGTTTAGCCTCTTCTCGAGTTACTGGAACTGACACTGATGCTTTTGCTTATAGTAATGGTGGCGTTGCATCGGCTTTAATATCATTACCTTTAAGATACATGCACACCACTGTAGAAATGGTGCATCGTGATGATGTAGAAAACGTGATAAAATTAATATATGAAACGCTGTTGAAAATAGAAAACAACGAAACGTTTTCTTATTTTAAATAAAAAAAAGGTAGCCACGAATTGCACGAATCCGATTGTTTTGAAAAATCACGAATTCCAATAGTGTAAGGTAATGTTTAAAATTTTAAATTAGTTTAAAACATCGAAATTCAAGGATATCGCATAAATTTAAATAAAAAAGCCAGACTCGAAAGTCTGGCTTTTTGCTGTAATATTCTAAATGATGGGTTTATTTCCAACCACCTCCAAGTGCTTTATAAGTGTGAACAAAAGCATTCATTTGGTCTTTTTTGGTTTCGACTAATTCCAATTTAGCATCAAGAGCATCGCGTTGGGTCATTAAAACTTCGAAATAATCCGCTCGAGCCGATTTAAATAAATCATTCGCAATGTTAATAGAATTGTTCAATGCAGTTACTTGTTGCGATTTAAGATTATAGCTTTTTTCTAAATTCCCAATATTTGCCAATTGATTAGATACTTCGAGATAAGCATTCAAAATCGTACGATCATAATTATACAATGCTTGTAACTGTCGCGCATTGGCATTGGCAAACTCAGCTTTAATAGCATTTCTATTGATTAATGGAGCAGCTATATCCCCTACTAAGTTATACAACAAAGATTCTGGGAATTTTACCAAATAAGAAGTCTTGAAAGCCTGCAAACCAAAAGCGGCCGATATATCAAGTGACGGATAAAACTCTGCTCTTGCTACTTTAACATCCAATTTTGCTGCTGTTAAATCCAATTCGGCTTGCTTAACGTCTGGTCTATTCGTTAATAATTGCGAAGGAATACCTGATTGTATAATAGATGGAGTTCGATTTAAAAAATCACTACTATTCCTTGTTATTTTCTCAGGATAACGACCAAGCAAGAAATTAATCGTGTTTTCTGCTTCTACAATTTTCTGATTAATTTGAAATTCCATGCTTTTTGAAGCTAAGACTTCTGCCTGAAATTTCTGCACTGCCAATTCTGTTGCTCTAGCTGCTTCTTTTTGGATTTTTACAATCTCCAATGCATTTTGTTGCAATTGAATGTTTTGTTTTACAATTTCCAGTTGACTATCTAACGACATTAACTCATAATAAGAATCGGCAACTTCAGCAATAAGATTGGTAACTACAAAATTCTTACCTTCAATAGTAGCCAAGTACCTTGTAACTGCAGCCTTTTTTGAATTGCGTAATTTTTTCCAAATATCAACTTCCCAATTGGCATAAGCACCAACATTTAAATCGGTCAATGGGTCTGGAAACTCCTTACCTGGTGCAATTTCTGTAGTTGCATCACCAGCACCTTGGCTAGTATAACGCCCTACTTTTTCTACTCCAGTTCCTGCTCTAAGCCCAACTGAAGGCAATAAAGCTCCTTTTTTGACACGAATATCATTCTTAGCCATTTCAATTTCTTGCAATGTAATTTGCAGTTCTTGATTATTTTTTAAGGCAATAGTAATCAAACTCGTTAAATTTGGATCATTGAAATAGTTTTGCCACGTACTTGTTGATGTATTTTTTGTGTCTTTGCTTATGCCAAAACTTTCAGGAATCGCTTTGCTTTCCGTTGCAGTTATGGCTGATGGTGTTTTGCAGCTTACAATTGTAAGCGCAAAACCCATCGCAATTAAACTTTTATATATTTTGATATTATACATGATTATCGAATTCTTCGGTTAATGGGTTGTTATTTTGTACTTTAATCATTTTGATTTTTGCAGCTATACTACCAAAAACATAGTACAATCCTGGAATAATCAAGACACCACAAACGGTTCCTAAAAGCATACCTCCTGCTGCTGCAGTACCAATTGTACGGTTACCAATTTTCCCTGGACCTTCTGCAAACACTAGAGGAATTAATCCTGCAATAAAAGCGAATGAAGTCATTAAAATAGGACGAAACCTTACTTTTGCTCCTTCCATTGCGGCTTCAAATACTGTTGCTCCAGCTTCGTGTTTTTGAACGGCAAACTCCACAATTAAAACGGCATTTTTACCTAATAAACCTATAAGCATGATAAAGGCAACTTGAGCGTAAATATTATTATCTAAACCTGCTATAGAAAGCAGTAAATAAGATCCAAAAATTCCAGCAGGAAGAGAAAGTATTACAGCAAATGGCAAAACAAAACTTTCGTATTGTGCCGCTAAAACCAAGTAAACAAACAACAAAGAGATTAGAAAAATAAAAATGGCTTCATTACCACGACCTACTTCATCTTTTGAAATTCCTGCCCAATCGATACCATAACCTCTAGGCAAATCTTTTGCAGCCACTTCTTGAATGGCTTTAATAGCTTCTCCACTACTATATCCTGGGGCAGCTTGTCCGCTAATTTCAGAAGAGTTAAACATATTATGTCTTGTAATTTCTGATAGTCCATATACTTTTTCCATGTGCATGAAGGCAGAAAATGGTACCATTTCATCTCGATTGTTTTTTACATACAATTTCAATACATCTTCTGGCAATGCTCTGTATTCTGGTGAAGCTTGTACAATTACCTTGTACTGTCTATCGTATTTTATGAAACTAATTTCATAATTACTACCCACCAAAGTTGAAAGGGTATTCATTGCATTATCTATAGTAACTCCTTTTTGTTGTGCAAGGTCATTGTCAATTCGTAACATAAATTGAGGAAAACTAGCGCTGTAGAAACTAAAAGTTGAAGTTAATTCTGGGCGTTTATTCAATGCCTTAACAAAATCATTATTTACAGTTTCCATTTTTTTATAATCACCAGAACCTGCTATATCAAGCAATCTCAGTTCAAATCCTCCAGCTGCCCCATACCCAGGAACTGCAGGTGGTTGAAAAAATTCAAGAGAAGCTCCAGTGATTGTTTTGGATTTTTCTTCCAATTCTTTCATGATTTCAATTGCAGAATGTTTTCTTTCTGACCAATTTTTTAAATTAACAAGACATGTACCTGAATTAGCTCCAGTACCTTCAGTAAGGATTTCAAAACCAGCCAAAGCAGATACGGATTGTACCCCTTCAATTTTTTCAGCAACTTTTTGCAATTTAAGAGCGATATCATTTGTTCTTTCTAAAGTAGAACCTGGAGGTGTTTGTATAATTGCATAAATTGTTCCTTGATCTTCGGTTGGAATAAATCCGGATGGAAGGCTATTATTCATGAAAAAGATTCCTATACAAAAAGCGATCAAAATTCCAAAAGTCACTATTCTTCGACTTACAATTTTACTTAATATACCATTGTATCTTCCGTTAAGACGGTTAAATTTATTATTAAAACCGTCTAAAAAATTATTAATTGGGGTTTTCTTTTTAGCTACACCATGATTGTTTTTTAACATCATCGCACAAAGAGCTGGTGTCAATGTAAGTGCAACAATACCCGAAAGAATAATTCCAGATGCCATTGTTATTGAAAATTGTCTGTAGAAAACTCCTACTGGACCTGTCATAAAAGCAACAGGGATAAAAACGGCTGCCATCAAAAAAGTAATGGCTATAATAGCACCACTAATTTCATGCATGGCTTCTTTAGTAGCTTCGAGAGGTGCTAAATGTTCCTCTTCCATCTTGGCATGTACCGCCTCAATAACCACGATAGCATCATCGACAACAACTCCAATGGCTAAAACCAATGCAAATAAAGTAACAAGATTTATCGAAATTCCGAAAAATTGCATAAAAACAAAAGTCCCAATAAGCGACACAGGCACAGCAATAGCAGGAATTAGAGTAGAACGCCAATCACCAAGAAACAAAAAGACAACTAATCCAACTAAAATAAAAGCCTCAAGTAAAGTATGTACCACTTTTTCTATAGAAGCATCCAAAAATTTAGACGCATCGTAACTAATTTCATAATCAACTCCTTTTGGAAAAGAGGATTTCTTAATTTCAGCTAATTTTGCTTTAACATCTTTAATAACTTGACTCGCATTACTACCGTAAGATTGTTTTATGGTTATAGCTGCCGATGGTCTTCCGTTCATATTTGAATAAATATCATACATCGAACTACCAAATTCTAGTTTGGCAACATCTTTCAGTCTTAGTATAGCACCATCGGGAGTTGATTTTATTATTATATTCCCATATTGCTCTGTTGTAGTGAATCGACCTGGATATTTCAATACATATTCAAAAGACTGGGACCGTTTTCCTGAACTTTCTCCAGTTTTACCTGGTGCCGCTTCTAAACTCTGTTGCGATAATGCTTCCATAACTTCATCAGCAGAGACTTTATAAGCCAACATTCTGTCGGGTTTCAACCAAATACGCATAGCATAATCTCGGTTTCCAATAATATCAGCATCTCCAACACCATCTACTTTTTTAATTTCAGAAAGTAAGTTAATATCCGTATAATTATATAAGAATTTTTGATCCATTGTTGGATCAGTACTATATACGTTAACATACATCAAGTTATTCGATTCTTCTCGGGTGATTTTCACACCTTCACGAATTACCAGTGGAGGTAATTTATTTACAATTGTCGAAACTCTATTTTGAATATTAATAGCAGCTTGATTTGGATCTGTTCCTAATTTAAAAACTACTTGAATCGATGCCTCTCCATCATTACCAGCATCCGAGGTAATATATTTTATTCCAGGGGCACCATTAAGAGCTCTTTCTATTGGAATTATAACCGATTTAATCAATAATTCGTTGTTTGCTCCTGGATAGTCAGCAGTAACATTAACTTTTGGTGGGGAAATAGAGGGTAATTGCGTAACAGGCAAAGATGTCATAGACAAAACACCTATCAGTACAATTAAAAGCGATATTACTATCGACAGTACTGGTCTTTCAATAAATTTATTAAACATTTTCTTTTCTTTTTTTGATTTCGACTAGTTTGCTTTATAACTCAAATGTTTCAAAACCACTTCAGGCTTTTGGTAATCAACTTCTATTTTGTCATTATCTTTCACTTTCTGAACGCCTTCTAGCAAAATTTTATCATTTTCATTAATCCCACTTTTAACAATATAGATGTCTGGCATTTCTCCAATAATTTTAATTTCTCTTTCTTTCACAACATTGTTTTTATCTATTACAAAAACATATTTTCTATCTTGAATTTCATAAGTTGTTTTTTGAGGGATTACCAAAGCGTTTTTTATAGGATTAGTCATAATTACACTACCCGTTTCTCCATTTCTTAATAACTTATCTGGATTAGGAAAACGAGCTCTAAATGCAATATTTCCCGTTTCGCTATCAAATTCACCTTCCACAAGTTCTACGATTCCTTTATCTTTATACGTTTCGTTATTGGCTAAAAGCAAGCTTACTTTTTTGTCAGCACGATCTTTCACATGCATTTGATAATTTAAATATTCCGGTTCTGATAAATTAAAATAGGCATAAACGCCACTATTGTCAGAAAGAGAAGTTAGCAATTCGCCTTCTTCAATAAGACTTCCTAATTTTTTTGGAATTCGGTCAATAGTACCCGAAAATGGAGCCTTAATAACAGTATATGATAAATGCAATTTCGCTGAAGTTACTTCTGCTTTAGCTCCTTGAAGTTTCGTTAAAGCCATTGCTAATTCGTTTTTAGAAACAATATTCTTATCAGCTAAAATTTTAGTGTTTTGTAATTCAATTTCGGCAGCTTTAACTTCAGCTTGAGTCTTTAATAAATCTGCTTCTTGAAAATTGGACATAACACGAAACATTATTTGTCCTGCTTTAACACTTTGCCCTTCCTCGACATAAATGTTTTGAAGAAAACCTTTTTCTTGGGATCGTATTTCAATATTGCGAACCGATTTAATTTGAGAGACATATTGTTTTGTGAAAGAAGTGTCTATTATCATAGGATTAGTTACAGCATATTTTATAACTTCTTCTTTTTCTTCCTTTTTAGAATTACAACTAACTACGAACAACGTGGCTAATAATCCTGTAATCACAGCAATTTTTTTCATGTGTAACTATTTAATGTTTATGAAACAATCAATTGAATTTGGCATAGCTTCATTGGCATTTATACCAATGTAAAAGATGCTCGTTTGAGAGTTTAAAATGAAATTTAAGTAATAGATTTTTGGGAATTCATCGATTCCTTGTGGAGATAACAAATAATATAAGTTGCCTGAAATGACAAAAAGTGCCCTACAAGGTACTAGACTTATACTACTTCATTAAAAAGCATTATTAATCCTTGGCAACTAATTTAAAATAAAAATCAAATTCTCAATACGCTATGAAAAAGGTATATGGGTGTAGATGGACCAAAATTGAGTTCACAATTATATGGTAAATTGTAATCATTGGTATAGTCGATTGAATCATCAAAAGACAAATACCATTTTTTAATAAGTGGGAATTTTACTGGAAGTAATTTGTTTGATCTAGAATCTTTATAATTAGTGTTACTTGAAAATTCTTCTTCTAAATCGAAATCCGTATATTTAATCAATAAAAAAGTTGGGTTCAATTTATTGAAATTCTCTTGGTCTTTTATGAATGAATCCCAATTTGTAACTGAACCAATAGTAATTTTCTGCCCATTTGCAAGCGTTTTTTTACCTCCAATAAGAAGCAATGCTAATAAAAATGTACTAAAAACTATTCTTTTCATAATCCGTCAAATGTAAATAATTAAATAAATCAAAAAATAGAGTGAGTGTTAAAAAAAAGCTAATCTATCAATACCCTAAAAAAAGTAATATTATTAAGATTAAACTTATTTTAAAAAATTAAAATTTCATCGTATTAAAAACTAACTGTTAAACTAACTTCCTGATCTAGCTCTAATTCTTTTTTACTTTCGAAAAACAGCGCTCTTCGTTCAAAGGCGGCTTTTACTAAATAATGACTGCCTTTAAAATAACATTGTTTTACAATTACTTTCAATTTTCCGTCCTCATCGCGTTTTAATTGGTGTGGGTATAAAATAAGAACTTCGTCCTCCTCCATTTCCAAATCAACAAAATTCGATAATTTCAATTCATTTACTTCCCCAAAAAGCGAAGCAATATACGTATTTGGAGGATTTTCATAAAGGTCTTTAGAAGTGCCTTTGGCGATTAATTTTCCATTTCGCAATACTATAGTTTCATCTGAAAAGGACAACGCTTCTGTGCTGTCATGCGTAGCAATGATACAAGTAATTCCTTTTTCTTTGAAATACTTGAACAAATTGCGACGCAAAGCATTTTTTCTGAAGGAATCAATCTGACTAAATGGTTCATCCAACAAAAGAATTTCGGGTTCTAATGCCAAGACTCTCGCCAATGCTACTCTTTGTTGTTGACCGCCACTTAGGTATTTTGCTTTTACATTTGCAAATTCCGTCATTTCGACCATTGCCAAAAGTTCCTGGACTCTGGCGTTTTTTTCTTCCATATAGATATTAGACAAAAACTTACCTACATTTTCCGCAACAGTAATATAGGGCATTAAATCGAAATCTTGAGCTAAGTACTTGATATAATCTTCCCCAGGAATCAAATTGTATTTTGGTCCAAAGATTCCTTGATTATAATAATTAATTTCACCACTATCTAAATTGTATAAACCGTAGATAAGTTTTAACAATGTGCTTTTACCACAACCACTTTCGCCAATTACGGCTATATTTTGTCCTGTTTCAATAGTAAAACTGATGTTTTCAATTACTGGATTTTCAATATAAGTAAAAGAGATATTTTTAATTTCGAGCATGGCCTATTTTTAAGACTGCAAATTTACATTGTTTATTCTTTACTAAAAACTTGGCTATTTTTAAATTTTGTATAAGTGATGGTTTTAAAATCACTATCTACCAATACTCATTAAAAAAACATAAATTAGCAACGAAATCAAAATGAAATAATTGCATTAAAATGAAGACAATCTATTATATGTTAATGACATATTTAGGAATACTTCTTTGGTCTATCACAAACCCAAAAGAAGGATTTACCTGTTTTTTAGAAATAATTCCTGCCATAATTGGACTTCTGGTTTTAGCTTTTACATTTAAAAAATTTCGGTTTACCAATTTTACTTATTTTTTAATCCTGATACATAGCATAATTCTGTTCGTTGGAGGACATTATACCTATGCAGAGGTTCCCTTTTTTGAATATATAAAAGAAACATTTCATCAAAGTAGAAATAATTATGATAAAGTGGGCCATTTTGCTCAAGGTTTGGTACCTGCAATGGTAATTAGAGAATTGTTTATCAGGAAGAAAGTAATAAGCAATAAAAGTTTTTTTAATTTCATCATTGTCAGCATTTGTTTAGCTATAAGTGCCGCTTATGAATGGATTGAATGGGGAGTTTCATTGGCAACAGGCGATGGTGGCGATGCCTTTTTAGGTACACAAGGCGATGTTTGGGACACTCAATCGGATATGCTGTTTGCAACTATTGGAGCAATTGTAGGTTTGATTCTATTCTCAAAAATTCAGGATCAACAAATTCAAAAAATGTAAGCTTTCTTAGACATAAAAAAAACATCATTATTTATCCATAATGTTGCTTTTTTTTTGATAACGAAATCGAAAGAAGTATTTTTACACCAGATTCGGCATTTTAACATAGTACTAAAATAGATTTGCTTTTTATAATAGTATGTGTTATTTTTTTATTTATCTCTTTAAAATCTAAAGCCATCGTCTCATTAGAAAAATTGTTTTCAGTAATTGCATTGTCTTCGGCAATTAAATCATCGGCAGATTTCTCTTTTATATTTAAATTGAACCTTTCATTTACTTCAGTAATGATCGAATCACAATTGAAATAAATTAAATTTTGTGTGTCTATACTATTTAAAGCAGTACCATCAGTTAAAAAAACGGTTCAGTACATGAAAATTTGCGTGTAAATAAGCGCATATTTTTCGTTTTAGTACTAACTTTAAAAATACAAAAACATCTTTAATTAAGCATTTACCAGCAATTTTTCATATACATTGTGTGTAGTTTTTATTTAGTACAAATCATATTTTAAAACTATATTTCCAACAAATCCGTCTAAAGGTGCATATAATTCATTAAAATTCGGATTGTTTATTGAACCACTTACAATATTTTCATACCGAGTTTGACGAACATCCAATATATTTTCAAAATTTATTGCTACGGTATAATGCCCAAATCCCTTTTGTGCTGATGCTCCTAACAACCAATAATTAGGTGTTATAGTGCCATTTTCACGATATTGATTTCCAAAATAAAATGCTTCTAAACCAACTTTCCAATGTTCTTCTTCGTCCTCATAGGCTAATGTACAAGTTAATTTATTTATTGGTGTATATTCCAATATTTTATTTTGTTCGTAAGTTTTTGTAGGATTGAGATAGGTGTAATCTACATATAAAATTAATTCGTCTAATGATAAACGTAAATTTGTATTAAGTCCTTTACTTACTATTGAACCGTTTGCTGTTTCATATTTTACAATTTGATTGACTAATAAACTTTGATTAGCAATAATAGGATTCTCAATTTTTGTTATAAAAAATGCTTGATTTAGAGTTAAGAATAATTCATCTGCTAATTCAGTTTTAAAGTTAAAATCAAGATTTAAACCCATTGATTTTTCTGTTTTTAAACCTGATGAAAAATCTACTGATTGATATCTTGTTCGTTCTGCTTCATCTGTAAAAGGCGTTGGCAATTTGTAGCCAAAACCTCCACTTAAACGTGTGAAAAAATTATCAGTTACATGATACATTGTTGCCAATCTCGGAAGAAAAAACAATCCCTTTTTAAAATTGTAATCTAAACGAATACCTGGTTCTAAAAAAAGTTTATCTGCTATTTTCCAATTATCTTGTGAAAAAACACCTAATGTTTGGTAGTTGTAATTTAGGTTGAAAGTATTTGGCTGTTTTTGATCAAAGTCATCTATGTTAAAGTTAATTCCACTTACAAATTTGTGCTTATCATTTTCAATATAGTATGATAATTCTGAAAATACTGTTTTTTGAACACCTGAAAAGATATTGGTATTTGTTTTTAGGGTTCTGTCAAAATTTCCAAAAGACGCTTTTAGTGTCAATACATTTCCTTTTTTTTTAGTATTTTCATACCTAATAGTAGAAGTTAATCTTTTTGTTTTATTTTCTTCAAAAAATGGATGGTTACTATCAATCTCATCATTTATCGCTTTTAAATTACCTCCAATTCTATTTTCTGTTACATTACTAAAACCAATTTCAAATTTGTTATTTTCATCTAAAGTGTAAAATAATTTTGGGGCAATTACGGCTCTATTATATTCAGGTAAATCTAAAAATCCGTTATTACTGATGTCTTTTGCTTTTTGAGTATTAATACTTGCAATTAATGTTGCTCCAAGTTTACCGTTTTCACCAGAAAAATAAGTACTTACATCATTTCCTCCTTTGTGGGTTTGATTGATCATTACCGTAAACTCTGGTTTTTCTTTTGGTATTTTTGAAATTAAATTTACAATTCCCGCAATTGCACCATCACCATATAATGTAGAAGCTGAACCTTTTATTATTTCAACTTGTTTTAAATCGAGTGGTGGAATTTGCAATAAACTTAATCCTGATGAAAATCCGCCATAGGAAGGAAATCCATCTTTTAATAATTGTGTGTATTTCCCTGGTAATCCTTGAATTCTAAAACTTACATTTCCTGAAATTGCAGATGTATGTTGGACTTGAATTCCCGATGTTTCACCCAAAAGTTTGGAAATATTTCCTGGATTTATAGCTGTTTCTTCAACCACTTCTTCAATTCCTAAAACTTCGATTTTTGTTGGTATTTCTTTAATTCTGTCTCTTGTTCTTGTGGAAAAAACGGTTACCGCTTGTAATTCGGTATTTCCGGTTAAATAAATTACTATTGGTTGTTTATTTTTTAATGGGAAAGTATAAGTTTTTTCAACGCTTTCAAAGCCAATATAGGAAAATTCAAATGTTTGTTCTCCATTTGGAATATCATTAAATTGACAAATTCCATTTTCGTCAGAACTTGTTCCAGTAGTAGTGTTTTTTAAAATACAATTTGCACCAAATAAGATATCATTCTCTTCTTTGTCTTTTATAATAAATGTTACTGTATTTTGTGCTCGTATCGAGTAACTTGACATAGTTAAAATTATAATTGCTATTATTTTTTTCATTCTATATTTCTGTTATTCAGGTTTAAAAAAAATACACAAAACCAATTGATATGACTTGTCTTGATTTCCAATGGTAGTGGAAGCAATCGATACATTAGTCAATAAAACTAATGCCATTACTAAATATACTATTTATTTTTTAATGATTAATAATTTTAATGTTGAACTGTTTTTATAATTTAATTTATTCATTAAAAAAAGACATCGTTTTAGAAAACGATGTCTTATTCTGTTTTAATTAAGCCTGTTTTAAAAGCATTGCTGCATCAGTTGCATTAGATATTTCAGCATGTTTTAATGCGGTAAACCCTTTAAAATCCTTAACTTTAGGATTAGCTCCATTCGCTAATAAAATTTTAATAATTGCTACTTTGTTATATCGAGCTGCAAACATTAAAGGACTCATTCCATTTGATTTTTCATTGATATTTGCTCCATATTCAATTAGTTTTTTTACAACTTCAACTTCTCCCTTTGATATGGCAGTACAAAGCGGTGATATTCCTTCATAATATGACACTATAATTTTGCCATCAGGTAAAGGATTAAAATTTGACGCTAAAGAAACATTTGCAAAAGCTACTAAAGCTACTCCTAGATAAACGATTGTTTTTTTCATGATTAGTGATTTTTTTTGATTAATTGTTCATTTTTAAATTGATTGATTTTAGAAACATTAAAAGTATATAATAATATACTATGCAAATATATATCTAAAAGACAGTATCTTGTTTTACATAGTACTTAAACTTAACATTAATTTAACAATTTTCAGGTTAAATAAATAAAAAAGCTGTATTAAATACTGAACTATAATTAGTTAAATATCAACTTATTAAACAACCTAAAAGATGTTTCAATTTTAAAAATAATGAATGTTCATTCCCAAGAATGGTAATTATTCAATAACTTTACTTCAAACAAAACACCATGCAATCAGCAGCCAAAACAGTAAATGAGTACTTAAATGAGTTTCCAAAAGAAAGAAAATCTGCCCTATTAAAGCTTCGTGAATGTATTTTAAATTCTATTCCAAAAGGTTTTGAAGAACAAATGAGTTATGGAATGATTGGCTATGTAGTTCCTCATTCTATATATCCTAAAGGCTATCATTGCAATCCTACACTTCCATTACCTTTCATTAATATTGCTTCTCAAAAAAACTTTATTGCACTGTATCATATGGGCATTTATGTAATTCCAGAATTATTGCAATGGTTTACAACAGAATATCCAAAACATAGTAATCAAAAATTAGACATGGGAAAAAGTTGTATTCGATTCAAAAAGTTGGACCAAATTCCGTTTGATTTAATTGCGGAACTCAGCAAAAAAATAACCGTTGAAAATTGGATTCATGCTTATGAAGCTCACCTAAAAAAAAGATTGTATTAAACCTTGGACTATAAAACTTTTCTTAATCTAAATTTATTTCTGAAAAAAAATTTACTTTTCAAAAAACAAAACCCACAATTCATATTCAGAATTGCGGGTTTTATGTAAGTTTTATTAAAATTAGAATATCCCTAAAAATTCACATTTGTAGATTTTTTTTAAATCTTTCTCAAAAACTGTATATGGGTCATTATAAAACTTCAAGAAGCCTGGAACACTCACTTGTCCTGGAAAAGGAGCGTAATAATGTGTTTGACTTTGATTGTGTTTTCTCCAAAATAACACATACCTAAATTGCATTTTTTCGGTTTTGACAACTTTCAAAAGCGTTTCTGTCCACCATGTTGGATTTGGAATTGATTCCAAACCAGTTTCTGTCAAAGCGGCCAACTTATTGTTTTTTATTCCATAATCAGATACGATTTCAATTTTATTAATGGCTCTTTCGATATTATACTTTCCATTTCTACCAAAATCTCCATAATTATCCATCCCTACCATATCTACAAAATCATTACCTGGAACGTTCGAAGAACTCTTCTTCAGTATTTAATTTATTGTCTGGTGAAAAAGCATAGATAAAATTATGAACTGCAAGCGTATCTCTTAAGTAAGAAACGGTGAACTCCATTCTGCAATAAAATCCTCACGTGAAGTATAAGGTTTTCCCCACCAAAACCATTCTCCGTCAAATTCATGGGACGGTCTAAAAATCATGGGAGCCAAATTACCATCATTCGCTTTTACAGAATGAGCAAAATTAGCAATATTTTCAAGTATTTTTTTATACTCCTCGTGTTTTGATCCTGCCGGTTTTATCAGTGCCATTGCAGCAACCGAAACTCCTTCTTTCCAATAGAAACCGCCTTCTGATGCGGGGTTTGAAAAATGCCAAGCCACTGTTGTAACTCCACCTCTATTGTAAGTATCAACAAAATTTTTAATTAGTGAGAGTTTTGTTTTTTCAATTTCAGCTTCAGGTCTACCAGACAATCCACCAAAATCGACACCAACCATTGCAGGATAAGAATCTGTAACCGATTTTACATCCGAACCATTTGCTTCGCCAAACCAACCATGACCCTATTCAGTATCATGTTGGTGGGCAAAAAGAATGTGTTTTTTAGAAAATTTTTTAAGATTTTTATAGAGCGCTTTATTTTCATTTGTCGCATTAGAATCAATTTGTCCAAAGACAAAATTTCCTAAAAAACACCTTCAAAAAACTCAAAACAATCTTATTCGAAATTTTCATTTTCATATTTTAAATATTTAAAAATGAAAATTAGAATTATGAAGCTAGATATTCTGATACATTATTATCAATTCGTTCTTCGATATTATCAATATTAGCTTTTATGAATTTTTCACCTAGAATTTTCTCATATAATTCAATATATCTTTCAGAAACAGTTTCTATATATTCATCAGTCATGGCAGGAATTTGCTGACCTTCTTGGCCTTGGAAACCGTTTTCAATCAACCAGCGACGCACAAACTCTTTTGATAATTGTTTTTGTTCTTCTCCACTGTTTTGCCTTTCTTGATAGCCTTCAGAATAAAAATAACGGGAAGAATCAGGAGTATGAATTTCGTCGATTAGAACAATTACACCTTCCTTAGTTTTACCAAATTCATATTTGGTGTCCACCAAAATCAATCCACGACTGGCAGCAATTTCTGTTCCTCTTTGAAACAAAGCCCTAGTATATTTTTCTAACACTAAATAGTCTTCTTCTGAAACGATTTCTTTCGACAAAATAGCCTCACGAGAAATATCTTCATCATGCGAACCATTGTCTGCTTTTGTAGTTGGAGTAATTATTGGTGTTGGAAACTTGTCATTCTCTTTCAAACCTTCTACCATTGTTACCCCACAAATCGTTCTTTTCCCTGCAGCATATTCACGAGCAGCGTGTCCTGAAACATAACCACGAATTACCATTTCTACTTTAAATGGGTCACATAAGTGTCCTACGGCAACATTAGGATCTGGAGTTGCAATTAGCCAATTTGGAACAATATCTTGAGTGAGCTCCATGAATTTGGTAGCTATTTGATTCAGGATTTGTCCTTTATAAGGAATTCCTTTTGGCAAAACTACATCAAAAGCCGAGAGCCTGTCTGTAGCCACCATTACTAAAAGTTCGTTGTTGATATTATAAACTTCTCTTACTTTTCCGCGGTAAACCGATTTTTGATTAGGAAAATTAAAATCGGTAGTGGTGATTGTATTGCTCATCGGTGTTGTGTTGTTATTTTTATGAATGCAAATTTAGCGATATTTTCAAGTTAATTTGCAAGAATTCTGTTTTGATATACTATTTCAAAGTGAATTTTTAATAATTTTTTCGTTTAAATACTTTGCAACTCCATCATTATCATTAGATGAAATTACTTCAAGATGAGAAAGTTTTGTTTTTAAATTTTCGACTGCATTCTCCATTATTAATGCTTTCCCAGAAGAAACTAGCATTCTTTCGTCATTAAAACCATCACCAAAAGCGATTGATTCATCAAATGTTAAGTTGTATTTTTCTAACACTTTTAAAATAGCGACACTCTTATCTACTGATTTATCCATAAATTCAAGACAAAACGGAAGACTAAAAGCGTAACTAAAATCTATTGAATTATTTTTAAAAATGGCATCCTTTAATGCGACTAATTTTTGATGATCACTATGGGTAAACAACAATTTTATGGCGCTTAAATCTTCTATAATATTAAAATCTACAATTTCAAATGGATAATGCATTACTGTTTGAAAACTGTTCAGTTTTTTATTTTCTCTATTCGTTTGCCAAACTTTCTCTTTGAATAAAACGGTTGTTATCTCAGCATCTGTGTTCAATGCTAATACTGATTTTATGGCGTCACTTTTTATGTCAAATGAATATAATAATTCTCTGGAAGGCGAATGAATTCTAGCACCATTTGAAGTAATTAAATACACAGGACATCCTAGAGTTGCAACTATAGGTAAAGCATCAAGATGATGGCGACCTGTAGCTACAATTATTAAGATATTTTCGGAGTGTAGTTGTTGAAAAACAGATTTTGTGTAATCAGAAATCTGATGATTGGAATTAAGTAATGTACCATCTAAATCACTAATTACAACTTTAATTTTTTCTTTTATTATCATTTATAAGTTCCAATTATTAGAATGCCAAAATTACTCAATCTAAAAGAGATTAGCAAAGGAAAAAATTAAAAGGATCGGTGTAAATGAACTTTAATAATTAGTGTATTTTATCTTAAAACATATCTTCTAATTACGATATTAAATAGTCTATATCCTAAAAACCTTCTTAAGTATTTCATCAAATTAGCATCAAAACCTATAGAATAACGTCTAAATTTTCTAGAAGGATTTTCTGCTATCTTAAATATTTTTTCAACTATAACATCTGTCAATTGATGATTGTTATTTGTTTTTTCAACCATTATAGTGTTAATGCTATCCATCAACAAATTATAAGATTCTATTGATACCGTTTTACTTTTTGATACATTTTTCTGAAAATTAGTTGGTGCGTTTCCGAATTGAACTGTACAAACGCTGATATTAAAATCCAACAATTCATAAGCCATACATTCTGAAAAACTTTCCACTGCTTTTTTAGTACTGTGATAAAAACTACCTAAAGGCAAGTTGACTAAACCCGCAATAGAGGAAATATTGACAAATTGTCCCTTTTTTTGTCTTCTAAAATGAGGTATAAATGCTCTACACACTTTTACAACTCCTAGCCAATTGACATTAACAATAGCTTCAATTTTTGAATCTTCGGATAATTCTACAAAACTTCTATAACCAATACCTGCATTATTTATAACTAAATCTATTGATTTATAATCTTTTAAAATAGCCGTTTTAGCTGTTTCAATACTATCTTGAGAAGTAACATTTAATTCGTAACATTTTATATTGGGAATACCATGAAATACATCTTGATCCTTAATGCAAATCATTGTGGCAATTACATTCCATCCTTTTTTTGAAAAATACATCGCAATTTCTTTCCCCAATCCTCCCGAAGCTCCTGTTATTATAATAGTCTTCAATATGTTTATTTTAATATCTATTTAATAAATAAGTCCCTATTAGGGACTTATTTATTAAATAGGTAGTGATTCTTAAAAAAAAATCCTTGATCAATCAATTGATTAATCGTGGTTTTCAATTTGTTTATAGGCATCAATTACTTTTTTGACCAATCGGTGGCGAACAATATCCTTGTCATCAAGATAAATAATTCCAATACCTTCAACATCTTTTAATACCAGAATAGCTTCTTTCAATCCAGAAATGGTTCTTCGAGGTAAATCAACTTGACCCGGATCGCCAGTAATCATAAATTTAGCACTTTTCCCCATACGCGTCAGAAACATTTTCATTTGGGAATGTGTCGTGTTTTGTGCTTCATCTAAAATCACAAAGGCATTATCTAAAGTTCTACCGCGCATAAATGCCAATGGAGCAATTTGGATGATTCCTTTTAAAATATAGTCTTCGAGTTTTTCATTGGGCAACATATCTCGCAAAGCGTCATACAAAGGTTGCATGTATGGATCTAATTTTTCTTTCATGTCACCAGGAAGAAACCCAAGATTCTCCCCAGCTTCCACTGCAGGACGAGTTAAAATTATGCGTTTGACTTGTTTTTCTTTCAAAGCTTTCACCGCCATAGCAACTCCAGTATATGTTTTTCCTGTACCCGCTGGACCCACGGCAAAAACCATATCGTTTTTATTCATTGTGTCCACCAACAATTGTTGATTGGGTGTCATGGCTTTAATAATTTTTCCACCAACACCGTGAACCAATATTTTGTCTTTGTCAAAAGAATTGTTGTCTTCTTGCACGGTTCCTTGAATCACTCTTTCTATAACATTGTCGTCAATGGTGTTGTATCTGGTAAAATGCAACAGCAATCTGTTGAATCGGTTTTCAAATTCATCCAGCACTTCCTTTTCACCAAATGCTTTTAAAGTTGTTCCTCGGGCAACAATTTTTAATTTGGGATAGTACCTTTTAATCGTTTCAAGATGAGTGTCTTGAGCGCCCCAAAAATCTTTTGGAGCGATGTCTATGAGCTCGATGATTCTTTCGTTCAAATTGAGAAGATTTTTAGGTTAATATAATTGTTTCTACTTTTTTTTAAAAATTTTAAACCATTAAATTATTTAAGAAAAATTAAGTTTAGTCTTCATTTAATGTTTTAATTTTCTATTATAGCCAACTTTTTAATTCAAAGTCAATCGAAATCCGATTCCGTTTGAATTGGTAATTAAATCTAGTTTTTGTTTGTTAAATTGATTGTATACGATAGTCGTTAGATTATTATATTCTGAAACAACATTTCGTATTTTTTTAGAAAAACCAATTTTTATGGGAATTGCAATTACAACTGCTGCAACACCAATATAGGTTAAGGCAGTTGGATAGTTTCGTTCACTTTGTATTGAGTATCCGTTTCCTGAAACCGTTGCGTTCCCATCTGATGTTGCTCCAGAAATCAAATCGGCAGCTATCAAACCAAAACCACCAATAAGCAACACATTGCCAAATGTTTTTTTAGATCTTCCTGCATTGTATTCAGCAAGTAATTTTTCGTTATTTGCCAATAATTCCCGGACTTGATCTGGAGAAATTTTTTGATTTTCGGAATTTAGAATGTTTCCGTTAGATTTATAAATCAGTTTTTGTGAAAATGATTGTAAACTTCCCAAAAAAAGTAAAACGAAAAAAAAATGTTTTATCATTGATAATGTTTTAAATTCAATTTAAAAATTTTAATTAAAAAGCTTAAAATACTTTAGCTTTGCATTTCTCAAATTTAATAAGATTTAACTAGAATTTTAGTTTTATTTATAAACAATTTTATGTCAATAATTACCCTTACTACCGATTACGGCTTGAAAGACCACTTTGTTGGCGCCTTAAAAGGGAAGCTGTTATCTGAATATTCCGAGGCTACAATTATTGATATTTCACATTATATTGATCCATTCAACACAGTAGAAGCTAGTTACATAATTGGAGCAGCTTATGGCAGTTTTCCAAAAGGGACAGTTCACTTAATTGGTGTGGATATGGAATTCAATAGAGAAAACCAACATATTGCAATGCAATGGAACGATCATTTTTTTATTGCTGCCGATAATGGTATTTTGAGTATGCTTACACATAAAATTGTGCCACAGAAAATTGTCTCCATTAATATTCATGATCGATTGCCAAGTGACGCCACCGATTTAGATGTTTTTGTAAAAGTAGCGTGTCATATTGCCAAAGGCGGCTTATTGAATGTTATTGGCAAAGAAATAAAAACCATCAAACAAGTAACCAATTTGCAAGCTGTAGTTTCCGATGATGGAAATTCATTGAAAGGATACGTGATTTACATTGATCATTTTGGGAATGTCGTCACCAATATTACCAAAAAACAGTTTATAGAAGTAGCGAAAGGAAGACCCTATGAAATCATTTTAAGAACTAAAAATATCAAAACTATTTTACCTAATTACTCCTCGATTGCTACTTCTGAAAAGTATGAAATTAAGAATTATGAAGGTGAAAAACTGGCAATATTCAATGAAGCAGGTTTTCTGGAAATTGCGATTTTCAGAAGTAATCCCTCCAAAGTTGGTTCGGCCAATAGCTTGCTAGGCCTAAATTATAGGGATGTAATTAATATAGTTTTTAGTTAAAATTTTTTGATTTTAGATTGAAGACTAACGATTTATGATTTCAGATGTAAAGCAACTTAATATGAAAACAATTATAAAAATAAGTTATAAAAATTTAAAACAGAATTATCTTGAAGTACAACAATATCTTGAAGAAAAATCTGGAGAAAAAAATATTTGTAATAAAGCAAAAATAGCAAATGATTTAAGTTTTTTTGGAGATGATAATTGCATTCTTTTAGAGGATTTTATAATAAAACACAAGGTGGATTTTTCTAATTTTAATTATAAGGAGCATTTTGAAAGTGAAGGAGAATTATCAATGAGTTTTTGGTCTGTTTTATCTGTTTTGTTTATACCATTGTTTATCATAAAAGGCCTTTTGTCATATTTTATTAATTTTTTTTCAAATAAATATTCATATAAATTAAACAGATTCAATTTCTTTTTAAAAGAATATAAATCAAATAGAAAAGACTTAACTATGGGTGATTTAATTACATCTAAAATTCAAGGAAAGTTTAATTTAAGAGAAAAAGTGAAATTTGTTTGTAGCTAATTTCTAAATCTGAAATCAAAAATCGTTAATCTGAAATCAAAAATCAAATGTTCGTAAGAATAGTGAAAATGTCATTTCATGAAGAAAATATTCCAGCATTTTTGGAGAATTTTGAATTGAATAAAAACAAAATACGAAATGCACCTGGAAACCGTTTATTGGAATTGTATCAAGACAAGACCAACAAATGTATTTTCTTTACCTATAGTTATTGGGACACCGAAGAAGATTTAGAAAATTATAGAAAGTCGGAACTTTTCAACACGGTTTGGGCATTTACAAAAAAATTATTCAACGATAAGCCCGAAGCATGGAGCGTCGACAAATTAGTTAGTATAGTTTAAAGTTGTTTCATTTTGTTTAAAATTGTTTTGTTGCAATGAACAAATTTAAACTTTTGAACTTTTGAACTTTTTAAACAATAAAACATGAATCCTTTATTAAGAAAAACATTTTATTCCTTACCCATACCACTTCGGTACTTTATTAGAAGATTGATTTATTTACCCCAAGACTTATTTTCTAAAAGCAATTCACTCGTTCCTCCCAAAGGTTTGATTTTTACAGGAAGTGGCGACTACACCAAAATTGGAGAGCAGTTTTTTTCTCATTTTCAAAAATATTGTGACTTTGATAAAGACAGCGCTGTTTTAGATATTGGTTGTGGCATTGGCCGAATGGCAATCCCTTTTACCAATTACCTTTCGCCGAAAGGCCGATACGAAGGTTTTGATATTGTAAAAGTGGGTATTGACTGGTGTACCAAAAACATCCACAGTCGTTTTCCGAATTTCAATTTTAAATTGATTCCACTAAAGAATGATTTATACCGCTTAGATACCAATGAAAAAGCGGCTGAATTAAAATTCCCTTATGGAAGTGATAGTTTTGATTTGGTGTTTTTAACATCAGTTTTTACACACATGATGCCCGAAGATGTCGAAAATTATATCAGTGAAATTCAACGCGTTTTAGTAAAAGACAAAAAATGTTTTGCCACTTTTTTTATTATCGATGAAGACGTTAAAACTTCATCAAATGGTATTGGAACTAAAAAATTTCCCCATAATTTTGGCGATTATTATTTAATGGATAAAAATGTCAAAGAAGCTAATGTGGCATTCAAGAAAAGTTATATCGAAGACCTCTTAAAAAAGAATAATTTAGAGTTGGCTCATTTTATAAAAGGAAATTGGTCTGGGATCGAAATCCCCGAATTAAACGAACATCAGGACATAATAATTTTCAAGAAATTATAAAATTAAAAATCTTCAAAAAAACTTTGTGGCTTAGTGCCTTCGTGGCAAAAAACAATAAAACATGAAATCAATAGTATTAAGAGAAATAAAATCATTTTTTGGATCGCCAATTGGCTATTTGGTAATTGCTGTTTTCCTCATTGGGAATGGCGTTTTCCTTTGGGTTTTCGAAGGAGAATACAATATATTAAATAGCGGTTTTGCTGATTTGAGTCCGTTTTTCAATTTGGCACCTTGGATTCTAATTTTCTTGATTCCAGCAGTGACCATGCGTAGTTTTTCGGATGAAAAAAAGCAGGGAACGCTCGAATTATTATTAACAAAACCGTTGAGTATTTGGGAGATTGTAAACGGTAAATTTTTAGGTTCTGTATTGCTAATCGCCATTGCCATTATTCCCACTTTTATTTATATTTGGGCTATTTACGGTCTTGGAATGCCCGAAGGCAATATCGATATGGGAAGCACAATTGGTTCTTATTTTGGGTTATTGTTCTTGATTTCGGGCTATTGTGCTATCGGAATATTCACTTCTACCCTATCCGAAAATCAAATCGTAGCTTTTATTATTGCCGTCTTTTTATGCTTCTTTTTTTACTTTGGTTTCGAAAGTGTGGCTACATTACTACCCAATTTTCAAGGAATAATATCTCCATTAGGAATGCAAAATCATTTCAAAAGTATGGGTCGTGGTGTAATTGACACTCGAGATGTTATCTATTTCCTTAGTATAACAATCTTGTTTTTATCCTTTACTGTGTTTAATCTAAAATCTATCAAATCGTAATGGTAAATAACAAGAAAAACAACCAGAAAACCGTATTGATTACCATTGCCATTTTGCTGTTAGTTAATATAATTGGAAATCAATTTTATCATCGGTTTGATTTAACGAAAGACAAAAGATTTACGCTTTCTGAAGTATCGCTGAATATCATCAATCAAGTTCAAAATCCGTTGTCGATTAAAATCTATTTACAAGGTGATTTACCAGCTGAATTCAAGCGTTTACAAAATGAAACCCAAGATTTATTAGAAGAATTTCAAGCAAGAAACAAAAATATTATTTTCGATTTTGTAGATCCATTGGCGAACGAAGAAGAAAGTATGGACAACATAAAAGAGTTGTACATGAAAGGGTTAATTCCTGTGAACTTAACTGTTGACGATAAAGGGAAGCAATCACAAGCTATGGTTTTCCCTTGGGCTATTGCAGTTTACAATAATAAGGAAGTCAATATTCCTTTGTTGAAAAATATTATGGGAGCTTCTACAACCGAAAAAGTAATTGGTTCTGTGCAACATTTAGAATATTCCATTGACGATGCTATCAATAAAATCACGAAAAGCAAACAGAAAAAAATAGCGGTTATCAAAGGAAATGGAGAACTTCAAGAAATTTATATTGCGAAATTTCTTATACAAGTAAGAGAAAGTTACCACATTGGACCTTTCACCTTAGATTCTGTCGCCAAAAATCCAACAGCAAGTTTAGACGCTTTAGAAAAATATGACTTAGCGATAATTGCAAAACCAACAGAAGCTTTTTCAGATGAGGAAAAACAAGTACTGGACCAGTTTATCATAAACGGAGGAAAAACCTTATGGCTCGTTGAACAAGTAAACATGGAAATGGACAGTCTGTACAATGATTCTGGTGCTACATTGGCGTTTCCAAGAGATTTGAACCTGAACGATATGTTCTTTAAATACGGCTTTAGAATAAACCCTGATTTGGTCAAAGACGAACGTGGAAGTCCCATTAAATTGGCCACTGGAGAACAAGGAAGTGCCACACAATACCAAGAATTCAATTGGAAATTTGCACCACAAGTCTATCCAAACAGCACGAATCCTATTGTGAAAAATCTGGGTGGAATCAAATTCGATTTTGCTAATCCTATAGACACTTTAAAAAACGGAATCAAAAAAACGGTGCTTTTGCAATCATCTCAATTTTCCAAAAAAATTGGTTCTCCTGTTGAAATCAACTTAAGTATGGTTGAAGAGGAAACTTCGCCTAATCATTATTTGAATACAGGTGATCTTCCCATGTCAGTTTTACTGGAAGGTTCTTTTCATTCGATGTTTGAAAATCGGGTTTTACCTTTTAATCAGAAATCCTTCCAAACCATTGGTAAAGACAATAAAATGATTGTGATTTCGGATGGTGATTTAATACGAAATCAGTTGGATAAAAATAGACAACCGGTAGAATTAGGTTATGATCAAAGATCAGGAAATTTGTATGACAACAAAGATTTTTTGATGAATTGTGTCAATTATTTATTAGATGATAACGGACTTATTAACATTCGAAGCAAGGATGTCAATTTACCTTTATTGGATAAAGAAAAAGTTTACCAAAGCTATACTAGTATACAGTTCATAACTATAGGGCTACCGTTGCTTATTTTATTACTTTTCGGTGGACTATTTACTTATTTAAGGAAAAGAAAATACAGTAATTAATGTTAATAAAAAAAGTTTTATACTTAAGATAGTTACGATATATTTGTACTTCGTATATTATTTTTAAATTACTTAAAATTTATACTACATAAAATAAAACATAACAGATGAAATTTATAGTATCGAGTTCGTACTTATTAAAGCAATTACAAGTATTGGGTAGCGTAATCAACAGTAGTAATACTTTGCCTATTTTAGATAATTTTCTATTCGAATTAAACCATGCAATCTTAACTGTTTCTGCCTCTGATTTAGAGACAACGATGTCTGCAACTTTAGATATCGATTCTACTAGTAAAGGAAGTGTAGCTGTTCCAGCAAAATTATTATTGGAAATCCTAAAAACATTTCCAGAACAACCTTTAACTTTTACTGTTGAAGAAAACAGCACAATAGAAATTAGTTCCAATTCTGGAAAATATGCATTAGCATATGCACCAGGAGAAGAGTTTCCAAAATCTGTAAACCTTGAAGAACCATCTGTTACTTTAGTTCCTGCCGATGTATTGGCAACTGCCATAAGCAAAACCATTTTTGCAGCAGGAAATGATGACTTACGTCCCGTGATGTCTGGTGTTTTCTTTCAATTTTCTCCACAAGGATTAACATTTGTAGCTACGGACGCTCACAAATTAGTGAAATATGCGCGAACTGATGTTACTGCATCACAAGTAGCTGATTTTATTATGCCAAAGAAACCTTTGACCATTCTAAAAAATATTTTAAGTACCTCTGATGCTGAAGTGAAAATTGAATATAACGATTCAAATGCCACTTTTTCTTTCGATAATTATATCTTGATGTGTCGTTTGATTGATGGAAAATATCCGAACTATGAAGCGGTAATTCCAAAAGAAAATCCAAATAAATTGATGATAGATCGTTCTCAATTCTTGAGCTCAGTGCGTCGTGTTGCGATTTTCTCTAACAAAACCACACACCAAATTAGATTGAAAATAGCTGGAGCAGAATTGAATATTTCTGCAGAAGATATTGATTACTCTAACAAAGCTGAAGAAAGGTTGACTTGTGATTATCAAGGTGATGATATGCAAATTGGGTACAATTCCCGTTTCCTTACTGAGATGTTGACCAATTTACAATCGGATATGATTATGCTTGAAATGTCTTTACCAAATAGAGCAGGAATCCTAACTCCTATTGATGGATTAGAGGATGGTGAAACAGTGACAATGCTTGTAATGCCAGTAATGTTGAATAACTAATTTTTAAATATAATACCAAACTAACCAAACCATTTTTTTGCAAAACATCCCTATAAATCGGGATGTTTTTTTTTACTCATGCATTGCCAAAATTGGAATGCATAATGTATTTAAAAATTTGATTGTTAAACTAGGATTGAATAATTCTGCAAAAAAGTTTCGTTTATAGGTTATCATGGCCAAAATGTCAATTTCTTTATATAATACAAAATCAAATATAGTGTCTTTTATATCTTCACTTGGGATTACTGAAAACACGATTGGTTCTCCTTTAAATTCGGTTTCCCATTTTTTTATTTTTTCATCTGAGACATCAGAGTTAGCTGTTTTAACGTAAAGACAACGCACTTCGGCATGCGTTTTTTTTGCGATTTTAAGTACTTCCTTGAGAGCTTTTTTATCTTTATTTCTATATCGAGTTGTAAACCCAATTGTTTTAATTTTTTTGAATTCTGCCTCCAATGGAACACTCAAAACAGGAACTTCAACAACTGACAAAACATTGCCTGTATTCGTTCCTAAAAAAAAGGCTTCCCATCCATTTGCCCCAGAAGTTCCCATTACTACAAAATCAATAGCATCTTCCTTGATTGCCTTTTTAATGTTATAAATCAAGTTACCATCCATCAATCTGTGGCTCAATTTAATTTTATCTAAGTTTCGTTCTTTGGCAATAGAACGAAGTTTAGGGATTTCATCCTTAAACATGTCAAATTGAGACAACTGTAGTGAATCAAAAAGGATGTTATAATTTTCTGGAAAAAATTGATTGTCATACACTGGAAGTTCAAATGTGTGCAATAAAATAATTTCACCATTTACTATTTTCGCAAATTCCAAAGCATGAATAAATGCATTATTTGCCACTTCGGAAA
This sequence comes from Flavobacterium cellulosilyticum, assembly GCF_004349355.1. Taxonomy (GTDB): domain Bacteria; phylum Bacteroidota; class Bacteroidia; order Flavobacteriales; family Flavobacteriaceae; genus Flavobacterium; species Flavobacterium cellulosilyticum. The sequence goes on along the minus strand of NZ_SMFK01000024.1, from coordinate 5,506 downwards.
AATCTGTTGGAAACAAAATTTTTTTCATTTTCTATATTATTAATATGAATAACCCATTTAAAACTTACACAAAATAGCATCTACAACGCATTAAACATCAATTACATGCACGTTAACAATTCTGTTAAGCATGAATAACCAAAATTGGAATTTGAATTTCTGATTCTGTTTTTTTAGAATAATTAGGAACAAACATGTTTTCAAACAAACTACTTTTATAGGTTAGTATGGTTAAAATATCTATTTCTTGCTTAGAAATAAAATCCAGTTCTACTGCCTTGATATCCTCACTTTGAATCATACAAAATGCAATTGGTTCTTGTTTAAACTCAGCTTCCCATTTTTCAATATATTCTGTGTCAATATCGCTATTGCTGGTTTTTACATAAAGGCTTTTTATTTTAGCATTCGCTTTTTTAGCGATATCCAATAGGGAATAAAGTGCTTTTTCATCATTTGGTGTATAGTGATTGATATATCCTATTTTTTTAAATTTTTTAAATTGCACTCCCATTGGTACACAAATCATTGGTACGTTTAAACCTAAAATTACAGAACCTGAATTTGAACCTGCAAAAAGAGCTTCCCATTCTCTTTCAGCTGAAGTTCCCATAACTATATAATCTATTTTATCCTCTAGAATTGACTTCTTTATATTCGTAAATAAATCTCCTTCCATAAGTCGGTGAGTCATTTTGATGTGTTCGTAATTACGTTTTTCCATTATTTGGCGAAGTTTGGGAATTTCCTCTTTAAACTGTTCGAAATTTGCCAATTCTATTGAATCGTATAATTCTGTGAAATTTTCTGGAAAAAATTGATTGTCCATTGGAATTAAATCAAACGAATGCAATACGATTACTTCGCCTTCAATTAAATTGGCAAATTCTAATGCATAAGAAAATGCGTTTGTAGCAACTTCGGAAAAATCTGTTGGAAAAAGTATACGTTTCATTTTAAATTTATTAAGAATTATACACATGCTTACATTCATAAAGGTACAGTTTTATCAGATTAATTCCCAGTTATTTATCGTTTTTTTATGTGACCTAAAAAAACACATTTACTTTATATAAAAAAAAACAGAGACTAATAATTTAAATCAATACTAATTTAGATTTACTAACTTTGTATTCAATAATTAAATAAATGTTGTACAACGATTCAATCGTGGCATTAGCCACACCTTCAGGAGCAGGAGCAATTGCCATAATTAGAATTTCTGGATTAGAAGCTATTTCCATAGGAAATTCGGTTTTTCAATCCATCAAAGGAAAAGATTTATCCAAACAGAAATCCCATACTTTACATCTTGGACATATTATAGACGAAAATAAAACGCTGGATGAAGTTTTGGTTTCCATTTTCAAAGGACCACATTCCTATACAGGCGAAAATACGATTGAAATTTCTTGTCATGGCTCTACTTACATACAACAACAAATTATTCAATTATTGCTTCGAAAAGGGTGTCGAATGGCAAACCCCGGAGAATTCACTTTAAGAGCCTTTTTAAACGGAAAACTCGATTTATCTCAAGCCGAAGCTGTAGCCGATTTAATTTCATCAGATAATGAAGCATCTCATCAAATTGCTATGCAACAAATGCGGGGTGGTTTTTCTAATGAAATTGCCAAACTAAGGGAAGAATTATTGAATTTTGCTTCACTAATTGAACTCGAATTGGACTTTGCCGAGGAAGATGTAGAATTTGCAGACAGAACTCAATTTCACGAATTATTAAACCGAATCGAATTTGTACTGAAACGATTGATTGATTCTTTTGCCGTTGGAAACGTAATTAAAAACGGGATTCCTGTTGCGATTGTAGGTGAACCCAATGTAGGGAAATCAACGCTTTTGAATGCTTTATTAAACGAAGAACGCGCTATTGTTTCTCACATTGCAGGGACCACTCGTGATACCATCGAAGACGAATTGGTCATTGGAGGGATTGGTTTTCGATTCATTGATACCGCTGGAATTCGAGAAACAGAAGACCATATAGAAAGCATTGGAATCCGAAAAACTTTCGAAAAAATAGAACAAGCGCAGGTAGTTTTGTATTTAGTTGATGGCTCTAGGTTGTCAGTAGATGGAATATTAGAATCCCTTCTTCTTGAAGTTGGAAAAACAAGAAACCAATTTCCTCTAAAACCAATATTAGTTATCATCAATAAAAAAGACTTGCTTTCTAAAGAAACGATAAATAAGATAGATAGAAAACTAGCAACAAACAACCAACAACTTACAACTATTTACATTTCTGCTAAAGAAAAAATTGGCGTTGATGAACTCAAAAATAAATTGCTATCTTTTGTAAATACTGGCGCTTTGCGTAATAACGAAACCATCGTAACCAATACACGTCATTATGATTCTTTGCTAAAAGCTTTGGACGAAGTCTCAAAAGTAAAATACGGACTCGAAACCAATCTTTCAAGCGATTTAATGGCGATCGACATCAAAGAAGCTTTGTATCAGTTTGGAACCATCACAGGGCAGGTAAGCAATGACGAGCTATTAGGAAACATATTTGCGAATTTCTGTATCGGAAAGTAATTCTACTTCTCTTATTTGTTAACTCCTTGTTCTTATTGACGTTACACTAAACATTCTTCTCTTATTTGTTGGCCACAATCTCTTAATGTGATATATTTTTTGCTAATTTGTTGCCCAATGTATGTTTTTGTTGCCCAAATTGAAATGGCAACAAGTTTGGACAAATGATGCTACATTTTGCTACATAACATTTGGATCATGAGTAGCAATATGGCTATACCTAAAACCTGTACTTATTGTGGCAAAGCCTATATGATAGAATTTAAACAAATCGTAGGTAGAGGAACCCGACTTTTTGAAGGCAAGGACTTTTTTACCATTTATGATTTTGTAGATGCCTATCACCACTTTGCAGACCCGGAAAGGGATGGAGAGCCATTGGAGCCAGAGCCACAACCTAAACCACCACGGCCAAAAAAACCTTGTGAAATTTGCAATCAACTTCCTTGTATTTGTCCGAGTGAACCGAAGCCTCCTTGCCTTAAATGTGGGCAACAACCTTTTGTCTGCAAAAAGAAAGTAAAAATTAAATTAAGAAACGGTAAAGAATTTGAAATTCAACACATGATGGCAACATCATTCTGGAGCGCAGATGGTATACCAATGTCGGCAGTGGAATTTCTAAATAATATATTTGGATTGCCTAATCTCTTTAAGAGTGAAGCAGAGCTAAGAGAACTTTGGAGCAATCCAATGACTAGAAGAACCTTTTTAGAGAAGCTTGATGATGCAGGTTTTGGCAAAGAAGAACTTACCACTTTACAGCAACTTATAAACGCAGAAAACAGCGATTTATTCGATGTGCTAGAATTTGTTTTCAATAGCGATATAAAGCCAATGACTAGAGAAGAAAGAGTCGCTGAAGCACAAGCCACGATTTTTGCCTTACTAGACAACAAACAAAAAGAATTCATAGAATTCGTACTGAGTAAATACATAGAAACAGGCGTAGAAGAACTCGACCAAGAAAAACTACCAATCTTACTCACAAACAAATATCAATCTCTCGAAGACGCAAAAGCGGTATTGGGTAATGTATCAAACATCAGTACGCTGTTTATAGAGTTTCAGAAGCATTTGTATGAGGAGAAAGTTGCGTAAGGTTAATAAAAAAATTATTAATTTTTAATAGAAATATCATATAAATAACAAATAAATAGATGGAATGTCTTTTTAAATTGTAAATTTATATAATCGATTGATATATTAGTTTTAAAGTAATTCAGTATATACTTGATTTTTCTTTAATTTTTAAACTAATATATATCTGTGCTCTATTAGTTGGAGATTATCTTAATGAAGGCAGCTGTTTTTGTAAATAAATTCTAGGCTAAATTATTAGTTTCGAAATACTAAAAAAATATCCCATGAAAACGATTCTTCTACGAAAAATTATATTATTTAGTATTCTGATTATTTTGGCTAACAGTCTAATAGGTTATTCGATCTATAAAAATCACCAAAAAGATGAGGAAGCTCGTCAATCGTTAAAAATATCTCAAGGGGTTATTAGATATTCCAATTTAATTCTTTCCCATATTAAGGATATAGAAACGTCGGCCCGAGGTTATGTAATTACTCATGACAGTGTTTTTCTCAATCCTTTTAATCGCTCTTCTTCCAACATCCACGTTTCTTTAGATCAACTTAAGTTTCTTGCCCTTAATAATCCAGGTCAAAGGCGAAGGGTAGATTCTCTTGGCTCCTATATGAAAAAACGATTGGATTTTGCTTTGCAAATGATAGAATTACGCAATAATGAGGGATTAACTATAGCTATAGATTATGTGTCTTCTGGAATAGGCAAAAATTACACAGACAGTATCCGGAAAATAACGAATTCCATCAACGAGGAAGAAGGCTTTATCCTTCAACAGCAAAAAGTAGCTAACGAACAAAATCAAAGGAGCAATACTAGATTTGCAATAACACTATTTTTGTTGATGAGTTTCTTTACGATTAGCTTGTTAATTGCTGCTATAAATTATTTAAATCAAAATAAAAAGAAGTTGTTGCGAGCCTCAGAATTAGTCCTCGCAAATAAAGAGCTTGCCTTTCAAAACAAAGAAAAAGAAAAGAGAGCCTTAGAATTATTGAGTGCAAATCAAGAACTAAGCACTACAAAAAATAATTTAAAAAGGTACATTAAAGGCTTAGAAGAAATGATTGCAATGACTTCACACAGAGTAAGACAGCCTATTGCCAATATTCTAGGTCTTGCCGATATACTTCATCAATCTCACAGCTCACCACTCGAACTGAAACAAATAATTATATATATCAAGGAATCCGCATTCAAACTTGATGTTTTCACAAAAGAACTTACGGATTATATGGTTAATTTGAATCAAAAGAAGAAATAAATCACTATTCTTAATCCCCGAGCTTTAGGTGCAAATTTCAGTGATATTGAACCCTTAATTCTAGTGTAAAATGACCACTACTTCAGGAGCAAATTACCCCCATTTTCCAGTCTATAATTAGCCTTATTAATTTCTATTATTTTTAAATTTGAGTGATATATCTATTGTTCAACTTTAAATCAAATGCTGGTTTCGGTTTATTGCGTGTATTTTTTTACCTTATACATATAAATGAGGGCTCTTAAAGAAAAAGTGATCCTTACTAACCCATAATAAACACCTTTAATCCTCTAGCGCCATGTGCTCCCAAGACTAAAGATTGTTCAATATCAGCTGTTTTGGACGGACCCGCAATGAACGTTCCAAAACCATATTCTTGGTTACCAATGCGATCATACGCTTGATGCATCGTCGTGATAATATCGTTTTTATTGACTACAATAGCCAAATACTGCGTAATAAAAGGTGCTACTCGTTGTCCTAAAATATCGTCAGTTACCCAAAGAGCTGAATTCTCGGCCACTCCAAAATGGGCTTTTACTAGGGTTAATTCCACATCTTCTAAACTATGGGGATCATCA
>NZ_SMFK01000023.1 GCF_004349355.1 Flavobacterium cellulosilyticum | reverse complement strand
GACTTACGTAACRTCTTTGAAAAAACTACCGATAAAATTATTGGTTTTGCTAGACTTGCCAAATGGCACGAAAAAGTAAATCAATCAGGGTTCAAGTCTTTCAATACAATATCCCGAACAATAATCAATCATTACCAAACCATATTGAATTATTTTGATAACAGAAGTACAAATGCTTCGGCTGAGTCTTTCAATGCCAAAATAAAAGCATTTAGATCTCAATTCAGAGGGGTTAGAAATATTGAGTTTTTCCTTTTTAGACTAACAAATATTTATGCTTAATTTTTGTCGCTCCACAGCTTTTGGGATTGATCCAATTTTTTGCGGTACAAAGTCAAAACTGAGAGCCGATCTTCTTTGGTTTTATAGGTATTAGCAATACCATAGATATTTTTCACCCGCTGACGTTTCCCCGTCTCTGGATTTAGATAGGAAAAATAAACATACCAACGTTTGTTTAAATCTCCTTTAGCGTTGTAAATTTTTGGAATGGAATAATTCTCTTTCAATAGCAAATCGTGTTCAAAAACGTGTTCATTTTGACACTCAAAGGTAAGAAACTTATTTAGATTAGACATAAAAAAAACGGTTTAGACCAATCTAAACCGTTGTTTTACTCACATTTTTCGTAGTAGCGGGAACAGGACTCGAACCTGTGACCTTCGGGTTATGAGCCCGACGAGCTGCCTACTGCTCTATCCCGCGTTGTTTCGGGTGCAAAGATACAACGAATTATAACAATTACAAGCAATTTTAAATAAAAATTCAAATTAAAATGTATCGAACTGATTGAAAAGCATTTAAATTTAATTATTTTTTAAAAAGTGAGTTGTAACAGTGTATTAAAGGTCGTTAAATAAAGACTAATAAAAAAATCAGCTCTAATTTGATATTATATATTAATAAATCGTCTTATAAAAAAAAAACTGCCCTTAGGCAGCTTCTTTCCAAAACTATAAACCAATTATTATTACTCTTCAGAAGCTAATGCAGAATTTTTATTCATACCTACGTATTTCAATGCAACTGCTAAACCTTTATCATTTATCATTGTCATATTTAACACATCTAGTTTCGAAATTTCTTTAGATACTAATCCATTAAACAAATTATAAGAAAGATTAAGTTCTTTCAAATTGCTCATTTTTTCTAAATCAAAAGGAACTTGACCAACCATTTTATTATCAAACAAACTTAAAATCTGAAGTTGTGATAAATTTGTAACAGAACGACTCAAATAACCTGAAATATAATTACTGTTTAAAAGTAAAACTTTTAAATTGTTCAATTCATAAACAGATGATGGTATTTGACCTTCGATTTTATTATTATATAATGATAATGTTTCTAATTTTTTTAATTTTCCAATTTCTGCAGGTATTTTACCCGTAATGCTATTCATAAACAATTCTAAAATAACCAAAGATGTAGCGTCTGTTAATGAAGATGGAATGTTTCCTGATAACTTATTAAAGGATAAATTAAGTGTTTCTAATGACTTCATTTCACCTAATGAAGATGGTATTTTTCCAGAAATGGTGTTTTTAAATAAATTCAATGTTTTTAAATTTACTAAATTTGAAATTTCAGAAGGCAATACTCCTACTAGATTATTATTTGGCAATTCAATACAAACAACTTTATCCTCCTTCAACTCAACTCCATACCATGCTGAAACTGGAGAATTTAAATCCCATTTTGATGTCCAATTTTGACCATTTGTAGCATTGTATAATTTTACAAGTGCATTTTTTTCTAAAATTGACACATCTGCTTTCATAACAAATGAGACCATCATAAATAGAAGTAATGTAGATATTTTTCTCATGGCTTGTTAATTGGAATTATTATGCAACTAAAGTAAATACATTATTTCAATTACTGCAAATAAACACGATGAAATACACGTTAAGCGACTATTTACTGACTAAATTCTTACATTACACAATCGTTAAAATAAAAACACACAAAAAAATTACTATACCAACACAATAACAATAAATTTTTTACATTTGATTTATTTACCTTAAAAAATACACCTATGGAATTTAACTTTTTTGCTATTGTAGTAGCAGCCTTATCCTCGTTTGTAGTAGGATTTATTTGGTACAATCCAAAAGTTTTTGGTACTATTTGGATGAAAGAATCTGGAATGACTGAAGAACAAGGTAAAAAAGGTAATATGCTAAAAATTTTCGGACTTACCTTTATTTATTCATTTATGATTGCCTTTATGATGCCTTCCATAGTAATACATCAAATGGGAGCTATGAGCATGATTGGAGGTTTAACTTTTATAGAAACGGCTAAACCTTCTTTTGCAGCCTTCATGTCAGATTATGGGGATGCATTTAGAACATACAAACATGGCGCTTTGCATGGATTGCTGACTGGTCTATTTCTTGCTTTACCTATTATTTCTATAAATGGTTTATTCGAACAAAAATCGTGGAAATATATGGCAATTCAAGCGGGATATTGGATTGTAATCTTAACTATTATGGGCGCTATCATTTGTGGCTGGAAATAAATTTAACATTTAATTATTAATAAATCGATTTACATTTGTAAAGCGATTTATTTTATTTGAAAACACCTTTATCCATAAAAATTTACAATTCTGCAATCGAACTTCCAATAATCTGGAACGATTTTGCTATTGAAAACATTTTTCTTACCAAAGAATATTTAGAAATTTTAGAGAAATCTGGACCAACAAATATGACCTCTCATTTTATCGGCCTCTTTAAAGAAGACAAACTAGTTGGAATTGCTCTTTCGCAATTTTTAAATTTAAATATGTTGGAATCCTTTGGTGAAAGAGATAAATGTGTAAAAACTGCTGTAAGAAATACTGTTTTTAAAAACTTTGGCTCTCATATTCTAATTATTGGAAACAACATGCTTACAGGTCAGAATGCCTTTGTATTTTCTGAAAAAATAGATCCTGTCGAAGCATTACGAACATTAAAATTCGCATCTGAAAAATTGAAAGAAATTTTCAAGAACAAAGGTCTAAAAGTACATATCACCACTTTTAAAGATTTTGCTATTGAGGATACCTCCGATTTTACTAAAGCTGGATTCCAAAAATATTTTAATTTTTCCACCCAACCAAATATGATTTTTGATATTCCAAATCACTGGAAATCAGAACAAGATTACATCCAAGCTTTAACTAAAAAATATAGAGACCAATACAAACGTGCACGAAAAAAAGCTGAAGCTGTCGAAAAAAGAAAAATGAATTTAGATGACATTATAAAACACGAAGATACAATTTATGACTTGTATCATCATGTAGCTAAAAATGCTCATTTTAATACTTTTTTTCTAGCCAAAAATCATTTTCGGACTTTTAAAGAATTACTTCAAGATAATTTTCTCTTATACGGATATTTTATAGAAGATAAATTAATTGGTTTTAGTACTATCATCAAAAACGGTGAAGTTATGGATACTTATTTTTTAGGCTACGACGATAGTATTCAGCGTGAAAAAATGTTGTATTTAAACATGCTCTACGATATGGTTGCCTATTCAATCAACAAAGGTTTCAAAGAAATAATTTTTGCAAGGACAGCTTTGGAAATTAAAAGCTCAATTGGAGCCGTCCCAATAGAAATGTATGGATTTGCTCAACACAGCAATCAATTGATAGACCTAGCATTTGAAAAAATATTTAGTTATCTTGAACCAAAAGTAGAATGGAAAGAACGAAATCCATTTAAATAAACTAATTAAAATTAAGGAATCGCCACTTTGATTTTATAGGGAGAAATGGAAATTTCAAGTTTCGTTACAAGGTCACAATATTCACCATCTATCTGAAAACTTACGGGATAATTTGTTGTAATTACAGCCTTATTAGTAGATATTATTTCTATTTTATCTGGCATTAAAGTCATGTTACCCATAATAATTTCCCCAAAAATCATCAAATCAAGCCTCTTCAAAATTACTAACTCAAATAAACCATCATTCATAATCCCATTAGGATTAATAACAACTCCCGTTCCGTATTTTTGAGAATTGGCTATTACAATCATCCTAGCCTCACTTTCAATTGTTTTTCCATTTACAGTTATTTTTGCTGTAAACGGATCTCCTAAATCTAAAAGGGTATTAATTGCTTGTATAAAATAACCCCATTTACCACGTAAATTACTCTTTTCGTAATTTTTTACAAGTTCTGCATTTATACCCAAATCACTTAAATGAAAACATTTTTGGTCATTCAACACTATAGTATCTAGTGCTATAAAATCATTGTAAAAAGCAATATATAAATTTTCTTCGAGTGATTTCATCAAATCTAAGTCAACGGCCAATCCATTTGAAGAACCAACTGGTACTATACCTAGAATTACATCATATTTTTCAATGGCTTCGGCTACCATTTTTATAGTTCCATCCCCTCCTAAAACAATAATCCGTTCCGGCAAATGCTTTAAGTAAAGCATTCTTATTTTTGAAATATCTTTTATCATTGTGGTCTCATAAACAATAATATTTATATTTTCATTGGATGCGAAATCTGAGACCACATCAATAAAACTAGTTTTATCAATACCTCCAGAAACAGGATTAACCACTATTAAAAATTTCTTTTTCAAGTAATAATTCATTTATTGATTAAATTTAATTAAATTTATTCATAAGTTGAAACTATTTGTTTTTATTAAAGCAAAATAGAATAGCTTCAGCCTTTTGAATACATCTTTAGAGGTTTTGCTACTTATTTCCGTAAAGCTCATTTCTCACTTCAAAATCCCTAATAATGAAGCCAATTTTAAAATTATACCGTGGATATGCAAATGAGCAAGAACTAATCGTTATGGGCCATGTTTTTAAACCTACGAAGAAAAACGATTATACCTTTCAGAAAAAAAAACTCAAAAATGCCTCATCAATCATAAGTTTGTACCAATTTAAAACACAATCAAATGCTGATGTTTATTTAGAATACAACGATACCATTATTCATACAAAAACGCTTAAAGACGGATATTTTAAATTTTGTGTACCACTAAAACATGACGTTGGATTTGGCTGGATTGATTATGAAGTCAGTCTATTTCATGCAAACAAAAAAATTATAGCAAAAGAAAGCTATATTCGACCACAAAAAGGAGACATAGGAATTATATCGGATATAGATGACACTTTATTAGTTTCATATACCCTTAATCCATTAAAAAAACTATATTATTTATTGTTTCGAAATGTAAATACCCGAAAAATATTTGAAGATGTTGTACCTCATTATCAAGCATTGAGTAGATCAGGCAGAGCTAACAGTGAAGAATTAAATGCTTTTTTTTATGTTTCTAGCAGTGAATGGAATTTGTATAATTTTATAGTAAAATTTAATGAAATTCATATGTTGCCAAAAGCTGTTTTGTTGCTTAAAGATATTAAATCCAGCCTAACAGATTTTTTATGGGAAAAAAGAGAGGGGCATAATCACAAATTTGATAAAATAAAACATATTTTAGAATTTTATCCCCATTTAAAATACGTTTTAATAGGCGATGATTCTCAAGACGACCCTTACCTATATGAAGCTATTTGTAAAATATTTCCAGTATCAGTAGAAGCAGTTTATATCCGCAAAACTAGAAAACAAGAAAAAGAAAAAGTTTCCCTTACATTGAAAAATATAGAAAGTCTAGATGTTGCTGTTTGTTATTTTTCTCATAGTAGTCAAGCCATTGCACACTCTAAAGAAATTGGACTGATTGAATAATTGCTTCGTTCTGATACATTCAAAACGAAGCAACAAACTATTTATGCTTTATTTATCTCTTCTTGAACTAGTTCCCAATCTAACAACAATTGATCTAATTCCGCCTTTTTCTTATTATAAGCCATAAAAAACTTAGCATCTTCAATGTGCTTATCATAATTAGAAGCGAGCATTTTATCGTCATTCTGAATGTCTCTTTCTAATTGTTTGATTTGGCTTTCCACCTTACTCAATTTATTTTGAAGTGCTTTCCCTTTCTTCTGATCTTCGTATGAAGCTTTATTACTTTCTTTTGGACTAGTTGTTTTCAAAGCATCTTTCATTTCTACTTCACGCATATTCTCTAAGTTGCGTTGTTCTAGAAAATAATTAACATCACCTAAATATTCTTTGATTTTTTGATCTTTGAATTCGTAAACGATATTCGACATTCCCTGAAGGAAATCTCTATCGTGTGAAACCAAAAGCAATGTTCCTTCATATTTCTGCAAAGCTGATTTCAAAACATTTTTAGATTTAATATCCAAGTGATTCGTTGGCTCATCCATTACCAAAACATTGATAGGCTGCAAAAGCAATTTACACAGTGCCAAACGGTTTCTCTCGCCTCCTGAAAGTACTTTTACCTTTTTCTCTACTTCGTCTCCACGAAATAGGAATGAACCCAACATATCACGAACTTTAGAACGATTCGTATCGGTTGCAGCATCTTGCATAGTTTGCAACAAAGTGATTTCACCATCTAAATATTCTGCTTGATTTTGAGCAAAATAACCAACCTGAACATTATGTCCTAATTTTATATTCCCTTCAAATTCAAATTCATTTACAATAGCTTTTATAAACGTAGATTTTCCTTGTCCATTTTGCCCAACGAATGCAATCTTGCTTCCACGTTCCACTAAAAGTGAAATGTCCTTTAGAATGGTCTTATCTCCGTATTTTTTGGTTACCTCCTCAGCTTCAATTACAACTCTTCCAGGTACTTTAGAAACTGGAAAAGAGATATTCATCACTGAATTATCATCTTCATCCACTTCAATACGCTCCACTTTATCTAATTTTTTAATGAGTGATTGTGCCATGGAAGCTTTTGAAGCTTTAGCTCTAAATTTCTCAATTAATTTTTCGGTTTCCTCAATTTTTTTGGCTTGATTTTTTTGAGTAGCCAATTGTTTTTCACGAATTTCATGCCTCAATTCCAAATATTCTGAATAAGGCTTATTGAAATCATAGGCTTTTCCCAAAGAAATTTCAATTGTTCTATTAGTTACATTATCCAAAAACATTTTGTCGTGCGAAACAATTACTACAACTCCAGGGTAATTTCTTAAAAAACTCTCCAACCAAATGATACTCTCAATATCCAAGTGATTCGTAGGCTCATCTAAAAGTAAAACATCATTGGCTTGCAATAATAATTTGGCTAATTCAATTCTCATTCTCCAACCTCCTGAAAAAGTTTCCGTTTGATCATTGAAAACTTCTCTTTTAAAACCTAATCCAAGAAGAATCTTCTCTGTATCACCAATATAATTGTAACCCCCTAATAATTCGAAACGATGGGTGTAATCTGATAAATCTTCAATTATTTTACTGTAGGCGTCACTTTCATAATCTGTCCTAGTAACCAAAAGGTGATTGATTTCCTCGAGTTTTTTTTCAACAATTTTAATATCGACAAAGGCTTCATAGGCTTCTTCAAGTACCGTCCTTCCTTGTTCAAAATCGATGTCCTGTCGCAAGAAACCCATTCGAACTTCTTTCTCTTGAGAAATCACACCAGAATCTGGAGCAAAATCTTTAGCCAAGATTTTTAGCATAGTCGATTTTCCAGCACCGTTTTTTCCAACAAGACCAACACGGTCTCCAGCACCTAACCGAAAGGTTACTTCTTCAAACAAATAAGTTCCTCCAAAAGAAACAGACAAATTGTGTATATTAAGCATATTTATTTTACAATTGTTACTAAACGAAAAATACAAAATTGTACCTTCGCATAAAATTTTTGCAAATGTTAAAAAAAGGATCCAAATTAAATAGCATTTTAACAGGAACTTGTCCTAGATGTCAGAATGAGAGTATGTATTTGGATAAAAATCCCTTGCATTTTTCGAAATTGTTGAAAATGAATGAAAAATGCAGCCATTGTGGATTAAAATATCAAATTGAACCTTCTTTTTTTTATGGTGCAATGTATGTTAGTTATGGATTAAATGTAGCACTCGGAATTGCCGCATTTATTGTGTCTTATGTTATTTTAAAATCAAGTATAAAAACATCATTTATTGCAATTATGGTATCCAATATTGTCTTATTTCCTTTTGTTTTAAGATGGTCAAGGAATATATACATCAATATGTTTGTTTCTTATGACAAGAAATTCAAATAATCTGCTATTTTTTTTTATGAAATCTTTTAATATCAATGGTGCTATCTAGAGGTATTTGATATTCAATTTTATCAAACAAAGCTTTTGCCATAGCAGGCCCAAGCATTACACCACGTGTCCCTAATCCATTTAAGATATGAATAGAATCATGATTTGGATGAGTCCCAACCAATGGCCTTCTGTCTTTTACTGTTGGCCTAACACCCGCTAAATGCGCTGTGATTTCGAATTCACAATTAATAACATCTTTTATTTTTGTTAATAATTCAGCCTTCCCTCCTTTTGTAGGATTATCCGTCTTGTCTATCCAATTATAGGTTGCGCCTACTTTATACAAATCACCGCCAAGAGGTAAAATAAACAAACTCGTATTTACTATTACATCTAAATTGAGTTGCGGTGCTTTTATAATAAAAAGTTCTCCTTTTGTACCATCTAGAGGCATTTCTTTAAAATAATGATTACAATGCATCCCAAAACCTTCTGCAAAGATTATATGTCTAGCATGAAAACTTTTATAACGTATACCATTTTCAACTTCTTGTAGAAGAGAATAATCGAAAGATTCCTGTTCAAATAGTTGATTTCGCACAAGAAATTCTTTATACTTAATAAGTAGCGAAGCTGTATCAATATAACCTGTTTGCAATACTTCTCCATATCCAAAAGGAGAATCTATAGCTGAATACTTTTTAAAAATTAAACTAGTAGATAAAAAAGGGGCTAAATTCACTTTGTCTGAAGCGGCAAACCAATTATTTTGTTCTTCTATTGAAAAAAATTTTCTTAAAATAGGAGTTTTAAAATTTAGTCGGCATTGTAATTTTTTTTCCAAAATTAAAAAAAAATCATTCATAAGTAGCAAATGCTCGCTAGCTTGGCTTACTTCGCTAAAACGCTTTAGAATAACAGGATTATACAATCCACCCGCTATTTTCGATGAATTTTGTGAATCATTGTCGAAAACTACTATTGATTTATTGTTTAGCAAGGCAACTTCAGAAAATGAAATACCTGCTAATCCTGATCCTACTATTAAATAATCAATCATTTTTATTAAAAATTAGAGATGGCAACTTAGCTATTTTTTTGCCTTTTGCCTTTTGCCTTTTGCCTTTTGCCTTTTGCCTTTTGCCTTTTATTTAACAAAACTAAAAAACTCTTGCTAAGGGCAAGAGTTCTTTTAATAAGTATTTATATGAAATTAATAATTCCACATATCCGATTCAAAATTACGTATTTTTTCTTTTACCCTCTCTGCTTCGAGTAATTGATTCTGTGCATTATCCTTCATATAACTTTCAATAGTCCTATCACCATAAACATTTTCTTCTTGGTAAATTACAGAATTAAATCGCCTAGAATTTAATATTTGATCAAAAGAAACAGGCATTGCTGAATTATTATTATTAAATGCTTTTGCATGATGCAATACATCTCTTGAGGCTGGAAAAAACACCCAGAACAATTCAATATAATCTTTTTGTTCACTATTCATTGTGTAAACATCCGGCGTTACTGGACACAAACCTAGTAATCTATATTTCAACTCACTTTGACGTTTGTCAAAATACCAGTACCCTTTAATTTTATATTGCGTAACATCCTGAGATGTAATATCTTGTTTTAAAACATATTCAGGAGAGAGTGCGATACCCGCATTAATTTGCTCTCTACCTGCGTCAGTAGTATCAATACGAGACAATGAAGCTTGAATATCTTTATATGATTTTTTTGTATTGAAATAACTATCTGAATATACCTCAGATATTTCGCCACTTCGAATGGCTTTTGTCAAAACATCATACAATGAACGTCTGTCAGGACCAATGTTTGCAGTGTCAACTGGAAAATACAAAGGAAAATTAATTCTTTCACTTAAATCAATAATTTCCCAAACCGTTTTTCCCATCAATACATCTCTGTCATCAACATAACCATATTCCAAAGGTTTATCATTATCTGAAATGAGCTGCGCTGCAGACTTAATTCCAATTTCTTCAGGAATCTTTGCATTAAGCAAATTTGGCTGTGCATATAAAAATGCAGTCCCAAAAAAGGAAACAACAACTATTAAAAAATTTCTCACATTCATCATATTATCATTATATGTTATTAAAACAACAACGTTTCTAATTCTTGTATTATTGTATTTCAAAAATTACTGGTGAAGTTCTAGGCAATAAATAACTGCCAGCACCTACAAGTTTTGTTTTAATTTCAGAAATAGTAACCTGATCTCCTCTTCCTGCTCTAGAAAGTACAGATTTACATTGTGCGTTTAATCTATCACCCTGAACCACTACAGTAGCTTGACCAGTAACTTTTAAATTAAATCCTTCAACATGTAAGCCAACTTCAAAATCAAAATCTTCTAATTTAGCTCCAATAGTAGCAATTTCCAAGTTTGATTTAGGTCCTTTTACGACACCCGTTTCACCTCTAATTGTTCCTGCTGGACCTGGTATTCCTTTAATTCTAAAGGTCTTTTTATCGGATACTTTTGAATTATCAGGAAGCGTACCCACTACATTAATAACAACTTCAGTACCTGATTTTGGCTGCATCGAATAGGAACCCGTACTCCCACTTCTAGATAATCCCGGAGCGGAAGCATTAACTTTATCAGGAGAAATTCCAGCAAATGAAATGGTCATTGGATTTACAACTCCACGATATACCACATTCATTTTATCGGCTGAAATTGTAGCCGACTTAGGTCTTGCAACAACAACATATTTATCTAAAATTGGTAAACTTATAACTTTTCCATTTTCATCAAAATTAAATGAACCTGTGATTGGGTGTTCCCCTATATTTCCTGATCCAAATGAAAAATTAGCTTGACCTGCTTGTGCAGGAACATTTGCACCATTTACGATTACAGATTTAGCCAATAATTTTGGATCAAATTTACCAAGTATAATTTTCCCTTTTACAGCTTCTCCTTGAAAGAAAACTGATTTTTCAAGAACCACAATAGGTTGATAAGCAGTTAATGAAGCTGCAGCAATCAAATCAGATTGAAACATGGAAGCCATTACATCACTTTCTGTTGCTTTTATATCAGCTTGCATTTGAGTCAACTTAGTAACCGTTGCAATCAATGGAAACCCTTTATAATTATAATCTATCCAAGATAAAGTTGCACCTGCCGTTTTTGATTTAATTGGAGCCATTGCAAATCTTTTTTCGATTTTATTGATTTCAACTTCGGGTAATTTACTTCCTGCTATTTCTTTGATTTGAGATGGGTATTGTGCAATTCTATTTAGAAAATCTTGACCTTCTTTAGATGGCTTTTCTCCTTTAAAGAATAATCTATCTACTAAATCACCTTTGTCCATTTGCTCATACAAAAAATTTCCTTGAGCATCTTTTTCAGTTTTTCTAGTAATTATTGTTTTAACACCTTCAATATAATCACAATATTCTTTTGATATTTTTCTTATTTTATCAACAATAATTTTTTTCTCTCCATATTGGCCTGGTTGCTCCTGGGCTTTTTGAGCTAATTGTCCAAAAGAATTTTCATTTCTCTCATCAGTGATGGAATTTGATTCAATTATTTTAAGATTTAATATTCCAAATGCTGATAATACTTCTTTGGACATATTTAATGCTAACATTGCGATAAAAACCAAGTACATTAGGTTTATCATTTTCTGCCTTGGGCTTAATTTTCCTCCTGCCATATTTTCTAATAATAATTAGTTATTGTTATACTTTTTTATAGTTCAAAAACTAATTATCCTTTGTTATTCATTGCAGTAAGCATTCCACCATAAACATTGTTCAATGAAGACAAGTTAGAAGTAAGAGACTGCATTTGTTCTTTTAGTTTAATATTATTCTCTACAACTTCTTCGTTAATTTGAGCATTTCTTGAAGCACTTTGCAATTGTACTTTATACAAACTATTTAAAGATTCCATTTGCGCAGCAGCTAATGTTAATTCTTCACTGTATTTTTTAGTTGAAGCTATTGCATCAACTGTTGGCGAAATTGCTTTTGCTGCTCCTTCAAAATTTTTGATACTATTTCCTAAACTTGCCATTAACTCTCCATCAATTTTCGCATCTTTAAGCATCGCGTCAAGTTTTTGAGACAATAATCCTTGAGTGTCAGTAGCCTCTTCAACTTTTACAGTTTTCTTTCTAGCTTCACCATTACCCAATTCTGGATAAACCAAGGTCCAATCTAAATCATCATCTACTGGTTCAAAAGCTGAAAGTGCAAAAATAAGAGCCTCAACAACTAACCCTATTGTTAACATTAAATTTCCAGTAATAAATCCGAATTCAAGATGTGTAATTTTGAACAAAGCTCCAATAATCACTACTGCTGCTCCCATTCCGTATGCGAAATTCATTTGTTTTTTACTAAGTAAGGACATAATTTATTTTTTTAGTTAATTTATTTTTATAATGGTTTGATTTAGGCTGTTTTAATTATCTTTTATTATTTATTCTATCTGTTGTTTGTGTTCCCATATAGTCTTGAACGGTTCTAAATCCGATAAAACTTCTTGCAGAATCCGCATATTCATAATCCCTTGTACTTACCTGCAAGAAATAAGCAACATCTTTCCAAGAACCGCCACGAACTACTTTTCTTTTGTTTGAAGTATCTGTATTGCTTGGATTCATTGAAGAAACGTATTCATAAGCATTTGGATCATAAGCAGAATCCGTCCATTCTGCAACGTTTCCAGCCATGTTATACAAATTGTATCCGTTTGGCTCATATGATTTTGCTTCTACAGTATATAAAGCTTGATCTGCAGCATAATCCCCTCTCATTGGTTTGAAATTTGCCAAGAAACAACCTCTGTCGTTTTTAGTATAAGGCCCTCCCCATGGATATGTAGCAGACTGTAAACCTCCTCTTGCCGCATATTCCCATTCTGCTTCCGATGGTAATCTGAAGCTATTAATCTGGTCACGACTTTTCTTTCTTGATTTTATATAACTATTTTTATTAAGAGTTCTCCAAGCACAAAAGGCTTTTGCTTGCTGCCAGTTTACCCCTACAACAGGATAATCTCCATACGCTTGATGCCAAAAATAATCATTATGCATTGGCTCATTATAAGAATAAGAAAAATCTTTAATCCAGGTAGTGGTGTCAGGATATATTTTTACTTGTTCTGTTCTTATGAAATCTTTTCTTTTTCCTACTTTGGCTTTAGCCGCAGCTTGAATGTCCATCCAAGAATATCTAAATTTTAATTTATTGACATCCATTGTTCTTAAACCGTTATACGATTCTTCTATTGGCAAGTACATTGAATCCATCACTTCTGCATAATATGCATCAGGGTATAATTTAGTATCTTTTATTAATTTTACTTTATGATTTAATTTTCTCCCTGCATAAGGATCGTCATCTGTACCAATACTATAATAATTGTCATACATATACTTATCATAAGCAGTCATTTTTTCAGGATCCTGATCGTTAAATGCAAAATCACCTATACTTCCTGCTTTTTTACCCTTACCCTTTCCATCACCTGGTTTCGACCCAGTTTCTTCTGCTAAAACGGCCAACCTAACGCGCATTGTTGAGTCTTTCACCCATTCTACAAATTGACGGTATTCTGCATTTGTAATTTCTGTTTCGTCCATATAAAAAGATCGTACAGTAACTGTTTTTGTAGTCGCATCTTGAACATGAGCTACATCTTCATCAGATTTTCCCATTATAAATGAACCACCAGGAACTAATGCCATTCCATAAGGTTTTTCAGGATGCCATTTAGCCCCTTTAACACCAACTAACTCTCCCTTGTCGCTAGTTTTACCACAGCCAATTAGTAAGGTTATTATTGCTATAAATGCAATGAACTTCTTCATATAAATTAGGGTTATATATTTATTATTTAATTATTTATTAATCCGTAAACGTATATATTATTATTTAATAAAGCAATTATTTCCAACACAATTTATTTCATTATACAAATCTAAATATAATTCTTTTAAGAAAAAAATTATTTATCGGTAAAATGCTACTAATTATCGATAAAGTGCTGATATATGCGTTTTAAATATGTAATATCTTACATTTATATTTATTTATTATTATCTTGAAAATGCTATTTAATCCCATTTTTTGAATTACAAACTATAGCACATTTTTACGTTGTGCTTTCCACCATCTTTCAGGAATTTCCTGATTACAAGCTCCCAAATATTCATCATACGAGCAAGGTAATAACGCACTTTTCTTCAACTTATTATTCTTAAACGAAATAAATGGTATTTCTATCCACCATCTATCCGTTTTATTACTTTTATAAAAAATTAATTCCTCATCTTCTAAAGGAATTATATATTTTATATAATTTTCTTTGCTTCCAAATGGATATTCATTAGAACGATAATGCGTCCCTTCTATAAAATACCAAATAATTTGAGCTATTAATATTGATTCTTGTTGAGATCCATTATGATTAAAAATACCCAAAAGCGAAACTTTGTCACTTATACCAGAATATCTTGAAAGTGCACATATTTCTTTTCCAGTAAATCCATTTGGAGTAAAGGGATATAAATTACCTGAATCTGCTGATTTAACTGATGTTAAATCGATACTAACTATATCTGCATCTCTGAAAACAGGTTCTGAAATGGATATATTATTGGAAATCTCTCCCAATCGATAGGCCTCAAAAAACAATTTATCAATTAGATCAATCTCTTCTTGAGAATTATAATAGGTTTGATACCCTATATTACTATAATTAAAAAGATTATTAGGCTCCTCAATAATAATTTTTGTTAAAAAAGAAGATGCCGAAACAACATCACTTTCTTTTCCAAAATCAAATTTATTATCAATAGAAACCAAATTAACCATTTGTTCTAAATCATCATAAGCCCTGTATAGAGCGTAAGTTAAATCTTGCGAACCACCAATAATTATTGGTATAATTTTTTTCTTAATTAAACTAGCTACTACTTTTTTAACCGCAAAATAAGTGTCATCACATGAATTTCCAGCAAGAATATCACCTAAATCTGCTATTGACGCATCCCAATTACCCGGAAACAAAGAATATAATTCTTTTCTAATAGGAGTTAAATCGACACTATTTGTTTGATTCTTATTACCACGATTATCCATTACACCAATAATGGCAATTTTAATTTTATTCAAATCAGGAAAATCCTCGGCACTATGAAAAATCACTTTACTTCCTAATTGTTGCGATGAAATTCCCTTAATAAATTGAAGGATTTCATTATCTAAAGGCGTTAGAAAATCAAACTCCATATCTTATTTCTTTTTTGTAGCAGGTTTTTTTGCAGCAGGTTTTTTTGCAGTTGTTGCTTTTTTAGCGGCTACTTTCTTGGCTGGTGTTTTTTTCGCAATCATTTCTTGAACTTCTTCCAATGTTAATTTTGTAGCATCAACATCTTTACTCAATTCAATTTTGATTTTACCTTTTGTTATAACCGATCTTCCCCAACGGGCTTTTTCGACCAAAATACCTTCTTCTTTCCAGTTATGTAAAACCTTATCTATATTTTTTTGAATTTTATCTTCAATCAATTCAACTATATCTGATTGTGAAAGATTATCAAAATTATACTTCTTACTTACATTGATAAAAATTCCATTCCACTTGAGAAAAGGTCCAAAACGCCCTGTTCCTTTTTGAACATCTTCGCCTTTATAAGTTGCAATTGGCGCGTCGGCTTCTGCTTTTTCATCAATTAATTCTTGTGCCCTTACCAATGTAACATCCAATGGATTTTCGCCCTTTGGCAAAGAAACAAAAACACTTCCGTGACGAACATAAGGCCCGAAACGTCCGTTACTTACCTCAACTTCTTCGTCTTTATAGGTGCCCAAATTTTTTGGTAACAAAAACAAATCCAAAACTTCTTCTAATGTGATATTTCCAATGTTTTGGTCGTTCATCAAACTAGCGAATTTTTTTTCTTCGTCATCAGCTTCTCCAATTTGAGCCATTGGCCCAAATTTCCCTAAACGAACCGAAACTTGTTTTCCAGTACTGGGATCAGTTCCTAAAATTCTTTCTCCACTTTCTCTTTCGGCATTCGCTTCAACATCTTTCACTATTGGATGAAATTTATCGTAGAATTCTTGCATCATCTGTGTCCAATTGACGTTTCCTTCTGCAATTTCATCAAAATCTTGTTCGACCTTGGCAGTGAAATTATAATCCAAGATGTTTTCGAAATTTTTAACCAAGAAATCAGTAACAATCGTTCCAATATCTGTTGGAACTAATTTTCCTTTATCGGAACCCGTATTTTCTTTCAATAATTTTTCGCCGACTTTCCCTGATTCTAATATCAGTTGGGTATAATTTCTTTCCTGACCTTCAAGCGTTCCTTTCTCCACATAATTTCTGTTGATAATAGTCGAAATAGTTGGCGCATAAGTCGAAGGACGACCAATGCCTAATTCTTCTAATTTCTTCACCAACGAAGCTTCAGTATATCGAGCTGGTGGTCTAGAATATCTTTCAGTTGCAGTAATATAATTATTCAGCAACTTTTCATTGACTTTCATAGCTGGCAACATTCCTTCTTGTTCATCATCATCGTCATCATTTCCCTCAAGATAAACTTTCAAAAATCCTTCAAAAAGCAACACTTCACCAGAAGCTGTAAATAATTCGCTATGATTATTGGCTTGAATTTTAACGTTGGTACGTTCTAGTTCTGCATCACTCATTTGTGAAGCCAATGTTCTTTTCCATATCAAATCATACAAACGGGCTTGATCTCTGTCGATATTTACGGTATGTCGTGACATATCCGTTGGCCGAATCGCTTCGTGCGCTTCTTGAGCTCCTTTGCTTTTATTGACAAAAGTTCTAGGCTTAGAGAATTCCTTTCCATACGATTTGATAATTTCAGCTTGAGCGGCTTCCATCGCATCTTTAGATAAGTTTACACTATCTGTTCTCATATAAGTAATCAGTCCCGCTTCGTACAAACGCTGTGCTAATTGCATCGTGATACCAACAGGCAAATATAATTTACGAGCTGCTTCTTGTTGTAATGTAGAAGTTGTAAACGGTCCTGTAGGTGATTTTTTGGTAGGTTTTGTTTCTAAATCTGAAACTTTATAAGTAGAACCCACATTCTTTTTCAAGAAATCTTCGGCTTCTTTTTTAGTATTGAAATTTTTAGGCAGTTTTGCTTTGAATGATTTTCCGTCTTCATTAGTAAACTCCGCTACAACAGAATAAGAAGCGATTGGGTTGAAATTCTGAATTTCACGCTCTCTTTCTACAATCAAACGAACTGAAACCGATTGAACACGCCCTGCAGAAAGGCCTCCTTTTATTTTTCTCCAAAGAACTGGCGACAATTCATAACCCACTAATCTATCTAAAACGCGTCTGGCTTGTTGTGCATTCACTAAATTATAATCAATTTCACGTGGATTATCAATTGCTTTTAAAATCGCATTTTTAGTAATTTCGTGAAAAACGATTCGTTTTGTTTTTGAAGCGTCTAGTTTTAACTCTTCCGATAAATGCCAAGAAATAGCTTCTCCCTCGCGATCCTCATCCGAAGCCAACCAAACCATATCCGCTTTTTTCGCAAGTCCTTTAAGCTTAGTAACCAAAGCTTTTTTATCTGCCGAAACTTCGTATTTTGGTTTAAAACCATTTTCGACATCTACTCCAATTTCTTTGGAAGGCAAGTCGGCAATATGCCCGTAACTCGACTCGACTTGATAGTCGCTTCCTAGAAATTTTTCGATAGTTTTTGCTTTTGCAGGGGACTCAACGATAACTAAATTCTTTGCCATAGGTCTATTTTTCTAGGACAAAAGTATAAGAATTTTTTAAATATCAAGTTTTTGAATTCATTTTTAAAATTTATTACTGAATTTACACAATCCTTATTATTCCAAAAATTTCATTAGGTTTACTTAATAATTAAGTAAAATTAGGATAAACCAACAAAATGAAACGAATAGAACAGTTGGTACAACTCCAGCAAACCCAAAATTGGGATGTGATAATAATTGGCGGCGGAGCCTGTGGTTTAGGAACTGCTGTTGATGCGTCAAGTAGAGGATTTAAAACGATATTAGTTGAAGCGGTAGATTTTGCTAAAGGCACCTCAAGTCGAAGCACAAAATTAGTTCATGGCGGCGTACGCTATTTGGAACAAGGCAATATCTCGCTCGTTATTGAAGCTTTGAAAGAACGTGGTTTGATGGCAAAAAACGCTAGTCATTTAGTTAGTAATTTGTCTTTTGTAATTCCAAGTTACAATTACTGGGGTGGGTTTTTTTATACTATTGGGCTTACAATATATGATATACTTGCTGGAAGATTAAGCCTAGGAAAATCAAAATATCTTTCGAAGAAAAAAACCATTGAATTACTTCCCACAGTAGAACAAAAAGGATTGCGAAATGGTGTTATCTATCACGATGGCCAATTTGACGATGCTCGTTTGGCAATTAATTTAGCGCAAACTGCAGTAGAAAATGGAGCTTGCGTACTGAATTATATGAAAGTAATAAGTCTGCTTAAAAATTCAAATCATCAAGTCATTGGAGTGGTTGCCGAAGATACAAAAACGGGTACGAAGCACGAAATAAGAGGAAAAGCAGTAATTAATGCCACAGGAGTTTTCACGAATTCAATAATGAAAATGAATGAAAAAGTGTATAAAAAATACGTGGTACCTAGTCAAGGTATTCATTTGGTTTTTGACAAATCATTTTTGCCAAGTAAAAACGCTTTAATGATTCCAAAAACTAGTGATGGCAGAGTCCTTTTTGCCATTCCGTGGCACGATAAAATTGTGGTAGGAACTACAGATACTTTAATGAAAAGCCATAGTTTAGAACCTATTGCCACCGAAGAAGAAATCGCATTTGTTTTAGAAAACGCACAACGTTTTTTCTCAAAAAAACCAACAAGAGCGGATGTTTTAGCTGTTTTTGCAGGATTAAGACCATTGGCAGCACCTGAAGAAGAAGGTAAAAGCACCAAAGAAGTATCTAGAAGTCATAAGATTATAGTTTCCGAAACGGGATTAATCACTATTACAGGCGGAAAATGGACCACTTATAGAAAAATCGGTGAAGATATTATCAACAAAGCCATTGCTGTTCACAATTTACCAAAATCTGCTTGTAAAACTAAAGACCTTCCTATATATAGTAATAAAATCACCAATGAAAAGGAACGTGAAAATCACCTCTATATTTATGGTACTGCTATTTCAAAAATTATACAATTACAAATCGACGAACCCGAATTAAAGGAAAAATTACACCCCAATTACGAATATACCTTAGCTGAAGTAGTTTGGGCAATTCGAAATGAAATGGCTACTACTATCGACGATGTATTAGCCAGAAGAGTCCGACTTTTATTTTTGGATGCCCGGGCAGCAATTGCATCCTCCCAAAAAGTATGCGATCTATTAGCTAAAGAATTGGGCTATGATGAAATCTGGAAACAAAATGAAATTATTACCTTCAAAAAACTAGCTAATGGTTATTTATTGAAGGAGTTTCGAGTTGAATAAGATTTCAAAATTTATCACTTCAGTCTTTATAAATTCAAATCTTCCCTTCAAATACACCAACCCCTATTTTTTTAAAAAAAAACTAGAGCAAAAAAAAGGGAAAGAAAGCTTTAAAAAAAAGTTGACTTAAAATAGTGTTAATTCTTCATCTGACATCTTGTCATATTCATTCAAATAATTGTAACTTTGCGCACTTATAAAAAACACACTTTTGAAAGTGACTATGGAAAAGATTATTGAAGAAAGTAAACAAGGCGAAAGTCTCGTTTTAGAGAATAAACCTGAGAATACAAAAAAACTATTTATAGAAAGTTATGGTTGCGCGATGAATTTTTCGGACAGCGAAATCGTGGCTTCCATTCTATCTTCGAACGGATACAATACCACTCAAACATTAGAAGATGCCGATTTGGTTTTGGTCAACACCTGTTCTATTCGCGACAAGGCGGAACAAACCATTCGCAAGCGTTTAGAGAAATACAATGCGGTGAAACGCATCAACCCAAAAATGAAAGTGGGCGTATTGGGCTGTATGGCAGAACGATTGAAAAGTCAGTTTCTGGAACAAGAAAAAATTGTCGACCTTGTCGTGGGGCCAGATGCTTACAAGGATTTACCCAATTTATTAGCTGAAGTCGAAGAAGGTCGTGACGCGATAAATGTTATTTTATCAAAAGACGAAACTTATGGCGATATTTCACCTGTGAGATTGATGAGTAATGGTATTACAGCCTTGGTTTCTATCACTCGTGGCTGTGATAACATGTGTACTTTTTGTGTGGTGCCTTTCACTCGAGGTCGCGAACGCAGCAGAGAACCACAAAGTATTATTACAGAAATTCAAGATTTATGGGACAAAGGATTTAAGGAAATCACCCTTTTAGGCCAAAACGTAGATAGCTTTTTATGGTATGGCGGTGGACTAAAAAAGGATTTTGTTAATGCTACTGAAATGCAAAAAGCAACCGCAGTCGATTTTGATCAATTGTTAGAAATGGTGGCTGTCGGCTTCCCTAAAATGCGAATCCGATTTTCAACTTCCAACCCTCAAGACATGCACGAAAGTGTTTTGCATGTAATTGCAAAATACGATAACATTTGCAAACACATCCACTTGCCAGTTCAATCTGGAAGCAACAGAATTTTAAAAGAGATGAATCGCTTGCATACTCGCGAAGAATACATGACTTTGATAGATAAAATCAGAACTATTATTCCAAATTGTGCTATTTCACAAGACATGATTTCTGGATTTCCTACTGAAACAGAAGAAGACCACCAAGATACTTTGAGTTTATTAGACTATGTGAAGTATAACTTTGGTTATATGTATTCGTATTCAGAACGCCCTGGTACACTTGCGGAACGTAAAATGGAGGATGATGTTCCTGAAGCAACCAAGTTGCGAAGATTACAAGAAATTGTCGATTTGCAACAACGAAATTCTTGGTTACGAAGTGAAGAATTCATTGGACAAACAGTAGAGGTTTTGGTTGAAAAACTATCTAAAAAATCAGCAGAAGAATTTTCAGGAAGAAATTCACAAAGTATTACAGTTGTTTTTCCAAAGGAAAATTATAAAATTGGGGATTTTGTGAATGTTCGAATCAATAGTTGTACTAGTGGAACTCTGAAGGGAGAAGCAGTTGGATTGAGTGAGATGAATTAAGTTTTTCTACCACAAATTACACGAATTTTCACAAATTAAAATTTTACATTTTGTTTTCCCAAATTAAACTAAGTATAATTTATGGAATATTACAAACAAGAAGAAAATTATATCATCATTGGTATTTGTATGGAAGTTCATCGAATTTTAGGACCTGGATTATTGGAAATCGTTTATAAAGATGCTTTAGAAATTGAATTTAAAAATAAAAACATTCCTTTTGAAAGAGAAAAAGAATTTTCAATTGAATATAAAGGAAATATACTTCCCCATAAATTTTATGCAGATTTCATAATATATGACGAGATAATTTTAGAAGTAAAAACCGTCAAAGAAATCAACAATGAACACCTTGCACAAACGTTAAATTATATAAAACTTGCAAGTTCTCAGATTGGAATTATTGCTAATTTTCAAAATAAATCACTCACTCATAAACGATTAATCATATAAAATAATTTGTGAAAATTCGTGTAATTTGTGGTAAAAAAAATAAAAATGACCAAAAAACAATTACTTATCGTTATCGCAACTTTCATCATAGGGTTTGGAGGAACATTCTATATCATTAGAACGTATTTTCCAAAACACAAAGTAGAGCAAATCACTGTTGCAAAAGATACATTGACAAATACAAAAAAATAAAAGGATCTAAAGTTTAAGGTCATATGTTCTTAATACATTATAAACCTTAAATAAATAAAACCTTAAACAAAATAGAGAACATGGAAACAGTTCAATCAATAAAACAACGATTTGAAATTATCGGAAATGATCCGAAACTCAATCGTGCGATAGAAAAAGCCATTCAGGTAGCGCCAACGGACATTTCTGTTTTGGTTGTTGGTGAAAGTGGTGTTGGTAAGGAAAGCATTCCTAAAATCATACATTCGCTTTCGCATAGAAAACACGGAAAATACATTGCTGTAAACTGTGGTGCTATTCCAGAAGGAACTATCGACAGCGAATTATTTGGGCATGAAAAAGGTGCTTTTACAGGGGCAACATCTACGCGTGAAGGTTATTTTGAAGTAGCCAGTGGCGGAACTATTTTTCTTGACGAAGTGGGCGAATTACCGTTGACTACCCAAGTTCGTTTGCTACGTATATTAGAAAATGGCGAGTTTATAAAAGTAGGTTCATCACAAGTACAAAAAACCGATGTTCGAATTGTAGCCGCTACAAATGTTAATTTATTCGAAGCCATCGAAAAAGGAAAATTCCGTGAAGATTTGTATTATCGTTTGAGTACTGTAGATATAACTCTGCCTCCATTGCGAGACAGAAAAGAGGATATTCATTTGTTATTTCGAAAATTTGCAGCTGATTTTGCACACAAATATAAAATGCCTCCTATTAAACTGGATGATAATGCCGTGCAATTGTTACAAAAATTCCGTTGGAGTGGAAACATTCGTCAGTTGCGAAATGTAGCCGAACAAATCTCAGTTTTAGAAACTACAAGAGATATAACTGTTGCCACTTTACAATCCTATTTACCTACTGAAGGGTCTAATTTACCATCTGTAATTAAGGGCGAAAAAAGCAAAAACGACTTTAGTACTGAAAGAGACATTTTGTACAAAGTGCTATTTGATATGAAAAGTGACTTGAACGACTTGAAAAAACTGACTTTAGAATTAATGAAAAATGGTTCTGCAAAAACACAAGACATTAATCCAAATCTCATTCAAAAAATATATGGTTCAAACGAAGATGAGAGTGAAATAGATTTTGAAGAAACTTCAAATGAAGCACCAATTACTAGTTTAATAAGCAGTCAAAATAATAACATTAATTATCAGGAACCTGAAGATAATTACCAATTTGCAGAAACTGTTGAGGAAGAAGAAATTCTAAAATTAGAACAAAGAGAAATTGAAATGATCAAAAAATCTTTAGAAAAAAACAAAGGAAAACGAAAAGCTGCAGCGGATGAATTAGGCATCTCCGAGAGAACTTTATACCGAAAAATAAAACAATTTGATTTGTAGTTTTTACCCGAAAAGCCCCAAGACTCAAATAATTCAATTGAAAAAGAATATCTTTGAACCAAGCATTAGCGTTATGGCGAAGCTATTATTAAAATAGAAAATGAAATATATAAAACTTATTCTTCTTGCAATAATCCTATTGAGTGTCAATAGTTGCTCGGTTTACAACTTTACTGGAACAGGGAAAATAGACGCTAAAACTTTTCAAGTAAACTTTTTTCCAAACAATTCAGATTTAATTGAACCTGGAATTGACAGGACATTTACCCTTGCTTTACAAGACATCATTCGAAATCAAACCAATTTAAATTTTGTGAAAAATGGTGGTGATTTGACTTATGATGGCGAAATTACCGATTACAGAATTAGCCCAATGACGGCGACTGCTGATCAACAAGCTTCACAAAACAGATTGACAATTAGAGTAAACGTTCGATTTACAAACAAAAACAAAGAAGCGGACAATTTTGAGAGACAATTTAGTTTCTATTATGATTATCCTGCAGCTTCTCAACTTACTGGATCGACTTTAGATAAAGCAATAAAAGAAATATTCGAAAGAATAACACAAAATATTTTTAATGACTCACTTGCTAAATGGTAAAAAAATGATTATTTGTTTAATCGGTTAAACGTTTAAACCAATAAACTGCGAACCGATTAACCAGTTAAACAATTAAACTTAAATGAACCTAACCGATTATACCTATTTAATTAATAAACCAGATGCTATCAACGAGAAGCAAACTGATGACTTAAGTAATGTACTGTATGATTTCCCTTATTTTCAAAGCGCTCGAGCTTTACGGCTGAAAGGACTTTACAATCAAAATAGCTTTAAATATAATTACGCTTTAAAAGTTACTGCATCTCATACTACTGACAGAACCGTTTTATTTGATTTCATCACTTCAGATACTTTTGTAGCCATTCAAAAAGGCTTGTATGACAAAAAAATACTAGAACTTCTTGACATTAGTGTTTTTGGTTATGAAGTACTTCAACCTGAAATTAAACTAGCACAAAAAGTCAATACAATAGAGGAGTCTATCATTACATCAATAAAAAGTGCTTCGCAAATTGAAGTTGATGAAACTACTAAATCAGCCGTTGAAAAATTGGAAATTGGAAAACCTCTGGATTTTTCTGTTAACGAAAAACATTCCTTCCAAGAATGGCTTCAACTATCCAGAACCCAACCTATTGACCGCTCTAATGAAACAATTTCCGAATCAACAACACCAATTATTGATGAAGAAAAAAAGAAAAAGTTAGACTTAATCGACAAATTTATCCAAACTAGTCCAAAAATTCCACCTATAAAGCAAGGAGCAACTACATCTACTCAATTCGAGATCAACAAAACAGACCACTCATACTTAATGACCGAAACTTTGGCAAGAGTATATTTAGAACAAAAAAAATATCTAAAAGCGATACAAGCTTATGAGATATTAATTTTGAAATATCCAGAAAAAAGTAGTTTCTTTGCAGACCGTATCTCGGATATTAAGATTTTACAACAAAATAACAAATAATAACAATGAGCACATTTTCAATTTTTTTAGTTTTAATAACAATAGTTTGCTTTCTATTGATTGTAGTAATTATGGTTCAAAACCCTAAAGGTGGTGGATTATCCTCTACTTTAGGTGGTTCTACACAAATAGGTGGAGTACAAAAAACAACTGACTTTTTAGATAAAAGTACTTGGACTCTAGCCGCAGTATTGATAGCACTTATTTTACTTTCGAGCTTAAGTTTTGGTGGATCATTAAGCGATACCGATTCTAAAATTATAGATAAAACTTCAACTGCTGCACCAGCACCTGTAACACCTGTGCAAACTGCACCTACTGGTACAACTCCAGCTAAATAATTTATATTCTTATACTATCAAATGCCAGCCTGACAATGCTGGCATTTTGCATAACAAATATTGTCAGTTTTGGCTTAATGGCATAATTACTGACATAAATTTTAATCAAATTAACTACATAAAAACATATTATTATGGCTTTAAATATTAAACCTCTTTCCGATCGTGTACTTATCGAACCAGCTGCTGCTGAAACTAAAACCGCATCTGGAATTTTCATTCCTGATACTGCTAAAGAAAAACCACAAAAAGGAACTGTTGTTGCTGTTGGAAAAGGAACAAAAGAACATGAAATGACTGTAAAAATTGGCGATACTGTTCTTTATGGTAAATACGCTGGAACTGAATTGAAATTAGAAGGAAAAGATTATTTGATCATGCGTGAAGACGATATTCTTGCAATAATCTAAAAAAGAATAAAAAACAAAGAATTAAGTATTAAGATTAAAGAATTACAGTTCTTCTAGAACAACTTTTAAACTTTAAACAATTAAATTAATAAAATTAAAATGGCAAAAGATATAAAATTTGATATTGAAGCACGTGACGGATTAAAGCGTGGCGTAGATGCACTAGCAAACGCAGTAAAAGTAACACTAGGACCAAAAGGTCGTAATGTAATAATTGGAAAAACTTTTGGTGGACCAACAGTTACTAAAGATGGAGTTACTGTTGCAAAAGAAATCGAATTGAAGGACCCATTAGAAAATATGGGTGCTCAAATGGTAAAAGAAGTAGCTTCAAAAACCAATGATTTAGCAGGAGACGGGACTACAACTGCTACCGTTTTAGCACAAGCTATCGTAAAAGAAGGTTTGAAAAACGTTGCTGCAGGAGCAAATCCAATGGATTTGAAAAGAGGAATTGACAAAGCGGTTGAAGCTATTGTTGCCGACTTAGCCAAACAAGCTAAAGTAGTAGGAAGTGATTCTGAAAAAATAAAACAAATTGCTTCTATTTCTGCAAACAATGACGAAATAATTGGTGAATTGATTGCTAATGCTTTCGCAAAAGTAGGAAAAGAAGGTGTTATCACTGTTGAAGAAGCAAAAGGAACTGACACTTATGTAGACGTTGTTGAAGGAATGCAATTTGACCGAGGATATCTTTCTCCGTATTTTGTTACCAATCCAGAAAAAATGGAAGTGGAACTTGAAAGTCCTTACATCCTTTTATATGATAAAAAAGTATCTTCATTAAAAGAATTACTTCCGGTTTTAGAACCAGTAGCACAATCAGGAAAACCATTATTGATTATTGCAGAAGATGTAGATGGCGAAGCTTTATCAACATTAGTTGTAAATAAATTACGTGGCGCTTTAAAAATCGCGGCTGTAAAAGCACCAGGTTTTGGCGACAGAAGAAAAGCAATGTTAGAAGACATCGCTATTTTGACTGGAGGAATTGTAATCTCTGAAGAAAGAGGGTATACTTTAGAAAACACTACAATCGAAATGTTAGGAACTGCAAAGAGAGTAACTATCGATAAAGACAACACTACGATTGTAAGTGGTGCTGGTGAAGCGGATATGATTAAAAATCGTGTGAACCAAATCAAAGGTCAAATGGAAGCTACCACTTCTGATTATGACAAAGAAAAATTACAAGAGCGTTTGGCTAAATTAGCTGGCGGTGTTGCTGTACTTTATGTTGGTGCTGCTTCTGAAGTAGAAATGAAAGAGAAAAAAGACCGTGTTGACGATGCGCTTCACGCAACTCGTGCTGCAGTCGAAGAAGGAATTGTAGCTGGTGGTGGAGTAGCATTATTGAGAGCTAAAAACGCTCTTGCAGCTTTAAAAGCGGACAATGCAGACGAAGCAACTGGAATTCAAATAATATCACGCGCAGTTGAATCTCCATTGAGAACGATTGTTGAAAATGCAGGTTTAGAAGGTTCTGTTGTTGTAGCAAAAGTTGCCGAAGGAAAAGGCGATTATGGCTATAATGCAAAAACTGACGAATATGTAGATATGCTAAAAGCTGGAATTATCGATCCTAAAAAAGTAACTCGTATTGCATTAGAAAACGCTTCTTCGGTAGCTGGAATGATATTGACTACTGAATGTGCATTAATTGACATTAAAGAAGAAGGCGGAGCTGGAAACCCAATGGGTGGAGGTATGCCAGGAATGATGTAAAATCCTCTTACTGTATATATTTTATAAAGTTGTCCAAAAAGTAATTTTTGGACAACTTTTTTTTTATCAGAAATATAAGGGATAGCCTGAAAGACACGAAGCTTCAAAAAAGTCTAAAGCACAAAAAAACCGCTGACGTAAGTCAACGGTTTTAAATTTATAATACAGGATAGATTATATATGTACTCTTTTCTTTAAAAGTTTCCAAATTACAGGAACTGTAGTAATTAGAACAATTATTATGACAATATATTCGATATGTGATTTTAAATCGATATTGAATTTATCCATAAAAAGTGCTGATAAATAATGTCCAGAAAGAATCATACTAAAAGACCAAAGAACTGAACCTATTATATTATTGAACATAAACTTCTTTTTATCCATTGATGCTATTCCGGCAACTATAGGTGCAAAAGTTCTAAAAATAGGCAAGAATCGCGCAAATATTATTGCTTTCCCTCCATATTTATCGAAAAAATCCCTGGATTGCAAAAGGTATTTTTCTTTAAACCAAAAGGTGTCTTTTTTATTATACAGGTATGACCCACCTTTTACTCCGAACCAATAGCCAACCATATTACCCAATATACCGGCCAATGAAACCATTGACGCCAAAAAAACTACGTTAACAAAATCACTCCCAACTGAAATTTGTTGCGTCAATAATTCGCTATAAATACCCGCTAAAAACAAAAGGCTGTCTCCAGGAAGGAAAAAACCAGCAAACAAACCTGTTTCAGCAAAAATTATAAAAAGGATAACTAACAATCCTATTTTAATTCCACCTAATTCCATTAAAATATAAAACTCAGGGTTAATTAATTGAGACCAGTCGAAATTATTCATAGAATTTTATTAAAATATGTTTAGGCTGTGAAAGTAATTATAATTTAGCAAAACACCACTATTAAGAAATTGGATTTCGCCTTTTTTAATAAAAATTTAATACATTAAACGAGCAATTACATGATATTTCTATAAGTCAAACTCTTGACCCATTAACGGAATGATGCACTCAAAGTGATACTTTTCATTGATTTTTTCACTAAGCACTTTTAAAGCTTCATTTTCTCCATGTACTAAAAATACTTTTGATGGTTTGTTTTGCAATTGCGAAAGCCAATTGAGCAAATCATTTTGATCTCCGTGGGCTGATAAGCCTTCTATTTCATTGATATTTGCTTTAACCTCATATTGTTTTCCATATATTTTTATATCAGAAGCACCTTCTAATAATTTCCTTCCTCGAGTTCCTTCGGCCTGATACCCTATGATGATAACAGTGGTTTCTGGCATGCCAATATAACGTTCTAAATAACTTAAAACTCTTCCTCCAGTTATCATTCCACTTGCAGCGATAATAACTTTGGGTTGCTTATTATAAATAGTTTCAATTGTTTCACTATAATCTGAAATCAACGTAAACATGGCACACATGGCCACATATTCTTGTTCTGGCAATTTATGCCATTTTTGATTATTGGCAAAAATTTCCAAAGCACTAATTCCCATTGGCGTGTCAATGACATAAGGGATCTCAGGAATTCTACCTTCTACTTTCAATTGCCAAAGCAAATACATTACAGATTGTGCCCTTTCGACTGCAAAACTCGGAATGATGATTGTACCTCCATTATTAACAGTATTGTTTATATACTTTTCAAGTTCCTCTTTTACATCCGTTTGCGGATGCAGACGATCACCGTAAGTACTTTCTAAAAAAATATAATCGCCTCTTACGGGTTTTGTTGGCGGGTACATTAATACATCGTTGTCTCGTCCAATATCACCAGAAAAAACTAATATTTTATTTTCAAGACATAACTCAATACTACAAGCTCCAATGATGTGACCGGAATTTGAAAAAACAGCCGTAATTTCGGGATCCAAAACAATTTGTTCGTTGGGTTTAATCACTCTAAAATGAGGTAAAACTTTTTCTGCTTGCAACACCGTATAAAGTGGCTCGGCGATTTCGTGTTTGGAATAATGTTCTTTATTAGCCTTATTTGCTTCTTCTTCTTGGATTTTCGCACTGTCTAAAAGTATTAGTTTTGCAATATCTTTTGTTGGACTGGTACAGTATATTTTCCCTTTAAACCCTTGATTAACTAGTCGTGGAAGCCAACCACAATGATCAAGGTGACCGTGCGTTAAAAGCACAAAATCAATCGTCGAAGGCAAAACAGGCAATAGTTCCCAATTGAGCTCCCTTAACGTTTTAACACCTTGAAATTGTCCGCAATCGATTAAAATCCTTATTCCATTACTTTCAATTAAAGTTTTAGAACCCGTTACTGTCCCTGCTCCTCCGATGAATTTGATTTTCATGATTTCTATGTTTTATAACAGTTGTATGATAGACATTAAGAGTACTTACATAATTCTGTTGCTTCTTTCAACACATTTTTAATGCGATTGGAACTCAACCCAATTTTAGCTAAACAATCACTATTGTTTATAATTTCTTTTACCAAAATCACATTTAAAATCAACAACTTGTCTTTTTCGATCAATGATAAAGTAGTTAAGCAAGTTACAGGATACAGACAATTTTTATCTATTATAGTTTTTAAATTAATGGTTTCAGGATAACTCCAACACAACAAATTTAAACCTGAGCATTGAGCAAAATCAATCGCATCAGTAGTAAAACGGTTATTGGATACAATCCAACATTTTGAAATAAGTTCGTTACCCGAGAAAATGGTATGCCTCTTTTTATTCAAATCATTAAATCGTGATAAAATATACATTGGCACTTTCACATCAGTATTGATGTCTTTTCCCATATGAAATTTACACTCAACCATAGCAATTTCATTGTCTTTTTTTATCAAAATATCAACTTCATGAGAGACGCATTTTCCATTTAAATGTAAATTTGTTTTAGTTTGATATTCTTCAGATTCAAAAACACGAGCTATATATTTTTCGAAAAAAAAACCTGCAGGACCTAACAATCTAATGGCTTCTTTTAAATTATATCTGGCAGCATTTGAATTTGAAGCTTTTTTTAATAAGCTAAAAGCCATCTTGTAGATTTGCTTAGTAGAAATACCTTGGTATAATTCATTTTGAATTGTTTCTAAAATAGATTCAACTACCAAAGGGCTTGCACCTGAATTTAAGAGTGACTTTTTAAGTTTAATTGGATTAAATTCGACAATGTCTCCTGAATATTTTACAATCTTCATTAGTCAGTGATTTAACAGTTATCGTAGGACTACTAAAGATACTAAAAAAAATATTAATTGAATCCTTTTTGATAGTAAAATGCTGGCAGAAACAGCAGCAATAAAATGGGTTGAATTAAAAACCGTCTAATATAAAATAACACCATTTTATTAGGTTCATCCAATAAAAAAAGTATTAGAAAGAAAACAACAATTAGTACTATAAAAAAAATAAAATATAAAAAAGCAGCAAATTTCAAACCTTCAATATCTTTGAATAATACATAAATAATGGCCAATGATAAAAACGAATTTAAAAAATACCTATAAAGTATACCAAAAAACAGTTTCAACTTGTTTATTTCTGGAATTTCTAAATTATGATAATCCATTTTAAAAAAATTCAAAAAGGGATCATAAAATAAAACATCTTCATAAGCTCTTATCATTATTAATAATAAAACAATGAAAAACGCAAAGACACTTCGAATTTTATGATTCAATATTTTTTGTAGCATATTTTGAAAATTTATTAACCCAAATAATCCATAATATAAATACCACTCCATAAATAAATACTGGAAAAAGCACTCCATGCAAAAAATGTTCTTGCTCCGGATGATAGTACATCAAAATACACAAAAGGGCAATTCTAACAACGTTTAATATATAAATAAGCAAACTGCCTCCAATTAGGAACAATATGGTGGTGCGCTTTTTTCCTGAAAATGCAACTATAAAAGAAATAAAAAGTATAATGACACTTAATCCGTTGCAACCCTCAATAATTCTAGCCATTTTTTTATTGTTGTAATAAAAATCTATAGCTGGTTCATTTAAATTGGGTAGTATTTTTGCGTCGTAATTAAAAAAAAAAGAAAGGTCTTTTGAATGTTCGGCAACCATTTTAGTAACCCCGTCAACTTCTTTAATTTCACCATCAAACTGATCCAAATATAGCTGATAAACAAAAGTTAGAACTAAATAAGTCAACAAAAATTTGCCCAAAAAAATCAAGAATGGCTTATAGAGAATAAAATATTTTTTCAAAATTGATTTTTTTACAAATTTATATAAAAATAGAAAGCCATATTTAAATACTTTTACAGAAAATTACCGCTATGACTTTCGACGAATTAAAACCAAAAGTGACCGAAATAGTTTCAACTCCAACTATTTTAAGAGAGGAAAAACTCCTGAAAATTTGCGAACTTTTAAACCACTCTATAGAATATTACAATTGGGTAGGTTTTTACTTTGCCAATCACGAAAATCAAACTTTACATCTAGGCCCATACATAGGAGCGCCAACAGACCACACTGTTATCCCGTTTGGAAAAGGCATTTGTGGACAAGTGGCGGTTTCTAATGAAAATTTTGTTGTTCCTGACGTTTCAGCCCAAGACAATTACATTGCCTGCAGTTTCACGGTTAAATCTGAAATTGTGGTGCCCTTGTTTGTAAACGGCAAAAACATTGGACAAATAGATATTGACAGTCATCAAATAAATCCATTTACATCAGCTGACGAACTTTTTCTAGAGTATGTCAATCAAGAAATTGCTAAATTATTTTAACTGGTATCAAAATCGGAGTCTTTTTTCTACTTTTGGTATGTTTTTTCTTTAATTAAATTACTGCATCATGAATTTTACTTTGCCCCATTTCGAACTTCCATTTTTTGCAAGCTTATTATTATTGCTTGCGGCAGCTCGCCTTTTTGGAGAAATAATGGAAAGATTGAAACAACCTGCGATGATTGGAGAAATACTAGCTGGAATAATGCTTGGTCCATCTGTATTTAATTTTATTCACAGAACCGAAGAATTAAAAGTGATTTCAGAATTAGGTGTGTTTTTATTAATCATTATTGCAGGATTAGAAATAAACATTGAAGGCATTCTTAAATCCATGAAAGGAAGAAATATAGTAATCTCTTTATTAGCTTTCTTCATTCCTTTTCTATCCGGTATTCTTGTTGGACATTTTTATCATTTAGACGAAATGGCAACTATTTTCATAGGGCTATGCATTGCCATTACAGCATTACCTGTAAGCATTCGAATATTAATGGATTTTGGAAAACTCAACACATCATTGGGACAAAAAATTATCTCAATTGCCATTTTTGATGATATTTTAGCCTTAACCATTTTAGGAATCATATTGGATTTAAGCAACACTGAACCTACATTTATCAATATTAGCAAAACCATTGTATTCACTATTTTAAAATTAAGTTTATTTGTCTTATTGATCATATATACTTATAAATTAATCAATCGTTTTTCACAAAAAGAAAATTACATACAAGATAAATTGAATGTAATTTTAAGTTTATTAAAAGGCAAAGAATCCCTTTTTGCTATCTTTTTTGTTTTCATCTTAATCTTTGCCACAATAACAGAAAGTATTGGATTGCATTTTATAATAGGTGCTTTTTTTGCTTCGATGCTAATTTCTAAAGAATTAGTAGGCGAAAAACATTTAAAAACAATTCACAATACAACAAATGGAATGACCATTGGATTTTTGGCCCCCATCTTTTTTGCTGGAATCGGATTGGAGTTTCAATTTTCAGCTATTGAAAATTTTGGATTATTGCTAATTATTATTTTAGTTTCCTTTTCGTCAAAAATCATCGGTGGTTACTTAGGAAGTAGAATTGCAAAACTAAATCACAAAACTGCATTAGCTATAGGAATAGGACTTAATGCAAGAGGAATTATGGAACTAGTAATCGCAAATATTGCCTATAAAGCAGGAATCATCTCTATTGAAATCTTCTCTATGTTAGTGATCATGGGCGTTTTTACCACACTTTGCACTCCGTTTTTACTCAAAAAAGCTTTCTCGTTAGTCGAAAAGTAAAATTCCAAAATTTTTCAATCCTTTTATCAAAGCCAACAAAAGTTTTTTTGAATATGTGAAAGTGGTGATTGCAAGTTTGTGTTAAAATTATTACATTCGAATAAAATAAATCTACTTATGAAGTCTATCTACTTTTCTTTATTATTACTTTTTCTACCAAAATTCGCTATTTCACAGATTTCAGAGAATGATAAATTGATTCTTCTGGACTCCACTCATATGGTGACAACATCAAATGAGTATACGTTTTATAGAATTATAAAAGATTACAATTTAAATAAAGATAATTATACAATTTTAGAATACTATAAATCGGGTGTTTTGCAAATGGAGGGAACTTCAAAAAACAAAGAAGGATTTAGTAAAGAAGGCGAACTCACCTATTATTATGAAAATGGCAAGAAAAAATCGATAACTAACTATATCACAGGGCGCGTAAGCGGAAAAGATATCGAATGGTATGACAATGGGGCTAAAAAACTAGAAGGAGAATACATTCAAGACGAAAACAAACGGACAGCACAACATAAAATCAATCAGTTTTGGGATGTAAATGGAGTACAGAAAGTTAGTGACGGTAACGGTATTTTTGCAGACCAAGGAGAAAATGAAACGACAAAAGGAGCAATAAAAAACGGATTTAAAGATGGGTTATGGGAAGGTACATTCAAAAAATCTAACTCCAGTTACCAAGAAACCTATCAAGACGGGAAAATAATTTCAGGAATCAGCACGGATAAAAACGGCGAAACTTATACTTATACTGAAGTAGAAATAGCTCCAAATCCCAAAAATGGCATTATGGATTTTTATAAATTTATAGGCAAAAATTACAGAACTCCTGAAAAACAAGGACTCAAAGGAAAAGTTTACATTACATTTGTTGTTGATAAAGAAGGTAAAATTGTGGAACCAAAAATTCTAAGGGACCTTGGTTATGGCACAGGAGAAGAAGCAATTCGAGTTGTAACAGCTTATACCGACTTTATTCCTGGAGTACAAAGAGGACAAAAAGTAAGATGCACCTATTCACTACCTATTTCAATTCAATCAGCAAGATAAGATAATTAATTGTTGCATCGTCAGTTCACAAAATAAAGAAATCTTTATTTTGTTCGTGTCATAATTATTTCATATTTTTGCAGCCGTCTTGCAATAGCTGTGAGATATACATAAAAATCATTTAAATAAATATTAGCATGTACTTAACTAAAGAAGTTAAAGAAGAAATCTTCGCTAAACACGGAGAAGTTACGAACACAGGGAAATCAGAAGCACAAATTGCTTTGTTTACTTTCAGAATCACTCACCTTACAGAGCACTTGAAAAAAAATCGTCACGATTACAACACAGAGCGTTCATTAGTACTATTAGTAGGTAAAAGAAGATCATTGTTGGATTACTTGAAAAAGAAAGAAATCAACAGATATCGTGAGATTATCAAAGAATTGAATATTAGAAAATAATCAATATTAAAAAGAGGTGCGAAAGTGCCTCTTTTTTTATT
Organism: Flavobacterium cellulosilyticum; assembly: GCF_004349355.1. Taxonomy (GTDB): domain Bacteria; phylum Bacteroidota; class Bacteroidia; order Flavobacteriales; family Flavobacteriaceae; genus Flavobacterium; species Flavobacterium cellulosilyticum. Next base: position 10,739 of record NZ_SMFK01000023.1, on the reverse strand, counting down.
TAAGAGTTTAGATGTAAGAATTTAAATTTTTAAAAAATCAGGTGTAAATAGTGACTTTTGATATTTATACGTACATTAAAAAAAAGTTTGGTTTTTCATTGGAATTTAGGCATTAACTACGCAACAACTACAACACTACAACACAACTAAAATCCATTGTTTAATAAACAACAAAAAAAAATTATGATTCCACAATTATTTGTAGAAAGCATCGATTTAGGTGATGGAAGAAACATCACAATCGAGACAGGACGATTAGCAAAACAAGCTGATGGTGCTGTAGTAGTAAGAATTGGAAAAACTGTTATTTTAGGAACAGTAGTATCCTCAAGAAAGGCAAGTCCAGGTATCGACTTTTTACCCCTTACGGTAGATTATCGTGAAAAATTTGCAGCAGCAGGTCGTTTCCCAGGAGGTTTCTTCAAAAGAGAAGCTCGTCCAAGTGACAACGAAGTGTTAACAATGCGTTTAGTAGACCGTGTATTGCGTCCACTTTTCCCAGACGATTATCACGCAGAAGTTCAGGTAATGATTCAATTAATGTCTTATGACGAAGATGTTATGCCAGATGCATTAGCAGGTTTAGCAGCATCAGCAGCTTTAGCATTGTCTGACATTCCTTTTGAAACATTAATTTCTGAAGCTAGAGTTGGTCGTATTGATGGTAAATTCATCATCAATCCAAGTCGTGCACAATTAGCTTTATCAGATATTGATATGATGATTGGTGCTTCTATGGATTCTATCGCAATGGTAGAAGGTGAGATGAAAGAAATTTCAGAAGCAGAAATGCTTGAGGCTATTAAATTTGCTCACGAACATATCAAAAATCAAATTTCTGCTCAACTTCGTTTACAAGCCGCTTTTGGAAAAAAAGAAGTTCGTACTTACGAAGGAGAAAGAGAAGACGAAGCTATTTACGCTAAAGTAAAAGCAGCATCTTACGATAAAATATATGCTATTGCAAGCAAAGGTTCTTCTAAACAAGAACGTACAGCTGCATTTGACGAAGTGAAAGAAGAAGTAAAAGGGTTGTTTACTGAAGAAGAATTGGCTGCTGATGGAGATTTAGTTTCTAAATATTTCAAAAAAACCAATAAAGAAGCAGTTCGTAACGTAACCCTAGATTTAGGAACACGTTTAGACGGAAGAAAAACCACAGAAATCAGACCAATCTGGTGTGAAGTAGACTACTTACCATCAGTTCACGGATCGGCTTTGTTTACACGTGGAGAAACTCAAGCTTTGGCTACAGCTACTTTAGGAACTTCTAGAGAAGCCAATCAAATTGATTCCCCATCTGAACAAGGAGAAGAAAAATTCTACTTGCATTATAACTTCCCTCCTTTCTCAACTGGTGAAGCACGTCCTTTAAGAGGAACTTCAAGAAGAGAAGTAGGACACGGAAACTTAGCTCAAAGAGCGTTGAAAAACATGATTCCTGCTGATTGTCCTTACACAATTCGTGTGGTATCTGAAGTGTTAGAATCGAATGGTTCTTCTTCTATGGCAACAGTTTGTGCTGGTACATTATCATTAATGGATGCAGGTATCCAAATGATTCGTCCCGTTTCTGGAATTGCAATGGGATTGATTACTGACGGAGATCGTTTTGCTGTATTGTCTGATATTTTAGGTGACGAAGATCACTTAGGAGATATGGACTTTAAAGTAACGGGGACTTCTGAAGGAATTACAGCTTGTCAAATGGACATCAAAATTGATGGATTGAAATACGAAATTATGGAAGCAGCACTTGCTCAAGCACGTGAAGGTCGTTTGCATATCCTTGGAAAATTAATCGAAACTTTAGCGTCTCCAAAAGTGGATGTTAAAGCTTACGCTCCAAAAATCATTACAAGAAGAATTCCTAATGCCTTTATTGGAGCATTGATCGGACCTGGTGGAAAAGTGATTCAAGAATTACAAAAAGCTACAGGAACTACAATTGTTATCAATGAAGACCCAATTACTGAAGAAGGAGTAATTGAAATTTTAGGAACAGATCCTGCTGGAATAGAAGCAGTATTGGCTAAAATCAAATCAATTACCTTCAAGCCTCAAATGAATGAGTCTTATGAAGTAAAAGTAATCAAAATGTTAGATTTTGGTGCAGTTGTAGAATACACAGCAGCTCCAGGAAATGAAGTTTTATTACACGTATCTGAATTAGCTTGGGAACGTACAGAAAATGTTTCTGATGTTGTAAATATGGGTGATGTATTTCAAGTAAAATACTTAGGAATGGATCCTAAAACAAGAAAAGAAAAAGTATCAAGAAAAGCACTTTTACAAAGGCCTCCACGTGAGTCTTAATTAGAGTAATCACATCTTAGTTTACTAAAGGTTTAATTATATAAAATCCCGTTTCAATTTTTTGAGACGGGATTTTTGTTTTGTATAATCCTAACATTGAATAATAAGAAATATTTTATGAAATTTAAAATCAAGATTATATTTTAACTATTTTTGATTAAAACATAAACAATGTATATCGAAGCCATTTTTAGCAACATTGCAAATAGAATACTAAACGAAATAGAATCCGCAGAACAATCCGTTTATATTGCAGTTGCTTGGTTTACAAATAAATTAATTTTTGACAAATTAGTAATCAAAGTAAAGAATGGTTGCAAAGTTTACATCATAATTTCAAACGACAAAATCAATGAAAATTCACAAATAGATTTTGAACTTTTAGAAAAATTTAGCGGAAAAGTGTATAAAATTGGAGATGGCGATACCAATCTTATGCATAATAAATTTTGCGTAATTGACCACACAACCGTAATTACTGGTTCCTATAATTGGAGTTATAAAGCTGAAAGCAACCACGAGAATATAGTTATCAATTCAAATAACACTGCATTAGCAGAACAATTTATTAAAGAGTTTCATTGCATTGTAGAAAAACAATTTCCTAATCAAACAATTGAAGATTTTGACTTTCCGTTAGACAAGATAATTAAGCGTTTAGAAGTTTTAAAAAACCTTATTATTTTGGAAGATATTGATGATTTAGAACTATTCGCAAAGAAGCTACTTATTTACAAATTCAATATAGACATCAATACTATTATAACTAGTATTGAAGGTAAAGAATATGGAAAAGCAGTAACCGCAATTCAACTTTTCATCTCCAATTATCAGCAACTTTCTAAATGGAATGACCCCGAAGTAGCAGGAATTAAATTGGAAATAAAAATACTAGAAAGTCAAATAAATGCTTTTGATAACGAAAAGATTGAATTAGAGAAAGTGCTGTCCGATTTTCAACACAGACATACGCTAGAATTGGGGAAATTAATTTTAGAAATACTCCAATTACGAAAAATCAAGTTTATAAATCAACCAAAAGAAAAAGAATCGGAAGAAGATTTCAATAATTATCAAGAACAATTTGAAATTGAAAAACAGAAAAAACAATTTGAACTTACGAATCAAGAAAAACTAGATTTAAAGAAAAAATTCAGAAAAGCGACTACTTTTTGTCATCCGGATAAAGTAAATGACGAGCAAAAAGAAGAAGCCGAACGAATCTTTATTAATCTAAAAAAAGCATACGACGAACATGATATTGACACCGTAAATCAAATTTTAAAAGATTTGGAATCTGGCAAATTATTTCAATCTAATGCAGATACTATTTCTGAAAAAGAAAAACTTAAAACAATTTTAGAGCAATTGAAAGCCAACTTAAAACGTATTGAACAAGAAATTATTGAATTGAAAAACAATGAAACTTTTGAAGTCATCAATAACATTAGCAATTGGGACAACTATTTTACAATAACCAAAGAACAACTAAAAGAAGAATTAAATAATTTAACTTTAGAAATTCAATCGTAATTATGGAAAACGAAAATAAGGTAGTCGCTCTGTCACAAAAAAACCTCCTATTAAAAGTAAATTCTAGCATTGGAATTACAAACAAATTGATAGCCGAAAACAACAAAAAATTGGTCGTTGAAATTTTTGAGCGGAATCCAAAGTTTTTTATTGGTTTAATTTCAAACTTTTATCCGCTAACTTTAGAAATACTCTCCTATGAAAAATATTTAAATTGGCAAAAAATCTCAATATATAATGACATAACAAATTTATTAAAAAATTCCAATATTGTAGATTTTAACAGTATTGAAAGTTTGAATTGGGAGTATTTAAGTGGCAACAAAAACATTGAATGGTCAACACAAATAATAAATATTTATATTGAAAAATGGAATTGGAATTTATTAAGTTATAATGAAAACATTCCTTTTAACGAGGAACTTATTGATAAATTTACAGATAGATGGCGTTGGTATTCATTTAATACTAATTATAATTTTCCTTGGAGTTTTGAATTGGTTGAAAAACATGAAGATAAATTAGATTTCGAAAGTACTTATACTTGCTCAAATATTCCGTTAAGTATAAATTTATTAGAAAAATATCAAAAAACTTGGAACGAACATCATTGGAGTATGATAAGTTGTTGTAATAAATTCATAACTTGGAATGAAGTGTTTTTATTTAAAGACTACTTTTCATGGGAATACTTAAGCGAAAATGAAAGTCTAATTTGGACTTTAGAATTAATTGAGCAATATGAAGATAAATGGAATTGGTCATATTTGAGTAAAAATAAAAAATTGCCTTGGAGTTTAGAACTATTAGAGAAATATGAAGAACTATGGAACTGGAATAATATTTCTAATAATGAAGGCATTGAATGGACAGAAGAACTCATTGAACGATTTGATGATAAACTTTTATTTGACTCTATCCTTAATGAAGATGAAATATATAAAGCTGAACTTTATGGGGATTCTATTTGTGGATTAAGCAGTAATAAAAATGTCCGTTTATCAGAGAAATTGATTGAAAAATACATTAATCGATGGAATTGGAGTAAACTAAGTGAAAACAAAAACTTACCGTGGTCAGTAGATTTTTTTGAAAAACACATTGAAAGATGGGACTGGAATAATTTAAGTGGAAATAATAATTTACCATTTACCGAAGTAATAATTAGTACTTATGAGGAACGATGGACATGGATTGAAAACACTGAAAGATCGTTCTATGATGATTACTGTTATGATTTATCATCAAACGAACATCTTCCTTGGTCAGAAAGTTTTATCGACAAATATGCCGAAAGGTGGAATTGGATAAACTTATTTTATAATAAAGGTATAAACTGGTCAGTTAAATTACTTCACAAACATTCGGACAAATTAGTTTGTTCATATTATGACACTCCTAGTCCAATATGGAATGAATTAAAACAATATATTGATGATGAACTTGTGATTAAGTTACTGGAAGATATTAAAAATGGTAAGATTCCTCTAAACGTATAAATTAGAATCTCTATGGCAAAAAAAGTAAAAAGTAAATTTATCATTATCGAAACAGATAAAAAAATTCCCGAAAAAAGTAAAAAGAAAGATGAGTTTTACAATTATAAATATTGGAGAGACATCCAACGTAATCAACTAGGAATTAGTGCCAATTTATATTTCGTGTTTAGTTCTGCAATTTTTGGCTTTGAATTAAACTTCTTAATTACAAACAAAGGCAAACTAAATTGTCCCGAAAATATTATTTTATCTTTTTCTCTAATCGCCATTCTAATATCATTATTTTTCTACACAATTTTTACAGATAATAGATTGAAAGATTTTAGAAATACTGCACAACTTATCAACGATGGTAAAAGTAACGATGAAATTAAAGAAGCAACCAAATCTGCAGGAGAAAAGACATGGTCTTATTACAATCGACAGAGATATTCAGTATTTATTGGATTTGTAATTTCACTAATTGGTTTCTCCATTTATTTATTCAACTAATAACAATGAAAATAGCAATACTAGGTTGGGGTTCACTATTATGGCAACCCAAAGATTTACAATTTGATAAAGAAATTGGTTGGTCAGAAAATGGTCCTATACTACCCATTGAATTTGCAAGAATTTCAAAAGACGGAAGATTAACCCTTGTGATTACCAAAGATGCAAAAGAAGTCAAAGAAGTCAAAACCTATTTTGCAATTTCAAATTATAAAACTCTGGAAGAAGCCGTTTTAAATTTAGCAGTTAGAGAAGGTTCTTGCAGTGAGCAAATTGGAAGTTATGATAAGCCCGAGAATACCTTTTCAAAAAAAGTATTCTTTGAAAAAAATATTTTAGATTGGATTAGCAACACCGATATTGATGCTGTAATTTGGACAAATCTTGGCGAAAACTGGAAAATTAAAAATGAAGATGGCGAAGTCATTGATACAATTGTTCCTAATGAAAGAGTTGACTATTTAAAAAAGCTAAAAAATCACAAAAGAGCCTTAGCAGAGGAATATATTCGAAGAACTCCAACACAAATTGACACCTATTACAGGCGCTACATTGAAAAAGAATTGGATTGGAAACCTATTTCGTAATGGATAAATTTAAACACCCTTTTATTGTTGGCGCTCATAAATTGAAGCTTTCAAATTTAGAACAACTTGCAAAAGATTTGGCTATAAAATTAAATGCAAAGATTGAAATTGAGAGTAACGAAGGATTAATTATTACGTTTGAAAGTAAAAAGCCTAATTATACAGGTCGACTCATCCAGAAAAACTTCAACTTAATTCCTCAATTAAAATATCAATTAAATTTGGACGAATTCAAATTGATTATTTATGAAGATTTTATAGAAATACTTTTTCTATTTGACTTAGATTATTTCCATCTTTATGATTTATCGAAAAAAGATGAATTAAAAAAAATTGATACTTTTCAAAGGACTTTCGCAATATTAAACATTTTGGGCGTAATAGAAATTTTTATAGGAATTTTCGATGAATTTGGGAATGGAAAAAAAATAAAACATAAATGGAAAAATGTATTGAAAGAAATATCAACCCTTCATCATTTTAAAGTTTCGATACAATAATATATTAAAAATATTATTTTCTGAACGTTTTACTTTTAATATAAGGAACGTACAGAAAATGTTTCTGATGTTGTAAATATGGGTGATGTATTTCAAGTAAAATACTTGGGAATGGATCCTAAAACAAGAAAAGAAAAAGTATCAAGAAAAGCACTTTTGCAAAGACCTCCACGTGAGTCTTAATTAGAGTATTCAAATCTTGGATTACTAAAGGTTAATTTATAGAAAATCCCGTTTCAATTTTTTGAGACGGGATTTTTCGTTATTAATTAAAATTACATTAAATTTACACAATCCCAATCTTCACATTTCCAACAAGATAAAATCAAAACTCTGATTTTAAATTAAGGACAATTGTTCATTTAACCAAAATAAAAATTAAATGTTAAAATCAAATTCAAAAACAATTGAGTTACGGAAACAGCAATAATTAAAACATAAAGTTAAATTGTTTATACTATAAATGTTTTTTTATTCCTGTGGATGGTAATTCAAATATTACCTAATACTTAATATAAAAAACATGCAAATAGTAAAGAATAAAATCTTTCTACTTTTTATAGCATTAATCTTTCCGTTTTTAATTTATCCTCAAAACACTTTTTTTGACGAATTAAAAGCCGATAAGACTCTTAAATCTATCGCATACAAAACTGAGATTAATTTCAACAAAGCATATTCTCATTTAATTAATAAAAAATGGGATTCTGCATTAGTGTATTCCAACATTCAATTACGTTCCAGCAATAAAAAAGAAATAACAGACTATTGTCATTTTTTTAATGGATACAGTTTAAATGAAAAAAAATCGTTTCAAAATAGCAAAACTGAATTTAATAAAATTTCTAAAAACTTTAAATTATATCCCGTGGTCATTTTAAAACTAGGGGACATTGCATTCGAATTAAAACAATTTAAAAAAGCAATTCAATTATACAAAAAAGCTGAATCTCTCTCTATTTCAGGCAAAAAATACTTCAAAACAAGTATACTTTATAATAAAATTGGAAATTGTTATTTGAATTTAAAACATTATAACAAAACCCAGGTATATTATTTTAAAAGTCTAAAATTACTAGAAAAAGAAAAAGACACTTTAACACTTTTAAACTTATACAAAGATTTTACTTCATTATATAAACAACAATTCAAATATGCTGACACCCTACTTTATTTCGAAAAAGCACACGGTTTTTCGAAAAAAATAAGTGGTTTTGACACCAAAATGGAGGCGTCTCAAACAATAGCTAAAGAAGAAGAAAAAAGAGGCAATTACATACAAGCTATAGCCTATATAAAAGAATCAGAGCAATGGAAAGACTCGTCAAACAAACAAAAAATAGCATGGTCTATAGCTGATTTTGAAAATAAAAATAAAATTGATTTCAAACAAAACCAAATCAACTTACATAAAGCAGAAAATAAATTAATAAATAAATCAGAATATGAATATTCATACATTACAGCAGCTTTATTTTTTATCCTAATAGGAGGTGCTTTTGCGTATTACAAACATTTAAAAAGTACTAATCTCATTTTACATCAAAAAAACAAACTCGATGAAATCAATACTACAAAAGATCAATTGTTAACTATTGTAAGTCACGATTTACGCGCTTCTGTAAATGCTTTGAAAACAAGTAATACCAAATTAATCGATTCATTAGAAACCAAAAATTACAACAAGCTGGATCAACTGCTACACCAAAATAGCATCATTGCAAATGGTGCTTATAACTTACTTGATAATATACTGCATTGGGTGTTACTACAAACTAAGGAATTGTATTTCCATAAAGATTCAGTTCATCTCTACTCTATCGTTCAACAAATTGAATACAACTACATACCATTATTAACTGAAAAGCAAATAATTTATAAGAACTCCGTGTCTAAAAATTGTTTTGTACTAGTAGACATTGATTCATTAAAAATTGTGCTGCGTAATTTGTTTGATAATGCAATAAAATTCTCAGACAAGAATAGCAAAATTAGCATCTATACACAAGAAACAAATTCTGATTTTTGCAAACTCATTATAGAAGATACTGGAATTGGAATAGATCAAAACACTATAGATGAGTTACTCAAAGAAAGCAAATTAGTATCGAAAACAAGGAACTCTGAAATTAAAGGAACTGGGTTAGGTATACAATTATGCAAGCAAATGATTAAGAAAAACAATGGTACGCTAGATATAAAAAGTAAATTAAACACAGGAACTAAAATAATCATTTCAATACCAAAAGTAGTATAAAATGAACACAATAAATATACTGATTATAGAAGATATCCCTGAGCAAAGCGAAGCTTTAAGCAAAGTTTTACTTGTTCATAAATACAACATTGTTGGTGTAGCAAGAAACTATAAGGACGCACTAACTTTATTTTTCAACAATCCAGTTGACATCATTATTATAGATGTTTTTCTGGATAAAAAACCAGATGGAATTACATTTGCCGAGACAATTAACTCTATTCCAAAAGCCTCAAAACCATTTGTTTTTTTGACTAATTCTCAAGAACGTCATATTTTCGAAAGAGCAAAACTAACCAAACCTTTTTGTTTCTTGATCAAACCTTATAATGAATTAGAAATTCTATATGCATTAGAAATGGCAGTCGAAAAATTTTACGAACAACCAAATGTTTTCTTGAGTGAACATCAAGATACCGTAGTTAGCAATGATTATCTATTTATAAAAAAGAAAAAAACATTAAAAAAAGTTTCTCTTGAAGATATAATATACGTAGTCTTTGAGGATCGTTATTGCAATATCATCACTGAAAAAGAAAAATTTATAATCCTGATTTCTTTAAATAAAATACTTGCATTACTCGACTCAAGAAAATTTATTAGAACACATAGAAATTACATTGTTAATAAAGATAAAATAGAAGAAGTTGTTCTAGCTGATAATCTTGTTGTCCTTAAGGGAAACTACAAAGTATGTTTAAGTAATAATTATAAAAATTTCATTAAAAAAGTAGATATATTATCTTAACATTTGATTCAACATAACAACTAAACCATTTTTTGTTCTTATCTCAAAAATTAGTTCTTATATTATTTCAGCATACTAATACAAACATTTAGATACAGAGTGTCTTCATTTTACTACATTGATAGTGCGTCTTAATACAATTTATTTTCCAAATACAACCTTTTCAACCACCTTTGTGTCAATAACTTATTGTTAATTCCACTGTTTACAAACAATATCGCAAGTAAATTACCCCTCATTTCTTAAGTATCTTTTTTGGCCACCTACATTAAATCCAAAAAAAACTGAACACCTTTTAAAGTTTCTATTTGAAAAAATAGTCAACAAAAACATCAACACTAACTATTAGGGGAAGAAATTGATAGGCCTAGACAATTAATTAGAATCGTGAAAATAAATTATTAATTTAAACTTTAAAAATCATGAAATCGATTGTAAAAATTTTGATATTATCATTAATCTCTACTATATCTTATGCTCAAAATAAGTTAGAAAAGAAAGAAAAAGCAAATAGTGGATATGCAAATAAAAACCGCACTATTAGTTAAGCAACATTTTTAAAAATATTTTGCTGTTTCCAGAATTCTTCGATTGTTTTATATTCTAAAGCGGAATGCCTTCTTTTTCTGTTGTACCAGATTTCAATAAATTCAAATAAATCGAGTCCCATTTGCTCTTTAGATATAAGCTTATTGCCATAAATCTGTTCCGTTTTCAAAGTCTTAAAAAAGCTCTCAGCCACTGCATTGTCCCAACAATTTCCTTTACGGCTCATGCTTCTTGTGATCAGTTTATAGGATTCTAGTA
>NZ_SMFK01000022.1 GCF_004349355.1 Flavobacterium cellulosilyticum | reverse complement strand
GCATCTTTGAGCTTTCTTTCAAGTTCCGAAATGCGTTCCTGTTCTGGCGTTTGCTTTAAATTGCCGTTCCCTGGAAAACTTCCTTGTCCGAACTCTTCATATTCTTTTCTCCATTTATACAACTGTGGAGCAGTAACTCCTAACTCTCTGGCCAGTTCTGAAATATTTGTTCTTTCAAAACTCAACTGGACTGCTTTCTCTTTAAAAGCTCGGTCATAAATTATTCGCGTTTTTTTCATAAATTAAAATTAAGGTTTTTATTCTTAACTTTTTATGCGGGTAAAGTTAGCATGTCCAAGCTTTTAAATTCACTTGCAGTTGAAAATAATTCAGTATTTACAAAATCGAATTATACTTTCTTCACGATAGAAAATACATTAAAAGTAAATTATATTGGTGATGAGTATTATAGTTATGAAGTTTATTCAATAACGGGTAAATTACTTTCTGAAGGTAAAATGCTATCAAAAGGCGTAGTTAATTTAGGTGTTTTTAAAACAGGAATATATATAGTAAAAGTAGTTGATAATGCTGGAGTGAATAAAATTAAAGTGTTAATTAAATAATTCTATAGATGCGACATTGACTTAGTCGACACAAATGATTAGGAAAGAAATAATACTAATATTAAAACATAAAACATAGAAGTAGTTTAACAGATAGGTATTTCTTTTTATATCCAACTAAAATATATATTATATAAGTAAACAATAAAAAATAATGAATTAATATTTAGTATTTGTTAATTGAGTGGTTTTTCAATAATTACACTATATTTAATTTTAGGTGATTTAATTTATTAAATAATATTTTATTAGGTAATAAAAATAAACTTATTGTTTTATTGTGACAGTTTCATTAATAATCCTTACATAATAATAGCTTTTTACTTACAGGAACATATACTACCCCTTGTTTTGTCATTTTATACCCTACAAAATTGTCTTTTTTAATCAAAATTTGAAAATTATTAATGGTGTGTTTTTTACACTTATGTTAAATGTAACCTATTTATTCAACTATTAATTAGTAAAAAATTTTTAAAACATGAAAAAAATTACTAAACTATTTATTGTAACTATCTTGATTGTAAGTACAAATTTTTTGAATGCTCAATGTTATACTCCTTTATATCCAAAAGGAAACTTATGTCCTGATCCAGAAATGACCGATTTGGCACTTTGGAACGGCTGGGGTGCAAAGAGGGAAGTTGTACAAAGTTCAGGAGCCTATTGTGGAGATAAATTCATGAAGTTGGTTTCAAATGGTAATGCTGCTGGTTGTGCTTGGCCTGGTACTAACGGTGAAGATTCAGCATTAGATATTAATCTTACATGGGAAAAAAATGCAAAATATCGTTTGCATGTATGGGTAAAAACTGTAGGTGGAAGTATTGGCTTTTTGGCTAAGGGGACTAATCCAGATGTTTCGAGTTCATATGATACAAGTGGTAATTGGCAATTAATTGATTTGGAAATGGTTACAGGTGCTGCAGCGGTTGCAGGATTTATTTCTTTTAACACATGTGATGGAGGAGCTACTGCAACTGAAATAAATCTAGATAATTATGAATTATATAGGATTGATAATTTAGGTTTGAATAATGTGTCTTCTGTAATTTCTACTAATATAAATGCTGTTGGAAGTAAAATATTTATTACTAATGTGGATTCTCCAACAGAAATTAGTGTTTATAGCATGACAGGTGCTTTAGTTGAATCATTCAAAACTGACACTGATACGGACTTTAATTTTAAATCAGGTCTTTGGATTGTGAAAATTAAAACTACTGATGGTGAAAAATCAGTAAAAATAGTAATTAATTAGTTTAGTTTTTACAGGAAATTACTGTAAATTTTTTCCTTAAAAACATACATTTTTAAACACGCTAAAACCAATAATTATTTAACTAATTCTTGGTTTTATAAAGCTTATTGGTTTGAAAAAGTAATTTTTCCTAACTGATATGTCTTTTAATTTTTTCTAAATAAAAAACTAACCAAATTGAATTACTTTCAACGAGTTACGCATTTATCTAATTAACTAATCAACCAAAAAAAACAACTAAACTATGACATAGCAAACAAACCAAATAAACTCAATAGACCTATTTATTTAAAATAGCAGAATTAGAGTATTTAGAAATTTTGTTAAAAATTAAAAATTACAACCAAGTATGAAACACTTTATTATAATAAAGAAATTACAATTTTATGATATAGACTTTAAGCTTAGAAAGAAACTCACTTTACTTCTAGTGTTGTTTTCTTTGTTCCAAGTTCAAGCGAATCAGAGTACTAATTCAGGAATAACACAGGTTATTCAACAAAAAAAAACTATTAGCGGGGTAGTAACAGATGAAAAAGGGATTACTCTTCCAGGTGCAATAGTTCTAATCAAAGGAACTAAAAATTCAGTAGCGACTGATTTTGAAGGTAAATTTACTTTATCAATAGATGATAAAGCTAAAACAATTGTTGTGTCTTTTATGGGGTTTGAAAGTAAAGAAGTTTCGATAGGAAATGCAAAAGTATTTAATATCACCATAAAATCTTCATTAAATGATCTAGACGAAGTCGTAGTAATAGGTTTTAATAACACACAGAAAAAAGGAGGGTTAGTGAGTTCAATAACTTCTATTAATCCTAAGGAATTAAAAGGTCCTACAAGTAACCTGACACAAATGATGGCTGGACGTGTTTCGGGTATGATTGCAGTTCAGCGTAGTGGGGAGCCTGGATCGGATAATTCAGATTTCTTCATCCGTGGTTTAGGGACCTTTGGTTCAGGTAAGCAAAATCCTTTAATCCTTATTGATGGTATTGAATCGTCTTCTACAGATATGGCGCGCTTGCAACCAGATGATATTGCAGCTTTTTCTGTTCTAAAAGATGCGGCAGCGGCAGCAGTTTATGGTGCAAGGGGAGCCAATGGTGTTGTTTTAATTACTACTAAATCGGGAAAAGAAGGAAAGACAACGTTTCATTTTCGTACAGAAACAAGGATGTCTTCCAATACGAAAAATTTCAATTTTGCCGACAATATTACGTATATGAAATTGGCTAATGAAGCGACTTTGACAAGACAATATGACCAAACTCGACTGAAACCACTTCCTTACGATCAAAATAAGATCGATAGAACTGCTGCAGGAGATGATCCTTATTTGTATCCAAATAACAATTGGATCAATGAGCTTATCAAAAAATATACGATAAATCAAGGTTTTAATTTAAGTGCAAGTGGAGGTGGAGAGAAAGCAAGGTATTATATAGCTAGCACTTATAATATTGATAATGGCATCTTAAACGTAGAAGGACTAAATAATTTCAACAGTAATATTAAGTTAAGAAACTATTCTATCCGAACGAATATTGACATCAATCTTACTCCAACAACATCAGCAACAATAAGAGTGTATGGTCAATTTGATGATTATAATGGGCCAGTAGGAGGAGGAGGACATATATTTAATTCAGCCTTATGGTCTAACCCTGTTAAATTTCCTAAAGTTTATCCCAAAAGTTATCTCCCTTTTATAGAACATCCTTTATTTGGTGGGGCTACAACAGGGTATGGTTCCAATTCGTTATTGATTAATCCTTATGCAGAAATGGTGAGTGGATATGAAACTTGGAAAGCATCTACAATCCAGCCTCAGATTGAGCTAAAGCAAGACTTGAATACTCTTACAAAAGGCTTAACCGTTAGAGCTATGGGGTATTTGAGAAGGTATTCATTTTATTCCGTTTCTAGAAAGTACAATCCTTTTTATTATAGTTCTACTATAAGTCCAGAAACTGGAGAACTTCAATTAAGCGTTTTAAATGATGGAGGTAAAGGATCTATAGGCTTGGTAGGAACAGAGTATCTAAATTATGGAGAAGGTGAAAAAAAATTAGATTCTAGAACTTATCTTGAAACAGCTATTAATTATAATAGAACTTTTAATGAAAAACATGCAATTTCAGGGATGCTTATTAATTTAGTGTCAAATTTTGAACAAGGAAATGGAGGGAGTTTACAGAACTCTTTACCTGCTAGAAATAATGGTATTTCAGGAAGGTTTACCTATGGTTATGATAATCGCTATTTAACTGAATTCAATTTTGGATACAATGGTTCTGAACGATTTATAAAAGGTAATAGATACGGTTTTTTCCCATCAATAGGTGTGGCCTATCGTATTTCAAACGAAAAATTTTGGGAACCTTTGAAAGAGATTATAACCGATTTGAAATTTAGAGGAACTTATGGATTAGTAGGAAATGATCAAATTGGTGATGCATCTGATCGATTTTTTTACTTATCTAATGTGAATTTGAATGATGGTGCTTATGGTGCTGCTTTTGGAGAACAATATGGATATAATAGAAATGGAGTTTCTGTAAGCCGTTATGCTAATAATAATATTGGTTGGGAAAAATCACAACAAATCAATTTAGGAGTTGACTTAGAATTGTATAAATCTTTCAACGTAACTGTCGATGTTTTCAAACAAACTAGGAGTAATATTTTAGAAGTTAGACAAAATATAGGTTCTACACTAGGGCTTACGGCCATACCTGCCACTAATTTTGGAAAATATGAAAGTAAAGGATTGGATCTGTCAGTTAATTATAACAAACAATTAGGGGATCAATGGTGGACTCAATTTAGAGGGAATTTAACCTATGCAACTGGGAAAAAATTAATAGTTGATGAGTTATCTTATCCAGATGATTTAGCATATCGTTCTCAAGTGGGGCAAAGCGGCTCTCAAGTATATGGATACATAGCAGAGAGACTTTTTGTGGATCATCAGGAAACATTGAATTCCCCAATACAGTTTGATCAATATTCAGGAGGTGATATTAAATATCGTGACGTAAATGGTGATGGTAAAATAACAGAGAATGATATGGTTCCTATAGGACATCCAACGGTGCCTGAAATTGTTTTTGGATTTGGCGGTACTGCTGGATATAAAAGTTTTGATGTAAGTATATTTTTTCAAGGTGCAGCAAGAACTTCAATTTTTATTAACCCATGGAATATTGCTCCTTTTGTATTGACTGGGAATGCTCAAAATGGTTTGCTTAAACCAATTGCTGATGATCACTGGTCAGAAGACAATAGAGATTTATATGCTTTCTGGCCAAGATTGAGCGATACTTTTGTACCCAATAACAATGTAACTTCTACTTGGTGGATGCGTGACGGCTCCTTTCTTCGCTTAAAAACAGTAGAACTTGGATATAATGTGCCAGATAAAACAACTAAAAATTTAGGGTTAAGTTCTGCAAGAATTTACTTCAGTGGAAATAATTTAGCTGTTTGGAGTAGTTTTAAATTGTGGGATCCAGAAATGGGTGGAAATGGTTTAGGATACCCTATTCAGTCTGTATATAACTTGGGTTTAAAATTAGATTTTTAATATGAAGCCTTTAATACAAAATAATATGAAATATATGAAAGAGAATTTGTTCGAGAAAAGTCTCATTAAAATTCAGAAATCAATAGGAATTGTTTCAATAGTACTATTGGTTTTAGGAACTCAATCTTGTGAAAATAATTTTCTGGATGTTGTTCCAGATAATGTTGAGACAATAGATCTTGCCTTTAAGCTGCGTAATGAAGCAGAAAAATATTTGTTTACTTGTTATTCTTACTTACCTAAGAATGGAGATGCAATATATAATATTGCCATGTTAGCAGGAGATGAGGTATGGATACCTGGTCAAGATGAAGCAATAAATAGTTATGCTTTTGATATTGCAAGGAATTATCAACGAGTTTCAAATCCCTATATGGATGTATGGGAAGGTAGATATCAAGGTGGTGGTCCTTCAGATAGATATAGAATTTTTGCAGGGATACGTCATTGTAACACTTTTTTGGAAAATGTTGAAGATAAAACAAAAATTGCTGACTTGAATCCCGCAGAACGTCTAAGATGGACTGGAGAGGCTAAATTTTTAAAAGCATATTACCATTACTATTTGATGCGTATGTATGGACCAATACCAGTTATGAGGAAAAATGTTCCAATTGATGCGCCAATTGAAGAGATACAAGTTTCAAGAGAACCTATAGACAAGACTATCGATTATTTAGTTACTCTTTTGGATGAAGCAGCTTTAGTACTTCCTCCGCAAATAACGGATACTCAAAATGAATTAGGACGCATTACTAGACCAATTGCATTAGGTATCAAAGCTGAAATTTTGTTAATGGCTGCTAGTCCTCTTTTTAATGGGAATGCAGATATGGCTGGTTTTAAAGGTAAAGACGGAACCCCTTATTTTAACCCAACTTTGGATCCTTTAAAATGGAAGAAAGCAGCAGATGCGGCAAAAGAAGCTATAAGTGTCGCCGAAGCAAATGGTAATAAAATTTTCTATAAAGAAGATATTTCTTTTGATATTGAGAGTGTTACTAGAAAGAAATTAGACATAACTGAAGCTGTAACCGAACGTTGGAATAATGAAATTATTTGGGCAAATCCAAACAGTCGTACCTATGAATTGCAACGTTTATGTATGGCTCCTTTAATCAATACTGTTTCTCATTCTCAAGCAAGAAAAGTATTATCTCCAACATTGGAATCTGCTCAGATGTTTTACACAAAAAATGGTGTTCCAATCGAAGAGGATAAAACACTTGATTTTAGTGAGATAACTCAATTGAAAGAGGCTGGTTCTGAGGATAAATACAATATTTCCGTAGGATATAAAACATCAATATTGAATTTTAATCGTGAGCCGCGTTTTTATGCTGATTTAGGATTTGATGGAGCAATTTGGTATAAATATGATAGTGGTTCCGATGACACACGTTGGCATATTGAAGCTAAATACAAAGATTATGCAGGTAGTGCAGATGCTTTTGATTTTAATGTGACTGGTTACTATTTAAAAAAACTTGTAAATTGGGAACAAACCTTTGGCGGAGGGTCACTATATAAAGATTATGCATGGCCAGAATTAAGATTATCAGATTTGTATTTGATGTATGCCGAAGCGTTGAATGAAGTAGAGGGGCCTACAGCAGATGTATTGAAATATGTAGATCAGATAAGAACCCGAGCTGGTTTAAAGGGTGTTGCAGAATCTTGGCAAAATTTTTCGAAAAATCCGCTTAAGTTTACCTCTAAAGATGGAATGAGAGAAATAATTCATCATGAACGAAATATAGAACTTGCATTTGAAGGCAAGAACTACTGGGATATTAAAAGATGGAAAAAAGCGACACAAGAGTTTAATGAGCCTGTAAAAGGATGGAATGTATTTGGTTCTACTGAAGCTGATTATTACCAGGTTAGAACATTATTTCAACAACGCTTTGTGTCTCCTAGGGATTATTTCTGGCCTATAAATGAAAATACTCTTATTCAAAATCCTAATTTAGTTCAAGCGCCAGGATGGTAAAACGTTTAATAAAAAATAAAATTATGAAACTAAAATTTATAAAATATATACCTATTTTGATATTACCTCTGTTTGGGGTTCTATTTAGTTGTTCAAAAGATCAGGGTGCTAGTCCTTTAGAACATAGTACTATAGCTCCAGGAGAAATAAGCAATATTGCAATCCAGAATTTACCTGGAAAGGCTAAACTAACCTACAGTTTACCTAATGATAAAGATTTACTTTACATAGTAGCTCAATATACTCTAGAAAATGGGACAAAAATGGAAGTAAAATCTTCTTATTATAACAATTCCATGATTTTAGAGGGTTTTACAGGTCTTACTGAAAAAGAGGTAACTCTTTATGCTGTTAATAGAAGTGAAGTGAAGTCTAAACCTGTAAAGGTTTCTGTTGCGCCACTTAGAGCTCCTGTTTATAGTGTATTTGATAGTATGACTCTTCAACCCGATTTTGGGGGTATCCGAATAAAAGCAGATAATCCAACGAATGAAAATCTGGCTTTTTTGATTATGACTAAAAATATTCAAGGTAATTGGGAACCTTTACCTAATAGTATCTATACTACTACGAGTGAGATCAATCAAGCTTTAAGAGGATTTGATACGATTAAACAGCAATTTGCTCTAGTAGTGAGAGATCGATGGTTGAATAAGTCTGACACCTTATTTCAAGAAGTGAAACCAATTTACGAAACATTAATGCCAAAGTCCAATTATGCCGCAATTCATTTAGCAAATGATTCAAAAGTTATTGGTACTTATCCTGTAAAAAACTTATGGGATGGGCAATTTTTAGAGTATTGGGGTTCTTATTTTACCGATAGAACTATTGATGTAGGTAATCATTTGGTAACTTTTGATGTTGGTAAAGTAACAAAATTAAGTAGATTGAAACTTTGGCAATTTTCTGAACCTATTGGAGGTCAGAGACTTTACTATTACCTAGGTGCAATAAAAAAATTCAGGATTTGGGGTAGTAATACTCTAAATGACGGGAATCTATCAGGTTGGACTTTATTGGGAGATTTTGATATAAAAAAACCTTCTGGATTACCTTATGGTCAAGAAAATAACGATGATCTTTTAGCTGCTATAGATGGTCAGGATTTTGAAATTTCTATAGATATGCCAGCGGTTAGGTATTTAAGAATAGAATGTATAGAAAACTGGTCTGGAGGCCAATTTATGGCTGTATCAGAGGTACAAGTTTATGGTAATCCTAACTTTTAATTAAAAAAATTATGAAGCATTTGAAAAATAAATTAAAATTAATCATTCTGCTGTTATCAATCCTAAGCATTATCGCATGTTCAGGAAGTGATGAGTATTTAAAATATACAGAGGGTGGTGAAATTTCATATACTGGTAAAATAGATTCTCTTAAATTTTATCCAGGTAAAAATAGAGTTATGGTAAAAGGTTTAATAATTTCAGATCCTAAAGTCACTGAATTAAGGGTATATTGGAATAATAAAGCAGATTCTGTTGTTGTGCCAATTAATCGAACTAATGGAATAGATGTTGTATCTTCGATTATTCCAAACCTTCCTGAGAACATTTACAATTTTCAGGTAAAAACCTTTGATGCTAAAGGAAATGGTTCTGTAGTTCAAGATAAAACTACTCAAGTTTATGGAGAACGATATGAGGCAAGTTTAAGTGATAGGAAAATTGCAAGCAGTAGTTTATCGAGTAGTTTATCTCTTATAATAAACTTTGCTACGATGGATTTAACTACTGGCGCCTATGCTACTGAGGTTGTTTATACTGATAAATTTGATGTCGTGCATACTGTAACAATTCCAGTTGCAACGAGTCAAGTAACAATTCCAAATTATAAAATTGGAAGTCAATTTAAACAACGGTCATTGTTTTTACCAGTTCCAACATCAATTGATACTTTTTACACCGATTTTGTTTCAAAAGTACCCGAAGTTATTGATCTTTCCTATATGATTAAAAACAGTGCAGTTCCTTTTAAAGCATCTTCTTCATCTGGTAGGTGGGGTATCTTAGCTGATTGGACAACTAATGATGCAGCAAAAAATCATGGTGGTTACGGAGGTTGGGATGAATGGTCAACTGGTCTTTTTAATCTCGAAAGTGGTTGGGGAGCCCCGCTAATAACTAATGGTAAAGTATATCAAACATTAACATTAGAAGCAGGGACCTATACATATAAAGCAAACCCAAGAGTAAATGGATCTGGTCTCGATAGTGGTTATACTATAAGTGATTTCGTTTATTTTACAGTAGCTGCAGGTAAAACATTACCTAATTCTGCAGCAGGAGTCCTTGAGACAGATCCATTAACAATTGGTTTTAAGAGAATTATCAAAACGATGTCATCAACTTCAGTAGAAGTTACCTTTACACTTGCACAAACAAAAGAAGTTTCTTTAGGTATTGCTACGACTCAAGGGGATGCTAGATATTGCAACATTCTTTCTTTTAATTTATTTAAAAATAATAAATAGTAAAATAGTAGAGAATTTTAATTTGGCATGTAGTTTTATATTGCATGCCATTTTATTTACTTTTAAAATATGTTTTCTTGAACCTTTTAAAATCAGAGACAAATTTTTAATACTTAAATTTTATTCAAAATAAGCTTACAACTCCATATTTATTCGATGTTTTATGAAATATATATATATTATTGGAATAGTATTACTCAGTTTTTCAATACTTTCTTGTTCAAATACTCCGTTGAGTGATGAAAAAGTGGTACAAATACCTTCAGAAGTTATTCCTGAAAAAACACCTGAGGTATCAACAATTGAAGTGTTAAATATTGATGTAAAAACAGCTACTATTAATGCAAAAGTTATTAATAAAGGTAGTGCTTCTGTAACCAAAAGAGGAGTTTGTTTAAATACTATAGAAAACCCAACAATAGAAAATGGTGTTTTATATCCAGAGACTATAACTAAAGCAACGGGCGAATTTTCTGCTAATCTTTTTGATTTACAGGATAACACTAAATATTATATCCGTGCTTATGCTATTAATAAAGTAGGAGTTGGATATGGAAATCAGATCGTTTTTGATACAAAATTGGCGAATATTCCTGTTTTAAAAATGGGAAATGTTACGATTTCTGGTGTTCATGATTTGTTTGTAGATGTTAAAATTGTTAGTAATGGAGATTTTCCTATTGTAGAATCAGGAGTTACTTGGGATTTAAATGAAAATCCAATCATCGAAAATAATAAAACAACTGTTAGAATAAAAGATAATCTGGGTGGATTTCTGCAAAGAATCACAAATCTTCAGGAATTAAAAAAATATTTTGTAAGACCTTATGCAAAAACTATAAAAGGTGTAACTTATGGAAATCAAATATCAGTAAGTACCATTAAGTCAGGTAAATTTACTTTTTATATGTGGGAAGATCCAGTTGCAAGTACTGAAACTAAAGCAGCTTATGTTAGAATAAGAGCAGCTTTTGAGGACGCTACTTATTATTATAATAATTTTACTTCTGTTGAGAAACACCTTACTATTAATTACTCTCCAGGTACACCGACTGCTGATGGAAATATTTCTGGTTGGATTAATATGGGTTCAAATCAATCCTATCAGCGTACAGGTACAGCAATGCATGAAATCGCTCATACGATTGGTGTAGGAACTCATGGGCAATGGGGCATACTAATGAAAGGAACTTGGCAAGGAAACCGAGTTAAGGAAATTTTACGTGTGCTTACTGGTTCTACTACATCCGAATTATTAGGAGATGGTCAGCATTTTTGGCCTTATGGAATTAATGGAGCCAATGAAGATAATGGAGATGAAATGTTATATATCACAAATGCACTTATATTGCAAGGTATGAAAACGGATGGGTTGCCTAGTAATTAAAGTTTTTAATTTTTTTGTTTTAATTCCTCGAATTCCTGCTGCGATTCTTTTTTTGTAATATTGTGGTGTAAGTGAAAATAAATTAATTTTAATATTTCATTTTTAATATAGCATATTGTAGCTCTTGATTAATAAAAGAATCAGTATATCGCTTTAATATTGACCAAAATTTGAAAGGGATTGAAATTTTCAAATAAAATTAGTTTGCTTTTATAAAAATTGTAATAGTCTCGCTAGTATTATGCTCCGAAGTAGTTTATAATATGATGTGAATTTAGTGCTAATTTGTTCAAAATTGTGGATGAAGTTTAATTTAAAAATAGTTTATTAAAAAGATAAAAAAAATAATTCTAGATGTTCGAATTTTATAAAATAAAGAAAGCAAGTTTGTTTGGAATAAGTTTAATAGTGTGCTTGTTTTGTATACAATGCAATGTTAACAAAATAGGCAAAAACAAAATATTTTTTGTTCCTGGTAAAAAATGGCTTGATACAAGAGGAGTACATATCAATGCACACGGTGGAGGTGTATGGTTTAATAAAGGAATTTATTATTGGTACGGAGAACACAAAACTTCTGGCAGCGCTGGTAATACTTCCTTATTTGGTGTAACTTGTTATTCTTCAAAGGATTTGAATCATTGGAAAAATGAAGGGATTGTATTGAAGGTACAAGAAAATGCCAACTCTGAAATAACGAAAGGCTGTGTGATTGAACGTCCTAAAGTGGTTTATAATAAAAAAACAGGAAAGTACGTGATGTGGTTTCATCTCGAATTAAAGAACCAAGGATATGATGCTGCCAGAACTGGTGTTGCTGTGAGTGATTCTCCTCAAGGTCCATTTGATTTTATAAAGTCATATCGTCCTAATGTTGGGATTTGGCCAATGAATTTTGAGGAGAAATTTAAGTTACCATCTGTGGATGAGAATGAATTAAAATCTTGGACTCCTGAATGGTTAACCGCAGTAAAAAACGGAACTTTTATTCAAAGAGATTTTAATAAAGGACAAATGGCAAGGGATATCACCGTTTTTGTAGATACGGACGGTAAGGCTTACCATATTCATTCTTCAGAAGATAATTTGAGTCTTGATATTTCAGAACTCACAGCAGATTATTTAGATTTTACAAATAATTGGAATGTAGTAGCACCCGCTGGTCATAATGAAGCACCCGCGATTTTCAAAAAAAATGACATATATTACATGATAACTTCTGGATGTACGGGTTGGGATCCTAATGAGGCACGTTCGTTTTCATCAAAATCAATTTGGGGACCATGGAAATCGCTAGGAAATCCTTGTATCGGAAAAGATGCTTCTTTAACATTTCATTCGCAAGGCACCTATGTCCTTCCTGTGGAAGGAAAAAAAGATCAATTTATTTTTATGGCTGATCGGTGGAATCCCAATAACCCGATTGAAGGCACTTATGTTTGGCTTCCTATTCAGTTTGATGGCCAAAAACCAATTGTAAAATGGTTTGATAAATGGAATTTAAAAAGTATTGATGATAATTATAAATAGAATTAAGTAAATTTAAGTATTTAAATACACAGGAATGTCAACTGCTAATATGTTGGTTTCCATATATTAGATGAGAGAAAAACAAAAATTTTATCAACCAATAAAAACATGAAGTCCTTAAAACTAATTTTCTTATTGTTTTTTGCTTTGCCTAGATTGCTTTTTGGTGCTGATATACAAATTAGTAATCTTAAAGTGGAGAATGAAGTAAGTCCTATAGGTCTTGATGTGTTTCAGCCTGTCTTTAGTTGGCAAATGGAATCATCAAACAAAAATAGAGGGTGTTTTCAAAATGCCTATCAAATTATTGTAACAAATAATCAGGGGCATGTGTTATGGAATACTGGGAAAGTTAAAAGTGGATTATCCATTAATATTAAATATAAAGGCGAAAACTATAAACCCACAAGTCTGTACAATTGGACGATAACAGTTTGGGATCAAACAGGGAAAAAGTACTCCACTAAGGCATGGTTCGAAACAGGATTGATGAATGACAAAATGGTTACTAATATAGATTCAGATAAAGAAACAACTGCTTGGTCTGGAGCAAAATGGATTGGAGGGAATTCTAATGATATGGTTTTGCATTCTCAATATCTTCCAGTTTTTGTTATTAATAGTACGGTTCAGCTTGATAAAAAGTCACAATCGACTAAACTATCTTTAATTTATGGCGCTAATGATCAGCGTTTAATGGATAAAAATAAAAATCAATACAAACTGGAGCACAAAAAAGGAGATAGTTACATTCAGGTCGAATTGGATATTTCACCTTTGAATTCAGATGGAAATGCAAAACTGAATATTTATCGTGTGGGTTATCATCCAAATGATATAAAAGATACTCCTTTTAAAAATTTTTCTATTTCGAATACTATTATTAATAAAGTAAATAAGTATGATGCTCATACTATAAGTGTTGAATCTTGTTTAGGGAACACTAAAATATATATCAATGGTCATGCAGGAGAAAATCTGGTAGCCGATATTAATTTAAATCCGTTAGGTTCTGGAGGTGATTTTATAGCTTTTCCTTTAGTAGGCGATATAGGTTTTTCAGTGCCTAAGGGAGAAAAAGGAGAGTTTTCAAAAATTGAAATTAAAAATTATCGAAGTCCTTCGAATGTGATTTTTTCTGAAAACAGTAATTCTCCAAGTATATTTTCGTCATTTAAAGAAGTAACTATTGAAAATAATAGCTATACAGTAATGGGAGGAAATAAAGGAGCTTTTGTTTTAGCCAACCCAAGTAGAAATTCCATGCCAATGTTGCGTACCGTATTTGAGGTAGATTCTCCTAAAATAAGTAAAGCTAGATTGTATATCACGGCACGTGGTATTTATGATGTTTATTTAAATGGCAAAAAAATAGGAGATGATTATTTTAATCCAGGGCTAACACAATATAACAAAACCCATTTGTATCAAACTTTTGATGTAACTCCATATATCCAAAAAGGGAATAATGTATTGGGAGCAATTCTTGGAGAAGGTTGGTGGAGTGGAGGTAGTACATTCGCTGGTGAAAACTGGAATTTCTTTGGAGATCGTCAATCTTTGTTGGCCAAATTGGTGGTCACTTATTCTGATGGGAGTGAAAAGATTATGGTGAGTGACCCTGAAACATGGAAGTATTTTAATGATGGCCCAGTTAAATATGGGAGTTTTTTTCAAGGCGAAGTATATGATGCAAGAAAAGAAAAAGCAATTGAGGGTTGGAGTACTTCAGAGTATAATGAATCAAAATGGCATTCAGCAGTAACCATAGGAACAAATGGATTCGTAAGCTTAAAAGGAACAGTTAATTTACCCAACTTCAAGAATTTTACAGATGCTAAATTAGTGGGGCAATTTGGTAATACGGTTAAGCCAATTAAAGAATTAACCGCTCAATCAGTTACAGAAGTTCGTCCAGGTGTATTTGTGTATGATATGGGACAAAATATGGTTGGAGTTCCAAAAATAAGGTTTAATACTATTGGTAAAGGAAAAACTATTGCATTGCGTTTTGCCGAAGTTTTGTATCCTAATTTAACTGAATACAAAGGAAATGAAGACATGCTTATGCTCGAAAATATTAGGGCAGCCATGTCGCAAGACATTTATATAACTAAAGGAGGCGATGAAACTATAATGCCGCGATTTACATATCATGGATACCGCTATGTAGAAATAACGGGCATAGAAAAACCATTACAGTTAGCTAATGTACAAGGAACCGTATTAAGTTCGATACATCAATTGTCTTCTCATTATGAAACTTCCAATCCTTTGGTAAATAAGTTATGGGAGAACATTACGTGGTCTATGTATGGAAATTTTTTATCCATACCTACTGATTGTCCTCAGCGCAACGAACGTTTAGGATGGAGTGGCGATATTTCGGTTTTTTCTCGAACTGCAGTTCATTTATCCGATGTTAAACAGTTTTTGAAAAGGCATATGTTAGCCATGAGAGACATACAAAGGGAAGATGGGCGATTTCCAGATGTAGCTCCAATAGGTGTAGGATTTGGAGAAACGATGTGGGGAAGTGCTGGAATTACTGTTGCATGGGAAAATTATTTGCAATATGGAGATGTAAGTTTGTTAGAGGAACATTATGATGCTATGAAAAGGTACATGAACTATCTAATAGCTGATATTGATCCTAATACAGGAGTTTTTAAAGAAAAAGAAAGAAATACTTGGGGTTCTTTAGGTGATTGGTTGAGTTTAGAAGATTCTAAGAATGAAAAAACACTGTTTTGGGAGTCCTATTTTATTTATGATTTAGAAATTTTGACTAAGGTTGCCACTATATTAGATAAAAAAGAAGATCAAGAACTTTTTTCAGAATACTATAAGCAACGAAAATATTTTTTCAATACAACATATATCGATAAATCAACTGGTAAAACTATTTTTAGAGGAAAAATTATAGATTCACAGACGTCGTATGTATTGCCTTTTGCGTTTAATATTTTAAATAAAGAGAATGCAGATTTAGCTTTAAAGCAGTTTGTTAATGCTGTAACCAGAGAAAATAAAACGGATCAAGGTGTTGTTTGTCCGCCCTATTCACTATTGACTGGGTTTATTGGAACTGCATGGATAAGTAAGGCGCTATCGGATAATGGGTATTCTAATGTTGCTTACCAATTGCTACAAAATAAATCGTATCCTTCGTGGTTGTATCCTATTAATCAAGGAGCTACTACTATTTGGGAACGATTAAATTCATATACTCATGATGATGGATTTGGAGGGAATAATAATATGAATTCTTTTAATCATTACGCTTTTGGTGCAGTAGGAGCATGGATGTATAATTATTCTTTAGGAATTATAAGAGATGATAATTCGCCAGGGTTTAAACAATTTGTTCTACAACCAGAACCGGATACTACTGGAAAAATGACATTTGCTAAAGGGTACTATGATTCTATGTACGGACGAATTGAAAGTAGCTGGGAAAGAAAAAATGACAAATATTATTTCCGTTTTGTTATACCAGCAAATACAAGTGCAACTCTTTATTTCCCAGCTTTAAAAGAAAGTGATGTAATTGTAAAAGATAAAAAGAGCGGAATTAAATTTTTGAAATTAGAAAATAATAAGGCTGTTTTTGAATTAGAATCGGGTGAATATAGTTTTGAAACAATTATTAGTGATTAATAAAAACAAATAATAGTATGAAGATGATTAAAGATATAAAAGGGATAGTATTATTCATGTTATTCACTGTAATCGGTATAGCTGGAAATAATGAAAAGAAACCAAATAGCGCTGACAGAAATCAGCTTTTTGATTTTGATTGGAAATTTACTTTGGGTGATTCATCAGAAAATAGTTCTATTAACCTTGATGATAGTTCTTGGAGAAAATTAGATTTACCTCATGATTGGAGCATTGAAGGGAAAACAGAAAAAAATAACCCTAGTGAAGGTGATGGTGGCTTTTATCCAATGGGAATAGGATGGTATAGGAAAAATTTTGAAGTTCCAAAAGAGTGGAAAGACCAAAAAGTGTCTATTTATTTTGAAGGAGTTTATATGAACGCTGAAGTTTTTGTTAATGGAAAGTCAATAGGTATGCAACCTTACGGCTATACTTCTATCGAATATGATTTGACACCGTATTTAAAATTTGGAAAACAGAATATAATTGCTGTTAAAGTGGATAATTCGAAACAAAAAAACAGCAGATGGTATAGCGGTTCTGGAATTTATCGTCATGTTTGGTTGAAAGTGAAAAATGCTATTCATATTAAAAACTGGGGAGTAAGTATAACGACTCCAAAAGTGACTAATGAAAAAGCTTCGGTTCAGGTTAAGACTATGCTGAAAAATGAAACAGAGAATTTGCAAATAATAGACGTTTCAACAACAATTTCTATTAAAAAAGTGAATGGCTCTAATACTATTTCAATGAGTACTGGTAATGGATTGGGAGTTAGTTTAAAAGCTGGTGAAGAAAAAGAAATTGTTCAAAAAATAGAAGTTGAAAAACCAATATTATGGTCGCCGGAAACACCAGATCTTTATAAGGCAGAAGTGCAAATTATTAAACGAGGAGAAATCAAGGATGGTGGTTTGCCAGTTGATGTTGTTACTAAAAATTTCGGAATCAGAACAATCGAATTCAGTGCTGAAAATGGCTTTTTGTTGAACGGAAAAAAGATAGAATTAAACGGAGGTTGCGTGCATCATGATAACGGAGCTTTGGGAGTTGCAGCTTATGATCGTGCTGAAGTAAGAAAAGTAGAATTGTTAAAAGCTGCCGGATTCAATGCGTTAAGAACTTCGCATAATCCTCCTTCGGAAGTTTTTTTAGATGCTTGCGATCGATTGGGAGTGTTGGTAATTGATGAAGCTTTTGATGGTTGGAGAGAAAAGAAAACAAACTATGATTATGCCAGTATTTTTGACAAATGGTGGAAGCACGATGTGGAATCTATGGTTTTGCGTGATAGAAATCATCCTTCTATTATTATGTGGAGTATTGGTAATGAAATTATCGAAAGGAAAGAACCAGCAGCCGTTGAAACAGCAAAGATGCTGGCTAATGCTGTGCGAAATATAGATCCAACACGCCCGGTAACATCAGCAATGACTACTTGGGATAATTC
The DNA here is from genome assembly GCF_004349355.1 of Flavobacterium cellulosilyticum. Classification (GTDB taxonomy): domain Bacteria; phylum Bacteroidota; class Bacteroidia; order Flavobacteriales; family Flavobacteriaceae; genus Flavobacterium; species Flavobacterium cellulosilyticum. The sequence goes on along the minus strand of NZ_SMFK01000022.1, from coordinate 31,420 downwards.
ATGGGAAATTTTCGATCCTTTAATGGCGGCACATGATGTGGCAGGATATAACTATCAGTTGCATCATGCCAGATCCGATCATGCCAGAGTGCCTTCGCGCATTATTGTACAAACGGAATCTTATCCTAAAGATGCCTTTTCGAATTGGAATCTGGTTCAAAAATACAATTATATCATCGGTGATTTTGTGTGGACAGCGATGGATTATTTAGGCGAATCTGGTATTGGCCGTTATGTGTATCCAGGAAAACCAACTGGTGAACATTGGGAAGGCAATTTGTATCCTTGGCATGGTGCATATTGTGGTGATGTAGATTTAATAGGGTGGAGAAAACCCATTTCTCATTATCGAAGTATGTTGTATAATAATAATGAAAAATTATATATGGCAGTACGTGAACCCAATCCGGAAAACGGAGAAATTAAATTGACTTTATGGGCAGTTTGGCCTACTTGGGAAAGTTGGACTTGGCCGGGACTAGAAGGAAAAAATATAGAAGTAGAAGTATATTCAAAATATCCTAAAGTAAGACTTTATCTAAATAATAAAGTTATTGACGAAAAAGAAACATGTATAGCTCAGGAGTTTAAAGCCACTTTTGTAGTTCCTTATGCTAGTGGCGAATTAAAAGCGGTAGGCATAGAAAATAATAAGGAAGTAGAATCGGTTTTGTTGAAAACAGCACAACAAGCATCTAAAATAAAATTGACAGCTGATCGAAATGAAATAACTGCTGATGGACAGGATTTGTCTTTTATAACAATAGAAATTACAGACGAAAATGGGAATTTGAATCCTAATGCGGCAAACCAACTTACATTTAATGTTTCAGGACCGGGAATTATTGTCGGGGTAGATAACGCTAATTTGAAAGATACAGATCTTTATGTTTCCAATAAAAGAAAAACATGGAAAGGGAAAGCATTAATCATTGTTAAAAGTACTAAAGAAACCGGATCCATTACTATTGGTGCAAATTCAGAAGGATTGTCTGCGGGTATCGTTACCATTGAATCAATAAAATAAAGATTATACAAAACGAGTTTTTGTAGAACAAATTATAAATAAAATAAATTTTAGAAGTTATGATGAATTTAAATTTTTTGTTGTTGACGTTTATGTTTAGCCTTTCTTTATTTTCGCAACAAAAAGAAAATACCAATGCCGTTTTTAAAATTGTCAATCCAGATTATGCGTTAAGTCCTTATACAGGAATGACGAAGCAACATTGGAGTGACGCAGCTCTTTATTTATTAGAAGGAGCCTTTAGTTATATCCATACTTTAGATGATCCAATGCAATTTCCAAAACAACCTGGAAAAAGTTATCCTCAAGATGAAAGTAAAGCACCTACAGAAAAATTAGAAGGATTGAGCAGAACTCTATTTATTGCTTCTCCATTACTTAAAGCGAATCCTGATTTAGTGATTAATAATATAAAAGTAGCTGATTATTATAGATATCAATTTGCTAAATTTATTGATCAAAAAAGTCCTGCTTATATTGTTCCTCGTTCCAAAAATGGAGGGCCGAGTCAAAATTTGGTCGAATATGGTGCTATTGCGATTTCATTACTTACAAATCCTGAAGTCTTATGGAATCCATTGCCGCAGAAGCAAAAAGATGCTTTGGCGCATTCCATGTTGAGTTATGGAGACGGACCAACAGTACCTTCTAATTGGAAGTTTTTCAACATTTTTGTGTTGAGTTTTTTCAAAGACCAAGGCTATGCAGTGAATGAAAAATTATTAGTAGAGTATCTGCAAAAATCATTAGATGATTATAGAGGAGAAGGTTGGTACAATGATAATCCCGCTTATGATTATTATAGTATGTGGGGGTATCAATTGTATGGAGCACTATGGTCAGAGTATTTTGGAAATAAATATTACCCAGAATATGCAGCAAAATTCAGGAATAATTTTAAAGATCTGAATGCCAATTATCCTTTAATGTTTAGTCGTAATGGAGAAATGATCATGTATGGACGTAGTAATAGTTACCGGATTGCTTCCATTGCCCCCCTTCCTTTTATGGGATTAGAGAAGGATTCTAGAATTAATAATGGATGGTTGCGAAGAATTTCATCTGGGGTTTTAAAACAATTTTTACTTCACCCAGATTTTATGAAAGATAATGTACCAACATTAGGATTTTATGGTGCATTTGAACCTACAGTGCAAGTTTATAGTTGTAGAGGAAGTGTTTATTGGATGGGAAAAGCTTTTCTGGGACTATTATTGCCAGATGATAATCCTTTTTGGACAGCCAAAGAAAATGAAGGAACTTGGGAAACCGAATTCAAAAAAGACCAAGTTTATAATAACTTTCAAGAAGAATCAAAAATCTTGATTACAGATTATCCAGAAATTGGAGCTTCAGAAATTAGAGCTTGGTGTCATGAAAAGAAAAAAGACGATTGGCAGGGATTTCGATCAACAGAAAATTATAATCGATTGTCATACAATAGTGCGTTTCCTTGGCAAGCCGATGGAGTAAACGGGGAAGTAGCAATGAATTATGTTTTCAAAAACAAAAGCCAAGAATGGGAGCCATTAAGACTTTATACCTTTAAAAAATTCGAAAATGGCATTTATTATCGTGATGCGGTTTTAGAAACTAATGAAAATATAAGAATGAATTTGGCCGATATTCCTTTGCCAAATGGTATTTTGCGTATAGATCGAAATAGTAGTACAGAAGCGGTATCGATGCGATTAGGAAATTATGCTTTGCCGCAATTGGATAAAGAAATCACTAATCAAACCAGAAAAGTAAATGGACGTCAGGTAACAATTATAGATAATGGGAAATACCAATTGGCTATGATTCCTCTTATGGGATGGGATAAAACTGAAGTTGTTACTTCGAAATTTTTACACCCAGAAAGTGAAAATAGTATCGTGATTGATGTGACTCATGATTTTGATCCAAATCAAAAATCAAATATTTATGTAACAGTAATGCTTTGGAAAAAATCAGGTAAAGAGTTTACCAATAGAGAATTGATGCCTATTAGAAAAATTAAAATTTTAGATAAGAATATAGTAGTTCTAGTAAATGGAGAAAGAAAAGTGATTGAATTTTAAATGTTTAAGAAAACGAATTAAATTATGGATTATAAAATTAATAAAGTTTAACGGAAGCGAACGATTCAAATGTTAAATAAATCATTTTTCAAATATTGTTTTATAATAACTATTTATAGTTTGGGAATAGGTACTAATTCCATCAAAGCGCAAACTTTTGATAGAATAGAAACTCTAGCAGGATTAGGTGTTTTAGAAAAAAATAATGGTGTTGCCGTCGCTGATTTTGATGGTGATAATGATTTGGATCTTTTTGTAGTGGCAAAAGCAAAAGATGAAGATGGTGTTGTAGCTAGTCATAGCAGGTTATTTAAAAACAATAATGATGGTACTTTTACTGATGTAACTAATAATTCAGGTTTAGTTAATCTATTTCCATCAACTGAAGAAGCTGCTACTTTTGATGGTTTGGCAGGATTTAAACAAGGTGGTTTTTGGGGTGATTATGATAATGATGGTTTTCCAGATTTATTCTTGACGAATACCTCTAAGGTTCAACTTTTTCATAACGAAAAAAATGGAACTTTTATAGAAGTAACTGAAAAAGCTGGATTACAAAAACATAATGGTTGTTTAAATACTGGAGCAACTTGGTTCGATTATAATAATGATGGGCTACTTGATATGTACCTGTCCGTTTGGTCAGAGACTTGTAATAATAGATTATATAAGAATAACGGAGATGGTACTTTTTCTGATGTAAGTAATCTGTTCGAAGGAGTTAACAATAAACTCTCTTATCAAAGTGTTCCCTATGATTTTAATAATGATGGTTGGATGGATTTATATATTACAAATGATTATATATCCCAGACTAATGATTTGTATATAAATAATAAAGGTATTGGTTTTACAGAACAGTCAAGTTCTTTTGGGTTAGAACGTTCTAAAGATGATATGGGAATTGCCATTGGAGATTATAATAATGACGGTTTTTTTGATGTATTTGTAACTGCAATACAAGAAAATGCTCTTTTTGCCAATACTGATGGCAAAAAATTTGTAAATGTTGCAACTGAATTGGGGGTTAATAAGTCAGGATGGGCTTGGGATGTTTCTTTTTCAGATTTCGATCTTGATGGAGATGAAGATTTATTTGTCGTAAATGGATTTGCATATAATGGATCGAGTAGTGATAATAATAAGTATTTCGAAAATTTATATGCTAATGGGGGGAATAAATTCATTGACAGTTCAGATAAAACAAAATTAGGAGATTTAGCTGTAAGTGTAAGCGAAGCAGTTTTTGATTATGATAATGATGGTGATTTAGATGTTCTTGTAACCAATAATGATAAAAAATCATTTTTTTATGAAAATAAAATCACTGATTTTACAAATCCCAAAACAGATCTGCATTGGCTTAAAGTTGAACTTCAAGGGACAGTTTCAAATAGAGATGCAATTGGAGCTAAAGTAGCTATTAAAACCTATAAAGGATCTTTGTACCGCTATTATTCTGGAGTGGGGTTTTTGTCTCAAAGTTTAAAACCCATTCATTTTGGATTGGGTTCAGAAAATAAAATAATAGAATTAAAAATTACTTGGCCTTCTGGATTGGTAGAAATCTATCAAAATATCCCAGTGGATAAAACAATTTTTGTAAAAGAAGCTACTGGTTTTGAAGTTCTTTCGATTGAGCCTAGCAAAAAAGTTTATGGCTGCACCAATCCTACTTCTTGTAATTATAATTCTTATGCAACTATAAGTTCTGGTGAGTGTATGATGTTAGACTCAGGAATTATATCGGGGAGCCAAAATGCGGTATTTCATAGTATACAAATTTATTCATATCCTTTAGCTTCAAATTCAACTGCCAATTGGGAAGTTCTAGGGGGGCAAATTGTAGAAGGAGGAATAGGAGGATCTATTAAAGTACAATGGGGAACAGCTAGCCAAGGAGTAGTTTTACTAACTGAAATAAACAGCAAGTGCTTTAGTGAAAAAATTGCTTTGAATGTAAATTTAACAACGGAACCAGTTGTTGTGCCAGAACTAAATTTATCTGTTGCAAGATTGTGGAATGAAACTTTATTAGCAGCAATACGTAAAGATTATGCACGTCCTACTGTACATGCGAGAAATTTGTTTCATACTAGTGTTGCCATGTATGATGCTTGGGCAGTATTTGATAATGAAGCAGAAACGTATCTATTAGGAAAAGAAGTTCATGGTTTTAATTCTTTATTTAACGGTTTTGTACCTAATGAAGTTAAGGAAAATTCTAGAAAAAAAGCCATTTGTTATGCAGTTTATCGCTTACTATCCTTTCGTTTTATAAATTCGCCTGATAAAATTCAAACTCAAAAGAATTTTGATTCATTAATGAGTAAATTAGGGTATGATATTACAATTACTTCAACAGATTATTCACTGGGAGACGGTGCGGACTTAGGGAATTATATTGCTCAAACGGTTATAGATTATGGTCTTGTAGATGGTTCAAATGAAATTAATCAGTATAAAAATATATTTTATCAACCAGTAAATAAAGCTTTAAATCTCTCCAGTCCAGACAATACAATGTTTGCTATTGATCCCAATAGATGGCAGCCTTTAAGTTTTGAAACATTTATTGATCAAAGTGGTAATTTAATTCCGGGCTCCACACCAAGTTTTTTAGGACCAGAATGGGGTAATGTATTTCCATTTTCCCTTAGTGAAAATGATAAAAAAGAATATACCCGGTTAGGGAATAAATATATGGTATATCACGATCCAGGAATACCACCAATTTTGAACTTGAAAGAAAAAACAAAATCAAGCGAAGCTTATAAATGGGGTTTTTCGCTAGTTTCCAAATGGTCTTCTCATTTGGATACTAAAGATGGTGTAGTTTGGGATATTTCACCAAAATCGATAGGTAATATAGATTCGTCTAAGTTTCCTAAAAATTATGCAGAATACCCCAATTTTTATAAGGAAAACGAAGGAGGAGATGTGGGTGAAGGATATTCTATAAATCCGTACACAAAGCAACCTTATGTTGAACAAAAAGTTTTAAGAGGGGATTATACAAGGGTTTTAGCTGAGTTTTGGGCAGATGGGCCCAATTCAGAAACACCTCCGGGACATTGGTTTACCATATTGAATTATGTTAGTGATAGTAAAATATTAAAGAAAAAATTTAATGGTCAAGGTAGTATATTGTCTAATTTAGAATGGGATGTTAAAGCTTATTTTGTCTTAGGAGGAGCTATGCATGATTGTGCTATTTCTGCTTGGGGAATAAAGGGTTGGTTTGATTATATTAGACCAATTTCAGCTATTCGTTATATGGCAAATAAAGGACAAAGCTCAGATGCTTCATTGGCTAATTATGATATTGCTGGCATACCTTTAGAACGAGGACATGTTGAAATAGTTAAGGAAAATGATCCTTTAGTAGGAGCGAATAAGGAGTATTTAGGTGAAATTAAATTATATTGCTGGAAAGGCCATGATTATGTAAAAGATCCAAAAGATGATGAGGCTGGAGTAGGTTGGATTTTGGCTCGAAATTGGTGGCCTTATCAACGTCCTACTTTTGTAACTCCGCCTTTTGCAGGATATATTTCAGGGCATTCCACTTATTCCAGAGCAGGTGCAGAGGTAATGACATTGTTGACAGGAGATGCTTTTTTTCCAGGTGGTTATGGAGAATTTATTGCTCGTAGAAACGAATTTTTAGTTTTTGAGGAGGGACCTTCTAAGGATGTTAAATTACAATGGGCAACTTATCGCGATGCTTCAGATCAGTGTAGTTTATCCAGAATTTGGGGAGGAATCCATCCTCCTGGAGATGATATGCCAGGGCGGATTATTGGAGAGAAAATAGGTAAAGAAGTTTTTGACTTTTCTCTACAATATTTTAATGGAAAAATTAATAAGATTCTAATTGATGATTCAACTTTAAAGATTTTTCCTAATCCAGTAATAAATAAGTTAACTATTGAAACTAATTTAGAAAAGAGTAGCAAAAACATAATGCTCTATGATATGCATGGAAAATTAATTTTAAATAAGGTTTTTTCAGATGCTACTTTTGAAATTAATTTAGAATCATTAGCAAAAGGAGTTTATTTGATGACCATTTTTAATAAAGAGATAAATATAAATAGGCTAATATTGAAAAAATAAATAAAAAGATTGTTCCTAATTCTTCATCTTAGTTTACTTTTTTTAAGTCAAAAATTACCTAGAATTAAAAAATATAAAATTGTTCTTTTTAATTACCGGTCTTGTCTTTTTATTTGTTGAGTAAAGTGTGCAGATCCAAAAAAATGTAGAAAAATGTTATATCGATTTAATAAGTTAAGCAAAAAAATCCCAAATCTGAATTCAATTCAGATTTGGGATAAATATATTTTAAAGATATTTTTTATTTAGCAAAAGACCAACTTAAATATAAAGCTAATAATACTACCTCAAACTGGCGCCCAATTCCGTTTCGAAATTCTTTTGCAACTTGCCCATAATTTTGTCAATTTGAACGTCGGTCAAGGTTTTTGTGTTGTCTTGAATGGTGAAACTAACTGCATACGATTTCTTTCCTTCCGGAAGATTATTCCCTTGGTAAACATCAAACAAATTAATGTCTTTTAGAAGGGATTTCTCGGTTTGTCTGGCAATATTATAAATGGTATCGAAAGACACGCTATCATCTAATAATAAAGATAAATCTCTGCGAACTTCAGGATATTTGGGGATTTCAGTGAATTTGATTTTATTGGAAAGAAATTTTAAAATCAAATCCCAATTGAAATCAGCAAATAAAACTTCTTGCTTGATATCGAAATGTTTTAAAATCGATTTTTTCACCACACCATATTCTACCAAAATATCATTTCCAAATCCTATCGCAATTCCTTCTGAAAACACATCGGAAGTCATTGGTAAATTTTGTGTTTTTTGAATTCCTAATCTCGAAAGTACTCCATTTACATATCCTTTGAATAAAAAGAAATCAGATGGTTTTTGTGTATTTGTCCAACTTTCTTGATTTCGATTTCCAGTTATAAATAGGGTTAAATGTTTGTGTTCTTCGAAACCAGCAAGGTATTTATGATAGGTTTTTCCAAATTCAAAAAATTTCAAATCTGAATTTCTACGATTAATGTTATAGGATAAAGCTTCTAAACCGGAAAACAATAAGGATTGTCTCATGGCTGCTAAATCATTACTTAAAGGATTTAACATAATGACATTATGATCTTCTTTTAAGTCTTCGGACAATTGAATATAAGATGCTGTAGTCAACGAATTGGCCATCATTTCATTGAATCCTTGAGAATTCAATTGAGATGCAATTACATTTTGAACCTTGTAATCTTCAGTTCTTGGAGAAATGGAAACCGTAGCATTTAATTTATCCGAAAATTTAATATTGTTGTATCCATATACTCGAAGGATTTCTTCGATAACGTCTATTTCTCTTTGAACATCTACACGATAAGCAGGAATCACTAATCCCAAACCAGCATCGGAAACACTATTTATTTTTATTTCTAATGAGGCAAGAATATTCTTGATGATTTCCTTTGGAAGTTCTTGGCCAATAATTTTCTTTACGTTATTAAAGTTCAAAACCACTGGAAAATCTTCAATTTTCTTTGGATAGATGTCAACAATATCCGAGGTGATTTCGCCTCCAGAAACTTCTTGAATTAATAAAGCGGCTCTTTTCAGGGCATAAGCTGTTATTGTTGGATCAATTCCTCTTTCAAATCTAAAAGAAGCATCAGTGTTTAATTGATGTCTTTTAGCACTTTTTCGAATACTTACTGGATTAAAATAGGCACTTTCTAAGAATATTGAGGTTGTTTTTTCAGTAACCCCTGATTTTTTACCACCAAAAACACCTGCTATACAAAGTGGTTCGTTTTCATCACAAATCATTAAATCCTCTTCATGCAAAGTTCTTTCGATATCATCTAGAGTGGTGAACTTTGTCCCAGCAGGGAGTGTTTTTACTGTGATTTTACCATGTATTTTAGCAGCATCAAAAGCATGTAGCGGTTGTCCTAACTCATGTAAAACATAATTAGTAACATCAATAATGTTGTTTTTTGGATTAATTCCAATTGCTTTTAGTCGGTCTTGTAACCATCTTGGAGAAGGTTTAATAGTAATCCCAGAAATGGTAACACCACAATATCTAGGAGCTAATTTAGCTTCAATTACAGCAACGTCAATTTTTAAAATACGTTTGTCTACTCTAAAATTACTTACAGACGGTGTAATGAATTCAACATTTAAACCTGTTTGCATTAAACCAGCTCTTAAATCACGGGCAGTTCCTAAATGGCTCATGGCATCAGCACGATTGGGAGTTAATCCGATTTCAAAAACTTCATCGTTTTCAATATTAAAAAGACTAGATGCTTTTACTCCTGCGAGAACTGAATTGTCCAGAACCATAATACCTTCATGGCTTGTTCCAAGACCTAATTCATCTTCGGCGCAAATCATACCGAGGCTTTCCTGTCCGCGAATTTTTCCTTTTTTTATTTGAAAAGATTCTCCTGCTGCATCATACAAAGTAGTGCCTATAGTGGCCACTAATACTTTTTGACCAGCCGCTACGTTACTCGCTCCACAAACAATTTGTAATGGAATTCCATGACCTAAATCTACTGTTGTCACTTTTAATCTGTCGGCATCAGGATGTTGAACACAGGTAAGAACGTGACCCACAATAATACCTTCAAGACCACCTTTTACAGATTGGTATTTATCGACCATTTCAACTTCAAGACCTAAATCGGTCAATAGGGCAGCGGTCTCTTCGGATTTCCAGTCTATTTTTATGAACTGTTTTAACCAGTTGTACGATATTTTCATTTGAAATTTTAAATAATATTACTTAGTCAGTTTGACTTGCGGTCTCGGATGCAAATATAAGGATTGCTGTTTGTAGAAAGAAACTATTTATTTGGTTTTTTATTTTTGAATATCGAAAAAAAATAATTGTTTGTAAATAGGAATTATTTAATATAATTTATTAATAATTATATAATATTTCATTTAATAGCTATAAATAAATACAAAGTAAAATTTTATGCTACTATTTGAATGAATTGTGCTATTGTATTGAATTGAATGAGACTATTTTTGAAAAAACAAAATTTATAAAAACATGGACAACATAGTAAAAAGACCTGAATTTAAGGCAACGTACAATAATTACATAGGAGGAAAATTTGTTGCACCAATCGGAGGACAATATTTTGATGTTGTTTCTCCTATTGATGGAAAAGTATTTACTAGGGCGGCTCATTCAACTAAAGTTGACATTGATTTGGCTGTTGATGCGGCTTATGAAGCTTTTCAAACCTGGGGAAAAACATCTGTGACAGAGCGAAGTAATTTATTGAACAGAATTGCACAAGTTATTGAAGATAATCTTGAATATATAGCTACTGTTGAAACCATAGATAATGGAAAAGCAATTCGGGAAACCTTAGCTGCGGATATTCCATTGGCAATTGACCATTTTAGGTATTTTGCTGGTGTAATTCGTGCTGAGGAAAGTTCAATTGCAGAATTAGATCATCAAACGGTTTCTATTGCACTAAGTGAACCATTAGGTGTAATTGCTCAAATTATTCCTTGGAATTTTCCAATTTTAATGGCAGTATGGAAACTGGCTCCAGCATTGGCTGCAGGAAATACAGTCGTTTTAAAACCAGCAGAAAGTACTCCGATTTCTATTTTAGTTTTAATGGAATTGATTGGAGATATACTTCCTCCTGGGGTTATAAATATTGTGAATGGTTTTGGAGCAGAACTTGGAAGAGCTTTGGTAACCAACAAAAAAGTATCAAAAGCGGCATTTACTGGATCTACTCCAACGGGTCGTTTAGTGATGCAATATGCTACTGAAAATATTATTCCAGTCACATTAGAATTGGGAGGAAAATCTCCAAATATTTTTATGAAATCTGTTGGTGATGCTGATGATGATTTCTTTGATAAAGCTATTGAAGGCGCTGTATTATTTGCTTTAAATCAAGGAGAAATTTGTACTTGTCCTTCTCGGTTATTAATTCACGAAGATATTTATGAAAAATTCATTGCAAGAATACTTGAAAGAACAGCGGCTATCAAAATGGGAAATCCATTAGACAGAAGCACTATGATGGGAGCGCAGACTTCATTGGTTCAAAAAGAAAAAATACTGTCTTATATTAAATTAGGCAAGGAAGAAGGTGCGGAATTGTTAATTGGTGGTGCAGAAAACCATATGGAAGGGGATCTTTCAGGCGGTTATTATATCAAACCAACTCTTTTCAAAGGGAATAATAAAATGCGTATTTTCCAAGAAGAAATCTTTGGGCCAGTATTAGCGGTAACCACTTTTAAAACTACCGAAGAAGCAATTGCAATAGCAAATGACACCATGTATGGTTTAGGAGCTGGAGTTTGGACTCGTGATGCGCACGAAATTTATCAGGTTCCAAGAGCTATTCAAGCAGGTCGTGTTTGGATTAATCAATATCATTCTTATCCTGCTGGCGCACCTTTTGGAGGATACAAGCAATCAGGAATTGGTCGTGAAAATCATAAAATGATGCTTGGACATTATCGTCAAACCAAAAATATGTTGATTTCTTATGACAAAAAGAAATTGGGTTTCTTTTAGAAATCAGTTGATATTTCGTTAATTTTAAACCTGACAGATTGCTTAATTTGTCAGGTTTTTTTAAAATTATAAAAAAATGATAAAAAGAATTGGTGCTACAGCAAAAGCAATAGAATTAATTAAAATATTGCAGGAAAAACACGGCGATTTGATGTTTTATCAAGCCGGAGGATGTTGTGAGGGAACACAGCCGCAATGTTTTGAAAAAGGAGGATTCTATCAAAGATTAGGTGATGTTTGCATTGGTACAATCGAAAATACCGAATTTTGGGTTGACAAGGATTTATTCGAATATTGGAAACATACCCATTTTACTTTGGACGTAATCGATGCTTTTGGAGCAGGTGGATTTTCGCTAGAAACCCCTTTGAAAAAAACATTTCAAATTGAATACCGAATTTTCACACCAGAGGAGGAGCAATTGCTTGAGCCTGTTAAATACATTGAATAATCTAATTTACGTACAACAATTGATATTGTTTTGGTGTAATTCCTTCGTGTTTTTTGAACAATCGAATGAAATAATTGGAATCTTCAAAACCAGATAAATAACAGACTTCATTGATTTGTATCGTAGGATTTTTGAGTAATTGCTTGGCACATCTTATTTTCTCGTTAATTACAAATTCAAGAGGACTCATACCTAATTCTCTTTTGAAAAGTCTATAAAATGAAGCCGTACTCATACCTACTTTTTCACTCAAATGTTTCAAATTTATATTTTCGTTCAAATTCAACCGAATGAATTCTACCACATGAAAAATAGGATTTTTTGGGTCGGTAAATACGCCATCGTCAATTGCTTTTGCCGATTGTGTTTGAATAATTCGAATCAATAATTCTTGCAAAGTCAAATCAGCCAATACATCTTTGGTAATAGAGGTACTCATACATTCTTTTATCAATTTGTTGATGGTTGTCGCCAATTCCACATTATTATAAAAAAAATAATTTTGATAATTCAATTGCCAAAATTGGTCTTTTCCATCTTTTGGATATCTTTCATTCAAAAATTGTAATGTATCGCTAATTTTTGTTTGGTCTATTGCTAATGCCAAACATTGTGTAGGATTTTTTATTGAAGCTTCTGGAAAATCGATTTTCATTTCAACATTCGAAGGAATCACAACGGTTTCTCCGGGTAAATAATCAAAACCAGGATCATCAAAAAGATGCATTACTTTCTTGCCTCTTAACATGCTAGTTACTACTAAATCATTAAATTTTAATGGAACAAGTACTGAAGATTCATAGGTTTCAAATAGATTGAGTTCACAATGATTTAAGGAATATACCGATCTGTTTTCCACTAATGTTTTTAACGATTTCTCGTTAGTTAAATTTGGAGGATTGATAAATGTCCGATTATTATTCATAAATTAAACTATTTTACTAAGTAAATTTAAATCTATTGAAAATAATCGTGATAATCACAATTTCTTACGAAAGATTTCAAAAACTAATATTCCCAGCCAATTCTTTTAAAGCAATTTCAGAAAGTTTGGCTTGAAATTGGGCATCGCTATAACGCACTTTTGCATTGATATAATTCAATTGTGCGGTTCTAAACTCCAGTGAAGTTATAGTTCCAATATGAAATTTATCAAGAGTGATTTCTAGATTTTGTTTTGCAATTGTTTCATTATTTGCTTCTAAATTAATTAACTCAAGATTCGTTAAGTAGGTTTGAAATGAAATTGCTAATTGAGCGGTCAAAATTGTATTTTGTTGGTCTAAAAAAATTTTACTGTTTTCCACTTCAATTTGGGCGTTTTTTTCATTTCTATTTTGATTGAAACCGTCAAAAATATTCATGCTAGCTGTAAAACCATAATTTAAACCTCGAGAATTCGATTGTTTTGTAAATCCTAAACTCGATTGGCTATCGGCAAAATTATAAGCTGAAGTTAACGATATTGTAGGATAACGATCTGATTTTACTTTTTTAAGTTCTAATTCGGCAATGCGATTGTTTATTATTTGTGCTTCTAATTCAGGGTTTTGTTTTTGTGCTAAATCTAATAAATCACTGTAAATCAATTTTTCATCTACCATTATTTCATCTGCCACTTCAAATGGTGTTTTTGAATCTCGAGCTAATATCTGATTCAAAGCAATTTTAGTATTGGCATAAGATTCTTTTTGACGTAACAATGCAACTTGATCAGTATTCAAATCCACTTGCGCATTTAATACTTCTAGTTTTGAAGCTTTCCCTATTGTATAACGATTTTTTGCTAATTCCAATCTTTGTTTCGAAATAACGATACTCGAATCTAAAGCGGTCAATTGCTGTTGTTGTTGCACCAAATCATAATAATTCAGACTTACTTGTCCCAGTTTGATTAAGATGGTTTTTTTCAACTGCGCCTCTCCCAATTTTTGTAATGCTTTTAATTGGTCGGCTTTTGCAAACATTTTCAATCCATCAAATACAGTCCATCCAAGGCCAACACCATAATTTAAACTATTATTTTTGGCATTGTTCAAAGAAACAGTGGAATCGTCTTGGCGCGTTTGTGAGGTATTTTGAATGCTATTATTATCTACTACAGAAGCAGTCACTATAGGAAGCATGCCTGTGTTTCCAATTGTGTTGTTGTTTTCACCAATTTTGGCATTATTGGAAGCGATTTTTATTTCAAAATTATTTTCTAATGCTATTTTGGTGGCATTTTCGATCGTTAAAATTTCTTGTGCTTGCAGATGAAGTACTGAAAATAACACTAAAAATAATAAAAGGTATCTTTTTTTTGAATTCATAATTAGTGGTTTTGTTTTATTTCTCGTTCATATTCTTCGATATGATCAAATTCGGGATAATGTTTTCTTTTTTTAGACCACATTAAATACAAGGCCGGAATTATAAATAAGGTCAATATTAAGGAGAATATGGTACCTCCTACAATTACAACTCCCATTCCAATTCTACTTTTAGAGGCTTCACCTAATGACAAAGCAATTGGTAAAGCGCCTAATGCAATGGCCAGACTAGTCATCAAAATAGGTCTCAATCGAGCTTCGGAAGCCTCCATAATGGCATCGATTTTAGATTTTCCTTGTTCCCGTAATTGGTTGGCAAATTCGACAATCAAAATACCATTCTTGGTTACTAAACCAATTAGCATTATGGTTCCAATTTGGCTAAAGATGTTCCAAGTCTGATCAAACAACCACAAGGAGAATAGGGCTCCGGCGACAGCCATTGGCACCGTTAAAATGATTATAAAGGGATCGACAAAACTCTCGAATTGGGCGGCAAGAATTAAAAATATCAATAACAAAGCCAATCCAAAGGCAAAGGAAGTATTGGAACCACTCTCAATAAAATCTCTGGATTCACCACCCAAATCGGTTGTAAAAGAATCATCTAATACTTTGGCTTTAATTTCGTTCATGGCATTAATTCCATCTCCAATACTTTTCCCTGGGGCAAGAGCCGCAGAAACCGTTGCCGACATATAGCGGTTGTTATGATACAATTGTGGGGGATTGCTTTTTTCATCAATTTTGACCACATTATCCATTTGTATCAATTCCCCTTTATTGTTTTTGACATACATCGAAGTTAAATCCATAGGTTTTGAACGGTCTTTTTGTTCGAATTGACCAATTACTTCATATTGTCTTCCGTTTTTGATAAAATAACCAAAACGTTGTCCACTCAAAGATAGTTGTAAAGTCTGGGCAATATCGATTACTGAAATCCCTAAACTTTCGGCTTTATCTCGGTCAATTGTTACATTTATTTCGGGTTTATTGAATTTTAAGTTCACATCGGTGGTAGCAAAGGTTTCGTTTTTATTCGCTTCATCCATAAATAATGGGATTTTTTCTTGTAATTTCTCAAAATTAGGCGCTTGAATAATATACTGAATTGGCAAACCACCGCGACGACTCACTGAAATAGTAGGTTGTTGAATTACAGCTGTTTTTACATCAGGATATTTTTTTGTCAACTTTGTCATTTGATCCGCAATATCCATTTGAGAACGTTTTCTTTCTTTTGGAGTTTTCAAAGATATTCTAATAAAACCACTATTTACGGCACCTGCACCACTAAATCCAGGAGATGTAACCACTAAACTCACTTGTTTTTCTGGAATTGAATCATCAACTAATTTTGAGATTTCCTGCATGAATCTATCGGTATATTCATAGGTTGCACCTTCTGGAGTATTCATCCGCATCACAAATCCGCTTCGATCATCTAATGGAGCTGTTTCTTTTTGAAGAATACTAAAAAACATATAAATCATTCCAAAACACACTATTATAATTGGAAAACTAATCCATTTCTTAGCCATAAAACGGTGTAAATAGTGTGAGTATCCAGCGTTTAATTTTTGAAAATAAGGTTCCGTTTTAAGGTAAAAATTGGATTTTGTTTGCTCGCCACCTTTCATCAAATAGGCATTCAACATTGGTGTTAATGTCAAGGATACAAAGGCGGAAACTAAAACTGCCGCACCAATGACGACACCAAACTCCCGAAACAGTCGACCAACAAATCCTTCAAGAAAAATTACAGGTAAAAATACAGCAGCCAAGGTGACAGAAATAGAAATCACCGCAAAAAAGATTTCATTCGATCCCTTAATTGCTGCTTCTATAGGTGTCATACCTTCTTCGACTTTTTTGAAAATGTTTTCAGTTACAACAATTCCATCATCGACGACGAGTCCTGTGGCTAATACAATAGCTAATAAGGTCAATACATTTATCGAAAATCCGAAAAGCCACATGATAAAAAAGGTTGCGATTAAGGAAACTGGAATATCAATTAACGGTCGGAATGCTATGGCCCAGTCTCTAAAAAACAGGTAAATAATTAAAATTACCAGAATTAAAGATACTCCTAAGGTTTCTGCTACTTCCAATACTGATCTTTTTACAAAAATAGTATTGTCAATAGCAATATTTAGTTTTACATCCTTTGGTAAGTCTTTTTTTAGTTTGGCAAATTCTTTATAAAATGCTTTCGAAATATCGAGATAATTGGCACCAGGAAGTGGAACTATTGCAACGGCAACCATGGGCGTTCCTGATTGAGTCAATTGGGTTTCAATGTTTGATGCATCAAGATTTGCGCTTCCAATATCACTGAATCGTACCGTTTTATCACCAACTGTTCTGATAATGATGTTGTTAAATTCGTCGGCTGTGGTCAAATTTCCAACCGTTTTTACCGTTAATTCTGTATTGTTTCCTGTAATTTTTCCTGAGGGTAATTCTACATTTTGCTTGTTTAATGCCGTTTTAACCTCGGCAACGGTAATACCATATGAAGCTAATTTTTCTGGATTTATCCACAAACGCATAGCGTATTTTTTTTGTCCCCAAATTTGAATTCCACTCACTCCAGGAATAGTTTCTAGTCTTTGTCCTATGATATTTTCGGCAAAATCGCTTAATTCTAAAGCACTTCGAGTATCGCTTTGAACGGTCATCGAAATAATTGCGTCGCTATTAGCATCTGCTTTAGAAACAATAGGTTGGGAGTCAATATCCTGGGGTAAATTTCGAACAGCTTGAGAAACTTTATCTCGAACATCGTTTGCGGCGGTTTCTAAATCTTTGTCTAGATTAAATTCGATTGTAATAGAGCTACTCCCTTGATTACTTGAAGAGGTAATATTCTTTATTCCATCAATTGCGTTTATGGCTTTTTCGAGAGGTTCGGTAATTTGCGATTCAATAATGTCGGCATTAGCACCGGTATAATTGGTACGAACTGAAATCTGGGCTGGATCAATAGAAGGAAATTCTCGAACACCTAAAAAAGTATAACCAATTATCCCAAACAGAATAATCAATAAATTTAATACTATTGTTAGTACAGGTCTTCTTATACTTATTGTGGATAAACTCATTTTTGATATACTATTTAGGATATTGGATGTACGATATTATATTTAGGAAATACAATACGTTGAATTTTTAATTGGCGCAATTTATTCTTGCCGTTTTAATTGATGATACTATGATTGCAACTAATTCATTTGCTTCTTTTATAAGTATTTCAATGTTTGAATTTAGATTCAGTTTTTCTATGGTTGTTATCTCTAAAAGTAATTCAAGAAAAAAATGACTTTCATCAGCTTCTTCTTCAACAATTTTTAATTTATTAATGAAATCGGCCGCTGATTTTGCTCTTTGAGAAGCTCTGTAATTTGCACCTACAGAACTTGAACATCGAATAAGTTGATTAACATAAGCATTATATTCTCTAGATTTTGGTAGTTTACTACAGAGTATCCAACAATCGATGGCGAACTTTTTTGTTCTTTTTAGCATTATTTCTTTCATTTCAAACAATTTAAGGTTCTTTTAAAAAATTCAATAATCTATTATTCAAAATCGAATATCCAAAATCGAATATCGTATATTTATTTTATTTTCACTTTTACTGCTGCCTCATTTTTCAAACTCATTACGCCACTTGTTATAAGTGTATCTCCTTCATTTAAACCTGATAAAACTAAAACCGAAGCGTCTGTTCGAGTGGTGGTTTCTACCATAATTTCTTTGGCTTTTCCGCCAACGGAAATGAAAACTTTTTTGCCGTTTTGAATCGGAACTATTGCTTCTGTAGGAACAATAATTGCATCTTTTATTATATTTAAAGGTAATTCTACATTGGCAAAAGTGCCAGGAAATAATTTTCCCGATTTGTTTTCTGTTATTGCTCGAATTTGTAAAGTTCGGGTGGCAATAGCGACTTCGGGTTCGATCGCATAGATTTTTGCATGGTACTTTTCATTTGACCCAGCAACAGTAAAACTCAAATTGGAATTTGGTTTTAATTGGCTCACATATTTCTCTGGAATAGAAAAAGTAATTTTTAATTTTTCAATGTTGACTAATTTAGCCACTAGAATACTTGGTGTAATATAAGTTCCTGTCGAAATAGAACGAAGACCAATTTTTCCAGAAAAAGGAGCGCGAACACTTGTTTTAGCAATTTGAGCTTTGATGAGCTGGGTTTGGGCTTGCGCCAATTTTAAATCGGCTTTGGCAATATCAAATTCCTCTTGACTTATCGCTTCTTTTGTAAGTAGTAGTTTGGCTCTTCTTTCGTTTTCTGAGGCTAGATTTTCTTTGGTTGTTGCTTGACCTAATTGTGCTCTTAACTCCAAATCATTTACTTTAAAAAGCAATTGTCCTTTTGAAACGGTACTTCCTTCGTTAAAATAGATTCCTTCAACAATTCCGGAAACTTCAGATCGAATTTCTACCTGTTCGTTGGCTTCTATAGTACCTGAAAGGGATATCGAGTTGTCAAAAGTTACTTCTTTAAGGACAATTCCTTCTACGTTTAATACTTTTTCTTTTCCGCCTTTGTCTTTAGAATCGTTGTTTTTTGCTTTATTGGAAATAATTCGATAGCCAATAAAAACACCAAATCCGATTATTACAAGGATAAAAACTACTTGTTTTAGTTTCATAACTATTTTTTAGAAAAATGAGATTAATTGAGAATTTTTGAATTTTTTAAAAAAAAACAAAATTAAGGTTTAGAATTCTTAATAAAAGTGTTTTTATGATAATTTACCAACATATTAAATACAACTTACTATAGAAAAACTAAGAATAACTTAATAAGACCAAAATTAAATAAAAAGGTTTAATATGTTTAAAAAAAAAGTTTAGCATTTATTTGTATTTAAATTAAAACATTGTAAAATAACACTTTAGCTTATGTAGTTCCAAATATTTTTCTTTTTATTCAATTCAATATAAGTTGCTCTTAAAATGGTATTTTCTGTTTTTTGCATTGATGCATCGTCTTTTAATATTTTCAGGGCATAATTCCGTGCCAAAATTAAAATATCGCGATCCCGAACAATATCGGCAATCTGCAGATTCAAAACACCACTTTGTTGGGTTCCCATCAAATCACCTGGACCACGAAGCTTGAGATCTACTTCGGCAATTTCGAAACCATCATTCGTTTTGACCATGGTTTCCATTCGGGTTTTACTGTCGGCACTTAATTTGTGGCTCGTCATCAGTATACAATAACTTTGCTCGGCTCCACGACCTACACGACCACGCAATTGATGAAGCTGAGACAGTCCAAAACGTTCTGCACTTTCGATTATCATTACACTGGCATTTGGAATGTTAACACCCACTTCAATTACTGTTGTAGCGACCATTATATTGGTTTTCCCTTCTGAAAACCGCTTCATTTCGGTATGTTTATCTGCCGGTTTCATTTTGCCGTGAAGGATGGAAATGGAATACTCAGGCAATGGAAAATCACGAGAGATACTTTCGTAACCGTCCATCAAATCTTTGTAATCCATTTTTTCTGACTCTTGAATTAATGGATAAACGATATAAATTTGTCTACCAATGGCAATTTCATCCCGAATAAATTTCCAAACTTTCAAGCGGTTGCTGTCAAAACGATGTACAGTTTGAATGGGTTTACGTCCTGGAGGCAATTCATCAATTACCGAAATGTCTAAGTCACCATACAAACTCATAGCCAATGTTCGCGGAATAGGAGTGGCGGTCATTACAAGAATATGCGGTGGAATTTCATTTTTCTTCCAAAGCTTAGAACGTTGTTCTACTCCAAAACGATGTTGTTCGTCAATCACTGCCAAGCCTAAATTTTGGAATTTTACCTTGTCTTCCAATAATGCATGTGTGCCAATTAAAATATGTAAAGTTCCATTTTCGAGTTCTTCATGAATGATTCTTCGAGCTGCAATTTTGGTTGAACCAGTGAGTATTCGGATGTTGATATTCAGTTCTTTGGCCAACTCTGATAAACCATTATAATGTTGATTGGCCAAGATTTCTGTTGGCGCCATTAAGCAAGACTGAAAACCATTATCCAACGCAATAAGCATGCTCATTAATGCTACAATTGTTTTTCCAGAACCTACATCACCTTGTAATAACCGATTCATTTGGGCATTGCTTCCCATGTCGATGCGGATTTCCTTAATCACTCTTTTTTGAGCATTTGTCAATTCAAAAGGCAAGTGATTTTTAAAAAAATCATTGAAATAGTCGCCCACTTTTGTAAAGGGATGCCCTTTTATTTTATGTTTCCGAATGAGGTTTTTTGTGATTAATTGCAATTGAATATAGAACAATTCTTCGAATTTTAATCGGTATTGGGCTTTCGCCAAAGCTTCGACGCTTTTAGGAAAATGTATGTTGAATAAGGCGGCATTTTTTGGTATCAATTTTAATTCGGCAGTCAAATATTCGGGTAAGGTTTCAGCAAATTGCGCTTGTGTTTCCAGAAATAATTGCTGCATCATTTTGTTGATCACCCGATTTGAAATGCCACGATTGGCCAAGGTTTCGGTTGATGGATAAACAGGCTGCATCGCCGAACGTAAACTTTGTTCGTGTTCGGTCATCAATTCGATTTCGGGATGCGCCATATTAAAAGTGTTCCCAAATGAAGTACATTTCCCGAAAATGACACACATTTCATTGAGTTTCAAACTCTCTCGAATCCATTTGTGACCTTGAAACCAAACGAGTTCCATTTGCCCAGTATCATCCACAAAAGTGGCAACCAATCTTTTTTGGTTTTTGCCAAAGGCAACGGTTTTGACATTGATGATTTTGCCAATAATTTGAACTTCGGCAACATTATTTTGTAGTTCGTTAATCTTATAATAACGGGTTCGGTCGATATACCGATTGGGAAAAAAATTGAGTAAATGTCCGTACTTATGAATTCCCAATTCCTTGCGTAACAATGTGCCACGGTTTGGTCCAACGCCTTTGAGGTATTCGATGGGAGTTTCTAAGAGATTGGCCATTACTAAATTTAGATTTTAGATTGCAGACTTTAGAGTATAAGAAATAGCTATTTTAATCTATTTTCGTTATTCTAGGAACGTTTTTCTTTCTAAAAGCGAAGATAGTTTTTTGTTTTGAAAATAGGAAATGAGAAAACTTGAAAAGATGTAAGAAAAGAGATATATTTGATAAAGTATTTTCAAAAATCAAATAAATAACAAACTACCTTAAATCAAATGAAATATAAAATTTTTAATTTAATAGCACTTCTACTATTAATAGTATTTAATTCAAACGTATTTGCTCAAGATTCAAAAGTAACAATTGAAAGAGGTGTTAATTCTAGTGAAAGTGATCATAGTATTATCTTAAATTACGAAAAAAATATGCCAGGTAGTTTATATATATATTTAGATTTTTCGAATGTTACCAATTGTGATGTAACAAATTATAAACAGTAATAAAAGGCTATTCAGGTAATTTACTCACACTTAAGCCGTCAGATGAAAAAAAATATATTGGTTATTCTTTGAAGTATTATACAATTATTGGAGAACCCAATCCGAAAGTAGATAGTTTATTTCATTACGTTTTGCCTTTTAAAAAAGGGAACAAGCATAAAATTGCAGAAGCTTCCTATTTAGGTGAAAAGTATTTTGACCAAGAAAGGCCTAAAAATTGGAAATCTTATGTTATAAATTCTAAAACAGCCGATACGATTTGTTGTATGAGAAAGGGAATTGTAGTTAAAGTTGTTAATCAATATGAAAATTCTTCTTTAGCGATGGTGTATTCGAGTAAAAGGAATGCTATAACTGTAGAACATTCTGATGGAACACTCGCAATTTATAAAGGATTCAAAAATGATGGAATATTTGTAAAACTAGGTCAAACAGTTTATCCTCAAACAGAATTAGGTATTATTGAACAATTTAATTCAAATAATTATAGAGCAGATGTTTCTATTTCATTTTTGTTTGATTGTGATTTTAAATCTTTAGAAAAACAAACGATGCAGAATTACAAAAGTAAATTCGGATATGTAACTCCTTATTTTGTGACAGAAAACGGAGTGGAAAAATTAGTGTCAAATAAAGAATATACTTCGGTTTGTAGTGAAAAAGAATTTTTAGGAGAATTCACTCGATCAGAAAAGAAAAAATATTTGAAAGAACCAACGCAGTTTAATTAAAATTAGAAAAGGTATATTTGAATATTTAAAATTATTTATAAAATGACAACTCATCTCGCACTACTTCGTGGCATCAATGTTTCTGGACACAATATGATGAAAATGGAGGTTTTAAAAACTACTCTTGAAGCTGTTGGTTTCGAAAATGTGCAAACTTACATTCAATCGGGTAATGTTTTTGTAGATTGTACTGAAGAAAATGCTGCTTCGGTAGGTTTCAAAATCAAACAAGAAATTTTCAAGGCTTTTGGCCATGAAGTTCCCGTAGTTGTTATTGGCAAAACCGATTTAGAAGTTTGTTTTGCAAACAACCCATTTTTGAAAGAAAAGGAAGTTGACACAAAAAAACTATATGTTGCCTTTATCTCAAAAGAATTAAAAAGTGACAGTATCAATGATTTAAAAATAAGTCAATTCAAACCTGATGAAGCCAGTATTGATGCCAGTCGAATTTACATCAAATACGCTGTAGGAGCAGGAAAAACAAGGTTTGATCAGAAATATATTGAAAAAAAACTAAATGTAACGGCAACAATTCGAAATTGGAACACAATTACCCAATTATTGAATATATTTGAAAACAAAAATTAAACATATTATATGAGAGCATTAGTTATTTCTGGAGGTGGAAGTAAAGGCGCCTTTGCAGGAGGCGTTGCGGAATATCTAATAAAAGAAAAAGGATACAAATATGATTTGTTTTTGGGAACTTCTACAGGAAGCTTACTGATTTCGCATTTGGCTTTGGGGAAAATTGATGAAATTCATGATATTTATACCAATGTTGATATGGGTAAAATTTTTAACATAAACCCTTTTGTTATTAAAAATAAGAAGGGAATTGATATTGTTACTATCAATCATTTCAGTATATTAAGACAATTCTTGTTTAAGAGAAGGACTTTTGGCGAAAGCAAAAATCTTTTGAAATTGATAAAATCAAGCCTAACGATTGCGGAATTTAATGAATTAAAAATGTCTAATTTAGATGTTGTTGTAACGGTTACAAATATTTCAACTAATGAAACCGAATACAAATCGATTAAAGATTGTACTTATGACGAATTCTGCGAATGGGTTTGGATTTCTGGTAATTATGTACCATTTATGAGTATTGTTACTAAAAACGAATGCGAATATGGTGATGGCGGTTTTTCAAATTTAGTTCCAATTCAAGAAGCAATAAAACGAGGAGCCACAGAGGTTGATGTTGTTATTTTAGAAACGGAGACTAATAAAACGAAACAAGTAGTAGGGAAAAATCCATTATCTTTATTAATTGATCTTTTCAGAATCACTTTAGGACAAGTTGAAAAGAAAAATATCACTATTGGAAAACTGATTGCCAGAAATAGAGATGTCAAATTAAATTTATATTATACGCCAATAAAATTGACCAATAACGCACTTATCTTCAATAAAAAAGATATGACAAACTGGTGGAAAGAAGGATTTAAATACGCCCATAAAAAAAGTGTAATTATGAGTGAAGTTTTATTACCATAATTGGCTTACTTCATTTTTCAAATACGATAAAGCGATGCTAGTAGGAGCTTGTTTTTCTGATAATTCTTTTAATATGTATTCTCGTAATTGATTAGCGTCACTGATGTTTTCTTTTGAAGTTGCTGCTATTATGGATTGAATTGTTGCGTTTTTAGCTTTGATTATTACCGACCAACATTCTTCAGAAATATAAATTTGTTGAGCTAAATTATGCTCAAATTCTTGCTCAATCTGCGCTATTACAAAATTTTGATAATCATTTTTATTTTCTGAAATAGGTGAGATACGAACCAATAATTGACTAGGATTGATGCGCTCTATAAACAATGTCATGCGTTCATAAGCTTGTAATCGTAAGGGTAAAATATCAGTTTTTGTATCTCTTTGCAATAGATACTGTCTTTTTTCTCGCTCATTCTTAGTGTATTGCTCAAATAGATTATAGCCTATCAATGCAATTATTAGTGTTGGTAAGCTGTAACTTATTAATGCTATAATTTGAGTTGAATCCATTTTAAATCGTATGTTTAAATTTATTGAAGGCAAATTAACGAATAAACAAATAAACATAAAGAGTACATTTGCGAAAATTTTATTTTAAATGGAATCTTACATTATAATTGTACTTTGTTTGGCCGCATTTGCAGCAGGATTTATTGATGCTATAGTCGGTGGAGGCGGATTGATACAAACGCCTGTTGGATTGATTATGCTTCCCAATCTTTCTGTTTCAACGGTTATTGGAACATTGAAAATTCCTGCTTTTAGCGGAACATCATTTGCAGCCTATCAATATTTGAAAAAGGTGGATATGAATTGGAAAATTTTAATCATTATTATGGTTTTGGCTTTTCCGTCAGCATTCTTGGGTTCTACTTTATTAACTTATGTCAGCAATGACTTTATGAAACCTTTGTTGTTGGTAGTGCTATCATTATTAGTTATTTATACTTATGCCAAGAAAAATTTTGGGCAACAAATTATCAAATCACATTCTGTCAGAACTCAGGTTTTATATGGCGTTCTCATTAGTTTTATAGTAGGTTTCTACGACGGTTTCATCGGCCCAGGAACTGGCAGTTTTTTAGTATTGGCCTTTATATCCTTGATGGGTTTTGATTTTTTACATGCTTCCGCCAATGCAAAAATGGTAAACCTTTCGACTAATTTCGGTTCAATCTGTTTATTTGCTTTAAAAGGAAAAATTATTTGGGCAATCGCAATTCCAATGGCAATTTGTAATGCGTTTGGTGGTTGGATTGGAGCTAAATTAGCTATAAACAGAGGAAATAACTTCATTCGGATTTTCTTTTTGGTGGTTATTATTGGAACCTTAATCCGATTTGGATACGATGTGTTTTATAAATAGAAAACCACTCTTTTTTTAATTCATAAATCCTTATTTTTGCATATTACAGAAAATTTTATGCAAAAATACATCGATCAACTTAACGAAGCCCAACGCGAACCCGTACTCCAAAAAGACGGCCCAATGATAATTATTGCTGGTGCTGGTTCTGGTAAAACGCGTGTGTTAACCATTCGGATTGCTTATTTGATGAGTCTTGGAGTGGATTCGTTTAGTATACTGTCCTTGACGTTTACCAATAAGGCGGCTCGCGAAATGAAAAAACGTATCTCAGATATTGTTGGCGCATCTGAAGCCAAAAATCTTTGGATGGGAACTTTTCACTCCGTTTTTGCTCGAATTCTTCGTTCAGAAGCTGATAAATTGGGTTATCCATCAAATTTTACGATTTATGATTCTCAAGATTCCTTGCGTTGTATTTCGGGGATTATCAAAGAAATGCAATTGGACAGAGATGTGTACAAACCCAAACAGGTGCTAAGTCGAATTTCTTCGTATAAAAATAGCTTAATTACTGTAAAAGCCTATTTCAACAATCCCGAATTGCAGGAATCTGATGCTATGGCCAAAAAGCCACGTTTAGGTGAAATATATCAAAATTATGTAGAGAAATGCTTCAAATCTGGCGCTATGGATTTTGATGATTTATTATTAAAAACTAATGAATTACTGAATCGTTTTCCAGAAGTTTTGGCTAAATATCAGAACCGTTTTCGATATATTTTGGTCGATGAGTACCAAGATACCAATCATTCTCAGTATTTGATTGTTCGCGCTTTATCGGATAAATTCCAAAATATATGTGTTGTGGGTGATGATGCACAGAGTATTTATGCCTTTCGTGGCGCCAACATCAACAACATCTTGAATTTTCAAAAAGATTACGAAGGAGTAAAAACTTTTCGATTAGAACAAAATTACCGCTCTACAAAAAATATTGTGGAAGCTGCAAATACTATAATTGACAAGAACCAAACCAAACTCGATAAAATTGTTTGGACGGCGAATGATTTTGGACCCAAAATAAAAGTGCATCGCTCTATGACTGATAGTGAAGAAGGTCGTTTTGTAGCCAGTACGATTTGGGAGCAAAAAATGCAAAATCAATTGCATAATGGTGCTTTTGCTATTTTGTATCGCACCAATGCACAGTCTCGTGCTATGGAAGACGCATTGAGAAAACGTGATATCCCATACCGAATTTATGGAGGTTTGTCTTTTTACCAAAGAAAAGAAATCAAAGATGTGTTGTGTTATTTGCGATTGGTTATCAATCCTAAAGACGAAGAGGCTTTAGTTCGTGTTATTAATTATCCAGCCCGTGGAATAGGGGATACCACCGTTGAAAAACTAACAGTAGCTGCCAATCATTACAAGCGTTCTATCTTTGAAGTAATGCAGAATATTGATAAAATCGACTTGAAACTGAATTCTGGAACCAAACAAAAACTATCTGATTTTGTAACGATGATTCAGAGTTTTCAGGTAATCAACGAGAATCAAGATGCTTTTTATATTACGGATCACGTTTCCAAAAAAACTGGATTGGTTCAAGAATTAAAAAAAGATGCGACTCCGGAAGGAATGGCAAAAATCCAAAATATTGAAGAATTACTGAATGGTATCAAAGATTTTACCGAAGGCCAAAGAGAAATAGATGGCGCTCGTGGCGCTTTGTCCGAGTTTATGGAAGATGTGGCTCTCGCAACGGATTTGGATAAAGATACCAGTGACGAAGATCGTGTAGCGCTAATGACCATACATTTGGCTAAAGGATTAGAATTTCCGCACGTTTTTGTAGTGGGAATGGAAGAAGATCTGTTTCCAAGTGCGATGAGTATGAGTACCCGAAGTGAACTCGAGGAAGAACGCCGATTATTTTATGTGGCATTGACTCGTGCAGAGCATCAGGCGTATTTGACTTATGCACAATCGCGTTACCGTTGGGGAAAATTAACCGATAGTGAACCTTCCCGATTTATCGAGGAAATCGACGGACAATATTTAGAATATCTTACGCCAGAAGAAAGTAATTATCGCTACAAACCAATGATTGATAGTGATATTTTTGGAGATATTGACAAATCGAAGTTGCGTTTGGCTAAACCAATTGCTGGAGCTCCACCAAAAAACAGTACCAATAATGAACCTAAAACGGATTTTAATGTTAGAAAGTTAAAACCTGTTTCGACTAATTCTACATCGGGTACTGCCAATTTATTTGACAATAAATTAGTCGCAGGAAATATCGTGATGCACGAACGTTTCGGTAAAGGGGAGGTGCTCAACTTGGAAGGTGTTGGCGCGGACAAAAAAGCAGAAATCAAATTTGAAGTTGGTGGAATCAAGAAATTGTTATTGCGTTTCGCAAAGTTGAATGTGATTGGGTAAAAACTATTAAAATGGCTTACAACGAAGAATTATCATTACGTGTAAACAAGCGATTAATAGAATTAAATTGTAGCTTTATAGAAAAGAAAATGTTTGGTGGAAATGCATTTATGATTAACGACAAAATGTGTGTCGGAATTATGAAAGCAGAAGTAATGCTTCGGGTTTTGGATTCAGAATACGAAGTATTAATAGAAAGCAATCATGTTCATCCAATGAATTTTACTGGGAAAACAATGAAAGGATTTCTTTTGATAGAAGCAGAAGGATTGAAAAAAGAAACCGATTTAAATAAATGGATTGATTATGGTTTGGAGTTTTCCAAATTTGGAATTGTAAAATCGAAAAAGAAAAAATGAGCCAATTTATAAAAATATACGAAGACAAACCTAACGAAGCGGCTATTGCCAAGGTCGTAAAGGTTTTAAAAGAAGGTGGTTTGGTAATATATCCAACCGATACTGTTTATGGTTTGGGATGTGATATTACGAATACCAAAGCTTTGGAACGCATTGCCAAAATTAAAGGAGTGAAGTTGGATAAAGCTAATTTTTCCTTTATTTGTCATGATTTGAGTAATCTTTCGGATTATGTGAAGCAAGTAGACACGTCGACTTTTAAGTTATTAAAAAGAGCCTTACCAGGTCCGTACACTTTTATTTTACCTGGAAATAATAATTTACCAAAAGAATTCAAAAAGAAAACCACCGTGGGAATTCGTATTCCGAATAATTCGATTGCCCTAGAAATTGTACGTCAATTGGGAAATCCCATTGTATCCACTTCTATTCGGGATGAAGATGAAGTAATTGAATACACCACCGACCCTGAACTCATTTTCGAGAAATGGCAAAACCTGGTCGATATGGTGATTGATGGTGGTTATGGTGATAATATTGGTTCTACCATAATCGATTTGTCAAATCATGAACCAGTAGTAGTAAGAGAAGGCAAGGGGAGTTTAGATGTTCTCTAATTTGTTCTAAGCAAAAAAATGAAAAGGTCTCGATGCAAATCGAGACCTTTTTTGTTGTATTTTAAATTCTCCTTTAAGAATGGGTAAATTGTAAATTACTTAGATTCTTGTATATTCCGTTTTCTAATATTATCAAATCTTGGTGTTTTCCTGTTTCAGCAACTCTACCATTATCAATCACCAAAATTTGATCGGCACTACGAATTGTTGAAAGGCGATGCGCAATAATAATGCTTGTTCTTCCCTCCATTAAAATTTCTAGGGCTTCCTGAACCAGTTTTTCGCTTTCACTGTCTAATGATGACGTAGCTTCGTCAAGAATCAATATACTTGGGTTTTTGAGCAAGGCTCTCGCAATTGCAATGCGTTGTCGTTGTCCACCCGAAAGTTTAATTCCTCGTTCTCCAACCATAGTTTCAAATTTTTCAGGAAAGCTTTCAATAAAAAGTAAGGCATTGGCTTGTTTGGCTGCCAAAATAATTTCTTCATTCGTTGCATCGGGTTTTCCGTAAGCAATATTTTCTTTGATGGTTCCACCAAATAAAATCACGTCTTGAGGAACTATGCTCATATTGCCACGCAAATTTTCTAAATCATAATCGTAGATGTTTTTTCCGTCGATTAAAATTTCGCCACTTTCAATATCATAAAAACGCAACAGTAAAGAAGCAATAGTAGATTTTCCAGCACCACTCGGCCCTACAATGGCAATTTTTTGACCAAACTTTGCTTCAAAACTAACTTCTTTCAATACTTGCATTTCTTTTCTAGAAGGATAACTGAAAGCTACATTTTTGAAACTTACTTCTCCTTTTATTTTTTGAACAGGATGAGAATTTTGTGTTGAGTTAATTTTTTCAGGTGTTTCGTCTAATAATTCAAAAACACGTTCGGTTGCACCAATCGCTTTTTGAATTTGGGCATAAAGCTCCGCAATTCCTCCAAAAGAGGCGCCTACAAAAGTGGAATACAATACAAATGAGATCAATTGTCCCACACTCATTTCGCCACTAATACTCAATCGAACGCCAAACCAAACCACAGCTACAATAGCTCCAAAAAGGCAAAAGATGATAAAAGAAGCAAAATAACCTCTGTATTTTCCACCTTTTATAGCTAATTTCACCACTTCTTTTATTTTTCCATCATATCGGGCAATTTCGTACCATTCATTGGCGAAAGCCTTAACAATACTGATTCCTTGCATCGTTTCTTCGACAATAACTTGACTTTCGGCAACTTGATCTTGGACTTTTTTAGAATATTTTCGAATGAATCTTCCAAATATTACTGCCGCAACTGCCACAAGAGGCACCACTGAAAGCATTAATAAAGTCAGTTTGATACTTTGGGTTGCTAATAAGATAACACCTCCAATAATTAATATAAACTGTCTCAAAAACTCCGCAATAGTCGAAGTTAAAGTATCTTGTATTTGAGTAATATCGGCACTAATTCGGCTATTCAATTCGCCCACACGCTTGTGCGAAAAAAACAACATAGGCAATTTGACCAAATTACTGTATAATGAAAGTCGAAGGTTGGCTAAGGTATGTTCCGTAAAATTGACAAACAAGTACAATCTAAAAAACGAAAAAATGGATTGCAAAAACAAGATTACGACTAGTATAAGTGCGATATTATTGGCTTGATCGTAACTATTATTCTTTACACAGTCAATCAACATTCCCATAAGTTTTGGAAAAGCCAAAGCGGTTGCTCCTGTAAACAATAGAAATAGTAATCCAACATAAAATTTCCATTTATGACTTCCGGCATATTTAAAAATAAGTATTGCTTTAGACAGCGAACTTTTAGTTATTTTAGATTTTGGTAAATCATTTTCTACGAACCGAGCCATTTGCGTTTTTTTTGTTTGCAAATGTATGATTATAGCGAATCATCACAAAAGAATCACGCTTTATTTCATCATAATATTGACTTGACTTTTCCGAAGAGAAAAAAAAACAGTAAATATTTCTGATTTTGTTTGCAAATTCAATATCTAAGTGTATATTTGCACCCGCAATAGGGCGATTAGCTCAGCTGGTTCAGAGCACCTCGTTTACACCGAGGGGGTCGGGGGTTCGAACCCCTCATCGCCCACAAAAGAGACAAACAGAAAATTTCTGACTTGTCTCTTTTTTTTTGTGGAAAAAATTCATTTTTCAATTTCAGGATCAATCCCATTTTGACGGATCAAGTCTAAAAGTTGTGGGGAAATATTAAATTTCGATATTTGTATTTCAAAATTATATAGAAATGCAAGACTCTTTTATTGAACTTCTCAAATTGTTATTACCTGAAATTATTGTTGATTATTTCGAACTTACTTCCTATAAAAAAGGGGAAGAAATTCTTCATCTTTATTTAAAAGAGATCAATTCTATACCCAAAGAATATCGTCAAGCTAAATTAAGCTCCAAAGGTTTTTTTGATGAGATAACTGTTCAAGACTTTCCTATTCGTGGACATCAGGTTTATCTGCACATC
>NZ_SMFK01000021.1 GCF_004349355.1 Flavobacterium cellulosilyticum | reverse complement strand
TCACTTTGGCTTCAAGCTCCATGATCTTTTGTTCTGGTGACTTTGACATAGTAAATGGTGTTTGATTTTCCCAATCAAAGTTACCGAATTTTTTTAGCCAATTAACAACAGTTGTTCTATTTTGAATGCCATAAGTCTTCGCAGCTTCTGTAACTGTGAGCTGACCTCGCTCAATTTCTTGAACAATTTGTAATTTAAAAGACATTGAGTAATCTTTTTGTGTTCGCTTAACATAGCGTGTTTCTTCATGTTTTTCCATTAGGATACTTTTTGTGTATCGCTATTTCAGGACGGGACATAAAATTCATAAAAAAAGCTTCGAAGAAATTCGAAGCTTTTTTTATATATCGTGTTTATTACTTTTCTTTTCTTCTAATCCGTTCCGCTTTTATCATTGCTAATTCTCGACTCGTTTGTCCAGCAACTGAAGTATTCTCTTCTGCTCTTCGCATCAAATAAGGCATAACGTCTTTAACTGGCCCAAAAGGCAAGTACTTGGCCACATTATAACCGTTGTCGGCTAAATTAAAACTAATATTGTCACTCATACCATACAATTGACCAAACCATATTCTAGTATCATTTGCTTTTATTCCTTTTTCTTCCATCAAATCCATCAAAAAATAGGTGCTCAATTCGTTATGAGTTCCTGCAAAAATTGATATTGAATCAATATTATCAACCATATATTTTAAAATAAGGTTGTAATTTTCATCCGTAGCCTCTTTAGAGGAACAAATCGGTGTTGGATAACCCTGTTCTTTAGCACGTTCATTTTCTTTTTCCATATAGGCACCACGAACTAATTTTATTCCAATATAGAATCCCTCAGATTTTGCTTTCGTATGGAGTTTTTTTAAATAATCCAATCGATCCCATCGATACATTTGTAAAGTATTGTAAACAACAGGTTTCAACTTATTGTATTTTTGCATCATTTCCACTACCAAATCATCAACAGCAGATTGCATCCAACTTTCTTCACTGTCAATCAATAATGAAATGCCATTTTCATAGGAAGCTTTGCAAACTAAATCAAAACGAGTTACTATTTTATTCCATTCTTCATTTTCAGCTGAAGTCAATTTTTTTTCTTCTCCTTTTTTTTGATATAAATCGATTCTTCCAAAACCAGAAGGTTTGAAAACTGCAAATGGAATGGCATCTAATTCTTTGGCAAAATCAATTAATTTTAATGTCTTTACCAATACAGCTTCAAATTGCTCTTCTTCTTCTTTTCCTTCAACAGAATAATCTAAAACTGAAGAAACACCTTTTGTAAACATTTTGTCTACTACAGGAAGACAATCTTCTTCATTAACACCTCCACAAAAATGATCAAAAACCGTTGCACGTATCAAACTTTCTACAGGCAAATTAGCCTTTAGGGCAAAGTTTGTAACCGCAGTTCCTATTCGAACTAATGGTTCATTTGATATCATTTTAAAAAGAAAATAAGCCCGGTCGAGCTCAGTATCGCTTTTTAATGAAAACGCAATTTGTGTGTTTTTGAATATATTTTTCATTATTTGTTATATTTTTACACAAATATAGATAGAGTTATGGATATTATTTAGCAAAAATTGCCTTATTTTGTGCCTTCATTTAATCCAATAAAATGCAAACAATACAAGCGACCAATTACCCTATTTATTTCAACGAAAAAGGATATCAAGAATTAAATTCATACTTAAACGATAGCAAATATTCCAAACTTTTTATCATTGTCGATAGCAATACAAATGAATTTTGCCTTTCTAGATTCCTTCCTTATTTAGAGACCGATCTTACTATAGAAATTGTTGAATTTGAAGCTGGTGAACCCTATAAAAATATTGATACTTGTGTACAAATCTGGAACGTTTTGACTGAACTTGGTGCTGACAGGAAAAGCCTTGTTATCAATTTAGGAGGAGGAGTTGTCACCGATTTAGGTGGTTTTGTAGCTTCTACATTCAAACGTGGAATAGATTTTATCAATATTCCTACTACTCTACTGTCTATGGTAGATGCTTCAGTTGGAGGTAAAACAGGTGTTGACTTAGGCAATCTTAAAAACCAAATTGGTGTTTTTAACTTACCCTTAATGGTTCTCATCGATACTGCCTATTTAGAAACAGTACCTCAAAATGAAATGCGATCTGGTCTTGCAGAGATGTTAAAACACGGATTAATTTATGACAAAGAGTATTGGGAGAAATTCCTTGATTTAAAATCTGTTGATTTTAATGAATTAGACGAATTGATCTATCGTTCAGTAGAAATAAAAAATGAAATCGTTACCATTGATCCAACTGAAAAAAACTTGCGTAAAGCATTGAATTTTGGTCATACTTTAGGTCACGCCATCGAAAGTTATTTTCTTGAAAATGAAAACAAAATAAACTTGCTACATGGTGAAGCAATTGCTATTGGAATGATATTAGAATCTTATATTTCATTAAAAAAAGAATTACTAAATCAACAAGAATATTTTCAAATTAAAAATGCAATTAAACTGATTTATGACGATGTTATTTTTGAAGAAAATGACATCGAACCTATAATGGAACTCTTGATTCACGACAAGAAAAATGAATACGGAAACATCCAGTTTGCATTGATTAATGGAATAGGTAAAATAATTATTAATCAATCCGTTGAAAGTGAATTGATTCTAGAGGCTTTTCAAGATTATAAATCATAACTTTTTTTTAATAAAAAGCATTGCATTGCGTATATATTATTTTTTACATTTGCTCCAATGAAAAAAAGTCAAAATACAACAAACAATAGTTCTTTTGAAAACGAAAACAAGACTCCTTTTAAAAGGATATTGAGAACGTTTTTTGTCATTAAAGATGCTTTTAGTTTTGATGTATTTACTTTTTTAAAAGCCGAAAACGAAAAGCTTCAAATTGTATTTGCAAATATTAGAGTTTGAATTCGTAGCTTAATTTATTTTGAAATAAAATTAATCTAAAAAACTTCAAACCTAATGAATACAAAATATTCCGATTTAATTAATCAAACCTATTATTTCCCACAAGAAGAATTTACTTTAAACAAAGATAATCTTGAGTTTCACAATATTGATTTGATGAAACTAGTGGAGAAATACGGAACACCATTAAAGTTCACTTATTTGCCACAAATCTCCAATAACATCAACAAAGCCAAAAACTGGTTTCGCAAATCGATGGAGAAAAACAATTATGAAGCAAAATATTACTATTGTTATTGTACCAAAAGTTCCCATTTTGAATATGTGATGAATGAAGCGTTCAAAAACAACATTCATATTGAAACCTCTTCAGCTTTTGACATTAATATTGTCGAAAATTTATTGGCTTCAGGAAAAATCAACAAAAGTACTTATGTTATTTGTAATGGCTTCAAAAGAGATCAATATATTGAAAACATTGCTCGTTTGATAAATAACGGTTATAAAAACACGATTCCAATTATCGATAATTACGAAGAATTGGATATTTTGCAAGACAAAATCAAAAGAAAATTTAAAATTGGAATTCGTATAGCCGCAGAGGAAGAGCCTAAGTTCGAATTCTACACTTCTCGTTTAGGAATTGGATATAAGAACATAGTACAATTTTATAAAAAACAAATACAGGAAAATAAAAAATTGGAACTTAAAATGTTGCACTTTTTTATCAATACTGGAATAAACGACAATGCCTATTATTGGAACGAATTAGTAAAATGTATCAAAGTATATGTGGCGCTTAAAAAAGAATGCCCTACACTTGATGGATTAAATATAGGTGGCGGTTTTCCAATTAAAAACTCATTAGCCTTTGAGTACGATTACCAATACATGATTGATGAAATTATCAATCAAATCAAAATTGCTTGTGATGAAGCCGAAGTTGATGTTCCAAACATATTTACTGAATTTGGTTCTTATACTGTTGGCGAAAGTGGTGGAGCAATTTATCAGATTTTGTATCAAAAACAACAAAATGATAGAGAAAAATGGAACATGATTGACTCTTCATTTATTACAACTTTACCTGATACTTGGGCTATAAACAAGCGCTTTATAATGCTTGCTATCAATCGATGGAATGATACTTACGAAAGAGTATTATTAGGCGGAATGACCTGTGATAGTGATGATTATTACAATTCCGAGCAAAACATGAATGCCATATATTTGCCAAAATATAACAAAGAGAAACCATTGTATATTGGTTTCTTTAATACAGGTGCCTATCAAGAAACAATTGGCGGTTATGGCGGATTACATCACTGTTTGATTCCGCAACCCAAACATATTTTGATTGATAAGGATGAAAATGGTATCTTAGCATTTGATGTTTTTTCTGAACAACAAACGGCAGAAGATGTATTAAAAATTTTAGGTTACGATAAAAAATAATATTTAATTAATAATTAGTCTATTTAAAATTCTTTAAATTTGAAAATGTTTTCAAATTTGGGATTTAAAATAAAAATTTTCAAACAATGAGTAAAGGACCAATAAGTCAGTTTATTGAAAAGCATTATTTGCATTTTAACTCTGCATCTTTAGTTGATGCTGCAAAAGCCTATGAGCAACAATTAGCCAATGGAGCTAAGATGATGGTTAGTATGGCTGGAGCAATGAGTACTGCCGAAATCGGAAAAATTTTCGCAGAAATCATCCGTCAGGATAAAGTTCAAATCATTTCTTGTACTGGAGCAAATCTTGAAGAAGACGTCATGAATTTAGTTGCACATTCTCACTATGAAAGAGTACCTAACTATCGTGATTTAACCCCACAGGATGAATGGGCTTTATTAGAAAGAGGATTAAATCGAGTTACTGATACCTGTATTCCAGAACACGAAGCTTTCCGTCGTTTGCAAAAACATATTTTCAAAATTTGGAAAGATGCGGATGACAAAGGAGAAAGATATTTTCCACATGAATTCATGTATAAAATGTTGCTTTCTGGAGTTCTTGAAGAATATTATGAAATTGATTTAAAAGACAGCTGGATGTATGCCGCTGCTGAGAAAAATTTACCTATTATTGTACCTGGATGGGAAGATAGTACCATGGGAAATATTTTTGCTTCCTATGTCATTAAAGGTGAATTGAAAGCATCGACAATGAAATCAGGTATAGAATATATGGTTTATTTGTCAGATTGGTATCCAAAAAATAGTTCAAAAGGAATTGGTTTCTTCCAGATTGGCGGTGGAATTGCAGGAGATTTTCCAATTTGTGTTGTTCCAATGTTGTATCAAGATATGGAAATGCATGACATTCCTTTTTGGAGTTATTTTTGCCAAATATCCGATTCAACAACAAGTTATGGTTCCTATTCAGGAGCTGTTCCAAATGAAAAAATCACTTGGGGAAAACTAGATATCAATACCCCAAAATTTATCATTGAATCAGACGCTACTATAGTAGCTCCATTAATTTTCGCTTATTTATTAGATTTATAGAATATTATTTATGAAAAGAGTAATAGTTGATTACGCAAAACTTACCCACGAAATTTTAAACCTTTTGGTCGAAAAGTTCCCTGATGGCTATGATGATTCAAACATTATCCGTTTTAGAAATGCTCAAAACGAATTGATTGAAGCTGTTGAAGTCAGAACAGAAGACACTGTTTTTTTAGTAAAAATCAGCACAAAATTAGCTGATAGAATCGAAAATTATGATGAAGACGATGAAATCGATTCAGAAATTGAACCTTTAGACGAAGGAATTAGTTTAGACGATGACGATGACATTGACGATAGTGATGATGACACTAATGAATACAAAGATGATGTTGATAAATCCGACGATGACGATGATAATGACGATGAGGACAAAAAAGAAGTTGATGACGATGACGACGAGGACGATTTGTAAATTACAATTGTATTAAAAACACCTCCATAAAAAAAGGAACTCAATTTGAGTTCCTTTTTTTATGGAGGTGTTTTTTTACAAATAACGTTC
This sequence comes from Flavobacterium cellulosilyticum, assembly GCF_004349355.1. Taxonomy (GTDB): domain Bacteria; phylum Bacteroidota; class Bacteroidia; order Flavobacteriales; family Flavobacteriaceae; genus Flavobacterium; species Flavobacterium cellulosilyticum. Next base: position 45,327 of record NZ_SMFK01000021.1, on the reverse strand, counting down.
TGCTATAATATTTAAATGATGATTTTGATGACCAGATATAATAAAACCAATTGCTCTTACAGAAATTGAATTATTAGAAGCTGTACCCCTATTTAAAAGTTGTTCTTCGGTGAAATTCTTAAATAAAACTATAGTTGAATTTCTTACAACGATAAATTCATTTGTCAAACTTTCCAAGCTACGTGAATTAGCCATAGCATTCGGAACATAATCATTTTCATCAAATCCAGCTAAAGCAGTTTGATCTCCTCTCCCAATTCGCAAAGCTCTATATGTAAAAATGCGTTCAGCATCAATAAGATGAAGTAAAATATCTTTAACAGTCCATTTATTTTCCGCATAACGATATTCTAATTTTTCAAAAGGAATATTCGAAAAAAAAGATATTAAATGGCTTAATCCATTTTCCAAAGCATCAATTAAATCTTCATCATTCACTGCGCCTATATAAGGCGTATAGAATGATGAAAATTCACTTTTTTGTAATTGACTCAATTTCATAATATCAAACTATGCTGAATTTCTACTTGCATTTGTATTTCCAAAAAGAGAACGTGTTACTATTTTTTCATACGTTTTAATCAAATCTGCATTAGGGTTTTCCATTTTATTCAATTCATTAATACGTAAAAGAGCATATTGTTGTATTGTCAACAAAGGCAATACTATACGTTCTCTTATGTCAATGGAAGCTTTACCATCAAGGTAGTTTTCCATTAGTTCATTATGACCCGCAATTTTCAATAACAACCTTTTAGTTTCTAAAAATTCATCATAAATAATTTGCCAAAATTCTCCAAATTGAGGATCATTTTTCATATAAGCAGTCAATGGGAAAAATGATTTCGCCAAGGACATCATACTATTTTCCAACAAAGTTTTAAAGAATAACGAATTGTCATATAATTTTTGGACATCTTCCCATTGACCATTCTCTTCAAAATGTTTTAAAGCGGTTCCAACTCCAAAGAATCCAGGAACATTTTGTTTTAATTGACTCCAAGACCCTACAAATGGTATTGCTCTCAAATCAGCAAAGTCTAAATGTTCTGACTTGCTTCTTTTTGAAGGACGACTTCCTATATTTGTTTTTGCATAGTATTTCAAAGTACTCATTTGCTCTAAATAAGGAATAAATTTAGGGTGATTCTTGAAGCTTAAATATTTTTGATATCCCAAATCTGCTAATTGATCTAAAACTTCTTTCTCTTTTTTAGATAATTCATTTTTTTCTTTACTAAACACTTGGTTTGTTGCTCCAGCACTTAATAAATTTTCTAAATTATACCTACAAGAATCCAAAGTTCCAAAATTTGAACTTATCGTTTGACCTTGTACTGTAACTTGAATTTCATTATTTTCAATTTTTGGACCTAAAGAAGCATAGAATTTATGTGTTTTTCCTCCGCCACGAGCAGGAGGTCCACCACGACCGTCAAAGAAAATAACATGTATACCATATTTTCTTGACATTTCAGTAAGTTTCTCTTTAGCTTTATAGATACTCCAATTCGCCATTAAATAACCGCCATCTTTTGTTCCATCTGAAAAACCAAGCATTATGGTTTGTTTCATATTTCTATTTTTCAAGTGGGAAGCATAAGTAGAATTGGTGTACAATTTTTCCATAACATCATGAGCACCCTGTAAATCTTCTACAGATTCGAATAAAGGAATAATATCAACTGATAAGTCATCCCAATTATTTAGTTTAAAAAGAGCAAAAGTTTCCATTACATTTAGTGCACTTTCATTGTTACTAATAATGTAACGATTTGCACCTAACTCACCGTTATTTTCTTGAATTTGTTTTATTATCTGTATAGATTCAATTGTCGATTTTGTAATTTCATTTTCAAAATCATTTGAATCTAAATCACCTTTAATATTTGACAATACAGTAATTTTGTCTTCTTCTGTTAAATCATAATAATTTTCTGGAAATACATTTGAGTTTGACTTCAAATAAAATTCAAAGATATCTTTAAAAACTGAATCATGAATTCTGCTATTTTGACGAATATCCAAAGATGCAAAATGGAATCCAAATAAATTCACTTTTATAAGCAACGCCTCCAATTCATCTAAATACAATGATTGATGCCTTTCTATTATAATAGTTTTAATTTTATTTAATTTAGCTACGAATTCTTCTAGTGTAATGAAAATTTCTCCTTTAGAATAAAAAACAGAACGATACAATTTATTTTCTAATTCAGATACTAATATATCTACTTCAAAGAATGTCAATTTTCTTTTTAAGCTTCTCATTTCAATGTAATAACATTTCAAGATTGAAGTTCTCAATCTATCTGCTACTTTCAAAGTAATATCTGTAGTTACAAAAGGATTACCATCCCTGTCCCCTCCAGGCCAAAAACCAAGTTTTATTATTTGATTTTGAATTGCTTTACCATGAAATATATTTTTTTGAAGATAATGTACAATTTCTCCAGCAGTTTCATAAAAAACGTTTTCAAGATACCATATCAAACTAACTGCCTCATCAAATGGATTGGGTTTTTCGTTTTGAATAAAAGGAGTTTTCCCTAATTGAGCCAATAATTGTTTAATTTCAAGTAAGCTATTATTACGAATGGCATTAGTTAAATCATTAATAATTCCAAGGACAGATCCAGGATAAAACTGAGTGGGATGCGCTGTTAGAACAGTTCTAACATTAAAGTTTTCTAAATATTCTATTAATTCCGCTTCCTTAACTTTAGCGTCCGATTTTTCTTTTATATCTCGCAATGAACCTCTACCATCCATATTATTTACAACTGAAAATGCAGCATCTTCAATTGCATCAAAAAGAACAATTTGTCTTTCAATATACTGAATAAAACGAAACAGTAAATCAATTTTTTCCGTTTCAGAAGCATCATGCAAGAATTTTTGAATGAAGAAATCAACAATTTCTTTTGGATTTTGTTGCTTTTTAAAACCACTGTCACATACATCCGTAAATAACGGAAGGAGCGATCCTGTATTATCTATTGAATCAAATGGCAATGTGATAAAGACACTATTATAGATATTATATTTAGATAAAACTTCTTCGTTAAATCTATCAATTTTTGGATGTGTATACATAGTAATTTTAGTTAATTGGTAATAATATTTAAAAAAAACCCCAAGAATTCACTTGAGGTTATATGTAGTAATAGCTTTCAAATGAATTACATGTTTTTGAAAATGGTATGCATTAATCGCTTTTTATCATTTATACTTTCTTCCAATGAAATCATCGTTTCGGTTCTATAAACTCCTTCGATATCATCGATCATAAAAATTACATCTTTAGCATGTTTGGTGTCTTTAGCTCTAATTTTACAAAAAATATTAAATTTACCAGTTGTAACTGAAGCTACAGTTACAAAAGGAATTTCGTTGATTCTTTGTAAAACAAATTTAGTTTGAGAAGTATTATTTAAAAACACACCTACATAAGCAATAAATGAATATCCTAATTTGTCATAATCAAGAACCAATGAAGATCCCATTATAATACCAGCATCTTCCATTTTTTTTACCCTTACGTGTACAGTACCGGCTGAGATTAATAATTTTTTTGCGATATCCGTAAACGGAATTCTAGTATTATCGATCAACATGTCTAATATCTGGTGATCTACTTCATCTAAACGAAACTTACTCATAATTCTTAAATTAATATTATTAATTGCAATTGCACAAATTTACATAATTAACAAAGAGTATAGATAATATTCAAGAAATCATCAAACCATTTACAATCTTCAAATGATTATCTAAATAAAAATCAGCTTTTTGATTTATCTCAGGAAATAATCCAAAGTCATTTTTGAAGCTAGCCCCTTTTCCATCGTATTCAAAATGTCCAAAAAAATCATCAACTTCCCCAATCTTTATGATATAAGCGTTGAAACAGATTTTTCCTTCTATCAATTCCTCTTTATATTGAGCAGCAAAATTCGTGATTATTTCAATACCATCATAATTTATTTTGATATTTTTGAATATAAAATCATAAAAAACCACTTTATTTTGAGGAATACTTAAATATTTGTCAATTTTGTTAGCGACTATATCGTTTTCGTCGATTATATTTAAACTTGATAAATAGGCCAGAAATACAAATTTACGTGTTTCATTTCTTAAATAATCGTTTTTAAAATGTCCCGCTTCAAATAAAATTGTTGGAACTCCTAATGATTGAAAAGTATCTCCAATACAATTTATATTAAACGAATCATCAAAACGCCCCACCTGACCCGGAATATATTGCTGTAAAAAATCATTAATTCCTGAAATTAAATTAATTGCTCTTAAACGGGATTCATTTATATCACATGCTTTATTATAAGAAGGTGCCAAAAAGGACAATGTAGCTGGTTTACCTGTATTTCCTACACCAAAAATAGAGCGTTGGTCATGCAAATTATAACAGAAATCAGGTTTGAAACTTTCGAAAATAGCTCTCAAAACAATACTTTCCGGTTGTGATAGATTTTGAGAATCGCGATTTAAATCAATTTTATTGGCGTTTTCCCTAGTGTATAGCAATGCACCATCAGGGTTTAACATGGGGATGCAACAAAGAGTGAATTTAGATTGAATTTTTTTTGCTAATTCAGAACCGTTGTTTATTAAATTTAATAAATCAAACAGCGCCTTCGTAGTTGTACTTTCATTTCCATGCATCTGAGACCAAAGTAAAATTTTTATTTTTCCAGAACCAATTTGGTATTTATAAATAGGCATACCTAGAACGGAATTTCCTATTATTTCTAATTGATTATTAGTATTTAGTTTGCGTAATATAGGTTCAATTGAATCCAAATTAATATTACGTTCTTGCAATGATTGTTCTTTATTTTGATAAAATAATTGTTCTAAATCCATGAGTATATTTTTGTTTTACAAAAGTAAACATCTTTATAATTACAATTGTAAAACATAAAAATTAAATTATTATTACAAATGTAAACAAGACAACTATCAGTATTGGATTGTTTTTTCAATTTATAATTGACAATTGTATACAGGTAATATATTTACATTTAAAATAATAATATTCAGATATATAAAATACTTTATATTAAGTTTTACTTTATTAAAATGTACGAAAATATTTTTATATTACAATTGTAATTTTGGTTATTTCATACATTTATATTACATTTGTAATTAAGATGTTATTAATACAATTTACAATGATAAACCACGAAGATTTTATCAAAAGATTAGAAATTATTCTTGAATATTATGGAGTAAACGCTTCTTCATTTGCTGATAATATTGGTGTACAAAGGTCCAGTTTATCTCATCTTTTATCAGGGAGAAATAAACCAAGTTTAGATTTTATACTCAAAATTTTAGAGGTTTATCCTGAAGTAGATCTATATTGGATATTGAATGGTAAAGGAACATTTCCTAAATCAGATTATAAAATTGATAACGAAATACCTGCTTCCTCTTCTAAATCAAGTCGTCAATTCACAGCGCCAAAATTAGAAAGACAATTAGATGTTTTTGAAGAAAAAATAATTGAAACTAAAAGTGAAGAAAATGAAATAGATTCTGATTTAAAAAATCAAATTAATATCCAACAAAAAAGTAATATCGAAATTGATCGAATTGTGATTTTTTATAAAAATGGAACTTTTAATACATATTCACCCGAATAATTATTTTCGGAATTGAAACCATATTTTTGAATCTTTCCACTTACATCCTTGAAATGGCATAGTAGAAATTTCAAATCATTTTCATAATTTGAAGTAGGATAAAACACATCACCTATTTTTACTGTTTTTGTACCAAAATCAAAAGCAACAGGAATAATGGGCACATTTGCTTTTAATGCGATATAATAAAAACCTGTTTTAAGATCGTTAACTTTTTTTCTAGTTCCTTCTGGAGAAATTGCATGGCTAAACTCATCTTATTTTTAAAATATTTTTACTATTGCTTCAACTTTATTTAAACCATCTGTTCTATCTATTGGCGCACAGCCCATCCCTTTAAAATAAAATCCAAGTGGGAAACGAAACAGTTCTTTTTTAGCTATAAAATTCATTTATAAACCCACAATTCCGTTAGTGAAAATACCTAAATAGAAATCGTGCCAGCTTGTACGTGGAATAACCATGGGAACACTTTTTGGGATATTTTCATCAAAAGCGTCTTCGATTGTACAATCAATAATTCGCAAGAAAATTAATTTACAACTTGAATGTAGCTAATTAAAGACTCGTTTACTTTAAAATTAACATTATTCTCCTATTTTTGATAAAAACATTTCTAATGCTCAAAAAATTTTTAAGCTATTTAATTCCAATTAACATTTATAAACAAAATTCTACCATTAGTAAATCTCTTGAAATTACTTGGACTAACGGAAAATTAGTTTTAGACAGCGAAAACACGAATTACTCTTATGGGAATTTGCAACGTATTCTTAGAAAAGGATTGCAGACTATTGGTTTCGAACGAATCAATAAAATGAATAAAATTCTTGTATTAGGAGTTGCTGGTGGAAGTGTTATTAAAACATTGGTGGAAGAAATTAAATTTGAAGGAAAAATAATTGGAGTTGAAATAGATAAAAAGGTAATTGATATTGCAGATAAATATTTTCAACTGAATGAAATCACTAATACTGAAATCATTATAGATGATGCATTTAATTTTGTAATGAAAACAAGCGATAAATTTGATTTAATTATTATTGATGTTTTTCAAGATTTAAAAATGCCCAGTTTTTTGTTTGAGACTTATTTTACAGATAGAATTTGTGCTTTATTAGAACCAAACGGTTTTATCCTTTTTAATACAATGGTTTTAAACAATAATCAAAAACAAATTAACCAAGATTATATCAAATGTTTTGACTCTTACCAATTTAAAGTTCAAAACTTGCATGGAATTGATGCAACCAACGAATTACTACTAATTGAAAGTATTTAAATTAGAAATCAGTTAAATACTGGAATTTATATAAAAATTTTAAACATAGATTTTATAAAAACTACTTAAGAGTCTAATGAAGAATCTGGAATAAAAAATGTGCATAAAAAAAGGGAATTAAATCCCAATTTTTATTATTTCATTTTATTAATATCATCTGCTATCTCAACTTCTTGGACTTTGCCATATTTTTCAGCTATTTTTTTAATCTCATCTGCTTTACCAATTAATACAAATTGTAATTTGTCTTTAGGGAAATAATTGGCTATAATTTGGTTGGCTTTTGTCAAGTTAAGACTATCCACATTTTTTTCGAAATTATTGATGAAAGATTGATCAAGATTGTACCAAAACATTTGCGATAACAGTCCGGCCAATTGTTCTGTTGTTTCATAATCTGGTGGAAATTGTCCTTTTACATAATTTTTAGCCGATGTAAGTGCTTTTTCATCAATGCCTGTGGAATGTAATTTATTCAATACTTCCAATGCTTTATCAATAGCTGCTTCTGTCGTTTTACTTGCAGTAAATGTGCTAATGTAAAATGAACCTCCATATTTAAAATTATTAAATCTACTTCCAGCACCGTAGGTCAAACCCGAATTTACTCTCAATTCATCATTGAGCATTGATGTAAACCGTCCTCCAAACAACGTATTAACTACTTCAATAGCAATAAAATCAGGATTATTTCTGCTTACACCAGAAGCACCAATATAAAAAGTGGTCTCTTTGGCATCTTCTTTATTCACTAATAAAACGTTGTTATATAGAGGAGGAGAAATTGGCTTTGATGCTAAATTATCCATATTTACATTTGATTTTTCCCATGTTGAGAAAAGTTTTGTAATCGTTGCTTTCATTTCACTTGATTTGAAATCACCAACAATGTTTATGGAAGCTTCATTAGGATTGTAATTCGATTTATAAAAATCTTTTATATCCTTTACTGTCAAATTTCCAACAGTAGTTTTATTACCACTTACAACATTTCCATAAACATGATTTCCAAACAATAAAGTATCAAAATAAGCGCCTATTACGGAACGTGGACTTTCTTTTTGTTGTCCTAAAGTTACTATTAAACGACTTTTTTCTTTTTCGAATTCAGCAGTGTCAAAAGTTGGATTGAGCAAAACTTCTTTAATGATTGTTAACACTTTCGACTGATCTTTTGAAGCAAAATCAGAAGATAAACCAGCAAATTCCTTAGTAGCATAGGTATTTAGATTTGCACCTAGAAAATCTAATTCTTCGTCTAATTTTACTTTTGGAAAATTTTTTGTACCGTGTTTAAGCGCCATTGCTGTTATTGAAGCCAAACCAGCTTTCTCATTATCATAAATCGCTCCTGCAGGCAAAATTGCAGAAACACTTATAATAGGAACGTCGTGTTGTTCCATTAATGATACCGTAAGGCCGTTTGCTAATTTAAAAGAAGAATAACTAGGTAATTTAAAACTTTGAGCTGAAAGAGTACAACTTATTGTCAATATAAAGAGTACTAACAGTAATTTTTGATTCGTATTTTTCATATTATTCTTCTACATTAGATTTTAAAACTCCTACAGTCCGATTGCTTTTAATTAAATATTTTTGAGCCACTTTTTTAACATCTTCAATTGTAACTTTATTATAATTGGCAGGAGCATCAAACATTTTTTTATAATCTCCAAAAAACAATTCGTAAGTTCCTATATTATTCGATTTACCATTAATGGTTTCCACTTGGTTGTAAAACTCCATTAATTTTTGGTTTTTAATTTTCTGAAGTTCTTTTTCACTTATTCCTTCCGTTTTAATTTTCTCAATCTCAGCATAAACGGCTTGCTCTAAGTCTGATTCCTTTACATCTTGATTGGCAACAGCATATACATTAAAAAGATAAGGATCAAATGTATCGCTATAATCAGTAAACACCTGTGTGGCAAGCTCTTTAGAATCTACTAAAGAAGCATACAATCGAGAAGAATTTCCACTTGAAAGAACTGAACTCAATATATTCAAAGCATAATAATCTTCACTTTTAGAATTCGGCGTATGATATCCTATCATTAAATAAGGGGTTTCGACTTCTTTTTTTACGGTAATTCTTCGTTCTCCTATTTGTTCTGGTTCGACGATATGTACAACTGGTGGCGCGGGTTGCGCAGGAATTGGCTCTAAATATTTCTTGGCAAATTCTTTTACTTTCTCTAATTTGATTGCACCAGAAACAACAACAACACAATTATTTGGTGCATAATAAGTTTTAAAATAACGCTCCAAGTCTTGTTGTGTCCAATTTTTCATGTCATCTTCATATCCTATAACGGGCCAATGATACGGATGCTCCTGAAAAGCAGTTGCCTGAACTGATTGTGATAAAAGTCGCCAAGGTGAATTTTCAAGACCTGTTCGACGTTCACTCAAAACAACACCTCTTTCACTTTCGACCATTTTTGGATCAATGCTCAAGCTGGAAATTCGATCAGCTTCAAGATCGAAAATAGTTTCTGTTGATGCAGCTGGAAACCAGTCGGTATAGACCGTAACATTTTCGGAAGTGTAGGCATTATTTGCGCCGCCATTAAATTCCATAGTTCTGTCAAATTGTTTTGGACCATATTTTTTGGCACCATTAAACATCATATGTTCAAAAAAATGAGAAAGTCCAGTTATTCCCTGGTATTCATTTCGACTACCTACTTTATAAAAAAAGTACATATTCGCATTTGGTATAGAAAAATCTTCCACAACCAAAAATTTCATACCGTTTGTTAGCGTAAAGGTTTTTACATCATCCGCTTTTATTTGTGCTTGACTTGTAATAGTCAACAAAAGAGTAAATTGGAATATTATTTTTTTCATTAGTAAATAATTATATTTTTAAATTATGGAGGATATAAATTGTTTTCTATACTAATTTCCTTGCCTTTTCTAAATCTTCTTTGGTGTCTATTCCAATTCCAATATGGGAAGTTTCGACCATTTTGATGCTTTTTCCAAATTCTAAATAGCGTAATTGTTCCAGTTTTTCGGATGCTTCCAATGATTTCATTGGTAACTTATAAAAATCCATTAATGCTTGTTTTCTAAAAGCATAAATCCCAATGTGTTTCATATAACGAACCCCCACATTAACTTCTCTTGGATAAGGAATAACAGAACGTGAAAAATACAATGCAAAACCATTTTGATTTACCACCACTTTTACATTATTTGGATTGTTAATATCGGCTTCTTCGGTGATTTCACACATCAAGGAAGCTAAATCTACTTTCTTTTCGGTGTCGTTTTGGTATACTCCAATCAATTTTTCTAAAGCTGCAGTATCGATAAACGGTTCGTCACCTTGTACATTTACCACAATATCCACATCCATATTTTCTACAGCTTCGGCAATACGATCACTTCCTGATTCGTGTTCTTTGATGCTCATAATGGCTTTGCCGCCATTGGTGACAATTTCATTAAAAATTAGATCAGAATCGGTAACCACAAAAATATCCTGAAAAAGTTGGGATTGTTGTGCTGCTTCGTAGGTTCTTAAAATCACGGTTTTTCCTCCCAAATCTTGCATTAATTTGGCATGAAATCGAGTTGATGCGTAACGTGCGGGAATGACTGCTATTATTTTCATTTTTATTTGTTTTATTTACCACGAAGGCTGGAAGTTTATTGCTGCGAAGACACTAAGACGCAAAGTTATAATTTTTAAATTTTAAAGTTAATGGAATCAACGTCTTGTAAAATTAGACTATTTTTCAATTTTAACTTTTAAGTAATTTATAAACGCTGAACAAGAAACTAACATAAATTTAGCATCTTCTAAACTAACTTCTATATCATTAGTCAATAATGAATGTCTAATTCCTCCAGCACCACTAGTATATCCATATAAAGCTGTAAAAGCACTTCTCAAAGCACCGTGAATTTTGTGTTTTTCTTCAATTATTTTTAATGCAGGAGCAAGTGTTGCATTATCATTTCCAATAATTATTTTACAAAAAGACTCAACAGCTGAAATTGACTCTTTTATAGAATTTCTATAATCTGGATTTTCTCTGTTAGAAAAATATTCTATTGCCGTTTTCAAGTGAGTATTTACTGGCTCCCATACAGATGAATTTAAAAGAGCATCTTCTATTTCGACAATTTCTTCTTCTGAGGTAATTTGAACAATACACGCATCTACAATTCTATATGCAGACATTTCTTTTTTTAGAGAATTATTACAATGCTCTATAAATCCTATTTCTAAATAACTAAGATCTATATTTGAAAGGAATTCTAAAAAATCATATTTTTCAAACCAATGTGATTTAAAAAACCAATCTTTTATATATTCAACAAATTCTTGAGCAGATATATCTCTTAGTTGATTTTTAGGAATTTCATCCGCTCTGTTTCCGAAAAATTCTTGCCAAATAGCCTGAAATACATATCCTATATCAGAATCTTTTTGAACACTATGATAAAAATTAACCCCAATTACATCAAAAAAATTAATTTGGATAGTATTCCAAAGTCTATTTTCTAATTTTTCATCAATTGATTCTATTTGCATCGAAACTCTAAATGGAGTCTTACCTATTTTTTCTGAAAATCTCATCCTTTTTATAAGTTTGTTTTTAAAACTAAATTCTTGTTTTTAATCCTCAAATTTACCATTTTCCCACAATTCCAATCTACATAATCTTCACCGAAGTCATACTCAACGACCCCGCCATTAATTTGTCATTAAATAAACTCAATTCATCAGTTTTATCTTTTAACCCCAAAGTATAAATCAAAGGTAAATAATGGTCTGGAGTTGGAATCGCAAGTTGCAATGCCTTGCCCTGTTTTTCATAGTCCAAAAGCGGTTGAAAATTACCGTCCAACAAATAATTATTAATGGTTTCTCTAGCTTCAATTGCCCAATCAAAACCATAATTATCTTTGTCAAAATTAGGAAAATCAACCAATCTTAAATTATGAATGATATTACCACTACCAATTATAAGAATCCCTTTTCGACGTAAATCACCCAGTTTTTGAGCCAATTCAAAATGATATTGAGGTGATTTGGTATAATCAATACTCAACTGAATTACAGGCACATTGGCATCGGGATATAAATGTTTAATTACACTCCAAGCGCCGTGATCCAAACCCCAATGTGTGTCAAGTTCTACTTCAATAGGTTGCAATAATTCTTGAGTTTCCATAGTTAATGCTTGATACCCTTTTGCAGGATATTGCACATCAAATAAAGCTTGTGGAAAACCTCCAAAATCATGAATTGTTCTTGGCATTTCCATAGCAGTAACCTTGGTACCATTAGTAAACCAATGTGCCGAAATACACAAAATAGCATTGGGTTTTGGCAACGATTTCGCCAAATTGCGAAAACCAGTAACAAACTCATTTTCCTCAATGGCGTTCATTGGGCTTCCGTGTCCTAGAAACAATACAGGCATTTTTTCGGTGCTTGAAAAGGTGCCTGAAATTGTATGCAATTCGTTTAGTGTGTTCATAAACAAAACATTTATATATATTTTAAACCATTAAGAAATTTAAGAGTGTTAGTAGACAACTTAATGAACCTTAATTTTCTTAATGATCAAAATTAAAAAAATTACTCCACAAAACTCTCATCCTTAAAACCTATCAAATATAATTTATTTTTAGCTCGTGTCATCGCAGTGTACAACCATCGAATGTAATCTCTATTGATTCCATCAGGTAAATAGGGCTGTTCGATAAAAACGGTATTCCACTGCCCTCCTTGTGATTTATGACAGGTAATAGCATAGGAAAACTTGACTTGCAAACCATTAAAATATTCGTTGGCTTTCACTTTTTGGAATTGCTTGTACTTGGTTTCACCTTCATAATCTTTCAAAACTTCTTGATACAATCTATTGGATTCATCATAAGTCAAAGAAGGTGATTCACTTTTTATAGTATCTAATAATAGTATCGTTTCAAACGGTTTTTGGTCAGGATAATCGACCATTCTTATTTTTACACTTGCAAAATTAAACCCATACAATTCCTTAATATTAAAAATTTCCAAAACTTCGATAATATCACCATTGGCTATGAAACCAGCTTCATCGGAATCTTTTAGCCAAAAATAATTATTTTTAACCACCATCAAAAAATCACCTGATGAAAGTTCATTTTCTTTGTCTAATATTTTTGAGCGAATTTGTTCATTATATTGATTGGCTCTTTTATTCGACCGAACGATAAAAGCCGTGTCTTCAATACTATAATTGCTGTATGATGAATTAATAGCATCTTGTATGTCATAACCATCAACCAAACGGACAATATCTTTGAATTTCTTAAGGTCAAATTGAAACTCATTGATAAAAGAATCCTTCAATAACTCCCGAAGTTCCGTTGCATTATACAGAATTCCTGAGTTTTCTTCCTGACGCATGACCTCGTCCAATTCGATATGTTCTACTTCTTTATTGTAATTTAAACCCAAAGTTTGAATATCCAAAGCCGGACTTATATCTAAATTCACGGGCGGTAATTGGGCAGTGTCTCCCAAAAGGATCATTTTACAATTCGTTCCCGAATATACATACGAAATCAAATCATCAAGCAGGGAGCTGGATTCGTATAACTTGGAATCAGAATTCGTATCCGAAATCATCGAAGCTTCATCGACGATAAAAATGGTGTTTGTGTGCTTATTTTGTTGCAAAGTAAAGGAAACTCCACCTCCAGATGATTTCTTTGGAAAATAGATTTTCTTATGAATCGTAAAAGCCGGTTTATTCGAATAATTAGCAATTACTTTGGCGGCGCGACCGGTTGGCGCTAGCAAAACATATTTTTTATTGATGTCTAATAAACTATTTACAATAGTCGAAATCACAGTTGTTTTTCCCGTTCCAGCATAGCCTTTCAATACAAAAATGGTATCGTTTTCTTTTTCAGTCAAAAAGATAGCAATCTTTTGAAAAAATATATCCTGTTTGTAAGTAGGTGCAAAAGGGAATTTTTTCTGTAAAAGACTATAAAAAAGGGAGGAATTCATTTGGTTGTATTTAAATGCAAAGTAAGGAATGTTTTTTCTATTTCAATGGCAATAGTAATTTCAATTTTCAATTGTTGTAGACTATATTGTAATAGATTTTGAAATTGCCATTGATTTTTGCTATTGAAATTGTTATTGCTATTGAAATTGATTTTTGACATTGCTATTGAAATTTAAATTTGTAAGTTTGCAACTATGTCGATTAACACTACTATTACAGATAAAAAATACAAAAAACTGTCTATTCAAGTATCCTTGACAGGACTTTCGTTTTGTGTATTTGACACTTTAAACAATGCTATTCTTTCAGTAAAAGAAGAGCAATTTGACACTTTTCATAAAGCAACAAAAATCGAAGAATTGTTTGCCGATGCTTTTAATGACAATCCTGAACTAAAGGATTCTTATGATGAAATATTAGTTATTCATAACAATAATCTTTCGACATTTGTTCCTGAACCTTTATTTGACGAGAATTTTTTAGGAAGTTATTTGCAATACAATACAAAGGTTTTTCAAACTGATTTCTTTGCATTCGACGAAATTCCAAATTACCAAATGAATGCAGTGTACATTCCTTATGTGAACATCAATAATTTTTTTATTGATCAATTTGGCTCTTTTGATTACAAACATGCCAATTCTATTTTAGTCGCAAAACTTCTGGAAACATCCAAAAACAATGACGACAAAAAAATGATTGTTAATTTCAATTCGGGACATTTTGAAATCGTAGTGGTTCAAAATCAAAAATTGCATTTATTCAATTCTTTCGATTATCAAACTCCGGAAGACTTTCTGTACTATTTGCTTTTCACAGCCGAACAATTGAATATGAATCCCGAAAATTTTAAATTGGAATTAATGGGTACAATTACCGAGGAAGATGAATTTTATAAAATAGCCTACAAATACATTCGGAATATTTCTCTTTTCGACGTTGCTGAATTGCAAAAAAACAATCCATTTTCAACTGCTCAAAATCAGAAACATTTTATTTTATTCCAATCGTGAGAATCATTTCAGGTAAATACAAGGGACGACGCATTTTTCCACCAAAAGGCCTTCCCGTTCGCCCCACAACCGACATGTCAAAAGAAGCATTATTTAATGTTTTGAACAATCATTTTAGTTTTGAAGGATTAAAAATATTGGATTTATTCGCCGGAACGGGAAATATAAGTTTCGAATTTGCTTCTCGTGGCAGTACACCCATCACTTCTGTTGATGCAGATTTTGGTTGTGTGAAATTCATCAAGCAAGTTGCAGCTGAATATGATTTTAATATTGCAGCAACAAAGAGTGATGTTTTCACTTTTTTGGAAAGAAACAAAGCTACTTATGATATTATTTTCGCCGATCCTCCTTATGCTTTAGATCAAAAAACTTTCGACAAAATTGTCTTGCTAGTTTTCGAAAAAAACGCATTACAAGAAGATGGAATGATGATAATTGAACATTCTAAATATACCAAACTAGATCATTTGATTCATTTTTCATTCAAGAAAACTTATGGTGGTTCTATCTTTAGTTTTTTCGAAATGGGAAAAACAAATGATGAAGAAATCGATGAAGAAGATTTATTTTCGGAATCAGAAGAGGAGTAAAATCAATCCTGTTTTGTCATTTCTGTAAAGATTACTTAATTCTATAAAATAAAAAAATCCAAATCCCATTTAATTGGAATTTGGATTTTTACATTTTTGAGTTTTAACTTTTTATATGTGCAAAGCTCTATTTTCAGTTGCAGCCAATGCCGCTTCTTTCATAGCTTCAGAAAAAGTAGGATGCGCATGACTCATTCTTGCTATATCTTCGGCAGATGCTTTGTATTCCATAGCTGTAACGGCTTCGGCAATTAAATCGGCACAACGAGCACCAATCATGTGAACTCCTAATACTTCATCCGTTTTTGCATCGGCTAAGATTTTCACAAATCCATCTAAATCTCCACTTGCTCTTGCTCTACCTAAAGCTTTGAATGGAAAACTTCCCGATTTGAATGCGATCCCAGATGCTTTCAATTGCTCTTCAGTTTGTCCAACCGCAGCCACTTCTGGCCAAGTATAAACAACTCCCGGAATTAAATTATAATCAATATGTGGTTTTTGTCCTGCTAAGATTTCAGCAACCATGGTTCCTTCTTCTTCCGCTTTGTGTGCCAACATTGCACCTCGAACTACATCTCCAATTGCATATATATTAGGAATGTTAGTTTGTAAATGATCATTTACTTCAACCATTCCTCTATCCGAAATTTTCACACCAGCTTTGTCAGCATTCAATCCATCAGTAAAAGGACGACGACCAACAGAAACTAATGAATAATCTCCTTCTAGCGAGATGGTTTCTCCTTTCGCATTTTCAGCTTGAACTGTTACTGTATCTCCATTTCTTTCTACCGATTTCACTTTATGTGAGACATAGAATTTCATTCCTTGTTTTTTCAAGACTTTGGTTAATTCTTTAGACAATGAAGCATCCATTCCTGGAATAATTCTATCCATAAATTCAACCACAGAAACTTGCGCTCCCAATCGTAAATAAACTTGACCTAATTCGATTCCAATTACTCCACCTCCAATAATAACAAGGTGTTTTGGAACTTCTTTCAAACTCAAAGCTTCTGTCGAAGTGATGATTCTTTGTTTATCTATTTTTATAAATGGTAACGATGATGGTTTTGAACCAGTAGCAATAATGATGTTTTTTGCCTCAACAGTTTCTGACGATCCATCTGCTTTTGCAACAGCAACATGAGTTGCATCAACAAAAGAACCCAATCCTTGTAAAACTGTTACTTTATTTTTGTCCATTAAATAATTGATTCCGCCCGAAGTCTGGTCAACAACAGCTTGTTTGCGCGCAATCATTTTCTCTAAATTAACTTTTACTTCCCCAGAAATATCAATTCCATGGTCTGCAAAATGAGCAATTTCACTATAATGATGTGAAGATGACAACAATGCTTTTGATGGTATGCATCCCACATTTAGGCATGTCCCTCCAAGACTGGAATATTTTTCAACAATTGCCGTTTTAAAACCTAGTTGTGCACAACGAATAGCTGACACATATCCGCCTGGACCTGAACCTATAATTACTACGTCAAATGAACTCATACTTTGTGTGTTTTTTGTTTAAGTGTTGCAAAAATAAGTTTTTTTGATTGAAGTATTTGCTATAAAGTTTAAAGATTCATCACGAATAACTACTTTTTAATTATAAAAATTTATAATTCAATTACTGTTGTGTTTTTTACTTCACTAATCATAAATGTACTGTGAGTACTTCCAATATGATTTAATGTTGTGAGTTTAGTAACCATAAATTCCCGATACTCTTCCATATCTTGAACCACAATTTTAAGAATATAATCATAATCGCCACTGACATGATGGCATTCTAAAACTTCATTGAGTTTGACAACATCACTTTCGAATTTTGTAATAAATTCTTTGGTATGTTGAATGAGCTTGATATGACAGAAAACCACAAAACCTTTTTTGACTTTCGAACGATTCAACAAAACTACATATTTATCAATAATCCCTTCTCTTTCCAGTTTTTTAATGCGTTCATAAACCGCAGTTACTGAAAGGTTGAGTTTTTGTGATAATGCTGCAGTGGTTTTTTTACAATCAGTTTGTAAAAGAAACAGTAATTTTTTATCAATTGAATCTAGAATCATTTTAATTATTTTAAAAGTTGAAAAAAAAAAAATCTAACACATTAATTATTTAGCAATAAATTTAGATAAAATAATTATAAATATTAAGTTATTTAGATTAAAAATCTGTATTTAACAATATGTGTTGTTTTTTTATCTAATAATTGAGAACTTTGAACTACAACCCATTAAACGATAAAAATGATGAAATTCAATCCAGCAGATGAAGTCCAAGATTTACAATATTTTGGTGAATTTGGCGGTGTAAATCCTTCAATTTCTGATAGTTCAACTTATACGTTTCTTTCTGCTAAAACAATGTTTGATACTTTTGAAGGTAATGCTGAAGGCTGTTATTTATATTCCCGACATTCCTCTCCTAGTAACTTATATTTAGGTCAAGCTTTGGCTGCAATGGAAGGAACTGAAACAGCCAATGTATCGGCTTCGGGAATGGGAGCCATTACACCTACTCTGTTACAATTGTGTGATTCTGGAGACCATGTTATTTCGAGTAGAACCATTTATGGGGGAACCTATGCTTTTTTGAAAAATTTCACCCCTAGATTTGGCATCAAAACTACTTTTGTTGATATAACAAAAATGGATAAAGTTGAAGCGGCAATTACAGCTCAAACCAAGGTTTTGTATTGCGAAACTGTAAGCAATCCTTTATTAGAAATCGCTGACATAGCTAGTTTGTCTCTAATTGCAAAAAAACACAATTTAAAACTAGTTGTCGACAATACTTTTTCGCCTTTATCGGTTTCACCCGTAAAATTGGGTGCCGACATTGTGATTCACAGTTTAACTAAATACATCAATGGCAATAGTGATACTGTGGGTGGCGTAACATGTGGTTCTCGTGAGTTTATCGATAGTTTAAAAAATGTAAATAGTGGAGCCAGCATGCTTCTTGGACCAACAATGGACAGTTTACGTTCAGCAAGTGTAATGAAAAATTTGAGAACGTTACATATCCGAATGAAACAACACAGCAGTAACGCAATGTATCTGTCGAAACATTTTGAAAATGACGGATTAAAGGTCGTTTATCCTGGCCTTGAAAGTCATTCTGGGCATCAATTGTATAAAAGGATGATTAATCCTGAATATGGTTTTGGAGGAATGATGACTTTAGACGTTAGAACTTTGGAAAAAGCCAATGAACTAATGGAATTAATGCAAAGTAGAAAACTAGGATATTTGGCAGTAAGTTTAGGATTTTATAAAACTCTTTTTAGTGCACCAGGTACTTCAACATCTAGTGAAATTCCATTAGATGAACAAAAAGCAATGGGTCTTTCTGATGGATTAATTCGCTTCTCTATTGGGTTAGACAATAATATAGAGCGAACCTATCAAATAATGAAAGAATGTATGATCGAACTTGGAGTTTTGTAAGAAAAACCAATTTCTAATATAATACCAAACACACATATTAAATAGATCAAATATCATAAAAAAAAAGTAAAACCTTATCCACAGATACCCATTACCTCTTTTTGAAATTTATTTTTCACTACATTAGTCATAAAACTTACTACATCTGTAAAATTTATTTGAAAATTATCTTTTGTATTTTGCACACATTTTTTCTGCTGGATTACGTTCTGGTTTATAATCTCGTTAATTACGCTTAACATAATTTGTTTTTTCTTTCATAACGATGGTTATTGTGTATCGTTATTTTAGGACGGGACAGAATTTAGCAAAAAAAAGACACATTTATTACGATGTGCCTTTTTTTCAATTTTCATTGTTTTTTAAAATTTATTATTTTAGTCTCCAACGTGGATCACCACATGTTTTTAAACCTTGGAAACCAGAATCTATAAAAGTAAAATCTCCATTTAATGGATCGTTCCATAAATCTGTTATTGTTTTAGAATAATTAAAATTAATAGGAGCTGGAGGTGGATCTAAAAATACTGCAGCAGACGTTTTATAAGTATTGGTAAATGAAAAGTTAGTGTTTCCCAATTGACTTGATTTAGTAAAATAACTGTCATATCCTGAATTAGCCCCTCCATAATCCCAAGCTCTACCAATAATTACATTCTCAAATGTAACCCCGTTTGTAACATTTGTACTTGGAAAATCAAAGAAATAATTACCGCCTACTCCTACAACTTCACTGAACGTACAATCTTTAATAATAATACTATTCATATCACCTGCACTTTTATTTTTTAGAAAACGTCGAATTTGATAAAAAGTGGATTTTGTAATTAGAACATTTAAATAATTAAAGTTAGATGATTCATTATTAAAAACTGCATAGTCTAAAATATTACTTACAATAGAATTATTAATTTCAACATTATTCAAAGCTCCTGTATTACTACTTCTTAATCGAGCTAATCCCCTAAATGTATTTATTTTGCAATTATTAAATTTCAACAATTCAGCTGTTGCATCTTTAGTTTGATTAACTAAATATCCACCTGTACTACCCGTAAGGGTAACACCATCAAAAATAGCAGAAACTGCATCAGCACCACTTGCAAAACTAAAGCTGCCAGTAACATTTATAATGGCACCTGCTGGGTTGAAACTATAACCACTAAGTATTTTAAGCGACTTGTCAAAAGAATAACTTGGTGCATTATATGTGAAATCACCATCCAGAAGAATGGTACTTCCTGGAGCTGCTGAAACCATAGTAGGAATCAATATATCAGGATCATTTATACCTCTAAGATCGATATAAGTATCATCAATTGGTATTGGAATTTTAGTCGTGTAAAAATTCCACCCTCTAATAACACCATCACTGTATATAGCTAATTGGTATTTAGTTCCAGGAGTTAAACTTGCAATGATTATTTCTCCAGCCAATTTATCCGCTGCTGTAGTATTATAACTCGCCAGTGGAGTTTCTAAATAGTCATCATCGCCAGCAAACACTTTTACAGAAGTAACTTCAGCACCAGCAACAATCCAATGTACCTTAGCTTTTGTGTCAATTATATCAGAACTTACGGCAGGTTGCAAAACAGAAGGAAAAGGTTCTGTTCGTACCGCTCCTAAGTCTGAAACTTTACTATTGTACATTTCATTTTCAGCAAAAGCAGTGGCTCTTACCTGATACATAGTATTCCATAATAAATTATTAATAATAAATTTATTTTCTGGAGTGTCAATGCTTTTTATAATAGTTTTAAAAGTATCTCTACTCACTTCAATTTTATAATAAACTGCGGATTTCAATTTACCCATATCTATAGAGACTGTATTTTGAACTCCAAGCAAGTTTTTGTTTAAAACCGGTCTAAAAAGCCTAGTTTGAGGGTATTCTATATTCTCACTACAAGAATAGAAAAATAAAACACCTACCAATACTAGTAATGTCTTAAATATATTTATATTTTTCATTTTTGTATTATTTTGATTAAAAAAAATTAGTTAGTAAATCCATATCCATCATTTTTCAAAACACCCAGACTATTGACAATTCCAACAGCTGGAATAGGTGAAATATATTTAACAGGAAAAGTATATGCGGAAAAGTTTGTTTCTATAAAAGAATTATATGTTGTTGGATCTGAGGTTTTCTTAATGTCGATTAACCATTTGTATCGAATATAAGCTGGGTCTGCAGGTGTTGCAACTTGTTTATAATCCCGATTCAATATTGTTAAAGTACCGTCTATATTATTTTTTGCCCAAATATAATCTGGCAATTCACCAAAACCATAATAAGCATCATCTGCTAATTTATGCAAACCTTCTACCGTTTCTTTGATTTTTACATCATACAAATTCCATCGAATCAATTCTGATTTACGGGTTAATTCTCCTCCAAATTCCCATGCTCTTTCATCGACAATTGCATTAAAAAAAGCACCTTTACTTGCAGAAACATTTGTTACGTATTGAACTACTTTTGTAGGCCAATCGGCAACATCAAAAGCTCTTTTTCTTACACGAGATAAAGCTTCTTTAGCGGCAGCTGTAGGACCACTTATTTCGTTAACTGATTCTGCATACATTAATAACACATCAGAATATCTCAACAATGGCCAGTTGATTCCAGTACCTTTTGAGGTTCCTTTTCCTGGAGCAACTTTTAACCATTCTCTACTCCATTTTCCTTGTGAAATAGCTCCAACACTAACGATTTGTTGTACAAAATCGACATCTCTTTCATACAATCCACAGGTTACATCTCTTCTTTTATCTTTGAAATCAAAGGAGTAATAATAAGTTGCAGGTATATTCATATAGTTAGATCCCGTTCCATAAGGCCCACCATTAACTCGAATTCCAATATTCCATGCCACATCTCCTTCTCCAATGGCAAAAGGAACTTCAAATAATACATCACTATTTTTGGGTGTAATAAACTCACATTCATTTCTGAATATTTGACCAAAATCAACCGGTAATGCTCTATCTTTGAGAGTAATTAATTTATTTGAATAATCTCTTGCAATGGCATAATAATCTAAATAATCACTTTCTCTGGCCATTGTTAAATCTGGTTTCAAGGAATACCCGCCTCTTTGCAATGATAGCCTAGCAATCATCCCTAGAGTAAACTCTCTATTTACTTGCTCAATTCCATAAGGCAATTGATCTGCCCATTTCATATTAGGTTCAATATCTATCATGTCTTGAATAACTGAAGATAGGATTACATTTCTGTCTTCCTTAGGCAAATTAAAATCAACACCTGCTTTAGGAGCTACCTTAATAAATGGAACATCGCCAAAAGTAAAAATAAGCATACTATACCAATAGGCTCTAAGTGTGTAGGCTTCTCCTAATAACTGATTCAAACCAGCTACTAGAACTATATCATTTGAGCTATACCCTTTACTTTCATGAATACCATCAATAACAATATTACTATCTCTAATTGCTTTATAAGCAATTTCCCAAACTACTTTTGTATCACTATTGTTTTCTCCAGCCCTTAATCCCCATAACTCATATCGGGCACTGGTACTCGTTAAATTACCATTTGCTTCAATATCTGTATTTCCTTGCATATTTGAAGACAACCTGGATCTAAATGCATCTTGTCCAAAACTGGCATAAATCGAATTAGTTGCTTTCCTGGCATCATCCAAATTAGAAAACAAATAATCCGTATCGTATGTTGACAAAGAATTTGGATCTAAAAAATCTGAACAGCCATTCATACTGAATGCTATTAAGAGGATCACCGTTTTTTTAATGAAATTATTCATATTATTATTTTTTATTTTATTATATTTTTTAATTGAATCGCTTTTAGATTAAAAAGTAGCATTTACTCCAAAGGTAAAAGTTCTGCTTCTTGGATAAGAGGAGTAATCTAAACCAGGAGTTAAAGCTGAAAAAGCATCATTTCTCCTATTTGAATTTACATCTGGATCATAACCGGAATATTTCGTCCATAAAGCCAAATTAGATCCTGTAACATAAAAACGTAAATTGGAAAGGATTGATTTTTTGAAATCTTTCAATGGAAGTGTATAACCAATGGTTACATTATTTAATCTTAAGTAAGAACCATCTTCAACTGCCCAATCAGAAATAACGGGTCTCGCAGCTCCAAAAGAATTGCTTCCACTCCATATTGTCTTCCCTTGATTCATTTCTCCTAATTGTACTAAATCAGTAACAATACCTCCTGCTACTCCAGTATAACTACCATTTGTATCAATATAGGTAAATCTGTTGGAGGAATTCATAGTATTCAACATATTTCCGTAGGTAGTACGATACAACTGATTGTAATCAATTTTTCCCGTATTGTAGATATCATTACCATAGGACCAGTTAAAAAATGCGGTTAAATCAAATCCTTTATATGTCCCGTTTAATCCAAACCCTCCTTGTGCTTTTGGCAATGCATTTCCAATTACTTTACGGTCATCGCTATTTATCTCACCATCTTCATTTACATCTTTCAATTTCATATATCCTGGCTTAACAGTTGTTCCAAGAGTACCCGAATCATCAGGAACACCATCTTTCAAAACATAATTTCTTGTAACATCATTATAGCTTTCAAAATCATCTACAGAATACATACCGTCATTTACATAACCATAAATTAACCCAATTGATTCACCTACTTTTAAATAATAATCTTCCCCATCTTTCAAATCGGTGCTCGCCCAACTAGACTGAAAAAAACGATCATTAGTTCCATCAAGTGCATCGATTCTGGTGTCATTCATTCCGAAATTCATTGTTAATCCTAAGCTATAATCAGCTTTATTAATCAAGTTGGCATTAAACGCCAATTCTATCCCTTTGTTAGAAGTGGCACCAATATTATTATACTGAGAATTAAATCCTGATATCGGAGACACAGCTGCTTGCAATAATAAGTCTCTAGTGGTATTTCTATAAACATCTAAACTACCATTGATAACCGAATTAAATAATCTAAAATCCAACCCTAAATTCCGAGTTGTTGTAGTCTCCCAAATCAAATCAGGATTATACAAAACACTACCGGAAACGTTATAATAAGAATCGTTAGTATTGTCACCAAAGCCTGGTCCTTTATTTGTATTTGCAACATATATTAATTTAGTTGAATTCGAAGGAATTCTGTCATTACCTACATCTCCAAATCCAAATCTTAATTTCAACTCATTGAAAATTTTAGAATCTCTTAAAAACGGTTCGCTTGTGATTTTCCAACCCACAGAAAAAGCAGGAAAGATTCCGATATTATTAGCCCCTAAAAACTTACTAGAAGCATCACGACGAACAGTCGCGGTTAATAAATATTTATCATTGTACGAATAATTGGCTCTTGCAAATACCGAATACCAATTTTCATCTGTACTTTCAGAAGTTGAATGCTCCACGGTTGTACCTAAAACCATGTTAGCAAACAATTCTTCAGGTGTAATAGTCTCTCTAAAATCTTCTGATCTAACTGATTCCGATTTTCCACCTTGAGACCTAACCTCATGACCTAACAATATACCTAATTGATGTTTTCCCGTATTTTTAAGATCATAATTCATCGTATTAGAGAGTCTGTAAGAAGACCCTTCTGAATTACCCTTGAGACCTAAAGGCAAACCATTACCAGCTTGGATAGACTCACTTGTCAAAGGCCCATAAAATCGAAGATTTTCATTGTAATCCGTACCAGATGATAGTGTAGATTTAAATGTTAAATTATCTAAGATATCCCAAGTTATACCAGCATTTAAAACATAACTTTTATAGGTTCTCTTTCTCCAATCTTGCTCTGTTAATTTCTTGGGATCTACTAAAGTTAATAAAAAGGCTTCATATTGATCATCATCAAGTAAATTAGTATCGTCAAATGTTAATTCATCAGCAATACCATTAGTTGGTCTTGCAGTAAGAATGTTTTTAATTCTTATTGAAGATCCTCCAGAAGAACCAGCTCCATCTACTACTCTATTTGAAATTCTAGCAGACAAATCAACTTTTAATTTCTTTGAAATGTCGTGATTAAATTTAAAGTTGATTATATTTCTCTTTTGTCCAGAACCTATCATCAAGCCTTCGTCTTTATTGGAAGAATAACTAAAATTAAATTTTGTTGACTCACTACCTCCCGAAACACTTAAGTTCCTGTAATACGAAACAACAGACTTTCCTAGCACTTCCTTTTGCCAGTCAGATGGTTTTTTAGATTTATACAACTCTAAATCATCGTATTTTCCAAAAAACTTTTCAAATCTATCTACGTCTGTTTGAGAAGAAAGCCTTGCTTTTTCATATTGCATTGTCACAAATTCATAAGGAGACAAAACTTCATATTGTCTATCCTTAGGCAAAATTCCTATTTGCATGTATTGATTAAAGTTAACGGTAGTTTTGCCTCCTCTAGGTCTTTTTGTAGTAACTACCACTACACCATTTGCACCTTGCGCTCCATATATTGCAGTCGTTGCAGCATCTTTTAACACATCTATACTTTGAATATCCCCTGGTGGTATGTCATTTAAGTTACTCACAATAAATCCATCCACTACATATAAAGGAGAATTGTCTTGGGTAATTGAGCCACCACCCCTTACACGAATTACTATATCAGATCCCGGAGCACCATCAACAGATTGCACTGTTACCCCTGCAAGTCTACCCGCCATTGCTTCCGCAACATTGGTAACCGGAATTTTAGCTAAATCTTTTGCAGTAATTGAAGCAACAGCTCCTGTTAAATTTTCTTTTTTAATGGTTCCATAACCATAAGAAACTATGGTAACTTCGTCAAGAGTCTCTGAATTTGGTTTTAGAGATACATTAACAATTGCTCTCTCACCAACAGTAACAGATTGAGAATCAAATCCAATATAGCTGATTACTAAAACTGGCTTATTCGTTGATATTTTAACCCTATATCTCCCATCCATGTCAGTAATTGAAAAATTCTTTGTTCCCTTTTCAACTATATTAACTCCTGGTAGCGGAAAACCCGTATCGTCTTTAACTATTCCACTTACGGTTATTCCACTTTGGGCAAAAGTTTTGTTACTCAAAAATAAACTGAGCAACATAAAAATAAAAAAAAAACTTTTAATAGTTTTTTCAAATAAACATTTTAAAATCATAATTTGGTTTTTTAAAAAATAGTAACTGGTTAATATTAATCTTTGATTCCTATTAAGGGATAGTTTTATACACTGTTTGAAATGTATATTTTTAATAAATAATTTAATTTTTTAATTATGTATCATAAAAAATCCTGTAACTAAATAAAACCCTCAAAACATATACTATTGCATCGTTTTATTTAGAATTTAATTCCAACAAAAAACAGGTAATCGATTACATTAAAATATGTAATTCATGATAAATAGTAAAAACAATAAAACGTCCTGTTTATATTTAATTAATTTAGATAATTATTTGAATAACAAATAATTAAGAGGTTTTAATAATACGACAATAAATCGTATCAACTACGTAGTAATAAATATGTTAATGTAATGACTTGTTTATTAAAAAAATTAACTGTCTTACATAAAAAATTTATTTATCTTTCTATTATCTAGTATGAAATATACAGACCATAAAATTTTCAATACACTACAAAAGTTAAAAAAGGAAAAAAAATAATATTGAATTTTTCTTTAAAAGCTCAGTGATAAACTTTACTTACTAGTATCATAAGTTAAATTAAGCTTCTTATTCTTAACTTTATACACCACTAATGTAGCATGTCCGCTAATTGCTGGTATTTTGGAATAGTACAACTTTAATTCATAATAACCGTTCCATTTTGCAATATATACATATTTTGTGTATAAAAAAAACTTAAAGGGTGATTATTGAAAATATAACATTAAAAATTATTATTTATTTTAGGCCATAATGATCAATCCAAAGTACAGATTTGGTGGTATGATGACAATTGACATTGGAAAAAGCCAATGAACTAATGGAATTAATGCAAAGTAGAAAACTAGGATATTTGGCAGTAAGTTTAGGATTTTATAAAACTCTTTTTAGTGCACCAGGTACTTCAACATCTAGTGAAATTCCATTAGATGAACAAAAAGCAATGGGTCTTTCTGATGGATTAATTCGCTTTTCTATTGGGTTAGACAATAATATAGAGAGAACCTATCAAATAATGAAAGAATGTATGATCGAACTTGGAGTTTTGTAAATTTTTAAACATAATTAAATAAAAAAATCCGACTCATTTAATAAAAACGAGTCAGATTTTAGTGTTTATTTACAATAAACAGTTAATTATTTAAAAACAACCCCAAATTTCAATGCTTCAGCTTTAGCATCTGGAATTAATCTTTTCAAATTAGCTATTCTAGTAGCATCGGCTGGGTGCGTACTTAGAAATTCAGGTGGTTTATTCCCGTCAGAATTGGCTGACATTCTTTCCCAAAAAGTTATTGCTTGGTCAGGATTATAACCTGCAATTGCCATTAAAATTAAACCAATTTTATCCGCTTCACTTTCGTGGCTTCTACTAAACGGAAGCATAACTCCAACTTGAGATCCAAGACCATAATATTGTTGCCACATTTGTTGATTTTCTGCACTTTGACTTCCTGTTGCTACCGCTACCCCAACTGCACCAATTTGTTGCAATTGCGACGCACTCATTCTTTGTGCACCGTGATTTGCCAAAGCATGTGACACTTCATGTCCCATAACTGTAGCCAATCCAGCTTCATCTTTAGTAATTGGCAAAATACCTGAATAAACAACAATTTTACCGCCAGGCATACACCAAGCATTTACTTCTTTACTGTCTATCAAATTATATTCCCACTGATAACCTTTCAAATAACCAGCTTGACCATTCGCAGTAAGCCAACGTTCAGCAGCATTTTTAATTTTCATACCAACTGCTTCTACCTTTCTTGCATCAATAGTACCAGAAATAACCTTGTTTTCCTTTATAAATGTACCATACTGTTGGAATGAAGAAGGGAATAATTCAGCATTAGATACAAAATTCAAACTTTTTTTTCCTGTAAATGGGTTTGTAGCACACGAAAAAAACAATCCTAGTGTAAAAATCCCAATTAATAACTTGTGCTTTTTCATATATATAATCTTTTAATTTCAATAAAATTACAACTTTTAAATAGCTTAAATTTATAAAATTAAATCAAAAAGTATCATAATTTTTATATCTAGATACCTACAATATTTAATTCTGTAAATTCTTTATCAATTATTAGATAATTTTTTGAATCAAAAATCCTTTTGTCATAAGTAATTTTCTCGTTATCAATTCTAATTTCTTTTACTTTAAATGGCAATCCGATTAAATTTATTTTAAATTTAGTATAGTTAGTATCATATTTACCTTCTTTATACAATTGAATATAAAATTCATTTCCTTTACCTATAGTTGTGAACGATAATAAACTAAACCTTCCTTTTTTGTAATCATATCCGTCTTGTGCATCTTCATATACAACGGATTTTTCCTTACTTTCTTTATAGTATACGTCCAATTCTAATTCATCAAATTCTAATTCTCCTACATATTGTTGAACTGGATACTTTGGTATTATCGCTCCTGCTTTTATAAACATTGGAATTTGGTCGAATTTTGTATCTACCCATAATTCTTTTCCTCCTGTAATTAATTCACTAGTCCAGTAATTGTACCATTGTCCCCGAGGCATGTACATTCTTCTACCCAATGAATTAGGTTCAAGAATAGGGCAAACTAATATTTGATTACCAAAAATAAACTCATCGTTTCTATAATGTGTTTGAATATCTTCTTGATCAAAATAAACCAATGGCTTTAACATAGGAATTCCTTCCTCAATATATTGCCAAAACATGGTATATAAATAAGGTAACAATTGATACCGCAGGTTTACAAATTTTCGAGTGATATCAATTACTTCTTCATCAAAAGCCCATGGTTCTTGATTTCCATGATCTCCCGACGAATGGGTTCTACAAAATGGATGAAATACCCCCAATTGAATCCAGCGAGCGTATAATTCTCCAGAAGGTTGTTCTGCAAAACCACCAATATCGGAACCTGTGAATCCCATACCAGAGATACACATTCTTTGAACCTGGATATTCGCAATCCATAAATGTTCCCAGGAAGCTACATTGTCGCCTGTCCAAGAAGAAGTATAACGTTGTGCACCAGCATAAGCAGATCTTGTTATTACAAAAGGTCTTTTTGGATAAGCAAAACGTTTTACACCATGGTAAGTCGCTCTAGCCATTTGCATACCATATATATTATGAGCCTTTCTATGACTGCATGGATTCCCATCATAATCATGACGTACATCCATTGGAAATGTTTTATTAGGAACTTCCATTACTGCAGGTTCATTCATATCATTCCATACTCCTTTTACACCGATTTCAGACACTAATTCTTTGAATAATCCAGCCCACCATTCTCTAACTTCTGGATTAGTATAATCAGGAAAGTTACATTCTCCAGGCCAAACCTTGCCTTTCATATAAGGTCCATCGGCTCTTTTACAGAAATAATCTTTTTCTAATGCCTCTTTATATACAGAATATTCTTTGTCAATTTTAATTCCAGGGTCAATAATTACTATGGTTTTAAATCCGTCAGCAGCTAATTCCGCAACCATTCTTTTTGGATCTGGAAAATATTCTTTGTTCCAAGTAAAACAACGAAATCCTTCCATGTAATCAATATCTAAATAGATGGCATCACAAGGAATTTTCAAGTCTCTAAATTTTGCTGTAATTTCTTTTACATTACTTTCTGGAAAATAACTCCATTTACACTGATGATATCCAAGGGCCCAAAGAGGTGGTAATTCTGGTTTTCCTGTTAAATCTGTATAAGTAGTAACTACATCTTGCATTTGTGGACCATAAATGAAGTAATAATTCATTTCTCCTCCTTCAGCCCAAAAACTTGTTACATTTCTACGTTCTTGGCAAAAATCAAAATAAGTTCTAAAAGTATTATCAAAGAAAATACCGTAAGATTGTTTTTTTTGTAATCCTATATAAAAAGGAACAACTTTATATAATGGCTCTTGATCTTTGCTAAAAGCATATTGATCGGTGGCAAAATTTTCTACTCTTTTTCCTTTCAAATTCAATTGTGTCGCTTTATCACCTAGTCCATAAAAACATTCACCGTCCTTTGAAGTTTTACTCATTTTAACAATGTTTCCACCGTGTTCATAACATTCCTCCCAATGAAAACCTAATTCATCTTCTAATATCACTTTGTCATTCAAATCAAAAATTGAAACTCTCATATCAATTTTTTGAATTCTGCATTTTACTTTACTGGTTTTTACTTGGTAATAATCATTTTCTTCTGTTACTTCAAGAAAATTATATCCATGAGAATGACTTTTATCTATAGCGTAAGAAAAATCATTTGAAAAATATCCTTTTACAGTATATCGAAAACGAATCATACTGTCTCTTAATACTGTTAATTTTAAAATGACACTATTATCAGCATGAAAAAACACAGAATCAACATCTTGTTCCATCAAAACAATTTTCGATGGATATAAATCCCCTTTGAATTCTAACTCTGTATTTGTAATCATATTATACTTATATTTTGACTTTTACTACTCTCTTTTAATTTTGGCTAAAATACAAAAATACTTTAAACCATAAAATAACAATAACGATTACCCCTAAAACGTCATGATATTCATAAATTTTATTAAAAAAAAACACCATTCTTTGAATTATTATTAATAAATTCATAGAATGATGTTTAAAAAAAAATAAAAATTTAATTATTTAAATTTATATACGGTAACACTTAATGGAGGTAATGTTAATTCAATCGAATATTCTCTACCATCATAAGGCGATGCTTCGACTTTTAATTTTGTAGTGTTTTCTACTCCACTACCACCATATATTTCAGCATCACTATTAAAAACAGCTATCAACTCCCCTTTTTTATATAATCCAATTCGATAATTTTCACGAGTAACTTGAGTGAAATTACAAATAACAATCAAATTATCTTCAGGACTGTGGCCTTTTCGAATGTAAGACATAACAGCATTTTGATGGTCAGAATAATTTATCCATTCGAAAGTTTCTGGACTAAATTGTTTTTCATGTAATGCAGGCTGTGTTTTATAGAGTGCATTCAAATCAGTAATTGTTTTTTTGATGCCTTCATGATAGTTATATTGCAATAAATGCCAATCTAGACTTCCATCAAAATTCCACTCGGAACTCTGACCAAATTCACTTCCCATAAACAATAATTTTGTTCCAGGATGAGTAAACATATAACCATAAAGCAGTCTTAAATTCGCGAATTTTTGCCATTCATCACCAGGCATTCTTCCTGCAATAGATTTTTTTCCATATACTACTTCATCATGAGAAAGTGGCAGCATAAAATTCTCAGAAAAAGTATAGGTCATAGAAAAAGTCAATTCATTTTGATGGTATTTTCTATACACTGTGTCTTTTTTGAAATATTCTAAGGTGTCATGCATCCAGCCCATCATCCATTTCATTCCAAATCCTAATCCACCAACAAAGGTCGGTCTTGATACCATAGGGAAAGAAGTACTTTCCTCAGCAATAGTCTGAACTCCTTCGAAATTAGAATATACAGCTTCATTAAAATCTTTTAAAAAACTTATAGTATCTAGATTTTCTCTGCCACCATATATATTTGGCTCCCATTCACCATCTTCTCTAGAATAATCTAAATATAACATAGACGCTACAGCATCTACTCTAAGCCCATCAACATGGTAGTTTTGCAACCAAAAAATGGCATTACTTATCAAAAAGGAACGTACTTCGTTACGTCCATAGTTGAAAACTAAACTTTTCCAATCAGGATGATACCCTTTTCTACGATCTGGATGTTCAAAAAGATTAGAACCATCAAAAAATCCTAGACCATGCGCATCTTCAGGAAAATGGGATGGAACCCAATCCAATATTACCCCAATTCCAGCTTGATGTAATTTATCGACTAAAACCATAAAATCCTGTGGTTTTCCAAAACGAGAAGTTGGCGCAAAATAACCTACCAGCTGATACCCCCATGATGGGTCATACGGAAATTCCATTATGGGCATAAACTCAATATGGGTAAATCCAGTTTCTTTCACATAATTAACCAAATCTTCAGCAAATTCCAAATAGGTCAAAAAATTCCCTTCGGCATTACGTTTCCAAGAACCTAGATGTACTTCATAAACGGAATAGGGTTTGTCTAAACCATTATGGTCTTTACGCGTATCCATCCATTTTTTATCTTTCCACTTATAATCTAAGTCCCAAACAACAGAAGCGGTATGAGGCGGATGTTCACAATATAAAGCAAATGGATCCGATTTTTCAGTAATCAAACCTTCATTGTTAGATTGAATCTTATATTTATATGTTGTTCCTTTATCAATTCCTGGGATAAATCCTTCCCAAATTCCTGATGAATCCCAACGTACATTTAATTGATGATCGCCTTGAATCCAATAATTAAAATCTCCAACAACAGAAACCGATCTAGCTGATGGTGCCCAAACAGCAAAGTAAACACCTTTTACACCATCTACTTCGATTAGATGTGCACCTAGTTTTTCATATAATCTGAAATGTTTTCCTGCCTTGAATAAATCGATATCGAAATCGGTTAAAAGTGAATAAGCTTGTACATTGTTGTTCATTTTTATTTTGTTTTGGGTTTGCATACATAAATAATGAAATGCAATATTTTTATTAATATTTTGAAATGTATTCTCGTAAAATCTATTTAAGAGTTAATTTTAAACAGATGAAAAGGAAGTTGAGCAGATAACTCTACAAAATTCCATTCATTCTCCCATACATAACTATTTCCGGTAATTAAATCAGTCAATTGAATTGGTAATTTTCCTAATAATTCTATTGGAAGTCGAACCATGCCCCTACTTGTATTTTGCGAATCAAGACTTGCAACCATTAAGGTTTCGTTATGTCTATCATCATTAAATTTGTAGTAGGCCATAACTTGATCATTATTAGTATCACAAAACTTAATATTATTAGTTTGTTGCAACGATTCTTGCTCTTTTCTAATTGTATTAATACGAGAAATTAAAGTCGTGATTACATTTCGTTTTTCCCAATCCCATTTAATAACTTCATATTTTTCTGAATCCAAATACTCTTCTTTTCCGGCTGCCAATGGAGTAGAAATCATATATTCGAAAACTGGCCCATAAATTCCAACACTTGAACTTAAGGTGGCTGCCAAGAAATATTTCTGTAAATGTACCGATTCATTTCCTCGTTGTAAAGCAAATGGGTTGATATCAGGTGTATTAGGCCAAAAATTAGGTCTGTAAAATTCTTTTTGCTCCGATTGTGTTAATTCTTCAACGTATGTAGTCAATTCTTTTTTAGAATTTCTCCAAGTAAAATAAGTATATGACTGGCTAAAACCTTGTTTTGCCAACTCATTCATGATTTTTGGACGAGTAAAAGCTTCAGCTAAAAACAACACATCTGGATGTTTTTTCTTGATTTCGCCAATTAACCAACCCCAAAAATAGAATGGTTTTGTATGTGGATTGTCCACTCTATAAATTTTGATATCACATTCTTCGATCCAGAATAAGGCTACATCAAGTAATTCTTTCCATAAGTTCTTCCAATCACCACTTTCATAATGAATTGGCAAAATGTCTTGGTATTTTTTTGGTGGATTTTCAGCATATTGAACTGTTCCATCAGGACGCCATTTGAACCATTGTGGAAAATCTTTTACATAAGGATGATCAGGAGCAGCTTGCAAGGCATAATCCATTGCCACTTCAATTCCTAATTCCTTTGCTTTGGTAACGAGAGATTTAAAATCATCAATACTTCCTAATTGTGGATGTATCGATTTATGACCTCCATATTGCGAGCCAATGCCCCATGGCGAACCAACATCACCATGTTGAGCATTGGTAGCATTATTTTTACCTTTTCTATTAACTTCTCCAATTGGATGAATGGGTGGAAAATATAAAGTATCAAAACCCATCGAAGCAACTCTTGGCAACAATCGTTCACAATCGTTAAAGGTTCCGTGTTTTCCTTCTTCATTTGAAGCCGATCGAGGAAAAAATTCGTACCATGTGCTAAATAATGCTTTTTTTCTATCTACATAAACCTTTAATTCTGATGATCTATTTTCGAGAAAACGAATTGGATATTTTTTAAAAATCTGATGCAATTCAGATGACATTGCTATATGAATAGCTTGATCATAATCGGACTG
The DNA here is from genome assembly GCF_004349355.1 of Flavobacterium cellulosilyticum. GTDB lineage: Bacteria > Bacteroidota > Bacteroidia > Flavobacteriales > Flavobacteriaceae > Flavobacterium > Flavobacterium cellulosilyticum. The sequence goes on along the minus strand of NZ_SMFK01000021.1, from coordinate 10,992 downwards.
ATTAGCAAAAAAATAAGCAGCTTTATCAAGTAACTCTTTCTCTGAATGATTGGCAAATTCCAGCACTGCATTAACAAACTCGATACCTTCTAATAATTCTGAATTCACATGTTGATTATCCTGAATTTTTCTTTCAATTCCATGCTGCCAATTCAAAGCATAATCAACCCATCCTTCTACAAAATAGCTGTAATAACCTTGTTTTTCGACTACGAATTCTGCAATCCATTCATCGTTTCCACTTGTTTTTAATCTAGCTTCTTGCCAGTAATCATCTGATTCGTTTTTGTATTTTACACAACAAGATATTACATCATGACCGTCAGAAAATACATCTGCCGTTACAATTACACCTTGTCCAACAACTCTTTTAATACAATTTACACCTCCATCAATTTGAGGTTTAATATTTTCAATAACAATTCGGGTTTGATTCTGCATTTTTCAATATTAAAATTCAATAAATATAAATAAAAACTTTTTGTAATTACTTGATAATATAGCCATCTGGTAAAACCGATCCTTTTTTGACAACTACAATTCCTTCTTTAATGGTATACAAATGATTTGAAATATTTTCTAAATGTTTTCCTCCACTTATAAATACATCGTTTCCAATTCTACAATTTTTATCTATAATTGCATTGTTTATAAAACATCTTTCTCCAATTCCTACTAACTGTTTGTTATTTTTAATATCTTCATTCATATCATCAATATTTTGATAAAAATCATTACCCATAACATAACTATTTTGAATAATTGTTTCATCACCAATTCTAGAACGATTCCCAATAACAGAACGTACAATTTCTTTTGCATTTACAATACAACCATCTGAAACTAACGAACGATCAATATTGGTTTTTTTAAATTTTGTAGGAGGCAAAAGTCTTGGTCTTGTATAGATCTTATTTTCATTATCAAATAAGTTGAATTGAGGAACATCATCTGTCAATCCAATATTTGCTTCAAAAAAGGAATCTATATTACCTATATCAGTCCAATAACCTTCATATTGAAAACTAACAATTTTTTTATTTCCAACTGCTTGTGGAATAATTTCTTTTCCAAAATCTTTGGTTGAATTATCTGACATAACATCAACTAAAAATTGTTTATTGAAAATATAAATTCCCATTGATGCTAAATATTCTTTTCCATGGCTTTTCATCTCTTCGCTAACATCCGATTTCCAATCTGGCAAAAGTTCTTTTGCTGGTTTTTCAATAAATGATGCTATGGATCCATCTTCAGCTGTTTTCAAAATACCAAAATCTGTTGCATCTTTGGCATTAACTGGAAGAGTTGCAATAGAAATATCGGCTTGCTTTTCTATATGAGCCTCAATCATTTCATTCAAATCCATTTGATACAGTTGATCTCCAGAGAGTATCATGGCATAATCAAAATCATGGTTTAAAAAATGAGGCATACATTGTCTAACCGCATCAGCAGTTCCTTGAAACCAACCTGCATTATCAGGAGTTTGTTCTGCTGCAAGAATATCAACAAAAGCGTGACTAAAAATACTAAAATGGTAGGTGTTTTTAATGTGCGCATTTAAGGAGGCCGAATTGAATTGGGTTAAAACGAAAATCCTATAAATATCGGAATTCATACAGTTTGAGATTGGAATATCAACTAACCTATACTTTCCAGCAATAGGCACAGCTGGTTTTGAACGTGACTCAGTTAAAGGAGACAATCTTGATCCTTGTCCACCACCTAGAATAATTGCGATAACATTTTTCCTTTTCGTTTTCATTTTTATTTATGTATTAAATTGTACATTTCTATATATTCTTGGCAAACATTTTCCCAAGAATGATCTATTTTCATTCCTGATTTTCTAATTTTATTAAAGCTTTTTTTGTCCTGAAATAATTTCACTGCTCTTTGAATTGAATAACAAATATCAGCAATCGAAGCTTGATCGTGGCATATTCCATTTCCATCATCTCCAAAATCAATTACCGTATCTTTTAAACCACCAGTTCTTCTAACAATTGGAATTGTTCCATATCGTAATGAATACATTTGGTTCAAACCACAAGGTTCCACTCTTGATGGCATTAATAAAAAATCAGAACCTGCATAAATTAAATGAGCTAAATTTTCATTATAGCCTATAAACACATTATAATTCCCCTTAAAACCAGTCAATAAATGACTCAATTGATTTTCAATTTCAATGTTTCCAGAACCTAAAACTAATATATTTATTTCTTTATAATGTTCCGATAAAGCTAATGCAGCTGCATGTGGTAATAAATCGGCCCCTTTTTCTTCTAACAATCTTCCGATGAAACTAAAAAGTGGTTTTGTAGGATCTAAATCAAATTGACTACATAACTTTTCTTTATTTTCTTGTTTTCCATTTAGAATATCTTTAATCGAATAATTCCTTTCAATCAATTCATCTTCGGCTGGATTCCAAACTTCCATATCAATTCCGTTCAAAATCCCTGTGGACTTATGTCTAACAAGGTTAAATAACGATTCTAAACCGTAGGCAAAATTATTAATTTCATTCAGATAATTAGGCGAAACCGTTGTCACTGCTGAAGCGCATTTTATGGCGGTTGCCAATGAATTAATCTTGTTATTCCATTGTAAAACTGTTACTTTTGTTAATTCAAATTCAGGTAAATAATACAATTTATCAAATCCAAATTTCCCTTGATAAATTGAATTGTGAATTGTAATTACTGTTGGTACATTTCGCAATTTCTCATATTTATTGGCATATAACATCATAAAAGGAATCAAACCTGTATGATGATCATGACAATTTATAACATCAGGGATTTTTTCGCATGAATTAATCCAATCCAAAGTAGCAATTTGAAAAGATAAAAAGCGTTCGATATCATCTTCATATCCATAAACTTCTTTTCTATCAAATAATTCTGGAATTGATACCAAATACATTTCAAAATCTAATTTACCTGTTTTTTCTTTTAAAATAGTATAAGGAAATTTAAAGTTTCCTAATTTTAATAATCCATCATAAATGTTTTCAAAATTATTTTCTTGAATAAATTTCGTTTTATAACAAGGAATTATAACTTTTACAAACTGTCCTGCTTTTTTCTGATACTTGGGTAAAGCTCCAAGAACATCTCCCAAACCACCCACTTTTGCTGCCGGATAACATTCTGCAGCTATATGAATTATTTCCATTTTAGAGATTTTGTCGTTTTACAGTTCAGCATAATAAATTACCTTTAATTAGTAGCAATATTCATATAATTCAATATTAATAATAAATTCATAATAAATTTAGATTTTAAACTACTTTTATGTTTTTCTAAATTTAGTAAAAAATATAGATAATAGTGACTCAATTGAAAATTTATTTAAATGCCAAAAAAATCATCAAATCAATCTCAATCATTGAAAACTTCTAAAATAATCCTACTTTGTTTTAAGTTTTTCTCGTTAATTTCTCCAAAACTCACAACACATTTGGCTGCTAAATTATTTAGAATGCCCATAAAACATAATATTCCAAAAAGAGAAATTGAAATGGACTACAAAAGTGCTCAAAAATTAATTCAAATTCCTTCAATTAATAAGGAAGTAGTTATTTATGAATATGGAAATAGTAAGAAGAAAATTTTATTGACTCATGGTTGGTCCGGTCGAGGAACTCAACTATTCAAAATAGCAGATGAATTAATAAATGCAGGATATTCAACAATAAGTTTTGACGCACCTGCTCATGGAAAATCCCCAGGAAAAACAACTATACTATCTGAATTTGTAGAAACAATTCTTGAAATTGAAAAACAATTCGGCCCGTTTGAAGCGGCTATTGGTCATTCACTAGGCGGAATGTCATTATTGAATGCTGTAAAAAAAGGATTAATCTTAAAAAATTTGGTTATCATCGGTAGTGGAGATATTGTTCAGGATATTCTCGATAGTTTTGTAAAAAAACTGGGATTAAGCCCAAATGCAAGCACCCAATTACGTTTGCATTTTGAAAATAAATATGGGGAAGATATAAATAATTTTTCAGCTTATAAATCAGCAATGGAAGTAACAATTCCAGTTTTAGTCATTCACGATAAAAATGACAAAGAAGTTCCTATAACGGCCGCAATAAACATTCAAAAACATTTAATAAACGGAGAAATTTTTATTACAGAAGAATTAGGTCATCAAAAAATATTAGGAAATCCCATTGTAATTGAAAAAATTGTTCAGTTTATTCAAAATAAAAATTAAATACACTTAAGAAAGTATAACAAATATTCATAATGTCAAATTATGAAGATCTTCGAGTAAACTACAAACTATTGTACTGTAAATAAAAAAAGCCGCCAAAGTAGGCAGCTTTCAAAAACCAAAAAAAAAATCTTTATTTATATTTTTACAAAAATATTGGTGTAATATTTTTTACCATCTGGATCAACTCTTATTGCAATACCAAAATTTGTAAAATCTCCTTCAATATTTTCTTTATGATTTGGACTATTCAACCATGCATTTATAGCAGCTTGTGGTGAATTATAATTATAGGCTATATTTTCACTTACTCTTTTTGCACCTAAAACTTTCATAATATTTTCTGAACGGGCAACAAAATCATTATGATTTACAACATTATTTGCTATCATATAATGATCATGTTCCTCTGATTTATAAGAAATATGTTTAATTTCTTTCAAAGCAGTTAATCCAATACTTACTCTATAATTATTTATTAAAGTCATAGCTTCAATTTCTGAAGCATCATATGTATAATTCAATACTTCTTGACTATTAACTGAAGATGTGGCATTTTCAGAATTATCTGTAGTGCAAGAATTCATTGTGAGTATTATTGCAACTAGCAATAATGCACTAAGTAATTTTACTTTCATATAAAAATTGGATTAAGTTTAAAGTAGATTGTGGGGCAAACTTCTTTAGATTTATTTATATAAGAACTTATCTTTATTTTTCTGTAAATATAATCACATTTCCGTTTAAATATATAATATAACCGACTAAATACATAAATTATTTTATTTCTTATATTTTTTCCTACAATTATGATGTATTTATGAATGAGTTATAAAATATAATATAAAAAAAAAGACTTTATAAGATCCGAATATTTACAAAAAAAGCCTTACAAAATTGCAAGGCTCTAAATTTTATTAATTCAAATGCGGTATTCTATGACTTGATTAATTTCATGATTTTTAAAAATTGTTCTTGTTTTGTTATATTAGAATTATCGAATTCTATAGCGTCATTAGCTTTAACTAAAGGAGAATCTTCTCGATGTGTATCTATATAATCCCGTTCTTGAACATTTTTTAATACTGCTTCAAAGGTTACCGTGTCACCATTTCTGGTTAATTCCTTGAAACGTCTTTCGGCACGGGTTAATGGACTTGCGGTCATAAATATTTTTAAATCGGCATCAGGAAAAACAACAGTTCCAATATCTCTACCATCCATTACGATTCCTTTATTTTTTCCCATTTCTTGTTGTTGTTCTACTAATTTTGCACGAACTTGGGAAATTTCGGCAACTTTACTAACATAGGATGAAACTTCAAGTGTCCTAATTTCTTTCTCAATATTAACATCATTGAGATACATTTCTGCAAAGCCTAATTCAGGATTAAATTTAAATTCTAATTTAATAATTTTCAAACTATTTATAAGCAATTGAACCTCAAAAAAATCTTTAGCAATATATCCGCTTTTCATTGCAAAAAAAGTTACCGCACGATACATTGCCCCAGTGTCTACATATACATAGCCTAATTCTTTGGCTAATTCTTTGGCCAATGTGCTTTTCCCTGTTGAAGAAAACCCATCAATTGCGATAGTAATTTTTTTATCCAAAATAATATTATTGTAAGTTAATTGTTAATCCAAATAAACTAGTGTTCCCTGCTAAAGTATATTTCGAATAGGAATAATTAAATTTTAATTTATTCATTTTCAATCCAAAACCAACAGACAATCCTGAAAAATTTCTTTGTTCCAAAATTAGTAATTCTTGAGCTCTTCTAAAGTTATAACCTAGTCTTAGATTGAAAGCTTTTTTGGGAAAAAGTTCTACTCCAAAAATCACATGTCGAAAAGCATTTCCAAATATTGATACTTTCTGCTCATTTGAACTTCCATCGATTGAGTTTTTAGATTGATTTGGGTTTGAAAATGAAACATTCCATTGCTGCAAATTATCTAAAGTAAGATGCCATCGTATTGGAACATTTTCTAATTCTTGTGAAACACCTGCCATAATAGTTAGAGGTAATTTTTCATTGATGCCGGAATAAGTAGTAAATTGAGTTCCAATATTACGAATTACAAAAGCCCAATTGACATCATTTGCTTCATCAATAAAAATAGCTCCTAAATCAATTGCTCCACCTATGGAATTGTACGTTTCTAATGAAGAAGAAATTAATTTTCCATTTACTCCTAAAAATAAATTACTATTGGGAACATTATAGGAGTATCCTAACGAAAGTGCGATTTCACTACCCGTAAATTGATTTGTGTAGAGACCATTTTCATCATATCCTTCAAAATTTCCATAATTAACATAATTGACTCCTATATGAAAAGTTTGTAAATGACGGTCATATGTATACGCATAAGAAGCTGTTCCATAACTCACTCCTCCAAAATAACTTCCATAATTCAATGCTAAATGATTGTCCATATCTGGATTTATAGTTGCAGGATTAAACAGTGCTTGATTTACATCATCATCATAAATAGTAATCGTTTTTCCGCCTAAAGCGGCCTGCCTTGGTGATATTACTAAGTTTAAAAACTGATATACATACTTTCCTCCTATTTGACTATAGGTCAAAGAACTAATTGAAAATATAAAGAATAATATAAGTTTTTTTTGCATACTTGAAATTGCTGTCCGGTACTTTAAAACGCAAATGCGAAGATAAAATTATAATAGTATTAATTCTTGTTTTCCTTATGAAGTTTACGAGGAAACTCAAGATTAAATAAAAATTCCATTCCGAAAAATTCGGAATGGAATTTATTTATCATAAATACTTACTTATAATATTTTAGCATTTTTAACCTTTTGATCGGTGATTGCAATTTTTAAAACATCTCCCATCTCTTTTACATAGTGAAAAGTTAGTCCTTCAATGTATTTTGGTTTTATTTCGTCAATGTCGCTTTTATTTTCTTCACACAAAATAATTTCTTTAATATTAGCTCTTTTTGCTGCTAATATTTTTTCTTTTAATCCACCAACTGGCAATACTTTTCCACGTAAAGTAATCTCACCAGACATTGCAATTCCTTTCTTCACTTTCTTTTGTGTAAGAACAGAAACTAATGAAGTTAGCATAGCAATTCCTGCACTTGGTCCATCTTTTGGGGTTGCTCCTTCTGGAACATGTAAGTGAATATTATATTTAGATAACATTTCTGGATTTACTCCTAATTGTTCAGCGTTAGCTTTAATATATTCCATAGCTATCGTTGCCGATTCTTTCATTACATTCCCTAAATTTCCAGTAATAGTCATTGCCCCTTTTCCAGGTGAAATCAAGGATTCTATAAATAGAATATCTCCTCCTACACTTGTCCAAGCCAGACCAGTTACAACTCCTGCAATATCATTATTCTCATATTTATCACGTTCTAATCTCGGAACGCCAAGAACTTCAATAATATCTTCATTGGTTACTTTCTTATTGTATTCCTCCTCCATCGCAATAGATTTGGCAGCATTTCGAATAACTTGAGCGATTTTAGCTTCTAAACCACGAACACCCGATTCACGTGTATAACCTTCTACTATTTTTTCGAGTTGCTTAACGCCAATAGACAAATCCTTGGTTGTTAATCCATGTTCCTTTAATTGTCTCGGAAACAAGTGCTGGCGTGCAATTTCTACTTTTTCTTCGATTGTGTAACCCGACATTTTAATAACTTCCATTCTGTCTTTCAAAGCAGGTTGAATAGCATTAATATTGTTTGAAGTAGCTATAAACATCACCTTTGATAAATCATAACCCATTTCAAGGAAATTATCATAAAAGGAATTGTTTTGTTCTGGATCCAAAACTTCTAATAAAGCAGATGAAGGATCTCCCTGATGACTATTAGATAATTTATCGATTTCGTCCAATACAAAAACAGGATTTGATGTTCCGGCTTTCTTTAAGCTTTGAATAATTCGTCCGGGCATCGCACCAATATATGTTTTTCTATGACCACGGATTTCCGCTTCGTCACGCAAACCTCCAAGAGAAATTCTCACATATTCTCTTCCTAAAGCTTCGGCAACCGATTTCCCGATAGAGGTTTTACCCACACCTGGAGGTCCTGTCAAACAGATTATTGGTGATTTCATATCATTTCGCAATTTTAAAACTGCCAAATGCTCTATCATTCTTTTCTTTACATCTTCTAAACCAAAATGATCTCTGTCCAGAATTTTTTGTGCTCTTTTTAAATCAAAATTATCTTTAGAATATTCATTCCAAGGCAAATCTAAAAACAATTCTAAGTAATTTCTTTGAATTCCAAAATCAGGTGCTTGAGGATTCATTCGACGCATTTTTGACAATTCTTTTTCAAAATGGTTTTGCGTTTTTTCGTCCCATTTTTTTGTCTTGGCTTTCAAACTCATTTCGTCCATTTCTTCTTCTTGCGAAACGCCTCCCAATTCTTCTTGGATGGTTTTCATTTGTTGATGAAGAAAATATTCGCGTTGTTGTTGGTCTAGATCAAAACGTACTTTAGATTGAATATCATTTTTTAATTCCAATTTTTGAAACTCAACATTCATATAACGAAGCGTTTCTAATGCTCTTTGTTTTAAAGCATTTATAGACAATAAATTTTGTTTTTCTTCTACAGATAACTGCATATTAGAAGTTACAAAATTGATCAAAAACGATTGGCTCTCAATATTTTTGATAGCAAATGTTGCTTCACTTGGAATACTTGGACTTTCCTTAATGATTTGAATGGCTAATTCTTTGACAGAATCTATAATTGCATTAAATTCAGTATCATTTTTCTTTGGTCTTTTTTCTCCAATTTCTTTAATCGCTGCAGTAATATATGGTTCTTCAGTTATTACTTCTGTAATTTCGAAACGTTTTTTCCCTTGAAGAATTACAGTAACATTTCCATCAGGCATTTTTAAAACCCTCAAAATACGAGCAACTGTTCCTATTTTATGAATGTCTTTTTTCGTAGGATCTTCAATTTCTTCATTCTTTTGTGCAACAACACCTATTGTTTTTCCTGCAGCATAGGCATCATTAATCAACTTTATCGATTTGTCTCTTCCAGCAGTTATAGGAATAACTACTCCAGGAAACAGCACCATATTTCTCAAAGGAATAATTGATATGGATTCAGGCAAGGATTCGTTGTTCATTTCTTCTTCATCTTCAGGAGTCAATAAAGGGATTAATTCCGTTTCTGAATCGAATTCTTGAAGTGACAGATTGTCAAGTGTAAGTATTTTATGGTTTGACATAATTATATTTAAGTCTTTTTGTCATTAATATTATTCTTTGAATTACAAATATAAGGTTTCAGGTTACTATTTTTTAATAAATCAATCTAATACTACAAATATTCATTTAGTATGGAAAAGTGACAATCATTATGCCAAAAAAAATCCGCTTAAAGAAGCGGACTGGTATTTATTGTACTACTTTTAGTATGAAACACTAAAAGTTCCTTCCGTAATGTTGTGGGTTTCACTAACAATAAGTGATATTGCTGAAAACTTGAAAGTTCCTGCTACTTTTTTATTTATTTTATCATGACTTGTAATAGTAATCGAACCAGTATTTACACTAAATATACCACTTCCATCTATATTATTGTTTTTTATATACCCTGCTTTATAATTTCCTATAAAAGAATCTAAAGGATAAGTTCCTACTGCAATTGTATTCAGAAACGACAAACCAATTGTTTCAACCGTTCCTCTTCTGGCGATAATATTTATATTACCTGTAGAATTTAAAGCGTCAATATAAACTGGACTAAAAACTGATCCATCTAATTTTGCAGAAAAACTATTATTTGTTATTGGAACAGGAATATCTTTAGTAAAAGTAACATCTGTAAAGGAACCGTTTGACAGTATTTTTGTTTCAATACTTGTGCCTGTCAAATCTTTAAATTTCACTCCTGTAAATTGAAAATTTCCTGATATTTTGTTGTTTACAATATCTATTTTTGTAATGGTGATACTAGCTGTATCAGTATATCCTATATTATCTGAAGCTCCTCCTGAACCTTTGGAACTACTAATATATGGAGCTGCTCCGCTAGTAGGAATGTATACTAATCCAATAATACCTCCAGCACCATTAACGCTTTTCCAAGAGTATGTTCCAACTTTGTTAAAAGGAGCAGGTAATGTAATTTGAACCATTTCTCCACTTGGAGTTTTTAGCCCCGAAATTGATATATAATTATCATTAACTAATGCTTGTACTGATGCTGCAACAAAGGTTTTACCATCAATATCTACCTTAAAAATTCCTGCTGTGGTCCCTGAATTTGTATTTTTAAAATTTGAATCTACTGGTTCATTTGACCCACAAGAATTCAAAAAAAAGGGTGCAATTATAGTCAAGAATATATAAATATATACTAAGGAATTTTTCATGCTTTTTTGTAAATTTATTTAGTATTCAAATATAAATTATTAATACCAGAACTATGGACATGCTAACTTTACCCGCATAAAAAGTTAAGAATAAAAACCTTAATTTTAATTTATGAAAAAAACGCGAATAATTTATGACCGAGCTTTTAAAGAGAAAGCAGTCCAGTTGAGTTTTGAAAGAACAAATATTTCAGAACTGGCCAGAGAGTTAGGAGTTACTGCTCCACAGTTGTATAAATGGAGAAAAGAATATGAAGAGTTCGGACAAGGAAGTTTTCCAGGGAACGGCAATTTAAAGCAAACGCCAGAACAGGAACGCATTTCGGAACTTGAAAGAAAGCTCAAAGATG
>NZ_SMFK01000020.1 GCF_004349355.1 Flavobacterium cellulosilyticum | reverse complement strand
CATCTTTGAGCTTTCTTTCAAGTTCCGAAATGCGTTCCTGTTCTGGCGTTTGCTTTAAATTGCCGTTCCCTGGAAAACTTCCTTGTCCGAACTCTTCATATTCTTTTCTCCATTTATACAACTGTGGAGCAGTAACTCCTAACTCTCTGGCCAGTTCTGAAATATTTGTTCTTTCAAAACTCAACTGGACTGCTTTCTCTTTAAAAGCTCGGTCATAAATTATTCGCGTTTTTTTCATAAATTAAAATTAAGGTTTTTATTCTTAACTTTTTATGCGGGTAAAGTTAGCATGTCCATAGAGTATATTTACCTGAAGTTCAAATTATAAGTCCAGAAGCAACTATTTCAACCTATATAAGAGATTTAAATGTGGATCCAAAAGTTACAAAACTTGAAAATTCTCTAATAGGATATGAAATAGAAAAAGACCTAGATGGATACAATACAGACACATTTAGGGTTACATTTAAATTAACAAACGGAGATGGGAATTTATGTGCAATCTATACCAAAAACGGAAATCTGGTGAGTGTTAATGAAAATTACAAAAATTTAGTTTTACCAAATTCTGTCCATAATGCTGTATCCAAAGAATATCCGAGTTGGCAAATCGCAGACAATAAATACAATTACGCTCAAGAAAACGGAGAAATCACAACTAAGGAATACAGACTAACATTAATAAAAGATAATAAACTACTAAAAATAATTGTAAATCCTGTTGGTGAAATATTAGCTAGTAGATAAGCTTAAAAAAATATTTTTCTTTTGCAACAAACTCTTAAATCTTCCTTGTCATGAATGGGGAAGATTTTTTGATGATATTATTATAATGAACTAGCAGCTCAAATGAAACAGAAATGACGGCCGATAACACAACATAAAACCAAGCATTTTTCCTGATTCATCACAATAAAAAACCATTCTTATCCACTTCTAAACATTCACGATTCTTATTCTTATTTTTTTGCAAATTAACACTCGATTTAAAAACAATAAATCTTCACTTTACTACATCAATTCTAGACCTTATACCATTTTATTAAACAGCAATATATTTTTTAACCACCTTTATATCAATGATTTAATTCGAATTAAAATTATAAGAAATAACATTGTATTTAAATTAAACTCCAATTCTTAAATAAGAATTTGGTTATTTAAATTAAATCAAAAAAAATTAGAATACATATTTAAAATTTGTTTTAAAATCATTCAAAAAAAATATAATAAATAAATCAACATTAACCAATAGGGGAAGTAAATAATAAGCCTAGGCATTTAATTGAAAAGCAAAAAAAAAATTATTAACTAGAAAAAATTGAAGACATGAAATCAATTATAAAAGTAATATTATTGTCATTAATCACAACTATAGGGTATTCTCAGGATAAGAAAGGAAAGAACTTAGAAAAAATAAATTTATCAGAAGTTGTAATTAAAAATACGGGAAGAGACATCTCCACTTATGTACGCGATATGCATGTAGATCCAAGAGTTACAAGACTACAAAATGCATTTTTAGAATTTAATTTTAATGAAAGCTTAAAGGGTTATGATATAGTAAAAAACAAAGAAAGTTATGGATCCTATGTGGTTTTAATAGAATTAGTAAAAGGAGAAGGAAAATTAAAAGCGATTTATAATGAAAATGGAAAACTTATGAGTGTAGTGGAGAAATATGAAAACATACAATTACCAAATTCTTTATGTCATTCTATTTATAAAGAATATCCAGGCTGGCAAATTGTAAAAGACAAATACAAATACGCTCAAGAATTTGGAAAAAACATAAAAAAAGAATATAAAATAACAATGACGAAAGATAATAAAACAAAAAAAATAACGGTAGTTCCTGAAGACACGAAGGTTGCTATTAGGTAAGTTATTAAACAAATAAATTTAATATGAAAAAATCATTTGAATGAGACTGTCCGAAAAGTGATTTCGGACAGTTTTTTTTTGTTTGCTATTTTCAATATTAGTTACTTATAAAGTAAAAAAAACAAAGACAATAAAATTGAATTTCAAGGATTAATCTATGCAATACCTTTCGGTTTTTAATAAAATTTAAGTGAATCATTTTATGAAAACTACATAATCATTTATAGATCGCTGCTAAAAAAAGCATCCTAAAATTGAAATTATTTTAATTTAAGAGAGAAAGAAAGTACTTACACTATCAAACCACTACAGTACAATATTGTAAGAATATATTTCAAACGAAACCGTTCTGATGAATCCCTAATTAGACGAAAAAAACTACCTTTGAGAAAAATAAGTACTTTTATAAAATAAATAATAATGAGTGATTCTACAAAACAACTTCCGTTTAATCCTTACCCAACGATTCAAAACACCAAAATTAACACCAAAGCATTTACGTTTACTAGTCCAGACACCGTTACTTATCCAGTAGCTCCATTAATCTCAGCAAAATTCTACACCCCACAAGAGGGTCAGTTGACTCTAAAAGTTAGAGCTACACTTTACATAAACTCCGAGGTCTCCAATGCACCAGTTGTAAAACCTATTACTGAAAAGGGTAGCGTTTTGACTATATATTATGATTATGATTTTTCAGATGAAACTCCAGAATCTTGCGATGTTTGGTATGTTGAATTAGATTACACTTCACCTACGGTAGGTAACATTACCACGATTGAATCTTTTATGGTAAACTTAGACCCTGAAACTTCTAGAGGAACAGAGACTGATGTAACTCCTTAAATTGAAATTTTAGTTTAATTACTTTTAATATTAAGAATGATTTAAATGATAGCAAAAATTAATTTATTTATTAAATCAATTATATTTATTGTCCCTTTTTGTGTTTTTTCTCAAAAAATATCTGAAAATGATTTGTTAAAAAACTCTCTTCAAAAAAAAGTAGCCTTATATAAAACTGAACCAAACTTTAATAGAGCCCAATCTTTTTTTTTTAAAAAAAATTGGGATTCTACTTTAGTATACTCAATGAAACAATTGAGCAATTCTAATAATAAAGAGATCAGTGATTTTTGTCATTTTTTTAGAGGCACAAGTTTTTACAGTAAAAAACTTTTTAAAGAAGCAAAAAATGAATTTCTAATGGTTTCTAATTCTTTTGAATTTTCAACAATAAATAAAATTTATTTAGCCGGATCATCTTTAGAATTAAGAGAATTTAAAAATGCTATCGTTCACTATGAAAATGCACTTAAATCGCCTCAAATATCGGAACAACCTTATAGTTTAGCTAAAACATATGAGGGTTTGGGCACTACTTTTATTTTTTTAAAAAAATATGATAAGGCAGAAGAATATCTATTAAAAAATTTAAAATTTAAAGAAAAAAACAAAGCTGACTTGTTCCATGCGTATAATAATATTGCCAATTTATACTATATGCAATATAAAGATCAATTAGCTATTCCTTATTTCGAAAAATCGTATCTATTATCTGAAAAAAGCAACAATTTTAATAAAAAAAAAATAGCTTCAAAAAACATGGCAGCTGTAGAAGAAAACAGAAGCAATTACAAACAAGCTTTAGTCTATAGAAAAGAATTTGAACAATGGAAAGATTCTCTCACCAACCAAAACAAAATCTGGGCCGTTGCAGACTACGAGAAAAAATATGCCGTAGCACAAAAACAAAAACAAATCTCCGTTCTTAACATAGAAAACAAACTTAAAAACACGCAGAGAAATAGCTTGTTTTATGCTGCATTGGGACTATTAGTTTTATTAATAGGCGGGGTCATAATTTATGCTCAAAAAGTCAAAAGTGCTAAAATAATTTTACAACAAAAAAACAAACTCGACGAGCTTAATGCTACTAAAGACCAATTGTTTTCTATTGTAAGTCATGATTTACGTTCATCGGTAAATGCTTTAAAAACCAGCAACACCAAGTTAACCACTTCACTAGAAACCAAAAACTACAGCGAACTTGACCAGCTCCTGCATCAAAATAGTGCTATAGCCAATGGAACTTATAGTTTACTTGACAACTTATTGCATTGGGCCATGTTGCAAACCAAACAATTGTATTTCAATAAAGATTCAGTTCACTTGCATTCTATTGTTCAACAAATAGAATTCAACTACAAGTCTTTATTAGTCGACAAAATGATTACTTTTGAAAATAAGGTTTCTAAAAATAGTTTTATATTCGTTGATTTAGATTCCTTAAAAATCGTTTTACGTAACTTATTGGATAATGCTATAAAATTCACTCCAGAAAATGGAACCATAAATATCTGTTCCCAAGAAATAACAATCGGCTTTTGGCAACTTAGCATTGAAGATGACGGCATAGGCATGAGTCAAAATACTATTTTTGAATTACTAAAAGATTCTGAATTATTAGCAAAAAAAGACGATTCAGAAAGGATAGGAACAGGACTTGGAATGCAATTATGCAAACAAATGATTAAGAAAAACAATGGAACACTCGCTATAGAAAGTGAAATTAACAGAGGAACTAAAATAATTATTTCATTACCAAAAACAGTATAAAATGGACAATATTAATGTTCTAATTATAGAAGACACTCCCGAACAAAGCGAAGCTTTAAGTAAAGTTTTAACAAATAACAATTACAACGTAGTTGGGATAGCCAGAGATTATAAAACAGCATTATCTCAATTTTACCAAAATAAGGTTGATATCATCGTTATTGACGTCTTTCTAAATGGCAAACCCGATGGAATTACCTTTGCTGAAACCATCAATATTATCCCTAATGCAACAAAACCTTTTGTTTTTTTAACCAGTTCACAAGACCGTAAAATTTTTGAACGCGCTAAACTCACTAAACCTTTTAGCTTTTTGATGAAACCTTTTAATGAGTTAGAAATTCTCTATGCTTTAGAAATAGCAATCGAAAAATTCTACGACCAAACTAATGTTTTTTTAAGCGAGGATCAAGACACAGTGGTTAGCAATGATTATTTGTTTATCAAAAAGAAAAAAGCCTTAAAAAAAGTTTCACTTGAGGATATCATTTACATTGAAGTTGATAACCGCTATTGCAATATCATTACTGAAAAAGAAAAATTTGTCATCTTAATTTCATTGACTAAAATCAATGACTTACTCGACAAGAATAAATTCATTAAAACCCACCGAAATTATATCGTCAACAAAGATAAAATAGAAGAGATCATTCTATCTGACAATCTCATTATCCTAAAAGGAAACCATAAAGTAACCCTGAGTGACTCGTATAAAGATTTCATTAAAAACACAAATATTTTATCTTAAAAATTATTCGTCTATTATATACAATTGTTGAATTAGATTCAGAAAACTATAGATACTTAATACAAATCTTCTCCAAACGGAGGAGATTTTTTTTTGAAATGGTGTAGAAAAAAAATTATTTCAATTTTAATCGGCTTTATACCAAGAAAAACCGACTTCATGACAAAAGTTTCATAACCCCTTTGCTTGTAAGATATATTTGTATCAACAACAAATAGTAATCACAATGAGACTCACCCTAAACACACCAATACATATGCAATTCAAAAACATCCTACAGAAAACATATCCTTGGATAGGTATAATCGGTTCTTTATGCCTAATAGCACCTAGTTTGTACAACCTTTTAGACGAACCATTCAATTGGAGTACTGATCATATAATTCTCGCTGCTGGTCTATATTTTATGATAATATTCTTAAAAGAAATCTTTAATCGAATTATCAACTTAAAAGAAATAGATTAAATAGATTTAAAAAAATAGCCGTTGCTATTAACTCGATTTTTTTCTTTTCAATATATAGTTTCTAATAAATTTTGAGGTAAGTTCTTTTATTTAAAAAATAAATATTGTTTTTGTAACTTTTTTGTAACTTCATACGTATAACTACTTGTACACTTAAAATCTGGCAAAATAAAACTATGAGACAACTTAAAATCACCAAGCAGGTAACCAATCGTGAAACTGCATCATTAGACAAGTATTTACAGGAAATTGGCAAGGTGGATCTTATCACTGCCGATGAAGAAGTAGAATTAGCACAAAAAATAAAAGCAGGTGATCAAGCAGCATTAGAAAAATTAACAAAAGCTAATTTACGTTTCGTAGTTTCTGTAGCTAAACAATACCAAAATCAAGGATTAACACTTCCCGATTTGATCAATGAAGGGAATTTAGGACTGATTAAAGCCGCACAAAGATTTGATGAAACTCGTGGTTTCAAATTCATTTCCTATGCCGTATGGTGGATTCGTCAATCCATTTTACAAGCATTAGCAGAACAATCTCGTATCGTTCGTTTGCCATTGAATAAAATTGGTTCGATCAATAAAATCAACAAAATGTATGCTTTATTAGAGCAATCTAATGAAAGACCTCCAACAGCTGAGGAAATTGCCAAGGAATTGGATATGACCGTAAATGATGTTAGAGAAAGTATGAAAAACTCTGGTCGTCACCTATCAATGGATGCACCACTTGTTGAAGGAGAAGATTCAAATCTTTACGATGTATTGCGTTCTGGCGAATCTCCAAATCCAGACAGAAACCTAATTCAAGAATCATTGCGTACCGAAATTGAGCGTTCATTGGAAACATTAACTCCAAGAGAAGCTGATGTAGTTCGTTTGTATTTTGGACTTGCCGATCAACACCCAATGACACTAGAAGAAATTGGCGAAACTTTTGACTTGACTAGAGAGCGTGTTCGTCAAATTAAAGAAAAAGCAATCCGCAGATTAAAACACACTTCTAGAAGTAAAATATTAAAAACCTATTTAGGCTAAAAAAGTGTTAAAGCCTAAAGTCTTAAAGTCTTAAAGATTTATCTTTCACTGTTTTTTTTGACTTTCGACATTTGACTTTTGACTAATAAAAGTAACGACGGTCTGATTAACTGTTCGTTTTTTGATTGATGATTGAAACTCCGGCTGATTACCGGAGTTTTATTTTTTAAGACAATAAAACACACGGTCTGTTCGCTATCGCTCGGGTTTCCGGAGTTTTATTTTTTAAGACAATAAAACACACGGTCTGTTCGCTATCGCTCAGGTTTCCGGAGTTTTATTTTTTAAGAAACAGAGCAATCGCAAGATCACTCTTTATATTTGGGCGTAACCCTTCGTAAAAACTTCGGGTTGGGCTTTTCGCTACAATCTTTTGCTAAAAAAAAAGCAAAAGGATTTTCACTTCAATCCCTTACGCAAGTTACATAGCATCACTAGTTTTCTTCCTATAGGACAATTCCAAATAAACGAATCAAAAAACCTTGGGAACTTCGCCTTTAAAAAACTAATTTTGCAAACACAACAAAAAAACACAATGAAAAATACACTTATAGCCCCATCCGTTCTTGCTGCAGATTTTGCCAATTTACAACGAGACATTGAAATGATAAACAACAGTGAAGCCGATTGGTTTCATATCGATATTATGGACGGTGTTTTTGTTCCCAATATTTCCTTTGGAATGCCCGTTTTGGCTGCCATTGCAAAACACGCCAAGAAAACTATCGATGTTCATTTGATGATTATAGATCCGGATCGTTACATTAAAACTTTCGCAGAATTAGGTGCCAATATTCTAACCGTTCATTACGAAGCCTGTCCTCATCTTCACAGAACCCTACAGGCCATAAAAGCAGAAGGCATGAAAGCTGGAGTAGTCTTAAACCCGCATACCAATGTCGATTTATTAGAAGATGTAATAAATGACCTTGATATCGTTTTGATAATGAGCGTGAATCCTGGATTTGGAGGACAATCATTCATCGAAAACACCTATGAAAAAGTAAGAAAACTAAAAGCATTAATCAATAAAAAAGGCGCTTCTACAATAATAGAAATCGACGGTGGTGTTACGAGTAAAAATGCTAGACAACTTGCAGAAGCTGGTGCTGATGTTCTTGTAGCAGGAAGTTTTGTTTTTAATTCCGAAAACCCAACAGAAACGATTGCCGATTTAAAAAAATTGACTGCTATTTAAGATCTTAAAATAGCTCAAAAATAAAAAATCCAAAGACTAAATCTTTGGATTTTTTTGTGGTGACCCCGGCAGGGTTCGAACCTGCAACCTTCAGAGCCGAAATCTGAAATTCTATCCAGTTGAACTACGGAGCCAATTTCTATTTAAAATTTAGGTTTTTTGAAATCCTAAATCCCAACAATCCTAAATCCTTATTTTTTTATGTCAATAATTTTTTAACAATTGTAGAAATGGTTTTTCCTTCGGCAGTTCCGCCTAATTGGGCTGCTGCTAATCCCATCACTTTACCCATGGATGCAATTCCTGAAGCTCCAGTTTCGGCAATGATTTTGGCTATCACCAATTCTACGTCAGCATCACTTAATTGTGCTGGCAAGAATTTTTCAATAACCGCAATTTGTGCTAATTCTGGTTCTGCAAGATCCAAACGGCTTTGTTCTGTGAAAATTTTAGCACTTTCCTTACGAGTTTTTACTAATTTTTGAAGTAATTTAATTTCGTCAGCTTCTGTAATTTCTTCCTTTGAACCTGAAGCGGTTTGAGCTAATAATATTTCGGATTTTATGGCTCTTAATGCCTCTAAAGCTATTGTGTTTTTGGCTTTCATGGCAGTTTTCATTTCATCCATGATTTGTGTTGATAAGCTCATATATTGATTTTATAATTTAAATTAATAATTTAGAATATTGAAAATAAAGACTTATTTATCTCTACTATTTTTTTGAATATATTCAAGTGCGCAAATTTACAGCTATTTAATGGAATTAACAACTGAAAGCTTTCTCGTTCCTTTGTTCTAAATAAAAAAATATCCCGAAAATTGAATTCAATTTTCGGGATAGGTAACTTTGGTTTGAATTATTTAGTCAACATTATCATGTAAGTACGAGTTGTTAGATCGCAATTGAAGGTCATCATTACTATCTGTTCCAACTGAAATTCTTGAATTCGTGCTGTTTGATTGTGGTTTTGAAAGATCTATTCCTAATCTTTTGTATGCTGGCTCTCTTTCTAACTCATCAATTTTAGAAACATTATTATGGAATTTATAATTAAACTCCTTTAGTTTTTTTCTTCTCTCATCAGATCTTAACTTCAATGTTTCTTGAATTGTCATATCCATTGGAGAAATATTTTCTAATGAAGAATTGGCACTTTCGGGCATTTCCACTTTTTTCATCGTGATTTTTAATTCCTCAGGTATAACTTCTTCAACAATTGCAGGTTTTGACTCTAAAAGAGTGTTTTCTATTTCTGTATATTCTTCAAGTGAATATCGTATGATTCCATTATCAGATAATTCAGTAACAGGTACAAATTGAACCGCTTCTTTTACCCTAATTTCCTTAGTTTCCTCAGTTAATTCGAATAAAACTCTGTTCTCATCCATTTTAGCTACTGGTTCAGGAGTTGCTTTTGGAGTATTAAAAAGAGGTAAGTCGAATGAAAAAGTGGCTTGCTCTTGTTTCACAACTGCTTTTGGCTCTTCTACTCTAATTTGCTTCGCTGGTTCGCTAGTACTCGTCTCCTTTACTTTAGGAGTTGAAATCTCAAAATCCATGTCTTTAATAGGAGAAACAATTTCAAAAGTCACATCTAGATTTTTGATAAATTCTGATATTACCGTTAATTCTTCCTTGTTTATCGACACCATTTCTGGCTCTTCAATAGTATCATCTAATAAATCGAAAACAATTTTGTCTTCTGTTTTTGAAATTGGAGATTCTGTTGTTAAGTTGAATGAAGGAATTGCAGATTTTGATAAATCATGCACACTTTTTTGTTCGTCTTCAAGTGTGTGAATAATTTTCTTTGGCTCTGTATTTACTATTTCATTTTGTTGCTCGATATCAAATCCTGTTGCAATAATTGTAACAGCAATTGCACCTCCAAGTGACTCATCATCTCCAACACCCATGATAATATTAGCATTATGACCAGCTTCAGCTTGAATAAAATCATTGATTTCACCTATTTCATCAATAGTGATTTCATCAGAACCAGAAACGATGAGCAACAATACGTTTTTGGCCCCAGTAATTTTATTATCATTCAACAATGGAGAATCTAAAGCCGACTTAATTGCCTCTTTAGCTCTGTTTTCGCCTTCGGCAATAGCAGATCCCATAATAGCTGTTCCACTATTATACAATACTGTTTTAGCATCTTTTAAATCGATGTTTTGAGTATAGTGATGCGTTATTACTTCAGCAATACCTCTTGAGGCAGTTGCCAAAACTTCATCAGCTTTAGAAAATCCAGCTTTAAAACCTAGATTTCCGTATACTTCTCTTAATTTATTGTTATTGATAACAATTAACGAATCGACTTGCTTGCGTAATTTATTAATTCCAATTTGCGCTTGTTCTTGACGCACTTTCCCTTCAAACAAAAAAGGCAAGGTTACAATACCAACAGTCAGAATATCTCTTTCTTTGGCCAATTGAGCAATAACTGGCGCCGCACCTGTTCCAGTTCCTCCACCCATTCCTGCCGTGATAAAAACCATTTTGGTATTGCTGTCAAGCATTTTTTCAATATCTGCAATGCTTTCTATTGCCGATTGTTGACCTATATCAGGGTTTGCTCCTGCGCCAAGTCCTTCAGTAAGGTTTACACCTAACTGAATTTTATTGGGTACGGAACTATTATCCAAAGCTTGGGAATCGGTATTGCAAACAATAAAGTCTACTCCTTTAATTCCTTGTTTAAACATGTGGTTTATGGCATTACTACCTCCTCCACCTACTCCAATAACTTTTATTACATTTGATTGGTTTTTTGGTAAATCAAATGAAATACTTCCAAATTCTGAGTTGCTCATCATCTTATTGGTTTTATATATTATTAAAATTATTTTATTCTGCGTTATCTAAAAAATCTTTTATTTTGTCGACATACTTATCAAAGAAAGATCTTTTAATTTTATCTCCAGTTGATTCTTTTACATCTTCATTTTCCTCTACAACTTCGACATTAGCCGCCTCAACTTCTGGTTTTTGAAAAGCAGGGGGTCTTTGAGTTGCTTTTGACGCCTCTACTATATCGAGTCTAATAGCGCTTTGCGTTTTATTCTCAATGCTATTCATCACCAATCCAACAGCTGTAGCATATAATGGACTTGATATTTCTTCATCAGAATTTCCAGCTAAGTGTTCATTTGGATATCCAATTCTAGTGTCCATCCCAGTGATATATTCTACTAATTGCTTGATGTGTTTCAATTGTGCACCACCACCAGTAAGCACTATTCCCGCAATTAATTTTTTACGAGGATCATCATGACCGTATTCTTTAATTTCTGTAAAAACTTGCTCAATAATTTCAACTACTCGAGCATGAATTATTTTAGACAAATTCTTTAACGAAATTTCTTTTGGTTCTCTACCTCTAAGTCCTGGAATAGAAACAATTTCATTGTCCTTATTTTCTCCTGGCCAAGCTGATCCAAATTTTACCTTCAACAATTCGGCTTGCTTTTCTATAATAGAGCATCCTTCTTTTATATCATCTGAAATCACGTTTCCTCCAAAAGGGATTACAGCGGTATGACGAATAATTCCGTCTTTAAAGATGGCCAAATCTGTCGTACCGCCACCAATATCTATTAATGCTACTCCTGCCTCTTTTTCTTCTTGACTTAAAACCGCATCAGCAGAAGCTAATGGTTCTAATGTCAAACCTGACAATTCAATACCTGAACTTTGAATACACCTACCTACATTTCGAATTGAAGAAGCTTGTCCAACTACTACGTGGAAACTAGATTCTAATCTTCCGCCATACATTCCGATTGGCTCTTTAATTTCAGATTGCCCATCGATTTTAAATTCTTGTGGCAACACGTGAATGATCTCTTCACCCGGCAACATGGCCAGTTTATTAACTTGGTCAATCAAAAGCTGAATATCATTCCCTCCAATTACTTCTTCAGCATTAGTTCTAATAATATAATCACTATGTTGAATACTACGAATGTGTTGACCTGCAATTCCAACTACTACATCTTTTATTTTATAACCTGATTTATTTTCGGCTTCAAGAACCGCTTGCTGTATTGATTGGATTGTTTGAGTTATATTATTTACAACGCCTCTTGCCACACCTAAACTTTTAGCTTTCCCTACGCCTAAAATTTCAAGTTTTCCATATTCATTTTTCTTGCCAATCATGGCAACAATTTTAGTTGTCCCTATATCTAGACCTACTGCAATTTTCTCTTTTTCCATTATCTATTATTTAGTACACACTACTTGTTGAGCAAATCTAAGATCAATCGTATTGTATTTATAAAGTGAACTGTCTAGAACTGCTTTTTGAAAAAAAGCTTTGTAATTATTGAACTTGGCATTCATTCTGGTCATTCCACCAAAATCTATTTCAAAATTAAAATTTCTATTCAACATTTTTAAGCTCCCGTTCGGCATAATTTGCACACCAATGATGTTCTTTTTCAAAAAATCATCGTTATGAATTATCCGAAATAATTCAGCCAAATCCTCTCTATTTTTTTCTTTGATTTCCCCAGAAACAAGTGGAACTCTAGCTGTAAAATTAGTTGATAACGGCATTCTATTCCCTTCAATATCAATATAAAAAGAATCTTCGCCATCAAAAACTCTAGCTATAGGAGTTTTTTGTTTCACTACTGCTTTCAGAACTCCATCAATGCTTACAAACACATCTGATTTTTCAATCATTTCTTGTGCATTCAAAGCTTTTTCAATCTCATTCAAATTTAATTTATCTTTTGCTATACTTTGCGCATCTTTTTTATTTTCTATTAACAATTTATTAACCGTTTGATGATCAACAAATGGCGCGTTATCTCCTACAAAAACAACAACCGATTTTGTCAATTTCCTGCTATTATTTCGTTTTGTCGTAAACGAAAAAAGGAAAATCACTAATGAAAACATTAGAATTAGTCGAATATTTGTCCAATTAAATACTTTCATTGATTGCTTTTTTAATTGACGGAATCATTTCTCCAATATCTCCCGCACCTATAGTCACAATTACTGTGGCGTCACTTTCTAAAATAGTTGCAATTAACTCTTGTTTTTGAACTATTTTTTTATTCAAATTATTCATTTTACCCAACAACCATTGTGAGGTTATTCCTTCCATTGGTAACTCCCGAGCTGGATAAATATCCAACAAAAGTACTTCATCAAAATTAGAAAGACTAGCTGCAAAATCATCCCCAAAATCTTTTGTTCTACTAAACAAATGTGGTTGAAAAATCGCCAATACTTTTCTATTGGGATATAATTCACGAACCGCTTGATGAACCGCATTTATTTCTGTTGGATGATGTGCATAATCATCAATATAAACTAATTTTTCCGTTTTAATTTGAAATGAAAATCTTCGTTTTATTCCTTTGAATGAGAGCAAGGCATCAGCAATGTCTTCGGTTGGGGTACCAAAAGTTTTTGCCATCGCCAATGCCATTAAAGCATTCATTAAATTATGTGTTCCAGGTAAACTGAATTGTAAGTTTTTTAAAATTTCCGTTGGCGTTTTAACATCAAAAACATACTCACTATTCACTATTCTTATATTAAAAGCCGAATAATCCGCCTCTTCATTTACTGCACAAGTAATTCCTTTTAATGGTAAATCAGTGGTAATAAACAGCTTGCTTTTATCAGTCACTTTATCTGCAAATTCTACAAACGATGCTTCAATTGATGATTTATCGCCATATATATCCAAATGATCTGCATCCATAGACGTTACACAAGCAATATTAGGATGCAAATGCAAGAAAGAACGATCGAATTCGTCTGCTTCAACGACCGTAATTGTCTTACCATTACCAATTAAATTTGAATTATAATTCTCTACTATACCACCTACAAATGCGGTTACATCCACTCCACTTTGAAATAAAATATGTCCTAGAATACTCGATGTCGTCGTTTTTCCATGTGTACCCGCTACGGCAAAACAAAAGGTGTCTTTTGTAATTATCCCTAACACTTCAGCTCGTTTTTTAATCTCAAATTCTCTTTCTAAGAAAAAATTCCATTCTGAATGGTGTTTTGGTACTGCCGGTGTAATAATTACTAAAGTGTTTTCTATATAATAATCTGTTGGAATTAAATCAATAGCATCTTCAAAATGTATATCAATTCCTATTTCTTGTAATTCTTTTGTTAATTGCGTTTCTGTTTTATCATAACCAGACACATTCTTTCCGATAGCTTTGAAATAGCGAGCCAAAGCACTCATTCCAATTCCTCCGATTCCTATAAAATAGACGTTATGTATTTGATTTAAATTCATCTTTCAATTTCAATTTCAAGAGCAATTTCAATTTTCAAAAAAATTAGAATTGACATTACTATTGTATTAATTATTTCCTTTTATTTACTCACATTGCAATTGAAATTGCAATTGTTATTGACATTGCTATTTTATAAGTTTCACAATTTCGTCGACAATTTGTTTTGTTGCGTTGGGCAAAGCCAATTTTTTTATATTTGAACTTAAATATTTCAGTTTTCCTTCATCTTTTAATAATGCTTCAAAAACAAGAGAAAATTCTGCATCCAATTCGGTTTCCTTAATCATCAAAGCTCCTTTTTTATCCACAATCGATTGTGCGTTTTTCGTTTGATGGTCTTCGGCCACATTGGGTGATGGAATAAAAATCACTGGTTTTCCAACAATACACAATTCCGATACTGACGATGCTCCTGCTCTAGAAATAACTATATCTGCAGCAGCATAAACCAAATCCATTCTATCAATAAACGCTAAAACTTGAACGTTTTTTGAATTGTATTTCTTATAATCCTCAAAATATAATTTTCCACATTGCCAAATTATCTGAACATTTTGGGCAACTATTTTATCCAATTCCTTTTCGATTAATTGGTTCATACGCCTAGCACCAAGACTCCCACCAAGAACCAATAATGTTTTTATAGTAGCATCTAAATTAAAATATTTTAATGCTTCTTCACCTTTAGATGAAATATCAATTAAATCTTGCCGTACAGGATTTCCTGTCAAAATCATTTTATCTTTCGGAAAAAACCGTTCCAAATTTTCATAAGCAACACAAATTTTATGTGCTTTTTTGCTTAATAATTTATTGGTTATTCCTGGAAATGAATTTTGCTCTTGAATGACTGTTGGAATATTCAACATGTTAGCCATTTGCAACAAAGGCCCAGAAGCAAAACCTCCAGTTCCAATTACAACATTAGGTTTGAATAGTTTAATTACCTTTCTTGATTTCACTAAACTATCCATTAGTTTAAATGGAAACATGGCGTTTTGCAAAGTTAATTTTCTTTGTAATCCTGCAATCCAAAGTCCTTCAATTTTATAACCCTCTTGTGGAACTTTTTGCATTTCCATTTTATCCTTGGCTCCAACAAAAAGAAATTCAGCATCAGGAAAACGTAATTTTAATTCATTGGCAATAGCAATTGCAGGATAGATATGCCCTCCAGTTCCTCCTCCACTTAATATGAATTTTAATTTGTCCATTTTAACTTTAATTACTATTTATTTAAAACTGCTTTCATTGGATTTCCTACTTTTTCCTCAATTGAATAATTCTCTTCAATAGTGGCACCCTCTTCTTCTTCAATATCCTCTTCTAATTGCTTATCGATTAATCTTTGTAATGCAGCTTCTCTTTTTGCTTTATCACTCATCTCTTGGGCAATTTCCTCTTCTTTTTTGGTTACATTAATAATAATCCCTAATGCAATACAGGTCATCCAAATAGAACTACCTCCACTACTTATCAGCGGTAAAGTTTGTCCAGTTACTGGCAATAATTCGACGGCAACAGCCATATTAATCATCGCTTGAAAAATCAATGGAAATCCTAACCCTACTACTAATAATTTTCCAAACAATGAATTGGCTTTATGAGCGGCAATCACAAACCTAAAAAACAATAACAAATACATAAACAATACACCTAAACCGCCTATTAAGCCCCATTCTTCGACAATAATGGCATAAATAAAATCGGATGAGGATTGGGGCAAAAAGTGTTTTTGAACGCTTTTACCTGGACCAAGTCCGTAAATTCCTCCAGATGCAATGGCTATTTTCGCTTTTTCAATTTGATAATCATCCTCACCCGGCTTATTTGTTCTAAAATTTTCTATTCGACTCTCCCAAGTATCAACCCTACTAAACAAGTGAGAATCGGGAAAAGCTTTTGATAACAATACAAATAGTGCTAAAGCAGCAAAACCTGTACCTACAATAATCCCTATATATTTCAAAGGATATCTACCCACGAATGTCAACATTAAAACCATCGAAAACATCAATGCAGCTGTTGAAAAGTTTGCCGGTAAAACAAAACCTAACGTAATGAAAACGGGCATCCAAAGTTCGACAAGTGATGTTTGAAAGGTAACTTCTTCTTCTCGTTTTTTAGATAAATATCTTGCTACAAACACCAACAACACCAAAGTTGCAAGAGTAGATGTTTGAAAAGATATTCCAATAAAAGGAAGTTGAATCCATCTACTGGCATTTGCACCAGCAATAACAGTTCCTTTGACCAAGGTATAAGCTAACAAAATCCAAACTATTGGCAATGCAATTATAGAAATCCCCCTATAATAATGAAATGGTACTTTGTGAACCCAATAAATTATTATAAAACCGATGAAAATATGAGCTAAATGTTTTAATAAATAACTTAAAGTATTTCCTGTTCCATGATTCAAATAAGCCAAATTACTACTCGCACTAAAAACAGGCATAAACGAAAACAAAGCCAATAAAGCCACGAATGACCATATTACTTTATCTCCTTTTAAACTGTTTATTAGTTCTTTCATATTTTTGTGTTTAAAGTTTAAAGTAGTTTAGAATTGTTTAAAGGTTTAAAACTGTTTTATTCTTACTACCAAAATCTTAATACTTAATTCTAAAATTACAAATGCTTAACTGCATTTTTAAATTGATTCCCTCTATCTTCATAGTTTTCAAATAAATCAAAACTGGCGCAAGCTGGTGATAACAATACTGTATCTCCTTTTTCGGTTAAATGTTGAGCCGTTTTCACAGCATCTTCCATATTCGATACTTCTACCATCATATCAACAACATTTCCAAAAACATCGATTATTTTTCGATTATCAACACCTAAACAAATAATTGCCTTCACTTTTTCACGAACCAAAGACATTAATTCATTGTAATCGTTTCCTTTGTCAACTCCACCAACAATCCAAACTGTTGGAGTATTCATACTATCCAAAGCAAAAAAAGTAGCATTTACATTTGTCGCCTTTGAATCATTGATGTATTGCACGTTTTGTATCTTTAATACTTTCTCTAAACGGTGTTCTACCCCTTGAAAATTGGACAAACTTTCTCTGATGGTTGCATTTCGTATTTTCATCAATTTTGCAACAGAGGTTGCCGCCATAGCATTCTTCATATTGTGCTTCCCTTCTAGTGCCATAGTTTCTGTTTCCATTGTGAATTCTTCCTCGTTGATGATGTTAATTTCCATATTTTTATTTTTTATAAATGCTCCGTTTTCTAAAGTTTTTGTCAATGAGAAAGGAATTAATTGGGCTTTTGTTTTGTTATTTTTTAACCATTCAGTGATGGCTTCATCATCTGCATCGTATATAAGGAAATCATCCTCAGTTTGATTCATTGTTATTCTAAATTTAGATGCGATATAGTTTTCATATTTGTAATCGTATCGATCTAAATGATCTGGACTAATATTTGTAATAATGGCGATATGTGGCTTATAATTTATAATTCCATCAAGTTGAAAACTGCTCAACTCCAGCACATAACTCTCAAAATCACCATCGGCAACCTGCCAAGCAAAACTCTTTCCAATATTACCTCCTAATCCTACATTCAATCCAGCAGATTTCAGCAAATGATGAGTCAACATTGTTGTGGTTGTCTTTCCGTTACTACCCGTAATTCCAATAGTAGTTGCATTTGTAAAAGGAGCAGCAAACTCAATTTCTGAAATTACAGGAATACCTTTTTCAATTAATTTAAGTACTATAAGAGATTTTTTTTCAGGAATACCAGGACTTTTCATCACTACATCTGCATTCAAAATCAAGTCTTCAGAATGTTGACCTTCTTCCCATGCAATCCCATTATTAATAAGAACTTTTTTGTAACTTTCTTTAATTTTACCATAATCGGAAACAAAAACATCATATCCTTTCTTTTTACCAAGGATTGCTGTTCCTACTCCACTTTCACCACCACCTAAAACTATTAATCTCATTATCTTAGTTTTAAAGTAATAATTGATAATATGGCAAGCATTATGGCAACAATCCAAAAACGAGTTACAATTTTACTTTCGTGATACCCTTTTTTTTGAAAATGGTGATGTAATGGTGCCATTAAAAACACTCTTCTTCCTTCTCCATATCGCTTTCTGGTATATTTAAAATAAACCACTTGAACGATCACAGATGCATTTTCAGCTAAGAAAATCCCACAAAACAAGAAAATCAATATTTCTTTTCGAACAGCTATAGCCAAAACTGCTATAATAGCGCCTATGGTTAAACTCCCTGTATCTCCCATAAACACTGATGCGGGATAAGAATTATACCAAAGAAATCCTATTAAAGACCCTACAAAAGCAGCGATGAAAACTGTCATCTCACCCGAATAAGGGATGTACATGATGTTTAAATAATTGGAGAAAATAATATTACCCGAAACGAAGGTGAAAATTCCTAATGCCAAGACCGAGATTGCGGAAGTCCCCGCTGCTAATCCATCTATTCCATCCGTTAAATTAGCACCATTAGAAACTAATGTAATCATAAAAATAACCATCGGAATATAAATTAACCAAGCCAAATTTTCATAGTCATCTCCAGTCCATGCTAATAATTCAGCATAATCAAATTCATTGTCTTTGAAAAAAGGAATCGTAGTCGCTGTTGATTTTTCCTCCATTGGAGCAGGAGAAACCATAACACCTGAGGTGGCACTAAAAATATTGGTTTTACCAGTATCCGTTCTTACGGTTACCGAAGGATTAAAATACAAAACAGTACCTACTATCAACCCTAAGCCAACTTGACCAAAAACCTTAAAAATTCCTTTTAAACCTTGTTTGTCTTTTTTGAAAATTTTAATATAATCGTCTATAAACCCTATTGTTCCCATCCATAATGTGGTTACAATTAACAAAACAATGTAGATGTTTTGTAATCTAGCAAAAAGCAAAACCGGAATCAATGTAGCAAATATGATAATTAGTCCACCCATTGTTGGTGTTCCAGCCTTTTCCTTTTGACCTTCTAAACCTAACTCACGAACCGTTTCACCTATTTGTTGTTTTTTTAGAAAACTAATTACTCTCTTACCATAAATAGTTGAAAGCAACAAAGAGAGTAAAAAAGCCAATGACGATCTGAAAGTGATATATTGAAATACTCCCGTTCCTGGAATATTCAAGATTTTGTTTAAATAATCAAATAAGTAGTAAAGCATATATTTCTATTTATTGAGTTGGTTTAATAAATCTGTCACTATTTTCATATCATCAAAATCATGACGTACTCCTTGAATTTCTTGATATGTCTCGTGTCCTTTTCCTGCAATTAAAATAATATCATTTGGCTGAGCGAGTTGGCATGCTGTTTTAATGGCTTGCATTCTATCGGTTATTGATAATACTTTTTTATAATTTTGAGCCGCAATTCCTAGCTCCATTTCTTCGATAATAACATTTGCATCTTCATTTCTAGGATTATCCGATGTCAATATCGTATTATCACTTAATTCTGTGGCAATTGCTGCCATAATGGGCCTTTTAGTTTTATCTCTGTTTCCTCCACACCCTACAACCGTTATCAATTGTTCGTTTTTAGTGCGGATATCATTTATAGTATTAAGTACGTTTTCTAAAGCATCTGGTGTATGTGCATAATCAACTATAGCCGTGACATTTGTCTTAGAAACTATAAATTGGAAACGTCCTGAAACACTTTCTAAATCTGACAATAATCGCAGTACTTCAAGCTCTTCCAAACCAAGCTGAACAGCAGTTCCGAATATGGCTAATAGGTTATAGGCGTTAAAAGTTCCAATCAATTTTACCCAAACTTCATTTCCATTTATTTTCAATAATAATCCTGACAATTGATTTTCGAGGATTTGTGCTTTGTAATCTGCATAGGATTTTAAAGCATAGGTCAATTTTTTTGCTTTAGTGTTTTGCAACATCACTTGACCGTTTTTGTCATCTATATTAGATAATGCAAAAGCCGTTTTTGGTAAATTGTCGAAAAATGATTTTTTCACGTCACGGTATTCCGCAAAAGTGGGATGATAATCCAAATGATCGTGAGATAAATTTGTAAAAACACCACCAACAAAATGCAATGCTTCGGTTCGTTTTTGATGGATTCCGTGAGAGCTCACTTCCATAAAACAAAACTCCACATCAGCATCAATCATCATTTTCAAGTAATGATTAATAGTAATTGAATCCGGAGTAGTATGGGTTGCTTTATATTCTACGTTGTCTACCATTATTTTTACAGTGGACAACAACCCAACTTTATAACCTGCTTTTTTGAATAATTGGAAAAGTAAAGAAGCAATAGTTGTTTTACCATTAGTTCCTGTAATTCCTACCAATTTTAACTTTTGCGATGGATCTCCAAAATAATTAGCAGCCATAAAAGCCAAAGCTTCGTTGGTGTCTTTAACTTGGATATAGGTAATTCCGATGATGACATTTTCTGGAAAAGTATCGCAAACAATTGCTATTGCTCCTAGATTAATAGCATTATCAATAAAATCGTGTCCATTAGAAACCGTTCCGCGTATTGCTACAAAGACATCATTAGCCACAATATTTCTGGAATCAAATTCCATTTTATTGATTTTAATGTCTGTTGTACCTTTGACAGCTTCGATAGCGACTTTGTATATTATTTCTTTTAAAATAATCATGATAATTCTAATGTTATAGTTGTGTTTTTAACTAAACTTTCTCCGGCTTGTACGGATTGTTTTTTTACTTTTCCAATTCCAATTACTTTTACTTTGATTCCTAAATTTCCTAGTAAGGCCACGGCATCCATGCCTGACATGCCTTTAAGATTCGGAATTGACAAGGGCATATTTTGTGATTTCTCAAAATACTCATCATATTCTTTTTCTTGTTTTTCAATTTTTCTATTTATGTTTTTTATCTCATTTGTCGAAGGAGCATCCGTAAAAATCTTTTGCGCTATTCTCTTAAAAACTGGACCAGCAACATCAGCTCCATAATAATTATTATTTGCTGTGCTTGGCTTATGAACTACAACTATGCAAGAATACTTTGGTTTGTCAGCTGGAAAATAACCTACAAATGAGGAAGCATAATATTTATCTGAACCTCCATTTGAGGAATAGTTTACCTGCGCGGTTCCTGTTTTTCCTGCCATCGAAAAATCTTTTGAATACAACTTAGCACCGGTTCCTTTTTTAACCACGTTTAGCATCAGGGCTTTCAGTTTTAATATGGTTTCTTGTGAGCAAATTTTTGGATTTATAATTTCAGTTTCAAATTTTTTTATAGATCTATTCCATTCTTTAATTTCTGTAACAAATAGTGGTTTTACCATCACACCATTATTGGCCACAGCATTATAAAAGGTTAATGTTTGCAATGGTGTGATTGAAACGCCATATCCAAAAGCCATCCAAGGAAGTGAAAGATTTGACCAATTTTTATCTGTTGGTTGAGGAACATAAGGCTTTCCTTCACCTATTATTGGAAGTCCTAAAGTTTTATTTAATCCATACCCATTAACATGATTTACAAATTCCGAAGGATTGTTTTTGTAATTTTCATAAACCGCCTGAACTAAAACGGTGTTTGAAGACACTTCAAATCCACGAGCTAAAGAAATTTTCCCATATCCTCCTTTATGAGAATCTCTCACTGATTTTCCAGAAATTTTAATTTCACCTCCATAAGTATCAAAAACCGCACTTGTGTCAATTTTTTTATCCTCAAGCAAAGTCATCATGTCAACTAATTTGTAAGTAGAACCGGGCTCATGTGACTCAGCAACAGCATAATTTGTTGTTTCATAATAAGACCCATCTCCTGCTCTTCCTAGATTTGCAATAGCTTTAATCTTGCCCGTATTTGTTTCCATAACTACCACACAACCATGATCTGCTTCATAATCTGTTAATTGTTTTAATAGTGCATGATGAGCAATATCCTGGATAAAAACATCAATTGTTGAAATCACGTCATATCCGTCCTGAGGATCTACTTCATTAACATCTCGAATGGGTTTCCACTGTCCTTTTGAAATTTTTTGCTTTAAAATTTTACCATCCTTTCCGTTCAGGTATTTTCTAAAAGCCCACTCTAATCCTTTTCCATCTTGAGTGCCGTTTTGATTTGTTCTTTCGTATCCAATGGTTCTTTCTGCAATTTTACCAATTGGATGCTCCCTAACTGTTTCTTGTTCTACTATAATTCCACCTTTGTAAGTTCCTTTATTAAATAATGGAAAACTTTTTATTTTTATATAATCAGTGTAACTCAAATCACGAGCAACTAAATAATATCGGTTGTTATTCGCCCTTGCTTTTTGAAATTCATTTAAATAAAAACTAGCTGGTTTCCCTAACAGTATCGATAATGAATCAGACAATGGTTTAACATTTTTTTCAAAAGCTTCTAATTTAGGAGCTAGTGCATCAAAACGAATTTCATAATTAGGAATTGAGGTCGCTAACAAACTTCCATCAGCTGAATATACATTTCCCTTATTGGAAGGAATAATAAAGTTTTTTACGGTTCTGTCCTTGGCTAATTTTCGATAATAATCTCCTTCGACCCATTGGATATTGGTCAATTTGACAGTTATCGCAATCGCCATCATAAAGATTGCAAAAGCGACAATGTAAATTCTATAGGATATATTTTTATCTTCTACGGCCATAATTTGTCGAAAAAACTTTTTTCTTTTATTTTCTTTACTTTTATTTTTATTGGTGGAACTGTTGATGGGAATATTTCTTTTGCTACCATTTTTTCTGAAACAGTCGATTCCATTCTTAATTTCATTAATTCAGATCTTCGATCAACAAATTCTGAACGTAATTCTTTTACTTCATTGGTCAATTCGTTGATTCTAAATACTTTTTGCTCAAATCGTTGTGTATTGGCAATCATAAATATTGCTAAGGCAATCAAGAATACGATAAACCGCCAATTTTTTATTGAATCATCTTCAATAAGAAATCGCGCTTTCAAAATACCGTATACTCCGTTTTTCATAGTTTTATTGACTAATTAAATCTTTTCGGCAATTCTTAATTTAGCACTTCTTGCTCTGTTGTTGATTTTGATTTCGGCAGCATTAGGAACTATTAATTTTCCTATAGTTTTGAATGGAACTGAAAAGTTTCCAAAAAAGTCTCTTTCGGGTTCTCCTTCAAACATGCCGTTTTTCATAAATCTTTTAACCAATCGGTCTTCCAATGAATGATAAGAAATCACACTTAATCTTCCTCCTGGATTTAAAATTTCTAATGATTGCTCTATAAATTCTTTTAAAACATCTATTTCCTGATTTACTTCAATTCGAATCGCTTGGTAGATTTGAGCCAATACTTTATTCCTAACTCTTTCTGGTAAAAATTGCGCGAGAATTTCTTTCAATTCATCTGTCGTTTTTATTGGACTTTCTTCCCTAGCTTCAATAATTGTTCTAGCCAAAGCAGCTGCATTTTTCAATTCACCATAATCCAAGAATACTCTTCTCAAATTAGCATCATCATATTCATTGACAACTCGATAGGCGCTTAAATCATTTTTTTGACTCATTCTCATATCTAATTCCGCATCAAAACGGGTGGAAAACCCTCTTTCCGGAACGTCAAACTGATGAGATGAAACACCCAAATCACCCAGAATTCCATCTACATTTTTCACACCATAAAAACGCAAAAACCTTTTTATAAACCTGAAATTTTCATTGATAAGAGTAAACCTATCATCCTCCAATGCGTTGGCCAAAGCATCTTCATCTTGATCAAAAGCAAACAACTTTCCGTTTGGCCCAAGTCTTTTCAGGATTTCTTTCGAATGTCCTCCACCACCAAATGTTACGTCAACATAAACACCATCCGGTTTTATATTTAAGCCATCTACTGATTGTTGAAGCAAAACTGGATTATGATATTCCATTGTCGTCGTCATTTAAATTTCCCATTACGTCTTCGGCTAAATCAGCAAAATCTACATCATTACCATTTATCGATTGTTCATACAAATCCTTATCCCAAATTTCCACAATATTTACAGCCGATGAAAAAACCACCTCTTTTGAAATATTAGCAAATCCTACCAAATCTTTTGGAACCAACAAACGCCCTAAAGCATCAATCTCAACCACTTTGACACCCGCAGTAAAACGGCGAATAAAGTCATTGTTCTTCTTAACAAAACGATTCAGTTTATTAATTTTTTGCATCATTAAATTCCATTCTTGCATAGGATATAACTCCAAACAAGACTGAAAAACAGAACGCTTCAAGACAAAACCGTCTTGAAGTGAAGTAGCCAATTGCTTTTTTAAAGGCGCAGGTATTAGCAACCTTCCTTTGGCATCGGCTTTACATTCATATGTTCCTATTATTGAATTCAATTGCAACTAAATTAAATGGTGATAGCAAAAATATAAAAATAATTACCACATTCTACCACAATTACCCACTTTGTTAATAAGTTTTACCACTTTTAGGCAAGAAACCTTAGTTTTAGGTCAATAATCAGATCATGGTTAATTTATGATTTTGTCAAATCCTTTGAAACACAAAAAAAACTACCCTAAAACATTGAATTTTAGATTTTTCACTCTTTAAAATTATCACAGGAAATCACTTACCCTATGAACTTATTCATAGGGTTCTACCATCTAAAAATTATAAAATCTATGTGGTTTTCGTTAACTAAAGTAACATTTGGACAAATTGTTTAGTTGTGCTATTCCGATTACTTTTTAAACCAGACATTGTACTCGATACCCCCATCCAAACCTTGCAAGAAAATCATTAAAAACTGTTTCTAAATATAACCCAGTTAGTAAAAAAGGAAAAAAAATGTTAGTATAGAAAAAGTCATAAGGTTGTTTAAAAAAACGAAGTACCTTAAATTGAAGCCAAAAAGAGAATCTGTTATTCGAAAAGAATAAATTTTAAATAATGATTTCAATAATTCTTTTTAATTTATTAAATCCTATCTTTGTGGCAATTGAAAATTTTCGAAAAACCGTATGGAAAAATACTTTAAGAAAGAAGGTAGATACAGCTATTATGAAGCAGGAGTAGGTACTCCAATTGTTGTTTTACATGGATTAATGGGAGGGTTAAGCAACTTTGACGCTGTCGCTTCGTATTTTTCGGAAAAAGGATATAAAATTGTCATCCCCGATTTGCCTATATACTCACAAAGCCTTTTAAAAACAAATGTAAAAAGTTTTGCAAAATACGTGAAGGACTTTATCACCTTTAAAGGATTTGACAGAGTAATTCTTTTAGGGAATTCATTAGGGGGACACATCGCTTTATATCACACTAAAATGTATCCAGAAAAAGTAGCAGGACTAGTACTAACAGGAAGTTCTGGTCTTTATGAAAGCGCCATGGGAGATAGCTATCCTAAAAGAGGCGATTATGAATATATAAAGAAAAAAGCCGAAGCTGTTTTTTATGACCCTAAAATAGCTACAAAAGAACTAGTTGACGAGGTTTACGCCTCTGTTAATGATCGAATTAAACTGATAAAAACATTAACTATTGCCAAAAGTGCTATTAGACATAATATGGCCAAGGATTTACCTAAAATGCACGTGCAAACTTGCTTGATTTGGGGCAAAAATGATACCGTAACACCACCAAATGTTGCCCAAGAATTTAATGAGCTATTACCTAATGCTACTCTATATTGGATTGATAATTGTGGTCATGCCGCCATGATGGAACAACCAGAAGAATTCAATCGTTTACTCGAAGACTGGTTGTCTCATACCCACTTAAAAGCGCACTAGCAAAGCCTAGTATTTATAAAATATATCATGAAAATTAATACTGCCGAATTTATTATTAGTAACTCTGAAGTTGCAAAATGTCCTAAAGATTTTTTGCCCGAATATGCTTTTATAGGCCGTTCTAATGTTGGAAAGTCATCACTTATTAACATGTTGACTAACCATAAAAACTTAGCTAAAACATCTGGAAGACCAGGAAAAACGCAGTTAATCAATCACTTTTTGATTAACAATAATTGGTTTCTTGTCGATTTACCAGGATATGGTTATGCCAAAGTTTCTAAGAAAACAAAATCGGTATTTCAGCAATTTATAACGGATTATTTTGAAACTAGAGAGCAATTAGTTTGCGCTTTTGTTTTGATTGATATTCGCCTTGAAGCTCAGGCAATCGATATTGAGTTTATGTCTTATATGGGCGAAAGTGAGATTCCTTTTTGCATTGTTTTCACAAAAGCGGATAAGATTAGTAAAACCAAAATTGACTCACACATTGCCGCTTACAAAAAGAAAATGTTTGCTAACAATTGGGCCGAAATGCCTACTTATTTCGTGACATCGGCAACGGAATCTACAGGAAAAGAAACGCTTTTGAATTATATAGAAGAAGTAAATCAAGAGGTTTTTAAGAACAATAGTGAGTTTTAAATATAATTTCAAAAAAAATAGAAATCCAAAATTCCAGTTACATTGGAATTTTGGATTTTTTTATTGACTTTTATATTGACTTAATTTCCAAAATGTTTTTTTACTGCCAGTACTAAAAACATAAAATCCGTAGACCCGCCACCCATAACATATTCTGTTTGCTGCCAAAAGTAAGGCCAGGTTTTAAGTTCCGGTAAATTAGGTCTGATTAGTGCCGTTCCTGAAGTTACTCCTCCAGGTATATAAGACCAATCTGCTCGATTCATACCATAAGCAACCAACAATGAATTTGACCCAATTCCTGAAGCAAAAGAAGCTGTATTATTCCCAGGATGTACTCCGAGTATAAAATTCAACGCATTACTATATAATTCGTAATTAGCAAACTCTGGCCATGATTTAGAAAAATAATATTGTTGCACTCCAAAATCTTGCAAAGTCCAACCCGCTCCCCAAATATTAGGCTTATATGGAACACCATATGGAGAATCTGTAAGTGAATTATTTTTTATCTTTAAACCCCATTTTTCCGCTTCAGAATTTAATTTAGAAATGAAT
Source organism: Flavobacterium cellulosilyticum (assembly GCF_004349355.1). Taxonomy (GTDB): domain Bacteria; phylum Bacteroidota; class Bacteroidia; order Flavobacteriales; family Flavobacteriaceae; genus Flavobacterium; species Flavobacterium cellulosilyticum. Next base: position 40,072 of record NZ_SMFK01000020.1, on the reverse strand, counting down.
GATTTGTCTTTGATAAGATGTTTCATCCTACCCACTCTCCATCCCAAATTTTCAAAATTTGACAAGACTTCAGCTTGTAAGTCGACAATTTGATTCGTATAAATCGATTCGTTGGTTGACAAAGCCAATTCGACAAGTAGCATTATTTTACTTCCTGGTTTTTTTGCTTTTAAAAATGAAGTTTTGTACAATGCCTTAGCTGTTTCTAAGCACTCCTCGGCCAGATTTGGATTCTTGCTTTTTAAAACACGATAGGAAGCAGCAAGTCCAGCAGCAACATATAATTCTCTATCTGGATTGTCTTCTGTAAAAACCCATCGGTCATCGTCTTTTGCACTTGGATTACTTGCCCATTTACCATCAGTTACTCCTCCAAAATCTCCCAGAAGCACATATTGTTTTAAACTGTTAGTAATAATCCCTCGGTATAAGCGCCCCATAGATCGATAGCCTCCCAAAACCGAAGCCAATCCGTGCTCCATTTGCTGAATAGCATCCGACTTACCGTCTGGCTGATGAATTTCGACTATTCGTTTATCTTCATCAATACTCGTAGCGTCATAAGACTCAATGTCAAATTCTTCTAACATAAGGGCTAAATTCCAGATTGTGCCTATTTGAGATTCTACCCTTAAATCATCATCTCCCGCATCATGCCATCCTCCTTGATTCAGATTTTCAACAACTTCATTAGACTTATATTTTGTAAGCGTAGAAGGACCTTGGACGTATCCATCAAAATGATTTAAATTAATTGGCGCCATTTGTGCATCATCTAAATGACAGAAGTTATGCCAAATCCTATATTTTTCATTCACTCTAACATGACACATTTGTACTGGCAAAAAATATTCAAGTATAGGTTGCCAAACATTTCTATCATATAATGACTTACTTATTTGAAAAGCTACTGTTTCATTTCCTCTATAACTCAAGGAATACATTCCTTCCTCTTTTATTTCAGAAAAGTCCAATTGATAATAGTTGTATCTTAAAAATTCACCCCATTTTTTAGGTTTGATGGTTTTAATATTTTTTTCTCCAAATTCAGTATGCTGTATCAATTGCACTTCGGATCGTTCAATATCATTGGTATCAGTCTCTAAAATGGCAATTTTTGATTGACTAGGATAATAACCAACTTGAGAAACTTGCACTACAGGTTTGTACAACCAATTAGGAATTACGTTTGGCGAAACAACAATATCTACCACTCTTTTTCCTGAATTTTTGGCTATAGGAGCACGAATGATAAACCATCCATTATTGTGATTGATGCGTCCGTCCCATAAAGCAATATCTTCTAAATTAGACTGAATGGTTACTCTTGACAAATCACTTTCGGGAGCAATTGTGATTTTTTTTCCTTTACATAAAGGAGTTCCAAGCTGCTGACCATCGCTTTGCACTTGAAGAGGGCCATAAGGAGAATGGGTAAAAATTCCCATATTCCCATCACATATATAGGATTTTCCAAATAGATTTCCAGGAAACAATTCGATGTTGAACCCGATTTTACCCAACCATTTTAGATCAACTTCATTTTCTAAATCAACTGTAATTCGAAAATTATTCCCTTCTGTAGGTGTAACGTTAACTTTATATTTTAACTTTAAATCGGGATAATCTATTGGATTGAAACCAATATGATTTTTAGTTTCGTCTGGAAAAGACAAAGATTGAGAAATTGTTTGTGTTAAAGGGTCAATTTTTTTTTCAACTTCTTTAGGCACAGGTGACCATTGCCCGGGTGAAATTTCTAAACGCAAATCTCCATTAGCCATAACGCGTTCCCCATGTTGTATCATGGTTACTCCAGTTTGATGGCCATCAGGATAGATGTCATCAAATACCGTTACATCAATACCACGAGCTGAAAAATAGCCTTTGGGTTGAAGTTTTAGATTTTGTGCGTCAATTTTAATTTGCACAATTAAAAGCAATAAAACTATTGTAAATCTAACTCTGTTTTTCATTTCGATATATTGTAAGGATTATCCAAATATAATATAAATCATATTGATACACACAATTTTAAAAAACGAATCAGCCAAAAATGAATACTAATTTTGGCTGATTTATTTTTTAAATATTCTGTTTAGAATAAAACTGACCTAGTTAACAAAATGAATTAAAAGCCATATTAAGCTTTAATTTCTAATTTCTCGGCAAAATAATCGCAAAAATCCTTCATGGTAGCTGACATTTTTTCATCGCCAGTAGCGCGCTGAAATGTTTCAGTCATAGACATCAAGGTTTGATGAAAAAATATTTTCATTTCATCAACAGGCATATCTTTAGTCCACAATTCGATACATTTTGATGTTTTTTCGTTACTATCCCAAACAGAAAGCATAAAAGCTTTTGATTCTTCGGTTTGGATTCCTCCTTCAGAAGCTGACCACAGTAATTTTTCTGGAACTCTATTTTCGTCCAGTTCTATTTGTATTTTTATTTCGGATGTATTTGTATTTGACATTATTTCTTGGGTTTATATTTTGATTTTTCGAATAATTCTTTGGCATTCATTTTTAAAAGCTCATCAATTGGAATCGGATTATTTTCGGCAAATGAACGAACAATTTGCCAGCCGATCCATGCTCCCACTCTACCTGGAGATTCATTATCAATTTCGAGGTAAAACTTTGAAAAAGGAGCTAAATTTATAAATCTGTTTTTTAATTTTTGATCGTCACTGTACAGCATTTCTTTTTCGATAAAATAACGCCAAATATAATTTTCGTTTTCTTGACACCACACTATTTGTTCGGGTGTATAGCCCATTTTATCAGCATCAGTGTATTCTGGTAAAAGTACGTCTTTTAGATACAATTGTTTTCCATAATAGATCATTTGACTCAATAAACTATTATCGCTTACAGCCGTAATTTTATTTAATGAAAAACTAGTAACTACATCGGGCATCATTTGTTTTTCTTCAAAATTTTGTTTTATATATTCTGGAAATTGATAAAATTTATGTGCTTTTCCTAAATACAATTCGAGTGAAATAATAACCAAACTATCGGAATAAATTACTTTATTATTGTAGTCCATTTCTGATATAACTGTAATTACTCTAGGTGTTTTTGTTTCTGGGAAATTGTACTTTATGTGTTTAAATAGCGTTTCGAGTTCATTTTGAACAGCATCGAAATTCGAATATTTTTTTTGCACTTCAGCATATAATTCTCTCCATTGAGGATTTTTCATTTTTTCCAACCAAACATTATTTTCGTTTCCTTGTGGAAAAAAAAACGGATATTCTCTTTTAAGTTTATCTAAATCTTCTGGTTTAGTTTCGAAAAATTGTTTGTCAAAACGTTCCACTTTGAATTTCACAGGAATAGCTTCGATTGCCTTTTCGACTTTTGATTTTTTTTGACATGATCCAAATGCGAATAATATGGTCATTAAGAAAATTATTCTCTTCATTTTATTTTTTTTAGCCCCGATAAAAGTGGAAATCCTTTTATTTTTTTCTTTAAAAAATAAAAGATTACAACGTATAGCGGGAATAGCTCCTTAAAATTATTATTTTTGCAAATATACAATTCCTACTTTTTAAAAACTCTATCTATTATGACTAAAAAAAGCACTATTCAAGTCGAAAAAGTTAATTCATATATTGTAAACTGGTTGAAAACCTATGCTGAAAACGCAAAAGTGAATGGATTTGTTGTTGGAATTTCTGGAGGAGTTGATTCGGCTGTTACTTCTACACTTTGTGCCCAAACTGGTTTTCCTACGTTATGTGTAGAAATGCCAATACATCAAGCACCTACACACGTGAGTCGTGGACGCGAACATATAGAATTACTAAAAAGTAGATTCCCTAATGTTTCAACTATTGAAGCTGACTTAACACCTGTTTTTGAATCTTTTAAAAATCAAGTTCCCGCTACGGAAGATGACTACAAAGTACATTTATCTCTTGCCAATACTCGAGCGCGACTGCGTATGACTACATTGTATTATTTTGCAGGAATTAAGGGGTATTTAGTTGCTGGAACAGGAAATAAAGTAGAAGATTTTGGGGTAGGTTTCTTTACAAAATATGGAGATGGCGGTGTGGATTTAAGTCCAATTGCCGACTTAATGAAATCGGATGTGTTTGCATTGGCTGATTTTCTAAAAATCCCAAGATCTATTTTAGAGGCCTTGCCTACAGATGGATTGTTTGGAGATGATCGTACAGATGAAGATCAATTGGGAGCCAGTTACGATGAACTTGAATGGGCTATGCTTCTGGATGAGAAAGGTTCAACTGCAAATAACTTTTCTGGAAGAGAAAAAACAGTCTTCGAAATTTATAAAAAATTAAACTCAATCAATCAACATAAAATGTTAGATATTCCAGTTTGTGTTATTTCAAAAAATTTAAAGTAGTATTTTTCTAATAAAATTAACAATTAAATGAAATGTTTTTATTAACTTTACTATTCACACGAATTATTAACATTTCTAAAAAAGTAACATTATGATAAAAGTTTGTTTAGCAGAAAATAATCCCGTAGTGCATTTTGGAGTAAAATCGTATTTCAAAGATCACGATGACATTTCTGTCGTTGCTAATGTAGGTAATTTTATGATGGTAAGAGATATTCTTCTAACGAAGGAAATCGATGTTTTAGTTTTAGATTTAGAATTAGAAGGCCTTTCAAGTATTTTTGAAGTAAAAAACGTTTTAAAAAACTTTCCTAAAACTAAAATAATAATCTTTAGTAATCTTTCAGAACAAATATATGCGCCAAATGCAATTAAAGCCGGAGTTTCAGGGTTTGTTTCCAAAAAAGAAAAACTAGAAACTTTAGGACAAGCAATTGTAAAGGTAAGTCAAGGTAAAATAATATTAAATGAAACCGTAAAGAAAAACCTTGCCTTGATTGCTAAACAAAACAAAAGCGAGCGTTTGTATAGAAAACTATCTAATCGCGAAGTAGAAGTTTTGCGTTATTTAAGCGATGGTAAAAAGAATAATGAAATTTCAAAAATTCTTGGACTTAATGAGAAAACAATAAGCACCTATAAACTAAGACTGTTGCAAAAATTAAACGTTACAAATCTAGTTGATTTAGTAAATAAAGCAAAAACACTGGAAATCGTTTAACTATAACGCGACATTACTCTACCTAATTTTTTCGAAAAAGAATTAATTAATTTGTAATAATCCATTGCCATAGACATAGACTCTATATTATCAGAATCTGGTTCTGTTGATATAGAGTTTTTTATTTCTTCGATGATTTTATCAACTAAATACCAACGCATCGTTAATATCGTTTCTGAAACATATTGACTAATTGATTCGGTTTTAGCTTTTGGAAAAATATTCTGTCCTTCCCAGTTGTGCAAGACAACTCGTTCATCTTCCATTAAAATATCCGTAATTTCTTGAGCAAATTCGGGCTGCAAATGCATTAAATATTGCTCAATACTAAAGGTTTCGTTTTGATAATAATAGCTTGTCAGGTTTTTAAATATGTCTCGAAATAAAGGATTTGCTAGCTCTACTTCGTCTTCTTGTAAACTCAAAAATATTCTTTGAAATACTTTGTATTTATTCCGTTCTACTACATTTTCAATTTCCCCTTCATCATTAGTTTTTAAAAGCACATCTTCAAATTCCTCTGTAATATTCCCATACAATAAAAGAATTTCTATTATTTTTCGCTCCAATCCATAGAGAATATCGATTTTTCTTGGCTGAACTGGATCTTCATTTTTCACAACTTCAAAAGTTTTTTGCTCTTGTTTATGCTTTTTTTCAACATCAGAAACATCCTTTTGTACCAATTGTGCCAATGTACTAACCAACACTTGTTCAGAAATATCCATAATTCGAGAACATTCCTGAATGTAGATTTCGCGTTGAATTCGGTCTGGAATCTTGGAAATACTCACCACCATTTCCCGAATTAAATCAGCTTTTTTTATGGGATCATTCTTGGCATCATCCATCAACAAAGAGGCTTTGAACTGAATAAAATCCTTAGAATTATCCTCTAGATAGTTGACTAATTCTTCATAAGGCGTTTTCTTGGCAAAACTATCAGGGTCTTCACCATCAGGAAAAGCACAAACTTTGACGTTCATTCCTTCTTCAAGGATTAAATCGATTCCACGAATAGAAGCACGAAGTCCCGCAGCGTCACCGTCAAAAAGTACCGTTATGTTTTTTGTTAATCTGTTGACTAACCGAATTTGATCTGGTGTTAATGCTGTTCCTGAGGAAGAAACTACATTTTCGATTCCAGATTGATTGAATTGAATAACATCGGTATACCCTTCGACTAAATAACAATTATTAAGTTTAGAGATGGATTGTTTTGCTTGAAATATTCCATATAAAACCTTGCTTTTATGATAGATATCACTTTCAGGTGAATTGAGGTATTTTGCCGCTTTTTTATCATTGGTTAAAATTCTACCTCCAAAACCCAAAACCCGTCCAGACATGCTTTGTATGGGAAACATCACCCTACCTTTGAATCTATCAAACGGTCTATCGTCTTTAGGAATAGTTAATCCTGTGCTTTCAAGAAATTCTAATTTATAGCCTTTCCCCAAAGCCTCTTTAGTAAAAGCATCCCAAGCTTCTGGAGAATATCCCAGCGTAAATTTTTCTATCGTTTCAGCCGTAAAACCTCTTTCTTTGAAATAAGAAAGCCCAATAGCTTTCCCTTCTTCGGTTTTTAATAAGGTATTGTGAAAATAGGTTTTAGCAAATTCAGAAACCAAATACATACTTTCTCGAACATCGGTAATTGCTTTATCTTCGTCGGATTGTTCCGTTTCTTCGATTTCGATATTGTATTTATTGGCTAAATATTTTATAGCTTCCGGATAGGTAAAATGAGAATGCTCCATCAAAAAAGCGACCGAATTCCCCCCTTTTCCAGAACTAAAATCTTTCCAAATTCCCTTTACAGGCGAAACCATAAACGATGGAGAACGTTCATCCGAAAACGGACTTAACCCTTTGAAGTTGGTTCCAGCGCGTTTTAATTGTACGAAATCGCCAATAACCTCCTCTACTCGAGCCGATTCAAATACTTTATCTATGGTTTCCTTAGTGATCAATTTTTAGTGGGAATTTAATTTTTTTAAAAGACTACAAAAATACGCAATTCATAGTATAAAAAAACGTATTTAAGAAACTACTTCTTCCTCTCAATTACATAATTCACCATCAAAATTAGGGAGTCTTTATATTCTGATTGAGGATAGTTTTCTAAAAGCAATAGTGCTTCTTGCTGAAATTGCCCCATTTTTTGCTCAGCATACAATAAACCATTGTTATTTTTCACAAAGCCTATCACTTCTTTTACACGCTTCTTGTCTTTGTTGTGATTTTTTATAGAATTGATAAGCCAAGACTTTTCCTTAGAAGTACAATTATTCAATACATGAATAAGTGGTAAAGTCATTTTTTGTTCTTTAATATCAATTCCTGTAGGCTTACCAATGGCTTCTTCGGAATAATCAAATAAATCATCTTTAATTTGAAAAGCCATTCCGATAAGTTCACCAAATTTTCGCATATTTTCTACTTGCACCTCATCTTCAATAACAGATTTTGCACCTAAAGCACAACAGGCAGCAATTAGGGTAGCTGTTTTTTTTCGAATGATTTCGTAATAAATATCTTCTGTAATATCGAGTCTTCTTGCTTTTTCAATTTGCAATAATTCCCCTTCACTCATTTCTCGTACCGCTACAGAAATAATTCGCAACAAATCGAAATCACCATTATCTATAGAAAGTAACAATCCTTTGGACAATAAATAATCGCCAACCAGAACTGCAATTTTGTTTTTCCAAAGTGCATTTATTGAGAAAAAACCTCTTCTGCGATTGCTGTCATCTACCACATCATCATGAACTAAAGTAGCCGTATGAATAAGCTCAATAACACAAGCTCCTCTATACGTCCTCTCGTTTACATTACCTGAGGCAAGCATTTTTGATGTTAGAAAAACAAACATCGGGCGCATTTGTTTTCCTTTCCTATTTACAATATAATAGGTAATTCGATTCAATAAAGCCACTTTAGAGGTCATAGAATCATAGAACTTTTTTTCAAAAAGTTCCATTTCTTTAAAAATGGGTTGTTTTATTTGAGAAGTGATATTCATTGAGATTCCAAATATACTGTTTTCGAATAAAAAAACAGCAACTTTTTGATAAAGTGAAAGTATTTTTTAATAATACATTGTTTAAGATTAAAAGCAATTTTTATTGTGTTGGATTCCAATTTTAATCAGCTTCATAAATAGTATAAAACACATTTTCGCATAAATTTTTAAACTTACAACTTACATTAAAACAACGTAGTTTATGGATAACTATTCATTTACAGATATACAAAACGATTTTTAAATTAAATATGTATGTCCTCAATTAATGTTTTTTTAAAAAATTAATCAATCTAAAAAAATATTTATTATGAAAACAATTTTTTTTTATTTGCTGCATTATTTTCTATCAGCTTTTTTATTGGCTGTACTTCCAATGAAAAAGTAGATTTTTCAGCTACTTCAAACACAATTACAGTTGACGATGCTTTAGCCAATTCTGAAATTGACGCTACTCTAGACGGTGTTTCTTTTATTGTTGAAGACCAATTTGACATGCAAAAAAGCTTGGTAAGCAAGACCTGTTTTTGATAGCGACGTAGTAAATAATCCACCGTTTAAGAATATTGAGAATTATGTCTTTTTCTAGTGCTGCGGCAATTACTAATTGATGTATTTTTAAAACTCCTCAAATACAGCAAAGTTTAAATTCATAACATTATTTGACTTTTCTTTCCATAAAAATACCCCCAAATAGCATCTAACTTTTTGGGGGCATTTCAAATACTGAATGAGTATTTGGTGTTTAATTTCAGAAATTAATTAAGCTACAGCTTCTTTTATTCTTCTTAATGCTTCTGTAAGTAAATCTTCGCTTGTTGCATAAGAAAAACGAATACAATCTGGATTACCGAAAGCGTCACCTGTTACAGTTGCAACATTGGCTTCGCCCAAAAGATACATTGAAAAATCATTGGCATCTTTAATAAATGTTCCTTTTAATGTTTTTCCAAAGAAGGAAGAAACGTCAGGAAACACATAAAATGCTCCTTCAGGAACGTTAATTTTGATTCCTGGAATATCTTGAAGCAATCCTACTACTAAATCTCTACGGCTTTTAAAAGCGGCAACCATTTCGTTCAATACACTTGGATCAGCATCTACAGCAGTAATCGTAGCGCGTTGAGCAATAGAATTTGCTCCTGAAGTTACTTGTCCTTGTATTTTTGTACAGGCTTTTGCGATGAATTCTGGTCCACCAATATATCCAATTCTCCATCCTGTCATTGCGAAAGCTTTTGCAACTCCGTTAACAGTTATGGTTTTTTCTAACATACCCGGAATAGAACCGATGCTGCAGAAAGTTCCAGAAAAATTGATGTGCTCGTAGATTTCGTCAGCAACAACATATACGTGTGGGTGTTTTTCCAATACTTTAGCCAAAGCAGTTAACTCTTCACGGTTGTAAACAGAACCACTTGGATTACAAGGAGAACTGAACCACATCATTTTTGTTTTTGGAGTAATAGCAGCTTCTAATTGAGCTGGAGTGATTTTAAAATCGGTATCGATAGAAGTTGGAACCTCTACAGGAACTCCACCAGACAATTTTACAATTTCGAAATAAGAAACCCAGTAAGGCGCAGGTAAAATCACTTCATCTCCGTCATTTAACATTACTTGCGCAATGTTGTATAACGATTGTTTTGCTCCAGTTGAAACTACAATTTGAGAAGGTTTGTAATCCAGTCCGTTGTCTCTTTTGAATTTTCTGCAAATAGCTTCTTTCAAATCACCGTAACCATCTACTGGAGAATAGGTACTGTAATTTTCATCGATAGCTTTTTTTGCAGCTTCTTTGATGAAGTCAGGAGTGTTAAAATCTGGTTCACCCAAACTTAAACTGATAATATCTTTTCCTTGTGATTTTAATTCTCTGGCTAATGCAGCCATAGCTAATGTTTGTGAAGTAGCTAAATTGTTAATTCTGTCTGAAAGCGGATTGTTCATTAAAATGTAATTTTGATTTATAAAGTCTAATTTGTAATGTTTGATTTTATTGTAAAGCGGGCTTCATTCCCAATTCTTTTAAATGTTTGAAATGGGCGATAACGGCACTTCTAAAAGTTTTGTATTCGTAATAAGGCAATTGGCATTCTTTAGCTGTTTCTTTTACGATTTTTGAAATTTTATCATAATGCACATGGCTAATATGTGGGAATATATGGTGCTCTATTTGGTGATTTAAACCTCCTGTATACCAGTTCACAATTTTGTTTTTTGGTGCAAAATTGACTGTGGTAAACAATTGATGAATCGCCCAAGTATTCTCCATTTCTCCTTCTTCATTTGGCAGTGGATTTGCAGCTTCATCAACTACATGAGCCAATTGAAACACAACGCTTAAAATTAATCCGGCTGTGTAATGCATGATAAAAAATCCAACAAGGACTTTCCACCATGTAATTCCAATTACGATAGGTAAAACAATCCAAATCGCTAAATAAATGACTTTTGTAATGATTAATGTCGTCCAAAGTACCTTTGGACTTTTAGGTTCACCATAAGACAATTTCCGTTTTAAGTAGCTCCTCATTTGTTTAAAATCTGTAGTAATAGCCCAATTAAAAGTCAATAAGCCGTATAAAAAAACCGCATAATACTGTTGAAATTTATGGAATTTATGCCATTCAGCATCTTTGGAGAACCGCATAATTCTTCCTGCTTCTAAATCTTCATCATGACCGATGATGTTCGTATAGGTATGATGTAAAACATTGTGTTGAACTTGCCAGTTGTGTACATTGCCAGCTAACACATAAATGGTACCTCCCATTATATTATTAACCCAACTTTTGGTTGAATAGGAACCGTGATTGGCGTCGTGCATCACATTCATACCAATTCCTGCCATACCAATTCCCATAACAATGGTCAATAGTAAATGGATCCAGAAAGGCATATTTAAGGTAAGTATCAAAAAATAGGGAACAAGAAAAACGGTAAATAAAATTACAGTTTTCAAATGAATTTTCCAGTTGCCTGTTTTTGGTATATTGTTTTCTTTGAAGTAGCTGTTCACCCGAGAGTTAAGCGTCCTAAAAAACTTTAGACTATCTTGCTTTGCAAATGTCGGGGTGATTTTATTCATTATTAATTTTAATTAACCACAAAGATAATTATTATAAATTTTCAATCTACAAAATAGAGTTAAATATTCAGAACTAAAAATTGTACTTTTGTTAAAATTTACAATAATGAATGAGATTACTAAGTATTTTCCCAATTTGACTGAACTTCAAATTGAACAATTCGCAAAATTGGACTTTTTGTACCACGATTGGAATGCAAAAATTAACGTCATTTCCCGAAAAGATATTGATGAATTATACACTAAACATATTTTGCATTCGCTAGGGATTGCCAAAATAATCAAATTCGAACCAGGAACTTTTGTTCTCGATGTTGGAACAGGAGGCGGATTTCCTGGAATTCCTTTAGCGATTCTTTTTCCAGAAACACGATTTTATTTGATCGATGTCATTGCTAAAAAAATAAAAGTGGTTCAGGCTGTCGCCGAAGCCTTAGAACTTAAAAATGTAAAAGCGGAACAACTTCGTGCCGAATTGGTAAAAGGTGATTTCGATTTTATTGTGAGTCGTGCCGTGACTAATATGCCTGATTTTGTTTCTTGGATAAAAGACAAAATCAAGAAAAACAATAAGCACCAACTTAAAAACGGCATTCTTTATCTCAAAGGCGGCGATTTAACCGAAGAATTAGCAGCTTTCCCAAAAGCAACCGAATATAATTTAGCTGATTATTTTGAAGATGAATTCTTTGAAACGAAGAAAGTGGTGCATGTGCCTTTGAAGTTTCAAATATAGTTATAATGTCGAAAGTCTTAAAGTCGAAAGATATAAAGAGTAAATAAAAAGCCGAATCTTAAAACTATAGATTCGGCTTTATGTACATATATATTCTTTATGACTTTAGACTTTAGAACTTTAAGACTGATTTACTCTCCCAAAAACGGATATCTATAATCTTCCGCAGTTACAAAAGTTTCTTTGATAGTTCTTGGTGAAACCCAACGCAATAAGTTTAATACTGAACCGGCTTTATCATTGGTTCCTGAAGCTCTTGCGCCACCAAAAGGTTGCATCCCAACAACAGCTCCAGTTGGTTTGTCGTTGATGTAGAAATTTCCTGCTGCATTTTGCAAAGCAATTGTTGCTTGCTCAATCGCATAACGGTCTTTGCTAAAAACCGCTCCAGTCAAAGCATAAGGTGAAGTTGTATCTACTAATTTTAATGTTTCTTCCCATTTCGTATCTTCATAGACAAAAATTGTCATTACAGGTCCAAATAATTCAGTTTCCATTGTGGAGTAATGTGGATTGGTGGTTACAATTATGGTTGGCTCAATAAAGTATCCAACGGATTTATCATAGTTTCCTCCAACGATAATTTCAGCATCTGCATCTTTTTTGGCTTGATCAATAAAATTGGCCAATTTATCGAATGATCCTTCGTGAATTACTGCTGTAATAAAATTACCAAAATCATCTGGCGGGCCCATTCGCATCGATTTTACATCGGTAATTAATTGTTTTTTTATTGCTGTCCAAAGGCTTTGTGGTACATAAGCCCTCGATGCTGCTGAACATTTTTGCCCTTGAAATTCAAAAGCACCACGAACAATTCCAGTAGCCACTTGTTTTACATTCGCACTTGGATGCACTACGATAAAATCTTTTCCACCAGTTTCTCCTACGATTCTAGGATAGGTTTTGTAGTGATGAATGTTGGTTCCAATTTTTGACCAAATTTCTTTAAAAACATGAGTCGAACCTGTAAAATGGAGTCCAGCTAAATCACGACTTGCTAATATGGTATCAGTAATCATTACTGCATCGCCAAATACAACATTAATAACTCCATCAGGAACACCCGCCTCCTTGAAAACATCTATAATAATTTTGGCAGAGTAAACTTGACTATCACTTGGTTTCCAAATCACGACATTTCCCATCATCGCTGCACTTGACGGAAGGTTTCCTGCAATAGACGTGAAGTTGAAAGGTGTAATGGCATAAATAAATCCTTCTAGGGGACGATATTCCAATCGGTTCCACATGTCGGAATTTGATTGAGGTTGGTCGTTGTAGATTTGAGTTATAAACTCTACGTTGAAACGTAAAAAATCGATAAATTCACAGGCGGCGTCAATCTCAGCTTGGAAAACATTTTTAGATTGCGCAATCATCGTAGCCGCATTTATTCGCGCGCGATAAGGTCCGGCAATAAGTTCAGCAGCTTTCAAGAATATGGCTGCGCGTTGTTCCCAAGCCATATTTGCCCATTTTGTTTTGGCCTCTAAACCATTGGCGATGGCACTTTCTATATGTGATTTATCGGCAAGATGATAGGTTCCCAAAACGTGTTTATGATCGTGTGGCGCAATCATATTGCGAGTATTTCCAGTTTTTATTTCTTCACTCCCAATGTATAATGGAACATCGATTTTCGAATTCCACATCGATTGGTAAGCTGCAAGAACTTCCGTTTTTTCCGGAGAATTTGGCGCATACGATTTTATAGGTTCGTTTACGGCTTTGGGCACATTGAAAAATCCTTTGAGCATATTTATTTATTTAGCTTCACACAATTCAAGCTTTATCCTTGAGTGAAAATTAGAAAAGTTATAAATCTAACCTTTAGATTTTAAGTAGTATTTAACAAAAGTACAAAGTATTGTTTAAAAAAAAGAAAACTAAGTGTTTTAATATTTATGTCTGTTTTGTGAATTGAGCCAAGTTGGCACTTTGCTAGTCAAGCGGTAATAATACCTCACAGTAAAAAAAAGTGATATTTTATTTTAATTGCAGATCCAGCAAATAAAACCTTTTCCAACAAATCATATTAGAATATAGTTTTTAAACGAAGATTTTAAAGATCTTTACAGCTATGGGAAAGGAAGAAATTGCTACAAGAATTAATTCAAAGCGAAGGGGGCACATAATTTAAATGTTGGCACAATAACTTTGAATTTTTTTGTTGAGGTAAAGTTAATCATATTAAAGTAGCCTTTCATTGCACCATAGGGAGACGCTAAAAGGCAACCAGAATTATAGGTATAATGTTCGCCAGATTTCAAAACAGGCTTTTTGCCTATGACACCTTCTCCATCAACAATTTCCATATTATTGAGCGAATCAATAATTTCCCAATGGCGAGAAATTAATTGAACAGCATCTTTACTGTGGTTTTCGATTGTAATCTCGTAACTAAAGGCAAAATGAATCTTATGGTTTTTGAAGTACGTGCCTTCAAAACTAGTTAGAACTGATATTTTTATTCCTTTTGTTATTTGAGATACCATTGCATAGTATTAAAAATGAGTTGAATAATGACAAATTTACAAAAAAAATTGAATTTAGTTGACCGTTGTAAGATGTTTTTTCAATTTGTGATGGAATGTGAGTTTGCAGTTGCTTTACCTATAACTTTTTGGTAACGATCACTACTTTCTCGATAATACACTAGAATGGTATAATCATTCTCTGTTTGCCAAAAGTTTCCATCAATCGCATTTTTGGCATCTATATTTCCTTTATCGTCTGCGACTTGATATTGATAATTAGTGAATCCTTGTTTTATTAAAATAGCTTTTTCGAAGATGTTTTTTTTAGGATTGAAGTCCATTTTATTTTCAGCTGACAAACTATAATTATTGAACATTCCAGTAATGTAAATCCCTTTTTTCAACATAAATGCGGGTGCCGAAAGGCTAAAATACACCCAGGCATAATCAGCTTCGATTTCACTATTTGCTGAACTAATATTGCGAACTAAAAAATTACCATTGACATCTTGAGTGAAAGAATAAGGCTGATACCCTCTTGCTCCATTCGTATATAAATAGGAATTATAAATACCACTACTTGAATCTATTTTAGAAATATTATTACTTGCTGATCGGATGTCGTTGTTGTCGAAATATAAAAATTCATTTCCAGCCCAAAATTGGGTTTGACCATCGTATTTGTATATTAAGTCATTCCCAATAGTATATTGTGGTGCGATGTTTTTGATAGCATCATTCATTTGTCCGTTTTGCAAGATTTCCACTTTTACATTTTTTAGCGGGTTTTGAAAACGAATTAGGTTCGAGGTCACCGAAAATTCGATATTGTGTTTGAAGTCAATTAAATCGGCCGTTCGAGCTCGACGCACTTGGATTGGAATAGTTACTAAATCTTCATAAAGGATAAATTTCCTGGAGAATACCGCCACTCTATCTTCTCCAAGTATTTTTAACATATAATTGCCACTGAGCAGTATTTCGGTATTTTGATTGGGCAAAGGCAATTTATAATGAGAATATATCTGCAATGTATTAATAGAATTCTCATACTGTTGAATTCTTTGCACGTCAAAACCTTTTATATAATCAGTTTTTGGTATGTCAGTAGGATTCCAGTTGTAATCACAATGAACAATTTCGTAATAATAATTGGCTTCATTGCCAAACAAATCATCAAATTGAAATTGAAAACCTTCTCCTAATTTGAATATTGGAATTGCATTAGCATTGTTTTGTACAAACGTTACAGTTTTGATATTGTAAGGAGGAATAATTTCTGTTTGTGTTTGCGCAATAAGAGTCGAACTTACGATAAAAAGCAATAGTAGGTTTCTATAAATAGATTGAAGCATAGTGTTGTATTTGCTAAATGGTAAATATAACAAATTCTATTTTGTTTAATGCATCTAAAAAAAATAGTTGCTTAAATGCTATTTAAAACAAACAGGAATAATTTCGCCTTTAGCTAAACAATATTTCTCTACTAATTCGGGAGCAATTTTGCTGGTATAATCTTCTTCAATTACAGTAAAACCAATACTTCTAAGTTTGTCAAAATAATCACGACCATAAATGCGAACGTGATCGTATTGTCCAAAAATTGCTGCACGTTCTTTTTGATCAGTAATTGAATCATCAGAAAAAGTTACTTCTCTTTTTAAATCTTGTGGAATTTGAAGAATTGCCATTCCACCCGGTTTTAACACTCGAAATAATTCCTGCATAGCTTTCGTATCATCCGGAATGTGTTCTAAAACATGATTGCAAAGAATAATATCATATTGATTGTCTTCGAAAGGCAAATCACAAATGTCAGCTTTCACATCTGCCAATGGAGAAAACAAATCGGTAGTTGTATAGTCCAAATTTTTTTGGTTTCGAAACAATTTGTAAAATGCTTGTTCCGGAGCAAAATGTAAGACTTTTTTTGGCGCTGTAAAAAAATCGGTTTTTTCGTTTAAATAGAGCCATAACAAACGATGACGTTCAAGCGAAAGTGTGCTTGGCGAAAGCACATTCGTGCGCTGTTTTTCATAACCATATGGCAACATCGACTTGAAACTTTTACCATCTATAGGATCGGTAAATTTAGTTCCTTTTAACGTAAAAGCAATTATTGGCCGCGCTACATAACTCAAACGAATAAGTAGTGGTCGCGGTATGGTATTTAGGATTAATTTGAAGAGTTTTTTCATTATTTATTACGCAAAGATTCACTAAACAACTACGAAGATTCACAAAGAGTTTTTATGAATTAGGAGCGGTATTAATAAATCGTTTTATATTATTCTTTAAGATTTTACTATTGTAATTTATTAATAATCCTAATGCATAGTTTCCTAGTTTTAAATAGGTAAGTATTTGAGCAAAGTGAACGGAAGTATATGACTCGACTGTTTTTAGTTCAATAACAAGTTGGTCTTCAACTAGTAAATCAATACGGTAACCATGATCTAATTTAATTTCTTTATAGGTAATTGGTAGCGTTATTTCTTTTTCAACTTTCAATCCTGCTTTTTTGATTTCATAATATAGACACTCTTGATAAGCTGATTCTAAAAGGCCTGGGCCAAGTTGGCGATGAACCTCAATTGCCAATCCAATAACCTTGTAAGATATAGATTGTAATTCTTCAGGAATATCATTTAGTTCCTCGTTTATCATAAAAAATTGAAAGTTAAATCTTAGCGAATCTTAGTGTAATTAAATTACCAATGGCACTTTTCTAAATTCATCTTCTTCATTACTTACTATTCCTAAAGCTTGATAAATATATGCGAACGTAGATAGAATCTCTGGCTTGCCATCAATTAAAGCTACATCGTGTTCAAAATGAGCAGATGGTTTTCCATCGGCAGTCAGGATCGTCCAGCCGTCTTTGAGTTGTTTGATGTTTTTTGTACCTAAATTAATCATCGGTTCGATAGCGACAACCATTCCTTCTACAAACAATTTTCCGCGACCGCGTTTTCCATAATTGGGCATTTCGGGATCTTCATGCATTTTTTGACCAAGACCGTGACCAACTAATTCACGTACTACACCATAACCGTGGCTTTCGGTATATTTTTGAATAGCGTTACCCACATCTTCTACACGATTTCCGGCTTTGAATTCTCGGATACCGACATAAAGTGATTCTTTGGAAACTTGAAGTAATTTTTTTGTTTCTTCTGCCACATCGCCAATTTCGAATGAATAAGCGTGATCCCCATGAAATCCATTTTTAAATGCACCACAATCTACTGAAATTACATCGCCACTCTCAAGAGGGGTATTGTTTGGAATTCCATGAACAACTTGAGCATTTGGACTCATACAAAGTGAGTTTGGAAAACCGTACAATCCAAGAAAACTAGGTACTGCCCCATGGTCTCTAATGAATTCTTCGGCTAATTTATCTAAGTGTAAAGTAGTTACTCCTTCCTTAATTTCAGAAGCAATCATTCCTAATGTTTTGGATACGATTAAAGCACTTTCGCGCATCAATTCTATTTCTTCTCTTGTTTTTTGGATAATCATTTTATAAAAATAAGTTGCAAAAATACACTTTTTAAAATTATTTAATTTGGATTTGCCATTATTTTATAGAGTTCAGAATTGGAAACACAAAACTCATTATTGAGTGCTATGGCATTCAATTGGGCGCTTATCAAACTACTTTCTCTACTATTGATTAAAAACAAGGAGCTTTCGCCAAATGAAAACAAACGTTCTTCTGAGTTTAACATCGTTTTATAATTCCGTACTAACGCATTGGCCAAACTTCGCTGTTTGAGCAAGGATTTGATAACTTCTTGCTGTGCATTAATTTTGTTTTTAAGTTGAAGGCGTTCTAAGTTCAAGGTATTAGCTGCTTCTTGTAGTTTAAATTTTGTGATTTTCAAACTCCCTCTTTCTTTTCTAAGAAACAAAGGATAGGAGAAATCGATGCCAATTTTATAATTTTCGAACTTGTAACGCTCAATATACTGTGGTTCTGACAAATAGGAATAACCAATATTGATTTTAGGCAAAAGGCTATTGGCTTTTAATTTGCGTTCTACATTAAGGATGTCAATTTTACTTTCAATGGCATTTATTTTAGGATGATCCTCGATAGATATATCCGTTTGCAATAGATTGTTTGTATTCAATGTTTCCTGAATACTTGATTCTAGTTCTACCTCAGGGTAAAGTACATCTGTAATTTCCATTGGAATAGCATTTTCTAGCCACAAAAAATTAGAAAGTTCCAACTTCGCTTTCGTTAATTTTAATTTTGAATTTTCTAAACTTAACTTTCTACTAGTTACACTTATACCTGCTTCGATACTATCAATTGCTCTTT
Source organism: Flavobacterium cellulosilyticum (assembly GCF_004349355.1). GTDB lineage: Bacteria > Bacteroidota > Bacteroidia > Flavobacteriales > Flavobacteriaceae > Flavobacterium > Flavobacterium cellulosilyticum. The sequence continues at coordinate 21,294 of NZ_SMFK01000020.1, read as the reverse complement.
TATCACCTTGCTTAATTAAGGATTCCACCCCTTTATATCGTAGTTCTGAGTTGGTTTTATATTGCGTATAAAGCTGAACTTCTTCAAAATTTCGTTTCCAATTAAAATAAGCAATCGAAGCGTTGTATAGCACATCAATCGCTTGTAATTTTCTTTCAGCTTGACTTAATTCTACTTGCATTTTGGCTTTTTTCAAATCGGCCATTCTTTGATTGATAACAAGTCCTTGCCCTAACGGAATGGATATTCCAAATGAAGCAAGTCCTTGGTTGGGCAGATAGTTTTCTGGGTTTAAATACAGTCCATCATTTTGATCAAAACCTGCTTTAATTTCCACCCCATACCAAGTTGGAATTTTGAAACTACTATTAAAAACAGAATAATAGTTCTTATCTTTAAATTGTTTTTTATCAAAATCAACTTCAATTTTAGGGTCGAATGATCCTCTGGCAGCCATCAAATTAGCCTGCGCTTTATTCAATTCTAAATTGGCATTTTTCACTAAAGGATGGTATTTTTTTACATAACCCAAAAATTCATTATAGGTTAATTCATGAGAAACTGTTTCTTGACCATTCATTCCAAGAGCAAAAAATAAAAAAAAATACAGGAGTCGTTTCATTATTTTTTTTCTTTTTTAGTTTTAGTTTCGTTATAGTAATAATTAGGAGGAAAACCATTTAATGTTCTCCATACTTCAAACCAGATCGGTACGTTATCTAAAAGTGCTATCGTTTGTGCGCCGGAACCAACGCTTAATTGCTTGGGCCAGCTTGTTTCATTTTTATCAGGAGCAATTAAAATTCTATATTTTCCATTGTCACTAATGAAATTTTCAACAGCTACAATTTGTCCTCCAAAAGTTCCATAGGAAGCATTTGGCCAGCCCGAAAATACTATTGTTGGCCAGCCATCAAACCAAACACGTACTTTTTGACCACGTTGTATTAACGGTAAATCAATAGGATTTACATAACTCTCAACAGCGATATCATATTGCGATGGCATAATAGTAGCAATTGCTGTTCCTTCTTTTATTGTCTCACCGATCCCAGATTGCAAAGCTCGATTGATGTAGCCATCTTGAGCCGCTTTTATATAATACATGCCATTTCTAATGCTATAATTGGCATGTTGATTTTCGAGCTTACTTACTTGGGCTTCCGTATCAAACTGATTACTCATAGCTGTATATTGATCACTTTGGGCTTTTGAAGATTTTTCAGAATACTCTGCTTTGATACGATTAATTTCTACTTTGGAGTTGATTAAATCATTTTTACTACTTAGTAATTTGTTTTCTTGATTGATGATTTTAGCTTCTACTTCCTGCAGTTTCAATCTCTTTTCTTCCACATCTGTAAGTGGTTTTAAACCTTCATTATTTAATTGAACCGTACGATTAAATTGGGTGGTTGCAATTTTCAATTGTGTATTTACTGCTACTAAATCAATACTATCACTTTTTATTTTCAAATAGGACTGTTTGATTTTGTTTACCGCTTGTTCTAATTTTAGTTTTTTCTCCGACTCGATTGCGTTAATTTGGGTAGAAAGCGTCCCTACTTTTGATTCATAAGATTGCAAGGATTGTTTTTTTGCATTCACTTGATTTTTAGTGTTGGCAACTAAATTGGGATCCATATAATCTTCTTTGATTTCAGATATAAATAATATGGTGTCTCCTTTTTTTACAAAATCACCTTCTTGTACATACCATTTTTCTATTCGCCCTGAAATAACGCTCTGAATGGATTGTGGTCGTTGATTAGGTTTTAATGTAGTCACAGCTCCTTTGCCCGAAATGTTTTGTGTCCAAGGCAAAAAAAGCATTAAAAAACCAAGAATGGCAATCCCGATAATTATTTTATTTAATATTTTATAATGCTTTCTAACATTTATATTATGAATGCTTTTATAGCTTTCCAATGAATGAAGATGAAGTTTATTGTTGTCTGAAATATTTAGCATCGCTCTTATTTATTATTATCCTGTTGAATACTTCCGTTTTGAATGACAATGGAACGGTTGCATTTAGTTTTCCAATATGGGTTTTTTGAAGTAACAATTATCGTCCAAGGGTGTTCTTTAGCAGTAATAAAATCAATGATTTCATTTGCCGTTGCATCATCCATTGTATCGGTAGGGTCTTCGTAAAATAAAATTTTCGGTTTGTGAATAATACTTCGCACCAATAATAATTTCTGAGCATTAGACGCTGATATTTGCCTTCCTTCAGGAAAAAGAGTTGTGTCCAATCCTTTTGCTAATGATTTAATATAATCCGAAAGATGTATTCCTTCTATTGCCCATTTTAGCGTTTCTTGGTTAACATTAGGGTCATTGAAAGTTATGTTTTCTAAAACTGTTCCTTCAAATGGAGTTTCGCCATATATTACACTTCCTATTTGTGAGCGGTATTGTCTTAGATTTATTTTTCTAAAGGTTTCATCATTAATAAAAAATGATCCAGAAGTGGGTTGCATTAATCCTGATAAAACACGAATAAGAGTTGATTTTCCTGAGCCATTTTTTCCTTCTAAAAAGATATGTTCATTCTGATTTATTTTTAATGAAATGCCTTTTAATGTTTTTTGTTTTGAATCAGGAAATTGAAAACTCAAGTGTTCTGTTTCTAAAGTGATATTAGTGTAGTAATTGTCATAATTTTCTTCACTATCCTCTTCTAAACTCATATCGGTAACTTGGCCTATTTTTTCTACAGAGGTCAAAACATCGTAAAAGGTTTCTAGTCCAATTATTATTTTTTCTACAGATGAAATTACTAACAAAATAATGATTTCTGCAGCTACAAATTGACCAATATTCATTTCTTGAGACAATACCAAATACCCTCCAATGGTTAATAAACTAGCCGTAATCAGGATTTTAAATAATATTAACTGAGTGAATTGTCTTTTGATAACATTGAAATGTTTTTCTCTGTAATTTAGATATTCTATAACCAAATCGTCATTTTTGTGCAATGCAAAGTCGTAGTTCAGTTCGTTTCTGAAACTAAAATTATTTCGGGCAATTTCTTGCAGCCAGCCTGCAACTTTATATTTGTATTTTGATTCTTTTAAACTGGTTTCAAGTCCCTTATTGTAGGAGAATTTAAAAATAAAATAAAGCAAACCAAAAAGTAATATTCCAAAAACTATAAAATACGGATGATATAAGGATAGTAAAATAATTCCAAAAACAATTTGTAAAATAGCCGCCGAAAAATCGATTAACAATTTTGAAGTTCCTTTTTGTATCGTTAAAGTGTCAAAAAAACGATTGGCTATTTCTGGCGGATACGAATTATACAATTGATCAAAATTGATTTTAGGCAAACGCGCGGCAAATTCAAAAGAGGAACGCACAAATATTTTTTGCTGTAAATTTTCAGTAATTCGAAGTTGCATGATTGATAAAACCCCAACTAGAGCTACGCCAACTACAACTAATACAATCAGCACAATCCATGATGCACTCACTCGACCTGACTGAATAAAATTGATAATTGCTTGGATTCCTAATGGCAATGAAAGACTTATTAGACCTGCAATTATAGCATAAAAAAAGAGTTGAGTAACGTCCTTTTTGTCTAGCTCAAGTAAATTATAAAAACGTTTTAATGGTGTCATATTAATGGCAGTTTTTTGATAACTATTATAAATCTTATTCTTTTTTTAAAATACGTTCTAGAAAATCTAAATAAAATGTGGTTACAGAAATTGTTTCATTACAATCGGTAATTGTATTTAAATGATCTTTTAAAAAATGCTGATGCAAACTTCCTTCGACAATGGTAGAGACAAGACTTTTGGCGAATACATAATCAGGATTCACTTCGTTAACTATTGCAACAATTCGGTTAATTACTCTTTTGTAAACCAAATAATAACCTTCCTTATTGTCTTGGTCTACTTCTTTGGTGTGCATTGTTTTTGAAAATTCAGCTATTATTATTTTGTTTAAAACGGCTTCATCTATATGTTCCGTCATTAAATCATCGGTAATACTATCCGTTACAATGGCGATGGCTTTTTTTAATTTAGCAAAAGGATCAGTAATATTAGTAGTCGCAATTACTAAATTATATTCCACCCAACCCCAATACCAAGAGGATAAATAAATCATTAATTTGTGTTTGTTTTCAAAATAACGATAAAGCGAACTTTCGTTGGAACCGATACGTTCCCCTAGTTTTTTAAAGGTAAAATGTTCAAATCCAATTTCATCTATTAATAGGATACTGTGTTGAATTATTTTTTTTCCTAAATCGGAGGTTTCAGGATCTTTTAGATACAGTTTGTGGTTAACCTGAATTTTTATAGTACTTAGTATGGGTTGCATGATTGCATTTTTTTAGTGCAAATATAATAGTATCACTGTTAACTTTAGAATTTTTAACTTTTATTTTTAAAACAAATACTTTTAGAAGAGTTTTACTTTTGATTGAATAACAGATTCTAATCGGTAAATTAGCATACAATTTAAAAAAGAATCGCCATGGCTATGATAAATGAATCGAATGTAAATAAAGAAGGTAGTTTAGCTAAAATGAAACGTATAGCTTTGATCGTTTTGGGTTTTGCTGTACTTTGTTTTTTTGTGGGACATTATTATAAAATAATTTGGCTGAAGGCTTTTAGTGAAGCGGCAATGATCGGCGGTATTGCAGATTGGTTTGCTGTTGTGGCTTTGTTTAGACATCCGTTAGGAATTCCGATTCCGCACACTGCTTTAATTCCAAAAAACAAAGATGCGATTGGTCAAAATCTAGGTAATTTTGTATCGGATGAATTTTTGATAAAAGAAAAATTAGAAGTGAAAATTGATGAATTTAATTTTGCAATCAAAGCAACGACATGGCTATCGACTAAAGATAATGCTACTAAAATAGCTGGATTAGTGGTCGAAAATCTAATTCCAGGTATTCTTAAAACAGTAGACGATGAAGATGTTAGACAGTTTATCCAAACGCAATTTGAAGTTAAATTACAGGAAATGAATTTTGGAGAATGGCTTGCAGCGGGATTAGCATCTTTGTCCAAAAGCGAAAAACAAGAGCAATTAATAAGTAATATGCTTAAAATTTTGTCCGAGGAATTGCACGACAACAAGGAAGTTATTCGAGAAAAAGTAAAAAAGTCCACACCTTGGTACACTATGGGAATAGTCGATAAAAAGTTAGCAGACGGCATTTTTAATGGGTTATATGATTTTATTGATCAGGCCAAAGTCCCTAATAGTTTGATCCGAAAACGCATTGATTTGTATGTAGTGAATTTTATTGAAGAATTAAAAAATTCCCCTGAAATGCAACAAAAAGTAAATTCGTTAGTAATTGAGTTTACTCAAAAAAAAGAAGTACAAGACTACATCAGTTCCATTTGGGAGAAATTAAAAACCGAAGTCACAACTGATTTAGAAAAAGGCAACAACTCGAAAATAAAAATGAGTTTAACTACTATGATTTGCAATTTTGGAAAAAATCTTCAGGAAGATCCAGTGATGATTGCTAAAATTAATGATTTTGTAAAAATAGATTTACTAGGGATTTTGATTCGGAACAAAAAAGCTATTGGGGATTTAATTGCCCATTCAGTCAAAAGTTGGGACAAAGAAGAAATCTCCAATAAACTAGAATTAGAAATCGGGAAGGATCTTCAATATATTCGAATTAACGGAACTGTGGTAGGTGGCTTGGTGGGACTTTTAATCTATGCTGTAGAACAGTTTCTATAAACAAAAAAGGCTACTCTTTTGGGGAATAGCCTTTAGAATAATATATATTTCGTTGTTCTTATAACAAAGAATGTTGGGTCATAACTGCTGGTTTTTCGATTCCCATCAAATCAAGAATAGTTGGAGCGATATCACCCAATACACCATCATGAATTGTTTTTAATTCTGGATCAACTAAAATAATTGGTACAGGATTAGTCGTATGCGCTGTATTTGGGCTACCATCAGGATTAATCATTGTTTCACAGTTCCCATGATCGGCAATTATTATTGTGGTGTAATCATTGGCCAAAGCCGCCTCGATAACTTCTTTAACGCAAGCATCAACAGCTTCACAAGCTTTTATAGCCGCACTCATAACTCCAGTATGACCAACCATGTCGCCATTGGCAAAATTAAGACATACAAAATCAACTTCACCTTTGTTTAATTCAGGAATCAAAGCATCTTTTAATTCAAAAGCGCTCATTTCAGGTTGCAAATCGTAAGTGGCAACTTTTGGTGAGTTTTTAAGGATTCGGCTTTCGCCAATGAAAGGTAATTCACGACCTCCAGAAAAGAAGAAAGTCACGTGTGGATATTTTTCTGTTTCAGCAATTCGAATTTGTTTTTTATTCGCTTTTTCTAAAACCTCTCCAAGAGTTTCTGTAATGTTGTCTTTGTTGTAAACTACTTTTACATTTTCGTAGGTTTCGTCATAGTTTGTAAGCGTAACATAGTACAATTTCAATTTGTGCATGTTTTGCTCATGGAAATCTTGTTGCGAAAGCGCTTCAGTTAATTCACGACCTCTATCTGTTCTAAAATTAAAGAAAATAACCACATCATCCTCCTGAATAGTTGCAACTGCTTGGTCATTTCCATCCACCATAATCATCGGAGCAATGAACTCATCAGTGATATGGTTTTTGTAGCTTTCTTTCATAGTTTCGACAGCGTTTGTCGAATGAATTCCTGTAGCGTTTACTAATAAATCATACGCTAATTTCACTCTTTCCCAACGTTTGTCTCTATCCATTGCATAATAACGACCTACAACAGATGCTAATTTTACTGTCGTATTTGAGATGTAGTTTTCTAAATCCTGAATGTATTTTTTACCTGATTTTGGATCCTCATCCCGGCCATCAGTGAAGGCATGTACAAATACATTTTGTAAACCATAATCTTGTGTTGCGTCTATTAATCCGCGCAAATGAGAAGTATGAGAGTGAACTCCTCCATCAGAAAGTAATCCTAAAAAATGAACTTTTTTATTATGTAGTTTGGCATATTCGAATGCGTCAACAAGTACTTGTTCTTTTACCAAACTTTTATTAGCAACAGCTAAATTTATTTTAGCCAAATCTTGGTATACGATTCTTCCAGCTCCAAGGTTCATGTGACCTACTTCGCTATTTCCCATTTGACCTTCTGGAAGACCAACATGTAAACCATCGGTTCTCAATTGTGCGCTTGGATATTTTGTATAAAGACTGTTTATAAATGGAACATTTGCATTATCAATTGCAGAAACTTTAGGATCAGGAGATTTTCCCCAACCGTCTAAAATCATTAAAATCACTTTTTTGTTCATAATACTAATTTTTTTTGCAAAGTTAAAGTATTTCTTAAAATTAGTATCTTACTAAAACCACAATTTGTACAAAAAATGTATAATTAAACCAATAAAGAATAAAAGTGAATTAGAAGCAGAATTTTCTTAAAACAATAACGTTTTAGTGTTTTCTTTTTAAGGAATTGTAATCAATATAATAACGAAGACTAACGGATAGAATATTTGTTAGATTATTATTTAGTACATTCGAAAAGTTAGTTCCTATATTTTTTTCAACAAATTTGGTATCCTCCAATGCAAAATTACGATAAAGGACCACAAATTCACTTCCAGGGGCAAACCACCAAGAGTAGGACAAATCAAAATTCCAAGAATTTAAATTTCTATTTTTGTTTAAAGCATAACTAGAGTTTGGCAATAAATGCCCGTCGTCTTGCAAAGTAAGAAACTCGTGATTTTCAGCATAAGACCAATAATATCGCGCAGTAAGATTTATCGTCATCTTGTTGGATATTGCATATTTACCTTCAAAGTCGCTTTGAATGATTTCGCGATTGCGCTCTGCAAAAATAATAGATGCATTTTCAAAACCTACCCAACCTCTATCATTTGTTTTCAGCCAATATTGTTGACCTATACCTACAGATAATTTGTTGTTAAATCTGTAAATTGCTCCAGCATTTAAATAAGAAGTTGCTCTTTTGTCCTCGTCAAACTCGGTGACACTTCCTTCAATATAATAGTTAAATGACTTGTTTACATTAGATGAAAAACCTCCATAGATATAAAAACTTTTTGGGATAAATGAGTATTTTCCTGGAGTGCGAGGCTCGTAGAAATCGTATTTAACGAAAGGATTTAATTGAAAAGAAAGATTTATAGAGTGGTTTTTTAGTGTTGTAGCATTAAAAGTAGTTTGGTACCAGGCTTCTTGTAATTTATTTGTAGTGTTTTCTAGATCGATATTTATATTTTGATACGCTCTAAAAGTGTTAAACATCTTAGTTGGGTTTACGATTCTATAACTTGTCTCTGCAAAAGCGTTTTTATAATTGTTTATAAATAAAATCCCCAAATCATTGGTATCATAATTTTTAGATAGGTATTTAGCACTTAAAGCATACCTGTATTTCCCTCTAGTTTTAGCAAAACCTAATTGGGTTTTAATACCATTTGAATTCTCAACATCGTTAATTTCACTGTACTTAAAATCCCCACTCAGGTTGTACTTGTTGGTTTTAGTATTCAAATCGAATAAAACTGCAGAAACATTGGCATCTCGAAACTCACCTCCTCTGAAGGTGTTCGTATTTATGAATGATACCGAAGAATTTTGATTGAATCTTTTATCTAATACGAATATATTATAATTTGTTAATGGCTGTATAACTTCCTTACGTGTTACATTTGTGTCAGTATTTAAAATAGTAGCATACGTTTTCTCAGTAATGGCATTCATAAAACCAATTCCTAATCCGTTTTCTGTGCGTCCAGAAATTTTCACTGCATTTATTAAATTTACCGTATTGGGGTATTTTGTAATCACTTCTTTTGTTCCTGTTACAGGATACATTGTAGGCGTCCCTCCAATTCTTCTGGAATAAAAAAGATTTCCTTTAGTAAACAAATCAGTTGATTCAGTAAAAAAAGGCCTATTTTCATTAAGTTGTTGCTCAAAAGGTTCGAGATTTAAAATAGCATTATCAAATTTGGTTTGGCCAAAATCAGGCACTAAAATAGCATCAAGAGTAAATGCATCATTTATCCCATATTTTATATCAAGTCCCGCCTTGAAAGTTTGATCGGACCCACTGTTGTCCTGCTGATGATATGCCGAAATATAAGGTATAAAGAAGAGGCGGGTTGGAGTTTTAATATTTTCAATCCCTTCAAGAATTCCTTCTTGAGTAATTTCAGATTTGATTTTAGTATCAACATGATTCCAAGTATATTTTTGATAGTCACGTTTTATTTCACGCATAAAATTCAAACCCCAAGTCTGTTTTTTTGCTTTTGAAAAGCGAATTGCAGCATAGGGTATTTTCATTTCAACTGTCCATCCTACATTTGTCAATTTTACTTTACTAAACCAAATAGCGTCCCAAGAATAATCTTCCGAGCCTTCTGTTGCAATACAATCTGATTGTACTCCAGCAGCACTTATATAAAATCTATAATCTTGTTGACCATCATTGAATCCATTTATTGATACAGAAAAAACATCCGAATTTCCAAAAACATCACGATTAGTTAATTCTTTAGAAATTTCATTAGGCTGGTCATCATACAACAGAGCAGAAATGTATAAAGCGGTATTGTCATACAGAACTTTTACTTCTGTTGTCTTAGAATTGCTAATTGGAATACCGTTGTCTGGTTCAAACATAATAAACTCAGAAGCAATTGGAGCAGTTTTCCATGATTCTTCCTCTATCTTACCATCTATGTTGATGTTTTCGATGGTGGGTTTTGCAATTAAAATCTTTTTTTGACCATAAGTACACATACAAATAAATGCCAAAAATATGGTAAATGAAAAGTAATATTTAGGCATATTGTTCTGTTAGGGTAAACAAATATAATATAATTAGCACAAAAAGCGAAAAAAGATTGAACTGTATAAATTTAAAATTACTTTAAAGAATCATGAAATCATATTTTTTTCTTAAATAGTTGCATTTAGCATGTTTCAAATGTATATTTACAGTCCTAAATATAACATATAACCTAAACACAATCAATGATATATAAGATATTTCCTCCTGTTTTATTCTTAATTTTTTCTCTTTTTCCTAATAAAGAGATTCCCACTACTTCAACTATTACTATTAATAAAAAACCAGATGTCTCCATTTCTTTAGAACCAAGTTCCGATTCTAATATAGAAATGGTTTATGACAATTTACATTCTAATCAGTTTGATTTACCTAATCTCGAAAGTTTTAAAGAAGCTTTAAAAGGATTTTATAGTCTAAAAGACAAAGGATTAATCCAAAAAGACATATTGACCTTAGTAGATTTTAGCATGTCTTCTAATACTAAAAGGCTTTGGGTAATAGATTTGTCAACGAATACTATATTATATAATTCTCTTGTTGCTCACGGAAGAAACACTGGAGAAGAATATGCAAGCAGTTTTTCAAATTCTAATAGCTCTTTTAAAAGCAGTTTAGGATTTTATGTGACAGGAGAAACGTATAATGGCAAACACGGAATGTCACTTAAACTAGATGGAATTGAAAAAGGAATAAATGATAACGCAAGAATTAGAGGCGTAGTGATGCATGCTGCAGATTATGTTTCAAAATCATTTATAAAATGCAATAAACGTTTAGGAAGAAGTTTAGGCTGTCCTGCTATACCTGAAGAATCATTAAAAGGAATTGTTAACACAATAAAAGATAAATCTTGTTTATTTATTTATCACCCTTCAAGAGGTCCCAAAGCCTTTTCTGCTTTGTTTACCTAGAATTTGAATATAATTAGCTTTCAACATATTTTTAATTCCATTTTTTTGTATGGATTACAATCTTAAAGGGAGTTAGGCGCTACTTTTATAAAAAAAAAGCTTCATGACTATAAAAAATAAATTTATAATGATTTAATTTTAAAACCATTATAAATTTATTTCAAAAAGTTTTAAAAAAAATTAAAAAAAAATTTGCAAACAACTTTAATTCTTATGTATATTTGCACCACAGTAATGCGAAAGTAGCTCAGTTGGTAGAGCTCCAGCCTTCCAAGCTGGTTGTCGCGAGTTCGAGCCTCGTCTTTCGCTCTAAAAACCTCAAACTAAAGTTTGGGGTTTTTTATTTTATATAATTTACGTTAGTTTCACTATCAATTTCTATTGGTAACAGGTTTTTTCTAAAAAGGCGTGCCGTTAAATCTCCTTTTAATACAATAGCATCTCCTTTTACATCCAGCCAACTTCCTTCTCTTAATCCTAAAACAGGAGCGTTATTAAATGAATGGAACTCATTTATTCGGGTTTCACGAGTTTCTCCCATGTGTTTTGATTCAAGATCTGGATCAAGATAATGCGGATTCAAATTAAATGGAATTAATCCTAAAGTTTGAAAACTCGGTGGATAAATTATTGGCATGTCATTTGTAGTTTGCATAGTTAGCCCACAAATATTACTTCCTGCACTCGTTCCTAAATAAGGAATCCCTCCTTTTACCGCATCAGCAAGAACTTTCATTATATTGTTTTTGTATAATTGCGACACTAATAAAAAGGTATTTCCTCCGCCAGTAAAAATTCCTTCTGCATTAGTTATTGCTTTCGTCACATCTTCAAATTCGTGAATTCCTTTTACATTTTTATCTATTTTGCCAAATGCCAAAGCAACTTTCGAAGTGTATTCTTCATATGAAATACCTCCTGGTCTTGCAAAAGGAATAAACAATATTGTTTTGCAATCTTTAAAATGAACTTTTAATTCTGGAAGTAAGTAATCTAAATAATCTCCACCGTGAAGTGTAGAAGTACTGGCGATAATAATGTTTTTCATCTGTTTTCTAGGAATAATTTTCCTTAAAGGTATAAAATACTGCATTTTATTGCGTTTTTATTAACAAAGTTTTACCATGGCATTAATAAATAATTTGGATGGAGTTGAGATACTTTTACAGAATCACTTTTTTGATTGTACTACATGCGTTCAACATTTCTTTTCTTATTTGTTCTAACTATTCATTCTTGTTTTTCCCAAGAACTGGCAAAAGTTAAAATCAAAGGGGCAATAAGAGCCAATACGCATGATCTAGAAGGCATTTATGTTATAAATTTAAAGACTGAAAAGTCTACAGTTACTGATAAAGAAGGCTTTTTTGTTATGGAAGCTATCCCTGGTGACACTCTTATTTTTTCGGCAATACACCTAAAAGAACTTAGAATAGAATTGACTCCAAATAATTTTCAAAAAGAGCTGTTTGATGTAAAAATGGAACTTAGAATTAATCAACTAAATGAAGTCTTGATTAATCGTTATGACTATATAAATGCAGTTTCGCTTGGAATTTCCCCAAGTGGAATAAAACATCTTACTCAAGCAGAGAGGCATTTAAAAACCGCAACTGGATTAAATGCTACTGCGTCTGCTGGATCTATGGCGGGCGGTTCTGTATCTTTAGACCCGCTTCTTAATCTTATTTCAGGAAGAACAGCGATGCTCAAAAAAGAACTTGAAGTAGAAAAAAAATTATCTTATATGCAACTTATAGATAATATGTTTGATGAAACCTACTTTCGAAAAAATCTAAAAATCCCTGCTGATTATATTAAAGGATTTAAATATTATATGGTCGACAATCAAAGATTTACGAATGTATTAAAGACTAAAAACAAAATAACAATCGATTTTTTGATGGGTGAATTATCGATTAAATATATTGAAATCATAGCGTGTGAGAACGAATAATTCACTAACTTTAAGTGTTTCTATTAACTTTAGTTTTACATGATAGTCTTTAAGCTCAAAAATTTAACCAACTCACACATGATGAAAAATAAAATTGGAATTCTTTTTTTGTTTTTATTTTATCAATTTTCCGTAGCACAAATATTGACCAGAATACCTTTGCGAGGCCAAGTAGTAAACGATTCAATTCAAATCGATAATGGAATAGTTTTTAATATAAACGCAAAAACAGGAACGGTAATAAGCCCTAAAGGATATTTCACAATATTGGCAAAAGTAAATGACACCTTAGTATTCTCAAGTCTAGCTTTCAAGTCAAAAAAAATCAGACTTAGTTCAAATGAATTTTCCAATTCTTATTTAAGGGTAAAATTAGAAATTTTTGCAAAACAATTAATTGAAGTTGTTGTTTTTGCCAAAAAAGGAATTCACCCAATTGAAGGAAACACTCAAGCAATTGTGGATAAACAATATTTTGATGATGAGAAATCTTCATCAAAAAACAGAGCTATGCCGCCAGATGGAACCATTGAAAACGGAATGGATTTTGTTCGTATGTACAAAGACATTTTGAAAATCCTCCAAATAAACAACCCTGAAAGGACTGATTTTATTACTCCAGCTAGTTTTACTGAAGTTGCGATGAAAACAATTAGTTATAGTTTTTACACCAATACATTAAAACTTAAAGAAGATGAAATTGGACTTTTTCTTATTTACTGCGAAAACGATTCCAAGTCAAAAACACTTCTAAAACCAAAATCAAAAATTGAATTGATTGATTTTCTTATTACGAAAAACGATGAATTTAATGCTATTATCACTTCTGAAAATGAAAAATAATGTGTAATTTGTAAATGTTAAATATTTATAAATTAATACATTTAATCCCTTCGCAAGTTTGTAACTTTGTAACTTAAAGAAATCGATTATGTTTGGAATAGGAGGAGGCGAATTAATATTCATTTTATTTGTTGTGTTAATGCTTTTTGGATCTGATAAAGTACCAGAAATTGCCCGCACAATGGGAAAGGCAATGGCGCAATTAAAAAACGCAACCAATGACATTAAAAATGAAATTCAAAAAGGAGCTGAGGAAAATGGTTTGGATAAAAATTTATTGAGCGATATAACAAGTAGCGTAACATCAGAAATTAATAAGACCAAAGATAATTTGATAGGAAATAACTCAGACTTAAAAGGAATCAAAGATACTTTTACAACTGAACTTGACCAAACAAGAAATAGCATATTGAGTGAACCAACTAATTCAGCTAGTAACAAAACTGCTCCAAATGAATCAGAAAGTGATACTACAATAACCAAAGTTTCGGATGAAGTTAAAATTCCTACTGAAAAAAGCGCCGAAGTTATCGAAGAAATAACAGGTCCAATAAAACGTAAAAAATAATGTTGGATAAAATTTTGTCACTTGACCAAAAACTTTTTGTTTACTTAAATAGTTTGGGCTCCGAAACCTTTGATGGCCTTTGGTTGTTAATCACAAAACAAACATCTTGGATTCCGTTTTTTTTAGTGCTGTTGTACTTCATTTACAAGAAAATTGGTCAAAAACAAACCCTCTATTTATTATTATTTATAGCTCTTTTATTGGTTTTTACAGACCAAACAACCAATTTGGTCAAAAACACTTTTCAAAGACTTCGACCTTGTAACAATCCAGAAATCAGTCCTTTTATCAGAATTGTACAATCAAGATCATCATTTAGTTTTTTCTCAGGTCATGCGGCTAATACTATGGCGGTTGCCTCTTTTTTATATCTTAACTTCAAACGTGATTATAAATACTTAGGATTCTTGTTTTTATGGCCGTTAATTTTTGCTTATAGTAGAATATATCTAGGATTGCATTATCCGTTAGATATTTTATGCGGCTATTTTTTTGGCGCTCTTTTCGGATTTGGAATTTTCAAATTGTATAAAATAGCTCAAAAAAAATATTTCCCTATTTAGTTTTACCAGAAGCTTTTCCTGCTATCATCCCAAATCTTTGGGCTTAAAATGGTTTTTTCTACCCTAAAAAAGGAGCTTCCGTTGGTCGCTCTTTTTTAGCAAGAAAAAAATCCATTTTCATCCACAAAGGATTTTCCTTTCTATCAGGGCTACAAAATCCTACTTACCGTCAATCCGTCACGAATGGGTAATAAAACCGTTTCTACTCTTGGATCGTTTTTTAGTAATTGATTGTATTCCAATAAAATCTTAGTACTTATGTCATTTTTCTGTAATGGTTCCAATACTTTTCCGCTCCACAAAACATTATCGGATAAGATTATTCCTCCTTTATTCATTTTCGGAACGATCAATTCAAAATAATTAATATAATTTTCTTTGTCAGCATCGATAAAAACCAAATCAAATTTCAAATCTAAAGTTGGAATTATACCAATAGCTTCACCAAGATGTTGCACAATTTGATTTCCCCAAGGCGATTTGTCGAAATATTTTCGCTGAAAATCGACCAATTCCTCTTTGATATCAATAGTGTGTAGGAATCCATTTTCTTGCATTCCTTCGCACAAACACAAAGCAGAATAACCAGTGTAAGTTCCTATTTCAAGAATATTCGTAGGACGAGCTAATTTTGCTAGCATACTTAAAACTCTACCTTGAAAATGACCACTAAGCATTCGAGGCAATAAAATTTTCTGATAGGTTTCTTTGTCTAAAGCTGCAAGTAATTCAGGTTCATTTTCAGAGTGTTTCTCGATATAATTTTCTAAATCTTGGGAAATGAAGTGCATTTTTTTAATTTTTAGCAAAGTTATCAAATTATCAAATGAACAATTCAACAAATAGTCATTAAATTTGCAGCATGCAAATCGATAAAAAAGACATCAGAGCCCTATCTAAAATTCAATTACGTGATTTTTTTGTTGCCAATGGCGATAAATCCTTTCGCGGAAATCAAGTCTATGAATGGTTGTGGAGCAAAGGCGCACACAGTTTTGAGGATATGACCAATGTTTCAAAAGCAACTCGCGAAATGCTAGAGAATAACTTTGTTATCAATCATATCAAAGTTGATACCATGCAACGGAGTGAAGATGGAACAGTAAAAAATGCAGTTCGCTTACACGATGGTTTAGTAGTAGAAAGTGTTTTAATTCCAACTAATACCAGAACTACAGCCTGTGTTTCTAGTCAAGTGGGTTGTAGCCTAGATTGTAATTTTTGTGCTACGGCACGACTAAAAAGAATGCGTAATCTGGAACCAGCTGAAATTTACGACCAAGTAATTGCCATTGACAAAGAAAGTCGTTTGTATTATAATCATCCCTTGTCGAATATCGTTTTCATGGGAATGGGTGAACCGCTTATGAATTACAATAATGTAATGAAGGCCATCGAAATGATAACTTCGAATGAAGGTTTGGGAATGTCACCTAAACGGATAACGGTTTCGACTTCAGGTGTACCTAAAATGATTAAAAAATTGGCGGATGATGATGTAAAATTCAATTTGGCTGTTTCTTTGCATTCTGCAATCGACGAAATTCGTTCTCGAATTATGCCTTTTAGCGAAAGCTTTCCTTTGGCGGAATTGAGAGAATCATTAGAATATTGGTATAAGAAAACCAAAAGCAAAATTTCCTTTGAATATGTAGTTTGGAAAGGGATTAATGATGATAAAGCGTCTATTGATGCCTTAGTAAAATATTGCAAATACGTCCCTTGCAAAGTAAATTTAATCGAATACAACCCCATCGATGATGGCGAATTTCAACAAGCTTCACAAGAATCGATAAACGAGTACATTAAAGCGCTCGAAGCTGCGGGAATTGTGGTGAAAGTTCGAAGAAGTCGCGGTAAAGATATTGATGCTGCTTGCGGTCAATTGGCCAATAAAGAAGCATAAAATTAAAACAATGCCGTTAATAATTGAAAATTTATCCAAACACATAACTCTGACACCGCAAGAGCAAGAGCTTTTTTTGTCTAAAATAGAAATCAAACAGTATAAGGCCAAAACCATTTTGCTTAATGCAGGCGAAATCTGCGCGACTTCCTATTTTGTCAATTCCGGCGTATTACGAAGTTTCAATATCAACGACAATATTGTAGAACATGTTTTGAGTTTTGCTTGCAGTGGTTGGTGGATTGGCGATATGTACAGCTTGCTTTCACAAAAACCCGGAAACCTGTTCATTCAAGTTATAGAAGATGCTGAAGTGGTCTTACTATCCAAAGAAAACCAAGAAATTTTATACCAGGAAATACCCAAACTCGAACGCTTTTTTAGAATCCTCATCGAAAACTCATTAGTCGCATATCAAGAACGATTGATGGATAATTTAAGCTTAACAGCCGAAGAACGCTTCGAAAAATTCTGCTCTAAACATCATGATTTAATTCAGAAAGTACCCCAAAAACAAATTGCCTCTTATCTTGGCGTTACTCCCGAATTTTTTAGCAAGATGAAAAGTAAGCTTTTAAGAAAGTGATCCGTTTTCAGCCCAAATGCAAACTGAATACTGCCAATCACCATTACAACTACATTTCTTAATCTAGATTAAGTGCCTTTTACTTAAATCAAACGTAAATTTGTATAAAAATAATCACTAAATTTATACATTATGGCAACTACAGTTTTACACAAAGCAAATACAAGAGGACACGCAGATCACGGATGGTTAAATGCTCATCATAGTTTTAGCTTTGCCAGTTGGTACAATCCAGATCGTTTACAATTTGGCGTGCTTCGTGTTTTGAACGATGACACCGTTGCTGCAGGAATGGGTTTTGGAACTCATCCGCATGACAATATGGAAATTATTACTATTCCACTCGAAGGAGATTTAGCTCACAAAGACAGTATGGGAAATACTGAAGTCATAAAAACAGGTGACATACAAGTAATGAGTGCTGGCACTGGAATTCAACATAGCGAATTCAACCCGAATGCGGATCAACAAACCAAATTATTCCAGATATGGTTGTTTCCAAAAACTAAAAATGTAACACCTCGTTACCAACAAATCACTTTAGATGCATCTGAACAAAAAAATAATTTTGCTCAAATACTTTCTCCAAATCAAGATGATGAAGGTGTTTGGATTCATCAAGATGCTTGGTTTTATTTAGCTGATTTTGATGCTGGTTTTATTAAAACTTATACTGTGAAAAAAGAAGAAAACGGCATCTATGTTTTTGTAATTTCCGGCACAATTACTGTAGATGGTCAAGAATTAGAGACTCGTGATGGATTAGGAATTACCGATTTTCGCACTTTAGAAATAAAAGCTACGACCGATGCGAAATTCTTATTGATGGAAATCCCAATGAAACAATAATAAAATCATGGAAAACGCAGTGCAATTAGAAGTAAACGACAAAAAAGGTTTTTTTTATATTGCAATTGATGAAAAAATAGCTGCTAAAATGACCTTTGTTTTTGCGGGACCAAATAAAATTATTATTGACCACACCGAAGTAAATGAAGCATTTAAAGGGAAAAATTTTGGTAAAAAGATGGTTGCTCAGGCAGTAGAATTTGCAAGAGAAAATAACATTGTCATAATACCACTTTGTCCTTTTGCTAAAAAGGTTTTTGATAAAACTCCCGAATTTAAAGACGTTTTATAATTATGGAAAAGCTATTAGAAGAAGACATCCAAGGGAAGATTGGGTCTCAAAAATACAAAAGTACCATTACATGGCGAAAGGGCTCCTTTTTCATGGACGAACCAACAACAGTAGATGGTCAAGACCTTGGGCCAGACCCGTTCACTGCTCTTTTAGCTTCATTAGCGGGTTGTACCTTATCTACCTTACGAATGTACATTGACCGAAAGGGCTGGAACATTCCAGAAATAAATATTACGCTAAATATGTCACAGGAAACTGATTCGGAAATAACAACAACCATTACGCGTTCTATCAGTTTTCCGACTCCAATTGACGAGGATATTAAAAAAAGATTGTTAATCATTGCTGAAAAATGTCCCGTTTCTAAAATATTAAAGAATCAAATAGTAATCAACACTTCTTTATAGCTATGAATCCAAACGACATCAAAAAAGAATATACAAACGGTGAAGTAACCGTTGTATGGCAATCAGGAAAATGCATTCATTCTGGCAACTGTGTTAGAAACAATCCAGCAGTTTTTCAACCCAAAGAACAACCATGGATAAAGATTGATGCTTCATCCACTGACAAAATAATTGAAACTGTTCAAAAATGCCCGTCAGGCGCTTTGACTTTTTACAAAAACAAATAAGAGCATTTACTTTTAAACATTCATTTACAATGCAGTCTACTTTTCAAGTAAATTGAAATAAAGAAACTTTAATAAAATGAAACTGATTCCACGAATTTTCACAAAGTAATTAGCTGTGAAAATTTGTGGAATCTGTGTTTAGAAACAATCTTTGAATTTAATTGGGATACACCAATTTAATTATCTGTTATTTATTTCTTAATCTAGGTTAAGTGCTCAAACTTAATTGTCGTAGTAAATTTGTCTTATCAAAATAACTTAACAATTAAAAAATAAAATTATGGCAACTACAAAATGGACAATTGACCCGACACACTCAGAAATTGGATTTAAAGTAAAACACATGATGTTTACCAATGTATCTGGGAAATTTGGAACTTATGATGCAACAATCACTACTGAAAACGACAACTTTGAAAATGCGACTATTGAATTTTCGGCAGACATCGATTCCATCGATACCAATAATACCGACAGAGACAATCACTTGAAAAGTGGCGATTTTTTTGATGCTGACAACTATCCAAAACTAACCTTCAAAGCATCTACTTTTACAAAAAATGGAAACGATTATGAATTAACAGGCGATTTGAAATTAAGAGACATTACAAAATCAGTGAAATTCCCTGTTGAATTCAGCGGCTTATTAACAGACCCATGGGGAAATACCAAAGTTGGTTTGAATATTGAAGGAAAAATCAACCGTAAAGATTGGGGATTAAACTGGAATTCCGCTTTAGAAACTGGAGGCGTTTTAGTTGGAGAAGAAGTGAAACTTAACATTGATTTGCAGTTTGTAAAGCTGTAATTTCATTATAAATTTTATATCAACCTCACAGATTTTATAATTTGTGAGGTTTTTTTATGCTAAAAAGATTATTTTTGCCTGCTGTTTTGTTTCCATTTTAAATAAACTTAAAAAATCAAGCCTTAAATTTAAAACAAAAAATAATGAAATGCCGAAAGGTATTTCGCCTTACATATTAAAAAAACAAAAAACTAAAGATGAAAGCATACGTATTTCCAGGTCAAGGATCACAATTTACAGGAATGGGCAAAGACTTATATGAGAATTCTGAATTAGCAAAATCACTATTCGAACAAGCAAACGAAATTTTAGGTTTTCGTATAACCGATATTATGTTTGAAGGTACTGTCGATGAATTGAAAGAAACTAAAGTGACCCAACCTGCTGTTTTCTTACACTCAGTAATTTTGGCAAAAACACTTGGAGAAAACTTCCAACCAGAAATGGTAGCGGGACATTCTTTGGGAGAATTTTCAGCTTTGGTTGCCAATGGAACTTTGAGCTTTGAAGACGGGTTGATATTGGTTTCGAAACGTGCTTTAGCAATGCAAAAAGCGTGTGAATTAAAACCATCAATTATGGCTGCGGTTATCGGATTAGAGGATCATATTGTTGAAGATATTTGCAACTCAATCGACGGAGTTGTGGCGGCAAACTACAACTGTCCGGGACAATTGGTAATTTCAGGAGAATTACATGCGGTAGAATTGGCTTGCGAAAAAATGAAAGAAGCAGGTGCAGTTCGCGCCTTATTATTACACGTTGGCGGAGGTTTTCACTCCCCAATGATGGAACCAGCGAGAGAAGAATTGGCAGCAGCCATAGAAGCTACGACATTCGCAACTCCTATTTGCCCTGTGTATCAAAACGTAACGGCAACAGCTGTATCGGACCCAAATGAAATCAAGAAAAACTTAATTATCCAATTGACTGCTCCTGTAAAATGGACACAATCTATACAACAAATGGTAGCCGATGGTGCAACTTTGTTTACCGAAGTAGGTCCAGGAAAAGTTTTGGCCAGAGTTATTGGAAAAATTGACAAAGGAGTAGTGACGGCACACGCTTAAAATAGTATTTACCATTCCAGTTGCAATGTTCAATTATTACGAGTAGTCAACGAATTTTAAAAAAAGAATCCTAAAAATCTTTGCGATATTTTAGGATTCTTTTTTGTATTAAAAACTAATTTTTTATAAACTTATTAGAAATTAATCTGGATCAAGTCTAAAAGTTGTGGGGAAATATTAAATTTCGATATTTGTATTTCAAAATTATATAGAAATGCAAGACTCTTTTATTGAACTTCTCAAATTGTTATTACCTGAAATTATTGTTGATTATTTCGAACTTACTTCCTATAAAAAAGGGGAAGAAATTCTTCATCTTTATTTAAAAGAGATCAATTCTATACCCAAAGAATATCGTCAAGCTAAATTAAGCTCCAAAGGTTTTTTTGATGAGATAACTGTTCAAGACTTTCCTATTCGTGGACATCAGGTTTATCTGCACATCA